>NZ_AJKS02000003.1 GCF_000265245.1 Halomonas smyrnensis AAD6
GTTTTGGTTTTTTTTTGGCCCTGTTCCCTCAGCGGGGTGGGATGGGGCGCCCCCGGGGGGGGGGCGCTTCTCACCATGGTGATAGGCAGAGGTCAGTGTTTGCTTTTCAGATTCAGTGAGAGAGGCAACGAAGCGGCGCCTTGCCATGGGTTCATCCGTGTCAGTGATCCAAATATCTATACTACACGAAAACTTCAGATCAGGCACTTAGCCTGACTTTAGACAGCGGAGAGACCACGATAATCATACAAACCAAGAGAAAGATATTAGCGGCACCGATGAAAAAGCTATCCAGCTCATTCGTCAGCCACTTCCTCGCATTGACGAAGAGAGGCTCAACCTCGCCTTGAAAAACGATCGTGAAGAAAACAAACAACACGATCATGATGCTGGATATAACAAAAACCCGATTGTGTACATCGACATTGACGAAACCGACGCGCTTATTAACGTTATCTCGCCCTATCTTATAATCGGTTTCAATAACATTTGCCTCACCATCCGGAATCAAAAAGTCTTGTTTTTCTCTCACAGCATAGACCTCGCTTGTTTTTCGTCAACAATGTTTAAGCTGCCCACCACTAAGGCAGGCAGAACACAAATGCCTCCTATTTATTAATCAAAGGGTAAACTCTGCCAGCGGCCGACCAAGGGCTTCAGGTTCGGGGGACACACCAAGGCCAGGACGTGAACTGACTGATACTACGCCTTCCTTCACTGTATAGCTTCTTGGCTCCAAGCGGGGACTGACGTAATCTGCCAGATTGCAAACATTAAGTATATATTTCTCGTCTGTAGCCGTTGCCAGATGAAGCGCAGCGGTCGTTGCGATATCACTTCCCCAAGTATCTTCAATCACCATTTTGGTGCCCAGCGAAGCACATAGATCTCGGGCCCGACGTGCTGGGCTTAACCCACCAAACTTTGATAGTTTGATAGCGGCTGCATCCATGCAACCAAGCTGATAACCCTTTAACAAGCTATGAATGTCATGAACATTTTCATCAAGCTTCATAGTAAGTCCAGATGCCTGGCGCACAGCATCGCAGCTTTCCATGGTTTCACAGGGTTGTTCGATCATGATATCGAGGTGTGATACGGCTCGAGCTGCACGAGTGGCATCAAGCTGTGAGGCACCACAGTTCCAGTCACCATAAACCAGTGGACCTTCACCAACTGCATCACGTACAGCGATAAGACGCTCGACATCCTGACGCCAGTTATTATCTGCACCCAGCTTTACCTGGAACTGACGAATACCAGCTGAATAATATTCGCGAGCCATGTTCGCCATCGTTTCTGGAGCAGTACAGGTGATTGATAAATATAGCGGCAATTTCTCCGTTTGAAGCCCCCCAAGCAGTTGATATAACGGCATACCAGCAGATTTTGCCGTAATATCCCATAGGGCGATATCTAGTGCTGATTTAGCATAAGGATGGCCAATTAGCTGCTTATCAAGTTTGGCAAGAAGACGTTCCGGACCCACGGGATCATCACCCAGCAGTGAAGGAGCAAGTTCGGTTATGGCCGGTAGCACACCGTCGGCGTATGCCGGTAAATAATGGGGGATCGGGCATACCTCCCCCCAACCACTCAAGCCGTCATCCGTATCAATACGTATGATGATAGAGGGAACGCTATCACAAGTTTTCCCCCCAGCCATATAGTAGGGAACATGACTAGCAAGATTAACCTTCCATATAGTTATCGCTTTAATATAGCTCATACTCATCTCCTGCCCCGTATCCGAAAAAATCCTTCTCAAAAAACAAACCTTGTTATTATAAAAAGGGAAATCTGTTAACCAACCAACACATCCTTATCCGGATGATGATACCCCGTTGCCTTATTCATGCTTTTTGAATAGCCACGGGGAGCATTACTGGCATCGGTTTTTTCAGGGCCAACGAATGCCTCACCGATGTTACGAAGAAAACGGACATGCTTGTCATACTGATTCAAGATGTCGTTGATCAAACTTTCCTCTCCCAAGCCCATGACATCATAATCCTGGCCGCCTTCCATCAGATGGACCTCGTTGGAGAAATAGCTCGCCCTACCGGAATCTCCACTATTTACATTTACCGGAATCGCACGTTCAACAAGGTGGACCGAGTAAAGAAAATCATAATCGCCACCGTTCTGGATAATGAGCTCGGCATAATCCTCTTCGTGAACAACCTCTGTCCTGACAGAGTGACCTTTTAGGCTACTCTCGATCTCTTCCGCCACGGAAGAAAGAGCATCAACGACGTGTTCATTCAAATGGCAACGCGCTTCATGCTCGGTAGGAAAGTGACCGATGCTGCGTAGCCGGGTCCGCCAGTCACTCATTTGCACCAGTGGGCTGGGAGCAGGAAGCTGCTTGACCGCTTGCTTCAACTGATCCACAAAGAGCACCTTGAAAAGCCCATAAATGGCGAACATCAGAATAATACTAACCGGAAGTGCCGAAACGATCGTCATGGTCTGCAAGGCGTTAAGGCCACCGGCATAGAGCAAGACAAATGCCACCAAGCCCACTGTAAATGTCCAAAAAACACGCATCCAGGTCGGCGGATTATCGGTGCCATTGCAACTCAGGATATTCATGACCAAAGATCCAGAGTCTGCCGAGGTAACGAAGAAGACCACGATCAAGAACAAGGCAATAAAAGGTGTAATCTGACTGAACGGCAGTTGTTCAAGAAACACGAAGAGAGCGACTGGTACGTTGTTGCTGACTTGTTCACCGATTTCTGTCATTCCGCTGTTCAAGATGAGACTAATGGCATTGTTGCCAAAAATAGACATCCACAAGGCGACAAAGCCGGTCGGAATGAAAAGAACGCCAAAGACGAATTCACGTATGGTGCGTCCACGAGATATCCTGGCGATGAACATGCCGACGAAGGGGCACCAAGCGAACCACCAAGCCCAGTAGAATACGGTCCAACCACCTATCCAGTCAGTCTTCTCATAAGCATACAGATTGAAGGTCTTGGACATCAGACTGTTGAGATATTCACCAATATTCTGGACCAACATGCCCAGTACTGGAACGGTATTTCCAGCCATCAGCACGAAGAGCATCAACAACACTGCCAGGCTCATGTTGATATTGGAGAGAAGCTTGATTCCCTTATCGAGACCGGAAATGACCGACAAGGTAGCAAGCAACGTGAGCGACGCGATCAAAATCCCCTGTACCACCAATGAATCGGGGATGAACGAAAAGTTCTGATGCACGCCGGCATTGAGCTGCATGGCGCCAAACCCCATCGAGGTGGCGACACCGAACAGGGTTCCGCAGATAGCAAAAATATCGACGACATCGCCGATACGGCCGTAAATCCGGTCGCCGATGATCGGGTACAACACCGACCGTACCAGCAGCGGCAAGCCATGACGGTAGCAATAGATCGACAAGATCAGCGCGATGGCGACATAGATCGCCCAGGCATGCAGGCCCCAGTGGAAGATGGTGATATTCAGCGCTTCCTTTGCCGCCTCAGCGGTACCGCCAACCATACCTGGCGGATTGAGAAAATGCATGATCGGTTCAGCCACGCCATAGAACACCAAGGCGATGCCGAGGCCAGCAGAGAACAGCATGGAGAACCACGTCAGACGGCTATAGTCTGGTTCCGAATGATCGGGCCCCAACTTGATATCGCCGTAGCGAGAAAGCCCCAGATAGATACAGAGCAGGAAGATGAAGCCTCCCATCAGAATATAGTACCAGCTGCCATATTCGACTATAAAACTCTGTAAGCTCGTGAAGGTACTAGAGGCTTTTTCCGGAGAAAGCAGTGCAAACATAGTAATAAAGAATGCCACCACTACCGAGCCAAAAAATACATTCTTATTCATACCTTCGGAAAGCCTGTTTTGCCTTAGTCTCATCTACTTCATCCTATTGTAGTTATATTCTTATCGAAGAATTAAACCCAGCCTTCGTCAAAAATAATGAAAATGGATTAAAATAATCACATTATAGATCCAGTACTAACCGACCAGATATTGCTCGAGAAACGCAAATACACATGCAATCACCACTATCGCGTTCTTCATCATCGAGAACGCTGTCACGATGATCAATCTCTCCTTCCAACACATCGGTGATGCAGGAGCCACAGAGCCCGTTCGAGCAGCTAAAATCAACCGTATACCCTCTATCCCTGAGTGCAGAGAGAATACTTTGATCTTCCATCACACGAATAATCTCTTGTGATGAGTGAATAATCACCTCGAAGGCAGAGTTCGGGTTTGATCGCTCCTCGTTGACCGGGGAGAACCGCTCGAAGAACACGGTGCCCCGCTCATGATCCGCACTCGCCTTGCGAATTATCTCCAGCAGGGCCTCTGGTCCACAGACGTAGTAGTGCGTCTCTGCAGGATGCGCACCGATCAGATCGCCGAAATCCACGAAACCATCGGTATCATCACAATGCAGGTGGTAGCAATCACCGAGCTCAAGCTTCTTGAACATCGGATCGAAGGCGGCCATTTCATGGCTGCGGACCAGGTAATAGACCTCGAAATCACGGCCGGCCTGCTGCAGGGCACAAGCCATGGCATAGATCGGAGTAATGCCTATCCCCCCCCCTATCAGGACGATGGGCTGGCTGTCCGACACGATCGGAAAGTTGTTGCGCGGGCCCCCGAGCTTAACCTCGGCTCCCACGGCCAGTTCGTGCATGGCGATGGAGCCACCACGGCCGTCATCTTCCCGCTTCACGGCGACCGATAAGTAGTCGCCCCCCTCCCCCCATTCCCAGACCGAATAGTTCCTGATGAGCTCCGGTCCCAAGACGACATCGACATGGCTGCCCGCCTCTAGTCCGGTGAACCCACTACCGATGGATTCAAAGGTGAAGCTGCAGATGTCGCTGCTCAAGGGTTCTTTCTTGACCAGGCGACCACGAACCGTATCAATCATCACTACACACCTCGTTTGACAGGCTTATTCGGATAGACGCGACACTCAGCGTCGCATTGGGGTTAGGCGATCGGATCATGCTTGAGCTGTCGCTCGGTAATCAGCGCCTGGCGCTCAAGCATCCGCTGGGCCCGGCGAGCTACCGGTAAATCGATCATCTTGCCATCCACGGAGATGGCACCAACGGCTGCTCCCTTGGCGTCGAAGAACTCGGCTACCACGCGACGGGCATGGTCGATCTCGGCCGCGCTGGGGGAAAAGGCGCGATTCAAAACGGCTACCTGAGCCGGGTGAATGGCGAACCCGCCGGCAAACCCTAGCGGCACGGATCGCATCACATGGTTCTCGAACACGGTCAGGTCACGGAACTCGGCGATGCTGGCAACGTACCCCAGCAGATCGATACCGGCAGTCTTGCAGGCGATGTTGATCTGCATGCTGGGTACCAGCAGGCTGTCCCAGCAGGGCGTCATCTGCATCTCGAAGGCCAGGTCTTCCGATCCCAGGCTCAGAGCCCGAAGCCGCGGGTGCGCTGCCGCAATCGCGTCCACGTTGAGCAGCCCCGACGGGGTCTCGATCAGTCCGATCAGGAAGCTGCCCGTGCCTTCCAGGCGGTCGGCGACGCCTGCCACGTCGGCCCTCGACTCCACTTTCGGCAGGATGACGCAGTCGGCACAGGCCTCCTGCACTGCCGGCAGGTCCTGCGCCAGCAGTTCCTCGGGCGCATTGACCCGCACCGCGGCGAGCTTCCCGGCGGCCTGGACGGCCGCGCAATGTTCGGCCAGCACGCTACGAGCTGTTGGCTTGGTCTCCGGCGGCACTGCGTCTTCCAGGTCTAGGACGATCACATCGGCATCACCAGCGACGGCCTTGGCCACCAGCTTGGCGTTATGCCCCGGCACATATAACAGCGAACGCATCAGGGGTGTGGTCATGGCAAGCCTCCTTCGCTCAGGCCGCGTTATGCCCGGTGAACGGGGCTGTGGAGGTGAATAGCGCACAGCGGGTCAAGGCCTCGGCCGAGTCCGCTCGGAGCAGGGACTGCGCCTCATCGACGGACAGGCCACAGTCGCTGACCTTCTGCAGCAGCTGGGTTTCGGTCATCGGCAGGTCGGCGCCACCGGGTACTGCCCGCTCCTCGCGCTCTAGTACTCGACCACTGGAGAGGGTAACGATCAGGAATTCCGGGCTCGTCGGCCCGATGTCGCCACTATGCCCCGGGGGCAGCTCGTAGAGTTCCAGCTCGACCTTGGCGGCCAGAGCCTGGCGGGCCGGATCATTGAACGCCGCCGGCTCGAAATCGTCTGGAGTGACGTGACCACTCAGTAGCCCCGCTGCAAGACAGTAAGGCACCGAGAACCGAGCTTCCGCATCGTTGCCGGGAATATCGAACCGGGCCACTTGGTGGAAAGGACGCGGCATGTGGTAACGCACGCGGGTAATCTTCTCTTCATCCAGTAGCTGTGCGGCGACGGCCTCGGCACCGGCAATGGGACGCTGGGTATAGGCACAGCTCGGCCACAACTTGCGAATCACCGGGAAACGCTCGGTCCCCAGACCCAACTCGGCATCGGCGATGGCCGCGTCGAAGCCGGGCGAACTATCGGTGCCGTAGAGGGAGGCAAAGCCTGATGCAATGTCCCAGATCACCGTGTTGGCGGTCGCGCCGCGCTGCGCCATCAGCGCGGCCTGCAGCCCGGCTTGGGCGGCGAGTCCCTCATGGATTGCCTTGGCATGCGAGCCCGTCTGGCGCAGTGAGCCTGCCGCAGAGCTGGAAGCCAGCGCCATGGCGTTAGCCATCTGTGCCTGACTCAGCGATAGCGCCCGTCCTGCCGCCGCCGCGACGCCGATCGGGCCCAGCGTCAGCGTGGAATGCCAGCCCTTGTCGTAATGACCATAGCCCAGCGCGCGGCCCATCTGGACGACGGTCTCATGACCGACCAACCAGGCTTCGCAGACCTGGTGAATGGACAGCCCCCGCGCCGAGGCGAGGCTGAATAGCGCGCTGAAGATGGGTCCGCTGGCATGGCTGGAACCGGACAGCTCGTAGTCGTCGAAATCCAGCGCATGGGCACGAGCACCGTTGACCAGGGCGGCACCGGTGAGGGTGCGCCCCACACCGCCCCCCACCGGCACGGACGGCCCTGTATCGCCCGAGGCATCCAGCGCGGCCACCACGGCTCGGGGCTGGGGCATGGACGTTCCCAGGTACATGCAGGCCAGGGTGTCGATTAGGCTGGTTCGAGCGCTTTCATACGCCTGGGCGCCGACGTCAAGCACCTCGGCTGTCGCCCAGGCACTGAGCCGTTCGGAAAATGCAGACTGCGACATGTTCACTCCTCAGGCCTCGGAGAAATCGGCCTCGGCCTTCATGGCCAGGGCATCATCATGGCGGCGCGCCCATAGCTTCATGGTGGTGCCTTCACGCCGGGCTTCGAGCTTGATGTCATGGTTAGCGGTCAGCGGTGCCAGCCCCTTGAAACTGAAACGCCGAGGCTGACGTCCGAAGGTTCGAGTTGCCAGATCGACCAGCAGGGTGGCGGTCAGAGGACCATGGAACACCAGGCCTTCGTAGCCCTCGACGTCCCGGGCGTAATCGACGTCGTAGTGGATGCGGTGGCCGTTGAAGGTTAGGGCCGAATATCGAAACAGCATGACCTGGGTCGGAGACACACTTTCGACGATATCGGCGTCATTCGGGGCGACCAACGGCTGGGGCGTCGGGGCATCCGGTGATGGATCCTCGCGGTAGACGATGTCCTGCTCCTCGGTCCAGGCCAGAGTCTCACCGGCGTAGATCTCGTGCAGAACGGTGACGAAGCATAGCGGGCCGGAGCGCCCTTCCTTATGAACGATGTTGTGGATACTGGAGACCTTGCGCGCCTCTTTACCCAGCTGCAGGGGGGCGTGGAAGGTAAAGCGACCACCGGCCCACATGCGCCTCGGCAGGGCGACCGGCGGCAGGAAACCACCCTTGTGAGGATGACCATCGCGACCCAGTTCGCCGGCCGGTTTGGCTTCGAGAAAGTACAACCAGTGCCATAACGGCGGCAGGGGATCCCCGGCCCGGAGACTTTGTGGACGATCCAGCGTAGCTTGCATGAACCGAGCCGGGTTGGCCCGTAGCTGGTCCTCGAAGATCTCGCTGTGGCCCAGCCAATCGGCGACGTTCAGGTTAGACATGGCTAGCTTCCTTCTTGTGTGACGAGGCGAATTCCTGACGAACGCGTGAGGTATCGGCGCCAACGGCTGGTGCATGGCGCACCTGGCTCGGCCGTTCGTGATCCAGCCAACGGACTGGGGACTCCGGGATGCTAATGACTTCGCCGTTGTCGGTGCCGACAGTTCGACGGCGAAGCGCGGGATGGCTGGCCAGCTCGGCGACGCTATTGACGCCCCCGAAAGCGATGCCAGCCTTCGACAGGCGCGCCTTGAACTGTTCCTGCGTCAGCGGCGCGGTGACCGCTGCGATCATTGCCTCAAGGGCCTCGCGATGGCGCACTCTCTGATTATTGGAGGAAAATCGAGGATCTTCCGCGACAGTCGCGTCCTCGAGGACGTCGACGCAGAATCTGGCCCATTCACGATCGTTTTGAACTGAAATGATCGTCAGGCCACCATCCTGGGTTTGAAAAGCGCCATAGGGCGCCATACTCGGGTGCTGCAGCCCCACCCGCTTGGGGGCACCATTGCCATATTCCTCATGAATCAACGGCACGCTCATCCAGTCTGCCGCCACATCGAACAGGGACACTGCCAGGGCGGCGCCATGACCACTAACGGAGCGCTGAATCAATGCCTCGAGAACGGCTGCGTGTGCTGTCATTCCCGCCCCAATATCGCAGATAGAAACCCCGATACGGCCCATTTCGTTCACACCACCGCTGATGCCGGTCAGGCCGGATTCGGCCTGGATCAAAAAGTCATAAGCTTTGAGGTGCTTGACGGCATCGCTTTCGCCATACCCGGTAATATCCAAGGTGATCAGCTGAGGATATTTTCGACGCAAGTCTTTTGAATCGAATCCGGCTCTTGCCATGGCGCCTGGCGCAAGGTTCTGAATAAAAACATCCGCTTTTGCGATGAGGTTCTCGAGCAGTTCGGCGTCTTCTGGCTCGCGAAAGTTGAGCACAACCGAATCCTTTCCCTGGTTCGTCCAGGTAAAATACGAGCTGGCACCATCGGCCGCCTGGTCGTAACCACGAGCAAAATCTCCTTCAGCACGCTCAACCTTAATCACTCTGGCACCGGCTTCCGCCAGGCGTGAAGTACACAAAGGTGCCGCCAATGCCTGTTCAATCGACACGACCAGAATACCTTCCAAAGGTTGCATATAACCCCCTCATCATCGGCTACAAGAAATCAACAGACGCAGGACAATAACTGACTCGGTTCCTTCCGATTCTTGGGGGTGGCGACAGGAAAATAAATTGATTTTTTCTATGCAGTTTGAAAAGCAATTTTTTACAGCGAGATCGCAGACTCAAGGGACGAGCCATATGAATCGAAAACAGCTCATTATCATGCATACAGCATGGACACTCGGTGCCATAGGCTCTAGCAGGAGAGCGTCCCTTCAGCGGGCAGCCAAGTTCTACATCGCCTCATTCCTGGGTTTAGGAGGGAGTCAAGGCAAGCGAGAGGCGATCAGTCGAATCTAGGAGGGGCATTCAGATGGCAAGAAACGAAGGGCAATTAAAACAAATCGTTGACGGGGTCTCTGTCGAACCACTCGACAAAAGCCGCGACACGCGCCCAGCGCTCTTTCTGTGGAGGAATACTCAAGAAGTACTTGGGCAATGGAGGTAGATATCTTTCATCGATGGCAAACGGAACACATAACTGTCCACTTGCCAGCATACCCTCGGCGTTGATTCGATTACCCAAGGCAACCCCTAGCCCATATGCGGCGGCCTCAAAGGCATGGAGCGAGTAGCCAACGGCAAGGAAGCGTTGGTCAGGGAGCCAAGAAAAATCGGAAAGGATAGACCTCCATGAGTTCAAACGCCTCTCGGTTTCGATCAACGTCAGACCGCGCAAGGCATCCAAACTGGTCAGATCATACCGTCTCGCATAGTCAGGATTGGCTAAGGCAACGATGTCATCATCGAGTACTTGCCGGCTAATAAAGGCAGAGTCAGCATCGAAGCGATACTCAATGGCGACATCGATCTCACGCTCCTTGGCATCCAAAGTCATCCGATCAATCAGTCGTACATCATATTGCGGATAAGACTGAAAAAAATCCGATAGCCGCGGCATTAACCACTTGGCCGTCAAGGTCGGAGGCGCTGAAATGGTAAGGGTTTCCCGACTCTTCTTATGTGACGCCGTGGCCGTTGCCCGACTGATTGCTTGGAGACTGGGGCGGATCTCGGTCAAGTAGTCTCGAGCCACTTCCGTCAGCAGTAAGGATCGCCCCTTGCGTATGAACAAAGGCGAACCAAGATATTCCTCCAGTTTTGCCACTTGGTGACTCACCGCAGGTGGGGTAACGAAAAGTTCATCAGCAGCCTGACGCACGCTTCCCAAGCGTGCAACTGCCTCGAAGGCACGGATAGAAGATAGCGGGGGAAGCTTGTACATGTAGGGTGCCAGTAGGGATAGAGGGCCTCGACGAATGGTAATATATTCTACAATAATGGATAGTCCGACAGGAGCATTTCTTTCAAAGCCACGTCATCTTTCAGGCCACGGCACAAGATCGGCAGGCGTTCTCCTAAAACCCGAACACCTGCCGGCACTCGCCTACGCTGGAGATCCGGTCAACCCTTGATGGCTATGCCCACATTCTTAGTCTGCACATAGTTGAGTAGTGCTTCTCGGCCTTTTTCGCGACCATAGCCGGATTTTCCGAATCCACCGAAGGGCGTTTCCACACCACCCGCATACCACTCGTTGACAAATACCTGACCCGCTCGAATATCGCGGGAGACGCGCATGGCGCGGTTGATGTCGGCGGAATAGACTCCTCCGACCAAGCCGTAATCGGTGCCATTGGCCAGCGCAATGGCCTCATCTTCGGTGCGGAACTTGAGCACCGCCACCACCGGTCCGAACACCTCCTGCTGGGCGATTTCCATCTCCGCGGTGACATCGGCAATCACCGTCGGCGCCAGGAAATAGCCATCGCGATCGAGCCGCGTCCCGCCGGCCACCAGCCGGGCACCTTGATGTTGGGCTCCTTGGCACATGGCTTCCGCCTTGTCTCGCTGAGCTTCCGATATCATCGCGCCCATGTTCGGACCAAACTCCGGAAACTCCATGCCAGGGCCCACTTCGAGCGCCTTGGCCATCTCCGCCACACGATTGACCACCTCTTCGTAGATCGACTCGTGGACGATCAAACGCGACATCGCGGAGCAGACCTGGCCAGCATTGAAGTAGATACCCCAGCGCACGTCGCTCACCAGCGCTTCCAGGTCCGCGTCATCGAACACCACGGCAGCTGACTTGCCGCCGAGTTCAAGCACGCAGGGCACGACATTCTGTGCGGCGGCGGTGGCGATGGCGATGCCGGTCTGCACCGAGCCGGTGAAGACCAACTGATCGATGTCCGGATGCGCGGACAGCGCGGCACCGGCTTCGCTACCGTAGCCGCAGAGGATATTCAGGGCACCAGCCGGCAGCCCAACACGCTCGGCCGCACGGGCGATATACCCCGCCGCCAGCGGATCCAGTTCCGGCGTTTTCACCACACAGGTGTTGCCGGTGGCCAGCGCAGCCGACACTGACCTTGCAGTCATCTCCAGCGGATAGTTCCATGGAATAATATGGGCAGTCACGCCATAAGGCTCATGCACGGTAAAGTCGAAGTACTGCCCCCCCAGAGGGATTGAGCGCCCCTCCATGGTCTCGGCCTGATTGCCGTAGTATTCGAAATATCGTGCCGCAGTTTCGACCTCAAGGCGCGCCTCCCACAGTGGCTTGCCCGCGTCGAGGCACAGGACATTGGCGATCTCGTCGAGATGCTCGAGTAGGTGCTGCCCCATACGCTGCACCAGCCGACCACGCTCCACTGGCGCCAGATGGCGGAAATCCCCTTCCTGATGGCAACGCTGCGCCGCGCGTACCGCGCGATCTACATGGTGCGCTGAGGCGCAGGCCTGAGTGGCGATCTGTTGACCAGTACCCGGGTTGAAGACCGGCACGCTACTGCCACCGCTCTGCCAGTAACCGTCGATAAAGTTGGGCCAATGGTTATGCGGCAGCACCTGAGTGACTTCCTCCTGCGTAGTGGTGGTAAAGTCAAGCATCGACAGTCTCCCGTACCCAGTTATTAATGGCCACGATCGAGTGCTCCGACATGACGCCCTCTGCAGGGTCGACGACCAGAGGTCCTCCCTGGTAACCACGACTCTTAAGGCCTCGCTGGACCGACTCTACCAGGCGAACATCCTCCGCCACGGTGGTATCGCGGTCCTGTTCGGCCAGGCCGCGAATGACATCGGACTCTTCTCCGCCGATGGTGTACCAGCCCCGATACACCATGACCTTGTCCACCGCCATGGGCCGCCAGTGGTAGGTATTGAGCACATTGCCCGGATAGACCTGGAACGAGAAGCCAGGCCACAAGAACCAGGACTTGTACTGCGTGGCACGGGAATTCGACTCCGGATCGATCGGATAACTCATTCGATCCAGATTCTGGCACTGGGTGGTGTGCTGAAGGGTGTAGCCCACGTGACTGATCCGGTAAGTCTCAGGCTTGATGACGCCATCGACGAAGGTGTGATGGTTGGCGGAACAGTGGTAGCACTCCGAGTAGTTCTCCACAGAGATCTTCCAGTTGCAGTCTTCCTCGATGGCAACGTATTCGAGGGGTGCCAGCTCGTCGATATGCGGCACGAATTCCCGTAGCTCTTCACGCACGCCGGGGAACACCTCATCCATCGACTTGGCATCCGAGTCTAGGTTGACGAAGATGAAGCCGCAGAACTCCTCGGTCCGGACTCGAGGCAGGCAGATACTACCTTTGTCGAGGCCTTTCACCGCATCCAGGTTCGGGCCATTGCGGAGTCGTCCATCAAGGTCATAGGACCAGCTGTGATAAGGGCAGACCAGCATACGGGTATTGCCAGACTCGTGAGTCACGATTTCGTGGCCGCGATGTTGGCAGACGTTATAGAAGGTGCGGATTTCACCTTTCTTGCCGCGAGCGCAGAACAGGCTCTCTCCAGCGATCTCCAGCCGGAAGTAGTCGCCACTGTTAGGAATCTGCGAGACATGACCGGCATACTGCCATGTCGACGCCAGCAGGGTTTGCCGCTCTTTCTCGAAGTAGGCGGGATCGGTGTAGTACTTGGGCTCAAGGGCGCGAATGGGCTGGCTGCTCACTATGGATACCTCATTCCTATCTGACGTTTTAGCGTTGTAATTGGCTGTTAAACAAGGCGCTGATTATTGGCGCTCGCTCAAGGCACGTTTGGCTGTGACATACGCCACGATAGCAAGGCATAACAGTTTAGATAATTGAAATTTTCATTCCATATTGTAAAATTTTCCTAAACATCAGAGAATTCCTAAAATCGGCAGCAGCGCACGCGGCTCGCGGGACTATGGCATAATATCAAGGAGTTACGAACAGATTCTTCGTCACTCCAAGTAGATTCGCTTTATCCGGCTTACATCCTCCCTTACAGCCGACCCGGTAGATCACGAAAGATGATATTGGCCTCATTTCGATAGCCACGCGCGTGCCATTTTTCTCGTCTCTGACTCAATCGCTGGCCCTGTATACCATTCCCCCCTTGACGAATGTAGAAAGATCATTCTACCCTAGAAGTAGAAAGACCTTTCTACCGATGAGGCATGACATGGACAAGAACCGGATCGCGGCACGGCTGGAGGCGCTCTTCAGCCAGCAGGGCTTCGCCACGCCCAGCGTGCCCGAGATCAAAGAGGCCGCCGGGGTGAGCATGCGGACCCTGTATCGCCACTTTCCCTCCAAGGAGGCCATGGTGATCGGCGGCCTGGACCATCGCCAT
The DNA here is from genome assembly GCF_000265245.1 of Halomonas smyrnensis AAD6. Classification (GTDB taxonomy): domain Bacteria; phylum Pseudomonadota; class Gammaproteobacteria; order Pseudomonadales; family Halomonadaceae; genus Halomonas; species Halomonas smyrnensis. Next base: position 13,912 of record NZ_AJKS02000003.1, read on the forward strand.
GCCCGCTATCTCGCCTTCCTGACGAGGGATATCTCGTGCCCGGGGGCCGAGGCCATCACCGAGCTGTTCCAGCGCCTGGCCCAGTGGATGGAGCACGAAGCGCCCCATGGCTGCCTGTCGATGAGCGCCTTCGCGGCCTTTCCCCACAACACGCGGGTCAATGATTCGGTGAAACGGCACAAGCACGAGATACGCCGGCTGCTGGCGACCCTGAGCGGACGCGAGGCACTGGCGGGCGAGCTCTTCCTGCTTCACGAAGGAGCCTCGGCCGCCTGGCCCACCCTAGGCGAGGAGGCCATCCGATCGGCCCAGACGGCTGCCTACCAACTGATGAGGAGAACCGACAATGACGCTGCCTGACACGATGTTCGGCATCCAGCTCACCGGCCATGGCGGCCCCGAGGTGCTGCACGCCCGTCACGATATTCCCGTGCCCAAGCCCGGGCCGGGCGAGGTGTTGATTCGCGTCGCCGCCGCCGGCGTCAACAACACCGACATCAACACCCGGCTCGCCTGGTACTCGAAAGGCGACGCCGACAGCGAGGATGCCAGCTGGTCGGGCAAGCCCCTCCAGTTCCCGCGCATTCAAGGGGCCGACGTCTGCGGCCGGATCGCCGCGGTCGGGGATGGCGTCAGCCCGGAGCGGATCGGCGAGCGGGTACTGATCGAGCCCAGCCTCCGGGAGCATCGCGGCGAGCCGCTGGACCCGCCCTGGTACTTCGGCTCCGAGTGCGACGGCGGGTTCGCACAATACACCACCGTGGCCGCACGGCACGCCTGCCGCATCGAGAGTGAGCTGAGCGACGTCGAGCTCGCCTCCTTCCCCTGCTCCTACTCCACCGCCGAGAACCTGCTGACTCGCGCCGAGGTGGGCGCGGGGGAACGCGTGCTGGTCACGGGCGCCTCCGGCGGGGTCGGCTCGGCCGCCGTCCAGCTGGCCAAGGCCCGCGGGGCGCATGTCATCGCCATCACCGGCGCCGACAAGGCCGAGATGCTGCGTGAACGGGGCGCCGACGAGATCGTGCGCCGCGAGGACGTCCTCAACGAGGTCATCGACGCCGACAGCATCGATGTGGTGGTGGACCTGGTCGCCGGCGAGCAGTGGCCGCAGTACCTGGAGGTGCTACGCCGCCACGGCCGCTACGCCGTCTCGGGCGCCATCGCCGGCCCGATCGTCGAGCTGGATGTCCGCACGCTCTACCTCAAGGACCTGCGCCTGCTGGGCTGCACGGTGCTGGAGCCCGAGGTCTTCACCAACCTGATCACCCATATCGAGCAGGGCCGCATTGCGCCCCTGGTGGCGGCGTCCCTGCCCCTCGAGAAGATCGGCGAGGCGCAGGCGCTGTTCCAGGAAAAGCGTCATGTCGGCAAGATCGTGCTCGAGGTCGACGTCGCCGACGCATAGTGCCTCCGTGGCGTGCCGAGATCACCAGGCTGGACGGGCGACGCGGCGCGCTGAACCCGGTGTGGGCAAGCGCCATGCCCCCTTCGGTCACGGCTGATCCTGCCCCACCGGGACCGACGCAGGGATCCGGCGAGCCCCGACCCGCCAGGTTCAGCCCTGGCGGGGCAAGGCCTGGCGCAGGGCAAAGGTCTCGATCAGATGATCGGCCAGCGCCGTGACCCGGTGCGGCCGGGTGCGCGACGGGGGGAACAGCAGCTGCACCGGGGCGGGGGCCGCCGCGTAGTCGGGCAGCAACTCGATCAGCCGGCCGCGGCGAATGTCGTCCGCCGCGTCCAGCTCCGACTTGAGCACGATCCCCCGGCCCTCCAGCCCCCATTGCCGAACCATCGCCCCGTCATTGGCGACGCGATCGCCCTGCACCGTCACGATCTGAGGCCCCGCCGGGGTCTCGAAGCGCCACTGGTTGTCGAGGTTCTGTCCGAAGCGCATCACCAGGCAGTTGCGCGACCGGAGATCGGCGGGCTCACGAGGCGCCCCGTGGGCCGCGACATAGGCCGGTGACGCACACACCAGCCGCCGGGCATCGCCCAGGGCGCGCACCCTCAGGCTACTGTCCATGATGGCCCCGAGACGCAGGGCCAGATCGACGCCCTCCCCCACGATGTCGACATAGCCGTCCGACAGCAGCAGCTCGATCCGGATGCCCGGATGCCGGTCCTGAAAGGTGCTCAGGGCATGGGAGAGCAGATGACGCCCCGTGTCGCTCGGCGCACTCAAGCGGATCGGCCCCGTCAGGGTCTCGGCACCGTGGCGAATGCGGGTATCCAGGTCGGCGACGCCGTTCAACAGCTCCCGGGCACCGTCGACCAGGGTGCGTCCCTCCTCGGTGAGGCTGAGGGCGCGGGTGGTCCGGTTGAGCAACACCACCCCGTAGTGCGCCTCCAGGGCGGCCAGACGCTCCGAGACGGAGGTTGGCGACAGGCCGACCTCGCGCCCCGCCGCCGTCAGGCTGCCCTTCTCCACGATAGTCAGGAACAGCGCAATGTTGTCGAGCAGCATTCTACGGGGTCACCGGAAGATGTTGGCGATCACAGGCCGTTTTCCGCCTGTGCGAGATGACGAGGATACCGCAAATGGCAGGAGGTCGCGGCATGGACGGGCCTCGTCCGCTCCCTGGGCACGACGCCATGTCAACGAAGCGTCCGGCGGACAGCCTGACATCCTGACGCTGGCGCCCTGATCCCGATGCCCTGGAGAGGCGGTGGAGTGCCGCCTCGTGATTATCCGGCCCAGCCGGATTATGTCTTCGCTTTCGGCCGGTTTTTACGGCATCTCGCCGACACTATGATGCCCCCACTCAAGGCGACGGGCCACGCGACGAGACGTGGAGGCCTTCTCCCGTCGCCCCTCATCCCACCATCACTGATCCCCCGATCACGGAGCGTGAAACCATGAAAGCCATTGGCTATTACGAGACAGGTTCCATCGACCGCGATGACGCCCTGGTCGATCTCGAACTCGCCACCCCGACCGCCGTCGGCCACGACCTGCTGGTCAAGGTCGAGGCCGTCTCGGTCAATCCGGTGGACTTCAAGATTCGCCAGAACCGAGCCCCGGCCGAGGGCCAGGCCGCCGTGCTGGGCTGGGACGCGGTCGGGGAAGTCGTCGCCGTGGGCGACAGCGCCTCACACTTCTCACCGGGCGACAAGGTCTGGTACGCCGGCGACATCAGCCGGGCCGGCACCAACAGCGAATACCACCTGGTCGATGAGCGCATCGTCGGTCACGCGCCGAAGTCCGTGCCGGCCGCCCAGGCCGCCGCCCTGCCGCTGACCACCCTGACCGCCTTCGAGATGCTGTTCGACCGCCTGCGGGTCACCGAGCCGGTGCCCGGCGCGGCACCGGCGGTGCTGATCATCGGCGGTGCCGGCGGCGTGGGCTCGATCGCCATCCAGCTGCTGCGCGCCCTGACCGACCTGACCGTGATTGCCACGGCGTCACGCCCGGAAACCCGGGCATGGGTCGAGGCGCTGGGCGCCCATCACGTCGTCGATCACCGCCGGCCGCTGCCGGCACAGATCGAGGCGCTGGGCATCGGCCAGCCCGGCTTCGTGTTCTCGACCACCCACTCCGGGCAGTACGCCGAGCAGGTGGCGGAGCTGCTGGCCCCCCAGGGGCGCTTCGGCCTGATCGATGATCCCGAGACGCTGAACGTGCTGCCGTTCAAGACCAAGGCGGCCTCCATCCACTGGGAGCTGATGTTCACCCGCGCCCTCTTCACCACCGCCGACCTCGACCGGCAGGGCAAGATACTGGACAGGGTGGCCGGCCTGCTGGAAACCGCCATGATCCAGTCCACCGCCACCGAGGCCTTCGGCACCATCAATGCGGCGAATCTCAAGCGCGCCCATGCGCTGCTGGAGAGCGGCAAGGCCAGGGGCAAGATCGTGCTCGAAGGATTCGCCTGACGCCTGGCGCGCCTGCCCGACACGCCACGAGGCGGCCGATCCCTCGGCCGCCTCGTGGCGATTAGGCGATACTGGCGAGCGGACCTCGTGGCGGCCCGCTCGGGCGGCGGGGCCGTGGCCTCGCTCCCCCGTTACCCCTTGGACTTTTCCCAGGCGAAGGGCTGGAAGGGCTCGTCGACCGGCGTCTCGGCCAGATGGTTGGTGTAGTTGCTCATCACCTTCTGAGAAATCCCCAGGACGATCTCCAGCACCTGCTGGCGGGTGAAGCCGGCGTCGAGGAAACGCTGCACGGTGGCCTTGTCCACCTCGCCGCGCTCCCGAACCATCGCCAGGGTAAAGGTCCGCAGCGCCTCGAGACGATCGCTGGGCAGCGGGGTCTCGTTGCGCAGGGCCTCGGTGATCGCGTCATCGACCTTCATCGACTTGGCGATGGCGGTATGGGCCGGCACGCAGTAATGGCAGGCATGCTCGACGTTGATCGTCTGCCACACCACCGTGATCTCGTCGGCATCGAAGCTGGTGCGCTGGAAGAGATCGTGGAGAACCTGATAACCCTCCAGCAGCGTCGGCGCCTCGGCCATCACGGCGTGCAGCCCGGGAATCATGCCGAAGCTCTTCTGGGAATTGTCCAGAAGCGGTTGGCTCTCGGCCGGGGCCGTCTCCGGGGTATGCAGGGTAAAGTCGCCCATGTCGTGCTCCTTCGGGAAGAGTGTTAGCAGGGAGAAGCCCTGCCCCCACCCCTTTTTGAGCGATCGCTCAAAAAGGGGTACAGGAAGGGATATCCCCATCACGATTCAAGAGGCTAGCTGTTTTTGAGTGATCACTCAAGCTACAATTTGAGCGATCACTCAATATTCATGCGCGAGCCACCCACTCGCGAATCGGAGAGCGCCATGTCTCGCCCCAGCCATTACGACCGTCACACCGCGCTGGACCAGGCCATGCAGCTGTTCTGGCGCCAGGGGTTCCATGCCACCTCGCTCAAGGACATCGAACGCGCCCTCGACATGCGCCCGGGCAGCATCTATAGCCACTTCGGCAGCAAGGAGAAGCTGTTTCGCGAATCGCTGGAACGCTATACGCGGTTGGGGCTTGCCGAGCTGGAGCGGGCCTTGGACGAGGGCCCCACGCCGCTGCGAGCCCTGGCCGACTACCTGCGTGGCCTCGGCACGCTTTACGACCAGGCCTTGCCCAGCCGCGCCTGCATGCTGGTGAAGAGCCTGCTGGAACTCGACGAGCGCGAGGCGGCGGCGCGCGAGCACGTCAATACCCTGCTGGCCGGCATGGAGGCGCGCTTCCACCAGGCCCTGGAAACGTCCCGCCGGCGCGGCGAGTTGCCCGATGACCTCGATACCCGACGCCTCGCCCGCCGCCTGCAGGCCGACGTGATGGGGCTGCGGGCCTTCGCCCAGCGCGATATCGACAGGCAGGCCGTCGAAGAGCTCGCCGAGGACATGGCCCGCACCCTCGAGTCCCTCGGCACCTCTGGCCATCGCGACGGCGTCCGGCACTGAACGGGAGAAGCCCCTACCGGGGAAGCCGGCTTGGGGCTCGGAGGATTGCGCCTGCAGCGGCTATTGCCGATCCCCGACATCCTCTCGCTCGCCAGTTGCTTCAGGGTGAGCCTCGGACGCCGGCTCCTGGTCTGACTCACCGTCCTGGGTGGCATAAACGTCCTCGATGGCCGCCACTACCACCGACGACGTCTGGGATGGAACGACGACATAGTGGGAGGGTTCCGCCGAAGCACGCTTGGCGAAATACCTTATGCAGCCCAGGCCGAAGAGGCCAAAGATCACCTGCACGGCGGCCAACCACCAGAAGAATCCGGCGGCGCCGACCTGGCTCATCACGGCGCCCACGGCCAGCGGGCCGATCACCGAGCCCACGCCGAGCAACAGCACCAGGGAGCTGCTGGCGCCGAGCATCTCCGAGGGTTCCAGGCAGTCGTTGGTATGCGCCAGGTTCAAGGAGTGCAGCGCAAAGGAGAGACCGCCGAAGAGTCCCACACTCGCCAGCATCCCCGGCGTTGCCCAGCCGGTGGCCCGGTACGCCAGCATCGAGGCGCCGGCCGCCGCAAAGGTCACTCCGAGAATGACCCAGCGCCGATCCATGCAGTCGGAAAGTCGTCCCAGTGGCCACTGCAGCAGGGCACCGCCACAGATCAAGACCCCCATGAACAGGGCGATGCGGGCGACGGACAGGCCGGCATCGTGGGCGTAGACAGCGCCCATCCCCATGATCGTACCGTTGATCAATCCCGCCACGAAGACGCCTCCGGCACCGAACGGCGAGATACGACACAGCCGGCTCACGGACATGCGCGACGTAAGGGTGACGTCCGGGGCAGGCGTGGCGCTGAGCAGTAGCGGTACCACCGCGACGGAAATCAGGATCGACGACAGGATGAAGAGGTCGGCCGTCGAGGGATCGGCCACGTTCAGCAGCAGCTGCCCACCGCCCTGCCCCAGGTACATGACGACCATGTAGACCGCCAGCAGGCGCCCGCGCGTGAGGTTGGTCGCCCGATTATTCAGCCAGCTCTCCGAGACGACATAGATGCCGGCGAAGCACAGGCCGGTGACGAAACGCATCAGCCCCCAGGCCACGGGCACCACGAACAGCTCCTGAACGAGAATGGCCACCGATGCCATGGCCGCCAGGGCAGCAAACACGCGAATATAGCCCACCCGTCGCAGGGCACGGGCGGACCATACCGAGCCGAGCAGAAAGCCCGCGAAGAAGGCCGCCATGATCAGGCCGATCACGCCGCTGCCGAACGCTTCCTGGGAGGCCCGCACCCCCAGCAGGCTGCCCTGCAGTCCATTGCCCAGCATCAGCAGGGCCAGGCCAACGAACAGGGGGGCGGACGCCATCACCGACGTGGAGAAGGATTCGGGGACGGTCGCACGGTCCGGGGTCGCGCTCATGGCAGTGCCTCCTGGCGGGTAACGGCGGGACGAACAATTCCATCGGCTACACCATCAGAGGTCAAGCCGGCAGCGAAATGCGCCAATCCCTCGCCGCCCCTGGCCCATCACGGCCGATGCCATCACAGCCTCAGGCGTGGCGCGATAAAATCGAGGAAGGCGCCGATGCGCCCCGACAGGGCCGTGTTGCGATAGTAGACGGCCTGGACCGATTCCCGGGGATTGGGGCTGATCATGCGATCCGCCATCAAGGTCACCAACCGCCCCTGCACGAGATCCTCCTGAATCATGAAGCGCGACAGGCAGGCGATCCCCTCGCCGGCCAGGCACAGCTGGCGCATGACCTCCCCGCTGGTGGTGCTCAGCTGCGAGCGGATGTTGGGGGCCTCTTGCGCCAGCCCCTCGACGGGCCAGCGATTGAGATTGTCGGCATTCAGGAATCCCAGCAACTGGTGGTCACGCAACGCCCCGGGGCTGACCGGCACGCCATGGCGCTCCAGGTACTGCGGGCTGGCGACCAGCTGCAGCGGCGAGCGCCCCAGCGGACGGGCATGCAGGGTGGAATCCGCGAGGCCGCCGATGCGAATCGCGACGTCCGTTCGCTGCTCGAGCAGGTTGATGATGTCATCCGAAGCGGAAAGCTCGAGCTCGATCCCCGGATAATGTTCGCGGAATGGCCCGATCAGGGGCACCAGCTGATGCAGCACGAAGGGCGTGGCGGCATCCACACGAAGACGCCCCCCGGGGCGCTCGCGACTCAGCCGCATCGCCTCCTCGGCCTCTTCCAGGGTGTTCAGCCCCTCCCTGACCCGGTCGATGAAGAGGCGGCCCTCGCTGGTCAGGGTCACGCTGCGCGTGGTGCGATTGAGCAGGGGCGTATCGAGCTGCTGTTCCAGGCGCTGCACGGCGCGCGATACCCGTGCCACCGGCACCTCCATCAGCCTCGCCGCCGCGCTGAAGCCGCCGCTGTCGACCACGGCTACCAAGAGCTGAAGATCCTCGGTCCGACTCTGCATACTCCCCCCATGGCCTCAGAACTGTTATCAAAAACGTAAAGGTGTTTTGATTTTACCCCGGTTTATCGCATAAGACAGCCGACGCAGACTCCGCAGCGTGAAACGTTCCCTCGCTTTCCCAAGGAGATCTGCCATGCCCATTGCATTGTTTGCACTGACGCTCAGTGCCTTTGCCATCGGCACCACCGAATTCGTGATTGTCGGCTTGGTGCCCACCATCGCCCAGGATCTGGGCGTATCGCTACCCTCGGCCGGCCTGCTGGTCAGCCTCTATGCCGCCGGCGTCGCCGTCGGCGCCCCCGTGCTGACCGCCCTGACCGGGCGCCTGAACCGCAAGCTGGTGCTGCTGGGGCTGATGGCCCTGTTCATCATCGGCAACCTGCTGGCCTGGCAGGCACCCGGCTACGGCTCATTGATCACGGCGCGTATCCTGACCGGCCTGGCCCACGGCGTGTTCTTCTCCATCGGCTCGACCATCGCCACCAGCCTGGTGAGCAAGGACAAGGAAGCCAGTGCCATCGCCATCATGTTCACCGGCCTGACCGTGGCCCTGGTCACCGGCGTGCCCCTGGGCACCTGGATCGGTCAGACCTTCGGCTGGCGCGCCACCTTCCTGGTGGTCTCGGGCCTTGGCGGCCTGGCGCTGATCGGCAGCGCCCTGCTGGTGCCCAGCAACCTGAAGCAGGCCGCCCCGGCCTCGATCGGCCAGCAGGTCAAGGTACTCACCCATCCGCGCCTGCTGCTGGTCTATCTGATCACCATCCTGGGCTACGGCGGCACCTTCACCGCCTTTACCTACCTGGCGCCGATCCTTCAGGACGTCAGCGGCTTCGGCAACAACGCCGTCAGCCTGATCATACTGGTCTACGGGGCCTCGGTGGCCGTCGGCAACATCTACGGCGGCAAGATGGCCGACCGCATGGGCCCCATCCGTGCCCTGACCCTGATCTTCACGGGCCTGATCGCCATCCTGCTGGTGCTGACGGTCTCCGCCACCCATCCCGTGGCCGCGGTGCTGACCGTGCTGATCTGGGGCGCCTTCGCCTTCGGTAACGTGCCGGGCCTGCAGGTCTACGTGGTGCAGCAGGCCGAGCGCTTCGTCCCCGAGGCCGTCGACGTGGCCTCCGGCCTCAACATCGCCGCCTTCAATATCGGCATCGCCCTGGGCTCGGTGGTCGGCGGCTACATCGTCGACGGCATGGCCCTGACCGATACCGCCTGGATCGGCGCCGGCATCGTGGTGCTGGCCCTGGTCCTGACCCGGCTCTCCGGCAGCCTCGACCGTCGTGGCCAGGCCGAGACCGTCGCGGCCTGATGTCCCTTCCTCTGCCCGGCCTTTGCGCCGGGCAGCTGCTTGCCGACAGGAGATCGACATGTCATTGACCCGCCTGACCCAAGGCCCGCTGACCCTCGGGGTCGAGCTGCCACTCGATAACGACTGGAGCCAGAGCGGCGAACGTGCCCGTCGCGACGAGGCCCGCCCCTTCGGCGTACCCGACATGGCGGCCCATGCCGAGCGCATCGCCCAGGTCGACCGCCTCGGTTTTCGCGCCGCCTGGCTGCGCGATGTGCCGCTCTACGACCCCAGCTTCGGCGATGCCGGCCAGGTCTTCGAGCTGTTCACCTATCTCGGCTACCTGGCCCGACACACCGACCACCTGCTGCTGGGCACCGCTGCCGCCGTGCTTCCCCTGCGCCAGCCCTGGCTGGTGCGCAAGGCGGCCGCCACCGTTCAGGCGCTGAGTGACAACCGCCTGCTGCTGGGGGTCGCCAGCGGCGACCGCCCTGCCGAGTACCCCCTGTTCGGAGAAGACTTTACCCAGCGGGGCGCCCGGTTCCGCGATGCGGTCGAGATTCTCAAGGAACAGGCGGATACCCGACTGTCATCGGGGCAGGCCGTGTTGCCCCATGCCCCTCAACCACCGCTGCTGGTGGCCGGCCTGGCCCAGCAGACACCGTCCTGGGTGGGCGAGCAGATGGACGGCTGGCTGGCCTATCCCGGCACGCCACAGGATCACATCCAGCGCGTCGGCCTCTGGCGCCAGGTGGCCGGTGACAAGCCCTATGTCAGCTTCATCCACCTGGACCTGCTCGAGCGGCCCGACGCCCCCACGACCCGGCACCGCTTCGGCATCAGCGCCGGCCGCGAGGGGCTGATCCGCGAGCTCGAGGCGATGCAGGCGGCCGGGGTCAACCATATCGGCCTGCACTTCCGCCGCAACCAGCGGCCCCTGGAGGAGACCCTCGACGAGATCGGCCGAGAGGTACTGCCGCGCTTCCAGGGCCAGGCGCCCGTCATCGACCCCCATGCCAAGGAGACCGCCCATGTCAACTAACCACACGCCCCTCCCCACGACCTTCGAGGCCTGGACCTGGACCGGTCCGGGTGAACCGGAGGCCCTGAAACGGGAGCGGCTCGTGCTGGAGGCCCCCGGTGATCAGGAGGTGATCGTCGCCACCCGCGCCATCGGGCTCAATCCGGTGGACTGGAAGTTCATCGCCATGGACAGCAGCCTGTGGCAAGCGGGCCAGATTCCCGGGGTCGATGCCGCCGGCGAGGTGCTGGCCTGCGGGGCGGGCGTCACTCACGTCGCCCCCGGCGATCGCATCGCCGTGCATACCACCCTGGCCGGCCCGGGCAGCTTCGCCACCCACCTGCGCCTGCCCACCCGCGCCGTCATCCCGCTGCCGGAAACGATCGACTGGGCAACCGCGGCGGCCTTTCCCTGTCCGGCCCTGACCGCCTGGCAGGCCATCGAGAAGCTGCCGGCCAAGACCGGCAAGCGGCTGATGATCACCGGCGCATCCGGCAGCGTCGGGCGCTGGCTGGTACAGCTGGCCGCGGAGCGTGGTTTCCAGGTCATCGCCATGGCATCAACCAAGCGGCATGAGGCGCTCAGGGCCCTGGGCGCGCGGGAGGTACTCGAGACGCCAGAAGCCCTGTCGGCGCCAGTCTTTGCCGTCATCGATACCGTCAATGGCGAGCACGCGCGCCGGATGACGGATCACTTGGGCGCCAACGGCCATATCGTCTGCATCCAGGATCGCCTCGAGGCGGCCGCGGCACCGGCGTTCGACCGCGCCCTGTCCCAGCACGAGGTCGCCCTCGGCGCCCTGCATCAGGCCGGCAGCGACGCAGACTGGGCCGAGCTGCGCCAGGCGGGACGCACCCTGCTCGAACGCGTGGCCGACGGCGAGTTGACGCTGCCAACGCCCGAGATCGATGACTTCGCGCACCTCCCGCAGCGCCTGAGTGAGCTCAAACACGCCAGGGTACGCCCGCTCAAGACCGTCATCACCCTGTAACGCCCTACCTTCGAGACAGGAGACTGCCATGCTGTGGGTCATCGCCACGATCACCACCGCCCCGGGACGCGACAAGGACGTGCTGAATGCCTTGCGGGACGTCGCGCCGACCGTGCGCCAGGAGGCGGGTTGTCATCTGTACCAGCCGAGCCTGGATCATCCCGAGGGACTGACGGCCGACGCCCCACCTAGGCGCGACACCGTCACCGTCATCGAGGCCTGGGACTCCCGGCAGGCGCTGGACGACCACATGGCCACCCCCCACATGACGCGCTTCAGTGAGGCCACCTCGGAATGGGTGACCCATGCCGAGATTCGCCTGATCGATCCCGTCGGCGCCTGATCCCTGGCGCAGCACCGATCGCCGCAGGAAAGCAGCAGGGAGACGTTCCCCTGCTGCTTCCTGAACTGCCAGCCCTTCATGCACCGGCCCTATGTCACCCAGGGGCTAGCAGAAGCGCCACGGCGTACATCGACACACCAAAGACCCCGTGCCCGGCCACGCTTTTCCACCGGGCGACCCAGGGCCTGGCACTCTTCGCGGCGGCGACGCCCTGCCCCATTCCCGGCATCATGACGAGAAAGGGCAACACCAGCAGCATGAGCGCGAACACCAGCGGCTCGACCAGGGTGGGCGAGGACAGCCAGTCGCTGCCCGTCATGGCGACCAGGCCCACGCCGTAACCCGCCCCGATCACATAATGCACGCCCCAGCCGATGGCGGCCTCGCCCGCCACTGGCGCGGCTTCGGCAAGCCGAGGCTGAACGAACTGGCCGTGCCGCATGAGCCCGACCCAACGTCCGACCAACGCCCAACGGGTCATCGGCACCCGCAACCCGTTGGCCATCCCCCAGGCGTAGACATCAAGCAACAGCGTGCCCCCTACGCCGATCACGGCTCCCGCTACCAGACTTTCCCAGACCATACCGTCCCTCTTTCTCGCTCTGCTTCGGGCCACCATCGCAATGGGCAGCTCCCCGTTTATCCGTGGCGTCCGGCCATCACTCCGCCATCGACATCCCAGAGGGCGCCCATGACGATGCCGGCCTCTCATGTCATGGAAGATTGAAAATAAAAACTTTTCTTCAAGCGTCTCGATCATCGATGCTGAAGGCGGCCAGACACATCACACCTCCGGCCTATCGGGGTGAATTTTTCAATGCTTCTGCGTTCGCGACAAACGAGATAATGCGTGCAAAAACTAAAGAAAAACTTTATCGACATGGCCACTCCCGCACACCTCAACGCGTTACGCGCCTTCGAGGCCAGCGCACGACATGCCAGCTTTTCAGCCGCCGCCAGGGAACTGAACGTCACACCCGCTGCGGTAGGCCAGCTGGTCAAGACGCTAGAAGACTGGCTGGGTACCCCGCTGTTCCATCGGGCCAGCAGCGGCAAGGCACGGCTGATCCTTACCGCGAGGGCGGAACGTGCCCTGCCCGACATTCGCGCGGGTCTCGACAGCCTGGCGACGGGGGTGCAAATACTGCGAGAAACGGACGAGAGGCAGGTGCTGACCGTCACCGTCAGCCCCGCCTTTGCCGCCAAGTGGCTGCTGCCGAGGATCGAGCGCTTTCATCACGCCTGGCCCGAGCTGGATCTACGACTGGACACCCAACACCGGCCGCTGGATCTGGCCGCACATGGCATTGACGCAGGGATTCGCTATGGCGCGGGTCACTGGCCCGGGCTGCTGGCGACAAGACTCATGGAGGAAGAGGTCTATCCGGTGTGTGCGCCCGCCTTGCTGGAGAACGGCGGCCCCTTGAACCATCCGAACGACCTCGCCGGGAAGGTCTTCATCCACGACCTTTCCATGCAGGGTCATCGCGACTTCCCCACCTGGCAGGCATGGCTGACCAAGGCGGGTGTTCCCCAGGTGAACAACGGCCGCGGCATGCAGATCAACAACTCGGCCGCCATCCTCCAGGCGGCGATCGACGGGCATGGCATCGCCCTTGCCCGCAGCGTGATGGTTCACGACGACATCAAGGCGGGTCGGCTGGTGCGTTTGTTCCCGAGCCTCCGCTATGCCTCGCCGCTGGCCTACCACGTTGTCTGCCGGCCGGAATGCGCCGAGCTGCCACGCTTTACCGCCTTCAGGGACTGGCTGCTGGAGGAGGTGTCGTCATAAGGCGCGGCAGGCGTCACGCCTGCCTTCAGGGCGCCGCCAGGAGGTCGGCGCCCTGAGATGAACACCACTTGTCACCTAAGCCCGCGTCGGGAGTCGTTGCTCTCATGGCGAAAGCAGGTAGACTGGTCTACCTACTTTCGCCATGAGGTTCCCATGTCTCGCCTATCGCCCAACGCGCCCGCCAGCGCCCAGCAGCGCCTCATCGAGGCGGCCGCCGAGCTCTTCTACAACGATGGCATCACCGCCACCGGCATCGACACCATCGTCAAGCACGCCGGGGTCGCCAAGAAGAGCCTCTATAACAACTTCGCCTCGAAGGCCGCGCTGGTGGCGACCTACCTCGAGGTACGCCATGCCGAATGGCTGGACCTCTACGCCACGCGGCTGGCACAGGCTCACACCCCACAGGACAGGGTGATGGCCGTCTTCCTCGCCTACGAGGATCACGCCGAGCACGCCTATTCGCGCGGCTTTCGGGGCTGCGGACTGCTGAATGCGGCGGCCGAACTGCCGGCGGGCGCGGCCGGCAGGGCCGTGGTGCGACGGCACAAGGAACAGGTCGAGGCCTTGCTGGCGGAACACCTCGAGGCGCTGTTCCAGGACCGGGCACGAGCCCAGCAGATGGCACAGCACCTGGCCTTCCTGCTCGAGGGGGCCATGGCCCGGGCGGGCCTGGAGGGCGAGAGCGACTGCCTGCGGCAGGCGCGCACCATGGCAGCGGCCATGCTGGAGGTCGCATGACAAGGCAGGGCAACGAACGGTTACTGGGCATCCTGACCGTGCTGGTGGCGGCGGTGCTGTGGGGCACGACCGGCACGGCCGCCACCTTCGCCCCGGATGTCGGAGCGGTCGCCATCGGGGCCGTCGCCATGGGCGGCGGGGGATTGATGCAGGCGATGCTCTCGGCAGGCAGGATTCGCCACCACCGGTCTCAGCTCAGGACCCACTGGCGCTGGCTCGTGATCGGGGCGGTCGCCGTGGCCATCTACCCGCTCGCCTTCTATGCCTCCATGCGGCTGGCCGGCGTGACCATCGGCACGGTGGTCTCCATCGGCTCGGCTCCCCTGCTCTCGGCGCTGATCGAGTCGCGGCTGGACGGGCTGCGCCTCGGGGCACGCTGGATGCTCGGCGCCGGACTCGGGCTGTCCGGCATGCTGCTGCTGTGCGTGGCCGAGGGGGCGGGACATGTCCCGGCGGGCACGACGACCGACGTGCTCCCGGGCACCCTGCTCGGCCTGCTCGCCGGCCTCAGCTATGCGCTGTATTCCTGGACGGCACACCGCCTGATGCAGCAGGGCATCCCCTCGCGCGCCGCCATGGGCGCCACCTTTGGCATCGGCGGCCTGCTGCTGGTGCCGGTCCTGCTGCTGACCGGCGCCCCGCTGCTGGCTTCCTGGAACAACGCCGCCGTCGGTCTCTACATGGCCCTCGTGCCGATGCTGCTGGGCTATCTCTGCTTCGGGCATGGCCTGGCGAGGGTCCCGGCCAGCACGGCCACCACCATCACCCTGTTCGAACCGGTCGTGGCCGCCGGCCTGGCGGTGATCATCGTCGGCGAGCGCCTGCCAGCCACCGGCTGGCTGGGCATCGTGCTGATCCTGGCCTGCCTGGTCTGCATCAGCGCACCGGTGGGACGCACTCGGCCACGCGGCGAAGCGCCACGGCAACAGACCGCTCGCTGACCCACTCGTTCGCCTGCCTGGGCACACCGACCACGGGAATCACCGCCGAACGGATCGACCCTCGGGCCTCGGCACGGCACCGTCGTCCGACACGGTGCCGCGCTCCTTGTCGATCTCTCGGGCCGTCGGACCTTTTCAATTAGCAAAATAATCTTTTTCGCCGAGCGGCATTGTCTCATCGCCCCTTCGCCCCCAGTGTCAATGTCACGTCTTCTACTTCTTGGGAGGGAGGGGGCCATCAGCATGCCGAGAAGCCCCCGATGACATTCAGGGACACTTCACCACGATCAGGAGTCTTCATGACCGCGACAACACTACCCAACCCGGGCTTTGGCACCTTCCGCCTCGAGGGCGACACCCTGCGAGACAGCCTGACCACGGCCCTGGAGGCGGGCTATCGCCATGTCGATACCGCCCAGTTCTACGGGAACGAAGCCGAGGTCGGTGACGTCCTGGCCGACAGCGGCATCGCCCGGGACGAGATCTTCCTCACCACCAAGGTGTGGCATGACCGCCTGGTACCGGGCGACCTGGAAAAGAGCGTGGACGAGAGCCTCGAGCGCCTGAAGACCGACTACGTGGACCTGCTGCTCATCCACTGGCCGTCACCGAACGACGAGGTCGCCATGGAGGACTACCTGCCGGCGCTCCAGAAGGTCAAGGCGGCCGGCAAGGCGCGCCACATCGGCGTCTCCAACTTCACCTGCGCGCAGCTGGACCGTGCCGTGTCGATTCTCGGGCGCGGCGAGATCCTGACCAACCAGATCGAGGTCCACCCCTTCCTGCAGAACCGCCAGGTGATCGAGAAGTGCCGGGAGCACGGCATCGAGGTGACCGCCTTCATGCCGCTGGCGGTGGGCAAGGTCATGGAGGATGCGACCCTCAAGCAGATCGCCGAGCGCCATGACGCCAGCCCGGCGCAGGTGGCGCTGGCCTGGCTCAAGGCGCAGGACATCGTGACCTTCCCCTCCTCCACCAAGGCGAAGAACATCCGCAGCAACCTGGCGGCCTTCGACCTGACGCTCAGCGATGAGGAGATGCAGGCCATCGCCGAGCTGGATCGCGGCGAGCGCATCGCCGATCCGGACTTCGCGCCGGACTGGGATTGAGCCCCGGAGCCCCGACAAGGGCGTGATCGGGAAGCAGGAGCGTGACGGGCGCGGTGTCGAAGGGAGATCGAGCCAGCCCGCCACCGCGACAGAATGGCCAGGGAAGGCCATTCACGCGCCCCCGATGGCCCGAGACGCAGCCGCTGCGACAAGGGAAAATACGCCAAAAGAGTCATCTCGCTGTTTTTCCTGCTGAGCTACCTGCCTTTCAGTCTCCCGGTCATCCTGGCCGGCATCGGCGCCCAGTACGCGGGACTCGTCCCCACGACCATTGGCTTCGCCTCGCTGCTCGTCCTGATCTCCGCCTGGGTCCTGGGGAAGAGCCGATCGCTGGCGTCTGATACCCCGACCGGCGCGTGATGGGGTTTCGCGGCGAGCTGGGCGGAAGCGCGTCAGCGCCTGCCAACCCCGCGCTCCCGCTCGTCTCCGATCGGCGACCGGGAGCGGCGACTCAAACGGCGGCTACCGATTAGCCCCGAGAAACGCCACCAACAAGTCGGCAATCTTCTCGGGCTGATCCTCCGGAGAGAAGTGCCCGCAGTCATCGATAATGCTCAGCTCTGATCCCGGGATCACCGCATGCAGCTTGTGCGCCCAGTCCACGACCTGCCAGGTGTCGTTCGCGCCCCAGATCAGCTTGACCGGCAGTTGCCCCAGCTCGGGCAGGCGATCGGCCAGCTCGCTGGTGTGTTTCGGGTCATAGTGGCGCACCTGATGCTGGAACAGGCTCGCCTGGCCTAGCGGTCCCGAGATGAAATCGAGATAGGTCTCGAGAGCGCCCGCCGAGAACGATGCCTTGTCCTGCACCGTGGAGAGGAGCCACTCGCGGAAATGCGCCCGATGGTCGGCATCGGGCACCTTGAGCAGTCGCTCCAGTCCCGCCGCCATCTGCTCCCTGGTACGACGAGACGGATAACTGTCGTAGCTCACCACGTCGATCATCGTCAGCGAGTGCAGCCGTTCGGGGTGGAAGATGCCGAACCGCTGCGCGATCCCCCCACCGATGTCGTGTGCCACCAGATGAGCGGTCGCGAGCCCCCAGTGGGCCATCAGCCCCTCCAGGATCGGCACCTGTGCCGATATCGAGGTATCGACGTTCGGATCCCAGGGCCGCTCGGACAGGCCATAGCCCAGCAGGTCGTAGACATGCACCCGGTAGCCGGCACCCACCAGTCGCGGCACTACGTTGCGCCAAATGAGTGAGGACGAGGGGGTGCCATGCAAGAGAATGACCGGCACTCCCTCCCCGTGAACCCCGTAGGCCAGGCGCTTGCCGTCGATCAGGACGTGGTCGGTGACGATATGCTTCATGCGAATCTCCATGGCGTCTATGTGGTCGTCATAGGATGGCGCATCGCCTGGCATGAAAAAAATGTATTAAAATGATGATTCAATCCACATTTTTCATGTCGATCCGAGATGAATCCGAAACTCGATATCGGGGCACTAGCGGCGCTCTGCGCGATCCGGGACCAAGGCGGCGTGACCCGGGCCGCCGATCACCTGGCCCTCTCGCAATCTGCCGTTTCCCACAAGATCAAGCGGCTCGAGGAAGGGTTGGGATGTACGCTGTTGAGCCGCCGGCCTGGCGCCCCACGCTTCACTCCCGAGGGAGAGCGCCTGCTGAGCTATGCCCGCCGCATCCTCGGGCTTCATGATGAAGCGGTGATGAGCCTCGGCACCGAGCCGTTATCCGGTCGATTGCGGCTGGGGATCACCGAGGACACGACCGGCGGCCGGCTATCGCACATCCTTGGCCGCTTCACCCGCCTGTATCCGCGGGTCGCGGTTCAGGCCAGCGTGGGCCAGAGCCTCGCCATCGCGGCCCAGCTCGACCGCGGCGAGCTCGATGTCGCGGTGATGCAGGTGTTCGCACAGGAGCGGCGCCCCACGGATATCGTCTTGTCGGAAGACAGCCTGCACTGGATCAAGTCCCCCGACCTGCGCCTCGACTGGGGACGCACCATTCCGTTCCTCGCCTTTGACAACGACTGTTTCTATCGCCGTTGGGCGATGAACGCCGAGCCGCTACCGACACATGGCTTCACCACCGTGCTGGAGTGCGCGAGCCTGGCCGGCATTCTGTCGGCGGTCCAGTCAGGCCTCGGCGTCACGCTGCTGAATGCGCGCCATCTGACGCCGGCCATCGAGGTAATGTCTGAGGGCTTCCCGGCAGCGCCGCATATCGCCTATGTCATTCGGGTCGGCGATAAGGCCCGGTCACCGGCCGTGCGAACCCTGGTCGAGGAAATCGCCGGCATCGCGGATTCGGGGCATCCTGACCGCGTCATCTGACAGCCGCCCAGGCACGGCATCCCGCTCGGGAGAGCTCTCCTACCCCTCCACTGCCGGGGACGACTCCAGGGCGGCCTGGATCTGTCCACGCAGCCAACCCCGCAGGCGATCCTCGTGCGTCCGCTGATGCCAGGTCTGGATCACCTCGATGCCGCCCAGGAACAGCGGGCAGGGGTGGATCACGAGTCCCGGAACATGGGCCTGGGCATGTGTCGCGACGCTCTCCAGGCAGGTCAGCAACAGGTCACTGCCGACCACCAGCAGGGGGGGCGCCATGAAGCTCGACAGCCCAGCCACCACCCGCCGCGAGCGTCCGATCTCGGTCAGCTTCTGATCGACGCGACCGTGCAGGTCGCCGGTCAGGCTGGTGACCAGGTGCTCGCAGGCCAGGTAGCTCTCCAGATCCAGCGTCTCGCCAATCCGCGGATTGTCCCGGGCCGCCAGTACCACGAACCCCTCGGTGTGAATGCGCTGCTGGTAGTAGCTGTCGGGAAGCCCCGCATAGAAGCCGGCGATCGCGATGTCGCACTCACCGTTCTCCAGCTCGGCACGAGGCAAGCGGCCGCGGGTGTTGTGGGTCACCAGCTGCAAACGGGGCGCCTCCCGACGAATCACCGGCAGCAGGCGCGGCAGCAGCAGCTGTTCCATGTAGTCGGTGGTGTAGAGGTGCACCCGGTCGTCCCGGGCCAGGTAGTCGCTCCCCTCACAGAAGTCGAAGAAGCCCTCGATCCCGGCCACCAGGTGCTGTACCCGAGGCGCCAGCTCGTGGGCCCGCGGGGTGGGGGCCAGCCCGCGCGGGGCACGCACGAAGAGCGGGTCGGCGAAATCGTGACGCAGCTTGGCGAGCTTGTGACTGAGGGCCGGCTGGCTGAGGGCCAGCCGCTCCGCCGCCGCCGACACGCTCTTTTCCTGGTAGAGCACGTGAAAGATCAGCAGGAGATTCAGGTCCTTCCCCGCAATATTCATTTCTTGAATACCTGTTATCGAAAAACACAAGTTAACGAATACTGCACCCGTATCTAGCATGGGCACAACTCATGCCGAGGCCAGTTCTGGCGAGCATGCCCCCGACGTCACGAGAGATCCGTCATGTCATCGTCCTCCCCCTCCTTCACCTTCGCCATCATCGGTAGCGGCATGATCGCCGGGGTCATGGCCCGTGCCATCCAGGACGCGCCGCAGGCCGACCTGGTCGCGGTGGCCAGCCGTCGCGCCGAGAGCGCCCGCGATTTCGCCCGCGAGCACGGCATCGGCCGCGTCTTCGAGACCTGGCAGGAGCTCTTGGCCGCCGACGGCATCGATGCCGTCTATGTCGCCACGCCCACTGCCGTGCGCGAGGAGATCGCCCTGGCGGTACTCGACAGCGGGCGCCACCTGATCAGCGAGAAGCCCTTCCTCGATGCGGCCTCCGCCGAGCGGCTGGCCGAGCGCGCCATGGCGAAGGGGCTGGCCTTCATGGACGCCACTCACTTCACCCATCACCCGCGCACCCAGGAGGTGATCGAGACCCAGCGGACGCGGCTCGGCCATCCCGGCAGCGTCAACACCTCCTTCTTCTTCCCGTTCATGGACCGGGACAATATCCGCTTCGATCCCGCCCGGGAGCCCACCGGCGCCATCGGGGACATGGGCTGGTACAACATGCGGGCCATCGTCGAGTTCCTGCGCCCGCACGGCGCGCCGGTCCGGGTCGCCGGGCAGGTTCGCCGCGACAAGGACAGCGGCGCGGTCATCCGAGGAGCCGGCCTGATGGTCTTCGCCGACGGCCAGACCTCGACCTTCGATTTCGGCTACGACGCCGGGGTCTGCCAGATGGACCTGACGATCCTCGGCGAGCATGGTCTGATCCGGCTCGACGACTACGTGCTCGACTGGAAGGACGGCTTCGCCTTCGATCATCCCGAGCACCCTACCGGCTTCGTGGTGCGCCAGGAGATGGCCGCTCCCCACGAATTCGAGCGCCACACAAGCGCTCAGGGCCCGCGCCAGGCGGTGCAGCTCGTCGAGCACTTCGTAGCCATGGCCCAGGCACCCGACAGTCCCGAGCGTGAACAGGCTCGCCAGCGGGCCGTGGCGACCCAGCGCCTGGTGGACGCCTTCGTCGCCAGCGTCGACCACGCCTGACCCAGCCCGTCACGCCAACCCGTCCAGGCCCCGCACTCCCCCACCGTCGTGAGGGGCCATCACTACGGTCATGGAGTCACCGAAATGAAAAAGCTTACGTCTCTTCTTGCAGCACTCATGCTGGTACCGCTGTCGGCCATGGCAGATGCCGATCCGAGAGCCTTGATTGTGGTGACCAGCCACAGCGTCATGGGCGACACGGACAAGCCGACCGGCCTGTGGTTATCGGAGATGACCCACCCGCACCATGAATTGACCACTGCCGGCATCGAGGTCGAACTCGCCAGCATCGATGGCGGCGCCGCTCCCATCGATCCCTGGAGCCTGGAAGGCGATGACCCGATCAATGCCGCCTTCCTGGCCTCTCCGGAAACGCGCCGACTGCTGGACAACACGGCCAAGCTGGCCGATGTCGACCCTGCCGACTATGACGCCATTCTCTTCGCCGGAGGGCACGGCACGGTCTGGGATTTCCCGGACAGCCCGGCCGTCGAGAAGATCGGCTCGGCCATCTACGCCCAGGGCGGCTATGTGGCGGCCGTCTGTCATGGACCGACGGCCCTTTTGAACCTGCGTGACGAGCAAGGGAACCTGCTGATCGACGGCAAGCGGGTGGCAGGTTTCAGCAACGCCGAGGAAGCCGAGGTGGGCTTGACGGAAGTGGTGCCCTACCTGCTGCAGGATGCGCTGAGTGCAGGTGGCGCCCTCTATCAGGAGGGCGAGATGTTCCAGCCCTTCGTGGTCCAGGATGACCGCCTGATCACCGGCCAGAACCCCCAGTCCGCTACCGAGCTCGGCAAGACCCTGGCCGCCGCCCTGGCTGACAAACGCTGAACGGCCTGTCGCATCAGCCGGGATGATGATCGATATATCTCGTCCGAATGAGTCCGCCCGGCCCACGGGCGGATACTCGAGGGTTCTCCACAACATTTTACGAGGATGCTATGACCACACTTTTTTCTCCCCTGAAAATGGGCGCCAGTGAATTGGCCAACCGGGTCTTCATGGCCCCCCTCACCCGCGTCCGTGCCGACGCCGATCACGTTCCCACGGACATGATGGTTGAGTATTACGCCCAGCGTGCCTCTGCGGGCCTGATCATCGCCGAAGCGACCATGGCCATCGAAGGCAATTCGGCCTTCTGGCGCGAACCTGGCATCTATTCCGAGGCGCAAGTTGAAGGCTGGAAGAAAGTCACTGATGCGGTACATGCCAAGGGTGGCAAGATTTATCTGCAGATCTGGCACGGCGGCCGCGCCTGTCACCCGGTGTTAAACGACGGCAAGGATCCGGTAGCGCCCAGCGCCATTGCCATCACCAGCGATGAAGCGCACACACCGGAAGGCAAGAAGTCCTACACGGTTCCCCGCGCACTGGCCGACGACGAAATCCCGGCCATCATCGACGGCTTCCGCACCGCCGCCGAGAATGCCAAGCGCGCCGGCTTTGACGGTGTTGAGGTGCATGGTGCCAACGGCTACCTGCTGGACCAGTTCCTGCGTGATGGTTCCAACCATCGAGAAGGCCCCTACGGTGGCCCGATCGAAAATCGCGCTCGCCTGTTGCTGGAGGTGATTGAGGCGGTATCCGGAGTGTTTGGCTCCGAGAACGTCGGTGTTCGACTGAGCCCCCTGAACAGTTTCCAGAGCATGAAGGACAGTGATCCGGTCGGCCTGGTGACCTGGCTCGCCAAGCGCCTGAACGACTACGGCCTGGCCTTCGTTCATTTGATGCGCAGCGACTTTTTCGGGGAGCAGCAAGCGGACGTGATCACTCCGGTCCGCGAGCACTTCAAGGGCAAGTTGATCCTCAACATGAGCTACACCGGTGAAGAAGCAGAACAAGCCATCGAATCCGGACTGGCCGACGCGGTCGCCTTTGGCGTGCCCTTCATTGCCAACCCGGACCTTCCGGAGCGCCTGAAGCTTGGCGCCGAGCTCAACGAAGCAGATTCCTCGACGTTTTACACCCAGGAGACGGAGGGGTATACCGATTACCCTTACCTCGAAGAATTAGCCGAAGCATAGTACTGAAGGGGGCTATTAGCCCCCTTTTTTCGTTGCGGAGAAAACATGACCTTTATCGGAGCTTGATATATAGGTTCAGCTCCAGCTCACGATAAATGCGATACCTGTATGGTCCCGGGCAGTAGTGCACAGGGGCTTCATGGAAGCGCTTGGGGCCATCCTGCCAGCGCCCTGAAGCTGCTGGCCAACATGTCGTCGCGGGTACAGATGCGGCGGAGTTCCTTGATCCACCCAAAACAGCGCTCGATGATGTTTCGCTCTCGACAACGCGGCTTGTCGAAGCCCCGGGAAGCGCCGGGTCGAGGCTTTCGCTGCATCTTGCGCCGGGCAGTGAGATCGCCGTCCTAGCCCTCGTCCGCCACGATTTAGCGACAACGTTTACCTGGTCTTCCCCGGCTGCCAGTCAGATGAACGTGTTCCATAGTAGGCGACGAGCAACATTGCCTCCCTCTTCTGCATGGCCCGATAGATGGCTAGCACACATCCATCATGAATAGCCGTGCAGTCTCTCGGTTTAGTGGCACATCCCAAATAATCCACGAATATTCATCAACCGGAACAACGGGCAGCATTGTCTCTCGGCAAAGAATGACGCGAATCAAGAACCCCTCACCGAGTCATGGCAGAAACCTTCGCCGCCCCCTCTTTGATCATGGCAGACCAGCTTTGCCATACATGGTGGCAAACCCCGGAATACGCGCCTCCCAGACGGGCGGGTCCCCCACCAGCTCCTTGACGATCTGCATGAACAGCCGGGTGCGCAACGGCACGTCGCGATGCGGGTAGAGCAGATTGATCGTGCCATATCGCTCGAGCGGCAGGTCGGTCATCACCGGGACGATCAGCCCCTCGAGCACCTCGTCGTCGATACCGCAGGCCGGCAGGATGCCGATGCCCATGCCAGCCACGATGCCCTGTTTGATGACCTCGATCTCGTTGGTACGTAGCTGACTGTTCAGAGTCAGCTGCTGCCGCCCGCCCTGGGGATCGAGATAACGCAGGTAGTCCACCTTGGCGTGATGAGAGGACCAGGTCAGGGCCGGCAGCCTGGGCAGGCTCGATAGGCAAATCGGCTCTTCCTGGCGACGCAGGAAGTCGGGGCTGGCACCGATCAACAGCTGATTGGGCGCCAGCGGGCTGGCCACCAGGTTAGAGTCCTCCAGCTCGCCGATGCGCAGGGCCACATCGAAGCCCTCGCCGATGAGATCGACCGGGCGATCCTCCAGCATCATTTCCACCTCGACCTCGGGATAGGCCGAACGAAAGCGTCGGACCGCCTCGAAGCCGATTCGTGTGCCCAGCAGACCGGGCGCATTGATTCTCAGGCTGCCCTGCGGACTCCCCTGGAGATTCTCGGCCAGGGTCTGGGTATTGCTCATCCACTCGCGCAGCGAGCGCCCCTGCTCCAGCATGGCCTGACCGGCATGAGTCAGCGACAGCGAACGTGTCGAGCGATTGACCAGCCGCACGCCCAGCTCTTCCTCGAGCCTGGCGACATGCTTGGAGATCACGGAGCGGTCCAGCTTGCGCCGCTTGGCGGCCTCGGTGAAGCTGCCGAGTTCCGCCACTTCCACCAGCAGCAGCAACCGGCTCGGCATATCCATTGGTGCCTCCAGGCAGGCCAAAAACAGTCATAGAGTGCATTTTCGGCAACAATCTTGTGCGACCGACCGCACTAATTCAAGGCGACATGAATCGTTAGACTCCCGTCCATTGCCACATGGATTCGACTTATGTCTAACAACATTCCCCCCGTCGGGGCCAACCGGCCTCCTTCATGGCCCCGTCGCACGGCGCGCCAGGGCCTGTATCTGGTGGCGCTGACCGCCTTCGGCGCCCTGCTGGCAGGCTGTCAGCCGAGCCAGGGCGATGCTTCACAGACGAGCGAGGCCAGCCAGCCGCCTTCCGTGGAGGTCGTGGAGGCGGTCAAGCAGCCGATCGCCCAATGGTACCGTTATACCACGCGGCTCGAGGCCCCCGAGCGGGTGACCCTGCGCCCGCGTGTCACCGGTCAGGTGGACGAGGTGCTGTTCGAGGAAGGCAGCCTCGTCGAGCAGGGCCAGCCGCTGGTACGCCTCGACCTCGCCCCCTTCGAGGCCCGTGTGCGCGAGCTCGAGGCCCAGCTGGCCCGCGGGCGAGCCGAGCAGGCCAGGGTGGACGGCGAGGCCAATCGCGCCGCGCAGCTTGTTCAGCGCAATCTGATGGCTCGCGAAGAGGCCGACGCGCGTCGCGCCAACGCCCGGGCGCAACATGCCCAGGTGGCCACCCTCCAGGCCCAGCTCGACAGGGCTCGCCTGGACCTCGAGCATGCCGTGGTGACGGCACCCATCAGCGGTCGCGTCTCCCGGGCCGACCTGACCGAGGGCAACGTGGTCACCGCCGGCCAGAGCGTGCTGACCACCCTCGTCAGCACCGATCAGGTCGATGCCTACTTCGATATCGACGAACGCACCTGGAATCGCGCCTTCGCCAGCCTCGACGCCGATCAGGACTGGCCGGTGAGCCTGCAGCTGGCCGGACAGGATGACTTCGCCTTCGAGGGCCGGCTCGACTTCATCGACAACCGGGTCGACCCGGCGACCGGCACCCTGCGGGTGCGGGCGCGCCTCGATGCCGACCATGCCTCGCTTCGTCCCGGTGCCTTTGCTCGCGTCAGGCTCACCGCCGCCTCACAGCATGAGGGGGTGCTGATCCCCGATCGCGCCATCGGCACGGATCTGGACGCCCGCTTCGTGCTGGTGGCCGAGGAAGACGGTGCCCTCGCCTACCGCCAGGTCACCACCGGCAGCCGCTTCGGCGCCTGGCGCGAGATCACCTCCGGTCTCCAGGGGGGCGAACCCGTGGTCGCCGCCGGCCCTGCCAAGGTCGGGCCCGGCATGGCGGTCACCGCAGAGATCGTCGACGGACCGGATCGCACGCCGCTCGAACGGCTGCGCGAACGCACCACGCAGCTGGCCCGACAGCTGGAGGGCCCGCAGGCGGTCGACGAGGCACCCCCGCTCGTCGTGACCGAGCAGGACCGTCAGGATCAGGAGCGGTCATGAACGTCTCGAGCTTCTTCATTCGACGTCCGATCTTCGCCGCGGTGCTGTCGATCCTGATCGTGGTGGCCGGCAGCCTGGCGCTGTTCAAGCTGCCGGTCTCGGAGTATCCCCAGGTGGTACCGCCGACCGTGGTGGTCAAGGCCAACTACCCCGGGGCCAATCCGGAAGTCATCGCCAAGACCGTCGCCACGCCCCTGGAGCAGGAGATCACCGGGGTCGAAGGCATGCTGTACATGGACTCCCAGTCCACCGCCGACGGCAACCTGACCCTGACGGTGACCTTTGCCCTGGGCACCGATCTCGACCAGGCCCAGGTCAACGTCCAGAACCGGGTGGCCCGGGCCACGCCGCGCCTCCCGCAGGAGGTGCAGGCCCTGGGCGTGACGACGGAGAAGTCGTCGCCCAACCTGACCATGGTGGTCCACCTGACCTCGCCGGATGGCCGCTATGACCAGCTGTGGCTGTCCAACTACGCGCGCCTCAACCTGCAGGACGACATCGCCCGCCTGGACGGCGTCGGCGACGTTCAGCTGTTCGGTGCCGGCGAATATGCCATGCGGGTCTGGCTCGATCCGGATGCCGTCGCCTCCCGCAACCTCAGTGCCGGCGACGTGGTCGCGGCCCTGCGCGAACAGAACCAGCAGGTGGCGGCCGGCAGCCTGGGTGCCCAGCCGGCTCCCAGCGAAAGCCAGTTCCAGCGCCTGCTCAACGTCAAGGGCCGCCTGTCATCGCCCGAGGAGTTCCGCGACATCGTGATTGCGGTCGACGATGATGGCCGCATCACGCGCCTCGCCGACGTGGCTCGGGTCGAGCTCGGCGCCGATCAGTACGCGCTGCGTTCGCAGCTGGATGGCAAGGACGCCGTGGCCATGCCGGTCTTCCAGCGCCCCGGCTCCAACGCCATCGCCCTGTCCGATGCGGTGCGCGGCTACATGGCCGAGGCCGAACAGGCCTTCCCGGACGGCGTGGAATACGACATCGCCTACGATCCGACGGTCTTCGTGCGCGGTTCCATCGAGGCGGTGGTGCACACCCTGCTGGAGGCGGTGCTGCTGGTGGTGGTCGTCGTGGTGCTGTTCCTGCAGACCTGGCGCGCCTCGCTGATCCCGCTCATCGCCGTTCCCGTCTCCCTGATCGGCACCTTCGCCGTCATGCAGATGATCGGCGTCTCGATCAACACGCTGTCGCTGTTCGGCCTGGTGCTCGCCATCGGCATCGTGGTCGATGATGCCATCGTGGTGGTGGAGAACGTCGAGCGGAACATCGAGCTCGGCCACTCGCCGTTCGAGGCGACCCAGATCGCCATGCGCGAGGTCACCGGCCCGATCATCGCCATCGCCCTGGTGTTGACCGCGGTCTTCGTGCCCACGGCCTTCATCAGCGGCCTGACCGGCCAGTTCTACCAGCAGTTCGCCCTGACCATCACCATCTCGACCCTGATCTCGGCCTTCAATTCGCTGACCCTGTCGCCGGCCCTGTCGGCCCTGCTGCTCAAGCCCCATGGCAGCAAGCCGGACTGGCTGACCCGAGGCATCGACATGCTGTTCGGCCGCTGGCTGTTCACGCCCTTCAACCGGGCCTTCACCGCCATGTCACGGGGCTACACCGGCCTGATCCGTCGCCTGCTGCGCTTCGGCCTGATCGTCGGCGTCGGCTACGTGGCGCTGCTCGGCCTGACCGGCAAGGTCTTCCAGGAGGTGCCCGGCGGCTTCATCCCCGCCCAGGACAAGCAGTACCTGGTCGCCATGGCGCAACTGCCGGATGCGGCCAGCCTGGACCGCACCAGCGAGGTGATCAGCGAGATGCAGGAAATCGCGCTGAATACCCCGGGCGTCGCCCACACCGTGGCCTTCCCCGGCCTCTCGGTGAACGGCTTCGTCAACGCCTCGAACTCCGGGATCGTCTTCACCACCCTGGAGGGCTTCGAGGACCGCCAATCGCCGGAGCTCTCCGCCAGCGCCATCGCCGCCAAGCTCAACGCCCAGTTCGCCCAGATCGACGAGGCCTACGTGGCGGTCTTCCCGCCGCCGCCGATCCTCGGCCTGGGCTCCACCGGCGGCTTCAAGCTGCAGCTGCAGGATCGCGGCAACGTCGGCTTCAACGGGCTGTTCGATGCCACCCAGGCCGTGGTCGATGCCGCCAATCAGGACCCGCGCCTGACCGGTGTCTACTCGAGCTATCGCATTCAGGTGCCGCAGTTCGATGTCGACGTGGATCGCGAGCAGGCCCTGGTGATGAACGTCTCCCTGGACGCGGTCTTCGACACCCTGCAGGTCTACCTGGGCTCGCTGTACGTCAACGACATCAACCAGTTCGGACGCACCTACCAGGTGCGTGCCCAGGCCGACGCCGAGTACCGCCTCGACGCCGAGGCGATTCGACGGCTCAAGGTGCGCAGCAACGACGGGCGCATGATCCCGCTGGGCAGCTTCGTCGAGGTCACCCCGACCACCGGTCCCGATCGGGTCATGCACTACAACACCTTCGTCAGTGCCGACATCAACGGCTCGCCGGCGCCCGGCTACTCGAGCGACGAGGCCAAGCAGGCGATCGAGGACGTGCTGGCGAACACCCTGCCGGCGGGCGTGGACTACGAATGGACCGAGGTGACCTACCAGCAGGTGCTGGCCGGCAACACCATGATCTATGTCTTCCCGCTGGTGGTGCTGCTGGTGTTCCTGGTGCTGGCGGCCCAGTACGAGAGCTGGTCGCTGCCCTTCTCGATCATCCTCATCGTGCCGATGACGCTGCTGTCCGCCATGGCCGGCGTCTGGCTGACCGGCGGCGACAACAACATCTTCACCCGCGTCGGGCTGATCGTGCTGGTGGCACTGGCCTGCAAGAACGCCATCCTGCTGGTCGAGTTCGCCCGCGAGCAGCAACTCTCGGGACAGTCGCGGGTCGAGGCCGTGCTGACCGCCTGCCGCCTGCGCCTGCGCCCGATCCTGATGACCTCGGTGGCCTTCACCGCCGGCGTCATCCCGCTGATGCTCGCCGGCGGCGCCGGCAGCGAGATGCGCCAGGCCATGGGCGTCGCCGTCTTCTACGGCATGATCGGCGTGACCCTGTTCGGGCTGTTGCTGACCCCGCTGTTCTACGTGGGCATGCGTCGCCTGGTGGAACGGCGCCAGCCCGCCACGCCCCCGCCACTCGCCGACGCCACCGAGTGAGGTTCAGGGGCCGGCCAAACGGCCGGCCCCGTTTTCCCTGCCACCCCTGGAGGCAAGATGCAGACCGACTTTCATGATGACATGGCCCTCGAGGCCGAGATCGAATGCTTCGCCCATCGCTGGTTCTCGCTCAGGAACCGCAATGCCCCGGCCGCGACCCTGGCGGAGCTGATCGCTCCCGACGCCACGATCCGCCTGCTCGGCGAGAGTCGAACGGTTGCCGAGTGCCTGGACGCCTGGGCCTCGAGAGACGGCGAGATCCTGCTGAGCAGCCATGTTCCGCTCAGGGTTCGCAGCCGTCGCAAGGGCGACTACCGGGTGCGTGTCGCGTTGCGCGTGCTGGAACGCACGGCCCTGCGCAATGGCGATGTCCGGCAGGTGGTGCAGGAGCAGCGCTGGGAACTGGATATCGCCAGCGGCGACTTCCTGATGACCGCCCTCTCCGTCGACGATATTCGCGACGCCTGAAGGCCGGGATGTGCCCGCGGCGCCCTGCCGCACGAGACCCCTTTGCCCCTCCGGCCGCAGGCCTCGAGGAACCTGGACAGGACCTGAAAGATGAAACACACCGCCTTGTTGACCCGATACCGACGCCACCGCTGGCCCTACCGTGCGGGCGTGCTCACCGTCGTGAGCCTGCTGGCGGGGCCCGCGTCCGCCGCTGACCTGCTCACCATCAGCCACGATGCCCTCGAGCACAACAGCACCCTGGCCTCGGCGCGCGCCCAGTCCGGTGGCGTGCAGGCGGGCATCGACCTGGCCCGCGCGGACCTGCGCCCGCAGCTCGAGGCCTCGGGCGAGATCACCCACGACCGCCAGTACGAGAGCCCAGGCTCCTCCCTCGCCGGCACCGGCGGGAGGCAGGACGAGGACTACAACGGCGCGGCGCTGACCCTGGCCGCGACGCAGGCGCTGTATGACGCTCGCAACGGCGCCGAGCTCGAACGGGCCGAGCGCCAGCTCGACCAGCAGACCTATCGCCTGGCCGCCACCGAGCAGCAGGTGCTGGTCGATGTCGGCTCGGCCTACTTCGACATCCTGCGCGCCCACGCCATCCTCGAGGCGCGCCGCGCCCAGGAGCGGGCCATCGGTCGCCAGCTCGAGCAGGCCCAGGAGCAGTTCGACGTCGGCCTGATTGCCATCACCGAGGTGGAAGAGGCCCGGGCAAGCTTCGACCAGTCCCGCGCCGACCGCATCGCCGCCGAGAACGACCTGCAGGTCAGCTTCGAGACCCTGGAGCGGCTCACCGGCCAGCGCTACGACAGCATCGACGCCTTGCAGGACGCGATGCCGGTGAACCCGCCGGCGCCCACGCGCCGCGACGCCTGGGTCGACCTGGCGATGGACAACAGCCCGCTGGTGCTGGCCAGCCAGGCCGGCGTCGAGGTTTCCGAGGACGCCGTGGACATCGCCCGGGCCCAGCGTCTGCCGGTGGTCGAGGCCTTCGCCAGCTACCAGTTCAGCGACGACGATCGTGAGGAGCTGGACGGCCATACCTCCGCCAGCCAGGTCGGCGCTCGGGTGAGCCTGCCGCTATACACCGGCGGGCGCACCAGCGCCGGCATTCGCCAGTCCACCTACGCGCTGGAGGCCAGCCAGTACGACCTCGAGGACCGGCGTCGAGAGACCATCCGCCGGGTACGCTCGCTGTTCACCCAGGTGCACAACGACGTGGCCACGGTGGAGGCGCGGGCCCAGGCCATCGTCTCCAACCAGAGCGCCCTGGAGGCTACCCGAGCCGGCTACGAGGTGGGCACCCGCAACATCGTCGATGTCTTGAACGCCGAGCAGAACCTCTACGATGCGGTGGCCGCCCACGCCGAGGCGCGCTTGGATCATGTCATCAATCGGCTGAACCTTCACCAACAGGCGGGCAGCCTGGACATCGACTTTCTCGCCACGCTCAATGGCTGGCTCACGGCCGAAGCCACGGTCTCCGTGAGCCCCTCGGCGCCGGATGCCTGAGCCCGATAGTGGGTTCCAGAGGCGCGCTCGGGTCAGTGGCCTCGAACGTCCTTGCGTATCGAGGCCCGTGAACGCCTCTCCGCCTTGGGCGGGATGACGTGCCGGTGATGGTCGCCCGATATTCCCCGTCGCAGCCCGGCACGCCCGGGCGATGAAGTGACACGCCGCTCCGTTCTTGACGGGCTGGCCCGGCATTTCTGTCCTCGATTCACGGCACGCTGGTGACAAGGGTTCCCCGCACGCCCTTGTGGTCACCCAATATTTCTGTAATTCTAGACATATGGACACCAAAAAAATGCTCGAGGCCTTCACGGCCCTCTCCCAGGCGACCCGGCTGGAGACCTTTCGCCTGCTGGTACGCCACGAACCGGAAGGCCTGCCAGCCGGCGAGATCGCCAGACTGATGGAAGTGCCGCACAACACCATGTCGACCCACCTGGGCGTGCTGTCCCGAGCGGGGCTGGTGGTCTCGCGCCGCCATAGCCGTTCGGTGATCTACCGCGCCAGCCTCGACCACATGCGCGAGACGCTCAGCTTCCTGGTGCGCGATTGCTGTGCCGGCAGCCCCGAGCTCTGCGAACCGTTGCTCGAGGAACTCCAGCCTTGCTGCCGCCCTTCAAAGGACACTGCGAAATGATCAGCGTGATCTATCACAACCCGGCGTGCGGGACCTCCCGCAACACCCTGGCCATGCTCCGCGCCTCCGGCGAGGAGCCCCACGTCATCGACTACCTGACGACGCCGCCCAGGCGCGAAAAGCTGCGGGAGCTGCTGGCCGACATGGCCATCACGCCTCGTGAACTGCTGCGCCGCAAGGGCACGCCCTTTGATGACCTGGGGCTGGACGACCCGGCGCTGAGCGACGAGCAGTTGATCGATGCCATGCTGGCCCACCCCATCCTGATCAATCGTCCCATCGTGGTGACAGAACGGGGCACCCGCCTGTGCCGGCCGTCGGAGACGGTACTGGGACTGCTGCCGAACCCCGTCGCCGAGTTCACCAAGGAGGACGGCGAATTCATCCGTTTCGAGGCACCTGCGTCATGACGTCCGACCTCCCCAACATCGACCCCGAGCTCTTGCGCCCCATCGATACCGACGCGCTGGTGGGTCCCGACGAGCCGCATCACGCCCCACGTCTTCTGGTGCTGTACGGCTCGCTGCGCGAGCGCTCCTATTCGCGCCTGCTTGCCGAGGAAGCGGCACGCCTGCTGCGCTGGTACGGCTGCGAGGTGCGCACCTTCGACCCCTCCGGCCTGCCGCTGCCGGACGACGCCGACAGCGACCACCCCAAGGTGCGGGAATTGCGCGAGCTGGCCGAGTGGAGCGAAGGCATGCTGTGGGTCAGCCCCGAACGCCACGGCGCCATGACCGGCATCATGAAGGCCCAGATCGACTGGATCCCCCTGGCCCTGGGCGGCGTTCGGCCGACCCAGGGCAAGACGCTGGCGGTGATGGAGGTCTCCGGCGGCAGCCAGAGCTTCAATGCCGTCAATCAGCTGCGCATCCTCGGCCGCTGGATGCGCATGCTGACCATCCCCAACCAGTCCTCGGTGCCGAGGGCCTTCAACGAGTTCGACGAGGCCGGGCGCATGCGCCTGTCGCCGCTCTACCTGCGGGTGGTCGACGTCTGCGAGGAGCTGGTGAAGTTCACCTGGCTGACCCGGGGGCGAGCCGCCTACCTGACCGACCGCTATTCGGAGCGGGTCGAGAGCGCCGAGGCGGTATCCCGCCGCGTCAACCAGTCGACGCACTGAGTCCACATCCCGGAAAGGAGTCCTGCATGCTGGCATTCGCCATCTTCGTGGTCACCCTGGTGCTGGTCATCTGGCAGCCCAGGGGGCTCGGTATCGGCTGGAGCGCCCTGGGGGGCGCCGCGGTGGCGCTGGCCACCGGGGTCGTCGACTGGGGCGACCTAGGCACGGTCTGGCACATCGTCTGGGATGCCACCTTCACCTTCGTGGCACTGATCATCATCTCGCTGATCCTCGACGAGGCCGGCTTCTTCGCCTGGGCCGCCCTGCACATCGCCCGCTGGGGCAACGGCCGAGGGCGGCTGCTGTTTCCGCTGATCGTGATCCTCGGAGCCATGATCGCCGCGGTGTTCGCCAACGACGGCGCCGCCCTGCTGCTGACGCCGATCGTCGTCGCCATCCTGACGCGTCTCGACTTCCGCCCCGGGGCCGCCCTGGCCTTCATCATCGCCACCGGCTTCGTCGCCGACTCGACCAGCCTGCCGCTGGTCATCTCCAACCTGGTGAACATCGTCAGCGCCAACTACTTCGATATCGGCTTCTCGCGCTATGCCCAGGTGATGGTGCCGGTCGATCTGGTGTCGCTTCTGGCCACGCTGGCGGTGCTTGGCTGGTACTTCCGCCACGACGTGCCGGGCCGCTACGACGTCGAGCGGCTCGAGGCGCCGGCCACGGCGATCCGCGACCGCCAGGTCTTCCGCGCCGCCTTCCCGCTGCTCGCCGGGCTGCTGATCGCGCTGTTCCTGACCACCCGCTGGCAGGTCCCGTTCGCCGCCATCATGGGGGTGGCGGCCCTGGTGCTGATGGCCATCGCCGGACGCTGGTTCACCTCGAGCCACCTGTACGTCATCTCGCTCAGGAAGGTCATCGGCGATGCCCCCTGGCAGATCGTGCTGTTCTCGCTGGGCATGTACCTGGTGGTCTATGGCCTGGGCAATGCCTGGCTGACCGCCGAGGCCGCCTCGGTGCTGGAATGGCTCGGCGGCCAGGGCGCCTTCGTGGCCACCGTGGGGACCGGGTTCGCCTCGGCGCTCCTCGCCTCGCTGATGAACAACATGCCCTCGACCCTGGTGGGGGCGCTGGCCATCGACCAGGCCCAGGTCTCGGCGACGACCCAGCAGCTGATGGTCTATGCCAACATCATCGGCAACGACCTGGGGCCCAAGTTCACGCCCATCGGCAGCCTCGCCACCCTGCTCTGGCTGCACGTGCTGGCCGGCAAGGGCTACCGCATCGGCTGGGGGCAGTACATGAAGGTCGGGCTGATCATCACCCCGCCGGTGCTGCTGGCCGCCCTGGTGGCCCTGGCCCTCTGGCTGCCCATGCTGCCGTCGAGCTGACGATAAGAGGAATCCGCCTCTCGGCCCCGACGGCCGAGAGGACCCGCCGATCCCCTTTCATGACGGTAGCCCCCGCCCGCTACCAGGCCCCCTACGCCAAGGGGCCGTGGCCTTGTCGAACGACGGCTCCATCACGCCATCGCCTCGGCGACTCGGGAGCGGTTCACCCGCCCCTGGAGCCACAGCGCCCCCAGCGCCAGCATCGCCAGGCCACTGCCGGCCAGCGGCGTCATCTCCAGCGCCTGCTGTGCGACCAGCGCACTCCCCACGGCGGAACCGGCCGAGATGCCGATGTTGAACGAGGAGATGTTGAGCGCCGAGGCGAAGGCCACCGCCCGCGGCCGATGCTGCCCGGCCGCGGCCAGCATGCCGGACTGAAAGGCCGGCGACAGCCCGAAGGCCAAGGCGCCCCACACCGCCAGCCAAACCGGCATCAGCCACCTCGCCTCGCCCCAGGCGTGGATGATCGCCAGGATCGCCGCCAGACCGACCAGCAACCAGGCGGCCGTGCGCCGCCAGCCGATGGCGCCGACCAGCCGCCCGCCCATCAGGTTGCCGACGAGAGTCGCGCCACCGAAGACCACCAGCAGGCCACTGGCGGCCGCCGTGGAGAAGCCCGTCTGCTCGGTCAGCCAGGCGCTGATGTAGGTAAACAGCGGGAAGGTCGCCCCGAAGCCCAGCGCCGTCAGCGTCATGGTCAACACGATGACCGGATGCCCGAGGGCCGACAGCTGCTCCCCCCAGCTCCCCGTCGGCTGAGCCGCCAGCGAGGCCGGGACCCAACGCCACAGCGCGATGAGCGCGATGGCCGCCAGGGCCAGAATCGCCACGAAGGGCATCCGCCACCCCATGCCGTTCCCCAGCAGGCTGCCGATTGGCACGCCCACGACCATGGCCAGCGTCAGCCCCGAGAACATCAGCGCGATGGCACTGCCGGATCGCCCCTCCGGCGCCAGCCGACTGGCCACGGTGGCCCCCAAGGCGAACAGGGCACCATGCGCCACGGCGGTGATGATGCGACCGAGCATCAGGCTGGTGAAGTCCTGGGCGACGACCGCCAGCAGGTTGCCGATCACGAAGAGCGCCATCAGCCCCGTCAGCACCCGACGCGGCGCAAAGCGGGACAGCGTCAACATGAGCAGCGGCGTGCCGATCGCCAGGGCCAGGGCGTAGCCACTCACCAGCGCGCCGGCACGATCCTGAGTGACGCCGAGATCGGAGGCGATCGCGGGCAGCACCCCGACCACGATGAACTCCGCCATGCCGATGGCAAAGGCGGCCACCGCCAATGCCAGGACGGCAGGATGCTGGCCGCGCATCATGCCGCCTCCCGGGCCATCAGGCGCGGCCCCAGCTGGGCAAGGGTCTCGTCCAGCTCGACGGTCGCGCCGGCCACGCCGACCGCCCCGACCACGCGCCGTTGTGCATCGCGCAGCACCACGCCGCCCCCGAAGCTGATCAGGCCCCCGTTGGTGTTCTCCAGGGTATAGACGGCCTCCCCCGGGGCGGCGATCTGGCCCAGCTGGGCACTGTCGGTCTGGAACAGCGACGCCGTGCGCGCCTTCTTGATCGCGACATCGATACTGCCGGGGACCGCGCCATCCATGCGTTCGAAGGCGACCTGGAGGCCGCTGGCGTCCACGATGGCCAGCGAGACGGCGAATCCCTCATCGGCGGCGGCCTGGCGGATACCGGCGATGATGTGGTGGGCATCGTCAAGGGGCATGTCATTCTCCTCAAGAATCTGGTCAAGATCAGCGCCGTCGGCGACGACGCGGTGAGGAGCATGCCGATGCCGCGCAGGCAGGCACAGGGGGGAGCGGCGGATGCCGACCAGGATTCGACAATGTCGAACGGCGAGACGGACAGCAGGATCAGCGCGCCAGCAGCTGCTTCGCCAACCGATTCAGCCGCGACGGCGACCAGCGCGAGGCCGGGCCCGCCATGCCCAGTGCCGCCACGCAGTCGCCCCGCTGCCGCAAGGGGATCGCCAGGCAGCAAAGGCCCGCCTCGACGTCCTCGAGGTCCAGCGCGAAGCCGCGGGCGCTGACCTCCCGAAGCCGGGCCTCCTGCGCATCGCTCAGGGGGCCATCGCGCCTGACCTGGCGCAGCAGGTCGTCATCGTTGGCCAGGAAGACATGGCCGATCGCCGAATGACGCAACGATTCCCGGCGCCCTCGAGGACTCTGGACGCGACGCGGCTGCCGACCCTCCACGGCCTCGAGATACAGGTACTCCTGGCTGCCGCAGGGGGTGGCCAGATAGACGGTCTCGTCACTCAGCGCCGCGGCCTCGTCCAGCAGCGCGCGGTAGTGCTGGCGGAGCTGCTCGCGCTCCTGCGCCAGGGGCTCGGCCAGCTCATCGAGTCGCAGGCCGAGCCAGTATCCCTCGGACAGACGACGCACGTAGCCCAGCGCCACCAGGGTATCCAGCAGCCCATGGACGGTGGTCTTGCTCAGGCCCGCCTCGGCACTGAGGCTCGCCAGTGTCTGCGGCCTATCTGCGTGACGTAGCGCCTCCAGCAGCAGGAAGCTGCGTGATACCGACTGGATCATCCTGGTCACGGGCATGCCTCGTCGTGCCGCTGGGGCCGCGTCATGAGGCCTCCTGGAGGTCGCGGTGATCGCCCCGAGATCCTGTACATGGTGCCGTCACTCCGCCACGACATCGGCCGGCAAGGACTCGCTCCATTCGCGCAACTCATCGAGCACCTTGATGGCCGTCTCCCCCAGCGGCGTGATCGCATATTCCACGATCACCGGGGACGTCTCGCGCACGTGGCGGGAGATCAATCCCTTCGCCTCGAGGAAGCGCAGTCGCTCGGTGATCATCTTCTTGCTGGCACCGCCCACCATCCGGGCCAGGTCGTTGAACCTTACCGGCCCGTCCTTGATGTGCCACAGCAAGGACCCCGTCCACTTGCCACCGAGCACGCGCATGCCCTTCTCGATGGCGCAGGGTTCCATGCAGGGCGCCGCGACCCGGCGCCGGCCTTTCGGATCTTCCGTCACAAACGCATCCAATCGCACACCTCCTGTCGTGTCTGCCCAGCGCCAATCGGGTTCTGGGCCTGAAACCGCTCATCGATTCCCGAGGGCTCCCCGGAAGGGGCCATCCCGGGGCGGGCCCGGTCGGTCCTCCGAAGAGCAAGGTTACCAAAAGTATACTAGTTGTTTTTGGTTACCCCTCGCGTCATCTTAACGCCTGCAGAGCTTGTTGATCCACTACTCGTTGCCCGTCGTGGCGGAGGATTTCATGCGTAAGATCTTGATCATCAACGGACACCAGCCCTATCCGTTTGCCAAGGGCACGCTCAACGACAGCCTCGTCGAGCGCGCGCGCTCCTGGCTTGACGACCAGGGGCACGAGGTGCGCGTCAGCCGCATCGCCGAAGGGTATGACGTCGAGGAGGCGATCACCGCCCACCAGTGGGCCGACGTCGTGATCATGCAGTTCCCGATCAACTGGATGATGGTGCCCTGGTCCTTCAAGAAGTACATGGATGAGGTCTATACCGCCGGCATGGACGGCCGCTTCTGCGAGGGCGACGGGCGCACCGCCGAGAAGCCGAAGGAGAACTACGGGCTGGGCGGCACTCTCACCGGCACACAGTACATGCTCAGCGTCACGCTCAACGCCCCGGCCGAGGCCTTCAACGATCCCGACGAACCCTTCTTCGCCGGCAAGTCGCTGGATGACCTGGTCGCCCCCGTGCATCTGAACGCACGCTTCTTCGACATGAGCGCCCTGCCGACCTTCGGCGCCTACGACGTGATGAAGAACCCCGATATCGACAGCGACCTCGCCCGCTTCGACGCCCACCTCGAGCGCGTCTTCGGCTGATGCATCCGTCACACTCAGGAGAATCCCCCATGACAACGCCTCAATGGCCCGACGCTGGGCGCCCGGTACCGCTGGCCGACCAGGCCTCCCCGGAGTTCTATCGCGAGCTCATCAACACCGGCGAGACACGCCTGGTACACATGACCATGGCCCCCGGGGCCGCCGATGCGCCTCACCGCCATCCGGAGGAGATCGTCTACTTCCTCTCCGCCGGCCGCCTGCGCATCGCACTGGAAAGCGGCGATGTCGTGGAGCGGGACGTGGTGGCAGGCGACGTCATGCACAACGAGGCCTGGGCGCACCAGGTGACCAACGTCGGCGCGACGCCCGTCGAGGCCATCATTTTCGAGCGCCTGGATCGCGACGACCTGGCGTAATCCCACTTATCTCGAGGAGAGAGACGATGAAAACCATTCTGATGAGCGGGGCCGGCAGCGGCCTGGCGGAAGGGGCGGCACTGGCACTGGCGCAACAAGGGCACCGGGTGATTGCCACGGTGGAGATCTGGCCCCAGGTGTCGGCCCTGAAGGAAAAGGCGCAGCAGCAGGGCGTTGACCTGGAGGTCGAGAAACTCGACATCACCGATGCCCAGGATCGCGACAGCGTCTTTGCGCGCTACGGCGCCGAGGTGGATGTCGTGGTGGCTAACGCGGCGATCGGCGAGACCGGCCCCATCGCCGAGATTCCCGTGGCCCGCGTGCGCAAGGTCTTCGAGACGAACGTCTTCTCGACGCTGGAGTTCGTGCAGCCTTACGCCAAGGCCTTCGCCGACCGCGGCCAGGGCAAGATCGTGCTGGTATCGTCCATCGCCGGGTTCACCACCTTCCCGTACCTGGCGCCCTATGTGGCGTCCAAGCATGCCCTGGAAGGCATTGCCCAGCTGCTCCACGAAGAGCTGGCACCGCTGGGCGTGAAGGTCGCCACCATCAACCCGGGCCCCTTCCGCACCGGCTTCAACGACCGCATGTACGACACCCTCGACCAGTGGTACGACCCGAAGACGCACTTCACCCCCGAGGCGCCGATCCGCGAGACCCAGCAGCTGTTCGCCGGGGACGATCTGCAGCTCGACCCCTACTCCATGATCGATGAGATGGTTCGCCTCATCCCGCTGGACGAGCATGCCTTCCGCAACGTGCATCCCGCACGATTCGAGGAAGACGTGAAGCGCTACCAGGAGAGCCTGTGGGACCGTCAGATGTGACCGTCCACAGGCAACCGGCCATGCGCGTCGGGCCCGATGCAATAGGGTAGCGGGCCCGACGCGCACCGCCCTTCATCGCGTCACCCCATGAGGACACTCCCCATGTCACAGCCGGATATTCACCTGTACACCGCCGCCACCATGAACGGCTACAAGCCGGTCATCTTTCTCGAGGAAGCGGAGGTGCCTTACGAATTGACCTTCATCGACTTCGGCAAGAAGGAGCAGAAGGCGCCCGACTATCTCAAGCTCAATCCCAACGGGCGCATTCCTACCATCGTCGACCGGGGCAACGACGACTTCGCCGTGTTCGAGAGCGGTGCCATCCTCTGGTACCTGGCCGAGAAGTACGACCGCTTCCTGCCCAGAGAGGCCAAGGCCCGCAGCGAAACGCTGCAGTGGCTGATGTTCCAGATGGGCGGCATCGGCCCGATGATGGGCCAGGCCATGTACTTCCAGCGCATCGCCGCCCCCAACGGCCAGCAGGAGCCCTTCTCCATCACGCGTTACGTGGAGGAATCCCGTCGCCTGCTGGAGGTCCTGAACACCCGCCTGGAAGGCCGCGAGTGGCTGGCGGGGGATCAGTACACCATCGCCGACATGGCGACCTACCCCTGGGCCCGCGCCTACGTCTGGGCCAAGGTGTCGATCGAGGGTCTCGACCACCTGAAGGCCTGGTTCGAGCGGCTCGATGCGCGCCCCCAGATCCAGAAGGCCTTGACCATCCCGAAGGCACAGCCCGCCTTCTGGGGTGACGCCGACGAAAGCCAGTTCCTCAGGGAGAATGCCGCTCGCTTCGCCACCGATGTCAGGAAGTGAGAGCCCATCACGCAACCTGGGGCTCAGCCTTGCACGTCAGGATCATCGCAAGGACAGACAGTCCAAAGGGCAGCTGGGGCAGTGTCCGGGGCAGTTGAATACGAAACGCCCTCGTGGGCAGGATATCGGCTGAACCAGCCCTGTCTCAGGATGCAGCCCCCGTCCGACACGGGGGCAACGCGGACACCGAGACCGACGTTATCACGCGGGCTGGACCATTGACGTCGGATAGCGATGGATGGCCATGAAAGAACTGACCCAGCAACTGCGGACCTTGCTCAAGGTCGCCGAACATCAGAGCTTCGCTGCGGCCGCGCGGGAGCTGGATATCGCGTCCTCGACGGCCACACGACATGTCAACCAACTGGAGCGTCACCTGGGCGAGCCCCTGCTGGTTCGTACGACCCGGCATGTGCGTCTATCGCCAGCCGGAGAACATGCCTTGGTGCGCTTTCGCGCCATCCTCGCCGAAGTGGAGCACCTGACCCGCGACCTGGACACCCTGGGAGAGCGCGTCGCCGGGCCGCTCAGAGTGTCCGTGCCCTGGCGCTACTCTCGCCTCTACCTCGCTCCAATGGTGAGCGAGTTCATGCAGCTGTATCCCGAGGTGGCCCTGGAGATCATCAGCAGCGATGACATGGTCGACCTCGTGAAGAACGACTTCGATGTCGCCATTCGCATCGGTCATCTCGACGACTCCAGCCTGATTGCGCGCCGCATTACCGATCAGCGTTTCATGCTGGCGGCAGCCCCCTCCTACCTCGAAGCCAGGCCCCCGATCAGCGAGCCGAACGATCTGGATCAACATCGTTTACTGACGTTCAGCTACAGCGCCAGCAACCATTACTGGCGGCTGACGCAGGGGGGGATATTACACCGCATCTCGGCGCGATCCGGCGCTCTGCGGACCAATAATGCCGACATCCTCACCCAGGCCGCGCTGGATGGAGCCGGCGTGGTGGTCCAGCCACTCTGGGCTATCCGTCACGAATTGGCCATGGGTCATCTGGTGCCGGTGCTGGAGGACTATCATGTGACATCGACCGATTTCGATACCGGCATTCATGTCGTCTTCGCCCGAGAGAATCAGAGTAACCCTCGTGTACGCGCCTGGGTCGATTTCTTGATGGCGCGGCGCGAGCGCCTCTCCTGTTGAATGCCTCTCGAGATGCAAGAGGAGGCGCCGCACCAAGGGGCCCTCGGCAAGGATTAGAAAAGAATATCGCTGCGGATGATGTACTTGGCCCCCTCCGTGATCGGTTCGCTGGCATGCACGCAGTGCTGCGGATGAGAGCCATGCGGGAAGCACAGCACCGCGCCCTTGGGGGTCGAGACCGAGACGGTCTGGATGTCCTCGCGTGACCGGGCCGGCTTGCCGGGATCGGTGCGGCTGACCAGGAACTCGGTGCGACCGCCGGTGTAGCCATCGCTCAGGAAGATCAGGAAGGTGTAATGGCTCATCAGGCCCGGGTAGGCATCCGTGACGACTTGACCGTCGATGACGCGGCTGCCGGGCCAGGCCCCATCGGTATGGGGCTTGAAGAAGTCGCCCGCCTCATAGCGATAGACGCGAAAGCGCGCATTGATACCCTTGGCCTGCTCTCCGTCGATACGCTCGTTGACCAGAGAGGCCACACGCGACCAGATCACCCTGTCGATCGCCTCACTGACGATCCAGTTGACGTTATGGTTATGACGGACCGAGCGCGGCAGGGAAACGGGAGCGTCCTCCTCGAAGCCCATCTCCTCGACGGCCTGCACGAAGTGGTCGGCTTCCCGCGGGGTCAGTACGTCGAGTAGCTGGAAGGCGCCCGGAACGCCCTCTACTTCCTGGCGGGTGGCGGCAGCCACGTCATCGGTGTCGAAGAGGTCGCCCACCTCGCCGTTGTCACTCCAGATAGGGAGGGGCTTGGGATTGAAGCCGCGTTCGTGACTCACGGCATGGAAAGACAGGCTCATGACAAAAGCTCCTGACTGACGAGAAACATGTGATGGATGACAGGCACGCGGCTGAGGTCGCCCGACGCCAGCCGAGGCAGGCGA
The DNA here is from genome assembly GCF_000265245.1 of Halomonas smyrnensis AAD6. GTDB lineage: Bacteria > Pseudomonadota > Gammaproteobacteria > Pseudomonadales > Halomonadaceae > Halomonas > Halomonas smyrnensis. The sequence goes on from NZ_AJKS02000003.1 coordinate 55,591, forward strand.
CAGGGCGCGAGTCTCAGTCGGCGTAGCGCACCAGCACCCGCGTCTCGAGACTGGTGCGTGTCGGCGCCTCGGGCGCGGTATTCAGCAATTCGGCGGCGGTATGCGCGACGGGTGGCTTGCCGGCGCTATCGAAGGCATTGAAGAGGATGGCCTCATTCGGCCGCATGCGGGAAGCGAAGTACCAGCGGTGAGCGGGATTGTGAACCAGCCCCTGAATCTGACCGCGGCGATCCGGATAGAGAATATCGATGTCGACCCAGTCATCGGGCTGAACGGTAGACACATCCACAAACGCCAGTGGGTCGCGCTCCACGCTATGTTCCACGGGCTGCCACACATTGACGATGCCATAGTGGCCGCGCAGCCATTGCTCGGCCTGTAGCGGTGGCAGAACGTCACGCAGACGCTGAGAGCCGGCATCTGACGAATAGTCGACGTGAACATGCTGGGCCGGCACACGTTCCCCCTCGAAGCCACGCAGGGTGTGATCGAAGACATGCACGTCGCTTGCCCCCAGCTGTTGCTTGAGCAGTGTCTCTATCGCCGGCGTGTGCAGGCGGTCTCGTGTTTCGGGGTCCCGCACATCCACGGCAAGGGACGGCGTCTCCAGCAAGACCAGCCCCTGCGTGACGAAATCGGTCGGCACCACGCGAAGATCATGCAGTCTGACCCCACGACGATCGTGCTCCGGCTCGATACGTCGTCCGGTCTCCCCGTTAGGGTCCACCTGAATCTGCAAGCCTTCGGGGCGATCGACCTGATAATTGACGTAGGCAAGGCGTGTCGATGTGGCTGTTGACATGAGAATGGAAGCGCTCTCCCTCACGATGAACGATCCGTCGGCAAGTCATTGAAGCAGCACGCTCTTCTTCTCCTTGCCAGTAACGGCCTCACCTCCCGAGGCTAGGGCAGGGCCCAGGCGGGAAAAAGGCGACAAGATGCAATTGGCTATTGCCGATTCGGCAATAGTGTCATCACGCCAGCCAGCCGAAGTCGCATGGCGGATCGTCGATCGCCGAGACGCTCGCGCCGGGCGTCGACGTCGCCGCCCGCGGGCAGGGCGAGAAGCTCCGCGACGCGGGCTCCAACGAGGCGCGGCCCGATATAGCCAAATAAGGCTATTACATTGAAAAATAGCCCTGAGAATCTATCCTGAGGCATGACCGTCGCCCTCGGGAGTCTCCATGGCCACACGTCTCGCCGTCATCACCGGCGACATCATCGATTCGCGCCGCCTCGAGGAGGGCCAGCGCCTCCACCGGGTGCTCGAGACGACCCTGGAGGGCCTCGCCGAGCGCCACGAGGGAGACTATCAGCGCTATCGCGGCGACGGTTTCCAGCTCGCCATCGCCCGGGTCGAGGCGGCACTGGAGGCGGCCGTGGCGCTGCGCGCCGCCCTGATCGCGCACTCCGAGGCCGGACACCGCTGGGACGCCCGGCTCGCCATCGCGGTGGGGCGTGACGACTGGCGGCCCGGCGAGGCGCTGGCCTCCGCCGACGGCCCGGTCTTCGTCGCCTCCGGCCGCACCCTGGATGCGCTGGACGCATCGGACGCGCACCTCGCCCTGCGGCACACCGACGTCGATGAGGCCCCCTGCGAAGCCTTGCTGATCCGCCACCTCGACGCCCTGCTGGCCGACTGGTCGCCCCGCGCCGCCGAGGCGGTCGGCCTGCGTCTGGCCGACGATCTCACCCAACAGGCGCTGGCCGAGCGGCTGGGCATTCGTCAGCCCAGCGTCCACAAGCGCCTGCGCGCCGCCCGCTGGCCCCTGCTGGCCGACACCCTGACGCATTTCCGCACATCGCTCGCCGACAAGGAGGCGACGCCATGACCGCCACGGCCCTGACGACGCTGTTCGCCCTGATCCTCGTCCACCTGGTGGGCGACTTCCTGCTCCAGCCGCGGCGCTGGGTCGAGGCACGCCAGCGCGACAAGGCCCGCGCCGGCGTGCTCTACCTGCATGCCGGGATCCATGGGCTGCTGGCCCTGGCGGTGCTGGTGGTCGCCGGCATCGATTCGCTCGCCGCCGTGGCCTGGTCGGTGACCATCGCCGCCAGCCACGCGCTGATCGACCTGGGCAAGGCGCATCTGGACCCGCGGCGGCTGTGCTGGTTCGTGCTCGATCAGGCCCTGCACCTGATCGTGCTGCTGGGCGTCTGGCTGGCCTCGCTGGGCAGCCTGGCGCCTCTGAGCGCGGCGCTCGACTGGCTGAGCCGTCCCGAGGTGATGGCTCACGCTATCGCCTATCTGCTGGTCACCCGCCCCATGGCCATCGCCATCGCGCTGGCCATGCGCCCCTGGAGCGAGGAGGTCACCGACCCCGGCACCCTGGTCGCCGCCGGGGCTCGCATCGGCATGCTCGAACGGCTGCTGGTGCTGACCCTGGTGGTGCTCGACGAGTTGACCGCGGTGGGCTTTCTGCTCACCGCCAAGTCGGTGCTGCGCTTCGGCGATCTGCGTGCCCGCCGCGACCGCAAGCTCACCGAGTACGTGCTGCTGGGCACCCTGCTCAGCGTCACCGCCACCCTGGCGCTGGGGCTGGCGGTGCGCCAACTGTCCTGGACGGCCTGAGCCATGCGATTCCGGACACTGCCCTGCCTAATGCTCGTCCTGATGCTGGGCGGCTGCGCCGGCGGCGAACGCCCCGTCGGGCCCGGCGGCGTGGTGATCGACGACAGCCATTCGTCCAGCGCCCACTCCAGCCGGGTGCGCTTTCTGGTGCTGCACTACACCGACGAGGACGAGGCGACCTCGCTGGAGATTCTCAGCGGGCCCCGCGTCAGCGCCCACTACCTGGTGCCGCGCCGGCCCGGCCGGGAGCGCGGCGCGCCGCGGGTCTATCGCCTGGTCGACGAGTCGCGTCGCGCCTGGCACGCCGGCGCCAGCGCCTGGGCGGGCCGCACCCATCTCAACGACAGCTCGCTGGGCATCGAGCTGGTCAACGCCGGGCCGGATCGCCCGTCCATCGAGGCCGCCCCCACGGTGGCCTGGGCGCCCTTCCCCGACGAGCAGATCACGGCGCTGATCGCCCTGCTCAGGGACCTGATCGCGCGCCACGACATCGCCCCCACCGATCTGCTCGGCCACGCCGAGATCGCGCCCACGCGCAAGATCGACCCGGGACCGGCCTTCCCCTGGCGGCACCTGTATGCGGCCGGCATCGGCACCTGGCCGCTCGAAGCCGACCTGGCCCGCTACCGTCGCCTGTTTGCCGCGGGCCCACCGCCGCTCGCCGTACTGCAGCGGGCGCTGGCGGCCTGGGGCTACGCGGTCACGCCGAGCGGCGAACTCGATAGTGCGACCCGAGGCGCGCTGCGCGCCTTCCAGATGCGCTATCGGCCCGCCGACCATCGCGGCCGGCCGGACGCCGACACCGCCGCTCGGCTGTGGGCGCTGCTCGCCCGCTACCGGCCCGAGGCGCTGGTCGATCCGGCGCTCGCCTCGCCGCTCTCGCCGTCCGCGGCGACGCCCGGGAAACCACCCGCGCCGCAGGGATAGTGGATGACGTCGTGGAAGCGCGCCGGCCCCTCGCCCGGGTTGCGATAGGCATGGGGCCGGTCGGCGGCGAAGCGCAGTCCCTCGCCCGCCGCCAGACGCCGCCAGACGCCGTCCACCCGCACCTCCAGCTCGCCCTCGACCACCACAAGATGTTCGACCACGCCCGGTGCATGGGGCGCCGACTCGCTGACCGCGCCCGCGGCCAGGGTGCCCACCAAGAGCTCGAAGCCGAGCACGGGGTCGAAGGGAAACAGCGGCACGGCCGCCATCCCGGCGGCATCGCCCTCGGAGGCCGGCGCAGCCTGAGGCGCGGCACCGGCCAGTCCCGCATCCGGAACAACGGCCTCGGGTTCGAACAGGCTCGAGAACGGCACGCGAAAGCCGCTGGCGATCTTCCACAGCGTCGCCACCGTGGGGCTCGATTCGCCGCGCTCGATCTGGCCCAGCATGGCCTTGCTGACCCCGGTCTCCCGGGCGGTGCGATCGAGGCTCCAGGCCTCGACGCGGCGCAGCGCCCTGAGCCGTTCGGCAATATGCTGCGAGATCTCCTGCATCGGCCTCTCCCGGTCGCGTTCAGACAGTTCCGATAGATCGTTCGGATAGATGGAAAGGCGCCATTGTAGCGCGGCCGCCGAGGCCTGCCTGTCCATTTGTGCGTTATAGCGCACGGTGCTAGGGTGGCGCCATCGTGCGCTATAACGCACAGCCACCCGGAGACCTCCCATGCCCACGCCCAGCCGGCCAACGCCGAGCCCCGCCAGCGCCGAGCGTCCCTCGCTGTGGCACGACGGCAGCCTGTCGACCCTCACCGCCGGCTTCATCGCCGTGCTGATCGGCTATTCCAGCTCGGCGGCGATCATCGTTCGGGCCGCCGAGACGGCCGGCGCCAGCCAGGCCGAGATCGGCTCCTGGCTGTGGGCGCTGGGCATCGGCTCCGGCGTCACCACGCTGATCTTCTCGCTGCGCTACCGCATGCCGCTGCTCACCGCCTGGTCGACCCCGGGCGCGGCGCTGCTCGCCACCAGCCTGCCGGGGCTGCCCATGAGCGAGGCGATCGGCGCCTTCCTGTTCTCGTCGCTGCTGATCACCCTGTGCGGCGTGACCGGGGTGTTCGAGCGCCTGATGCACCGCCTGCCGCGGGCGCTGGCCTCGGCCATGCTGGCCGGCGTGCTGCTGCGCTTCGGACTCGACCTGGTGATGACCGTGGAACACCGACTGGTGCTGCCGCTGGCGATGGGGCTGACCTATCTGGTGGCCAAGCGGCTGTGGCCGCGCTATGCCATCCCGCTGGTGCTGGCCGTGGGGGGCCTGGTGGCCCAGGCCCAGGGCCTGCTGGATCTCGGCGCCATTACCCCGGCGCTGGCGGTGCCGGCCTATACGGCACCGAGCTTCGAGCTCGGCACGCTGATCGGCGTCGGCATCCCGCTGTTCGTGGTCACCATGGCCTCCCAGAACCTGCCCGGCGTGGCCGCCCTGCGCGCCGCCGGCTACCGGCCGCCGATCTCGCCGCTGGTCGGCGGCACCGGGCTGACTGGCCTCGTGCTCGCGCCCTTCGGCGGCTTCGCCCTCAATCTGGCGGCGATCAGCGCCGCGGTCTGCCAGGGCCCGGAGGCCCATCACGACCCACAGAGACGCTACGCCGCCGGGGTCGCGGCGGGCGGTTTCTACCTGCTGCTGGGGCTGTTCGGCGCTACCGTGAGCTCGCTGTTCGCCGCCCTGCCCGGCGAACTGGTGGTCGCCATCGCCGGTCTGGCACTGCTGCCGACCCTCGGTGCCTCGCTGGCCGACGCCCTGGGCGATGCCCGCCAGCGCGACGCCGCCCTGCTCACCTTCCTGGTCACCGCCTCGGGCATCGCGCCGGGCGGCATCGGGGCGGCCTTCTGGGGGCTCGTGGCCGGGCTGGTGGCACTGGCCATCGGCCGCTGGCGCGCCACCGGAAAAGACGACTGAGCCATGTCGCCCTGGGCACTGCTGGCGTCGCCTCGGTGCCGCACCATGGCGATGGGGGCTGCTAGGCTGCCGCGATCCAATAACAACTTCCCTGGAGCATGCCCATGGCGATCCCGACTCTCTCCATCTGCCGGGGGCGCGACATCACCCCGCACCTGCCGGCCCTGGCCCAGCTGCGCATCCGGGTCTTCCGTGACTACCCCTATCTCTACGACGGCAACGAGGCCTACGAGGCCAGCTACCTCGAGCGCTACGCCGCCAATCCGGAAAGCTTCTTCGTGCTGGCCTTCGACGGCGACACCCTGGTCGGCGCGGCCACCGGCCAGCCGCTGGACGACGAGGTCGACGACTTCCGTGCCCCCTTCGAGGCCGCCGGCTACCGCCCCGAAGGCGTCTTCTACTATGGAGAATCGGTGCTGCTGCCCGAATACCGCGGCCGCGGCATCGGCAAGGCCTTCATGGAGGCCCGCGAGAGCCACGCCGAAAGCGAGGGCTTCGGCCATGCGGCCTTCTGCGCCGTAGAACGCCCGGTCGACCATCCGCTCAAGCCCGACGACTACCGGCCACTGCACGACTTCTGGAACGCCTGGGGCTATCGCCGCACGCCGTCGCTCTCGACCACCTTCGCCTGGAAGGACATCGATGCCGACGAGGAGACCGCCAAGCCGATGATCTTCTGGCTCAAGGCCCTGGACTCATGAGCGAGAAACACCCGCCGACGGTGACCGTGGCGACCGCCCAGTACCCCATCGAGGCGTTCGCCGACTTCGCCGACTTCCAGGCCAAGGCGGCGCGCTGGGTGCATGACGCCGCCCGCTGCGGCGCCGAGCTGCTGGTGTTTCCCGAGTACGGCGCCATGGAGCTGGCCTCGCTGCTGCCCGAGGCCGAGCAGGGCGACCTGGCGGCCCAGCTGCACGGCCTGCAGCCCTGGCGCGATGCCTTCGTCGAGACCTGGCGCGGGCTTGCCCGCGAGCATGGCGTGACCCTGCTCGCTCCCTCCCTGCCCTGGCGGCTCGACGACGGACGCTTCGTCAATCGCGCCTGGCTGTGCGGCCCGGACGGTGATCCGGGCCATCAGGACAAACAGGTGATGACGCGCTTCGAGAACGACGAATGGGGCGTCGAGGCCGGCCACGGCCTCAGGGTCTTCGACACCCCGGCCGGGCGGCTGGGCGTGCTGATCTGCTACGACAGCGAGTTCCCGCTGCTGGCCCGGGCGCTGGTGGATGCCGGCGCCGAGCTGCTGCTGGTACCGAGCTGCACCGACACCGAGGCCGGCTTCCAGCGCGTGCGGCTCAGCGCCCAGGCCCGCGCCATCGAGCAGCAGGTGGCGATCGTGCACTCGCCCACAGTGGGCGAGGCGCTGTGGTCGCCGGCGGTGGACATCAACATCGGCCGGGCCGGCGTCTACACGCCCTGCGACCACGGCTTCCCGCCCGACGGCGTGCTGACCCAGGCCCGGGACGCCACGCCGGGCTGGCAGCTGGCCCGCCTCGATCTGGCCGCGATCCGCGCCCTGCGCGACCACGGCCAGGTCAACAACCACGCCGACTGGTCCCACCAAAACGCCTGCCTGGCCGTGGGCGTCGCCCGGGTGTCTTGCACCTAGCGTCTCACCCGCCCGCCTCCAGGCGCGGCGACAGCCGCTCGCGCCGCGCCATCAGGTCGTCGACGAAGGCGGCGACCTTGGAGGAGCGCAGCCGGTGCTCCGGAAAGATCAGGTGGATGGCATCGAGCCGCGGCCGATTGGCGACCTGCCAGTCGCGCGTCCCACGCCTCCCGACCGCGGGTTCCCTTGAAGATCAGACAGTTGTGGTGGAGCAGATCGTCCGGATGCTCGGGCCGCCCGTGGCGCGCCAGATAGCCCGGCGAGGCGGCGATGGTGAAATGCTGCGGGGCCAGCTCCCGGGCCACCAGGCTGGAGTCCTCCAGCGCGCCGATCCGCACCACCAGATCGGCGCCCACCGGATCGACCAGGGCATCGGTCAACGTCTGCGCCACCTCGAGCTCGGGATAGCGGGACTGGAAGCTTTCCAGCCAGGGGGCGATGTGCCGACGCCCTGCGGCTGATCTACCCGAGCAACCCCCGCCGGGAGCGCCGTCAGGCGTTGAACGAGGAGGCGGCGTCGGGCTGACGCCGCCCGGATACGAGGACCGTCCGCCCGCCTTCGCCCGAAGGCATAGCCACGCCGACGCCGCGTGCCCTTTTGCCGCCACTCGCGCTTGGTCGTACAATGCCGTTCAATTCGGGCCGCTCATATCCGGTCGGCCCACCCCCTCTTTACGACGCTTTCGAGGATATCCGCGACCCATGCGCGCCAGCCAACTGTTGATCTCCACCCTCAAGGAAACGCCCGCCGACGCCGAAGTGGTCAGCCATCAGCTGATGCTGCGCGCGGGGATGATCCGCCGCCTGACCTCGGGGCTCTATACCTGGCTGCCGCTAGGCCTTCGCACCCTGCGCAAGGTCGAGCGCATCGTCCGCGAGGAGATGGATCGCGCTGGCGGCCAGGAAGTGCTGATGCCGGCCGTGCAGCCCGCCGAACTGTGGCAGGAGTCCGGCCGCTGGGACCAGTACGGCCCCGAGCTTTTGCGCCTCAAGGACCGCCACGAGCGTGACTACTGCGTCGGGCCGACCCACGAGGAAGTCATCACCGACCTGGTGCGCCGCGAGATCTCCAGCTACAAGCAGCTGCCGTCGAACTTCTATCAGATCCAGACCAAGTTCCGCGACGAGATCCGCCCGCGCTTCGGCGTGATGCGCTCCCGCGAGTTCGTGATGAAGGATGCCTACTCCTTCCACATCGACGAAGCCTCGCTGATGGACACCTATCAGGTGATGTACGACACCTACGTGCGCATCTTCACCCGCCTGGGGCTCGACTTCCGCCCGGTGATCGCCGACAACGGCTCCATCGGCGGCACCGGCTCCCACGAGTTCCACGTGCTGGCCGACTCCGGCGAGGACGACATCGTGTTCTCCACCGAGTCCGACTACGCCGCCAACATGGAGAAGGCCGAGGCGATGGCGCCCCAGGGCGAGCGCGACGCCCCGCGCGAGGAGCTGCGCCTGGTCGACACGCCGGATGCCAAGACCATCGCCGCGCTGGTCGAGCAGCACGGCCTGCCGATCGAGAAGACCATCAAGACGCTGATGGTGCACGCCACCGAGGGCGGCCTGATCGCGCTGCTGGTGCGCGGCGATCACGAGCTCAACGAGGTCAAGGCCGAGAACCTGCCCGAGGTGGCGAGCCCGCTGACCATGGGCACCGAGGAAGAGATCCGCGCGGCGGCCGGCGCCGGCCCCGGTTCGCTGGGTCCGGTGAACCTCGACATGCCGATCGTCATCGACCGCAGCGTGGCGATGATGAGCGACTTCGGCGCCGGCGCCAACGTCGACGGCAAGCACTACTTCGGCATCAACTGGGAGCGCGACCTGCCGCTGCCCAAGGTCGCCGACCTGCGCAACGTGGTCGAGGGCGATCCCTCCCCGGACGGCCGGGGCACCCTGTCGATCAAGCGCGGCATCGAGGTCGGCCACGTCTTCCAGCTGGGCCAGAAGTACAGCGAAGCGATGAATGCCACCGTGCTGGACGCCAACGGCAAGGCCGCACATCCCTGGATGGGCTGCTATGGTATCGGGGTGACCCGGGTCGTGGCCGCCGCCATCGAACAGAACCATGACGACGGCGGCATCATCTGGCCGGACGCCATCGCGCCCTTCCACGTCACCGTGGTGCCGATGAACGCCCACAAGTCGCAGCGCGTGCGCGAGGAAAGCGAGCGTCTCTATCAGGAGCTCAGCGCCGCCGGCTTCGACGTGCTGCTCGACGATCGCGACCTGCGCCCCGGCGTGCGTTTCGCCGACCAGGAACTGATGGGCATTCCCCATCGCCTGGTGGTCGGCGACCGCGGGCTGGACAAGGAAGAACTGGAGTACAAGGGACGCCGTGACAGCGACGCCACCATGGTCCCCGCCGGGGACATCCTCGCCTTCCTGCACGAGAAGATCGACGCCCGCTAAGCGGCGACTGACGGCCGCCCTGGCGGCGGCCGCCTCCCTGCTGCTGGCGACGCCGCTCGTCGCCCAACCGCTCGACGGCCAGGCGGGCAGCGACTTCCTCGATGCCCTCTCCGCGCACCCGGTCCCGGACCGGGCGCCGGTGGTTCGGGCCCTGCCGCCGCTCCCCGCCACGCTGCGCCCGACCCTGGACGGCGCCCGGCGGACGCCGCGCTCGCCCGCCGAGGTGTGGGCGGCCCGTCAGTGGATCAACGACATGGCACCGCGCCTGGCGCGCTACGTGCCCGATGCCGATCGTCGCCAGACGCTGCTGACCCGCATCCATCAGGAGGCGAGCCTGGCCGGCCTCCCGCCGGCGCTGGTGCTGTCCGTCATTGAAGTGGAGAGCGCCTTCCACGCCGAGGCGGTGTCATCGGCCGGCGCCGTGGGGCTGATGCAGATCATGCCGTTCTGGATCCGCGAGCTCGGCCTGCCCGCCGACGACCTCAAGGATCCCATCCGCAACCTGCGCTATGGCTGCACGATACTGGCCCACTACCTGGCGGTGGAAGACGGCGACCTGACCCGCGCCCTGGCCCGCTACAACGGCAGCCTGGGAAAGACCTGGTACCCCGAGCGGGTGATGCGCGCCCTGGCCCGTCGCTGGACGCCCGCGGCCCTCGGCCTGCCCGAGCGCCTGACCGCCGACCGCTGAGCGACCCCCTCTGCCGAACGACGGCACAAAAAAAGGCCGGCCCCGAAGGGTCGGCCTAGTGGGGGGTAGCCCCCCTCCCCTGACGACTGTGGAACGGCAGATCAGCGCTTCTTGTTTTCGCGACGATGGTGGTCGCGGATGACGAAGGCCACCCAGCCGCCCATGAAGGCGATCATCATGCCGACGGTGGCAAGCCCGAAGATCACGGCATCGTCCCAGTACATGGTGCTTGCCTCCCGTCGCGATGTGATGGCCCTACTCTAGCGGCCCGTCCCGGGCGATACGCTGATCTGGGTCAAGTGCGCCACCCGGTGTGAACAGGCCGGCCGTACGGGCTTGATCCAGGTCAGTTTCACGCTCGCGACGCTGCCGCTGGGAGCTCCTCGGCCCCGGAAACGATGCCGCATCGCGCCGCAGGGAAGGAGGGGGGGCAAGGAGGAGGGAGAGAAACGCGGGAAACGCGGCCGCGCCGAAGGGCGACGCGGCCGGCGCTCCCGAGCCGAGGGCTCAGACCATCTTCTTGTCTTCGACCTGATCCGGCGTGGTGCCCGGCGGCAGCGGGTGGCCCTTGGCGAGCTCGGCGCGGGTGGCCTCGCGCACCTCCAGCACCTCCAGACGATAGTGCAGGTGGCGACCGGCCAGCGGATGATTGGTGTCGATCCGCACGCCGTCGTCGCGCACCTCGAGCACGGTGACGATCTCCGGGCCGTCATCGCCCGGCGTCTGGAAGCGCATGCCCGGCGCGAGATCGGGCACCGGGAAGGCCTCGCGGCCGACCTCGCGCACCAGCGCCTCGTCGCGCAGGCCATAGGCCTCGGCGGGGGCCAGGGTCACCTCGAGCTCGGCGCCGGCCTCGCTCCCGGCCAGGGCCTGCTCCAGCCCGGCCATCAGGTTGCCGTGGCCGTGAAGGTATTCGAGTGGCTTCTGGCGCGCGCGGGAGTCGTCGAGGACCTGGCCGTCCTCGTCGCTCAGCACGTAGTGCAGGGTCACGACCCGCTGGGGGGCGATGGTCATGGGGCCTCCGGTACTGGGGAATGAAAGATAAGGTTAAAGGGCATCAGTCGCGACGGCGCAGTCGGGAGACGGGCATCTCCAGTCGCTGCTGCTGATGCAGCATGTTGAGCAGCACGATGGCGCGCTCCTCGCCCTTGTGGCTGGCGAAGACCGCCTGCAGGTCCTTGAACGGCCCCTCGGTGATCTCCACCGCCTCGCCGGCGCGGAAGTAGACGTGGGCGACGTCGTCATCATCCTGGCTGGCCTGACGGCGCAGGGCCTCGATCAGCCCGTCGCCGACCGGCACCGGCATGTCGCCGCCGAAGGTCACGAGCTTGAGCACGCCGCGCGTCGAGCGGATCGGCCGCCAGTTGCTGATCAGCCGGTCGAGGCGGATGAACAGATAGTAGGGAAACAGCGGCTCGCTCACCCACTCCAGCTTGCCGCGGCGCTTCTTCTGAACCTCGAGCACCGGGTGGAAGACCTCGTAGCCCTGGTTGCCCAGGTGCTCGGCGGCACGGAAGGACTCGCCTCCCTTGCACTGGATGGCATACCAGCGGGGCACCGCATCCTCGGTGGCCTCGAGAGAAAGGTCGTCATCACGCATGTCGTCGATCGTCTCTGGCTGGTGTCGGCGCCGGGGCTCTGCAACAATCGGCGGCGCGTGCCGCCGGTGTCGTCGGCCCCGGTCGAGACCGAGATTTTAACATCGATGGCCCGGCACGTGCCCTGACCCATCGCAAGGAGAGCCCCTCATGCCGACCCCCACCGCGCATCGCAGCTGGCGCAGCGCCCTGTCGGTCTACCTGCGTGCCCCGGTGCTGACCATGCTGTTCCTGGGCTTCTCGGCGGGCCTGCCCTTCCTGCTGGTGTTCTCGACACTGTCGGCCTGGCTGCGCAGCGACGGCGTCGAGGTGGCCGCGATCGGCTTCTTCGCCTGGATCGGCATCCTCTACTCGATCAAGTTCTTCTGGGCCCCGGTGGTCGACCGGCTGGCGCTCCCCGGCCTGACCCGCCGGCTCGGCCAGCGCCGCGGCTGGATGCTGCTGGCGCAGGCGATGATCGCCGCCGGCCTGGCGGGGCTGTCGAGTCTCGATCCACCGAACCAGCTGCCGCTGGTGGCGTTGTTCGCGCTGCTGGTGGCCTTCGGCTCGGCGACCCAGGACATCTCCATCGACGCCTTTCGTATCGAGTCGGCGCCGGAGGACCTGCAGGCGGCCATGGCCTCGACCTATATCATCGGCTATCGCGGCGGGCTGATCGCCGCCGGGGCGGGAGCGCTCTACCTGGCCTCGCTGGTGTCCTGGCACGTCGCCTACCTGGCGATGGCGGCGCTGATGGCGGTGGGCATGGTGACGGTGCTGGTGCGCCCGGAACCCGAACGCCAGGCGCTGGGCGTCCAGCTGATCCACGAGCCGCGGGTGCGGGCCTTCCTGCGCGCCAGCCGCGGCCGGCCGGCCTGGCTGCGCCGCCTGGGCGCCTGGGTGATCGGCGCGGTGGTCTGCCCGTTCACCGACTTCTTCGGTCGGCACGGGCTCAAGGCGCTGTGGCTGCTGGCCTTCGTGGCCGTGTTCCGTATCAGCGACCTGGCCATGGCCTCCATGGCCAACCCGCTCTACATCGATCTGGGCTTCAGCCTCGAGGCCATCGCCAACGTGACCAACGTGTTCGGCATCGCCATGAGCATCGGCGGCGGGCTGATGGGCGGCCTGCTGGTGGCGCGCTACGGAGTGGGGCCGATCCTGATCCTCGGCGCCTGCGCCACCGCCCTGACCAACCTGCTGTTCGTGGCCCTATCGCTTGCCGGCGACAGCCTGCCGATGCTGGTGGTCACCATCGTCGGCGACAACCTCTCCAACGGCCTCGCCAGCGCGGTGTTCATCGCCTTCCTCTCGGGGCTGACCTCGCGGGCCTACACCGCCACCCAGTACGCGCTGTTCTCGTCGCTTATGACGCTGCCCGGCAAGTTCCTGAGCGGCTTCGGCGGCCTGGTCGTGGCCTCGCACGGCTACGCAGACTTCTTCCTGGCGGCCTCGGTGCTGGGCCTGCCGGCCATCGCGCTGGCGATCTGGGTCAGCCGCGACCGCCATCTGGCACCGGCGCCGACCACGGCCTGAGGCCGCCCCTCTCGGCCCCGCCGCTCAGTCCAGCCGACCGGCGAGCCATTCCAGCGCGCCCGGGGTGGCGCGCCACTGGTCACGCATCAGGGTGCGGTACTGCCAGGCCTCGGCCCGCGAACCGGGCGCCGCCGTACCGTCGCCCGACGGGCTGGCCGGACGCGGATTCTCGGCGCACAGCAGCGACAGGGCGTGACCGTTGTGGCGCCGGGACTCGCTCAGCGCCTCGACGGCCTCGTCGAGGCGCTCCAGGCGGTAGAGCGCCAGCGCCCGGCCCATCAGCAGCCCCAGCACCGCCTCGTCCTCGGACGGCTTGGCCAGCGCCGACTCGCTGAGCGCCAGCGCCTCGGTGTCGCGGCCCTCGCGCAGCAGCTGGTCGAGCACCAGCTCGCGCAGCCCCAGGCTGTCACGATCATCCAGCTCGAGCAGCCGCTCGGCCAGATGCCGGGAACGCTGCCGCGCGCCGCGTTCCATGCCCACCACCAGCGCCAGGCCGGTGCGCAGCAGCATGGCGTTATCGGCGGCGTCCCAGTCCAGTGAGGCGTCGCCCGGCGACGCCTCGCCGGACGCCGCCTCGCGTGCCTGATCCAGCCAACGTTCCAGGCGCTCGGCCAGCGGCTCGAACAGGCTCGGCGCCATCCACGGCAGGCTGCCGAAGCGGCTGGTCAGCGCCAGCGCCAGCGACTGCACCACCGCCGGCGAATCGAGCCACTCCGGCTGGGCACACAGCGCCGGCAGCCAGTCGCCGGCCGCCTGCCAGGGATCGTCATCGAAGCCCAGCGGGGCCTCGTTCTCGACCTCGGCGGGGAACACCGCGCGGAAACCGGCATAGAGCGTGTCTTCCCGGGCGCTGCGGTGATAGGCCAGCTGGTCCTCCTCGACGCGCAGGTCCAGCGTCGGTGCACCGTCCAGCGACTCGAGCAGCGCCTGCAGCGCGACCAGCGGCTCGGCCAGGTCCTCCTCGGCGTTGAGCAGCTGTTCGGCCAGGGTCGCGCCGGGGTTATCGGCCAGGTCGGAGAGGAACTGCAGCTGGTCGGGATCGAGCTCGCCTTGACGGGACAGGCGGCGGAACCAGAAGCTCGAGCGCTCGCGGGCCTCTTCCTCGTGCCCTTCATGCAGCAGCAGCATGGCCTCGATGTAGGCCAGGGTCGGCGAGTCCGGCAGCGCTTGCTGGGCGCGCACGAAGGCGGCCCGGGCGCTGTCCAGGTCATCGTTGTCCAGGTGCATCAGGCACAGCCGCTCCAGCGCCACGCCGCGCAGGAACAGCGGGCCGCGATCGAGCACCGCGTCGAGCAGCGCCTCGCGCTTGCGATGGAATCCGCGCTCCTGATAGAGATCGACCAGGATCTCGAAGGCCGGCTCGGCCTGCTCCGGCAGGCGCGACCAGTCGGCGGTCTCGAACAGCGACTCGAGGATCTGCTGGGCGCGACCGCGCTGGCCGGATTCGGCGGCGATCAGCCCGGCCTCGAGCAGCGCCTGGGCGGGCGCCTTGCCGCTGGCCAGCGCGGCCTTGAGGGTATCGCCCTTCCACTCGCGCAGCGACAGCATCCACATCAGGTGATCGGGCACATCGCCCGGCAGGCTGACGGCGCCGCAGCAGCGCTTGGTCTTGCGCCCGGAGTCGCACCAGCAGGGCTCGTTGCGCCCCGGGCGGGCCAGCGCCTCGCATTCGAAGTCCAGCCGCGCCAGCGGGGTCTGCGACCACAGCTCCGGAGCCAGCGCCTGGGCCATGGCCGGATCCCCGGTCAGCTTGGGACCCTCCTCGCGGGCCCAGGCCATCAGCGTCGGATAACGCTCGTCTTCGCGAATCGCCTTGAGGGCGCCCGAGGCGAACCCCAGCAGCTGTTCTACCCATACCGCCAGCATGGCCGTCTCCCCTGCCGAAAAACCGCACAGTCTACCAGCCGCGCGCCGGGCTGGCAGCCGCTCAGCGTGATACCTTCGCGAACAGCGGCCTCACCCGGGCATCCATGTCCAGCCGCGCGCCGAGGCGCACCAGATTCCAGTAGTGGCCGTTCAGGGTCCGCGACAGCAGCAGGGTGTCCGCCGGCGGCTGCAGGCGATCCATGGCCGCCCACACCCGCGGGCTCAGCTCGCGCAGCCGGCGATGCACGCGCACGTCGCCGAAGTCCTGGATGCCGGGGGCGAACAGCGGGCCTACCGCCTCGGCGGCCTCGCGATAGAGCGCCAGGGGCGCGCCCTCGCCCTGGCGGCCGCCCAGCTCGAGCATCGCCGCATCCATGGCCATGGGGTCCGCGGCCAGGGTGGCCTCGAGCAGGCGCATCATCGCCGCCAGCCGCTTGCGCGGCACCGGGATGACGGCGCCGAAGTCGTAGATCACCAGCCGACCCTGCTCATCGGCGGCGAAGTTGCCGGCATGGGGGTCGGCGTGCAGCTCGCCGAAGGTGAACAGCTCCTCGATCAGCCAGTCGGCCAGCGTCGTGGCCACCCGCTGGCGCACGGCGTCGTCGGCATCCTCCAGCTCGCGCAGCGGCGTACCCGCCACGTGGCGCATGGCCAGCACATGGGGCCCGCAGAGATCGGGCAGCGGCTCGGGGATCACCAGCGAATCGAGATGCGCGTAGCGCGCCCGGTAGCGCGCCAGATGCTCGGCCTCGGCGCGATAGTCGAGCTCGTCGCGCAGGCCGGCGGCGAGCTCCTCGAACAGCGCGTCGAGGCGCGCCTGGGGCACCTTGAACCAGCGCCCCAGACGCATCAGGCGGCGCAGCTGGGCGAGATCGCCCTCCAGCACCTCGGCGAGGCCGGGATACTGCACCTTGAGCACCACCGTCTCGCCGTCTCGCGTCACCGCCCGGTGCACCTGGCCCATGGAGGCGCTGGCGAAGGGCGCGGTCTCGACCTCGGCGAAGACCGCCTCGAGGTCGCCGTACTGCGCCTCGAGGGTCCCCCGGATGGCCTCCCAGGGCATCGGCGTGGCCTGACGCTGCAGCCGGGCCAGCTCATCGGCCAGGTCCGGCGGCAGCAGGTCATCCCACTGCGACATCACCTGAGCCAGCTTCATGGCCGGCCCCTTGAGCTCGGAAAGCCCCTCGAACAGCGCCTCGCCGAGGGCACGCCAGTCGGCCTGCCCGCCGAGCCGGGTGCGCAGCAGGGCACCGCCGGTGCGAGTGCCGAGGCCCAGCAGGCGCCGTGTGCGACCGCGTTCGCGCATCTATCACGCCCTCCGATAAAGTGAGACAAGCATTGTACAACGGATCACCATCTTACCCCTGGCGACCCGCGACAAATACTGTAAGAATCCCCATGACTTTCATCCTATCGACGTTTACCCCGCCGACGAGACGCCATGCGCCTGATCATCGCCGAGAAGCCGAGCCTGGCCCGGGCCATCGCCGAGGCCCTGCCCGCCGCCGTTCGCCGAGAGGACGGCGCCCTGGTGGCCGGTGACACCACCGTCACCTGGTGCCTCGGCCACCTGCTGGAACAGGCCCCGCCCGAGGCCTACGACCCCGCCCTCAAGAGCTGGCGGCTCGATACCCTGCCGATCCTGCCCGAGCAGTGGAAACTCGCCCCGCGACCCAAGGCCAAGGGTCAGATCGCGGTGATCCGCCGGCTGCTCAAGCAGGCCGGCGAGGTCGTGCATGCCGGCGACCCCGACCGCGAGGGCCAGCTGCTGGTACAGGAAGTGATCGAGCACCTGGGCTGGAAGGGGCCGGTGTCGCGACTGCTGGTCAGCGACCTCAACGCTCCGGCCGTCAAGCGCGCGCTCTCGCGGCTGGAGGACAACGCCCGCTATGCGCCGCTCTACCGCGCCGCCCAGGCCCGCTCCCGGGCCGACTGGCTGTACGGCATCAACCTGACCCGCGCCTGGACGCTGATCGGCCGACAGGCGGGGAACGACGGCGTGCTCTCGGTGGGCCGGGTACAGACGCCGGTGCTGGGCCTGGTGGTGCGTCGCGACGCAGAGATCCGCGACTTCGAGCCGCGGCCCTTCTATGTGCTGTGGGCCGATCTGGCCGTTTCCCGCGGCCGCCTGCGGGCCTGGTGGGCGCCCGGCGAGACGCACCCGCTGGACGATCAGGGGCGGCTGATCGAGCGTGCCCCGGCGGCCGCGCTGGCCGAACGCCTGCCCGGCGCCGAGGGCCAGCTGTCCAAGCTCGAGCGCCACGACAAGCGCCAGGCCGCGCCCCTGCCCTACTCGCTGTCGGCGCTGCAGGTCGACGCCGCCCGCCGCCACGGGCTCTCGGCCAAGGCGGTGCTGGACATCTGTCAGCGCCTCTACGAGCGCCACCAGCTGATCACCTATCCGCGCTCGGACTGCCGCTATCTGCCCGAGGAGCACTTCGCCGGCGCCCGCCGCACCCTCGAGGGCGCCTGCGCCGGCGACGACACCCTGCGCGGCTGGCTCGCCGGCGCCGACTTCTCGAAGCGCTCCAAGGCCTGGAACGACAAGCGGGTCGGCGCCCACCACGCCCTCGCGCCCACCGGCAAGACCGCCGATCCGGCGACGCTCTCACGCCAGGAGGCCGACGTCTTCCGGCTGATCGCGCGCAACGTGCTGGCCCAGTTCTATCCTGCGCTCTCGACCCGCGAGGTGAAGGCCGAGTTCACCATCATCGGTGAACGGTTCCGCGCCCGCGGCCAGGAGATCCTCGATCCGGGCTGGAAGCCGCTGTTCACCACCCGCGACGAGGCCCCGCCGCTGCCGCCGCTCGACGAGGGCGAGGCGTGCCGCGTCGAGGACGCCGGCGTGGAGGACCGCGAGACCCGCCCGCCGGAACCCTTCACCGACGCCAGCCTGATCAAGGCGATGATGAACATCGCCCGCTACGTGGACGACCCGGAGGTGCGCCGCACCCTGCGCGACACCGACGGCCTGGGCACCGAGGCCACCCGCGCCGGCATCCTCGAGACCCTGGAGACCCGTGGCTACCTGGTGCGCGAGGGCAAGGCCCTGCGCGCCACCCGCCTCGGCGACGCCCTGATCGCCTCGCTGCCCGAGGCCGTGAGCCGCCCCGAGCGCACCGCCCTGTGGGAACAGCGGCTCTCCGCCATCGCCGAGGACGGCGACGCCCCGGCGCCCTTCCTCGACGCCCTCGTCACCGATCTGCGTACGCTGCTGGGCCGCGCCGACGCCGGCCGCATGCGCCAGTCTCTGGCCGATGCCCGGGGCGCCGAGCCGGCGGCCCGCTCGGGCAAGTCGGGCGGCAAGGGGAAACGCGGCGCAAAAAGCCGGAGCGCCGGCAAAGGCGGCAGCAAGAGCAGCGGCCGGCGCGGCGCCGCCGGCAAGGCCACGAGAGGCACCAAGGCCGGCACCGGCACCGCCCGACGCAAGCGGAGCACGTCCTCATGAACACGCTGATCCTCGGGCCGGGCGCCGTCGGGCGCCTGCTGGCGCTGCACCTGGCCGCCACGATGCCCGTCACCCTGATCGGCCGCCGCGAGCCGCCGCGTCGTCAGACCCTGACCACCCCGACCGGTGAGACGCACTCGCACGAGATCGACAGCGTCACCCCCGCGACGCTGGCCGACGGACTCGCCGCACGCGCCGATATCCTTCACCTGACCACCAAGGCCTACGCCGCCGAGGCCGCCTTCGAGGCGATCGCGCCCCGGCTGGCGCCGGACACGCCGCTGGTGCTGTGGCAGAACGGCTACGGCGTGCAGCCGCGCCTGAGCGAACGCTGGGACGGCCCGGTGCTGTGCGCCAGCACCACCGAAGGCGCGTACCTCGACGGTGACGCCGGCGTGGTGCATGCCGGGCGCGGGCAGACGGTGATCGGCGATCTCGCCGGCCGTCACGCCGAACTGGCGGAAACGGTCGCCGCCAGGCTCTCGACGGCGGGCCTCGCCGCCCGCGCCGTCGACGATATCCGCGTACGGCTGTGGCACAAGCTCGCCGTCAACGCCGCCATCAATCCGCTGGTGGCCCGCTTCCGGATCCGCAACGGCCAGCTGCGCGACCGCCCCTTCCGGCCCATGGTCGAGGCCGTGATCGAGGAAGTCTCGGCGGTGATGGCCGCCGAGGCCATTCCGGCCCCGGCGGAGGGCTGGTCGGCGCGGGTGTGGTCGGTGGTGTCGGCCACCGCCAACAATCGCGCCTCGATGCTGCAGGACGTGCTGGCCGGCCGGCCCACCGAGCACGACGCCATTCTCGGCCCGCTGCTCGCCGCCGGGCGCCGCCACGGCCTGGCCACGCCCGTGCTGGCGGGGCTCCATGCCCGCCTGACCGCGGCCGACACCGTGTCCGCCTCCAGCGCCGCCGGATGATGCCGCGCCTGGCCGTTTCGGGTGTCGCCTGCTAGCCTCATCTTGTTGATGACACCCGACGGGCTCCCCTTCCCAGGCCTGAGCGATGAAGATCCCGGACTCCTGGCGGTCGACGCTGATCGCCCTGCTGCTGTTCCCCGCCATCGGCGTCACGCCCGCGCTGGCGGGTTCCGACGAGCCCGCCTTTGCCGGCGACGCCACCGATCTTGCTCACTTCGATAACGGCATGCGGCTGCTGGGCGGTAACGTCGAAAGCCCCGACGGCGTGACCTCGGGCTTCCGGCTGACCACCGGCATCTCGCCCCGGGGGCTGCCGAGCTTCGACTTCGGCGCCGAGGTCCGCTATCGGGAAAGCAACGACGTGCCCGTGTCCGGCGCCACCCGCAGCACCCTGCTCGACACCACCAGCCTCGGCGGCAGCCTGATGGCCGGCGTGCGCTTCGGTGCGCTCGGCCTCTACGCCAAGTCGGGACTCGCCGGCTGGCAGGGCAAGGCCGCCAGCGGCCATGCGCCCGAGCTCTCCGAAGGCGGCATGACCCGCGTCAACGGCATCGGTGCCCGATTCGGCTTCGCCAACGACTGGGTCAGCCGGCTGGAAATGGAGCGCGTCGACGATCCGGCACTCGAACATCTCAATATGGTCACCGCCTCGGTGCACATGCCCTTCTAGCCGCCCCCCTCAGACACCCGCGCCTACGACCCAACGCGCACCACCGCACACCCACAACGAAAAACCCCGAGGGCCGAGGCCCTCGGGGTGTTCTGTCGCAGGTGCTGGCCAGCGATCAGCCGGTGTTGCGCAGCCCGGCGGCGATGCCGGCCATGGTCACCATCAGCGCCCGGGAAAGATCCCCGCTGATCGCGCCGTCGGCATCGCGGTTACGCTGCAGGAGCTCGGCCTGAAGGCCGTGCAGCGGGTCGATGTAGGGATTGCGCACCTCCACCGCCTGACGGATCAGCGGCGTGCTCTCGAGCAGCTCGTCCTGATCCAGGATCTGCAGCACCGCGCCGTTGAGACGACCGAAGCGCTCGCGCAACCGCTCGCCGAGGGCCTGCAGGGCCGGCTCGTCGACCAGGCGCTGCTCGTAGTAGGCCGCGATGCTGACATCGGCCTTGGCCAGCAGCATCTCGAGCATGTCGAGATAGGTGCCGAAGAACGGCCAGCGGTCGCGCATCTCGCGCAGCACCTCGAGCCCGCCCGGCTCCTGGAGGCGCTTGGCGAAGGCCTCGCCGCTGCCCAGCCAGGCCGGCAGCATCAGGCGCGTCTGGGTCCAGGCGAAGATCCAGGGAATGGCCCGCAGGGTCTCGACGCCGCCCTCCTGGCGACGCTTGGCCGGGCGCGAGCCCAGCGGCAGGCGGCCCAGCGCCGTCTCCGGCGTCACCGAGCGGAAATAGGGCACGAAGTCGGGGTCCTCGCGCACCACGCCCACGTAGGCCTGGTGGGCCACGCCGGCGAGGCGATCCATCTCCTCGCGCCAGGCCGGCTCGGGCGTCGGCGGCGGCAGCAGCGAGGCCTCGAGCACCGCACAGGCGTAGATCTCCATGGAGCGCAGCGCGATGTCGGGCTGGCCGAACTTGAAGCGGATCATCTCGCCCTGTTCGGTCACCCTGAGGCTGCCGTTCACCGAGCCCGGCGGCTGGGACAGGATCGCCGCGTGGGCCGGGCCGCCGCCGCGACCGACGGTGCCGCCGCGGCCGTGGAACAGCGTCAGGTCGACGTCGTGACGCCGGCATACCTCGACCAGGGTCTCCTGGGCACGATACTGGGCCCAGGCCGCGGCCAGCTGGCCGGCGTCCTTGGCGGAGTCCGAGTAGCCGATCATCACTTCCTGACGATCACCGGCCAGTCGACGATAGCCCGGCAGCGCCAGCAGTCGGTCGATGACGTCGCCGGCTCGGTTGAGGTCGTCCAGGGTTTCGAACAGCGGCGCGATCGGCAGCGTGGCCTCGCCGCCCACTTCCTTCATCAACAGCGCCACGGCCAGCACGTCGGAGGGCTGGCCGGCCATGGAGATGATGTAGGTGCCCAGCGCCTCGACGTGCTCGGAGCCGATCACGCGGAAGGTGTCGATCACCTCGCGGGTCTCGGCGGAGCACTCCCAGCGACGCGGAATCAGCGGCCGGCGGGAAGACAGCTCGTTGAGCAGGAATTCCTGGCGCTGCTCCTCGCTCCAGTCGCGGTAGTGGCCGAGCCCCAGGCTATCGGTGAGCTCCTCGAACACCTGCTCGTGGCGAGTGGATTCCTGGCGCAGGTCGAGCTTGGTGAGGGTGACGCCGAATACCGAGACCCGGCGCAGGGTGTCGAGCAGCACGCCGTTGGCGATGGTGTCGAGGCCGACGTCGCACAGCGAGCGATAGCAGGCCAGCAGCGGCGCGTAGAGCTGATCGCGGGTCTCGATGATCGGCCCGCCGTCGTGGTTGACGCCGTCGAGCTGGGCCTGGGCCCAGTCGCGGGTGGCCTCGACCCTGCTCAGCAGGCGCTTGATCAGCTCGCGATAGGGCTCGGCGACGTCGCCCACCTCGGCCTTGAGCGCGCTGTTGGCCTTCCACATGGAGAGCTCGGCCTTGAGCTGTTCGAGGTCGCGCGAGTAGAGGTCGGCGGCCATCCAGCGGCCCAGCAGCAGCACCTCGCGGGTGACCTTGGCGGTGACGTTGGGGTTGCCGTCGCGGTCGCCGCCCATCCAGGAAGCGAAGCGGATCGGCGCGGCGTCCAGCGGCAGTCGCTCGCCGGCGGTATCGAGCAGCAGGTTGTCCAGGTCGCGGTGGAAGTCCGGCACCGCCTGCCACAGCGAGTTCTCGATCACCGCGAAGCCCCAGCGGGCCTCGTCGACCGGCGTCGGGCGCTCGTGACGGATCTCGTCGGTATGCCAGGCCTGGCTGATCAGCTCCTCGAGGCGGCCGTGGGCGCGGGCGGCGCGCTCGGGATAGTCGGCCGAAGACTCGATGATGGTCAGGCACTCATCGATGGCGTCGTACTTCTGGATCAGGGTGCGGCGGATGACCTCGGTGGGATGCGCGGTCAGCACCAGCTCGACGCGCATGTTGGCCAGCGCCTCGACCAGCTTGCGCGGCGTGTGGCCCTCGTCGCGGGCGCGTTCGAGCAGTTCGCCGAGCACCGGCTGGGCGCCGGGCTTGTAGTCCTCGACCCGGCGAAAGCGGGCGCGGTAGTGCTGTTCGGCCATGTTGGCCAGGTTGAGGAACTGGTTGAAGGCCCGGGTCACCGGCAGCAGGTCGCTGTCCGGCAGGCCCCGCAGGTAGTCGATCAGCTGACGGTTGCTATCGGCCTCGCGCTGGCGACCCTGCTTGGCAAGACCGCGGATGGTCTCGATGCGATCGACGAAGTCCTTGCCGAGATCATCGGCAATGGTACGTCCCAGACTGTCGCCCAGGATGCGGACGTTGTCCCGCAGCGATTCGTGCAGGTCGTGGCTCATGTCCAGGCTTCTCCTTTCCTCGTGGGTGGGGATATCGTTATGTTTTTTCTTGTCGCTTCGCCGCCTGCCAGTGTCGTTCCATGCGCTCGAGCCCCGCTTCCGCCAGCGGCACGCCCTCGTCATCCAGGGCGGCCTCCACCTGACGGAAGCGGCGCTCGAACTTGCCGTTGGTGACCCGCAGGCAACGTTCGGGGTCGGCATCCAGCGTGCGCGCCAGGTTGACGGCGGCGAACAGCAGATCGCCGACCTCTTCCCTGGCATGGTCATGATCGTCCTCGGCCAGCGCCTCCTCGACCTCGGCCAGCTCCTCGCGCAGCTTGGCGATCACCCCGCGGGGGTCCGGCCAGTCGAAGCCGACCCGGGCGGCCCGCTTGGAGAGCTTGGCCGCACGGGACAGCGCCGGCAGATTGCGCGGCACATCGTCCAGCACCGAGGTCACGGCCGCGTCCTCGGCCCGCGCGTCGCGTTCCTCGGCCTTGAGCGACTCCCAGCGCGAATGCACCTGCTGCGTTTCCACCTCGGCGGCGCTCACGCCCTCGCGCCGCGAGGTCAGGGTGCCGTCGGGGAAGACGTGGGGATGACGGTGCAGCATCTTGGCGGTGAGGACATGGACCACCTCATGGAAATCGAAGCGGCCCTCCTCGGCGGCGAACTGACTGTAGTAGACCACCTGGAACAGCAGATCCCCCAGCTCGCCCGGCAGTTCGTCCCAGGCATGCCGCTCGATGGCGTCGGCGACCTCGTAGGCCTCCTCCAGGGTGTGGGGCACGATGCTGTCCCAGTGCTGCTTCACGTCCCAGGGGCAGCCCTGCTCGGGGTCGCGCAGCACCGCCATCAGCGTCAGCAGGTCGTCGAGATCGAAGCGGCGCTCGCTCATGGCTTCTTGCCCTTCTTCTTGTGGCTCTTGCCGCCGCTGCGCAGGCGACGCACCTCGATGACGTTCGACAGCTGCTGGATGCGCGAGAACAGCCGCCCGAGCGTCTCCAGGCCGTCCACCTCCAGGGTGATCTGCATCCGCGCGATGCCGTCATCGGTATCGGTCAGGGTGTTCACCGACAGTACGTTGACCTTCTCGTTGCTGAGCACCGCGGTGACGTCGCGCAAGAGCCCCGAGCGGTCCCAGGCCTGGATCTCGATGTCCACCGGATACTGGGTGCGGGCCCGCTCGCCCCACTCCACCTCGATCACCCGCTGGGGCTCGTCGAGGCGCAGCTGAAGGATGTTCGGGCAGTCCTCGCGGTGCACGGTGACGCCGCGGCCCTGGGTGATGAAGCCGACGATCGACTCGCCGGGCACCGGGTGGCAGCAGTTGGCCATGCTGGTCTTGAGGTTGCCGACCCCGAGCACCGTGATGCCGTTGCCATCGGGCTTGTCGGCGGCCTTGCGCGGCTTGGCCAGCAGCTTGTCGAGCTGCTCCTGATCATCGCTCTCGCCGAACAGCTGCTGGGCCTGGTGCAGCACCTGGCCGATGCGCAGGTCGCCGGCGCCGAGCGCGGCGTACATGTCCTCGGGACCGGTGTAGTTGACCTGGTTGGCCAGCCGGGTGAGGTCCATGTCGCCGACGTCGAGACGCTTCATCTCGCGCTCGAAGAGGATCCGTCCCTCCTCGAGGTTGCGGTCGCGGGCCTGATGCTTGAACCAGGACTGGATCTTGGCCCGTGCCCGGGAGGTGCACACATAGCCGAGGTTGGGATTGAGCCAGTCGCGGCTCGGGCCGCCCTTGCTGGCGGTGAGGATCTCGACCTGCTGACCGGTGCTGAGCCGGTAGGTCAGCGGCACGATGCGCCCGTTGACCTTGGCCCCGCGACAGCGGTGGCCGACCTCCGTGTGCACCCGATAGGCGAAGTCGATCGGCGTGGCCTCTCGCGGTAGATCGATGACGTGGCCGTCGGGGGTGAAGACGTAGATGCGGTCCGGCGCCACGTCGCTGGACAGGCCCTCGCGGAGGTCGCCGAAGTCGCCGACCTCCTCCTGCCACTCGAGCACCTGGCGCAGCCAGGCGATCTTGTCCTCGTAGCTGGCGCTGCGGGCGTTGGTGTCATGGCCCTTGTAGCGCCAGTGGGCACAGACCCCGAGCTCGGCCTCCTCGTGCATCGAGAAGGTGCGGATCTGGATCTCCAGCACCTTGCCCTCGGGGCCGAACACCGCGGTGTGCAGCGACTGGTAGCCGTTCTTCTTGGGGTTGGCGATGTAGTCGTCGAACTCCGTGGGCACGTGATGCCAGCGCGAGTGGACGATGCCGAGCACGGTGTAGCAGTCGGTGATCTCGGGGACCAGGATGCGCACCGCGCGGATGTCGTGGACCTGGGAGAAGTCGATGTGCTTGCGCTTCATCTTCCGCCAGATCGAATAGATATGCTTGGCGCGCCCGTCCACCTGGTACTGATGGATGCCCTGGGCCTCCATCAGCCCCTCGAGGGTGGACACCACGTCCTCGATGTAGCGGTTGCGGTCGAGGCGCTTCTCGGCCAGCTGGCGGGCGATGGTCTTGTAGTCCTCCTCGTGCAGGTAGCGGAAGGACAGGTCCTCCAGCTCCCACTTGAGATGGCCGATGCCGAGCCGGTGGGCCAGCGGTGCGTAGATATCGAACACCTCGCGGGCCACCTGCAGGCGCTTCTCGCGCGGCGCATCGCGCACCTGGCGCAGCGCGCAGGTGCGCTCGGCGATCTTGATCAGCGCCACACGCACGTCGTCGATCATGTTGACCAGCATCTTGCGCAGGTTGTCCTGCTGGTCGTGCTGGCTCAGCCCCTGGCTCGGCATCTGGGAGGTGCTGATGGCGGCCATCTGCAGCACGCCGTCGATCAGCCCGGCGACCTCATGGCCGAAGCGCTTGGTGACCTCGGCCAAATCGATCAGCCCCTCGCGCACCGCGCGATACAGCACCGCGGCCTCGAGGGCCGGCTGGTCGAGGCGCAGCTCGCCGAGGATATCGGCCATTTCCAGGCCCATGCGGAAGCTCGAGCCGTCCTTGAGCCAGGTCTTGTGAGGCCGGTCGGACTCCTGCTCGAGTCGCTGGGCCAGCTCGCAGGCCACGCGCATCTCGTCGCCGTCGCGCAGCTTGACGTCGTCCTGGAGACGCTCGACCCAGCGGGGGATATCGACCGTCCCCCACTCGGTCAGGGGCTGATCTTCCCGCACTTTAACCATCGCTTGACGCTCCTTCGTCCCGCTGCCCGGCGTCCGGGTGCTCGAGCAGCAGCATGGATTCCAGATGGGCGGTGTGGGCGAACATGTCGGCCACCGCCCACCGCCGGATGACGTAGCCCGCCTGCACCAGATGCGCGGCATCCCGCGCCAGGGTGGCCGGATCGCAGGACACGTAGAGCACCCGCGGCACCGGTCGTTCGGCCAGCGCCCGGCACACGGCCTCGGCGCCGTCGCGGGGCGGGTCGAGCAGCACGTGGCGCAGCCCGGGCGCGTCGAACAGGGCGCCCACGGCCTCGCTGCGGTTGAGGTCGGCCTGACGGGCCGTCACCTCGAGCGCGTTGCAGCGGGCATTGTCGGCCAGCCGTTCGACCATCGCCGGGCTGCCCTCCACCGCCGTCACCTCGGCGCCCAGGGCCGCCAGCGGTAGGCTAAAGTTGCCGACCCCGGCGAACAGGTCGAGCACCCGCTCGCCGGGCGCCAGCGGCGAGAGCCATGCCAGCGCCTCGGTCACCATGCGCTGGTTGACCGCCTCGTTGGCCTGCAGGAAATCGCCGGGGGCGAAACCCAGCCGCAGCGAACGTTCGTCGACCGCCAGGTGAGCGTGCAGGTCCGGTGCCGGCGTCAGCCATTCGAAGGTCGGCGATTCGCGCCCCACCCAGCGCGCCAGATGCAAGCCGCGGGCCAGGGCGAACTCGCGCCAGCGGCGGGTATCGGCGTCGTGCTCGCGCAGCTGGCGGACCACCAGGGTCACACCGGCGTCGCTCGAGGACAGCTCCAGATGGCCGACCTGCCGCGGCGCCTCCAGTTCGGCCAGATGCCGGTGCAGCGGCGCCAGCAAGTCGGCCAGCGCCGGCACCAGAATGGGGCAGTCGTCGAGATCCACCAGCCGGTGGCTGTGCCGGGCGCGGAAGCCCAGGTGCACTCCGCCCTCGGCGTCGACCTTGACGCCGAGGCGCGCCCGGCGCCGATAGCCCTCACCGGCCTCCGCCAGCAGCTCGGGCTCGCCGTCCGGGGCGATGCCCTGGCGGGCCAGCAGCTCGCGCAGCACCGCCTGCTTGTGACGACGCTGCCCGTCCAGGCTCAGGTGCTGCAGGTCGCAGCCGCCGCAGGTGCCGTAGTGGACGCAGGGCGGCGTGACGCGCTCGGGCGAGGCCTCGACCACCTCGCGCACGTGGGCCTCGTCGAAGCGCTGGCGGGTCCGATGCACGGCGATCTCGACGCGCTCGCCCGGCAGGGCTCCGTCGACGAACACCGTCTTGCCGTCGGCCAGACGCCCCACGCCGCGACCGTCATGGGCCAGGCCATCGATCGTCAGGATGGCGCCCTGATCGCCGCCGCCACGGGCGGCCTTCTTGCCGCGTTTCGCCGTCTGCAGCCCCGAGACGCCGGAGCTCGCCCGCGCGGGGCGTCGTTGTCCCAGCCCCACCTCAGGACTCCGGGGCGAACAGGCCGGTGGACAGATAGCGGTCGCCACGGTCGCAGACGATGAACACGATCACCGCGTTCTCGACCTCCTCGGCAACGCGCAGCGCCCCGGCGAGCGCCCCGCCGGACGACACGCCGGCCAGGATGCCCTCTTCCCGGGCCAGGCGACGCATATGATCCTCGGCCTCGGCCTGGCCGATGTCCAGCACCCGGTCGACGCGGGCGGGCTCGAAGATGCCCGGCAGATAGGCCTCGGGCCAGCGGCGGATACCGGCGATGCTGGCGCCATCTTCCGGCTGCAGGCCGACCACCTGCACCTCGGGGCTCTGCTCCTTGAGGTAGCGCGAGACGCCCATGATGGTGCCGGTGGTGCCCATGGAGCTGATGAAATGGGTGATGGTGCCACCGGTCTGCTCCCACAGCTCGGGGCCGGTGCCCTGGTAGTGTGCCAGCGGATTGTCGGGGTTGGCGAACTGATCGAGCGGCTTGCCCTCGCCGCGGGCGATCATCGTCTCGGCCAGGTCGCGGGCCGCCTCCATGCCCCCCTCGCGGCTGACCTCGATCAGCTCGGCACCGTAGGCGGCCATGGCCTGCTTGCGCTCGCTGGAGGCGTTCTCCGGCATGATCAGGATCAGTCGATAGCCCTTGATCGCCGCGGCCATGGCCAGGGCGATGCCGGTATTGCCCGAGGTCGCCTCGACGAGGGTGTCGCCCGGAGTGATGGTTCCGCGCGCCTCGGCCTGCTCGAGCATGGACAGCGCCGGACGGTCCTTGACCGACCCGGCCGGATTGTTGCCCTCGAGCTTGGCGAGCAGGGTGTTGTTGCGCCCTGCCGTGATGCGCTTCAGGCGGACCAGCGGCGTGTGGCCGATGGTCTCCTCCAGGGTGGGGAAATGCATGCAACCGTCCTTCTGGAAACGTCTTTTCGGCATTATATCCTCGGGCACCGACACTGGACAGGCATCCTGTTCGGCTGTGGCATACTGGGCCACGACACTCCAGCCGACGAGCCCTCCCGATGTCCTTGAAGACCCGCCTGATGCTGGCCATCCTCGCCCTGCCCCTGGTGCTGTTCGCACTGCTGGTGGTAGCGGTCACGGAACTGGAAGATCGCCACCATCGCCAGCAGCTGCGCGAGCGCCTGACCGAGGCCACCGACCTGCTGACGCCGAGCCTGGGCCGGGCGCTGGCGGACGGTGCCACACGCGAGCTGGAGGGTCTCGCCGATCGCCTGCTCGACCTGGAAGACGTGCGCGCCCTGAGCATTCGCGACGCCGATGGCCAGCGCCGGCTGGAACTGGGTCGACTGCGACAGGCCGCGGATCTCTCGCCGCAAGAGGGCCCGGCGTTGATCGAGGACGGTCGTCACTGGCGGCTGCAGGCGGCGCTGCCCGGGGCGCCCGGCGCCCTGCTGATGCTGGACATCGACGCCTCGACGCTGCCACTGACCTACTATCGCCACCTGGCCGGCGGCGGGCTGCTGCTGATGATCGTGGGTCTGCTGCTGTTCCTGGTGGGCTACGGCCTGAGCCGGCGGCTGACCCAGCCGCTGGAAGACGTCACCCGCTCGCTGGAGTGGCTGACCGCCGGCGGTGCCCCTCAGCCCCTATCGGTGCCGAAGGAAACCGAGCTGGCCCGCCTCGCCCAGGGACTCAACGCCCTGGGTGAGCACCTGGCCTCGGCCCGCGACGACCTGCAGGCCCAGATCGAACAGGCCACCGGCGAGCTGCAGGAATCGATGGAAACCATCGAGGTGCAGAACATCAAGCTGGACCTGGCACACCGCCGCGCCCTGGAGGCCAACCGTGCCAAGTCGGAGTTCCTGGCCAACATGAGCCACGAGATCCGCACCCCGCTCAACGGCATCATCGGCTTCTGTCGCCTGCTGCAACGCACCGAGATGGCCCCTCGCCAGCGCGAATGGCTCGACCACGTGCAGCGTGCCTGCGACAACCTGCTGATGCTGGTCAACGACGTGCTCGACTTCTCCAAGATCGAGGCCGGTCGCCTGGAGCTCGAGCACGCCGAGCTCGACATGGTGGCACTGGTCGACGAGGTACTGGGCCTGCAGGCGCCCCAGGCCCAGCCCAAGGGCATCCAGGTGCTCGGCCTGGTCTATGACGACGTGCCCGAAACGCTGAGCGGCGACCCGCTGCGCATCCGCCAGGTGCTGACCAACCTGGTCGGCAACGCGGTGAAATTCACCGAGCACGGCGACGTCATCGTCCGCGTAATGGTCGAACAGCGCAGCGGCGGACACGTGGTGCTACGCGTGGCGGTCAGCGATACCGGCATCGGCATGAGCGACGACGCCCAGCGCCGGCTTTTCCAGGCCTTTCGCCAGGCCGATGCCAGCCACCAGCGCGAGTTCGGCGGCACCGGCCTGGGCCTGGCCATCAGCCGTCAGCTGGTGGAGCAGATGGGCGGCAAGATCTGCGTCGAGAGCGCCCCGAACGAGGGCTCGACCTTTTCCTTCACCCTGCCGCTCGCCTGCCCGCCGGATGCCGCGGAAGAACGCGAGCCCGAAATCAGGCTGGACGGCCAGCGAGTGGTGCTGCAGGAACCCCACGGGCCGACCCGCTCCGCCCTGCGGCATCTGCTGGGCCGCTGGGAAGGCCGCGTGATCGGCGAGGAGCTAGCGCCTGGCCACGACGCCTCACTGGCGGTGTTGGGTCTGACCGATGCCGACCTCACCCCATCGGGCCAGGCGGCCCTGCAGCGGCGACTGGAGTGCCTGGGATGTCCGGCGATGCTGCTGGTCAACGCCAGCCCGCCAGACCTCCCGGCACTGCCGCTGCCTCACGGCGGCGAGGTCCTGAGCAAGCCGCTATCCAGGCGAACGCTGGTGGAGTCGGTCAGCCGCGCCCTGACGCGGGCCCGTCGCGACCCGCAGCCGGATCGCCAGACGCAGGCGCCCAACGGGCCGCTGAGCCTGCTGGTGGTGGATGACACCGAATCCAATCGCCTGCTGCTGCAGGAGCTGATCAGCGGCCCGCAGCTGGAGGTGGGGCTTGCCGCCAGCGGCGAGGAGGCGCTGGCCATGGCCGAGGAAAGATGCTTCGACGTGGTGTTGATGGATATCCGCATGCGCGGCATGGACGGGGTGGAAACGACGCGCGCCCTGCGCGCGCTGGGCGGACACTGGCGTCACGTGCCGATCATCGCCGTCACCGCCCATGTGCAGAACGAGCAGCGTCGCCAGCTGCTGCAGAACGGGCTGGACGGCGTGCTCGAGAAGCCGCTGGACACGGCCCAGCTGTCGAGCCTGCTGCGCCATCATCTGGGCGTGGGCCTGGCGCTGGACGAAGACGACGAGGCGCCGAGGGCCGACCCGGCCACCGATAACGAGCTGGCCTCGGTGGATCTGGCCCTCGGCACCCAGCTGGCCGGCGGCCGCGAGGCCCTGGCCCGCAAGCTGCTGGGCCAGCTGATCGATTCGCTGGACGAGAGCGAGGCCCAGGTTCGCCAGGCCATGAAGGACGGCGACGCCGAGGCGCTGCTCGACGCCATTCACGCCCTCAACGGCGCCTGCCGCTACTGCGGCGTGCCGCGCCTGGGGCTGCTGGCCGAGACCCTGGAGACCCGGCTGCGCTCCCGCGGGCTGGACGCGGTCACGCCACTGCTGCCGGACCTCTACGCGGCCATGGCCGCGCTGCGCGACTGGCAGGCGGCTAAGCCCGCCTCGACGTCGCCGTCCGCCGCCTGATCGGGCGAGGGGCCGGATCGCTCCGGCACCCCGCCTCAGGCCTCGAGCACCACGAAGGCCACGGCGAAGGCCGCCTCGTCGGACAGCGACAGGTGAAGGTTCCTGACGCCTTCGGCCTCGGCGAGCTCCCGGGCTCGCCCGGACAGCACCAGCGCCGGGCGCCCCAGGGCATCGTTGACGACCTGGATCTCGGTCCAGCGCATGCCGTGACGCAGCCCGGTGCCCAGCGCCTTGACGAAGGCCTCCTTGGCGGCGAAACGCTTGGCCAGGAAGGCGGCCGTCTGACCGCGCTCCCGGTAGCGCGCCAGCTCGTCGTCGCCCAGCACCCGCCGGGCGAAGCGCTCGCCGTGACGCGCCTGGGCGGCCTCGAAGCGCGCCACCCGGGCGATATCGGTGCCGACCCCGAGGATCATCCGCAGCAGCCGCCGTCGGCCTGATGGTCGTGATCATGCTCGTGGTCGTGCTCGTCGAGCGCCGCCACGAATCCCGCCTCCTGGCCGGCGATCGCCAGGCGCTTCATCTCCGCCACCGCCTCCTTGAGGCCGACGAACAGCGAGCGCGCGATGATGGCGTGGCCGATGTTGAGCTCGCAAAGCCCCGGGATGGCGGCGATGGCCTCGACGTTGTGATAGTGCAGGCCGTGGCCGGCGTTGACGGTCAACCCCAGCTCGCCGGCCATCTCCGCGGCGGCCACCAGGCGGGCGTGCTCGGCGGCCGCCTCCGCGCCGGTGGCCTCGGCATAGGCCCCGGTGTGCAGCTCGATCACCGGCGCCCCGGCCCTGGCCGCCGCCTCGATCTGCGCCGGCTCCGGGTCGATGAACAGCGACACCTCCGAGCCCGCCGCGGCGAGACGGCGGCAGGCCGCCTCGATCGCCTCGAAGCCGCCAACCACATCCAGGCCGCCCTCGGTGGTCAGCTCCTCGCGCTTCTCCGGCACCAGACACACGTGGGCCGGGCGAATCTCCTCGGCCAGCGCCAGCATCGCCTCGGTGACCGCCATCTCCAGATTCATGCGCGTGTTGAGCACCTCCGCCAGCAGCCGCACGTCACGCTCCTGGATGTGCCGGCGGTCCTCGCGCAGGTGAACGGTGATGCCGTCGGCCCCGGCCTCCTCGGCCAGCAGCGCCGCCTGGACGGGATCGGGATAGCGGGTGCCGCGCGCCTGACGCAGGGTGGCGATATGGTCGATGTTGACGCCGAGCAGGATGCGGGGAGGATGCATGGGGAACTCTCCAGGTCCGGAATACGAGGAAAACAGGGTCACAAGGATAAGGGTAAGCGGACGGTCGCCCAAGCGCCCTGGCCTGCCGTTCGGCACAGGCCGTTGACCGTGCCCTCAGCCGCGGGCGGCGTCCTCGCCGGCCCGGCGGCGCGCCACCAGCTGCTGCATCCACTCGCGGGAGCGCAGTGGCCGGCTGCCCAGCAGCGGCGCCAGCGCCGCCCGGGTCACCGCCTTGGCCGGGCCGGCGAGACCCGGCTCGCGCCAGTCGCCGCCGGACAGCAGCTTGAGCGTACGGCCGTCGATGCCGCGCTCGGCGGCCACGAAGGCGCGGGAATCGACGTCGAGGCGATAGCGGGTCTGGGGATCGAGGGCCTCACCGCCCGGCGTGCAGAAGCGCGGCTCGGCATCCAGCGCCTCGAGCAGCGACAGTTCCAGGCGACGCAAGGCACCGGCCCGGCCGTCCGGGCGCGGCAGCGCCTCCAGGGCGGCGGCGTAGAAGGCGAAGACATCGCCCACCGGCAGCTCCACCGGCAACAGCCGGGTGAGCAGCTCATTGGCGTAGAGACCGCACAGCAGCCCCTCCCCCACCAGCATCGCCGCCGGCGCTCGACTCTCCATCAGCGACAGGCGCTTGAGCTCGCCCTGACCGCTCCAGGTGATGTGCAGCGGCGCGAAGGGCTGCAGGGTCGCCCGGGCACGACTCCCAGGGCGCTGCACGCCTCGCGCCACGGCCCGCACGCGCCCGTGATCGAGCGTCAGAAGCTCGACCAGGGCGCTGGTCTCGCGGTAGGGGCGCTTGTGCAGCAGATAGGCTGGCTGGGGTTGCATGATCGGTCCTTCGGCCAGGCGGCCAAGCGGCCAAGCGGCCAAGCGGCCAAGCGGCCAAGCGGCCAAGCGGCCAAGCGGCCAAGCGGCCAAGCGGCCAAGCGGCCAAGCGAAGGATAACGGCCAGGTCGCAAGGGGCCAGGCGTTCACCGCTCCTGGCGACCGCTATCCTGGCTGATCGGCGCTTGGCGCTTAACGGTCAGTCCAGGTCGTAGCCCAGGCTCTTCAGGGCCCGCTCGTCGTCGGACCAGCCGCTCTTGACCTTGACCCAGAGGTTGAGCATGACCTTGGCGTCCAGCGCCCGCTCCATGTCGAGGCGTGCCTCGCGGCCGATCTTCTTGATCCGCTCGCCGCGCTCGCCGATCAGGATCTTCTTCTGACCGTGGCGCTCGACCATGATCAGGGCGCTGATATGCACCACCCGGCCCTCGTCGCGGAACTCCTCGATCTCGACGGTCATCTGGTAGGGCAGCTCGTCGCCAAGCTGGCGCATGACCTTCTCGCGAACCAGTTCGGCGGCCAGGAAGCGCTGGCTCTTGTCGGTGACCTGGTCCTCGGGGAAGTAGTGGATGCTCTCGGGCAGGTGCTTGGCGACCTCGGCCTCCAGCGCCTCCACATGGGTGCCGTGCTTGGCGGCGATCGGCACGATGGCGGCGAAGTCCCGCCGCGCGCCGACCGATTCCAGCCAGGGCAGCAGCTCCTTCTTGTCCTTGAGACGGTCGACCTTGTTGACCGCCAGGATCACCGGCACCTCGACCTTGGCCAGGCGGTCGAGCACCACCTGGTCTTCCTGGGTCCAGCGCGTGCGATCGATGATGAAGACCACCGCATCCACGTCACGCAGGGCCTGGGTGGCGGCCTGGTTCATGAAGCGGTTGATGGCCTTGTCACGATCCTTCTCGAGGATGTGGATGCCCGGGGTGTCGACGTAGATGAACTGATCGTCGTCCTCGGTCTTGATGCCCATGACCTGATGGCGCGTGGTCTGAGGGCGCCGCGAGGTGATGGAGATCTTCTGGCCGAGGATGCGGTTCATCAGCGTCGATTTACCGACGTTGGGGCGGCCGACGATGGCCACGAAACCACAGCGTTGCGTCATGAGCGACCTCCATGGCCTTCGAGGTGGGACAGGGCCATCTCGGCGGCCTGCTGTTCGGCGTGGCGGCGGCTGGAACCGATCCCCAGGGTATGCTCCTCGAGCATCTCGACGTGACATTCGACGGTGAAGGTCTGGGCATGGGCCTCGCCCTCCACCGAGATCACCTCGTAGCGCGGCAGCGCCGACTGACGCGACTGCAGGAACTCCTGCAGCCGGGTCTTGGGATCCTTCTGGGTATCCTGCAGGTTGATGTCCTCCAGGCGCTCGGCGTACCAGGCCAGCACGCGGGCACGAGCGGTTTCCATGCCGGCGTCCAGATAGATGGCGCCGATCACCGCCTCGACCGCATCGGCGAGGATCGAGTCGCGGCGATGGCCGCCGCTCTTCATCTCGCCGGAGCCCAGCAGCAGGTGGCCGCCGAACTCCATCTCACGAGCCAGCTCGGCCAGGGTCTGGCCCTTGACCAGCCGCGCGCGCAGGCGCGACAGCTGCCCTTCCCGCGCCTGCGGGAAGCGCTGGAAGAGGTCCTCGGCGATGACGAAGTTGACGATGGAGTCGCCGAGAAACTCCAGGCGTTCGTTGTTGCGGCCGCCGTAGCTGCGATGAGTCAGGGCCAGCTCGAGCAGGTCGGGCTGCGCGAAGTCATGGCCGATGCGACGGCTGAATTGGGTCAGGGAATTGCTCACGAAGCTCCTGCTATGTCATGCAAGGAATGCCGCTCCCGGCATTCATTGGATACGGCGTACACTGGTGAAACTCGGCAGCCCGCCATCCCAGTGCATCCAGACGGCGAAGGCCTTGCCCACGATGTTCTCCTCCGGCACGAAGCCCCAGTAGCGGCTGTCGTTGGAGTGATCGCGATTGTCTCCCATCATGAAGTAGTGACCGGGAGGTACCGTGATCTCGCGCATCTGCGGGCCGGGATCGCGTGGATTATTGTAGATAGGGTGCAGCGCCTCGCCCAGCCGCTCTTCCAGCAGCCGCTCGCCGGGCGCCGACTCGGGGCCGCTCTCGAGCAGTGACTTGGGCACCGGTTCGCCGTTGACGAACAGCTGCTTGCCCTCGTAGCGAATGCGATCACCCGGCAGGCCGATCACCCGCTTGATGAAGTCGACCGACGGATCGTTGGGGAAACGGAACACCATGACGTCGCCGCGCTCGGGCTCACCGAGATCGGCGATCTTGGTATCCAGCACCGGCAGGCGCAGGCCATAGGAGAACTTGTTGACCAGGATGAAATCACCCACCTCGAGGGTCGGGCGCATCGAACCCGACGGGATCTGGAAGGGTTCCACCACGAAACTGCGCAGCACCAGCACCACCAGCAGCACCGGGAAGAAGGAGCGCGCATAGTCCACCGGCCAGGGCTCTCTGAGCGCCCTCTCGCGGGTGGCGGGATCGGCGCCCTCGGTGGTGCCGGCCTCGACGCTGGCCGTCAGACGCGACCGGCGCGCCGGCCGCCACCACACCAGGTCGAGCAGCCAGATCGCGCCGGTGGCCAGCACGGCCACCGTCAGCAGGAGAGTGAAGTCCATCGGTCGTTGCCTTCCCTAGTCGTCGTTGACCTTGAGCACGGCGAGGAAGGCATCCTGGGGAATTTCCACCCGGCCGACCTGCTTCATGCGTTTCTTGCCCGCCTTCTGCTTCTCGAGCAGCTTCTTCTTGCGCGAGGCATCGCCGCCGTAGCACTTGGCGGTCACGTTCTTGCGCATCGCCTTGACGGTGGAGCGCGCCACCACCTGGCCGCCGATGGCCGCCTGGATGGCCACGTCGAACATCTGACGCGGAATCAGCTCCTTCATCTTCTCGACCAGCGCCCGGCCACGGGCATGGGCATGGTCGCGGTGGATGATGATGGCCAGGGCATCGACCCGGTCGCCGTTGATCAGCACGTCGAGACGCACCAGCTGGGCGGCCTCGAAACGCTCGAAGTTGTACTCGAGCGAAGCGTAGCCCCTGGAGATCGACTTGAGGCGGTCGAAGAAGTCCATCACCACCTCGGCCATGGGCAGCTCGTAGGTGAGCTGGATCTGGCTGCCGAGGAACAGCATGTCGAGCTGGGTGCCGCGGCGCTGTTCGCACTCGGCGATGACGTTGCCGACGAACTCTTGGGGCACCAGGATACTGGCCCGCACCACCGGCTCGCGCATCTCCTCGACGTCGGCCATGTCGGGCAGCTTGGACGGGTTGGAGACGTAGCGAACCTCGCCATCCTTCATCAACAGCTCATAGATGACCGTCGGCGCGGTGGTCAGCAGGTCGAGGTTGTACTCGCGCTCCAGCCGCTCCTGGATGATCTCCATGTGCAGGGTGCCGAGGAAGCCTACCCGGAAGCCGAAGCCCAGGGCGTCGGAGTTTTCCGGCTCGTAGTCCAGCGAGGCATCGTTGAGCGCCAGCTTCTCCAGGGCGTCGCGGAACTCCTCGTAGTCGTCGGAGGAGACCGGGAACATGCCGGCATAGACCTGCGGCTTGACCTTCTGGAAGCCCGGCAGACGCTTGACGTCGGGCGTCTTGGCGTGGGTGATGGTGTCGCCCACCGGTGCGCCGTGGATGTCCTTGATGCCGGCAACCACGAAGCCGACCTCGCCGGCGCGCAGGACGCCGGTCTCGCGGCGCAGCGGGGTGAAGATGCCGACCTCGTTGGCCTGCCAGTCGCGGCCGGTGGAGGTCATGCGGATCTTGTCGCCCTTCTTCAGCGTGCCGTCGAAGATCCGCACCAGCGACACCACGCCCAGGTAGTTGTCGAACCAGGAGTCGATGATCAGCGCCTGCAGCGGCGCCTCGGCATCGCCCTTGGGCGGCGGAATGTCGCGCACCAGGCGCTCGAGCAGCGCATCGATGCCGAGCCCGCTCTTGGCCGAGACCTGGCAGGCGTCGGTGGCATCCAGGCCGATGATCTCCTCGATCTCGGTGGAGACCTTGTCCGGGTCGGCCTGGGGCAGATCCATCTTGTTGAGCACCGGCAGCACCTCGAGGCCCTGCTCGATGGCGGTGTAGCAGTTGGCCACCGACTGGGCCTCGACGCCCTGGCCGGCATCGACCACCAGCAGGGCGCCCTCGCAGGCGTACAGCGAGCGCGACACCTCGTAGGAGAAGTCCACGTGCCCCGGGGTGTCGATGAAGTTCAGCTGATAGGTATTGCCGTCCGCGGCCTGATAATCCAGCGTCACCGACTGGGCCTTGATGGTGATGCCGCGCTCACGCTCCAGGTCCATGGAATCGAGGACCTGCTCCTTGAGCTCGCGTTCGGTGAGCCCGCCACAGGTCTGAATCAGGCGGTCGGCCAGGGTCGACTTGCCATGATCGATGTGGGCGATAATGGAGAAGTTCCGTATCCCATTGATTACTTTGCGGTTATCGCTTTCTGACATTCGAAAAGATCCGGTTCGTGTACACAACCCTATACTAACTACAGGCTTGCCGCCCTCTTCGGGTGCGTCGAGTGAGATGGCGGCATTGTAGCGGGATGCGCCTTCCAGATACAGCGACCCGACGGCGCGGGCCGTCGGGTCGCGGATCACGACGTGAGCGGGTCAGGCGCTCAGTCGTCGGCCAGACGCAGGGCCACGTAGTAGGAGCGGCCGTCGCGATAGAGGCGCACCGGCACCGCGCTGCCGGCCGGAAGCTCGGCGACCAGCTCGGCCAGCTGCGCCGGGCTCTCCACCGCCTGGCGGGCGATGCTGACCAGCACGTCCCCGGGACGGATGCCGGCCGCCGCGGCGATGCCGTCCGGGTCGACCTGGGTCACCTGTACGCCGTTCTCGAGCTCCAGCTTGCGGCGCTGGGCCTCGTCCAGCGCCTGGACCACCACACCGAGGCGGGCGGGCGAGGCATCGCCGTCGCTGCCGCCACCGCCGGGCTTCTGGCTGTCCGGCCACTCGCCGACCTCGACGTCCAGGGTCTGGCGATCGCCGTCACGCAGCACGGTGATCGCCACGTCGCCGCCCGGCGAGACTCGGCCGATCAGCCGCGGCAGGGTGCTGGAACGATCGACCGTCTGGCCGTTGACCGAGAGGATGACGTCGCCGGCCTGGAGACCGCCCTCGGCCGCCGGCCCCTCGGGATCGAGATCGGCGATCAGGGCCCCCTCCGGATTGTCCATGCCGAAGGACTCGGCCAGCTCGCGGGACACCGGCTGGATCATCACGCCGAGCCAGCCGCGCTCGACGGAGCCGCTGGACTTGAGCTGATCGGCCACGTCCATCGCCACGTTGATGGGGATGGCGAAGGACAGCCCCATGAAGCCGCCGCTGCGAGTGAAGATCTGGGAATTGATGCCGACCACTTCGCCGTCGAGATTGAACAGCGGGCCGCCGGAATTGCCGGGATTGATCGCCACGTCGGTCTGGATGAAGGGCACGTAGGCGTCACGCGGCAGGGTGCGGTTGATGGCACTGACGATGCCGGAGGTCACCGAGTGGTCGAAGCCGAACGGCGAGCCGATGGCCGCCACCCATTCGCCCACCTCGAGCTGGTCGGAGTCGCCGAGATCCAGGGTCGGCAGGTCGCTGGCTTCGACCTTGAGCACCGCCACGTCGGTCTTCTCGTCGGCGCCCACCAGCTCAGCCTCGAGCTCGCGGCGATCGTTGAGTCGCACCAGGATCTGATCGGCGCCGTCGACCACGTGAGCGTTGGTCATGATGTAACCGTCTTCACTGATGATGAACCCGG
Source organism: Halomonas smyrnensis AAD6 (assembly GCF_000265245.1). GTDB lineage: Bacteria > Pseudomonadota > Gammaproteobacteria > Pseudomonadales > Halomonadaceae > Halomonas > Halomonas smyrnensis. Next base: position 94,628 of record NZ_AJKS02000003.1, read on the forward strand.
ACCCCAGCGACTGACGCTCCTCGCTGTGGCTGCGGCCATTGCCGTCGCCGCGGGGCATCGGCAGCTGGTCGCCGAAGAAGTGGCGGAAGATCTCCGGGATCTCCTGATTGCCGAAGCCGCGCAAGGGCGAGTCGCGACGCTCGACCATGCGCGAGGTGGAGATGTTGACGACCCCCGGCGCCGCCTCCTTCACCAGCTCGGTGAAGTCCGGCAGCTCGCGGGCCAAGGCGGACTGTGCGGAGAACAGCCCCACGACCAGCAGCACCCAGAGGGATAGCGTGCGCGTCATGCGTGTCATGAATGACTCCTGTGACAAGGTGCGATGAATGGCAAGGACAACTGCCCCACTTCTTTACCCCGACGAGGGCAAAAGGTTCAGCACGGCGGCCGAGCCGGCGCACCCGGCGTCGCCCAGGGGGCCGGCGGCACTCAGCGCGCGCCATCGTCGCTCGGCGCCGCCGCGGCAGCGCTCGACGCCCCGGGCGTGAGCTGCATCGGCTGTCCGCCCGCGTCCCAGGCGATGGACTCGACCACTCGCCGCAGCACGCCCGGCGGCAGCTCGCCCATGGCCACGATCTGGCGCGGGTGACCACCCAGCTCGCGGTGCATCACCGCCGCATGGGACACCCCCAGCCGATGCAGGCCGGGAATCAGGAGGTCGCGATCCTCGAGGGGTTCGACGAACAGGCTCAGGGTCGAGAGGCCGTCGCCATAGACCCGATGGCTGACCCCGGGACGCCGCTCGCCACGGGTCGCCACCGGCTGGGCCACGAAGCCCTCCGGCAGCCATCCCGGTCGCCAGCCCGCCTCGGGAGGCGACACGGACGAGGCCAGCTCGATGCCGCCGCGATAGAGCTCCGGGGCACGCAGCTCGGTGATCTGGAAGGTCTCGAGCACCCTGCCCCGCTCGTCGAGCAGCATCTTCTTGAGCGGCAGGGCGGTATCGGCGTCGAGCCACAGGCGATGGCCGTAGCGATGGTCGTCGAGGGGCTCGATGTCCAGCCGCACGCTCGAACGGCCCGCGATGCGATCCATGCCGGACAGCTGGAGACGATAGAGGCCGTCGAGATGCGCGACGATGGCCCCGGGCGGGGCCGCTTGAGAGGCATCCTGGGTGAGCCCGCCAGGGCCGGCGATGCGGCTCTGACGCTCGAATGCAACGGCGGGCCCGTCGAGGAAGCGGGCGCGTTCGCGTTCGACGCCGTCGTGAATCTCGTGAGAGAGGGCCAGGGTGCGAACACCATCGCTGCCGATGCGCACGGCCCTGGCCCGGAAGTCGTAGCAGTGACTGGCCCACAGGCTCCGCTCGTACCAGCCCGAGGCCGAGTCGGGCTCGTCCTCCTCGGCCAGCGGGGCACAGTCGAAGTCGGTGGAGACCGGAGACGCCTGAGCGACGGGCATCAGCGCGGCGGTCATGAGGGCCGCGCCGGCCAGCCGCCACGCCCGGGGGCGCACCGGCCGTCTCCACCGGGCCAGCATCAGCGCTGCCCCAGCGACTCGCTTCCCGAGGCCCTGAGCAAGGGCATCCAGGGATCACCCCCGGTGGCGGCCGCGCCCTCGGCGTGACGATCCAGATAGGACTGCAGCAGCAGCGCCTGCTGGCGATCCATGCGCAGCGACTGACGCTGCGCGGGGGACAGCACCATCGGCGCACCGGCGCCGACGGTCATCACGCCCTGCTCGCTGCCACCGCCGCCCTGGAAGATCGGCATGTCCACCAGCGACGCGCCCTGGCCGAAGGAGGAGCCGCCCAGCGATTCCAGTCCGGACGTCGCATGGGTGGCGGCGCTGGTGGCGCTGGCGGTCGTGACGCCGGCATTGGACGCGCCAGCATTGGAGCCCCCGGCGTTGGTCGCGACCGGTGAGTCGCCACCGCCCAGCGGGGAAGCGCCGTTGTAGAACTGCACGCCGGTGATCACCATCAGCGACACCGCCGCGGCGATGCCGGCACTGCGACCCAGCGGCAGGGAACGGCGCGACGCCGTCTCGGGTTCCGCCATCGGCGCCGGCTCGTCTTCCAGCGCGGCCATGACGCCCACGGAGAGGTCGGCCGACATGTCGGCCTCGTTCTCGCGTCGCATCAGGCTGCGCATCAGATGGTAGCGGCGCCAGGCATCCGCCGCATCGGGTTCGTCATCCAGCGACTTGAGAACGCGCCGCAGCTCGAGCTCGTCCCCTTCGTTGTCCATTAGCGCAGAAAGCGATTCCCGTGCGTTCTGACTCATGTCTCTACACCCTCACAATCGTCAAGGCGACACTGCCTTGCAGCCTGTTGGAAGCCCGGATTCCCGACCATGCAGGCCGTCATGCCGGCCATGTCGAGAGGCCCCTGCCTCATCGTGTATGAATCGGTCACCGCATATGACGTCACTGTCGCTCGACAGTTCAGCCAATCGGCAAAAACGATGGAAATTCGGCTCATTCGGTGACCGCTTCCTGGTTGCGCGACGTGGCGACCAGCGGCCGAATATGCTGATCCACGGCCTCCCGGGCGCGGAAGATGCGCGAGCGCACCGTGCCGACCGGGCAATCCATGATGTTGGCGATGTCCTCATAGGACAGCCCGTCGAGCTCGCGCAGGGTGATCGCCGTACGCAGATCATCGGGCAGCGCCTCGATGGCCTCGAACACGGCACTCTGCAGCTCGTCACGCGCCATCGCCGCCTCGGGCGTCTCGATGTCGGCCAGCCGGCCGCTGTGATCGACCACCTCGGCATCGACGATGTCCATGTCGCTGCCCGGCGGGCGACGCCCCTTGGAGACGAGATGATTCTTGGCGGTGTTGATGGCGATGCGATACATCCAGGTATAGAAGGCACTCTCGGCGCGAAACTTGCCCAGCGCCCGATAGGCCTTGATGAACGCCTCCTGCGCCACGTCCTGGACCTCGGCGTGGTCATGCACGTAGCGGCCGATCAGGCCGATGATCTTGTGCTGGTACTTCTTCACCAGCAGGTCGAAGGCGCGGGTATCTCCCTTGCGCGCGCGCTCGACGAGTTGCTGGTCGGTTTCCCGGTTGCTCATTCAACGCCTCCCCGTGGCGGGAGCTTGCCGCGACGTCCGCTGACGTCGCGATGAGACGGGTGTCGCTTCCATATGTATCAACCTAGACCCTGGGGTGAGCGTGCGCCGTTCTCGGCGGGAGACCAAGTGTTCCTGTTTCGCCGGTCGGCATCAAGCCTGGACACCGCCACGAGGCCCGAGCGGACGCGGCTAACCATGGGGCGCCGCCGACGCGAGCGCTCAGACAGCCGAGACGGCCCGGGAGTTCCGTCTTCGATTGAATTTGCCTGTCACGCGGGCGATAGTAGGCGCTTGACGCCGCAACAGCGCTGACACGATACAGGTAGCAGAATTCCATGTCCGAGCAACAGGTCAACAACCTCAACGTCCTGGCCGAAGACGTCCTCCTCCCCCCGGCCGACCTCAAGCGGGAAATCCCGCTCTCCGAGGAGGCCGAGCGCACGGTGATCGAGGGCCGCCAGGTCATCCAGAACATCCTCGACGGCAGCGATCCCCGCCTGCTGATGGTGGTCGGCCCCTGCTCGATCCACGACGTCGATGCCGCCCTCGACTATGCCCGCCGCCTGCGCCGCCTGGCCGATCAGGTCAAGGACAGCCTCTTTATCGTGATGCGCGTCTATTTCGAGAAGCCGCGCACCACCGTCGGCTGGAAGGGCCTGATCAACGACCCGCATCTCAACGGCTCCTTCGAGATCGAGGAAGGCCTGCACATCGCCCGCCGCCTGCTGGTCGAGCTGGCCGAGATGGGCCTGCCGCTGGCCACCGAGGCGCTGGACCCGATCTCGCCCCAGTATCTGCAGGACTGCATCAGCTGGTCGGCGATCGGCGCGCGCACCACCGAATCCCAGACCCACCGCGAGATGGCCTCCGGCCTGTCCGGCCCGGTGGGCTTCAAGAACGGCACCGACGGCAGCCTCGACGTGGCCGTCAACGCCCTGCAGTCGGTCGCCCACCCGCACAATTTCCTGGGCATCGACCAGGCCGGCAAGGTGGCGATCATCCGCACCCGCGGCAACCGCTACGGCCACGTGGTGCTGCGCGGCGGCAACGGCAAGCCCAACTACGACAGCGTCAGCGTGGCGCTGGCCGAGCAGGAGCTGCAGAAGGCCGGCGTGACGCCCAACATCATGATCGACTGCTCCCACGCCAACTCCAACAAGGATCCGAGCCTGCAGCCGCTGGTGCTGGAGAACGTCACCAACCAGATCCTCGAGGGCAACCGCTCGATCATCGGCCTGATGGTCGAGTCCAACATCGGCTGGGGCAATCAGAAGGTCCCCGAGGACCTGAGCCAGCTGACCTACGGCGTCTCCATCACCGATGCCTGCATCGACTGGGACGCCACCGAACAGGCCTTCCAGACCATGAACGACAAGCTGGCCCCGGCACTGGCCAAGCGTCGCGCCAAGGACTGATCGCCTCCGCCTGACGCGACGAGGGCCCGCCATTCGGCGGGCCCTCTGCGTTGCAAGCCATTGAATGGACGCCCTACTCCACCGCGCCCTGCCCGTGGATCAACGCCCGTGCCCAGGGCATCGCCTCGGGGTACTGCTCGGCGTCCAACACGAACTCCTGCCCCCGGGCCACGGCCTGCAGCGCGACCTCGTCGCCGCGCCGCGCCCAGCGCCCGGGATCGGCATGATAGGAAAGCGGCGCCCGACGCTCGTCGGGATGCCACCAGCCCGGCAGTCGCCACTGCGATACCGTCTCGGCGTCCGGCGCGGTCAGCCGCTGCCGGGGCGTCTCCCGAGGGAAGATCCCCGCCCCCGGCAGCCCACCGCCTTCGCCACCGGGCAGCGACAGTTCGTGACGCGCGATATAGAGTCCATTGCGCGCCTCGCCGAGCCGCTGGCAGTGTGGGTGCTCGGCGGCCCACTCGAGACCCGCCGGCAGTCGATCGCCCAGCATCAGCGCCTCGCCCACCTGCAGCCAGCCCCACAGCACATGTCGCGGCCGCGCCTCGGGCACGAAGCGCCAGCCACCATCGACGCGCTCGATGTCGCGAAACAGCCCGAAGAACAGGAACAGGTCGCCAGGCCCCACGCCCTGGTTGCGCAGATGGCTCTGGGCCGCGCCCCGCTGTCCGAACAGCGGCGTCCAGCCCGCCGCGCGCGGATGCTGGTCGGCCCGCAGGTCGGGATCCAGATGCGCCCCGTGACTCGGCGAGACACGCCCCCGGGTCAGGTCCTGTACCAGCGGCCCGAGCGGTTCGCCCTGCTGCGTGATCGCCTCGTAGGGCATCACCGACTGAGGATCGGGAATCGGCAGCGCCAGCAGCCGGCCGTCGGGCAGGATCGGGTTGGGCACCCCGCCGGCAGAGGTATCGAAGCCCTTGCGGCTCAGGATCAGCTTCATCGGGTCTCCGGTCGGTAGGCGCGATCGACGCGCGCGGCATGGTGGCCAACGGCGGCGCGGGGTTCAAGCGTCAGCGGCCAGCGTGGAGCGGGCCGTTTGCCGGTCCGGCACGCCTCGGCTAGCTTGAGGCATAAGGCGCCGCCCGCCACGAGGAGCCCGGATGCCCGAGTCGACGGAACCTTCGATCCTCGCGACCGCGCTGCACTGGCTCGCGCCCTGGGAATTCGAGCCGCTGTGGGGGCTGGCCTGCCTGGCGGCGCTCGGCATCTACTGGCGCGGCGTGCGCCACCTGCGTACGCTCGACCCGGGCGCCCCGCCAACGGGATGGCCGAGGCACGCGACCCTCCTGCTCGGCCTGACGCTGATCTACGTCGTGAGCCAGACCCGCTACGACTACCTCGCCCAGTACATGTTCTTTCCCCACCGGGCGCAGCATCTGGTGCTGCACCACGCGGCGCCCTTCCTGCTGGTGCTGGCCACGCCGCCCCGGGTGCTGGCCGCCGGGCTGCCGGCTTGGGCCTCCTCGACGCACCGCCTCGCCCGCCCGCTGCTCGACCTGCTGCAGCATCCGCTCGTCGCGCCGCTGCTGTTCGTCGGCCTGATCGCTTTCTGGCTGATCCCGTCGGTGCACTTCGACGCCATGCTGAGCCGCCGCCTCTACCAGCTGATGAACTGGAGCATGCTGCTCGACGGCCTGCTGTTCTGGTGGCTGGTGCTGACGCCTCACGGCCGACTCGGCCCGGGGCGACGCATCCTGCTGCTGCTGGCGGTGATTCCGCCGCAGATCCTGATCGGCGCCTACCTGACCTTCAGCCCCACGGTGCTGTTCGATGTCTACGAGGTGTGCGGGCGCGCCTGGCCGCTGGCGCCGCTGGTCGACCAGCAGATCGGCGGGCTGATCACCTGGATTCCGGCCACCATGATGAGCGTGCTCGGTACCCTGATCGTGCTGCGCCAGCTGCGCCTCGGCGACAGCCAAGGACGCCGGCATCCGTCATCGCCGGCCCACCCCTAGCTCCACGAAGGAGACGCCATGCGCCGCGCCCCGCTGACCTCGCTTGCCCTGTGCGCCCTGCTGACCCTGGTCGGCTGCGGCGACAAGGCGTGGCAGACCAAGGACATCGCCCCACTGATGCCGCCGCTGGCCTTCACGCTGATCGACGAACGCGGCGAGACGGTCGAGGCCGGCCACTATCGCGGCGACGTGACCCTGCTGGTCTTCGGCTATACCCACTGCCCCGACGTCTGCCCCACCACCCTGGCTCGACTCGCCGGCCAGCTGCGGTCGCTGCCGGCCGAGCGCCGGGATGACGTGCGCGTGCTGTTCGTCTCGGTCGATCCGGACCGCGACGACCCCGAACGGCTCGCGGCCTACACCGACGCCTTCGGACCGGCCATCGTCGGCCTGACCGGCCGCCCGGTGCAGCTCGACGCCCTCACCAAGCGCTATCGGGTGACCTACGGCTATGGCGACAAGGACGCCGCCGGCGGCTATGCCGTCTCGCATCCGAGCGGCGTGTTCGCCTTCGACCGAGTGGGCGACGCCCGGCTGCTGATCCGCGACGGCGACGGCCCCGAGGCCGTGCGACACGACCTCGAGCGGCTGCTCGCCGAGGAAGGGTGATCTCACCCGGGGGTAAGCCATAACGCGCCGTTACTGGCCGTCGATCTCCCGGATGAAGGGCGGCAGCGCATCCAGCAGCGCGCGGCCGTAGCGGCGGGTCAGCACCCGGCGATCGAGCAGCGTGATGCGGCCGCGATCGGCCTCCTTGCGGATCAGCCGGCCGCAGGCCTGGACCAGCTTGATGGAGGCGTCGGGCACGCTGATGCGCATGAACGGATTGCCGCCCTGGCGCTCGATCCACTCGGCCAGCGTCGCGCCCACCGGATCGTCGGGCACCGCGAACGGCAGCCGGGTGATGATCACATGGGTCAGGTAGTCACCGGGCAGATCGATGCCCTCGGCGAAGCTCGCCAGGCCGAACAGGATGCTGCCCTCGCCCTTGTCGATCTTCGCCCGGTGGCGCTCCACCAGCTCGCGCTTGGGCAGCCGGCCCTGGGCCAGCACCCGCTCCCGCGTGCCATCAGAGAGCGCGCGCTCCACGGCCCGCAGCTGGGCGCGGGAGGAGAACAGCGCCAGCACCGCCTCGTCGTTTCCGAGGGCCTCGACGAAGTCGACGATGGCGCGCTCGTGGCCCTCGCGGTCGGACGGATCGGCCGCCTCGCGGGGCACGCTGAGCACCGCCCGGGAGTAGTCGAAGGGGCTCGGCAGGCTCTGGTAGCGATAGCGGTTGGCGAGCCCGGCGCGCTCCTGCAGCCGCTCGAAGCGGCCCAGGGCGGTGAGGGTCGCCGAGGTCACCACGGCGCCGAAGCAGCGCCCCCACAGCGACTTGGCCAGGGTATGGGCGGCGGACACCGGGCTCGCCGAGAAGGTCAGCTCCGGGTCGCCGCCGAAGCGCTCCAGCGTCAGCCAGCGGGCCCGCGGCGGCTCGCCTGCCGGATCGGTCTCGGCGAAGGCCTGCCACAGGGCATGCGCCTCCAGTGCGCGGCCGTGGAGCAGCGCCACCAGCGGCAACCAGGGCTCGGCCTGCTCCTTGGGCAGCCCGGTGGACTTCTCCGGGTCCAGGCTCTCGCGCAGGATGTCGGCCATCGACTCCAGGGTCCGCGACAGCTCGGCGAACATCGTCACCAGTCCATCGGCCTGTTCGCGCAACGCGTCGGGGATTCGGCCCATCTCGAAGCGATGCTGGGCGCTGTCCTCGCCGTCGCCCAGGCCCTCGGGGCGCCCGGCCAGCTGATGACCCAGCGAGAAGGCGTCGCCGAGGCGCGGCTCGAGCCCCTCGAACAGCGGCGGCAGGCTCGACAGCAGGCGCGCCAGCGTCGGCTGCACGGCCAGCGCCTGATTGAGCTCGGTGAGCGACTTCTTCAGCGTGCTCAGCCAGCGCAGGCCATGGCCCACGGCGAAGCGATGGGTGAAGTGGTTGAGCGCCTTGTCCGGCAGGTGGTGGCCCTCGTCGAAGACGTAGATGCAGTCGCCGGGGTCCGGCAGCACCACGCCGCCGCCCAGGGCCAGGTCGGCCAGCACCAGGTCGTGGTTGGCGACGATCACCTCGGCGCTGTCCAGCTCGCGCCGTGCGCGGAAGAAGGCACAGGCGCCGTAGTGTCCGCAGCGGCGATTGGTGCACTGGCGATGATCGACGGTCAGCTTGCGCCAGTGGGCGTCGTCGATGCCCTCCGGCCAGCTGTCGCGATCGCCGGCCCAGCGGCCGTTGCCGTAGGCCTCGCCGAGGGACTGGACGAGCTCTTGAAAATCGTCGCCGCCGCTGTCCAGGGCCTGCTCGAACAGCGACAGGGTGGGATTGTCGTCCTCGCCCCCGTCCATGGCCTGATCGAGGCGCGCCACGCAGACGTAGCGACCTCGGCCCTTGGCCAGGGAGAAGTTGAAGGAGAGCCCGCTGTGGGCCTTGAGCGCCGGCAGGTCCTGGTGCAGCACCTGCTCCTGCAGGGCCACCGTGGCGGTGGCCACCACCAGGCGCTTGCCATGGGCCTTGGCCACCGGCAGCGCGGCGAGCAGATAGGCCAGGGTCTTGCCGGTGCCGGTGCCGGCCTCGAGCACGCAGACGTGCTCGTGGCTGGTGCGCTGGCCGGCGTCGTCGGCCTCGATGCCGCCCAGGGTGCGGGCGATCTCGGCGATCATCAGCCGCTGGCCGTAGCGTGGGGTGAGGTCGAGGCCGTCGAGCACCTTGCGATAGGCGCCCTGGATCTCGCCCTTCAGGGCCTCGTCAAGCATGATGCGTCCATAGAGAAACGCGGCTGTTCCGGCGGCGGGGCGTCGCGAGGACGCGGTACATCCTTCCCTGGACGCTCCTGTTGCCATCCATGGCAAAAGAGCCTCGCTTCACCCTGCCCCCGGCGCCGCTCGCCAGGGGAAAGCCGACCGTTGTGTCGTCTCGTCAAGTGGCGAAGCCGCGCCTGCGCTTCCAGGCGCGCAGCGCCGCTCCTCAAGCTTTACAGCAGCCCTTCCGGCGGATGCTCGCAGGGCAGCTTGTCGTTGATGAAGCGCTCGATCTCCGGCAGCGAGAAGGCGTCTTCCTCGCCCACGAAGCTGATCGAGACCCCCTTGGCGCCGGCGCGACCGGTGCGGCCGATCCGGTGGACGTAGTCCTCCGGATCCTCGGGCAGGGTGTAGTTGATGACGTGGCTGACGTCCTCGATGTGGATGCCGCGGCCGGCCACATCGGTGGCCACCAGCACCTGGATCTCGCCCTCGCGGAACTGCTCCAGGGTACTGATGCGCTGGTTCTGGGGCACGTCGCCGGAGATCATGGCGGCGTTGATGCCGGCATCCTTGAGCAGGCCGTCGAGCTTGCGGACCAGATCGCGGCGGTTGCCGAACACCATCACCCGATCGAAGCTCTCCTGCTGCAGCAGCTTGACCAGCAGCTTCGCCTTTTCCTCGTCGCCGACCAGGTAGACGCGCTGATCGATGTTGGCCGCGTTATCGACGGTGACCTCGATATCCACGTGGGTCGCATCGAGGGTCCACTGGCTGGCCAGATTGAGGATGTCCTCGGTGAAGGTCGCCGAGAACAGGAAGGTCTGGCGCTCCTCGGTCTTCGGCGTGTGACGGATGATGCGCTTGACGTCGGGGATGAAGCCCATGGAGAGCATCCGATCCGCCTCGTCCAGCACCAGTACCTCGACCTGGGAGAGATCGACGTCACGCTTCTGGTGGAAGTCCAGCAGCCGGCCCGGGGTGGCCACCAGGATGTCGAGCTGCTGGCCGAGGCCCTCGAGCTGCTTCTGGTAGTCCATGCCGCCGACCACGCTGGCCACGTTGAGCTTGGTGAAACGCGCCAGCGCCTTGGCGTCCTTCTCGATCTGCAGTGCCAGCTCGCGGGTCGGGGCCACGATCAGCGCCCGCGGCGCGCCCGGCTTCTGGCCGTCCGGCGCCTCTTCCTCGAGGAAGTAGGCGAGGATCGAGATCAGGAAGGCGGCGGTCTTGCCGGTGCCGGTCTGGGCCTTGCCGACCACGTCGCCGCCGAGCAGGGTGTGAGTCAGCGCCTCGGCCTGGATCGGCGTGCAGTATTCGAATCCCTGAGCATGGATGGCACGCATCAGCGGCAGCGGCAGGTCGAAATCGTGGAAGCGCCACTTGCCCGCCACGGCGGGGACCTGGAACTGGCGCAGATCCCAGTTCGACTGGCGACGACGCGGCTTGCGGCGGCGACGCTTGGGCTTGCGGTTCTCGGTCTGGGCCGGTGCTGTGGTCTGTTCCGACTCGCTCATAGGCTGTGCTGTCTCGTCCATGTTCGTGGATGGAGGTGCATCGATGAGAGATGCGTGACGCAAACGCGCATTGTACCAGTCTCAGGCGCCGAGGGCGCGTCTGCTGTCGAAGGGAAGCGTCCGGCTGCTAGAATGGCGCCCATTGAAAGAGGAGCCGTGTCATGACACGCAGGAAGAAGACCCGTTCCATCGCCGACAAGGTGACCATCCGCACCGGTCGGCGCAAGGACTACAAGAAGTGGCGCCACGAGAATCCCGACGAGGTGACCTCGTCGCGGCGCTACACCGAGAAGAAGCGCCAGCAGCGCAAGCAGCAGGCGGAGCGCAAGCTGGCTCGCCAGGAAAGCGGCCAGAAGATCGACATCCATCCCGACAAGCCCGAGCAGAAGGACGACTGACCGATGCGCCTGGTGTCATTCAACATCAACGGCATTCGCGCCCGCCTGCATCAGCTGGAGGCCCTGGTCGCTGCGCATCGCCCGGCGGTGATCGGCCTGCAGGAGACCAAGGTCCAGGACAGCGAATTCCCGATCGAGGCCGTCGAGGCGCTGGGCTACAGCGTCCACTTCCACGGCCAGAAGGGCCACTACGGCGTGGCGCTGATGATCTGCAACGAGCAGTGCCCGGACGGCCCGGAGGCGATCCACCGCGGCTTCCCGGACGACGGCGAGGACGCCCAGCGCCGGCTGATCGGCGCGCGGCTGCGCATCGCCGGCGGCGAGCCGCTGACGGTGTGGAACGGCTACTTCCCCCAGGGCGAGAGCGTCGACCATCCGGTGAAGTTCCCGCACAAGCGCGAGTTCTACGCCCAGCTGTCGCGCCTGCTCGACGAGCATCACGCCCCGGACGAGCGCCTGGCGATCATGGGCGACTTCAACATCTCGCCCGAGGATATCGACATCGGCATCGGCGAGCCCAACCGCAAGCGTTGGCTGCGCGAGGGCAAGACCAGCTTCCAGCCGGTGGAACGCGAGTGGCTCGCGGGCATCAAGGCCTGGGGCCTCGCCGACAGCTACCGGCTCTGCCATCCGGACGTGGACGACCGCTTCAGCTGGTTCGACTACCGCTCCAAGGGCTTCGATCGCGACCCGAAGCGCGGCCTGCGCATCGACTACATCCTGGTGACGGAGCCGCTGGCCGGCCGGGTGCGCGACGCCGGCATCGACTACGAGCTGCGCGGCATGGAGAAGCCGTCCGACCACGCCCCCGTGTGGACCGAATTCGAGGCGTAATCACGCCTCAGGCCTCGTCGGCGGGACCACTTTCCTCGGTCCCGCCTGTTGCCTCACCGCCTTCCTGCGCCGGCAGGCTCGACAGCCAGTCTTCCGCCTCGGGCTCGCCCAGATCGCGCGCCTTCGCCAGCGCCTCGCCGGCGATGCCCCACTCGCCCCAGCCGTAGGCCAGCTCGCCCAGCCGCAGCCAGTCGTCGCCGGCTCCGCTGCGCTCGGCGACGTCGCGCCAGGCGTCCAGGGACCTGTCGTGATCGCGCGCGGCCTGCCAGGCGCGCGCCAGCAGGCGGCGATGCTCGAGATCGTCCGGCAGCGCCTGCTCTTCGAGGGCGGTGGTCAGAAGTTCGGCGGCCCGCGCCGGCGTGCCGCCGGCCAGGTGAAGACGAATGCGCTGGCGCAGGTCCTCGGCGCCGGACAGCACGCCACGGCGCCAGCCGGCCTCCCAGATCGCCGCGGCCCGGCCCGGATCGCCCAGGCGCTGGGCCAGGCTCGCCGCTCGACGCCAGGTCTCGGCATCGCCGTCGGCGCCCTGGAGACGCCGCTCGATCAGCGCCAGCGCGCCGCCATCATCGCCGGCACGCTGCAATACGGTAGCGGCCAGCGACGCACGCGCCTCGCTCGGCTCGCCGCCGCCACTCAGGGCGCGATTCACCCAGCGCGCCGCGGCGTCCCAGTCGGCCTCGGCGGCCAGCAGCTGGGCCATCAGCCAGTGATCCTCGCGGGTGCCGCCGTGACGCTGGAACCAGTTGTCCAGCAGCGCCCTCGCCCGCTCGGGCTGATCGCCCCGCAGGCGCAGCCCCGCCTCCTGGCGTAGCCAGCGATCCGCCTGGGCGCGCTCCACGCCGCGGATGCCGCGCGCCTCGGCCAGATGACCGGCGGCGGCGAGGGGATCATCGAGGCGCGCCTCGGCGCTGGCGGCGAGCTGCAGGTAGAGGGCGCGGGCCCAGCGATCCGAGGCATTGCCACCCGCCAGGCGCTCGGCCTGGCTCAGGGCGCGGTCGCGCACGGCGGAAGACTCGGACCGCCCCAGGCGCTGCTCGAGGCCCCGAAGATCGTCGATGCGCGCCCCGGACAGGGTCGGCGCCGCCAGGGCGGGCGATGCCAGCAGCAGCCAGGCGAGCAGGCACAGCGGGCGTGTCGGCGTCATGATCGTCATCTCAGCTGGAACTCCAGGCGCTGGCGGGCCCGACGGCGCTGATCGGCGGAGGCGAACTGCCAGCCGGCGATGGCGCGGCGAGCGACGCGGTCGAAGACGCGGCGCGGGCTGGCCTCCACCACCTGGATGCTGTCGCGCTCGACGCTGCCGTCGCGGCGAATGACGAACTGCACCACCACGTGGCCCTCGAGGCCGCGACGGCGGGCCCGCGAGGGATACTCGGGCGGCACGCGACGCGTGGCCTGGGCGGAGGACCCGACGTCCACCGGCTCGTTGGAGGCCGCCTGACTCGCGGCCGGGGCCGACGACGATGCGCTGGCCGTGGCCTGGCTCGGGGCAGGATCCGGTGCCGGCGTCGGCTCGGGCTCGGGCTCAGGCTCGGGTTCCGGTTCGGGCCGGGGCTCTGGCTTCGGTTCGGGCGGCGTCTCGGTGAGCTCCGGCAGGGCCTCGTCCACCGGCGTCTCCGGCGTTTCCATGGGCGGAAGCTCCGGCTCCGGCAGGGAAATGGCGCTGTCGACCTGGGGCACCGGCGCCGGCTGAGGCGGCGGCGTCGGGGCACTGGGCGGCGGCGGTGGCGCCGCGCTGGCCGCCGTGGCCGGCTCGGGCGCCATCTCGGCCGGCGCCTCGGCCAGCGTCATCATGATCTCCTGCTGCGGCTCGGGCTCGGCCTCGGGCGGCGCCACCAGCAGGGCCAGCAGCGCGAACAGCGCCAGGGTCAGGGCCGCCCCGGCCAGCAGCGAAACCGGTAGCCGCATCAGTCACCGCTCCGCTGGGCGGCCACCGCCACGTTGTCGACGTCGGCCTCGCGCAGGCGATCCATGACCTCGATCAGCACGCCGGTGGTGGCATCGCGATCGGCCTGGATCACCACCGAGCCGTCGTCGCTGACCAGGCCGGCCACGCGCGGACCGACCCGGTGCAGGTCCACGGGCTCGCCGTCGACCCATACCGCGCCCTCGGGGGTGATCGCCACCAGCACCTGAACGTCCGGCCGCGGCGACGCCGCGCTGGACTCGGGCCGCTCGATCTCCACCCCGCTCTCCTTGATGAAGCTGGTGGTCACGATGAAGAAGATCAGCATGATGAAGACCACGTCCAGCATCGGGGTCAGGTTGACCTCGCTGCTCTCCTCACCGGCCGCCGCCAGTCGACGTCTACGCATGTGCGTCCTCCGCGGCGCGTGCCAGGCGGTCGTGCAGCCGCTGATCCTCGCGCCGGATGATGTGTTCGAGACGAGCGATGAACAACAGCCCCACCACCGAGACCGCCATGCCGCTCAGGGTCGGCAGGGTGGCGCGGGCCACGCCGTCGGCCATGGCGCGGGCCTGATTGACCTCGCTCACCGACAGGCTGTCGAAGACGGTGATCATGCCGGTCACCGTGCCGAGCAGGCCGAACAGCGGGCATATCACCACCAAGAGCTTGAGCCAGGGCAGCGGCGCGCGCAGACGGGTGATCAGCTCACGGGCCCAGATATCGCGCAGGGTCAGGGCACTCCAGCTGGCGTGATCCTCGCGGGCCACCCAGCGCGCCACCAGGGCGTGGCGCGCCGGACGATAGTGGAAGCGGAAGAACCACCAGCGCTCCAGGCCCAGCGAGAACAGCAGCACCGCCACGCCGATGATGACCACCAGCACCGGGCCGCCGGCCTCGACCAGCCAGGCCAGGGGATCAAGCCAGCGCATCGGCATGGCGCGGCGTCACGCTCGGGGAAGCGGCGTCGCGGCCGGCTTCCAGGGTGTCGGCGAGCACGGCACTGGCGCGCCCTTCGAGGGTGCCGATCAGCGAACGGCTGCGGCTGGAGAGCGCCGTCTGGGCGAACAGCAGCGGCACCGCGGTGATCAGGCCCAGCACCGTGGTCACCAGCGCCTGACTGATGCCGCCGGCCATCAGCTGCGGGTCGCCGGTGCCGAACACGGTGATCGACTGGAAGGTCACGATCATCCCGGTGACGGTGCCGAGCAGACCCATCAGCGGCGCCACGGCGGCGAGCATCTTGACCAGCCCCTGGCCGCGCTCGAGCTTCGGCTGCTCGGCGAGCAGCGCCTCGTCGAGGCGGGCCTCCAGCGCTTCGGGCGCATGGCCCGGGCCGAGGGCATGGAAACGCTTGAGCACGCGCCCCAGCGGATTGTCGTCGCGCAGCCGGTCGAGATCGCCGAGCTGACGACGCAGCCGAACGGTCACCCGCGCCAGATAGAGATACTGCACCAGCGCCACCAGCAGGCCGACGACGCCCAGCGCCACGACCACGTAGCCCACGGCGCCGCCCTGCTGGAAGCGCTCCCACAGGCTCGGCGTCTGCGCCATGGCCGCGACGACCTGACCGTCGGCCGGATCGAAGGCCAGGGTATCGCCCTCGCCGCTCTGGAAGGCCACCAGGGGGTCGGCGATCGCCCCGGGCGTCGTCGGCAGCACCGCCAGACGCCCATCCTCACCGGAACGCTCGAGCAGCCGACCGTCGTCGGTCGCCGCCAGCAGATCGCCGACCCGCAGCACCGAGCGCTCGGACACCTCGCCATCGGCACCGGCCACCGGGGCCTCGAGCTCCGCCACCCGGGCGGTCTCGCGCGTCAGCGCCATCAGGCTGTCGGCGAGGCCGGCCACCTGATCGGCGCCGAGGATACCGTCGGCCTCGAGGCGCGGCGGCAGCTCGGCCTGGCCGCCCAGGGTCAGCCAGCTGGCGGCGAGATCGTCCCGCAGCTCGCCGCTGACGCCGGCCACCTCATCGAACAGTCCCTGCAGATCGCCCCCCTGTTCCTGGCGCCGGGCGTCGAGCTCCTCGAGCGCCTCGCGCTGGGACTGCTCCCGGGCATCGAGGGATTCGCGCCGCTCGCGGGCCTCGGCCAGGGCGCCCTGCGCCTCGGCCAGCGCCTCATCCAGCGCCGCTTCGTCATCGACCAGCTCGGCCAGGCGAGCGTTGTCGCGGGCCTCGGCGGCCTCGCGCTCGGCGCGCAGGGTGGACAGCGTGGCCTCGTCGTCCGGCGCGGTCGTCTGCTGGGCCTGGGCCAGCAAGGGAGAGCCGGCCAGCCACAGGCCCACCAGCGCGGCGCGCATTGCCGTCGTTAGGTGCATCAGGCGTCCTCCCCGGCGGGTGCCTCTGACGCAGACACGGGTTGAGAAACGGGCAGTTCGAGCAGCGCGGGGGCGCGTCGCTCGCGGGCGATGGCCAGCCCCTTGCGGACCTCGGCCAGGGCCGCGCCCTCCAGCGGCTGCCAGTCGCCCTGCTCAGCCTTCCACACGCCGCCGCGATGGCCGTCGGGCGTCAGGTAATACCAGCCGATCCGGCCCAGGCGCAGGAAATCCACCTCGCGGGGGGAATCGCCGGCCAGCTCGCCGCGCCAGGCGTCGATCTCCCGGCCATAATCGAGCTCGGCGCGCCAGGCGGCCAGCATCCGCGACAGCTTCTCGTCGCGGCTCGTCTCGGGGTCGGCCAGCAGACGCTCGAGGCTCTCGACCCGAGCCAGGCGCTCGTCCTGCAGGAAGGGCATGTCGTGCTCCACCCAGGCACGCAGACGTTCGACCATGTCGCGCATCAGGCCCGGCAGGGCCTCGCGGGTCGCGGACAGGGTGGAAAGCGCCTCGTCACGGCGGGCCAGGGTCTCGGCCTGACGCTCGACCAGCGGCGCCAGCTCGGCGTTGTAGTCGCTCAGGCGCCGCGTTTCCTCGCGCGCCTGGCGCAGTGCCTGGAGCTTGTCGCGCACGGCCTCGTCGGCGTTGTCGATGCGCGCCTGGAGCTCGGCCTGGGTACGCTGGGCATCGAGCGCCTCGTCGCGCACCGTCGACTGGGCGGCCGCGGTGCCGGCCACGAGCAGGGCGAGCCCTGCCACGGCAAGGCGAAGCCGGGGATGGTGGTAGGACACGCTAGTCTCCGAAAGGTCCAACAGATCCTCGAAACCCTACTCGGAACAAGAATAATTATCAATGCTTGACGCGCCATGGCGCGCCCGCGAGCGACTCTCATCGCCGAAGCGTTCTCCCGACCAGGGCCGGCGCCGGTTGACAGGGTATGGCCCTCGATAAAAGAATGAGAATTAATACCAACAAGGAGAGCGTGTCATGTCGGCGGCGCATCCCCAGCTGCACTACACCTGCATCTTCCTCTCGGTCTCCTTCCGGGCGCTTCGCGACGATCTGGGCAAGACCGCGCCATCCGCCGCGAGCCCCTGCTGGCCGAATGCCCGGCTGATCGAGATGCTCACCGGCGAACTGACGCGCTGCCGGGATGCGGCCGCCCGCCATCCGGCGGCCTGGCAGTCGCTCGACGCCGCCCTCGCCCATGCCAGCCTGCTGCTCGCCCAGTGCCCCGGCGGCATGGATCGCGAGCGCTGCGAGACCCAGATCGACGCCATCATCACGCCGCTGCAGGAGGCCGCCGCCTGGCTGAGCGGCAGACGCCCCTCCCGGGCACAGGAAAGTCACTGGCAGGCCGCGACCCGGCGACTGGTCGGCTGGCTGGGCCGATGAGCCGCCCTCGCCGCCTCTCCGACACGTGCCCCGGCATCGACGACGCCACCAACGCAAACGGGCCGGCCTCTCCGTGGAGAGACCGGCCCGTTTTCTAGCCCGAAAGCCAGCGTGACCGCTGGCTCTCGAACGCCTTACAGCTTGCTTTCGAGCTCCGGCAGGACCTCGAACAGGTCACCGACCAGGCCGTAATCTGCGACCTGGAAGATCGGCGCCTCCTCATCCTTGTTGATGGCGACGATCACCTTGGCGTCCTTCATGCCCGCCAGGTGCTGGATGGCACCCGAAATACCCACGGCGATGTAGAGCTCCGGGGCGACGATCTTGCCGGTCTGACCAACCTGCATGTCGTTGGGCACGAAGCCGGCGTCGACCGCGGCGCGCGAGGCGCCGATGGCGGCACCCAGCTTGTCGGCGATGCCGTCGAGCAGTTTGAAGTTCTCGCCGCTGCCCATGCCGCGGCCGCCGGAGACGACCACCTTGGCGGCGCCCAGCTCGGGGCGATCGCTCTCGGCCAGCTGCTCACCGACGAAGCTGGACTGGGCGTTGTCGAACACGGTCTTCACCGCCTCGATAGCGGCACTGCCGCTCTCGCCCACCGCGTCGAAGGCAGTGGCGCGCACGGTGATGACCTTCAGGGCGTCGTCGCTCTGCACGGTGGCGATGGCATTGCCGGCATAGATCGGTCGCTTGAAGGTGTCGGCGCTCTCCACCGCGATGATCTCGGAGAGCTGGGCCACGTCCTTGAGCGCGGCAAGCCGCGGCAGCACGTTCTTGCCGGTGGTCGAGCCCACCGCCAGCACATGGCTGTAGTCGCCGGCGAGTTCGGCCAGCAGAGCGCCCATGGGCTCGGCGAGCTGGTGGGCGTAGACGGCGTGATCGGCGACGCGCACGCGGCTCACGCCGTCGAGCTTGGCGGCCGCCTCGGCGATGGCAGAGACGCCTTCGCCGGCCACCAGAACGTCGATGTCGCCACCGATCTCTTTCGCCGCGGCGACCACGTGAGCGGTAGCGCCGGCCAGGGCGCCATCATGGTGTTCGGCCAGGACGAGAATGCTCATGAGATCACCTTCGCTTCGTTCTTCAGCTTGTCCACGAGCTCATCCACGGAGCCCACCTTGATGCCGCCCTGGCGCTCGGCCGGCGGCTCGACCTTGACCAGCTTGACCTTCGAGGCCACCGCGACGCCCAGCTCCTCCGGGGTCGTGACCGAAAGCGGCTTCTTCTTGGCCTTCATGATGTCCGGCAGCTTGGCGTAGCGCGGCTCGTTGAGGCGCAGGTCGGTAGTGACGATGGCCGGCAGCGCCAGCGACACGGTCTGCAGGCCGCCATCGATCTCGCGGGTGACCTTCAGGGTCTCGCCTTCGACCGCGATCTCGGAGGCGAAGGTGCCCTGGGGACGACCGGTCAGTGCGGCGAGCATCTGCCCCACCTGGTTGTTGTCGCTGTCGATGGCCTGCTTGCCGAGGATGGTCAGCTGCGGCTGCTCCTCCTCGACGACCTTGGCCAGCAGCTTGGCCGCGGCCAGCGACTCGACGGGCGCCTCGGTCTGCACGTGCACGGCACGATCGGCGCCCAGCGCCAGCGCGGTGCGCAGCTGTTCCTGGGCGGCCTTCGGCCCCACGGTGACGGCGACCACTTCGGTGGCCACGCCGGCTTCCTTGAGCCGCACCGCCTCTTCCACGGCGATCTCGCAGAAGGGATTCATGGCCATCTTGACGTTGGTGAGGTCGACGTCGCTGTTGTCCGGCTTGACCCGGATCTTGACGTTGTAGTCGATGACGCGTTTGACCGCGACGAGTACCTTCATAATGTCCTCGCTGGGTTCTGTCTCGGAACCTGGGAAACGGAGCTCGGCGACTCGCTGACGTCACGCGACACCGACCCCATAGAACGGACCGATATGCTTTTATGCGTTTCAGACGAGCGTTTGATAGGCGCCTTGCCGAAAAACTCCCTAAATGTGCCACAGCCCGGACCACTCCAACAATCCCCGGCATGCCGGGAGTGGGGCTTTCCGGGGTTTGGCCATCGTAAGGGGAGACCAATCCCGCTATCATGCGACCCATGGGGCAACCCCGGAAGCAAACGACCGTTTTAACACCCTGACGATGCCGAGACCGCCTCGGCCAGGACGTCGTCGAGATGGGAGGAGAAGGATCCAATGACAGAACAGATCGAGCGCGACGCCATGGAGTTCGACGTGGTCATCGTCGGCGCCGGCCCCTCCGGCCTGGCCGCGGCCTGCCGCCTGATGCAGCAGGCCAACGAGGCCGAGCAGGAGCTGTCGGTGTGCCTGGTCGAGAAAGGGTCCGAGGTCGGCGCTCACATCCTCTCCGGCGCCGTCTTCGAACCCCGCGCCCTACAGGAACTGTTCCCAGACTGGCAGGAGCGCGGCGCGCCGCTGACCACGCCGGCGATTCGCGACGAGCTCTATCTGCTCAAGGACGCCGAGAAGGCCCAGAAGCTGCCCAATGCCCTGGTGCCGAAGACCATGCATAACACCGGTGGCGCCCAGACACGCTATGTGATCAGCGCCGGCAACCTGTGCCGCTGGCTGGCCGAACAGGCCGAGGAGCTCGGCGTCGAGGTGTTCCCGGGCTTCGCCGCCCAGGAGACCATCGTCGAGGACGGCGTGGTCAAGGGCATCCTGGTCGGCGACATGGGCGTGGGCGCCGACGGTCAGCCCAAGGACGGCCACATGCCGGGCATGGAGCTGCGCGCCAAGTACACCCTGTTCGCCGAGGGCGCCCGCGGCCACCTGGGCAAGGGGCTGATCGAGCGCTTCGAGCTCGATGCCGGTAAGGATCCGCAGCACTACGGCATCGGCCTCAAGGAGCTGTGGGACGTGCCCGCCGACAAGCACGAGCCGGGCCTGGTGCTGCACGGCTCCGGCTGGCCGCTGGACAAGTCGACCCACGGCGGCTGGTTCCTCTATCACGCCGAGAACCAGCAGGTGGTGGTCGGCCTGATCCTCGACCTGTCCTACCAGAACCCGTACCTGTCGCCCTTCGACGAGTTCCAGCGCATGAAGCACCACCCGGTGCTCAAGCAGTACCTGGAAGGCGGCTCGCGGGTGGCCTACGGCGCGCGGGCCATCGCCAAGGGCGGCCTCAACTGCCTGCCGAAGATGACCTTCCCCGGCGGGCTCTTGATCGGCTGCGACGCCGGCACCCTGAACTTCGCCAAGATCAAGGGGCTGCACACCGCCATGAAGTCCGGCATGGTCGCCGCCGAGAGCGTCTTCGAGGCGATCGCGGCCGGGGGAGAGAGCGACGAGGGCGGTGCCGATCTCACCGCCTTCGAGGCCAAGTGGCAGGCCAGCTGGGCGTACCGGGAGCTCGACGAGAGCCGCAGCTTCGGCCCGGCGATCCACAAGTACGGCACCGTGGGCGGCGGCGCCTACAACTTCCTCGACCAGCTCACCGGCGGCAAGTTGCCGACGGTCCACGACACCACGCCGGACCACGCGACGCTCAAGCCGGCGGCCGAGTGCGAGAAGATCGACTATCCCAAGCCCGACGGCGTGATCTCGTTCGACAAGGCCTCCTCGGTGTTCCTCTCGAACACCAACCACGAGGAAGATCAGCCCTGCCACCTGCGCCTCGAGGACCCGGAGCTGCCGATCCGCGACAACCTGCCGACCTACGCCGAGCCCGCGCAGCGCTACTGCCCGGCCGGGGTCTACGAGGTGGTCGAGGACGACGACGGCAAGCCCGCGTTCCAGATCAACTTCCAGAACTGCGTGCACTGCAAGACCTGCGACATCAAGGACCCGGCCCAGAACATCACCTGGGTCGCGCCGGAAGGCGGCGGCGGGCCGAACTACCCCAACATGTGAGGAAAACCCGGCTCAGACGGGGCCATGTCACCGGCAAGCAACGACTCGCTTGCACCAGGGCGAAACCCCGGCGCTCCGCGAGCCGGGTGACGCGCTCGGGGCGGAACAAGGTCCCTCTTGCCGCCCCTGAATCGACATCCCTGTCGATTCGCGCTACTCGGCGCGCTGCACGGCGGCGCCCTGGCGAAATCGCTCGCATTGCTTGTCGATGCCGCCTGACCGCTTAGCTAAAAACGCCCCGCAGGCACACAGCCTGCGGGGCGTTTTTTCGTGAGCCAGCGACACCGGACTCAGTCGCCGGTGGCGATGGGCCGGTCGGCGTCGGTGATCCAGTCGCTCCAGGAGCCGACATAGAGCCGCGGCAGCGGGCGGCCGGCGATGGCGTAGGCGAGGATGTCGTGGCAGGCGGTGACGCCGGAGCCGCAGTAGGCGATCACCGGGTCCGCGCCCGGCAGCTCGGCGTCGAGCGTCTCGGGCGACTTGAAGCGGCCGCTGGCGTCGAGGTTCTCGGCGCTCGGCCGCGAGCGTGCGCCGGGGATGTGCCCGGCCAGGGCATCGACGGACTCGGCCTCGCCGCGAAAGCGCTCGGCGGGGCGCGCATCGAGCTTCAGCGCGCGGCCGGAGAACACCTCGTCGGCCTGTACCATCACAGCGTCGCGATAGCCGGGCGCCCAGTCGCTCGGCGCGGGCGCCGGCTCGCGCCCCTGCGCCAGCTCGCCGCCGGCGGCCTGCCAGGCCCCGAGACCGCCGTTCAGCAGCCGAACGTCGGGATGTCCCGCCCAACAGGCGATCATCCACCAGGCCCGGGCCGCGGCCAGCTGGCCGCCCACGTCGTCGTAGACCACCACCGGCCGCTCGGGGGTGACGCCGAGGCGACGCAGCGTCGCCGTGAAGGCCTCGCGGCTCGGCAGCGGATGACGACCGCCCGCGCCGTTCTCGCCCGGCGAGGTGGCCAGGTCGCGATCCATGTCCAGATGCTGGCTGCCCGGCACATGGCCCTCGCCCCACAGCCGCTCGCCGGCCTCGGGGTCGCCGAGTCGCGCCCGGCAGTCCAGGACCAGCGGCGGCCTATCGCCCGCGAGCGCCTCGGCCAGCTCGCCGGCTTCGATCAACACCTTCATGCGCCCTCTCCTTCCAGCCATTCGATGGGGGCCCGCCGGGCGATCAGTCGCCTGCGGCCGGCCTGACGGAATCGCACCTCGATCACGGGATTTGCCGGGTCGCCTTCCACCACGCTGATCTCGCCCTCGCCGAAGACGGCATGGTTGAGGCGCTGGCCGACCCGGTAGTCTGCCGCTCCCTCGGCGACCTGCCCCGTCTGCGCCGCGGCGGCCTCGACGGGCAGCGGCCGGCCCAGGCGCTCGAGGTAGCGCTGCACCAGCGCCGGACGGGAGACCCGCAGCGGCACCGCCGGTTCACCGGCGTCCTCGCCAACGAGGCGCTCGGCCACCCGCTGGCCGTCCTGCCAGGCGGTCTCGCCGAGGAAGCGGCTGGGCCGGTGATCGCCGCCGTCGTGCAGCATCACCAGGCGCTCGCAGGCCCGGGTGATCGCCACGTAGAACAGCCGCCGCTCCTCCTCGAGGCGCGGCGGACTCAGCGGGTTGTCGCGGGTGTAGTGCGGGAAGTCTTCCTCGTTGACGCCGCCGAGCATCACCAGCGGCCACTCCAGCCCCTTGGCGCCGTGCACGGTGGTGATCAGCACGCCGTCGTCGCGGTTCTCCACCGGGCGGCGCAGCAGCTCGATGAAGGCCGAGAGATCGGAGGCCTCCTTCGCCTGCTCCACCAGCACGTCGAGCAGGCGCACGTCCTCCTCGCCCTTGTCGCGGCGCGCCGCGGCGCGCTTGAGCACCTTCTCGGCCTCGACCTCCTCGACCACGTGCTCGAGCAGCTTGGCCGGCGACCAGCCGCCGCGTTTCGGCAGCTCGCAGAGCAGCGCCCAGCGACGCTTGAGGGTCCGCCGCTGGTGCGGCTTGAGCGAGGCCAGCAGCGGGTCCTGGCGCTCCGGCCAGCGCTGGGTCTCGGCCAGCCGGGCGGCCAGCGCCGAGAGACGCTCGCGGGGCACGAAGGGCGTCGGCTGGGACAGCAGCAGCAGCAGATGGCCGGGGTCGCGCAATAGCTGACCGTCGAGCGCCAGCGCCAGGTAGCCGGCCAGCGCCTCGACCAGCGGCAGGCGGAACACGAAGCGGTCCTCCCGGGACAGCCGGAAGGGCACGCCCTCGCGCAGCAGCGCCAGCTGCAGCGGCACCGACAGCGCCCAGCTGCGCACCAGCAGGCAGGCCTCGTCGAGACGGCGGCCGTCGCGCTGCCAGCCGGCCAGCTCGTCGAGCAGCGCCTGGCTGCCCTGCCCCACCGCCAGCCGGGTGTCGGGATTGTCCGGCGCGGCCAGGCACAGCTGGTCCGGACGACGCCGATTGGCCTCGATGGCGTGATTGGCCGCCAGCGCCAGGGCGTGGCCGTGGCGGAAGGTGGTGGAGAGCGGGTAGTCCCGGGCCTCGCCGAAGATGGCGGTGAAGTCCTCGAGCATGGTGTCGGGGTGGGCACCGCGCCATTCGTAGATGCACTGGTTGGCATCGCCCACCGCCATCACCGCCGCCTCGCGCCCGGCCAGCACCGCCAGCAGGCGCTGCTGGGTGGGGTTGATGTCCTGGTACTCGTCGATGATCACCTGGTCGAGGAAGCCCTGGACCCGGGCGCGCAGCGCGGGATCCGCCTCCAGCGCGCGGACCGGCCGATACAGCAGGTCGGCGTAGGTCATCAGGCCCTGATCGGCGAGCAGGGTCTCGGCGTGTTCGAAGGCGGCGACGAAGTGCTCGGTGTCCTCGCCGAAGTCAAGGCGGGCGTAGAGTTCGGCGGGCTCGGCCATCTCGGCCTTCACCAGGCCGCTGAAGTGGGCCAGGGCCTCGAGCTTCTCGGCTTCCAGCGCGCGCTCGCCGGCCTCGGGGAAGGCCTCCAGCGCCTGCTGGGTGGCCTGGCGCAGCAGCCGCTCGAGCTGCCAGTCGGCGGTCAGCAGACGGCGATGCTCCAGCACGCCCCAGCGCGTCAGGCTCTGGGTCAGGCGATGACCCAGCGAGTGGAAGGTGCGCACGTCGGGCAGCGCCTGGCCGGCGGGCGCCGCCGCGGCCAGCCGGGCCTGGAAGTCCTCCCGCGCCGAGCGATTGAACATCAGCACCAGGATGCGTCCGGGCGCCATGCCGCGCTCGAGCAGGTGCAGGACCCGCGCCACCAGGGTGGTGGTCTTGCCCGCCCCGGCCACGGCGGCGACGCGGGCATGGCCCTCGGGATGGCCGACCACGGCGTGCTGTTCCGGCGTCAGCCTCATGATGCCTCGTCATCCCAGCGGCCCAGCGAATGCCAGGCGCCGCCGCTCTGAAGGCCCAGCTCGTCGCCGCGGCACTCGGCGGCCTCGGCGAGGCGATAGAAGACGTTGCGCCCGAGGCGCGCGGCCAGCCCGAAGCGTACCGGCACCTCCGGTACGGCCTCGCCGCGGGGCGTGTCGCTGACCGTCAGCCGGTGCGCCTCGTCGAGCCTCACGCGATCGCCGGCATTGGTGACGAGGCACCAGTCGCCGGCGGCATCGCGCTCGGCATCGACGACCAGCAGCGGGCGATCCTCGACGCGGATGCGCCATTTCTCGCCCGGCGCTACCAGGTAATACTCGCCGTCGTCCTCGCGGCGCAGCACGCTCGTCAGCAGCCGCACCAGCGCAGGACGCGCGATGGCGGCCCCCTCGTGGATCCAGCGGCCGTCGGCGGCGATGGTCAGGTCCATGTCGCCCCGGCAGTCGGGATGCCAGCGCTCCAGCGGCGGGATCTCGCCCTCGGGCGGAATGCCGGCCAGCCAGGTGTCCAGGTTCATGACGCCTCCTTTGCGCGCCGGATCAGACCACCAGGCCGGCGCTCGACAGCGCCTCGCGGACTTCCGCCGACGCCTCGGGCACGGCCGCCCTGAACAGCCGGTAGAAGTTAGCGGTGGTCTGCATGGCCACTTCCTCGACGCTGATGCCGCGCTCCTCGGCGATGCACTCGGCGACCTCGACCACCCAGGCCGGCTCGTTGGGCTTGCCGCGATGCGGCACTGGCGCCAGATAGGGGCTGTCGGTCTCGATCAGCAGGCGATCCAGCGGCACCTTGCGGGCCAGCTCGCGCACCGATTCTGCGTTGCGGAAGGTGACGATGCCCGACAGCGAGACCATGAAACCGTGGGCCACCGCCTCGCGGGCCATGTCCAGGTCCTCGGTGAAGCAGTGCAGCACGCCGCCGACCCGCGGATCGACGTGTTCGCGGATCAGCGCCAGGGTGTCCTCGCGCGCGGCGCGGGTGTGGATGATCACCGGCAGCTCGAGCTCGGTGGCGGCGATCAGGTGGCGGCGAAAGCGCTCGTGCTGCACCTCGCGGGAGACGCCATCGTAGTGATAGTCGAGGCCGGTCTCGCCGATCGCCACCGCCTCATGGCGCTCCGCGCATTCCTTGATGGCCTCGACGCTCGGTTCTTCCGGCACCTCATGCAGCGGATGCACGCCGGCGGAGATCACCACGTCGTCGTGCTCGCGGGCGATGGCGGCGATGCCCGGCACTTCCTCCAGGGTGACCGCGATGGCCAGGAACTGGCGCACGTCGCGGGCGCGGGCGGCGTCCAGGGCGGCGGCGACGTCGCCGTCGTGGGTGCGGGGATCGAGGCGATCGAGATGGCAGTGGGAATCGACAAACATCGGCAGGTTCACACGGAAAGTAGGATAAGTTCGGGAGCTCGACGCGGGTCAGAGCGTGTAGGTCGGCGCGTCCTTGTCCAGCTGGCCCGCCAGCAGGGTCTCGATATGGTCGCGCACGCCCTGGTCCTCGACGCCGAAGTGCACGCCGATGCCCGGCACGCGCCGCCCGGAAACGCCCTCGGGCGAGACCCACACCACGCGGCCGGTGACCGGCAGGCGTTCGCTCTCCTCGGGCAGGGTCAGCAGCACGAAGACCTCCTGGCCGAGTTCGTAGCGCTCGCGGGTCGGCACGAAGATGCCGCCGCGCTCCAGCGACGGCATGTAGGCCGAGAGCAGCGTGGGGATATCCCGGATCGTCAGGGAGAGGGCTTTCTGGGCGGACATCGGCGAGCCTCCTCGGGCAGTGTCTTCAGGAGCGCAACAGCGCGGACCAGCGCACCAGCCAGGCTTCCAGCACCAGCTGCGGGTTGGGATTGCCTCCCGCGCCGAGCAGGCGCCGCTGTTCGCGAGCATAGTCCAGCAGGCGGAACCAGTCGCGGACCCGGCCGTTCTTCACCGCCTGGCGATAGAGCGGCAGCAGGTCGGGGTTGCGCAGCGTCGCGCTCTCCCCGGACAGGCCCAGCCGGATCAGATCCTCGAGCCAGGCGATACCGTACCACAGGATGGCATCGAGGGACTGACGGTCCAGCCGCGCGGCCTCGGCCACCGGCTCGGCGCCGCGCACCAGGGCGTCGAAGGTCTCGTGGAGCTGCTGGCGCAGCGCCCGGGCGTCGGGCTCGGCGAGCTCCAGGGCCCGCAGCGGCAGTCCGCCGGCGGCCTGATACCAGAAGCGGGCATCCTCGCGGCCGCCGAGCCGCTCGGCCAGCCAGTCGAGGCACTCGGCCTCGTCCGGCGCCGTCAGGCTCCAGTGCTGGCAGCGCGAGCGGATGGTCGGCAGCAGGTGCGAGGGAATGTCCGAGAGCAGCAGGAACAGGGTCCGGCCGCCGGGCTCCTCCAGGCTCTTGAGCAGGGCGTTGGAGGCGGCCACGTTCATCGCCTCGGCCGGCGAGATGACGATCACCCGGTAGCCGCCCTGCTGGGCGGTCTGGGAGACGAAGCCGTTGATCTCGCGGATGGCGTCGATGCGGATCTGGCGCTTGCCCTCGTCCGGCGACACCCGCATCAGGTCCGGGTGATAGCCCGACGCCAGCATCTGGCAGGCGTGGCAGCGGCCGCAGGCGACCTCGCCCGGCGCCTGGCACAGGGTGCGGGCGATCAGCGCCTCGGCCAGCGACGGCTTGCCGACGCCGTGGGGGCCGGAGAACAGCAGCGCATGGGGCAGGCGGCCGGCCTCGGCCAGCGCGATCAGCTCCCGCCAGCGGGGCTCGAGCCAGGGCAGCGGCCGGACGGGCTCGCTCATGACGCCTCCAGATGCGCATCCAGCCGGCGACCGAGCTCGGCCTGCACGTCCGCGAGGGCGCGGTCGGCGTCGACCACGGCCATGCGCTCGGGCGCCGCGGCGGCGCGGGCCAGATAGGCCTGGCGCACGGCCTCGAAGAACTCGGCCCGCTCGCGCTCGAAGCGATCGCGCTGGCCACCGCTGCGCTCCAGGCGCCCCTCGAGCCGGCGCTGGGCCGCGGCCATCGGCATGTCGAGCAGCAGCGTCAGGTCCGGCTGCAGCCCCTGCTGGACGAAGGCTTCCAGCTCGGCGATGCGCTCGGCCGGAATGCCGCGCCCGCCGCCCTGATAGGCGAAGGTGGCGTCGGTGAAGCGGTCGCAGACCACCCAGGCGCCCCGCTCGAGGGCCGGCCGCACCACCCGTGCCAGATGCTGGGCGCGGGCGGCGAACACCAGCAGCAGCTCGGCATCATCGTCCAGCGGCTCGTCGGACGCGGGGTCGAGCAGCAGGCCGCGGATCGCCTCGGCGCGCGGCGTGCCGCCCGGCTCGCGGGTGCGCACCACCTCGAGGCCGCGGGCCTCCAGATGCTCGGCGACCCAGGCCAGGTTGGTGGACTTGCCCACCCCTTCGCCGCCTTCCAGGGTGATGAAGCGTCCTCGGCGTTGCATGGCCTCTCCGATGCTCAGCGGTTGCGAATGTAGCGATTGACGGCATTGTTGTGCTCGCGCAGCGAGCGCGAGAAGTGGTGGGTGCCGTCGCCCCGGGCCACGAAATAGAGCGCCTCGCCCTCGGCGGGCTGCACCGCCGCCTGCAGTGCCGCCCGTCCCGGCAGGGCAATGGGCGTCGGCGGCAGGCCGTCGATCACGTAGGTGTTGTAGGGCGTGGCCTCGCGCAGGTCGGCGCGGGTGATGTTGCCGTCATAGTCGTCGCCCATGCCGTAGATCACGGTGGGGTCGGTCTGCAGGCGCATGCCCCGCTCCAGCCGCCGCACGAAGACGCCGGCGATGCGGTCACGCTCCTCCGGCGCCCCGGTCTCGCGCTCCACCAACGAGGCCAGGATCAGCGCCTGATAGGGCGTATCGATGGGCAGGTCGTCGTCACGCGCCTCCCAGGCCTGGGCGAGCAGCTCGTCCATGCGCGCCATCGACTGGCGCAGGATCTCCAGATCGCTGATGCCCTTGCGGTAGCGATAGGTGTCGGGGAAGAAGCGACCCTCCGGCAGCTCGCCCTCGCGGCCGAGCTCGGCCATGATCTCGGCGTCGGACCACTCGGCGGTGCGATGCTCGAGTTTCGGCGCGGCGTTCAGCGCGGCGCGCATCTGGGCGAAGGTCCAGCCCTCGGGGACGGTCAGCGGATAGGTGACCACCTCGTGACGATCGAGCAGGCCGAGCAGCTCGCGACCGCTCATGTCGGGCGTCAGACGGTACTCGCCGGGGCGCAGGTCGGGCAGCGCCTCGGGGTCGAGACGGCTCAGCAGGCGATAGGCCCAGCCGTCGGCCAGGATGCCGCGCTCGTCGAGCTCACGGATCACGCGATGGAAACCGGCGCCGGCCGGCACCTCGTAGAGCGTCGGCGCCTCGAGGGCCAGCGGCGCCTCGAGCCGGCTCTGCCAGTAGCGATACCCCGCGCCCAGCACCAGGGCGGCCAGGATCAACAGCAGCGGCAGCAGCTTGGCCACTCGCCTCATGGGAAGTCCTCGTTCAGTCGTGGGGATAGCCGAGCCGCGCGTGGGCCTCGGCCCGCAGGGCGCGATGGCGATCGCCGATGTCCCAGCGCGCCAGGCGGCGGCCGTCGGCGTCATCGAGCCGGGTCACCGGCCACAGGCCCTGCACGGAGTTGGCCAGGCACACCGCCTCGGCCGTCGCCAGCGCCTCGGGCGAGGTGTCCGCCTCGCGGATCACGCCGCCGTCGAGCAGCGATGCCCGCAGGGTGCCGGCCACGCCGCAGCGATCGAGCCGGGGCGTGTACCAGTCGCCGTCCTGCCACCAGAAGAGGTTCATGCAGGTCGCCTCGACCAGTCGCCCCTCGGCATCGGCGAGCAGGCCCTCGGCGATCTCGGGATCGGACCATTCGGCCCGGGCCAGGACGTTTTCCAGCCGATTGAGATGCTTGAGGCCGGCCAGCGCCGGCTGGATGCCCAGCCGCAGCCGGCAGTGGCGAACCCGCACGCCGTCGCGCCAGCGGGCCTCGAGCGGCGCGAAGGGCACGGCCTGCCAGCGCAGCCGCGGCTCGGGCTCGGCGGGCGCGAGATAGCCGCGCCCGCCGGAGCCGCGGGTCAGCATCAGCTTGAGCACCGAGAGCCCCTCGCCGGCCCGGGCCGGCAAGGCGTCGAGCATGGCCCGGTCCGGCATCGGAATGCCGAGGGTCTCGGCACCGCGGGCCAGCCGGGCCAGGTGCTCGGCCCACAGCCGCGGCTCGCCGTCGCGCACCAGCACGGTCTCGAACAGGCCGTCGCCGTAGGCCAGGCCACGGTCGTCGAAGGGCACGCCCTCCCCCGGCGGCAGCCGGGCGACATCGACGCCGCCCGTCATGCTCACACCTTGGAAAACAGCAGCGTGCCGTTGGTGCCGCCGAAGCCGAAGGAGTTCGACAGGCTGACGTCGATCTTCATCTCCCGGGCGGTATGGGGCACGTAGTCCAGCTCGCAGCCTTCCTGGGGGTTGTCGAGGTTGATGGTGGGCGGCGCGACCTGATCGCGGATCGCCAGCACCGAGAACACCGCCTCGACGGCGCCGGCGGCGCCCAGCAGGTGGCCGATCATCGATTTGGTGGAGCTGACCGCCACGTCCTTCGAGGCCTCGCCCAGCACGCGCTCGACGGCGCGGCTCTCGGCCAGATCGCCGGCCGCGGTGGAGGTGCCGTGGGCGTTGATGTAGTCCACCTCGGCCGGATCGATCTTGGCGTCGCGGATGGCATTCGCCATCGACAGGGCCGCCCCGCTGCCGTCTTCCGGCGGCGCGGTCATGTGGTGGGCGTCGTCGCTCATGCCGAAGCCGGTCAGCTCGGCGTAGATGGTCGCGCCACGGGCCTTGGCGTGCTCGTACTCCTCGAGCACCATCACGCCGGCGCCGTCGGAGAGCACGAAGCCGTCGCGATCGCGATCCCAGGGGCGGCTGGCCGCGGCCGGATCGTCGTTGCGGGTCGACAGCGCGCGGGCGGCGGAGAAGCCACCCAGACCCAGCGGCGTGGTGGCCATCTCGGCGCCGCCACAGACCATGACATCGGCGTCGCCGTAGGCGATGGTGCGGGCGCTGTAGCCGATGTTGTGGGTGCCGGTGGTGCAGGCGGTGGTGATGGCGATGTTGGGACCGCGGAAGCCGTGCTGGATCGCCAGGTTGCCGGAGATCATGTTGATGATCGAGCCCGGCACGAAGAACGGCGAGATGCGGCGTGCGCCGCCCTTCTGCAGGGCATTGTGGTTATGCTCGATCATCGGCAGACCGCCGATGCCGGAACCGATCGCCACGCCGATGCGGTGGGCGTTTTCCTCGGTGCACTCGATGCCGGCGTCGCTGATCGCCTGTCCACCCGCGGCCACGCCGTACTGGATGAACAGATCCATCTTGCGGGCGTCCTTGGGGTTCAGGTAAGGGCTGATGTCGAAGTCCTTGACCGACCCGCCGAACCGCGTGTTGAAGCCGCTGGCATCGAAGTGCTCGATGGGGGCGATACCGCTCTTCCCGGCCAGGATGTTGCCCCAGCTCTCGTCCACGGTATTGCCGACTGGCGTGACCAGGCCTAGCCCCGTCACCACAACCCTTCTACGAGCCATCCGCTCTCCTCCAGATCCAGATAGTGTCACGGCCCCGCGGGACCGTCTTGGCGCGCATTATACCCGAGTCCGCGGCCGCTGTGGTCGCGCGCCCCCCAGATAGCACGAGAGCCGTCCTGCATGGCAGGACGGCTCTCTCACCAGGGCGCGTGGCCCCAGGCACACCTCAGCAAGCGGTGTCCGACAACACCCTTACTGGTGGGCGTTGACGTAGTCGACGGCTTCCTGAACGGTGGTGATCTTCTCGGCTTCCTCGTCGGGAATCTCGGTGTCGAATTCCTCTTCAAGCGCCATCACCAGCTCGACGGTATCCAGGGAATCCGCGCCGAGGTCCTCGGTGAAAGAAGAAGAGTTCTGGATGTCCTCTTCCTTGACGTTCAGGCGCTCGGCCACAAC
Organism: Halomonas smyrnensis AAD6; assembly: GCF_000265245.1. Lineage (GTDB taxonomy): Bacteria > Pseudomonadota > Gammaproteobacteria > Pseudomonadales > Halomonadaceae > Halomonas > Halomonas smyrnensis. Next base: position 126,240 of record NZ_AJKS02000003.1, read on the forward strand.
CTTCTTCACGCGCTCTTCGATGGTGCTCATTATGAAGTACTCCAGTCGTTCACGTTAAGCGACTGCTAACCAGCCGTTTCAGATCCGCAAGCCAATAAGCTGCGGGGTAGTTTATAGACCGCTCAAGGACAACGCAACCGCCGCATGACGCGGCTTCAGCGCATGTTCATGCCGCCGTTGACGTGCAGCGTCTCGCCGGTGATGTAGCCGGCCGGCTCGCTGGTCAGGAAGCCCACCGCCGCGGCAATTTCCTCGGGTTGACCGAGGCGCGTCAGGGGGATCTGGCCGAGCAGCGCATCCTTCTGCGCCTCGGGCAGGGCCTCGGTCATGTCGGTGGCGATGAAACCCGGCGCCACGGCATTGACGGTGATGGCGCGGGAAGCCACCTCACGAGCCAGCGCCCGGGTGAAGCCTTCCATGCCGGCCTTCGCCGCAGCGTAGTTGGTCTGGCCGAGGTTGCCCATGGTGGCGACCACCGAGCTGACCGAAACGATGCGACCGAAGCGCGCCTTGGTCATGCCGCGCAGGCAGGCCTTGCTGACGCGATACACGGACTTGAGGTTGGCGTCGATCACCGCATCCCACTCATCTTCCTTCATGCGCATGAGCAGGTTGTCGCGGGTGATGCCGGCGTTGTTGACCAGGATGGTCGGCGCCCCGAACTCTTCATTGATGGCCCGAACCAGGCCGTCGACGCTGGCCTGATCGGTGACGTCGAGGCGGCGCCCGGCGCCCTCGATGCCATGGGCCTTGAGGTCGGCGTCGATGCGCTCGGCACCGGCATCGCTGGTGGCGGTACCGATCACGATGCGGCCCTGACGACCGAGCTCGTGGGCGATGGCGCGGCCGATGCCGCGGCTGGCCCCGGTGATCAGGGCGACTCTAGACTCGCTTGACATGGTCTCTTCCGTTCTCGTCCAGGAGAGGGGTCAGCCGTTGGCCGACGTTGACTGATCCGCCGCTTCGCGGGCCAGTTCGAGGGCCGCCGAGAGGCTGTCGGGATCGTTGACCGCCAGCCCGCGGCTGCCCCGGGCGATTCGCTTGTTCAGACCGGTGAGCACCTTGCCCGGCCCGCATTCGATGAACACTTCGGCACCACGGCCCACCATGTTCTCGACGCAGGAGGTCCAGCGCACCGGCTGGTAGAGCTGCTCGATCAGGCGCGTGCGCAGGGTATCGACGTCGGCGTGGGCCTGGGCATCGACGTTCTGCACCACGGTGTAGCGCGGTACGCGCAGCGTGATGTCATCCATCGCCGCGGCCAGGCGCTCGGCGGCCGGACGCATCAGATCACAGTGCGAGGGCACCGACACCGGCAGCGGCATCGCACGCTTGGCACCGGCCTCCTGACAGGCCGCGATGGCGCGCTCGACGGCGCCCTTGGCACCGGCGATGACCACTTGCCCGGGGGCATTGTAGTTCACCGCGGAGACCACTTCGCCTTCGGCGGCCCGCTCACAGGCCTGCTCGACGGCGGCATCGTCCAGGCCGAGGATCGCGGCCATGGCGCCCTGCCCCATGGGCACGGCGTCCTGCATGGCCTCGCCGCGCAGCTTGACCAGTCGCACGCCATCGGCGAACGACAGCGCACCGGCGCACACCATGGCGCTGTACTCGCCCAGGCTGTGGCCGGCCATGGCGCCCGGGCGCGGCCCTTCGAGCTCCTGCCAGACGCGCCAGATGGCGACGCTGGCGGTCAGCAGCGCCGGCTGCGTGCAGGCGGTGGCGTTGAGCGACTCGGCGGGCCCTTCCTGGACCACCTGCCAGAGATCATAGCCCAGCGCATCGGCGGCTTCCTCGAAGGTCGTGCGCACCACGCTGTAACGCTCCGCCAGCTCGCGCAGCATGCCGATCTGCTGGGAGCCCTGCCCGGGAAAGATGAGGGCAAGGGGTTGTGTCATGTCGATCACCTTTGCACTTGTTGACGGTTCCCGGCTCCACCACTGTCCGTGGCGGCGGAGCCGGAAGTCCTGGATCCGCTGTCGGCTCGGTCACCGGAAGTGGCCGAATCGACGACAGACCGTCGAAGACGAAGCTCGTCGGCCAGCCGCTCGGGCAGGCCATGCTGTACTTCCTGCGCCGCACGAGCCACGGCGTAGTGGAAACCGGCGGCGTCGGCGCCGCCATGACTCTTGATGACGATGCCGTTCAGCCCCAGCAGGCTGGCGCCATTGTAGCGTACCGGATCCAGCTCACGGCGCAGGCGCGCCAGCGCGGGACGCGCCAGCGCGCCCACCAGGCGACTGGTCCAGTGCGCCTCGAAGGTCGCCTGGACCCGACGCACCAGCATCTTCGCCAGCCCTTCGCTGGCCTTGAGCACGGCATTGCCGACGAAGCCGTCGCACACGACCACGTCGGCCTCGCCGGCGAAGATGCCGTCGCCCTCGACGAAGCCCACGTAGTCGAGGTCGTCGCGCTCGCGCAGCAGCTCATCGGCCCGCTGCACGCTCGCCGTGCCCTTGGTGCCCTCGACGCCGACGTTGAGCAGCGCCACCCGCGGACGCGCAAGACCGTCCACGTGGCGCGCCATGACGTCTCCCATCAGCGCAAAGTCGAGCAGCCGCTCGGCCTCGACATCGACGTTGGCGCCGAGGTCGAGCAGATAGCAGCGCCCCTCGCGGTCGACGGGAATCGCCGTGCTGATCGCCGGTCGTGCCACGCCGGCAACGGTACCGAGCGCGCGCCGCGACAGCGCCATCAGCGCGCCGGTATTGCCGGCGCTGACACCGGCCTGCACCTCGCCGCGGGCTAGACAGGCCAGCATGGCCGCCATGCTGGAGTCCCGGCCCCGGCGCAGCGCCTCGGCCGGGCGCTGATCCTGACGAATCTCGCCGGGCGCATTCTCGATGCTCAGATGCGACGACGCCGCGGCGAGAGGCCGCGGCAGCCGGGAGAGCTCTTCTTCCAGCCGGGCGGCAGGGCCGAACAGCCGGATATCGAGCTCGGGATCGGCCATGACGGCGCTGGCGGCGCCTGCCACGGTAGCGCGGGGACCGAGATCCCCGCCCATGGCATCGACGGCAATCCGCATGTCAGCGGGCGTCAGGCGTCATGGCGATCGGTAGGACGCGTCGCTTCAGGCGTCGACGACCTTGCGACCCTTGTAGAAGCCGTCCGGAGAGACGTGGTGACGCAGGTGCGTGGTACCGGTCTCCTTGTCCTGGGACAGCGCCTTGTTGTCAGCCAGGGCGTCGTGGCTGCGACGCATGCCGCGCTTGGAACGGGTCTTGCGGTTCTGTTGAACTGCCATGAGATATCACTCCAGAGTGAATCGATGAGGTAATCAGGTTTTGCCTTTGAGCTGCTTGAGCACCTCAAAGGGATTCTCCGCGGGCGAGTCCGAGACGGACTCGGCGCTCTCCCCACTGCTCAGCTGGTCGCGCGAGACCGCACAGTCGGCCTCGTCGTGGTAAACCACCTGGGGCAGACTGAGGATCAGCTCGTCCTCGATCATCGCCAGCAGGTTCAGCTGTTCGTCTTCCACCAGCACCGGTTCATGGGTGCTCGGCAGAGAGGCCGCCAGGGCGTCGCTGGAGACCATTCCCAGCAGGAACTCGCTCTCGACCGGCTGCGGCATGGGCGAGAGGCAGCGCCGACACAGCAGCTGCAGCTCGGCCGTCAGACGACCGCGGATTTCTCGACGCCCCTGGGCGTCGATGGCGAAGTCCAGCCATACCTCGGCATCACCGTTTTGCACACCGGCTTCATCGGCGAGACGGGGCATATCGCCCAGCGCCACCAGGCCTTCGAGATGTTCGGCATGCGCGGCGAGCTTGTAAGGCTCGACCCTGCCAGGGAGTCTTGAGGTCAACATAGGCGCGCAATGATAGGCACTCCCCTCCCCCCTGTCAAAGCCCGCACGCTTCGGGGTTACAATGCCCACCCGTTGCGGCAGAGACCGCCCCACCGTGTCACACGAGGAGCCCACCATGCCACGTCTGGTACTCGCCTCGAGCTCGCGCTTTCGCCGCCAGCTGCTCGACCGACTGGAACTTCCCTACGCCTGGGAAAGCCCGGACATCGACGAGACGCCCCGCCCCGGCGAAACGCCCCGCGCGCTGGTGCATCGCCTGTCGCTGGCCAAGGCCGAGCGGCTGGCCGACGACTGGCCCGATCATCTGATCATCGGCTCCGATCAGGTCGCGGTCTTCGAAGGCGAGGCACTGGGCAAGCCCGCCGACGAGGCCGCCGCGCGCGCCCAGCTAGCCCGCTTCTCGGGCCATCGGGTGAGCTTCCTGACCGGACTGGCGCTGATCGATACCCGCCATGCCAGCCACCGGGTCTGCCACGAACGCTACGACGTGGTGTTCCGCCAGCTCGGCGACAGCGAGATCGCCCACTATGTCGAGCGAGAGCGCCCGCTGGACAGCGCCGGCAGCTTCCGCATGGAAGGTCTCGGCATCACCCTGTTCGAGCGCCTCGAGGGAGACGACCCCAACGCCCTGATCGGACTGCCGCTGATTCGCCTCTGCCAGCTGCTGCGCGAGGCGGGCATGGACCCGCTGGGCAGTGGCTAGGCGCACCTCAACGCCAACCGCCCCGGGCCGAGGCCACGGGGCGGCTGATGACGGCGATGCGCCAAGGCAGACGCGCTACCGGAGCGCGAGCCCGAACACGGGACTTAGGGCGCGAGCTGATAGCGCAGCGGCGAAGCCGCCTGCGGCACGCCCACCCACTCGGCGGCAACCCGGCCGAAGCGCCGCGCCAGACGCTCGAACGGATCCAGCTGCGGCGTGTAGTCCTGGGTACGCGGCGTCTCCAGCCGCTGCCGCGCCAGGGTATCGAGGCTGCCCAGCTCATCCACGAGCCCCAGTTCGAGCGCCTGCTCGCCGGTCCAGATCAGACCGCTGAACAGCCGCTCATCATCGGCCAGCCGATCACCGCGCCCGGCCTTCACGTCATCGATGAACTGGCGATGGGTGGTGGCCAGCACCTGCTGCCAGAAGTCGCGCTGCTGCGGGGAGATGTCCGAGAACGGATCGAGGAAGGCCTTGTTCTCGCCGGCGGTGAACACCCGACGCTCGACGCCGAGGCGCTCGATCGCCTCCTCGAAGCCGAAACCGGCATTGATCACTCCGATCGACCCCACCAGGCTGGCCGGCGCGGCGACGATCTCGTCGGCCGCCGAGGCAATATAGTAGGCGCCGCTGGCGCCGATATCCTCGACCACGGCGATGATCGGCTTGTCGCCCTGCTCGCGCAGGCGCATCAGCTCGTCATAGATGCGCTGCGACTGCACCGGACTGCCGCCGGGGCTGTCGATGTGAAGCACCACCGCCTCGGCATCCGGCGCCTTCCAGGCCCGCTGCACGCCCTCGATGACACGCTCGGCGCTGGCCCGGGAATCGCCGTCGATCACGCCCTCCACCTCGACGATCCCCAGGTGCGGCCCGGCCGGATCGGTCGCCCCCGGCACCACGAAGAGCCCATAGAGGGTGGTGCTCAGCGAGGCCAGGATCAGGAAGGCGAACAGGAAGCGGAAGAACAGCTTCCAGCGCCGCGAGCGACGCTGCTCGGCCAGCACGCCGTCGATCCAGCGATCGAGCATGTCCTGCTGGGCGAGGCGCTGACGCTCGCGCAGCGTCTCGGCATCGTCATCCCTCTCCTGCGGCGCCGGCCCCACGCCCTCGCGGCGCCGGCGGGCCTCCCGGGCCTGGTCGGCGCTGAGTTCGGGACCCCGGGTCCAGTCGTCGCGTCGATCGTCGTCCATAACGTCGCCTCCTTGTCGTTCGAGGAAAATCCGTGATCAGGCGTGCAGCCAGTCGACCAGCTCGGGAAAGCCGTGGGCGGTGAAGGCCGGGCGGCTCAACGCCAGGCGCTCCGGCGCGTGAACGCCGTAGGTCACGGCGACGCGATCCATGCCCAGCGCCCGCGCCATCTCCAGATCATACTCGGTGTCGCCGATCATCACCGCCTCCTCGACCGGCACGCCGAGCTCGTCGAGCAGCTCCTCGAGCATCCGCGGGTGCGGCTTGGAGAGCGTCTCGTCGGCGGTGCGACTGGCATGGAACCAGTGGCCGCAGTCGCTCTCGCGGAAGATGCGATCGAGCCCGCGGCGACTCTTGCCGGTGGCTACCGCCAGACGACTGGTGTCGTCGGCGCGCAGCCGCGACAGACCCTCGGCCACCCCGGGATAGAAGGGCATCGGCGTCACGTCGCCTTCCACGAAATGGTAGGCATAGCGCTGACGCAGGGCCTCGGCCTGATCGGGGCCGATGCCCGGGCACAGCCTGGCGATGGCCTCGGGCAGCCCCAGGCCGATGATGTCGCGAACCGCCTCCTCGGACAGCTCGCCCCAGCCGACGTCGCGCGAGGCCGCCTGCATGCAGGCAACGATGCGCTCGAGCGAATCCATCAGGGTGCCGTCCCAGTCGAAGATCATCAGTCGGTAACGCATGTGGACTCCGGATCAGCGGGCGTTGCGGGCGCTTTCCAGCACGCCGTCGAGGGTCTCGCCGAGCGGCGCGCGGATCTTCACCGGCTTGCCGCTGGTCGGCTCGGGAAAGGTCAGGGATGCCGCATGCAGGAACAGCCGCGACAGCCCCAGCTGGGCGGCGATGCGCCCGCCCTCGCGGGTGCCGTACTTGTCGTCGCCGAGCAGCGGATGGCCGGCATGGGCGGCGTGCACGCGAATCTGGTGGGTGCGACCGGTGATCGGCTCGGCCTCGACCAGGGTGGCCCGGGCGAAGGCCTCGCGCACGGCGAAGCGGGTGCGCGCCGCCTTGCCGCCGCTGTCGACCCGCACCCGCCGCTCGCCGTTGCCGGCGTCGAAGCGATCCAGGCGGGCGCTGACGAAATCGCGCCGCGCCGGCCAGCGACCGGCCACCAGGGCCAGATACTGCTTGCTCATCTCGTGGCGCTTGAGCGACTCGTTGAGGGCGAGCAGCGCCGGGCGCGACTTGGCCAGCAGCAGGCAGCCGGAGGTATCGCGATCGAGCCGATGCACCAGCTCGAGGAAATCCAGGTCCTCGCGCACCTGACGCAGCGCCTCGATCAGGCCGATCTTGACGCCGCTGCCGCCGTGCACGGGCAACCCGGAGGGCTTGTTGAGCACCATCCAGTCGCGCCCCTCCAGCAGCACGCTGCCGGCCAGCAGATTGCGCAGGTTGTCGCTGACCTCGCGCACCGCCTCGCGCGGCGCGAGCTTGAGCGGCGGGATGCGGACCACGTCGCCCAGGGCCAGGCGGGTATCGGCCTTGACGCGTTTCTTGTTCACCCGCACCTCGCCCTTGCGCACGATGCGGTAGATGAGCGCCCGGGGCGCGCCCTTGATGCGTGTAATCAGGAAATTGTCGACCCGCTGACCCACCTGGCCCTCGGTCACTTCCACCCACTGAACCTCGCGACCATCGGTCATCCCGCTCTCCACTTGCCACCGTCGTAAAAGGCGCATTCTACCGCACTGTGCACCGTCCTGCCGCCAATTGCTGGGCACCCCCTTTACTGTTATATTGCCGAGGCGTTCCAATGGACAGAACCGTCCGCTTGGCGCCTGCACGACAGACACGCAGGCCGGAACGACGAAATCAGGCCGCGACGACGCTCCCGCATGAGGTCCCGCCGCCGACAGAAAGCGATACAACGCCACGCCCGTCCCGCCCCGCTCCCGACGAGCAAGCGGCGACCACGGGATACGTATAACACCGTGCCGGAGGCCGGCGTTGGCGAATCGATGAATGCCAGGTGTTGGCGGTGACCGCAGGACCGGATGGGCAACGAGACCCGCCGAGAACATGTCCTGCCTCCGCCCCGTACTCAACATGATCTTGCCGTGCCGGCCCGCCACCGCTATCAGGCCCCGACACGGCCGGGCGCAGTTCCGCTTCCGCGACATGCGCTGAGCACAAGCACGCAGCACCCAGCGGTTCGCCTTCGTCATTGCCCATGGGCGCCCACCGGCGCGTCCATTTTGCGAGACGACATGAAACGGATGCTCATCAACGCGACCCAGCCCGAAGAGCTGCGCGTCGCCCTGGTCGATGGACAACGCCTGTACGACCTGGACATCGAATCCGGTGCCAGGGAACAGAAGAAAGCCAACATCTATCGCGGCAAGATCACCCGCGTGGAACCCTCCCTCGAAGCCGCCTTCGTCGACTTCGGTGCCGAACGCCACGGCTTCCTGCCGCTCAAGGAAGTCTCCCGCGAATACTTCCTCAAGGACCCCTCCGGCCGCCCCAGCATCAAGGAAGTGCTCAAGGAAGGCCAGGAAGTCATCGTCCAGGTCGACAAGGAAGAACGTGGCAACAAGGGCGCGGCCCTGACCACCTTCATCAGCCTGGCCGGCCGCTTCCTGGTACTGATGCCCAACAACCCCCGCGCCGGCGGCATCTCGCGCCGCATCGAGGGCGAGGAACGCGCTCAGCTCAAGGAGGCCATGAGCCACCTGACCGTGCCCGACAAGATGGGCCTGATCGTGCGCACCGCCGGCATCGGCCGCAATCCCGAGGAACTGCAGTGGGACCTCGACTACCTGACGCAGGTCTGGGAGTCGATCACCGAGGAAGCCGGCAAGCGCGCCGCGCCCTTCCTGATCTACCGTGAGTCTAACGTCATCATCCGCGCCATGCGCGACTACCTGCGCCAGGACATCGGCGAGGTGCTGATCGACAGCGAGCAGGTGCACCAGGAAGCGCTGGGCTTCATCCGCCAGGTGATGCCCTCCTACCAGCAGAAGATCAAGCGCTACGCCGATGAGGTGCCGCTGTTCTCCCGCTTCCAGATCGAATCCCAGATCGAGACCGCCTACGAGCGCGAGGTCAAGCTGCCCTCCGGCGGCTCGATCGTCATCGACCACACCGAGGCGCTGGTCTCCATCGACATCAATTCGGCGCGCGCCACCCGCGGCAGCGACATCGAGGAGACGGCGCTGCAGACCAACCTCGAGGCCGCCGACGAGATCGCCCGCCAGCTGCGATTGCGCGACATCGGCGGCCTGGTGGTCATCGACTTCATCGACATGTCGCCGGCGCGCAATCAGCGCGAGGTCGAGAACCGGGTGCGCGACGCCCTCAAGATCGACCGCGCCAGGGTGCAGATCGGCCGCATCTCGCGCTTCGGCTTGATGGAAATGTCCCGCCAGCGCCTGCGCCCATCGCTCGGCGAGACCAGCGGCGTGGTCTGCCCGCGCTGTGACGGCCAGGGCACCATCCGCGACGTGCGCTCCATCTCGCTCTCCATCATGCGCCTGATCGAGGAAGAGGCGATGAAGGAGCGCAGCGCCCAGATCCGCGCCATCCTGCCGGTCCCGGTCGCCACCTACCTGCTCAACGAGAAGCGGGCGATGCTGGCCGACATCGAGCGCCGCCAGGGCGTGCGCGTGGTGCTGCTGCCCAACCCCGAGATGGACACGCCCCACTACGACGTGCAGCGCCTGCGCGACGATCACGTCGACGAGGAAGGCACCTCCCACCTGCCGAGTCACGAGCTGCCCACGGAGACCGAGGTCGGCAAGGAGCCCGAGGCCGCCTTCGGCAAGCCGGTCAAGCGCGACGAGGCCGCGGTGAAGACCGTGGTGCACCACGAGCCCGCCCCCGCCTCCCTGCAGGAAGAGCCCGCGCCCCAGGCCAAGGCCAAGCCTGCCGAGAAGCCGGCACCGCAAAGGCCCGCCCAGAAACCCGCCGCCAAGCCGGCCCCGGCGGCCAAGCCCGCTGCGGCCCCCGCCGCTCGCGAGGGCGTGCTGAGCCGCCTGGTCAAGGGCTTCTCTCGCCTGCTGAGCGGCGAAGAGACCACCCCGTCCAGCCAGCAGCAGCGTCAGTCCGAGGTCAGCGGCCAGCGCCAGGCCGGCACCGCCCGCTCAGGCGACCGCGGCCAGCAGCGCGGCGACAGCGGCAAGAGCGCCGACAACCGCTCCGGTAGCGGCAACGGCCGCCAGCGCAACAATCGTCGTGGCGGCCAGCGCCAGGACCAGCGTCAGGAGCGCGGTGACAATCGCGACGAGTCACGCAGCACCAAGCCGCAGCGCCAGGGCGAGGACAAGGCCCGCGGCGACCGCTCCGAGAAAGGCGAGAAGGCCGACAAGGGCGGCAGCCAGAACCGCGGCGGCCGCGGTCGCAACCAGCGCCAGGACGACGGCCGCCAGCAGGCCGAGGGTCGCAAGCCCCAGGAAGGCAAGCAGGAAAGCAAGGGCCAGGAGCGCAAGGACAAGGACCAGGGCGGTCGCAAGCCCCAGGACACCAAGCGCCAGAGCGAAAAGCCCCAGGACGCCAAGTCCCAGAAGCCCAAGGGCGACGCCGAGGCGGCTGCCACCGGCGAGCAGGCACCGGCCAAGGCCGAGACGAATGGCAAGCCGAAGCGCACTCGCAACAACCCGCGCCAGCGCCGTCGCCAGCAGGCCCTGAACCCGGAGTCCGTGGCCGAACAGCAGCGCCTGCAGGCCGAAGCCGCCAAGGCAGAAGCACAGCCGGAAGAGGCCAAGGCGGAGCAGCCGAAGGCCGAGACCAAGGCGGAGCAGCCGAAAGCAGAAGAACCCAAGGCCGAGCAGCCGAAGGCCGAGACCAAGGCCGACGCCAAGGCGGAAGCGCCCAAGGCCGATGCCAAGGCGGAGCAGCCGAAGGCAGAAGCCAAAGCCGAAGAGCCGAAGGCCGACGCCAAGGCCGAAGCGCCCAAGGCCCAAGCGCCCAAGGCCGACGCCAAGGCCGAAGCGCCGAAGGCCGAAGCGCCGAAGGCCGAAGCGCCGAAGGCCGATGCCAAGGCCGATGCCAAGGCCGAGCAGCCCAAGGCAGAAGCCAAGGCGGAAGCCAAGGCGGAACAGCCGAAGGCCGACGCCAAGGCAGAAGAGCCGAAGGCCGAAGCCAAGGCAGAAGRGCNSGAAGKCCGACGCCAAGGCAGAASAGCCGAAGKCCGACGCCAAGGCRGARSAGCCSAAGKCMGAMGCCAAGGCCGAGCAGCCGAAGGCCGAGACCAAGGCCGAGCAGCCCAAGGCAGAAACCAAGGCGGAGCAGCCGAAGGCCGAGACCAAGGCCGAAGAACCCAAGGCCGAGCAGCCGAAGGCCGACGCCAAGGCCGAACAGCCGAAGGCCGAACAGCCGAAGGCCGAGACCAAGGCGGAACAACCGAAGGCCGACGTAAAAGCCGAGGAGCCCAAGGCCGACGCCAAGGCCGACGCCAAGGCCGAACAGCCGAAGGCCGAGACCAAGGCGGAACAACCGAAGGCCGACGTAAAAGCCGAGGAGCCCAAGGCCGACGCCAAGGCAGAACAGCCGAAGCCCGAAGCCAGGACCGAAGAGCCCAAGGCCGAGACGCCGCGTCGTCGCCGCCGCGCCCACAACGACCCGCGGGAAATCCGCCGTCGTGAACAGGAGGCCAAGCGCCAGGAAGGCCAGCAAGGCTGATCCCGAGCCCCCCCCTGAACGACAACGCCCGTGGCCATTGGCCACGGGCGTTTTCGTTGGCGTCTACCGAAGGCGCCGGAAGCGCCGATGTCTCTATTCTGTCGCCAGGCGCGGCTCGCGCTCCAGCATCACGCCGAAGCGCCGCTCCACCGTCGCGGCGACCCGCGCGGCGAAGGCCAGCAGCCCGGCCGCATCGCCGCCACCGTGGTGCACCAGCACCAGGGCCTGGCGGTCATGGACACCGAAGGGGCCCTCGCGCCAGCCCTTGAGGCCGCAGCGATCGATCAGCCAGCCGGCGGCCAGCTTGGTCCGGCCATCCTCCAGCGGGAAGCTCGGCATGTCGGGATGCGCCTCGCGCAGCGACGCCGCACACTCCGACGACACCACCGGGTTCTTGAAGAAACTGCCGGCGTTGCCGAGCACCGACGGATCCGGCAACTTCTCGCGCCGCACCGAACAGACGGCCTCGGCGACCTCCAGCGGCGTGGGCACCTCGCCGACGCGGCCGGCCAGGTCACCATAGCCCAGGCGCGGCTCGGCCGAGCGCGACACGCGCAGCACCAGCCGGGTGATCGCCACCCGCCCCGCCAGGGCGCGCTTGAAGACGCTGTCGCGATAGCCGAAGGCGCACTCGTCGGCCCCCAGCACCGCTTCGCGGCCGTCGTCCAGGTGCACCAGATGCACGGCCTCGAGGCGCTCGGCGAGCTCGACGCCGTAGGCGCCGATGTTCTGGATCGGTGCCGCCCCGCAATGCCCGGGAATCAGCGCCAGGTTCTCGAGCCCCCAGAGGCCGCGGGCGGCCAGGGCCATGACCAGCTCGTGCCAGACCACTCCGGCCTCGGCGTGCACCCGCACGCTGCCGTCGCCGGCCTCCTCCAACCACCAGTCGTTCATGGCGGTCCGGATGACCAGCCCCGGCTGAAGGGCGGGCAGAATCAGGTTACTGCCCCCACCCAGCACCAGGGTCGGCCAGCCGGCGTCCCGGGCCAGCGACAGCGCCTCGCCGAGCTCGGCGACACTTGCCGGGGCGGCGAAGCGCTCGGCACGGCAGGCCAGTCCCAGGGTATTGGCCGCGGTCAGGTCGTGGTCGGCGAGGATGGCCAGGCTCAAGCGCCCTCCTCCAGGCGCCGCCGCACGTCCTCGACGAGGCCGCGGGAGGCCGCCTCGACCAGGTCCAGCACCTGCTCGAAGCCGTCGTCGCCCCCGTAGTAGGGGTCGGGCACGGCGCGATCGGGCAGCCCGGCGAAGGCCAGGAAGAGACCGACGTGAGCGGCACTGTCGGCCGGCCGACGCGCCTCCAGCGCCACCAGGTTGTCGTGGTCCATGGCCAGCAGATAATCGAAACGCGCGAAGTCGCCGTCATCGAGCTGGCGGGCCCGCAGGCCGGAGAGATCGAGCCCGCGCGAGGCGGCCGCCGCCTGGGCACGCGCGTCGGGCGACTTGCCCACGTGCCAGGGTCCGATGCCACAGGAGTCGACCTCGACCCGACCGGCGAGACCGGCCTCGTCGAGATGGCGGCGGAACATGCCCTCGGCGGTGGGCGAACGGCAGATATTGCCCAGGCAGACGAACAGCACCCTCATCGGCACTCTCCCTTGTCGTCGCGGCCTGCCTCCTGTCCCAGGATCCGGCGCACACGGGCGAGATCCTCGGCGGTGTCCACGCCCGCCGGATGTGGCTCGCGGGACAGGGCGACCTGGATGGCATGGCCATGGTGCAGCGCGCGAAGCTGCTCGAGCTGTTCGAGCTGCTCCAGCGGCGACGGCGCCCAGTGGCGGTACTCGTCGAGGAAGCTCGCCCGGTAGGCGTAGAGGCCGATGTGGCGCAGCCAGGCGTCGGTCTCGAGCAGCTCGGGGCGCGCGGCGAAGGCCTCGCGGTCCCAGGGAATCGGCGCACGGGAAAAGTAGAGGGCCCGCCCCGAGAGCGCGCGCACCACCTTGACCACGTTGGGATTGAACAGCGTCTCGACGTCGCCGATCGGCTCGGCCAGCGTCGCGATGGAGGCGCCGGGATCGTCCATCAGGCGCGCCGCCACCTGGTCGATCAGGGTCGCCGGCAGCAGCGGCTCGTCGCCCTGGACGTTGACCAGCACGGCGTCATCGGCGAGGCCCAGCGTATCGGCCACCTCGGCCAGCCGATCGGTGCCGGAGGGATGATCGTCGCGGGTCATCACCACCTCGGCGCCCAGCGGCGTCATGACGTCACGAATGCGAGCATCGTCGGTGGCGACCACCACCCGGCCGGCGGCGCTGGCCGAGGCCCGGCGCCAGACGTGGGCCACCATCGGCTCGCCGGCGATGTCGAGCAGCGGCTTGCCCGGCAGACGGGTCGACGCGAAACGCGCCGGAATCACGGCAATGAAGTCCTGCATCTTGCCTCCTCAGCCCTCGGCGCCGGTCGAAGGCGGCAGCTTCTCGTCCACGTCGATGGCGCGCGCCTCGTCGGGCAGCATCACCGGAATGCCGTCGCGCACGGGATAGGCCAGGCCATCATAGCGGCACACCAGCTCGCCGGCCTCACGATCGAAGGCCAGCTTGCCCTTGCACAGCGGGCAGACCAGCATCGCCAGCAGTTGCTTGTCCATCTCTCACGCCTCCAGGGTCGGTATCGACGGCCGCACGAACGGCGACCGCACGGAATTCACAGGGCCGCCAGGCGCGCATCCAGCCAGGCGACGAAATCGGGGTCGGGCACCGCCTCCACCTCCAGCACCCAGGCATCGTCCGCCGGCAGGTCACGGCACTTCACCGCGTCCTTGGCGGTCATCACCCGCGGGCGCCCATCGGCGAACGCCAGATCGTCGGCGGTGAAGCGGTGATGGTCGGCGAAGGGGTGGGTCCAGTGGGCGATGCCCAGGCCTTCGAGGGTCTCGAAGAAGCGCGCCGGTCGACCGATGCCGGCCAGGGCATGTACCGGCTCGACGAAGGGCGCCGGCGCCACCGCCCGACGCTCGCCGCCGCCCAGCGGGCGCCAGCCGGCGGGCGTCAGGGTCATGCGGTAGTGATCGCCCAGGCGCTGGTCCCGGGGCGTGCCGTTGACCACCACGGCATCCACGGTCTCGAGCCGCTCGGCGGGCTCGCGCAGCGGCCCGGCCGGCAGGCAGCGCCGGTTGCCGAGCCCGCGATGGCCATCCACCACCACCAGCTCCAGGTCGCGCCCCAGCGGCAGGTGCTGCAGGCCATCGTCGGCGAGCAGGATGTCGCAGCCTTCCTCCAGCAGCCGCCGGGCGCCTCGCGGGCGATCCGGGTCCACCACCACCGGCACGCCGGTCTGGTCGGCCAGCATGCGCGGCTCGTCGCCGCAGGCCGAGGCCGGGGTATCGGCCTCGACCCGCAGCGGATAGTGATCGGCGCGGCCGCCGTAGCCACGGGACAGGATACCGGGCCGCCAACCGGCCTCGCCGAGATGGCGTGCCAGCCAGGCCACCAGCGGCGACTTGCCGGTGCCGCCGAGGGTGATGTTACCGACCACGATCACCGGCACCGGGGCCCGCCAGGCCTGGCGGCGCCCCTCGGCGTAGGCCCGCGTGCGGCGCGCGATCAGCCGACGATAGAGCGCCTCGAGCGGGCGCAGCGGCCACAGCCAGGGCGCTCCGGCATAGGCCGCCTCGAGCCAGCGCTCGCCGACACCGCCGCTCATGCCGTCTCGGCGTCCTGGAACTGCAGGCGATGCAGGGCCGCGTAGGCACCGTCACGCGACAGCAGCTCGGCGTGGCTGCCCTGCTCGACGATCTCGCCGCCTTCCATCACCAGGATGCGGTCGGCACGCTCGATGGTGGACAGCCGGTGGGCGATGACGAAGGTGGTCCGATCGCGGCACACCTCTTCGAGCGCCGCCTGAATGTAGCGCTCGGACTCGGTGTCCAGCGCCGAGGTCGCCTCGTCGAGGATCAGCAGCGGGGCATCCTTGAAGATCGCCCGGGCGATGGCCAGACGCTGGCGCTGGCCACCGGAGAGCATCACCCCGTTCTCGCCGACCACGGTGGCGTAGCCCCCGGGCAGGCGCTCGATGAACTCGTGGGCATGCGCCGCCCGCGCCGCGGCCTCGACCGCCTGAGGGTCGGGGTCGTCGATGCCGTAGGCGATGTTGTCGGCGATGGTGGCGTTGAACAGCGTCACCTGCTGCGAGACCAGGGCGATGCTGCGACGCAGGGGCAGCAGCTTGAAGTCTTCGAGCGACACCCCATCGAGGCAGATCCGTCCCGCGGTGGGCCGGTAGAAGCGCGGCAGCAGCCCCATCAGGGTCGACTTGCCGCTGCCGGAGCGGCCGACGATGGCGATCATCTCGCCGGGGGCCACGTCCAGGTCGATGCCCTTGAGCACCTCCGGCTGGTCGGCACCGTAGGCGAAGCGCACGCCTTCCAGGGTCACGCGCCCCTCGAGCCGACCCGGCTCGCGAGTGCCGTTGTCTTCCTCGGGCGGCACGTCGAGCAGCCCGAACAACTCGCCGGCGGCGGCGATGCCCTTCTGCACGGTGGCGTTGATCTCGGTGAGCTGGCGCACCGGCTTGGCCATCAACGAGGCCGCGGTGATGAAGGCGACGAACTCGCCGGGGGTCATGTCGGACAGCATCGCCGGCGACATGGCGAGCCACACCAGCACCGCCAGCGCCAGCGCCACCATCAGCTGGATCACCGGGGTGCTGGTGGCCTTGGTCAGCGCCTCCTTCATGCTCTGGCGACGATTGACCTCGCTGGCCTCGGCGAAGCGGGCCTGCTCATAGGCTTCGGCACCGTGGGTACGCACCACCCGATAGCCCGACAGCGCCTCGGAGGCCACATGGGTCACGTCGCCCATGGAGCGCTGGATGCGCCTCGAGATCCGCCGGAAACGCTTGCTGGTATAGCTGACCACGCCGCCGATCAGCGGCGTCACGGCCAGGAACAGCAGGGTCAGCATCCAGTTGGTCCACAGCAGGTAGACCACCAGCCCGATCACGAACAGCCCCTCGCGCAGCAGGATGGTGATCGCCTTGGTGCCGGCCCCGGTGACCTGCTCGACGTGGTAGGTGACCCGTGACACCAGGTGACCCGAGGAATGCTCGTCGAAGAAGCGCCCCGGCAGGTGCAGCATGTGATTGAAGACGTCGCAGCGCAGCGCGTGGACCAGGTTGCGGGCCACGTTGCTCATGAAGTAGGTGCCGAGGAAGGTGCCCAGCCCGCGAGCGGCGAACATGCCCACCACGAACAGCGGCAGCATCAGGCGAAAGGCGGCGTCCGGATTCTGGATGCCGTCGATCAGGCGTTTCATCATCTCGGCCAGCGCCGTGCTGGACGCCGCATAGATGGCGTAACCGACGATGGCCAGGGCGAAGGCCTTCCAATGGGGCTTCACATAGCCCAGCAGACGCTTGTAGAGGGTCCAGCCCGAGTGTTCGCTCACGGTGTCTCCGCTTCAGAATGTGTTGCCTTGGCGGTGGCGATACGCACCCGCCGAATGTCCAGTGCGCCGGCGCGGTCGAGCACGCGCACCACGTCGGCATGGGCGGCGCGACCATCGGCCTCCACCACCAGCCCGCGCTCGCGGGCGCGCGACGCGACGGCCTCGAGTGCCGCTTCCAGCTCGCCGGGCGCCAGGGCCCGCTCGCCCAGGCGATACTCGCCCTCGGGGGTGATCACCACGGTGACCGGCGAGGCCTCGGCGGCGACGCCGGTCACGCTCTCGGGCAGTACCAGCTCCAGCGCCTGGCGGGTCTCGAAGGTGGTCGAGACCATGAAGAAGATCAGCAGCAGGAAGACCACGTCGATCAGCGGGGTCAGATTGACCTCCACCGCCTCGCGCCGCCTGCGCGGCACCCTCATGGGCGCCCTCCCCCCGCCGGCGAACGCTCGTCGGCCGCACGGGGCCTCGCCTCCGTCGCCGGCTCGTGGCGCTCGGCCAGCGTCAGCTGGCCCTGGTGATGCGCCAGGAACTCGACCACCTGGCCGGCCTGCTCCTCGATGTGCACCGTGATGTCCTCGACCCGCCGCTGGAAGTAGCGGTGGAACATCAGCGCGGGAATCGCCACGGTCAGGCCCGCCGCGGTGGTCACCAGGGCCTGGGAGATGCCGCCGGCCAGCTCCGCGGCACGCTCGCCGCCGTCGCTCGAGACGAGCACCGCGAAGACCTCGATCATGCCCACCACGGTGCCCAGCAGGCCGAGCAGCGGGGTGATCGAGGCGATGGTGCCGAGCGGACTCAGGAAGCGTTCCATGTCATGCACCACCGCGGTGGCCGCCTCCTGAAAACGCGCCCGGACCTGCTCGTGGCCGAGCCGGGCGTTGCGCAGCCCGGCCGCCAGTACACCACCCAGCGGTGAATGGCTCTCCAGCCAGTAGAGGTTGACCTGGCCACGCGCCGCCAGCGAACAGACCTCCTCGCCGAGCCCCCTCGGGGCAATCCGTCCGGCGCGCAGTGCCCACAGGCGTTCGACGACGATCACCACCGCCACCAGCGAACAGCCAAGCAGCGGCAGCATCAGCCAGCCCCCGGCGATCAGGGCCTCCATCAGGGTCATGGGGTCACCTCCCTCGAGCAGTCACCGGCGCCTCCGGCGTCATTGAAGGCGATTCTAACGCAAGGCACTCGCCTCCGACACCGCCGCGCCACCAGGCCGCCGGGCGCGTGGGCGCGACGCGTGCCATCCCGCCCAGCCACAGGGTCACGGCACAGTCCTCGGCCGTGTTCCACAGACAGCTGCCGAGGCGCCGGAAGCGACGCACCACCGACGGCGCCGGATGGCCGAAACGGCCGTCGCGTGCCGCGCTGAAGATCACCTGCCGCGGCTGGACCGCGGCCAGGAAATCGGGGCCGGAGCTGGTCGTGCTGCCGTGATGCCCCGCCACCAGCGCGTCGATGGGGCCATCGATCCGTGTCAGGAGTTCCTGCTCCACCCGAGCGCCGGCATCGCCGGTGATCAGCAGCCGCTGCTGACCCGCGGTGATCAACAGCACGCAGGAGCGGTCGTTGTCGGACAGGCCTACGGCCTCGGCGGGCGGCCACAGCACGCGGAAGCTCACCCCATCGCGGCGCCAGCTCCGCCCTGCCACGCAGGGCTCGGACGTCACCGGCAGCACGCTGCCGGGCGGCGCCAGATAGCGCCCGACCGAATGCTCCTCGATCAGCGCCTCAAGCCCCCCGGCATGATCGCCATCGTCATGGCTGACGATCACATCGTCGAAGCGCTGCCCCTCGGGCCAGAGCGTCGAGAGCGGCATGAAGCCGGAGGGAAAGCGCGGCCCGGTGTCGATCAGCGCCCGGTAGTGGGCGGTGCGCAGGGCCACCAGCTGGCCCTGTCCCACGTCATGGACGCGCACGCGCAGCGCCCCGGGTTCCGGCAGCGACGGCGTCAGCCACAGCGCGCCGCAGGCCAGCAGCGCGGTGCCCGCCAGGCGCAGTCGTTCGGCCAGCCCCGGCAGTGCCCACAGCAGACCGATCAGGATCAGCGCCGTGCCCAGCGCCTCGGCCACGGCCGTTGGCGGCTGCCAGAGGGGCGCCAGGCGCGACGCCATCTCGAGCCCGGCGGCGACGCCCTCGGCAAGCGCGCCGAACAGCCCCCAGGCCATATCGCCCAACGGCGGCACCCAGGCCAGCGCCCAGCCCGCCAGGCCCAGCGGCACCAGTACGCTGCCGACCAGCGGCACGGCCAGCAGATTGACCAGCGGCGCCGCCGGTGCGAGGCGATCGAAGGCCAGCAGCACCGCGCCGGCCATCACCGGCGCCAGCAGCAGCTGGCTGCGCACCAGCGCCCACAGCCAGCCGCGCCAGCCCCGCGGGCGGGGACGGCCCTGCCAGATCAGGATCAGCAGCGCCACGGCACCGAAGGACAGCCAGCTGCCGGGGCGCCAGACCGCCAGCGGATCAAGGCTCACCACCAGCGCCAGGGCCAGCCACCAGGCCTGCCAGGGCCCCGGCGAATGGCGCCCGCTGGCCACCCACAGCCCCACCAGCACCATGATCATGGCCCGCATCGCCGGCGGCTCGAGCCCGGCCAGCCAGGCATAGGCCACCGCCGCGGTGCCGGCGATCCACCAGGGCCAGATCGCCATGCGCCAGCGCCCCGGCGCGAGAAGACGCGCAGCCCCACGCGCCAGCCACAGCGCGACCCCGGCCACCAGGCCGACATGCAGCCCGGAGATGACCATCAGGTGGGTGGTGCCGCTGGCATTGAGCAGATCCCAGTCGTCGTCGCCCAGCCGTTCGCCGGCGCCCAGAGTCAGGGCCGCCAGCCAGCGCGTCGTGCGCGGGGCAAGGTCGCGCTCATCGAGCCGGGCGAGCGCCCATCGGCGAACCGAGCCGCCGGACGCCTCGAGACGCGCCGGCGGCGGTGCCTCGCGCACGTAGCCGGTGGCCTGGATGCCCTCCCGGCGCAGCCAGGCGCGATAGTCGAAGGCATCGGGGTTGGCGAACCCCGAGGGCGGCCTCAGCCGGACGGTCAGCCGCCAGCGCTCGCCCGCGACCATGGCCGGTGCCCGATAGGCGTTGAGACGCACCCGAGACAGCCGATCACAGCCCGGCAGCCCCGGGGCCAGAGGACGACAGTCCGCCACCGCCAGCGTCAGCCGGGTCAGGCCGGCCTCTCGTGACACGGCCGTCAGGCGCCCCTCCACCGCCAGATCCTGACGACTGAGCCCCCGGGGCAGCTCGCCGCCGCGGCTCCACCACAGCTGGCCGGCCACCAGCGCGATCAGCGACAGCATCAGCAACAGGCGCCAGCGCCGGGCCGCGATAGCCATCAACAGCGCCAGCCCCAGCGCCTGGGACCAGAGGGCCGCATCGCCCTGGTCGACGAGCGCCCCGAGCAGCGTTCCGGTGAGCGCCGCGAGAGCGAGCGGCAGGGCCAACCCGATTACCATGGACATCATCCTGAGCAGGCTGCCCGGCATGGCGTGACGACCCGGCGCCAACGCGTTGAGCAACGCCATGGCGAGGGAGCGGGCTTGTATGGATAATAGCGCGCATATCGAAGCCGCGAGCCCGTCGTCATGCCGCGCCGTCTCCTGCAGCGCTACCTGCCCCATCCCGAGACCCTCAGGCGCCAGCGCTCTCTGCGCTTCTTGAGCCACCTGATCGGCAATCCCTCGCTGTGGATGCTGTCGCGACGCAGCGTGGCCAACGCCTTCTTCGTCGGGCTGTTCTGCGCCCTGCTGCCGATCCCGTGCCAGATGGTCCTTGCCGCCCTGGGCGCCTGGGCGTTACGCGCCAATCTGCCGCTCTCGGTGGGACTGGTGTGGATCACCAATCCGCTGACCATGCCGCTGATCTTCTACGGCAACTACCGACTCGGCGCCTGGCTGCTGGACCTGCCGGCGCGTGCCGCGCCCACGCAGCTATCCACCGAATGGGTTGCCGGGCAGCTGATCGATGCCCTCCCGGCCCTGGCGGCCGGCTCACTGGTGGCGGCCGTCCTGGCGGGCGGGCTGGGCAGCGTGACGATTCGTCTGGCGTGGCGCTGGCAGGTGTCGCGCAGCTGGAAGCGAAGGGCGCGGCGCCGCCGTGACCGGCTGGGCGACCGCGCCTGAAGCGGGAAGGAAGAAGGCAGGATCGGGCGTCAGGCGCCGGGGGCATCCGGCGTCAGGCGACCGCCATCGAGGCGCAGCACCCGATCCTGATGGGCGGCGAGCCCCGTGTCGTGGGTGACGATCACGAAGGCGCAGGCGGCGCTGGCGGAGAGTTCGTCCATCAGCGCCAGGATGCTCGCCGCGGTGGTCTGATCGAGGTTGCCGGTGGGCTCATCCATCAGCACCAGGCTCGGGTCGGTGACCAGCGCCCGGGCGATGGCCACGCGCTGGCGCTCGCCGCCGGAGAGCTCACCGGGCTTGTGGGCCGCGCGCTCGGCCACGCCCACCCGATCCAGCAGCTCAAGCGCTTTGGCCTCGGCGTCCTTCTTGCGCTGGCCGCGCACGATCAGCGGCAGGGCAGCATTCTCCAGCGCCGTGAACTCGGCCAGCAGATGGTGAAACTGGTAGACGAAGCCGATGTGCCGGTTGCGAAAGCGCCCGAGGGCGGCATTGCCCAGCTCGTGCAGCGCCTGCCCGGCGATGCGGACCGCGCCGCTGCTGGGATGATCCAGCCCCCCCAGCAGGTTGAGCAGCGTGGTCTTGCCGGAGCCGGAGCTGCCGACCACCGCCACGCGCTCGCCGGCCCGCACCTCGAGGGCCAGATCGTCGAGTACGGTGAGGTCGCGCGGCCCCTCGCGGTAGACGCGGGTCAGGTGATCGCAGGCCAGCATCACCTCACGCTGCCCCGCGTCACGGGTGAACGCCTGAGTCATGGCGGGATCATTCATAGCGGAGCACCTCGGCAGGCTGCACCCGGGCCGCGCGCCAGGCCGGGTAGAGGGTCGAGAGGAAGGTCAGCACGAAGGCCGCGGAAACGATCTGGCCCACGTCGGACCACAGCAGCTGCGAGGGCAGCTCGCTGATGAAATAGACGCCGGCATCGAGGAAATGGATGCCGAAGGCCGACTCGACGAAGGCGAGGATATCGGACACCGTCAGTGCCAGCAGCACGCCGAGCCCCACCCCGATCAGGATGCCGATCACGCCGATGGCCAGCCCCTGGACCATGAAGATGCCCATGATCGAACGTGGCGTGGCACCGATGGTGCGCAGGATGGCGATATCGGCATGCTTGTCGGTGACCACCATCACCAGGGTCGAGACGATGTTGAAGGCCGCCACGGCGATGATCACCGTCAGCAGCAGCGCGATCATGCGCTTCTCCATCTGGATCGCCTGGAACAGGTTACCCCGGGTATAGGTCCAGTCCAGGCCGCGATAGCCCGGCCCCAGATCGTCGATGATCGAGCGCGTCACGCTGCCGGCCTGGAACAGGTCGTCGAGCTCCAGGCGCAGCCCGCCCACGTCATCGCCCATGCGCGCCAGGGTCTGCATGTCGGCGATGTTGGCATAGGCCAGGTTGGCATCGAGATCCGCCCCGACGCTGAAGATGCCGCTGACGGTGAAGCGCTTGAGGCGCGGGAAGACGCCGGCCGGGGTGATCGAGGCCTCGGGCACCAGCAGGGTCACCCGGTCCCCCACCGTCACGCCGAGCTGACGCGCCAGCATCGAGCCGAGCACGACGTTCCATTCGCCGGGCTGCAGGTCGTCGAGGCTGCCGCGCTCCATGTGCTCGTCGACGATCGAGACGCGCTTCTCCCAGTCGGGCTTGATGCCGTTGACCAGGGCGCCGTTGTTGCGCCCGCCGACCGAGAACATGCCCTGCTGCTGGATATAGGGCGCCGCCCCGATGACGTGCTCGCGCTGCTGCAGGCGCTCGGCCAGCGGCTGCCAGTCGGTGAGCCCGGAGGGCACCTCGATGCGGGTGTGCGGCACCATGCCCAGCACCCGCTCGCGCAGCTCGCGGTCGAAGCCGTTCATCACGGACAGCACGAGAATCAGCACCGCCACGCCCAGGGTCAGGCCCAGCATGGAGGTCAGGGAAATGAAGGAGATGAAGTGGTTGCGTCGCTTGGCCCGCACGTAGCGCAACCCGATCAGGAGAGGCAGACGATCCAGCATTTGAGCGTTCCTTGTCGGCGGGCGCTCATGGTACGTGTTTTTGGCCGGCCCTGCATCGGGGAGGCAAGGCTTGCACGATGACTGCACCTTGCCGGTTCGGCGACGCGAGACACCACCTGACAGGAGCGCGGCACCCGGCCCCGTCGCCCGGAGAGCCGACGGCCTCGCCGGGCTTGCATCCCGACGCACCGCCCCCTACATTGCGCCGGATTCCTTCATCGAGGAGGCCTGCCATGGCCGTCTGCCTGCTCCCCGAATGGCATCCCCAGGATGCCGTGCAACTGACCTGGCCGGGTCCCGACAGCGACTGGGCGCCGCTGCTGGCGAACATCGAGGCGACCCTGGAGACCCTGGCGGTGGCCATCGCCCGCTACCAGCCGGTGCTGATCGCCGTGCCGGACGACGCGACCCGCCTCCGGCTGGCCGAGGCCTTACGTCATCGCGGCGTGCCCGCCGAGCGCCTGCTGCTCAGGGTGGCCGAAGCCGACGACACCTGGGCCCGGGACCACGGCCCGCTCACCGTCGAGCGCGACGGCGAACTCGTGCTGCTCGACTATGTCTTCACCGGCTGGGGCGGCAAGTTTCCCGCCGGCCGCGACGACAGTCTGACCCGGCGTCTCGCCGCCGACGGCGTCTTCGACGCGCCGCTGCTCTCCCACGACCTGGTGCTCGAGGGTGGTGCCCTGGAGAGCGACGGCCAGGGCACCCTGCTGACCACCGAGGCCTGCCTGCTCAACGTCAACCGCAACCCACACCTCGACCGGGCCGCCATCGAAGCGCGGCTGGCCGACGAGCTGGGCGCCGAGCGGGTGCTGTGGCTGGCTCATGGCCATCTGGAAGGCGACGACACCGACAGCCACGTGGACACCCTGGCGCGCTTCTGCGACCCGCAGACCATCGCCTACGTGCGCTGCGACGACGAGGCCGACCCGCACTATCCGGCGCTGGCCGCCATGGAAGACGAACTGCGGGCGCTGCGCCGCGCCGACGGCGAGCCCTACCGGCTGATCCCGCTGCCCTGGCCCGCCGCCTGCTTCGACGCCGAGGACGGCCGCCGCCTGCCGGCCACCTATGCCAACTTCCTGATCATCAACGGCGCGGTGCTGGTGCCCACCTACGGCGACGCCGCCGATGCGCGCGCCCTCGCGGCCCTGGCCGAGGCCTTCCCGGACCGTGACATCGTGCCCATCGACTGCGGCACCGTGATCCGCCAGCATGGCAGCCTGCACTGCCTGACCATGCAGCTGCCCCGCGGCACCCTGGCCGGGGCTCGCCGCCATGAAGGAGAGACATCATGACCCGCACCCTCAAGGTCGGCCTGGTCCAGCAGCCGGCCTGGCCCGACAAGGCCAGGAGCCTGGCAGAGAGCGAGGCCGGCATCCGCGAGCTGGCCGGTGCCGGCGCCCAGCTGGTGATGCTGCAGGAGCTGCACGCCACCCACTACTTCTGCCAGTTCGAGGACACCGCGCTGTTCGATCTGGCCGAGCCGCTGGACGGCCCCACCGGCCAGCGGCTGGCGGCGCTGGCCGCGGAGCTCGACATCGTGCTGGTGGGCTCGCTGTTCGAACGCCGCGCCCCGGGGCTCTACCACAACACCGCCGTGGTCTACGATGGCGCCCGCGGCCGGGTCGGCCAGTATCGCAAGATGCACATCCCCGACGATCCGGGCTTCTATGAGAAGTTCTACTTCACCCCGGGCGATCATGACGCCGCTCGCGAGGAGGGCTTCACCCCCATCGACACCTCACTGGGCCGCCTCGGCCTGCTGGTGTGCTGGGACCAGTGGTACCCCGAGGCCGCACGCCTGATGGCCATGGCCGGTGCCGATCTGCTGCTCTACCCCACCGCCATCGGCTGGGACCCGCAGGACGACGACGACGAGAAGGCACGCCAGCGTGACGCCTGGACGCTGATCCAGCGCAGCCACGCGGTGGCCAACGGCCTGCCGGTGGTGGTGGCCAATCGCGTCGGCCACGAGAGCGACCATTCCGGGGTGGGCCCGGGCATCGACTTCTGGGGCGGCAGCTTCATCTGCGGCCCCCAGGGCGAACTGCTCGCCCACGCCGGCCAGCAGGCCGAGCGGCTGCTGGTGACACTGGACATGGAGCGCGGCGAGGCGGTGCGGCGCATCTGGCCCTACCTGCGCGACCGCCGCGTCGACGCCTATGGGGACCTGACCCGCCGCTATCGCGACTAGCGGCCAGTCGACTGGCTGACATTGCCTGGAGCAAAAGAAAACCCCGAGGGGCTGTCCCTCGGGGTTTTCTTGTCGCCCGGTGCTGTCGCTCGGCGCCGATTACTTCCAGAAGTCGCGGATCGAGGCGATGCCCTGGGCGCCCACGGCGCGGGCGTGATTGGCGTCGAAGCGGGTCATGCCACCCAGCGCGAACACCGGCATGCCGGCGTGCTCGACCAGCTGCTGGAAATCGTGCCAGCCAATCGGCGCCACTTCCGGATGCGAGGGCGTGGTGCGCAGCGGCGACAGGGTCGCGAAGTCACAGCCGACGCGATGGGCCTGATCCAGCTGCTCGCGGTCATGGGTCGAGGCGGAGAGCCACTTGCCCTCGCCCAGCGGACGACGATCGAGACTCATCAGTCGCGCACTGGTCAGATGGATGCCGTCGGCGTCCACCTCGTCGAGCAGCTCGGGCTCGCCGTTGAGCATCAACCGTGCGCCGTGACGACGGCATACCGCCAGGGCCTGCTCGGCGCGGGCCAGATAGGCCTCGCGGTCCAGCTCCTTGGCCCGCAGCTGCACCAGGCGCACGCCATCCTCGACCAGCGCCCGCTCCAGCCGCGACAGGAAGATCGCCTCATCCTCTTCCTCGGCGCTGATCAGATACTCGGTGGGCAGCATCACCGCACGCAGGATCGGCACGTTGGCCGCCGGGAAGGGGTAGTTGAACAGCTCGTTCATCGGCACCCAGCGCACCGCCTGGCCCTCGCGCCCGAAGGGCTCGCCGGCGAAGTCATGCACCTGCCAGACGTCGAGCAGGATGTGCTTGTCGGTGTACTCGTGATGGATGCGAATCAGCGGCTGGGCGCGACGGATCTCGATCCCCAGCTCCTCGTGCAGCTCGCGCTTGAGGGCCTCGAGACCCGTTTCGTAGGGCGCCAGCTTGCCGCCGGGAAACTCCCAGAGGCCACCTTGATCGACGTTGGACGGGCGCCGGGCGAGCAGCACCTCACGACCGTCCGCGCTGATGATGGCGGCGGCTGCCACATGCACCCTTCTCTTGACCATTGCGTTCATTCACCTTATCCCACTTGTCCCCACGGCGATGGCGCGGGGGGTTACTCTCTTGATGTGGCCCGGGAACGCCGCGGCCCCGCGGCGCTCAGCTGCGGTAATCGGCGTTGATGGCGACGTATTCCCGGGTCAGATCCGTGGTCCAGACGGTGGCGCTGCGCACGCCGCGCCCCAGATCGATGCGGATCGCGATCTCCTCGCGAGCCATGACGGCACTGCCGGCCTCCTCGGTGTAGCCGGCGGCTCGGCCGCCGTTCTCCACCAGGCGCACATCGCCCAGATCGATGACCACGCGCTCGACGTCGAAATTCTCCACCGGTGCCCGGCCCACGGCGGCGAGAATCCGCCCCCAGTTGGCGTCGCTGGCGGCCAGCGCCGTCTTGACCAGCGGCGAATGCGCCACGGTGAAGGCCACGTCCAGGGCTTCCTGGCGCGACACCGCGCCGTCGACCTGCAGGCCGACGAACTTGGTGGCGCCCTCACCGTCGCGCACGATGGCCTGGGCCAGCTCGATCATCAGCCGCTCGAGCGCCTCGCGGAATACCGCCAGTCGCTCGTCGTCGTCGATGGCCGCGCCTCGACCGGTGGCGATCAGCATGCAGGCATCGTTGGTGGAGGTATCGCCATCCACCGTGATGCAGTTGAAGGAGCGCTCGACGGTCTCGCGCAGCAGCTCGTCCAGCAGCGCCGGGGCGATGGCCGCATCGGTGGCCACGAAGGCCAGCATGGTGGCCATGTTGGGCTTGATCATCCCCGAGCCCTTGCTGATGCCATTGAGGGTGACCGTCTCGTCCCCCAGCGGCACGGTCACGCTGGCACCCTTGGGCCGGGTATCGGTGGTGAGGATGCCCTCGCCCGCCGAGGCCCAGCCCGCGGCGCCCTCGTCGAGGCAGCGCAACGCCTCGGGCAGCCCGCCCAGCAGGCGCTCCATGGGCAGCGTCTCGCCGATCACGCCGGTGGAGAACGGCAGCACGCGGGAGGCATCCACCCCGACCAGGCCGCCGAGCTCGGCACAGGTGGCCCGCGCGTCGCGCAGACCGGTCTCGCCGGTGCCGGCGTTGGCGTTGCCGGTGTTGATCACCAGATAGCGCGGCGTCTCACCGTGCAGGGTGCAGGCCGCCAGATGCTCGCGGGCCACGGTCACCGGCGCGGCGCAGAAGGCGTTGCGGGTGAAGCTGCCCGCCACGGCCGCGCCCTCGGGCACCTCGATCACCACCAGATCACGGCGATCGGCGGTCTTGATCCCGGCCCGGGCCGTACCCAGGCGCACCCCATCGATCACCGGCATCTCGGGAAAGCTTGCTGGGCCCACTGCCATCGTCTGTCTCCTGTATGAATTCGCTTGGCGGGGCCGGCGCGGACGACTCGCCCGGCCCCCGACCGATCAACTCAGCTTGCCGCAGCACTGCTTGAACTTCTTGCCCGACCCGCAGGGGCACGGATCGTTGCGCCCGACCTTGGGACCTTCGCGACGCTGGGGGCGGGCCTCGCCGGCCGGTGCCTCGGCGGCGGCCGGCTCGGCTTCCGACTCGGCGCCCTCGGGCGCGTCGTGGCGGCTGGCCGCGGTCGCCTTCTCGCGCTCCAGCGACTCGCGGCGCTGCCGTTCCAGGGCCTCGACTTCCTCGGGCTGACGCACCTTCACGTGGCTGAGGATGCGCGTGACGTCGGACTTGATGTTGGCCAGCAGCGTCTGGAACAGCTCGAAGGACTCGCGCTTGTACTCCTGCTTGGGGTTCTTCTGGGCGTAGCCACGCAGATGGATGCCCCGACGCAGGTGGTCCATGGACTGCAGGTGCTCCTTCCAGCGGGTGTCCAGCACCTGCAGCATCACCTGCTTCTCGAAGCGGCGCATCAGCTCGGGCCCGGCGATCTCGATCTTCTCGTCGTAGGCCTGGCGATGCATCTCGTGGAGACGCTCGCGCAGCTGATCCTCGTGGAAGCGCTGGTCTTCCTCGGCCCACTGCCGCACCGGCGCCTCGAGGTTGAACTCGGTGCTGAGATGGTCCTCCAGACCGGCCAGGTCCCACTGCTCGGGCAGGCTCTGGGGCGGCACGAACTGGCTGATGCCCTCGTCGAGCACCTCGGCGCGGATGCCGATGACATTCTCGGAGACGTCGTCGGCGGCCAGGATCTCGTTGCGCTGCTCGTAGATGACACGACGCTGGTCGTTGGCCACGTCGTCATATTCGAGCAGCTGCTTGCGGATATCGAAGTTGCGGCCCTCGACCTTCTTCTGGGCGCGCTCCACGGCGTTGGAGACCATCTTGTGCTCGATCGCCTCGCCGCGCTCCAGGCCCAGCGCCTGCATCAGCTTCTGCACGCGCTCGGAGCCGAACAGCCGCATCAGGTTGTCTTCCAGCGACAGGAAGAAACGGGTCGAGCCCGGATCGCCCTGGCGACCGGAACGGCCGCGCAGCTGGTTGTCGATACGCCGCGACTCGTGACGCTCGGAGCCGATCACGTGCAGGCCACCGGCCGCGAGTACCGCCTCGTGGCGCTCCTTCCACTCGGCCTTGAGGCGCTCGACCTGCGCCTCGCTGGGCGATTCGAGCTGGGCGGCCTCGGCTTCCCAGTTGCCGCCCAGCACGATATCGGTGCCGCGACCGGCCATGTTGGTGGCGATGGTGATGGCCCCGGGACGACCGGCCTGGGCGATGATCTGCGCCTCGCTCTGGTGCTGCTTGGCGTTGAGCACATTGAAGGAGATGCCCGCCCGCTTCATCAGCTCGGCGAGATACTCGGAGGTCTCGATGGAGGCGGTACCCACCAGCACCGGACGGCCTGCCTCGGTCTGGACCTTGACGTCCTCGATGATGGCCTCGTATTTCTCCTCGGCGCTGAGATAGACCAGATCGTTCTGGTCCTTGCGCGCCAGCGGCCGGTTGGTGGGAATCACCACCACGTCCAGGCCATAGATCTGGCGGAACTCGAAGGCCTCGGTATCGGCGGTGCCGGTCATGCCGGACAGCTTGTCGTAGAGGCGGAAGTAGTTCTGGAAGGTGGTGGAGGCCAGCGTCTGACTCTCGCGCTGAACCGTCACCCCCTCCTTGGCCTCGACCGCCTGGTGCAGGCCCTCGGACCAGCGCCGGCCCGGCATGGAACGGCCGGTATGCTCGTCGACGATCACCACCTGACCGTCGCTGACGATGTAGTCGACGTCACGCTGGTAGAGATGGCGGGCCCGCAGTGCCGAGTGCATGTGCTGCAGCAGATTGAGGTTCTGGGCGGCATAGAGGGAGTCCTCCTCGCCCAGCAGCCCCTCGCCGCGCATCAGCTGCTCGACCTTGTGGTGACCGCCCTCGGTGAGCTCGACCTGTTTCTGCTTCTCGTCGAGGGTGAAGTCACCGCTCTCGGGGTCTTCCTCGTCGGTGCAGACCGCGAGATCGAGGGCCAGCCGGTCGACCACCTTGTACAGCTCGGTGTTCTCGTCCACCGCACCGGAGATGATCAGCGGCGTGCGCGCCTCATCGATCAGGATGGAGTCGACCTCGTCGACGATGGCGTAGTGCAGCCCGCGCTGAACCTTGTCCTCCAGCGAGAAGGCCATGTTGTCGCGCAGGTAGTCGAAGCCGAACTCGTTGTTGGTGCCGTAGGTGATGTCGCAGGCGTAGGCCTCACGCTTCTCCTCGGGCGTCTGGCCGGCATAGATGGTACCGACGGTCAGGCCGAGGAATTCATAGAGGGGACGCATCCAGTCGGCGTCGCGGCGGGCCAGGTAGTCGTTGACCGTGACCACGTGCACGCCCTTGCCGGGCAGGGCATTGAGATAGACGGCCAGGGTCGCGACCAGGGTCTTGCCCTCGCCGGTCTTCATCTCGGCGATGCGACCGCCGTTCAGGGTGATACCGCCGATCATCTGGACGTCGAAATGCCGCATGCCCATGATCCGCTTGCTGGCCTCACGCACGGTGGCGAAGGCCTCGGGCAACAGGGCATCGACGCTCTCGCCGGCGGCCAGGCGTTCGCGGAAGTCGGCGGTACGCGCCTGCAGCGCGGCGTCGTCGAGGGTCTCGAGATCCTTCTCGAGGGTGTTGATGCGGGCCACGGCGCGGCCCATGCGCTTCACTTCACGGTCGTTCTTGGAACCGACGACCTTGCGTAACAGGTTGTTGATCATGAAGGGTCCATCGCTGGGGTGCTCAAGACCGGGCCTCGTGCCCGGTCGCTCGTCGTTCAGGCGAGAAGCACCCGCGGCGGCCCGCGGCGGGTCAGGACATCGTGGGCCGCCACGGCCCGCTGTCGCGGGGCGACGATGGGCAGCCGCAGTGCGAGTCGTCCGGCACGGCGGGGAAGCGGGCGGGTCGGCCAGCGACGCCGGGCACGCCGGCGAGCCTGGAGTCGCGAGCTGGCCCGGATCAGCGCCGGCGCCAGGATGCAGACCTGGATGACGCGCTCGACCGGCGTTGCCGCCCCGAGCGGCGACAGCCCCGCCGGCAGCAGGCAGCCCACCAGCAGACCCGCCAGCCACCAGCGTGGCGGACGACGACGCTCCGGCGTACGGCGAGGCGTCGAGCCATGCTCGACGGACGCTGCCGGTGCTGTCTGCGCGGTAAGACTGGCCATGCTGTCGAGGGACTCCCGTGCCTGTGCTAGGCTCATGCGTTCCAAGGCCGTCGACGCCACGTCGACGATTCCCCACCCCGGGCCGGACCCGAGAATCAAGCTGATGAGTATAAAGGTTAAGCGCAGGCGAGCCCAGCCCATGACCCAGGTGCTGAACGGCCGCGGGGAGCTGGGCAACCTGATGCGCCGGGCCCGGCTGATCGAGCAGGCCCAGCAGCACCTGCGCGATCACCTGCCCGCCGAGCTCGGCGAGCACCTGTTCGTGGGCGGTTTCCATGAAGGACGGCTGACGGTGATTACCGATCGCGCCGTATGGCTGACCCGACTGCGCTACGAACAGTCACGGCTGCTGTCGCTGCTCCACGAGCTGCCGGGGTTCGCCGCGGTGACCGGCTTCGACTTCAAGGTCCGCCCCGTGCGCCCGGCCAAGGTGCCACCGCGCCAGACGCGTCACCTGCCCGCCCGGGCCGCCGACGAGCTCTCGAGCTGCGCCGCCGACGTCGAGGACCCGAAACTCAGGCGCGCCCTGGAACGCCTCGCCTCCCACGCCGAACGCGAGCCCTGACGCCCCGACCGCCTGCCCGCCAACGAGAAAGGCCCGCCAGATGTCTGGCGGGCCTTTCTCTGCAGGGCTCACGGGCGAGGCGTCAGGCCATGGCCGGCGCGGCGTAGGAGATCGGCGCCTTGGCGGCTTCTTCCTCGAAGGTGACGATTTCCCAGGCGTCCTGATTCTCCATCAGCGCGCGGCACAGCTGGTTGTTCAGCGCATGGCCGGACTTCACGCCGCGGAATTCGCCGATCAGGCTGTAGCCCAGCTGATAGAGATCGCCAATGGCGTCCAGCACCTTGTGCTTGACGAACTCGTCGTCGTAGCGCAGGCCACCCTCGTTCACGATCCGGTAGTCATCGACCACGATGGCGTTGTCGAGGCTGCCACCCAGGGCCAGATTATTCGAGCGCAGGTACTCGAGGTCGCGCATGAAGCCGAACGTACGCGCCCGGGACACCTCCTTGACGAAGGAGGTGGTCGAGAAGTCGACCTCGGCGCTCTGCTTCTGGGCCTCGAACACCGGATGATCGAAGTCGATGGCGAAGGAGACCTTGAAGCCCTGATGGGGCAGGAAGATCGCTTCCTTCTCGCCGTCGCGCACCACCACTTCACGCTTGATGCGGATGAATTTCTTGGCGGCGTTCTGCTCGGCGATACCGGCGGACTGGATCAGGAACACGAAGGGACCGGCGCTGCCGTCCATGATCGGCACCTCGGGGGCGCTGACGTCGACGTAGGCGTTGTCGATGCCGAGGCCGGCAAGCGCCGACATCAGATGCTCGACGGTGGCCACCTTGACGCCGTCCTTGGACAGCGCGGTGCACAGCGTGGTGTCGGTGACGCTGTCGGCACTGGCCGGAATCTGCACCTCGGGATCCAGGTCGGTGCGCACAAACACGATACCGGTATCGACCGGTGCCGGCCGCAGGGTCAGGTAGACCTTCTTGCCGGAGTGCAGGCCGACGCCGGTGGCGCGGATGACGTTCTTCAGTGTGCGTTGTCTGATCATGGGCAGTCGCCAGGCTCGGTGGTTATCAAACACCGTTCACTATAACACCGAACGCACGTTTCAACAAAAACAACGTGCGCTCGATGTGCCTATGCGAACGATAGCGGCGCTCAATCGGCCTGGCGACGCAGGAACGCCGGAATGTCCAGGTAGTCGTCGAGCTCCTGGGACTTGCGCGGTTCCTGCTGGGGCCGCGAGGACTCCTGAGGCTCGGCCTTGGAGGCCGCGGCCGAGCCGCGACCCGACGCAGGCGCCTGCTGCTGCGGACGGCTCGCCGCCGGCTGCCGCTGGCGATAGTCGCCGCCGCCCGCCTCGCGGCGCGAGCTCTGGCTGGCCGCCGCCGGCTGACGCTGGCCGTCGAGACCGGCGGCCACCACGGTGACGCGCAGCTCGTCGGTCATCTCCATGTCGATGGAGGTACCCACCACGATGGTCGCGTCCTGGGAGGCGAACTCCTGGACGGTGGCACCGACGTCATTGAACTCGCCGATGGACAGATCCGGCCCGGCCGTGATGTTGACCAGGATACCGCGAGCACCGTGCAGGTCGATGTCTTCCAGCAGCGGGCTGCGGATCGCCTTCTCGGCGGCCTCGCGGGCGCGGTTCTCGCCGGTGGCGCCGCCGGTGCCCATCATCGCCATGCCCATCTCGGACATCACGGTGCGCACGTCGGCGAAGTCGACGTTGATGATGCCGGGGCTGGTGATCAGCTCGGCGATGCCCTGCACCGCCCCCAGCAGCACGTCGTTGGCGGCGCTGAAGGCGGTCAGCAGGCTGGCGCTCTTGCCGAGCACCGAGAGCAGCTTCTCGTTGGGAATGGTGATCAGCGAGTCGACGTGCTCGGAGAGCTCCTTCATGCCCTCTTCGGCCGAGCGCATGCGCTTGGGCCCTTCGAAGGGGAAGGGACGCGTGACCACGGCCACGGTCAGGATGCCGAGCTCCTTGGCGACCTGAGCGACCACCGGCGCACCGCCGGTACCGGTGCCGCCACCCATGCCGGCGGTGATGAACACCATGTCGGCACCATGAAGGAGCTCGGCGATGCGCTCGCGGTCCTCCATGGCGGCCTGACGGCCGACCTCCGGGTTGGCGCCGGCGCCGAGCCCCTTGGTGATTTCGCTGCCGAGCTGGAGAACGGTCTTGGCCGCCACCCGCTTCAGCGCCTGGGCATCGGTGTTGGCGCAGATGAACTCGACGCCCTCGATGCTGCTTTCGACCATGTGATTGACGGCGTTGCCGCCACCACCGCCGACACCGATGACCTTGATGACTGCACTGCTTGAGGGTGCACTGTCTACCAGTTCGAACATTAGCCCCGTCTCCTGGACCGCGATCGCGGCCCTGTCAGAAATTTCCTTTGAACCAGCCCTTGAGCTTTACCAGCGCCGGAATCCCTTCCCCTGCTCCGCGCCGGGAGGCGTCCCCACGCCTCGGCTGCGCCGACATGCCACTGCCCGACGTCTCTTGTTGGCCGTGCCCCTGACGGGCCTCGTTTAGAGCGTAATGTAGCAAACCGACCCCCGTCGAATAAATCGGATTGCGTACCACATCGGCGAGCCCTCGCACGTTCTGGGGACAGGCGATTCTCACCGGCATGTGAAAGATTTCCTCGGCCAGCTCGACGACCCCTTCCATGCGCGAGGTGCCGCCGGTCAATACCACACCGGCGGCCACCAGGTCCTCGAAGCCGCTGCGCCGCAGCTCGTCACGCACCAGGGTGAAAAGCTCCTCGTAGCGCGGCTCGACCACTTCGGCCAGCGACTGCCGGGACAGGTCCCGGGCCGGCCGGTCGCCGACGCTGGGGACCTTGATCATCTCGTCGCTGGCGGCCATCTGGGTCAGCGCGCAGGCATACTTGACCTTGATTTCCTCGGCATGCTGGGTCGGCGTGCGCAGCGCCATGGCGATGTCGTTGGTGACCTGATCGCCGGCGATGGGAATCACCGCCGTATGGCGAATGGCGCCCTCGGTGAAGACCGCGATGTCGGTGGTGCCGCCGCCGATGTCGACCATGCACACACCGAGTTCGCGTTCGTCCTCGGTGAGCACCGCGTGGCTGGAGGCCAGCTGCTCGAGGATGATGGCGTCCACGTCTAGCCCGCAGCGGCGCACGCACTTCTCGATGTTCTGCACCGCGTTGAGCGCCGCGGTCACCAGGTGCACTCGAGCCTCCAGGCGCACACCGGACATGCCGAGCGGCTCTCGAATGCCGCCCTGGGTGTCGATCGCGAACTCCTGTGGAAGCACATGCAGCACGCGCTGGCCTTCGGAGATGGCCCGGGCCCTCGCCGAATCGATGACGCGCTCGATATCGGCGGGCGCGACTTCACGCTCCTTGATCGCCACCACGCCATCGGAGTTCATCGAGCTGATATGACTGCCGGCGATTCCCACGTAGACGGAATGGATGTCACAGCCGGCCATCAGCTCGGCCTCTTCCACGGCACGCTGGATGGACTGCACCGTGGATTCGATGTTGATCACCACGCCCTTTTTCATCCCGCGGGAGGGATGAGAGCCGATGCCGGCAATCTCGATGCCGCCATCATCGGTGGGTTGACCCACGATCGCCACGACCTTGGATGTTCCGATATCCAGCCCGACTACCATATTGGACGCATTGGATGGACCTGACATGAGTCGGGAAATCTCCTCGCGCTGACCCGCTTGGGGAAATTAAGCATTAATAATAAAAAAAACCTGGGACAATTATAGGAACAACTTCCCGTGCTCCACCAGCCCAGAGCGAAAAACATCCGTCACGATACGGCGATTTTGCACTAAAAGGAACACCCGCGAGACGCTTCAATCCATCACATGGCGTTCGCCGATCGCCCTCAACTTTCCTTAGCACCCTCTTCATCGACCGGCTCGCTTTCACCGTGCCAGGCCACCGACACGCCGTTCGGATAGCGCAGGTCGATGTAGCGAATATGCGACGCCACCGGATCGAACTCCCGATCCCAGGCCGCCAGGAAGCGAGCCAGTCGGGGCTCGCGATTGCTGCGTCCCAGCATCACCCAGATGCCATCATCGGTCTGCAGCCGCCAGGCACCGCGATCCTCGAGCCGCAGCTGGCTGATGGACAGCCCGTGCTCGGCCAGCTGTGCGCTCAGGGTATCGTGATAGGCCAGCACCTCCGCGCCGCTGCCGGACGGCCCGGCCAGATGCACCAGCCCCTCCGGCGCCGACAGCGGGGCGAAGGTGAAGGGCTCGCCGGCCGGGTTGAGCAGTTGCTCATCGTTCCAGCGCGCCACCGGTACCTGCTCGACCAGCTCGAACACCAGCGCATAGGGCCATTCGCGACGAATGCGCACCTCGCTCAGCCAGCCGATGTCACGGGCCTGTTCGCGCAGCTCGCCGATGTCTGCCGACAGCCAGGTCTGGCCCCGCACCAGCGGCGCCAGCTTGCCACGCAGATAGTCGGCGCTGACCAGTTCCAGGTCACCGCGGATCGAGACGCGCTCGACCGGGCGGTCGAGCCACAACCACAGCGCACGGCCGCCGGCGCCGAGCACCAGCAGCAGCAGCAGGACGCCGACCAGGCTTCCGCGACGCGCCATGACCTCAGGACCGCCCGGCGGTGTCGAGGATGCGCCGCACCAGCGCATCGAAGTCGATGCCGGCGTGGGCCGCGGCCTGAGGCACCAGGCTGTGATCGGTCATGCCGGGCACGGTGTTGACCTCGATCAGCCAGAAACGGCCTCCGGCATCGCGCATCACGTCGACGCGCCCCCAGCCGTCGCAGCCGACGGCAAGGAAGGCCTCACGGCTCAGGTCGGCGAGCCGTGCCTCGTCCTCGGCCGACAGCCCGCAGGGCAGGTGATAGAGGGTCTCGTCGGAGAGGTACTTGGCCTCGTAGTCGTAGAAGCCGTTCGGCACCTCGACCCGGATCGCCGGCAGCGCGCTGTCGCCCAGCAGCGTCACCGTGTATTCCTCGCCGCTGACGAATCGCTCGGCCATCACCCGGGCATCGAAGCGAGCGGCGTCGCGATAGGCCGCCTCGAGCGCCTCGGGGCTCTCGACGATGGTGATGCCAAGGGTCGACCCCTCGTGCACCGGCTTGACGATCAGCGGCAGCCCGAGCCGCTCGGCCACCGCGGCCCAGTCGGCGTCGGGGCCGAGCATCTCGCTTTCCGGCGTCGGCAGTCCCAGGGCCTGCCAGACCAGCTTGGTGCGCTGCTTGTCCATGCCCAGCGCCGAGGCCAGCACGCCGCTGCCGGTATAGGGAATGCCCAGCAGCTCGAGCGCCCCCTGAAGGGTGCCGTCCTCGCCGCCGCGCCCGTGCAGGGCGATGAACACGCGGTCCGGCTTCAGCGCCTCAAGACCGGCCAGCCCGCCCTGCTCGGCCGGATCGAAGCCGATCGCCTCGACGCCGCTGCGGTTGAGCGACTCGAGCACCGCCGCCCCGCTCTTGAGCGACACCTCGCGCTCGGCGGAATCACCGCCGTAGAGCACCACCACCCGGCCCAGGCCGGTCACGTCGGTCGTCATAGCGTCACCTCGTCGAACGCCAGACGGGCGTCGGCCAGCCGCTGGGCGATGCCGCCCACGTCGCCGGCGCCCTGGGTGATCAGGATGTCGCCGGGGCGCAGCACCTTGGCCAGCAGCCCCGGCAGTTCGGCCTTGTCCTGCACGAAGATCGGATCGACCTCGCCCCGCTGGCGGATCGAGCCGGCCAGGCTGCGGCCGTCGGCCCCGGGCAGCGGCGTCTCGCCGGCCGCGTAGACATCGAGCAGCAGCAGGGTATCGACCCCGGCCAGCACGCGCACGAAGTCCTCGTAGAGGTCACGGGTGCGGGAATAGCGATGCGGCTGGTAGGCCATCACCAGGCGGCGGTCGGGCCAGCCGTCGCGCACCGCCTGGATGACCATCTCCACCTCGCGGGGATGGTGGCCGTAGTCGTCGACCAGCATCACCTCGCCGTCGCCGACCGGCGTCGGGAAGCTGCCATGGACCTGGAAGCGACGGCCGACGCCGGCGAAGCTCGCCAGGCCGCGCAGGATGGCGTCGTCATCGACCCCGGCGTCGCTGGCCACGGCGATGGCGGCCAGGGCGTTCAGGGCGTTGTGACGCCCCGGCATGGCCAGCCGCACCGGCAGCGGTGCCAGCCCCTCCGGCCGCCGCGCGGTGAAGCGCACCTCGCCGGCCGACTGGGAGAAGTCCTCGATGCCGTAGTCGGCGTCGTCGCTGAAGCCGTAGGTCACGAACTGACGATTGACCCGCTCGAGCAGCCCGCGCACGTTGCCGTCGTCGATGCACAGCACCGCCAGGCCATAGAACGGCAGGTTGTGCAGGAACTCGACGAAGGTGTCCTTGAGGCGCTCGAAGTCACCGCCATAGGTCGCCATGTGATCGGCATCGATGTTGGTGACGATGGCCACCATCGGCTGCAGGTGCAGGAAGGAGGCGTCGGACTCGTCGGCCTCGGCCACCAGGTAATCGCCCTCGCCCAGCCGCGCATTGGTGCCGGCGCTGGTCAGCTTGCCGCCGATGACGAAGGTCGGATCCAGCCCGCCCTCGCCCAGCAGGGTCGCGGTCAGGCTGGTGGTGGTGGTCTTGCCGTGGGTGCCGGCCACGGCGATGCCGTGGCGGAAACGCATCAGCTCGGCCAGCATCTCGGCCCGGCGCACCACCGGCACACGGTGCTCCTGGGCCCAGCGCACCTCGGGGTTGGTCGGGTCCACCGCCGTGGAGACGACCACCACATCGGCCTCACGGGCGTTCTCCTCGGCGTGGCCGATCGCCACGCGAACGCCGCAGGCGCGCAGGCGTTCCACCACCGGCGAGGCCTTGAGATCGCTGCCGCTGACCGCATAGCCCTCGTTGGCCAGCACCTCGGCGATGCCGCACATGCCGGCGCCGCCGATGCCGACGAAATGAATGCGCCGGATGCGACGCATGCCCAGCCCGCGCCCGAGGCGCGGGGGCGTGGCTTGGCCGGGAACCGGCCCCAGGGTCTGATCACTCAAAAGCTGTCTCCATGCAACCGGCCACCAGCCGCTCGACGGCATCCAGATGGGCACAGCCTCGCGCCTCGGCGGCCATGGTGGCAAGCGTGTCGGGGTCGAGCAGCGCCGCCAGCCGATCGGCCAGCGTCGCCGCAGTCATCTCGGATTGAGGCATCAGGGCAGCGGCGCCCTGCTCGACCAGGGCCGCCGCATTGGCGGTCTGGTGATCGTCCACCGCGTGCGGGAAGGGCACGAACAGCGCCGGCTTGGCCGCCGCCGCCAGCTCCGCCACGGTCAGGGCACCGGCCCGGCATACCACCAGGTCGGCCCAGTCGTAGGCCTCGGCCATGTCATCGATGAAGGCGCTGACGTCCGCCTCCACGCCCTGTTGCGCGTAGCCCTCGCGGGTCGCCGCGTCCTTGTCTCGGCCGGCCTGATGACGCACCTCGGGCCGCTCGGCTTCCGGCAGTCGGGCCAGCGCCTCGGGCATGCCACGGTTGAGCGCCAGCGCGCCCAGCGAGCCGCCGACCACCAGCAGGCGCAGCGGACGCGCGCGCATCGTCTCGGCGCCGCGCGGGGTCTCGCCGATGGCGGCGATGTCGTCACGCACCGGATTGCCGACCACCTCGGCGCGGCCCGGGAAGGCCTGGGGAAAGGCCGCATAGACGCCGCGCGCCATTCTCGCCAGCACGCGGTTGGTCAGCCCGGCCACGGCGTTCTGCTCGTGGATCACCAGAGGCCGGCGCGCCAGCCAGGCGGCCAGCCCCCCCGGGCCGCTGGCGAAGCCGCCGAGGCCCACCACCAGCTGGGGATCGAAGTCGCGTATCACCCGGCCGGCCTGTCGCACCGCGCCGATCAGCCGCCAGGGCGCCATCGCCCAGCCGGCCAGCCCGTTGCCGCGCAGGCCGCTCACCGCGATGCGATGCAGCGGCAGGCCGGCCTCGGGCACCAGCCGATTCTCGATCCCGCGCGGACTGCCCAGCCACTCGACCTCGACCCCGCGGGCCTGCAGCGCGCGGGCCAGCGACAGGGCCGGGATGACGTGACCGCCGGTGCCGCCGGCCATGATCAGGGCGCGCCGCCCTTCGCGTCGACTCATGATTGCGTTCCTTTGCTCTTGCCCGGGGTGCTGTTGGCGGCAGCGCGCTTGCCGGAAGCCCGTTGCCCCGACCCGCCGTCGCGGGATGCGGTCGGCTTCGCCCGGCGCACCGCCTGGCGAGTCTCGATGTCGGCCCGCAGCAGCATCGCCACCATGATGCAGCTCACCATCAGGCTGGAGCCACCGTAGCTGAGCAGCGGCAGCGTCAGGCCCTTGGTGGGCAGCATGCCGCTGCTGACCGCGATGTTGATGAAGGCCTGGGCGCCGATCACCAGGGCGATGCCGTAGCTGGCATAGGCGGCGAAGGCCAGCCCGGCCAGTTCGGCGCGCCGCCCCACCGCCATGGCGCGCCACACCAGCAGCGCAAACAGGCCGATCACGCTGATCGCGCCGACCAGGCCCAGCTCCTCGGCCAGCACGGCGAACACGAAGTCGGTGTGCGCCTCTGGCAGGTAGAACAGCTTCTGCACGCTGTTGCCGAGCCCGGTACCCAGCCACTGGCCGCGGCCGAAGGCGATCAGCGCCTGGGTGAGCTGGTAGCCGCTGGCGAACTGATCGGCCCAGGGGTCGACGAAACTGGTCAGGCGCGCCATGCGATAGGGCTCGGCGATCGCCACCACGGCGCCGAGGGCGGCGACCAGCACCATCAGCAGCAGGAAGCGGCCCCAGGGCGCCCCGGCCATCAACAGCATGCCCATCACGCAGCCGGTCATCACCACCACGGCGCCGTAGTCCGGCTCGAAGATCAGCAGGGCGCCGAACAGGGCCAGCACGGCCAGCGGCCGCAGGAAGGCGCCCCACTCGCGGCGCACCTGGGGCAGGAAGCGCTCCAGGTAGCCGGCCAGATAGGCGATCAGACACAGCTTGGCGACCTCGGAGGCCTGGAGGTTGAACGGCACACCGGGGAGCGACAGCCAACGCTTGCTGCCGTTGACCTCACGCCCGACCACCAGCACCAGCATCAGCAGGGCGAGCCCGACCAGCAGCAGCAAGGGCCCGTTGGCCTTCCACCAGGCCAGCGGCACGCGCAGCGCCAGGGCGCCGATCACCAGCGAGCCGAGCAGGAAGGTGCCGTGACGCAGGCTGAAGTACCAGGCATTGCCGGTGAGGCTCGAGGCCACCTCACTGGAGGCCGAGGTCACCATCACCCAGCCGATCAGCAGCAGCGCCAGGGCGGCGATCACCAGCCAGCCGTCGAAGGGCTGATCGGCGGTGGAGAGCCGTTCGCGTAGACGGGCCAGGCGGCTCATCGGTGTGTCTCCTGCACCAGACGCGCCACGCCGGCCCGGAAGACCTCACCGCGGACCTGGTAATTGGGGAACTGGTCGAGGCTCGCGCAGGCCGGCGACAGCAGCACGCAGTCACCGGGGGCGGCGATCTCGGCGGCCCGCCGCATGGCGGCCTCGAGGTCATCGACCCGGGTCAGCGCCACGGCGCCGTCCAGCGCGGTCGCCAGACGCTCGGCGTCGCGGCCGAACAGGATCGCCTCGCGGCCGTGGCGGGCCAGCGGTGCCGCCAGCGGCGTGAAGTCGGCGCCCTTCCCTTCCCCGCCGGCGAGCAGGATCACCCGGCCGGACAGGGTCGGGCCGAGCCCGGCGATGGCGGCCAGGGTCGCGCCCACGTTGGTGCCCTTGGAATCGTTGATCCAGCGCACCCCGCCCGCATCGGCGACCAGCTCGCCACGGTGCGGCAGGCCGGGGAAGCGCTCGAGCACGCGACGCATGGCGGCGAGCTCGAACCCGAGACGATGCCCCATGGCCAGCGCCGCCAGGGCATTGGCCTGGTTGTGGCGCCCCGGCAGGCGCACCGCGTCGGCCGGCATCAGCGGCACGGCGCCGTGCATCAGCCAGTCGCGAGGGCCACTGCCGTCGTCATGGACGGCGATGCCCCACTCATCCGCCTCGGCCGCCGCACCGAACGCGGGCGACGCCGTGGTGAAGCGATCGAGGACCGGCGGCGGCGTATCCGGCCAGGTGGCCGGATCCTCGGCGTTGACCACGCCATGGCGCGCGCCGCGGAAGATCGCCTGCTTGGCGGCGCGATAGCCGGCCAGGTCGCCGTGGCGGTCCAGATGATCCTCGGACAGGTTCAGGAAGGCGACGGTCTCGGCGCCGAGGCGCGGCGTGGTCTCGAGCTGGAAGCTGGACAGCTCGAGCACGTAGAGCTCGGCGTCGGCCCGCTCGACGAGCAGGTCCAGCGCCGGCGTGCCGAGATTGCCCCCCACCGCCACGCGACGGCCGGCCTCCTCGGCCATCTCGCCGAGCAGTGTGGTCACGGTGGACTTGGCGTTGGCACCGGTGATGGCGGCGATGGGCGCGCGCGCCGCGCGCACGAACAGCGCGATCTCGCCGACGACGAACGGCTCACCGGATTCGCCGAGGCGCCCGGCCAGGGCATCGAGCCCCGGGCTTGCCGGATCGACGCCGGGGCTGACCACGACCTCATGGGCATCGAGCATGTCCAGCTCGGTCAAGGGGCCGCAGTGGACCGCCACGCCCGGATGCGCGGCGCGGAAGTCGTCCAGCCCCGGCGGCGCGGCGCGAGTGTCGGCGACCATGAAGGGGCGCTCGAGACGTTGCAGGTGGCGGCAGATGGCGCGCCCGGAGATCCCGAGCCCCACCACCAGCGTCATCCCCTGGGGCACCTTGACCATCAGCGGCTCCTCAGCGATTCGGCGTCAGCGGATCTTCAGGGTCGCCAGACCCAGCAGCACCAGCACCACGGTGATGATCCAGAAGCGCACGATGACCCGCGGCTCCGGCCAGCCCTTGAGTTCGAAGTGGTGGTGCAGCGGCGCCATGCGGAAGATGCGGCGTCCGGTGAGCTTGTAGGAGCCCACCTGCAGGATCACCGAAACCGTCTCCATGACGAAGATGCCGCCCATGATGAACAGCACCACCTCCTGGCGCACGATCACCGCCACCACGCCCAGGGCGGCGCCCAGCGCCAGGGCGCCCACGTCGCCCATGAAGACCTGGGCCGGATAGGTGTTGAACCACAGGAAGCCGAGGCCCGCGCCGGCGATGGTGGCGCAGAACACCGCCAGCTCGCCGGCACCGGGAATCATCGGGATCTGCAGGTACTCGGCGAACACCGCGTTGCCGCTGGCGTAGGCGAACACCGCCAGCCCCATGGCCACCAGCACGGTAGGCATGATGGCCAGGCCGTCCAGGCCATCGGTGAGGTTCACCGCGTTGGAGCTGCCGACGATCACCAGGTAGGTGAGCACGATGTAGAACAGCCCCATCTGCAGCACGAAGTCCTTGAACAGCGGCAGGATCAGGCTGGTCTCCACCGGCGAGGCGGCGGTGACGTAGAGGATCACCGCGGCGGCCAGGCCGATCACCGACTGCCAGAAGTATTTCCAGCGCGC
This sequence comes from Halomonas smyrnensis AAD6, assembly GCF_000265245.1. Lineage (GTDB taxonomy): Bacteria > Pseudomonadota > Gammaproteobacteria > Pseudomonadales > Halomonadaceae > Halomonas > Halomonas smyrnensis. Next base: position 168,868 of record NZ_AJKS02000003.1, read on the forward strand.
CGGCAGGCCGCGGGGGTTCTTCTCCACCACCTTGCGGTAGTCGTCGACCCAACCGATGGCCCCGAAGCCCAGGGTCACGCCCAGCACCACCCATACGTAGTGGTTGCGCAGGTCGCCCCACAGCAGGGTGCTGATGGCGATCGCCATCAGGATCATGGCGCCGCCCATGGTCGGGGTGCCGGCCTTGGAGAGGTGCGACTGGGGGCCGTCATCGCGCACCGCCTGGCCGATCTGGCGCTCCACCAGCCGGCGGATCACCTTCGGACCGAGCCACAGGCACAGCACCAGGGCGGTCAGGGTGCCCAGGATCATGCGCAGGGTCAGATAGTTGAAGACGTGAAAGGCGCTCTGGTATTGCGCCAGCAGTTCAGCCAGAAAGAGCAGCATGTAATGCCTTACCTTGATGCATCCGGACACAGCGCCGACACCACGGCTTCCATGCCGGCACTGCGCGAGCCCTTGACCAGTACACTGGCCCCTGGCGGCAGATGATGGAGGACGTGGCGCGTCAGCGCCTCCCGATCGTCGAAATGACACCCCGCGTCGCCGAAGGCGCGGCTGGCCGGCCGCGCCGCCTCGCCGAGGGTGCCGAGAAAGTCGATGCCGAGCTCGCGCGCGTGGCGACCCACGGCTTCGTGCAGCGACGCCGACGCCTCGCCCAGCTCGCCCATGGCGCCCAGCAGGCACCAGCGCGGCCCCGGCAGGCTGGCCAGCAGATCGAGAGCCGCCTTCACCGCGCCGGGGTTGGCGTTGTAGGTATCGTCGAGCAGTCGCGCGCCGTTGACGCCTTCCGCCACGCTGAGCCGCCCCGGCATCGGTGCGACCGTCTCGAGTCCGGCCAGCACGTCGTCCGGGGCGAGGCCCATGGCCAGCGCCGCACCGGCCGCCGCCAGGGCGTTGGCCACGTTGTGGCGACCGAGCAGGGCGAGCTGGACGCGCCCCAGTTCGCGATCGTCGTGAAACAGCGTGAAAGCATAGCGTCCGAGCGGATCGCAAACCAGTGTCTCGGCGCGCAGACGCGCCGGCCCTTCCACGGCGAAATCCAGCACTTCCCGCGGGGCCGCGAGGCTCGCCCAGCTGGCGAAGTAGCGGTCGTCGCGGTTGAGCACCGCCACCCCGTCGCCGGGCAGCGACATCAGGATCTCAGCCTTGGCCTGGGCGATCCGTCCCGGCCCGCCGAACTCGCCCACATGGGCGCCGGTGACGTTGGTGATCACCGCCACCCGCGGCTCGGCCAGGCTCGCCGTCCAGGCGATCTCGCCCAGATGGTTGGCCCCCAGCTCGACCACCGCCTGACGGTGCTCGGCGCACAGCTCGAGCAGGGTCAGTGGCGCGCCGATGTCGTTGTTGAGGTTGCCCCGGGTGGCCAGGGTCTCGCCGCGACGGGCCAGCAGCGCGCCCAGCATCTGCTTGACCGTGGTCTTGCCGCTGTTGCCGGTCACCGCGACCAGCGGGCCGCCCCAGGCGCGGCGCCGGGCGCGACCCAGCAGGCCCAGCGCCAGGCGGGCATCGGCCACCACCAGCTGCGGCAGCGGGTCATCGACGCGACGCTCGACCACCGCGGCCACCGCTCCCGCCTCGCGGGCCTGGGCGATGAAGTCGTGACCGTCGAAGCGCTCGCCGGTCAGCGCCACGAACAGCGCCCCCGGGCCCAGGCGGCGGGTATCGGTGACGATCTCGCCCACCGACCGCTCGGCGTCCACGCCGGCGTCATGCTCGGCGAGGCCGAGCGCCGTCGCGACCTCGGCCAGGGTGTCGAGACCGACGCCGCTCATGCCTCGCCCTCCCGGCGGGCGGCCAGCGCCGCCTCGGCCTCGGCGAGGTCAGAAAAGGCATGGCGCACGCCGTCGATCTCCTGGTAGGCCTCGTGGCCCTTGCCGGCGATCAGGATCACGTCCTCGGCGGCGGCCTCGCGGATGACGTCGCGGATCGCCCGGGCGCGGCCGTCGACCACCTCGGCGCTCTCGCGGCCGGCCTCGGACAGCCCCTGCCGCATCGCCTCGCGGATCGCCGCCGGCGCCTCGGAGCGCGGGTTGTCATCGGTGATCACCAGCCGGTCGGCATGGCGCTCGGCGGCGGCGGCCATCAGCGGGCGCTTGCCCGCATCGCGGTCGCCGCCGCAGCCGAACAGGCACCACAGCCGGCCGCTGTCGGGCAGGTGCGCGCGCAGCGCCTGAAGCGCGTTTTCCAGGGCGTCCGGGGTGTGGGCATAGTCGATCACCACCGTGGGCGCCCCCTCACCGACCAGCGCCTGCATGCGCCCCGGCACCGGCGCGAGATCGGCGGCGGCCTCGAACAGCGCATCGATCTCCTCGCCCAGGCCGTGCAGCGTGGCGATGGCCAGCAGCACGTTGGTCAGGTTGAAGCGGCCCATCAGCGGCAGCGTCAGCACGCGCTCGCCGTCGGGGGTAGCGATCAGCGCGCGCTGGCCCTCGCCGTGGGGGATCCAGTCCACCACGCGCAGGGTCACGGCCTCGTCCTCGCCCACCGCGAGCACGCGCACGCCCTCGCCCAGCCCGGCCAGCATCAGCCGGGCCAGCGGATCGTCGGCGTTGACCACCGCCAGTTCGAGCTCGCTGCGACGGAACAGCCGCGCCTTGGCCGCGGCATAGGCGGCCATGCTGCCGTGATAGTCGAGATGGTCGCGGCTCAGGTTGGTGAACACCGCGGCGCGGAAGCGACAGGCATCGAGCCTCCCCTGCTCCAGCGCATGGGAGGAGGCCTCCATGGCGACCCGCTCGAGGCCCTCGCCGGCGAGTTCGCCGAGGGCGGCCTGCAGCGCCAGCGGCCCGGGCGTGGTCAGACGCCCCTCGACGAGCGCGCCGGGGCGCCCGTGCCCCAGGGTGCCGACCATGCCGGCCGGCCGGCCGAGGCGTTCGCTCAGGGCGGCGATATAGTGGGTCACCGAGCTCTTGCCGTTGGTGCCGGTGACGCCGACCAGCTCGAGGGCCTCGGGCACGCCGAACAGGTCGCGCCCCAGCTCGCCGAGCCGGGGGCGCAGGTGCGGCAGCGCCACCACCCGCGGATCGTCCGGCAGTGACGTCGCCTCGTCATCATGGGCCAGCACCAGGGCGGCGCCGGCCTCGAGGACGGCGGCGATGTAGTCGCGGCCGTCGCCCGAGACCCCGGGCACGGCGAAAAAGACATCGCCGGCAGCGAGCTCCCGGCTGTCCAGGATCAGCCGCGGCCGTGCGGGCAGTGCGAGCTCGGCCAGGGCTTCGCGCCGGCCGGGCCAGTGCGCGGTCAGCGCCTCGATCAGGCGCTCGGCGGTCACGTCCATGGGCTCTCCTTTCTCTCAACGGTCGGGCGGTAGACGTTGTGGCGATAAAGCGGGAAGCGGCCGACCGCGCCCGGAACGGGCTGCAGGCCGGCGATGGCGCTCATGGGTCCTCGTCCAGCTGATCCGGCGGCACGTCCAGGATACGCAGGGCGTTGCCGGCCACCCTGGAGAACACCGGCGCCGCCACGGCGCCGCCGTAGAAGGCATCGCCCCGGGGCTGGTCGATCATCACCACGGTGATCAGGCGCGGATCGGAGACCGGTGTGATGCCCACGAACAGCGAACGATAGGCGTTCTTCTCGTAGCCGCCGCCGCCGCTCTTGCGCACCGTGCCGGTCTTGCCGGCCACGCTGTAGCCGGGCACCAGGGCACGCCGCGCGCCGGTACCCGGCTCCACCACCCGATCCATCATGCCCAGCACGCGGTCGGCGACATCGGGCTCGATCACCGGCTCGCCGACCGGCGGCCGGTTGAGACGCAGCAGCGACGGCGGCAGCCGCTCGCCGTGGTTGGCGATGGCGGTGAAGGCACTGGCCAGCTGCAGCGCCGACACCGACAGGCCGTAGCCGTAGGACAGCGCCGCCCACTGGCTGCTGGACCAGACCTGGGGCGCCGGCACGCTGCCCCCCGCCTCGCCGGGGAAGCCGGTGCCCGGCACCTGATCGAAGCCCAGCGCCCGATAGCGCTCGGGCACCACCGGATCGTCGAGCTGCAGGGCCAGCTTGGACATGCCGATGTTCGAGGACTTCTCGAGGATGCCGGACAGGGTCAGCTCGCCGTAGTTGGCGACGTCCTTGATGGTGTAGCCGTCGATGACCATCCAGCCCGGCGAGGTGTCGATCACGGTATCGGGCGGGAACCGGCCGGTCTCGAGCAGCGCCGACATGGCCAGCGGTTTCATCACCGAGCCGGGCTCGAAGACGTCGACGATGGCGCGGTTGCGCAGCCCGCCGGGGTCGAGGCCGGCCCGATTGTTGGGGTTGTAGGACGGCTGGTTGGCCATGGCCAGCACCTCGCCGGTCTCGGCGTCGAGCATCACCAGCACGCCGCCGTCGGCGTCGTTCTCGTCCACCGCCGACTTGAGCTCGCGATAGGCCATGTACTGCAGGCGCTGGTCGATGGCGAGCGTCAGGTCGCCGCCGGGCTCGGCTTCCTTGAGCACCTCGAGGTCGCGCACCAGGCGCCCGCGCCGATCCTTGAGCACCCGACGACGGCCCGGCTCTCCGGACAGATAGGACTGATAGGCGAGTTCCAGCCCCTCCTGCCCGTGATCGTCGATGTTGGTCACGCCGATCAGCTGGGCGATCACTTCCCCGGCCGGATAGTAGCGCTTGTATTCGGCCCGCTTGTGCACCCCGGGGACACGCAGGTCGAGCACTTCCTGGGCATCCACCGGCGTCATGCGGCGGCGCAGATACATGAACTCACGATCGGCATAGCGCTCGATGCGCGCGTTCAGGGCCTCCGGATCCTGCCCCAGGGCCTGGGCCAGGCGCAGCCGCTGGATGCGGTCGTCGGGCAGGTCCTGGGGATTGGCCCACAGCGTCACCACCGGCGTGGAGATCGCCAGCGGCTCGCCGTGGCGGTCGGTGATCATGCCGCGGTGGGCAGGAATGGGATCGACGCGCAGGGTACGGGCATCGCCCTGCCCCTGCAGGAAGGTGCGGTCGAAGACGTGCAGGTCGACGATGCGCCCGGCGAGCAGCGCCAGGCCGATCAGCACCAGGCCCAGCATCACCCGATAGCGGGCCTGGCCCATGGGCGACGGGGCGTGACGCACCTTGCCGCGACGTGGCGTGGCGCTCATGGTCGGATGACCTCGACTTCATCGATATCGGGCAGGCGCATCTCGAGCCGGTCGCTGGCCAGCCGTTCGATGCGCGACGGCGAGGACCAGGCGCTCTCCTCGAGCAGCAGCTGGCTCCACTCGGTCTGCAGCTGCTGGTGCTCGCGCTCGAGCTGCTGCAGCTCGGCATACTGGCCGCGCGTGTGGTGACTGGTGGCGATCACCGCCAGGGCCGCGCCCAGGCAGGCGACCAGCAGCACGGCATTGAGCGCCAGCCCCAGGGTCGGGCGCAGGCGCAGCGGCCAGGCGAAGGAGGGGGTGGCGTCGCGTCCTTGAGCCATGCCGTGCCTCAGTATCGCTTGCGCGCCACGCGCATCACCGCGCTGCGGGCACGGGGATTGGCCTCGACCTCCTCCGGCCCCGGACGGCGCGCCTTGCCGACGGACTCCAGACGACGCTGGATCTGATCGTCGCGCAGCGGGATGCCCTTGGGCAGATGGGTGTCGCCGCGCACGTGATCACGGATGAAGCGCTTGACCCGGCGATCCTCCAGCGAGTGGAAGCTGATCACCACCAGATGGCCGCCGGGCGCCAGCGCCTCGAGGGCGGCCTCGAGCGCGGCATCGAGCTGGTCGAGCTCGCCGTTGACCTGGATGCGCAGCGCCTGGAAGGCGCGGGTGGCCGGATGCTTGCCCTTCTCCCAGGCGGGATGGGCGGTCTTGATCACCTCGGCCAGGTCACCGGTGCGGGTGAAGGGTGTCTCGACGCGGCGGGCCACGATCGCCTTGGCCAGCCGACGGGCGAAGCGTTCCTCGCCGTAGGTCTTGAACACCCGGGCGATCTCGCCCTCGGCGGCATGGGCCAGCCAGTCCGCGGCACTCTCGCCACGGGTCGGGTCCATGCGCATGTCGAGCGGGCCGTCACGCAGGAAGCTGAAGCCGCGCTCCGGATCGTCGAGCTGGGGCGAGGAAACGCCGACATCGAGCAGCACCCCGGACAGCCGGCCGTGCAGGCCGCGCGCCTCGGCGAACTCGCCCAGGCGGGCAAACTCGCCCTGGTCGATGGCGAAGCGCTCGTCGTCGATGCTCGCCGCCTCGGCGATGGCCTGGGGATCGCGGTCGATGGCCAGCAGCCGCCCCTCGGGGGCGAGCCGCTCGAGGATCGCCCGGGAGTGGCCGCCGCGGCCGAAGGTGCCGTCCAGATAATGGCCCGCCGGATCATGAATCAGGGCGTCGACGGCCCCGTCGAGCAGCACGCTGGCATGGCGAAAGCCGCGGGGGGCGTGTTCGGGGGCGGATGACGTCATGCACTTCTCTTGGCGGCTGGTCTTGCGAGTGGCGGGGCGCCGCCGAACGGCGACGCAGGGAAAATCGTGGGGAGTCGGCCGATAAGCCGGGTTCTGTCGGGGACAGCCATTCCTCTAGGGGCGACGTCACCGTCGCCCTCAAGCAACCTACCCGAACCCAACGCGGGCCACGCCAACGGGTTCCTATTTGGTCTTGCTCCGAGTGGGGTTTACCGTGCCACGCACTGTTGCCAGGCGCGCGGTGCGCTCTTACCGCACCCTTTCACCCTTACCGGCCTCCCGAAGGAGACGTAGGCGGTCTGCTCTCTGCTGCACTTTCCGTCGGCTCGCGCCGCCCAGGCGTTACCTGGCACTCTGCCCTGTGGAGCCCGGACTTTCCTCCCCCGGATCGCTCCGGCGGCGGCTGTCTGGCCAACTCCCGCGGCAAGCATACCAGCGCCCCGCCACCCCCTCAATCCCCGTCCTTGAGCGCCTGCGCCCTGGCGTACCACTGTTTCTTGGCACCGCCCAGGGTCCGGGCGGTCACCGCCGCGGCCTGCTTGACCCCCACGCCCTCGGCGAGCATGGCGGAAAGCAGCGCATCGGCATCGACACTGGCGGCCTCGTCGGCCGACTTCGGCGCGGCGCCGGCCACCATCACCACGAACTCGCCGCGAGCCTGGTCGGGGTCGTCCGCCATCCTCGCCAGCAGCGCCTCGGGGCTGCCCTCGAGGAAGGTCTCGAAGGTCTTGGTCAGCTCCCGGGCGAGCACCACCCGGCGTGCGCCGAGCACCGTGCCGAGATCGGCCAGGGTATCGCGGATGCGATGCGGCGACTCGTAGAAGACCAGCGTCTCCTCGCGCTCGGCCAGTGCCTCGAGGCGACCGCGCCGGGTGCCGCCCTTGGCCGGCAGGAAGCCCTGAAACAGGAAGCGATCGGTGGGCAGGCCCGCCGCCGAGAGCGCCGCCACCAGGGCACACGCGCCGGGCACCGGCACGATGCGACGCCCGCGGGCGCGCAGCTCGCGCACCAGCACGAAGCCGGGATCGCTGATCAGGGGCGTGCCGGCATCGCTGACCAGCGCCACGGACTCCCCGGCGGCCAGCCGGGCATCGATCTGCTCTACCCGCGCCGACTCGTTGTGCTCGTGCAGCGACAGCAGCGGCGGCGCCACGCCCAGGTGGCGCAGCAGGCGCGAGGTGTGTCGCGTATCCTCGGCGGCCACCAGGTCGACCTCGCCCAGCAGCCGTGCGGCACGGGGGGCAAGGTCGTCCAGATTCCCAATCGGCGTGGCGACCACGTACAATACCCCTAAGATGGCGTCTGTCATTTCGGCTCCCGGGAAGCTCTCCGCACGTGAGGACAAGGAAGGATTCATGAAGATTTCGTCTCGCGGCCCGCTGGCCGCCGCCTTCGTGGCAATGTGGCTGGCCGGTTGTGCCTTCCAGCCTGGCATCACCGAACGACAACCCGTCGGCGATCCGGATCAGCTGCTGGCCCAGGCCGAGCAGCAGGCACCCGAGCAGGCCGCGCAGTCGCGGCTTCAGGCGGCCGACATCCTAGCACGCCAGGGCAGCCGCCCCCAGGCGCTAGACATTGCCAAGGGCATCGACGATAGCCGGCTCTCCGCCGAGGATCGCGGCCGCTGGGCGATGCTGCTGTCCGACCTCGGCGAGACCGAGGGTGACACCTCGGCGGTGATCCAGGCCGCCCAGCGGCTCGACGAGCTGCAGCTGTCCGGCGACCAGGCCGCGCTGCTGCGCGAGCGCCAGGCCCGCGCCCTCGGCCAGATCGGCGAAACGCGCGCCGCCACCCAGGCGCTGCTGCGCCTGCAGGCCGACACCGACCGGATCGACCTCAACGACCCGATCTGGGAACAGCTCTCGCGGCTGGCGCCGGGCGCCATCGACGAGCTGCGTGACGGCGCCAGCGAACCGACTCAGGCGTGGCTCGATCTCGCCGAGCTGGTCCGCGCCAGCGGCGGCGACATCGAACGCCTGTTCGCCCGCCTCGACGACTGGCGCGACCGCAACCCCGACCACCCGGCGGCCCGCCAGCTGCCCGCCGACATCCTGGCACTGCGCGACCTGCGCGGACAGGACGTGAGCCACATCGCCGTCTTCCTGCCCGAGTCCGGCCCCCTGGCCGGCGTCGCCGACGCCCTCGAGGAGGGCCTGCGCGCCCATCACATGAACGAGGTGAACGGCGGAAGCCGCGGCACCCAGCTGACCTTCTTGGACTCCTCCGGCGGCAACTTCGACGCCCTCTACCAGGAGGCTCAACAGAGCGGCGCCCAGGTCGTGATCGGCCCGCTGAACAAGGAGGCGGTCACCGCCCTGGAACGCCGCGACCGGGTGCCGATGCCGACACTGGCGCTCAACTACGGCGAAGACGAGCACAGCAGCGCCAAGGGACTCTTCCAGTACGGCCTCTCCGCCGAGGACGAGGCGCGCTCGGTGGCCGCCCGCGGCCGCCAGGACGGCCACCGCAGCGCCTCGCTGCTGGTGCCGGACAACGCCTGGGGTCGCCGGGTCGGCGAGGCCTTCGCCGACGCCTGGCGCGAGCGTGATGGCCAGATCGCCAACGCCGTACGCTACAACCCCGGCCGGCCGGCCACCGAAAGCACCCGCCGCGCGCTGGGCTCCAGCCGGCCCGACATGCTGTTCCTGCTGGCCCTGCCCGACTACGCCCGCCAGGTTCCGCCGACCATCGACTACTACGCCTACAAGCAGGAGCTGTCGGTCTACGCCACCTCGCATCTCTATGAGGGTCGCCCGCAGCCGCGCCTCGACAAGGACCTGAACGGCGTGATGTTCCTCGACATCCCCTGGCAGATTCCGGATGCCGCCGTGGGCGGCGAAGAGGCCCTGCCCTTCCTCGACAGCTATCGCCAGCTGCGCGAGGAGTCCGACCCCAACATGTTCCGCCTGATGGCCATGGGCGTGGACGCCTACGAGCTGGCCCGTCGCCTGCCGCAGTTCCAGGCCATTCCCGGCAGCGAGATGTTCGGCGCCACCGGCACCCTGAGCGCCGACCAGGACGGCCGCTTCCATCGCCGGCTGCCCTGGGCCCGCTTCGAGGATGGCGTGCCCCAGCCGGCGCTCGACATGAACCGCTTCGCCGATGACGCGTCCCGCTGACGCCCGCGCCCGGGGCGCTCGCATCGAGCGCCTCGCCGCCGACTGGCTGGCGGCCCGCGGGCTCACGCTCGAGGCCGCCAACCAGCACGCCAGGGGCGGCGAGCTCGACCTGGTGATGCGCGAGGGCGAGACCCTGGTGTTCGTCGAGGTCCGCCACCGCCGGAACGCCCGTCACGGCCACCCGCTCGAGACCGTCACCACCACCAAGCAGCGCCGCCTGATCCAGGCGGCGCGTTTTTATCTGCAACGCAACCGGCTATCATGTGCCTGCCGCTTCGATGTGCTGGCCGTCACCGGCACGCCTCCGGACCTCGAATTCATCTGGGTCCCCGGCGCCTTCGAAGCGTTCTGATCGCCCTAGGACCAGGAAGCCAAGATGGATTTCCAGAACCGCATTCTCGGACACTTCAACGCCAGCATCGACACCAAGACCTACGCCAGCGAGGTGCTGCCGCCCTTCATCGAGGTCGCCAGCCAGATGATGGTTCAGGCCCTGGTCAACGAAGGAAAGATCCTGGCCTGCGGCAACGGCGGCAGCGCCGGCGACAGCCAGCACTTCTCCTCCGAGCTGCTCAACCGCTTCGAACGCGAGCGCCCCAGCCTGCCCGCCCTGGCGCTGACCACCGACACCTCGACGCTGACCTCGATCGCCAACGACTACAGCTACAACGAGGTGTACTCCAAGCAGATTCGCGCCCTGGGCCAGCCCGGCGACGTACTGCTGGCGATCTCCACCAGCGGCAATTCCGGCAACGTGGTGCAGGCCATCCAGGCCGCCCACGACCGCGAGATGACCGTGGTCGCCCTGACCGGCCGCGACGGCGGCAACATGGCCTCCCTGCTCGGTCAGGACGACTGCGAGATCCGCGTGCCCGCCACATCGACCGCCCGCATCCAGGAAGTCCACCTGCTGGTGATCCACTGCCTGTGCGACCTCATCGACGAGCAACTCTTCGGCGCAAGCGAGTGATGCCCATGATCGATAAGTCACGCCTCCTGGGCCTGCCCCTGGTCCTGCTGCTGGCCCTGTCCGGCTGCACCACCATGACGGCGGCCACCAGCTCCGGCCCCATCAACGAGAACTACAGCGAGCGCACCGTCGGCACCAAGGTCGAGGACGACAGCATCGAGACCAAGGTCGCCCACAACCTCGGCAGCACCGACGCCCGCCTCGGCGACGCGCGCATCAACGTCGACAGCTACAACGGCGTGGTGCTGCTCACCGGGCAGGTGCCGAGCCAGGAACTCAAGAACATGGCCGAGCGCATCGCCGGTGAGGTGCGCAACGTTCGCCGCGTTCACAACCAGCTGAGCGTGGCCGCCAACCTGCCGGCCAGCCAGCGGCTCGCCGACACCTGGCTCACGACCCGCATCCGCACCGCCCTGGCCGCCAACGAGGCCATCGACTCCAGCAAGCTGCGCATCGTGACCGAGAACGACAGCGTCTTCCTGATGGGCATCGTGCGCCGCCAGGAAGCCGAACGCGTCGTCGCCGCGGTCCGCAACGTCGGCGGCATGCAACGCATCGTCAAGGTGTTCGACTACCTCGACTGACGCCCTCTCGCCCCGCCATTCGGCGGCAAGGAACGAAAAACGGCAGGCCCGAGGGCCTGCCGTTTTTCTGTCAATGCTCCGCGCAAGACGGCGGAAGGGACGCGCTACTTGACCACGCGCAGCGAGGGACGCCCCTTCTTCGGCGCCTCGTCCGGCTCGCCGCCGGCATCGGCTTCGCCGTCATCAGGCTCGACGTTCTCGACGCTGGACAGACCCGGCGCCTCGTCTTCCGAGACCTCGTCCGCCACGTCATTGGCGTCCTCGGCCGGCATCACCGGCTCATGACCGAACACCATGCCGACACCGTTCTCACGGGCATAGATCGCGATCAGCGCCTCGGTCGGCACCATGATCTGGGTCGGCTGACCACCGAAGCGCGCCGAGAAGGCGATGGCCTCGTTGGTCATCGACAGATCGCGAATCGCGCTGACGCCGAGGTTGAGCACGATCTGGCCGTTCTGCACGAACTGACGCGGCACCTCGACGCCCGCCTGCTCGGCATCGACCACGATGTAGGGCGTCAGCTCGTTGTCCAGCAGCCACTCGTACAGGGCCCGCGCGATATAGGGACGACTCGATTGCATCGGTTGGCCCTCCAGGAAAGCGGCCCCGGCGCGCTGCCGGGGCGTGAAAGAACATTCAGGGGCGCATCTCGCGCTCGGCTTCGCTCAGCGAGGCCCGGAAGCCATCGCGTTCGAAGACGCGCTCCATGTACCCCATCAGCGGCTTGATCTGCTTCTCCGGCATCTCGATGCCGAGCGCCGGCAGACGCCACAGGATCGGCGCCAGGCAGCAGTCCACCAGGGTGAACTCCTCGCTCATGAAGAACGGCATGTCCTCGAAGATCGGCGAGATGCCGACCAGGCTCTCGCGCAGCTCCTTGCGGGCCTTCTCGGCTTCCTTCTTGGTGCCGTTCTGGATCTGCTCGACCATCGGGCACCATTCGCGCTCGATGCGATGCATCCACAGCCGGCTCTGCGCCCGGGCCACCGGATACACCGGCAGCAGCGGCGGATGCGGGAACCGCTCGTCGAGGTACTCCATCATCACCTTGGACTCATAGAGCACCAGGTCGCGGTCGAGCAGCGTGGGCACGCTGTTGTAGGGGTTGAGGTCGGCGAGCTCCTCGGGGTGGCTCTCCTCGGTGACCTCGACGATATCCACTGCCACGCCCTTCTCGGCGAGCACGATACGCACCCGATGACTGTAATGATCATCGCCCCCGGAATAGAAGATCATCGATGACCGCTTGGCCACTACACCCATGAAACCATCCTCGCATCAGTTCGTGGCGGCATGATAACACGACGTGCCGCCTCCCGGGGCGTCGGTTGGCGCCCCGCTAACGCCACGGCATACGACGCGGGCGCATGGCCGATGCCATGCGCCCGCGCGGCCGGACGTGATCAGTGAATGTCGCGCCAGTACTCGCGCTTGAGCAGATAGGCGATGACGCCGAAGACGAAGATGAAGATCAGCACCTTGGGCGCCAGGGCCTCGGCCTTGAGCCGGGACGGCTCGCCGGCATAGGCCAGGAAGTTGGTCAGATCGTAGACCGCACCCTCGAACTCGTCCGGCTCCATGGCGCCGGGACTCGTCACCTGCAACACCTCGCAGGACTGGTACTTGCCGGTGAGAGGATCGAGCTCGGCCCCCTCGACGGGGTGTTCACTGGCGGCACAGACCTTCTCCTGCACGCCCTGCAGCGGCTCGAGCACGTTGGGCATCGCCACCAGCGGGAAGACCTGATTGTTGACGCCGGTGGGCCGCGACGGGTCGCGATAGAAGCCGAGGAGATAGGAGTAGATCCAGTCGGTACCGCGCAGCCGCGCCTCCAGGGTCAGGTCCGGCGGCGCCGCGCCGAACCAGCCTTCGCCATCCTCGGCCGACATGGCATTGCGCATCTGGTCGTTGAAGCCCAGCGGCTCGGCGAAGATCAGATGGTCCTCGACCAGATCCTGAGGCATGCCCAGGTCCTCCGCCGCCCGCGAGAAGCGCTGGTACTGCAGGGAATGACAGCCCATGCAGTAGTTGACGAAGAGCTTCATGCCACGCTGCAGCGACGCCCGATCATGAAGATCAGGCGTCATCTCCTGCAGGTGCGCTCCGCCCCCGGCGGCGAACCCGAGCGTCGGAAGCAGGGCCAGGATCAGAGCCAGCAGTCCCTTTTTCATCAGCCAGTCACCCTTTCCGGAACGGGTTTGGTCTTCTCCCAGCGGCTGTAGAACGGCATCAGCAGGAAGAAGGCGAAGTAGAGCACGGTACACAGCTGCGCCAGCACCGTGCGCGCGGCGGTCGGCGGCAGCACGCCGAGCACCCCGAGCACGATGAAGCTCAGCGCGAACAGCGTCAGCATCAGCTTCGAGACCCAGCCCTTGTAGCGAATGGAGCGCACCGGACTGCGATCCAGCCAGGGCAGCACGAACAGCACCGCGATGGCCGCTCCCATGCACACCACGCCGAGGAACTTGGCATCGAGGCCGAACAGCGAGAAGTTGATGGCGCGCAGAATCGCGTAGAAGGGCGTGAAGTACCATACCGGCGCGATATGATCCGGCGTCTTGAGCGGATTCGCCGGCTCGAAGTTGGGCTTCTCGAGGAAGTACCCGCCGCCCTCCGGAAAATAGAAGATCACCGCGCAGAACACGAACAGGAAGACGGCCACGCCGACGATGTCCTTGACCGTGTAGTAGGGATGGAACGGAATGCCGTCCAGCGGCTTGCCGCTCTCGTCCTTCCTGGCCTTGATGTCGATGCCGTCGGGATTGTTCGAGCCGACCTCGTGCAGGGCGATGATGTGCAGCACCACCAGCGCCAGGATCACGATCGGCAGCGCCACCACGTGCAGGGCGAAGAAGCGGTTCAGGGTGATGCCGGAAATCAGATAGTCGCCGCGCACCCACTGGGCCAGATCCGGCCCGATGCCGGGAATGGCGGAGAACAGCGAGATGATCACCTGAGCGCCCCAGTAGGACATCTGGCCCCAGGGCAGCAGGTAGCCCATGAAGGCCTCGGCCATCAGCGCCAGGTAGATCGCCATGCCGAAGATCCACACCAGCTCCCGAGGGGCCTTGTAGGAGCCGTAGAGCAGGCCGCGGAACATGTGCAGGTAGACCACGACGAAGAACGCCGAGGCGCCGGTGGAGTGCATGTAGCGGATCAGCCAGCCCCACTCCACGTCGCGCATGATGTATTCGACCGAGGCGAAGGCGCCCTCGGCGGACGGATTGAAGCTCATGGTCAGCCAGATGCCGGTGAGAATCTGGTTGACCAGCACCAGCAGCGCCAGCGAGCCGAAGAAATACCAGAAGTTGAAGTTCTTCGGCGCGTAGTACTTCGACAGATGCTCCTGCCACATCTGCGTGGCCGGGAAGCGATCATCGACCCAGCGCATGACGCCGCGTTCCGCCTTGGGCTTATCGGGATTCGCCATCAGGCCGTCTCCTCATCCTCACCGACGACGATGACGTCGTCACTCTCGAAGCGATAGGGGGGCACCTCCAGATTCAGCGGCGCCGGCACGTTGGCAAATACGCGCCCCGCCAGATCGAAGCGCGAACCGTGACACGGGCAGAAGAAACCGCCCGGCCAGTCGGCGACGCCGACGTCGTCGGCCCCGGGATCCGGCTTGAACAGCGGCGAACACCCCAGATGCGTGCAGATGCCGATCAGCACCCCGATCTCCGGGCGAATGGCCCGCAGCGGACCGCCGGCATAGCCGGGCTGCTGAGGCTCCTCGGAGCCGGGATCGGCCAGCAGCTCACCGCCGAGGGCCTCGGTGCGCTCGATCATTTCGGGCGTCCGATAGAGCACCCACACCGGGCGCCCACGCCACTCGACGGTCATGCGCTGACCGGGCTCGAGCTTGGAGATGTCCGCCTTGACCGGCGCACCGGCGGCACGCGCCCGAGCGCTCGGCTGCCAGGAAGACAAGAAGGGAACCGCTACCCCGACCGCCCCCGCCGCACCGACGACGGAGGTGGCGCCCACGAGGAAACGGCGTCGCCCCTTGTTCACGCCGCTGTCTGTCATTGTTGGTATTCTCCCATCAGCGTTTGCCCGCCCTTCCTGCGCGAGCCACCAGAGCCGCGACCACGAGGTTGAGGAATGCATTCCATGGTAGGTAATGGGGGCAGCCTGCACAACACGCCGCGCCGAGAGCCCGACACCAAGGCGCCGGTCTCTTGACCTCGCACAAAAAAAAAGCGCCCGGGTCCTGAGGACCCGGCGCTTTTGACGAGGCTCGTCGCAGCTTAACGCTTGGAGAACTGCGGACGACGACGGGCCTTGCGCAGACCGATCTTCTTACGCTCGACCTCACGGGCGTCACGAGTGACGTAGCCGGCTTCGCGCAGCGGCTTGCGGAAGTCTTCGTTGTACTGCATCAGGGCGCGGGTAACACCGTGACGGATGGCGCCGGCCTGGGCGCTGCCGCCGCCACCCTTGACGGTCACGTAGACGTCGAACTGGCCGAGGGTCTCGGTCAGCTCGAGCGGCTGACGGACGACCATGCGACCGGTGACGCGGCCGAAGAACTCGTCCAGCTCACGGTTGTTGACGGTGATCTTGCCAGTGCCCGGCTTCAGGAAGACGCGGGCGGTAGAGGTCTTGCGGCGACCGGTACCGTAATACTGCTGTGTCATGGCGAAAGCTCCCTCAGATGTTCAGTTCTTGCGGCTGCTGCGCGGCGTGCGGATGCTCGGTGCCGGCGTAGACCTTGAGCTTGGAGTACATGGCACGACCCAGCGGGCCCTTCGGGAGCATGCCCTTGACCGCGGACTCGATGACGCGCTCCGGTGCGTGAGCGATCATCTTCTCGAAGTTCATGGAGCGCAGGCCACCCGGATAACCGGTGTGACGATAGTAGTTCTTGGCGCTCGCCTTGTTGCCGGTGACATGCACCTTCTCGGCGTTGATCACGACGATGTAGTCGCCGGTGTCAACGTGCGGGGTGTATTCCGGCTTGTGCTTGCCACGCAGGCGGCGAGCGATCTCGGTGGCCAGACGGCCCAGAGTCTTGTCCGCAGCGTCGACGACGTACCAGTCGCGCTGGACGGACTGCGGCTTGGCAGTGAACGTCTTCATGGGTGAATCACCAAATCGATGTATTGGGTCCTGCCCGCCTCGGCGGTTCGGACCATCCCTATTTTTCTTGGTTGCCGCCCGGGGACGACAACGGTCAAGCGCGCGAATTCTACACGCCCTACTCCGTCAGGACAATGCTTTCCGCCCCAAGGCAGGAATCCCTTGCACGAAAACGCTCGAGCCAACAGCTGAAAAGTCGAACAGTCAGCGAGCGAAGGCCAGTCCTAGGCCCGTTCCCTACGGGCCAACGCACTTCCCACATCCATGTGGGTCGCAAGGCAAGCATCGGCGAGAAGGCGGACCGGGCTCGCGCACGAGCTGATGTTTAACCCCGTCTAGCCGAGCGCAGCGACTTTCGTGCACCGGCTAGGGCTTGTGCGGCAGGGCCAGATACTCCCTCGACTGCATCTCCTGCAGCCGCGACAGGGTACGCTCGAACTCAAACTCCAGCTTGCCGTCGCGGTAGAGCCGCTCCGCCGGCGCCTCGGCGGACATCAGCAGCTTGACGCCGCGGTCGTAGAACTCGTCGACCATGTTGATGAAGCGCCGCGCCTGGTCGTCGCTGGCGCCATCCATGCACGGCACGCCGGAGACCAGCACGCTGTGATACTCACGCGCCAGCTCGATGTAGTCGTTCTGGCTGCGCGGGCCGTCGCAGAGCTCGTCGAACGCGAACCAGACCACGTCATCGTGGAGCCGACGGCTGTAGAGCACGCGATGATTGATCTCGATCGGCGCCCCGCTCTCGCCCTCGTGCCCGGCGATCTCGCGGAAGCTGCGCGCCAGTTCGGCCTCGGCGGCCTCGTCCAGGGGCGAATGGAAGATCTCGGCGCGCTCCAGGGCGCGCAGCCGATAGTCGATGCCGGAGTCGACGTTAACCACCTCGCAGTGGCGCTCCAGCAGATCGATGGCCGGCAGGAAGCGCGCCCGCTGCAGACCGTCCCGGTAGAGATCGGCCGGCACGATATTGGAGGTCGCCACCAGCACCACGTCGCGGGCGAACAGCGCCTCGAGCAGATTGGCCAGGATCATCGCGTCGGTGATGTCCTTGACGAAGAACTCGTCGAAGCAGATCACCCGCGCCTCGGCGGCGAACTTGTCGGCCACCAGGGTCAGCGGATTCTTCTCGCCCTTGTAGTGCTCGAGCTCGTTGTGCACGCGCTGCATGAAGCGGTGGAAGTGGGTGCGCATCTTCTCGGGAAACGGCAGCGCCTCGAAGAAGGTATCCACCAGGTAGGTCTTGCCGCGACCCACGCCGCCCCAGAAATAGAGCCCCGTCACCTCGGGAAGCACCGGCGCCTCGGGCTCGCTGCGCTTGCCGAACAGTCCGGCCATGCGCGACTTGAGCCCCTTGCCGGCCGGCGTGGGCCGGGCGCTGTCGCGCGGCCTGGCCAGCAGCTCGTCGAACAGGCGCTGCAGATGCGCCACGGCCTGCTCCTGGGCAGGGTCGTGCGCGAAGTCGTCGCGCTGGAGATCGGCACGATAGCGCCCCATCGGGGTATTCGGCTCGGCGGCAGTCGGCATCCTGTGACTCTCGCTCATGGACATGGGGGCGACGGTCCTCGGCATCCGGTGAAAGGGAAGGATTATACGCGCCCGGCCGGCGCTTGGCATCGCCGACCGGCCGTTGACCCCGGCGACCGCCTCGGCCCTATAATGGGCCGCCGGGGCCGCCCGGCGCTGGAAGCCGGCCGCCGATGCCGAGCCGATCGACCGCTCAGGAGAATGATGTGGAACTAAGCAATATCAACTGGATGCTGGGCGCCGCCTGCCTGCTGGCCGGCATCGGCCTCGGGGTGCTGGGCTATCACCTGATGAACGCCGGGGCTCGTAACGCACAGATGCTGCGCCAGCGCCTCGCCGAACGCGACCGCCAGCTGGCCGAACTGCGCGACGGCGTCGGCGAGCACTTCGAGCGCCTCGGCAGCCTCGCCGCCGCACTGAACAAGGAAGTCGGCGAGGCCACGAGCCGCCTGGCCGTCGAGGCGCCGCACCGCCCCGACCTGGCGGCGGCCACCGCCACCATGCCCGAGCCCGAGGAAGCCGCCACCACGAGCGACGACGTGGCCGCGCCCCGCGACTACGCCGACGGCAACCGCGGCACCCTCTCCGAGGACTTCGGCCTCAAGCAGAGCGACGGCGACGCCCCCCAGCCGCCGCGCTACTGAGATACCGCCCTCGGGGCCTCGAGACGCCGTCCGCTGCCCATGGCAGCGGGCGGCGTCGTCGTTTCCGGGGCGCGCCCCGAATCACTAGGCCGGGTTATCGATATCCACGAAGCGATGCTCGATGCCGAACTCCGCGGCGAGACGCTCGCCCAGCGCCTGGACGCCGTAACGCTCGGTGGCGTGATGTCCCGCCGCCAGGTAGTGGATCCCCAGCTCCCGCGCCAGATGCGTGGTGCGCTCCGAGATTTCGCCGGAAATGAAGGCATCGGCACCGGCCGCCGCCGCCTCGGCGATCATGTCCTGGGCGCCGCCGGTGCACCAGGCCACGCGCCGGACCTCTCCGGCGCCCGGCGCCTCGACCAGCAGCGGCTCGCGGCCCAGCCGCTCGCCGACATGCTCGGCCAGCGCCGCCGCGCTCAGCGGTGCGGCAGGCCGCCCCAGCCAGATCAGCCCCTCGCCGAGCTCGCCGTCGGCACAGCCCTCCGCCGTGAAGCCGAGCCGCTCGCCCAGCCGCGCGTTGTTGCCGAGTTCGGCGTGGGCATCCAGCGGCAGGTGATAGGCCAGCAGGCCGATCTCATGGCCCAGCAGGGTCGCCAGCCGACGGCGTTTCATGCCGGTGACGGCCACCGGCTCGTTCTTCCAGAAATAGCCGTGATGGACCAGCAGCAGGTCGGCCTCCCAGGCCACCGCCTCGTCGAGCAGCGCCTGGCAGGCGGTCACGCCGCTCATCACCCGGGTGGCCCGCTCACGGCCTTCGACCTGCAGGCCGTTGAGGGTGTAGTCCTTGAAGCGCGCCGGTGACAGCAGCCGATCGCAGGCCGCCACCAGTTCCGCGGATGTCGTCATGAAGCCTCCGGACGGTTCATTCGTGCAATGTTACAATCCACGCATTCTAAACCGCCCCGCCGCCCCGCGACCACGCACCAGAAGGAAGCCCGCCGCATGCGACGCGCCCTCCCCTACCTGTGGCCCATCCTGATCGGCCTGCTGCTGGCCATCGTGCTGCTCAATGCCTTCCCGCGACTGGTGGGGCGCCAGGCCACGCCCCCCGTCACCGATACGCCCACGGTGCAGGTGCCGTCGGTGCCCGAGGCGACTCCGACCGCCGAGGACGTCGAGCGGCCGGCACCCAGCCTGCGCGAGGCCCCACCGATGACACGCGGCGAAGGGCCGGCGAGCTACTCCAGCGCCGTGGAGCAGGCCGCACCGGCGGTGGTCAACGTCTACTCCTCGCGCGTGGTGAAGCGCGACAGCCATCCGCTGATGTCCGACCCCTTCTTCCGCCAGTTCTTCGGCGACGACGCCCCGCGCCGCCAGCGCATGCTGTCGAGCCTGGGCTCGGGCGTGATCGTCAGCGACGACGGCTACGTGCTGACCAACCATCACGTCATTCGCGGCGCCGACCAGATCCAGGTGGCCCTGCGCGACGGCCGAGAGACCCTCGCCGAGGTGATCGGCACCGATCCCGAAAGCGACCTGGCGGTGCTGCGCATCGACCTCGACGACCTTCCGGTCATCGAGCTCTCCGACTCCGACCAGGCGGCGATCGGCGACGTCTCGCTGGCCATCGGCAACCCCTTCGGCGTCGGCCAGACCGTGACCATGGGCATCATCAGCGCCACCGGCCGCAGCCACCTGGGACTCAACGCCTACGAGGACTTCATCCAGACCGATGCCGCCATCAACCCGGGCAACTCCGGCGGCGCCCTGATCAACCCGGAGGGAGCGCTGGTCGGCATCAACACCGCCATCTTCTCGCGCTCCGGCGGCTCCCAGGGCATCGGCTTCGCCATTCCCGCCAACCTGGCGCGCAGCATCCTCGAGCAGATCGTCACCCAGGGGCGGGTGATACGCGGCTGGCTGGGCGTCGAGGCCCAGGAGCTGAACCCCGAGCTCGCCGCTTCCTTCGGCCTCGAGGCCCCCACCGGGGTGATCATCGCCGGCGTGGTGCCAGATGGCCCGGCGGACGCGGCCGGCCTGCAGCCCGGCGACGTGCTGCTCGAGGTGAACGATCGCCCGATCCTCGACCCCCGCCAGACCATGAGCGACATCGCCGACATCGAACCCGGCACCGAACTGCCGGTCACCGTGGTGCGCGGCGGCGAGAGCCTCGAGATCACGCTGCGGGTCGCCGAGCGCCCCACGCCGTCACGCCCGCTGTCCGTCGAGGAGAGCGAGACGCCCTGATTCATCCCGCTGCCCACAACGAACGCGGCCCCGTCGATGACGGGGCCGCGTTCGTTGTGGCGCCTGGCAAGGCCCGAAGGGGGCCTCAGTCGCGGATGCGATACTCGGCGCTGCGGGCGTGGGCGGTCAGCGATTCGCCGCGGGCCAGCACCGAGGCCGTGCGGCCCAGCGTCGAGGCACCCTCGGCGGAGCAGCCGATCAGCGAGGAGCGCTTCTGGAAGTCGTAGACGCCCAGCGGCGAGGAGAAGCGCGCCGTGCCCGAGGTCGGCAGCACGTGATTCGGCCCCGCGCAGTAGTCGCCCAGGGCCTCGGCGGTGTGGCGGCCCATGAAGATGGCGCCGGCGTGGCGCACCTCGGGCAGCCAGTCCTCCGGGGCCTCGACCGACAGCTCCAGGTGTTCCGGCGCGATGCGGTTGATCAGCGCCACCGCCTCGTCGCGATCGCGGCACTGGATCAGCGCGCCGCGCTCGGAAAGCGAGGTGCGAATGATCGCCTCGCGCTCCATGGTCGGCAGCAGGCGCGCCATGGCGTCGCCGACCGCGTCCAGATGATCGGCATCCCAGCTCACCAGGATCGACTGGGCATCCTCGTCGTGCTCGGCCTGGGAGAACAGGTCCATGGCCAGCCAGTCGGCGTCGGTGCCGCCGTCGGAGACCGCCAGGATCTCCGACGGGCCGGCGATCATGTCGATGCCGACCTGCCCGAACACCGCCCGCTTGGCGGTGGCCACGTAGATGTTGCCGGGGCCGACGATCTTGTCCACCCGCGGCACCGTCTCGGTGCCGTAGGCCAGCGCGGCCACGGCCTGGGCGCCGCCGATGGTGAAGACATGATCGACGCCCGCCAGGTGGGCGGCGGCCAGCACCAGCTCGTTGAGCACGCCGTCCGGGGTCGGCACCACCATGACGATCTCGCCGACGCCGGCCACGTGGGCCGGCAGCGCGTTCATCAGCACCGAGGACGGGTACGCCGCCTTGCCGCCGGGCACGTAGATGCCGGCGCGGTCCAGCGGCGTGACCTGCTGGCCGAGCAGCGTGCCGTCTTCCTCGGTGTAGGACCAGGATTCCGGCTTCTGGTGCTCGTGGTAGCGCCGCACGCGATCGGCGGCGGTGGCCAGCGCCTGGCGCTGCGCCTCGGGCAGGCCCTCGAAGGCCTGGCGCAGGCGATCCGGCCCCAGGGTCAGATCGGCCATGCTCGACGCCGAGAGGCGATCGAAGCGGTTGCTGGTCTCGACCACGGCGGCATCGCCGCGGGTCTTCACGGCCTCGAGGATGTCGGCGACGCGGCGCTGGACCTCGTCGTCGGACACGCCCTCCCAGGCCAGCAGGGCATCGAGGCGCGCCTCGAAGTCGGCGTCGGCGGTGGACAGACGCGCGATCTCGAGACGGCCGGCGGACACTTCACTCATGACGGTTCCTTTCCTCTCGGGGATGACCGGCGGCTCAGGCCGGCGCCTCGGCGCTGCGACGCTCGACCGCTTCGCGCAGGCGGGCGATCAGCGGCTTGAGGCGATCGTGCTTCATGGTCATGGCCGCCTTGTTGACCACCAGGCGGGTGGAGATCGGCGCGATCAGCTCGCGCGGCTCCATGCCGTTGGCCCGCAGGGTGTTGCCGGTATCGACGATGTCGACGATCTCGTCGGCCAGGTTCATCAGCGGCGCCAGTTCCATGGCGCCGTAGAGCTTGATCACCTCGGCCTGGATGCCCTGCTCGGCATAGTAGCGCTTGGCCACGTTGACGAACTTGGTGGCCACCCGGCGCCGAGCCTGGGACGGCTCGGCGCCGCTGACGCCCGCGGTCATCAACCGGCAGCCGGCGATCTCCAGGTCCAGCGGCTCGTAGAGCCCCTCGGCGCCATGCTCGAGCAGCACGTCCTTGCCCGCCACGCCCACGTCGGCGGCGCCGAGCTGGACATAGGTCGGCACGTCGGTGGCACGGATCACCACCAGCTTGACGTCCGGCAGGTTGGTGTCGAACAACAGCTTGCGGCTGGCCCCGAGGTCCTCGGCGGGCGTGATGCCCGCCTCGGCCAGCAGCGGCAGGGTCTCGTCGAGAATGCGGCCCTTGGAGAGGGCCAGAATCAGTTGCTTGCTCATGGTCTCGCCTGTTGTCGGCTCAGCCCGGGATGCGCCGGATCCTGGCGCCCAGCAGCTGCAGTTTTTCCTCGATGCACTCGTAGCCACGATCGATGTGGTAGATGCGATCGACCAGCGTCTCGCCCTCGGCCATCATCGCCGCGATCACCAGCGACGCCGAGGCCCGCAGGTCGGTGGCCATGACCGGCGCGCCGGACAGGCTCTCGACCCCGGTGATCACCGCGGTGTTGCCCTCGAGCGCGATGCTCGCGCCCATGCGGTTGAGCTCCTGGACGTGCATGAAGCGGTTCTCGAAGATCGTCTCGACCACCCGCCCGGTGCCCTCGGCCACCGCGTTCATGGCCACGAACTGGGCCTGCATGTCGGTCGGGAAGGCCGGATAGGGCGCGGTGCGCACGTTGACCGCCTTGGGCCGCTTGCCGTGCATGTCCAGCGCGATCCAGCCCTCGCCGGTGGTCACGCTGGCGCCGGCCTCCTCGAGCTTGGCCAGCACCGCCTCGAGGATATCGGCGCGGGTGTTGCGCACCTTCACCTTGCCCCGCGACAGCGCCGCGGCGACCAGGAAGGTGCCGGTCTCGATGCGGTCCGGCATCACGTCGTGCTCGGCGCCGTGCAGGCGTTCGACGCCCTCGACGACGATGGTGTCACTGCCGTGGCCGCGAATGTTGGCGCCCATCTTGATCAGGCACTCGGCCAGATCGATGACCTCGGGCTCGCGGGCGGCGTTCTCGAGCACCGTGGTGCCCTCGGCCAGCACCGCGGCCATCAGCAGGTTCTCGGTACCGGTCACGGTGACGGTGTCGAAGAAGATGGTCGCGCCCTTGAGGCGACCGTCGACCCGCGCGCGAATGTAGCCACCCTCGACGCGAATGTCCGCGCCCATGGCCTCGAGGCCACGGATATGCAGATCGACCGGCCGGGAGCCGATGGCGCAGCCGCCGGGCAGCGACACGTCGGCCTGGCCGAAGTGGGCCAGCAGCGGGCCGAGCACCAGGATCGAGGCGCGCATCTTCTTGACCAGCTCGTAGGGCGCGTGACAGTCGGTCACCTGGGCACCATTGAGCTGGATGCTCATGCGCTCGCCCATCACCGGCTGCACGCCCATGTGGCCGAGCAGCTCGAGGGTGGTGGTGATGTCCTGCAGATGCGGCAGGTTCCCGATGGTCACCGGCTCATCGGCCAGCAGGGTCGCGCAGAGAATCGGCAGGGCGGCGTTCTTGGCGCCGCTGGCCCAGACCTCGCCATCGACGGGGCCGTTGCCGGTAATGATCAGCTTGTCCATGTCACCTCGAGCCTCAGGCCCCCTTGTTCTCGGCGGCACCCTGCCACTGCTCGGGGGTGTAGGTCTTGATGGTCACGGCGTGCAGGGCGCCGGAGGCGATCTCGTCGGACAGCGCGCCGTAGATCAGCTGCTGGCGCTTGACGCGGGACAGCCCCTCGAACACCTCGCCGACGGCGACCACCTGGAAGTCGCAGCCCTCGCCCTGGATATGGAATTCGCAGCCATCGAGCCGGCTCTCGAGCAGCGCCTTGACCTCAGTGGGAAGCATCGAACCCTCGCTAGAAAATGGTTGATCCGTGAAAGCGCCACCGCAACGCGATGGCGGGACGAACAGCCGACCATGGTAATGAAAAGCGACGCCGTTGGCGACGTTCGCGTAGGCGACGCGTGCGGTCGGCGACAGCCACGCCGACAGCGTGTCGGCCGGCCGGCGAGCGTCGCCATGACAGGCCTCGGCATGAAAAAGGGCCGGGCGCGATGCTGTCGCTCCCGGCCCCTTGCGCATGGCCCCGCTCACGCCTCGGCGGCGTCGACGCCCGCCTGCACCGGCAGCAGGGTATCGACACCCGCGACCTCGGTCAGCCGGGCCAGCGGCGGCGACAGACGCACCGCCTCGAGCTCGAGGCCACTGGCCCGGCTCTGGCGCGCCCATTCCAGCAGCACGCTGACCGCCGCACTGCTGACGCGCCCCACCCCGCCGAGATCGAAGACCACGCGGCTGCCCTCGCTCAGGCCGGCGAGCCAGCGCTGGCCGGTCGCGGCGATCTCCGCGGCGCCGGCGAAGTCGACCTCACCGGACACCGACAGCACCTCGCCGTCGGCCTCGAGACGATTGGCGCCGTTGTCCAGCAGCACGCTCATCCCTCGTCGCCCTGCTCCAGCTCCTCGACGGCGAGCTCCGGCGCCCAGCCATCGATCACGGCATCGTAGTCGCGGTTCTGGTCGCGCATCGCCTGATCGAACTGGTTGCGGAAGGTCAGCCCCAGGTTGATGCCATTGACGATCACGTTGACCACCTTCCACTGGCCGTCATCCTGGCGCAGCGAATAGCTGACCGGATAGACGGTGCCGTCGCTGGCCACCACTTCCATCTCGACGCTGGCCTGATCCTCGTAGCGCGAGGCGTCCTGGTTCTCGAGCACTCGGATGTCCTGATAATCGAAGGTCACCAGGCCCTTGGCGTAGGTGTCGATCAGGGTCTGGCGGAAGGTGTCGACGAAGCGCGAGCGCTGCGACGGAGAGGCGTTGCGGAAGTAGCGCCCCATCACGCTGGCACCGATGTAGCGGAAATCGGCCACCTGCTCGAGGCTGTCGTCGACCACGGCCTCCAGCTCGCCGGGGTGCTCGCGGTAGTAGTCCTTGCGCCCCTCGATGTCGCCCATCAGCTCATCGACGCTGTCGCGGATCATCTGCTCGGGGGTGTTGGCCTGGGCGATCGCCGGCAGCGCCGCCAGGCACATCGCCAGCAGCATCAGCACGCCGGCCAGGCGCCGGGAAAGGCTCGTTGCATTCATCGGGTTCACTCCTTGGCCATGTTGGACACGAACTGCTGGATGAGCTCTTCCAGCACCAGGGCGGACTGGGTATCGCGAATGCGATCGCCGTCCGCCAGCGTCTCGGGGGCGCCGCCCACCGACAGCCCCACGTACTGCTCGCCGAGCAGCCCGGAGGTGAGAATCGCCGCGGTGGTGTCCTCGGACAGCTGGCCCTCGAGCTCGTCATCGAGCGTCAGCACCACCCGCGCGTCGTACCACTCCGAGTCGAACTCGATGCTCTCGACCCGGCCCACCGTGACCCCGGCCATGGTGACCCGGGCGCGCGGCTTGAGGCCGCCGACGTTGGCGAAATTGGCCTCCAGGCGGAAGTCGTCGCCCGGAGGTTCGAGACTCAGGCCGCTGACCCTCAGGGCGAGGAACAGCAGCCCCAGGATGCCGGCCAGCATGAACAGGCCGACGCCCAGTTCCATCGTCTTGCTGCGCTTCATTCCATGTCTCCACAAATCCGCGGCGGCGCCCGGCCGCCATCTTGCCCGCCCGTCGGACTCAGGCGAGCCCGCCGAACATCAGGGCGGTCAGTACGAAATCCAGCCCCAGCACCGCCAGCGAGGCGTAGACCACGGTGCGCGTGGTGGCGCGGGCGATGCCCTCCGAGGTCGGCACCAGGGCATAGCCCTGATAGACCGCGATCCAGGTGACCACCAGGGCGAACACCAGGCTCTTGATCAGGCCGTTGAGCACGTCATCGACGAACTCGACGCTGGCCTGCATGTTGCCCCAGTAGGAGCCCTCGAAGACGCCCAGCCACTTCACCCCGACCAGCTCACCGCCCCAGACGCCGATCACGCCGAAGCCGATGGTCAGCAGCGGCAGGGCGACGAAGCCGGCCCACAGGCGCGGCGCGACCACCCGGCGCAGCGGGTCGACGCCGATCATCTCCATGCTGGTGAGCTGCTCGGTGGCCTTCATCAGGCCGATCTCGGCGGTCAGGGCCGAGCCAGCGCGGCCGGCGAACAGCAGCGCCGCCACCACCGGCGCCAGCTCGCGCAGCAGCGACAGCGCCACCATCTGCCCGAGCGCATCCTCGGCGCCGAAGTCGACCAGGATGGTATAGCCCTGCAGGCCCAGCACCATGCCGATGAACAGGCCCGAGACCAACACGATGGCCAGCGACAGCACGCCGACGAAGTACATCTGGCGCAGCCACAGGCGAATGCCCTCGGCGGAGGGCACGCCGACGGCCGACTGCACGAGCAGCAGGGTCGCCTGGCCGAGCCCCTCGGTCAGATCGCAGCCCATGCGTCCCAGGCGCCGAATCAGAGCGGTCATCGCGGCCCTCCCGTGCCGAGCAGATCGTCGTGGAAGTCCATGGCGGGATAGTGGAACGGCACCGGGCCGTCCGGCTCGCCGTGGATGAACTGACTGACCCGCGGGTCACGATCCACGTCGAGACTCTGCGGCGTGCCCTGGGCCATCACCCGGCCGTCGGCGATCACGTAGACGTAGTCGGCAATGGACAGCGTCTCCTTGATATCGTGCGACACCACCACGGCGGTCAGCCCGAGGGCATCGTTGAGCCGGCGGATCAGCTGCACCAGCACGCCCATGGAGATCGGGTCCTGGCCGACGAAGGGCTCGTCGTAGAGGATCAGGTCTGGGTCCAGGGCGATCGCCCGCGCCAGCGCCACGCGCCGCGCCATGCCGCCGGAGAGCTCCGACGGCATCAGCCCGCGGGCGCCGCGCAGCCCCACGGCCTGGAGCTTCATCAGCACCAGGTCGCGGACCATCGATTCGGGCAGGTCGGTATGCACGCGCAGCGGGAAGGCCACGTTCTCGAACACGTCGAGATCGGAGAACAGCGCCCCGCTCTGGAACAGCATGCCCATGCGGCGACGCAGCCGGAACAGCGCCTTGCGCGACAGGCCGTGCACGTCCTCGCCGGCGATCCGCACCCGCCCCGCATCGGGCACGAGCTGGCCGCCGATCAGCTTGAGCAGAGTGGTCTTGCCGGTGCCGCTGGGCCCCATGATCGCGGTGATCTTGCCGCGGGGCACTACCATATCGAGACCGCGGAAGATCTCCGTCTCTCCGCGAGAGAAGCGCAGGCCCTCCACCTCGATGAGGGGAGAATCAGTCATCCATTGAATTCCCTGATAGATTATCGAACATCGTATCCTAACCATCGCCCGGGGCGCCAGCGCCGTCATGTCCCGGCTTGCGCCGAGCGGCCTCAGCGGGTTCAATGAGCGCCCTTTTGCGCGGCCCGCCGGCGCCGATTCGGCCGCCCGCCCTTGAGCCCAACCCCGCGACAGGCAACAATCCTCTCATGACAGACGATTCCTCCTTCCCCGCCGGCCTGCTGGCCAGCGCCGAACGCACCCTGCGGCTGGAGCAGCAGGCCGTCGGCGCCCTCGTCGAACGCCTCGACGGCGACTTCGAGCGTGCCTGCGAGCTGATACTGGCCTGTCGCGGCCGCGTAGTGGTCACCGGCATGGGCAAGTCCGGCCACATCGGCAGCAAGATCGCCGCCACCCTCGCCAGCACCGGCACCCCGTCCTTCTTCGTGCATCCGGGCGAGGCCAGCCATGGCGACCTGGGGATGATCACGCCCGGCGACGTGGTGCTGGCGCTGTCGAACTCCGGCGAGACCGCCGAGGTCACCGCCCTGCTGCCGCTGATCAAGCGCCTCGGCGCACCGTTGATCAGCATGACCGGCCGCCCCGGCTCGACCCTGGCTCGCCACGCCGAAGCCCATCTGGACGCCGGTGTCGAGCGCGAGGCCTGCCCGCTGGACCTGGCCCCAACCTCCTCGACCACCGCCGCCCTGGCGCTGGGTGACGCCCTGGCCGTGGCACTGCTCGAGAGCCGCGGCTTCACCGCCGAGGACTTCGCGCTCTCGCATCCCGGCGGCAGCCTCGGCAAGCGCCTGCTGCTCAAGGTCTCGGACCTGATGCACCAGGGCAGCCGCCTGCCGAAGGTCGCGCTGGGCAGCCCGCTGCGCGATGCGCTGCTGGAAATCACCCGTCAGGGGCTCGGCTTCACCTGCGTGATCGCCCCCGACGGCCTGCTGGCCGGGGTCTACACCGACGGCGACCTGCGCCGCACCCTGGATCAGTTCAACGACCTGTCGTCTCTGACGGTGGATCAGGTGATGACCGTGCCCGGCAAGCGGGTCTCGCCCGACACCCTGGCCGCCGAGGCCGTGCGCCTGATGGAAGACAACCGCATCACCGCGCTGGCCGTGGTGGACGACGACGGCCGCCCGGTGGGCGCCCTGCACATGCATGACCTGCTGGCCAGCGGCGTCATCTGACCCAAGGAGATTCCATGTCCTCAGACGCTCCCCTGCAGCACCCTGACCTGGTCGAGCGGCTGCGCCGTGTGCGCCTGCTGGCCCTGGACGTGGACGGCGTGCTGACCGACGGCCGCCTCTACTTCGATGCCGACGGCGACAGCCTCAAGGCCTTCCACACCCTCGACGGCCACGGCCTCAAGCTGGTGCAACGCGCCGGCATCCAGGTGGCGCTGATTACCGGCCGCGACTCGCCGATGGTCACTCGCCGCGCCAGCGCGCTCGGCATCCGGCATCTCCATCAGGGCATCGAGAAGAAGCTGCCGACGCTGCGCCAGCTGTGCCGGGACCTGGCGCTGGACCTCTCCGAGGTCGCCTACTGCGGTGATGACCTGCCCGACCTGGCCCCGATCCATCGGGCCGGCGTCGGCATCAGCGTGCCCGGCGCGCCGAGCTACATCCGCCGGCACGCCGACTGGGTCACCGAGCGCGAGGGCGGCCATGGCGCGGTACGCGAGATCTGCGACACCCTGCTCCAGGCCCAAGACCGGCTGGACGCCGTGCTCGACACCTACCTGAACGGCCAGGACTGACGCCATGCGCCTCCCCCGCCCCGGTTTTCGCACCTGGCTGTTCCTGCTGCTGCTCGCCCTCGGCGGCGGCCTGGCGCTGCTCGACCAGCGCCCCGAGGCACCGCCGGGCCCCGCGCCCCAGGGCGAGACGGGAGAGCCCGACTACTATCTGGAAGACGCGCACCTGACGCGCTTCGACGCCCAGGGCGCACCGCACCAGCGACTGACCACGCCGCGCCTGGAGCACACGCCGGTCGACGACGTCACCCGACTGACCACGCCACACGCCGAGCTCCGCGACAGCGAGGGCCGGCTGTGGCTGGCCGACGCCGAGCGCGGACGCCTGGAAGACGGCCAGCGCCTGCTCACCCTCCAGGGCCAAGCGGTGCTGACCGCCCCCGAGGAGCGCTGGCGGCTCGAGACCGAGCGCCTACACTACGACAGCCTCGCCGGTCACGCCTGGAGCGACACGCCGGCGCGACTGAGCCAGCCGCCGCAGCGGATGCGCGGCGAGCGCTTCGACGCCTGGCTCGATGACAACCGCGCCCGACTGACCGACAATGTGCGCGGCCACCACCCGCCGGACACCCAGGAGGACCCCGAGTCATGACGCGATCCCTCGCTTCACTGCTCAGCGCGGCGCTGCTCGCCACCGCGCTGGCCGCCCCCGGCGCCCTGGCGCTGGAAGGCGACGCCAGCGCCCCCATCCAGGTCGAGGCCGACCGGCTGGACCTCGACGATCGCGCCGGCACCGCCG
Organism: Halomonas smyrnensis AAD6; assembly: GCF_000265245.1. Taxonomy (GTDB): domain Bacteria; phylum Pseudomonadota; class Gammaproteobacteria; order Pseudomonadales; family Halomonadaceae; genus Halomonas; species Halomonas smyrnensis. The sequence continues at coordinate 198,848 of NZ_AJKS02000003.1, forward strand.
TCTACCAGGGCGACGTGCGCATCCAGCAGGGCAGCATGCAGCTGACCGGCGACCGCGTGGAGATCCAGCGCAACGACGCCGGCCAGCTGACCACCGCCACCGCCACCGGCCAGCGCGCCTACCTGGAGCAGAAGCCCTCCCCGGACCAGCCGCTGGTCCGCGCCTGGGGCCGCACCGTGATCTACCACGTGGCCGAGCGGCGCATCGAGCTGGTCGACCAGGCCGAACTCCACCAGGGCGGCGACACCTTCGACGGCGGCTACCTCGAATACTTCCTCGATCGCCGGGTGGTGCAGGCCCGCTCCGACGCCCAGGGCGTCGGCGAGAGCCAGCGCGTGCGCATGACCCTCGAGCCGGAACAGCAGGACGGCCCATGAAGACCCTGAGTGCCCGGAACCTGGCCAAGAGCTACAAGCGTCGCCGCGTGGTCCACGACATCAGCCTGGAGATCCAGCAGGGCCGCATCATCGGCCTGCTGGGCCCCAACGGCGCCGGCAAGACCACCTCCTTCTACATGATCGTCGGCCTGGTACGCGCCGACGCCGGCCGTGTCGCCATCGACGACCGCGACCTCTCCGGCGCCGCCATGCATCAGCGCGCCCAGGCCGGGATCGGCTACCTGCCACAGGAAGCCTCGATCTTCCGCAAGCTGTCGGTGGCCGACAACATCATGGCGATCCTCGAGACCCGCCGCGACCTCGACCGCAGCGGCCGCAAGGCGCGCCTGGAGGCGCTGCTGGAGGAATTCCACATCACCCACATCCGCGACAACCTGGGCATGAGCCTGTCCGGCGGCGAACGCCGGCGGGTCGAGATCGCCCGGGCGCTGGCCACCGAGCCCGACTTCATCCTGCTCGACGAGCCCTTCGCCGGCGTCGACCCCATCTCGGTGGGCGACATCAAGGGCATCATCCGCCAGCTCAAGGCGCGCGAGATCGGCGTGCTGATCACCGACCACAACGTGCGCGAGACGCTGGACATCTGCGACGGCGCCTACATCGTCGGCGACGGCCAGATCATCGCCGAGGGTGACGCCGAGGAGATCCTCGCCAACCAGCGGGTGCGCGACGTCTACCTGGGCCAGGACTTCCGCCTCTGACCCATTGGTCTTCGCAAGTCACTGATATACTGCCGCCATGCACGGACGGGCATGGTGATTGCCGTTGGCACGCTAATTGCTGCGAACACGCTTGCATGGCGGACGCCCGGGCACTAGGGTGGAAGACCTCTTCACCGCAGGATCGGACCGCTCGCCCATGGCCATGAAGGCATCCCTTCAACTGCGTGTCGGCACCCAGCTGACCATGACCCCTCAGCTGCAGCAGGCCATCGGCCTGCTGCAGCTCTCGACCCTCGATCTGCGCCAGGAGGTCCAGCAGGCCCTCGAGGCCAATCCCATGCTCGAGCTCGAGGACGACTTCGGCGAACAGGCCGTCAGCGAGACGCCGGACGACGACTGGTCGGACGAGATCCCGGAAGAGCTCAGCGTCGACAGCGACTGGTCCGACACCTTCCAGGACGCCGGCGGCAGCGGTGAGGCCCCCGACTTCGAGCGCCAGGCCGCCGGCCAGAGCCTGCAGAGCCATCTCGTCTGGCAGCTGGCGATGAGCGGTCTCGATGAGCGCGAGAGGCGCATCGCCGAGAGCCTGATCGATGCCGTGACCCCGGACGGCTATCTGGATCAGCCGCTGGACGAGCTGCGCGATGGCCTGCGCGCCCAGGGCCTCGAGGGGCTCGCCACCCGCGAGGTCGAAGCGGTGCTGCTGCGCCTGCAGCAGTTCGAGCCCACCGGGGTGTTCGCCCGCGATCTGCGCGAGTGCCTGCTGCTGCAGCTCGCCACCCTGCCCGACGACACCCCGCTGCTGCCCCAGGCCCGGCGCCTGGTGCGCCAGTTCCTGGAGGCCCTGGCCGGCAACGATCGCCGGCTGCTCAAGCGGCGCCTGGGGCTCGATGACGACACCCTCGACGAGGTCATCGCCCTGATCCGCGGCCTCGACCCACGGCCGGGCAGCGAATTCGCCAGCGGCGACAGCGACTACGTGATTCCCGACCTGATCGCCCGCCACACCCCCCAGGGCTGGCGCGTCGAGCTCAACCCCGAGGCGATGCCGAGGCTACGCATCCAGCCCGACTACGCGGCACTGATCAAGCGCGCGGACAAGAGCGACGACAACCAGTTTCTCAAGGACCACCTGCAGGAGGCGCGCTGGCTGATCAAGAGCCTGGCCAGCCGCAACGATACCCTGCTGCGGGTCGGCCACGAGGTGATGACCCGCCAGATCGAGTTCCTCGAGCGCGGCGAGGAAGCCATGAAGCCGCTGATCCTGGCCGACATCGCCCAGGCCGTGGAGATGCACGAATCGACCATCTCCCGGGTCACCACCCAGAAGTTCATCCACACGCCGCGCGGCGTCTTCGAGCTCAAGTACTTCTTCTCCAGCCAGGTAGGCGACGGCGAGGACGCCCACTCCAGCACCGCGATCCGCGCCCGCATCCGCAAGCTGATCGAGGGCGAGCCGCCGCGCAAGCCGCTGTCCGACAGCAAGCTGGTCACCTTGCTCGCCGAGGAGGGCATCGAGGTCGCCCGTCGCACCGTCGCCAAGTATCGCGAAGCGATGCACATCCCGTCTTCCAGCCAGCGAAAACGCCTCGGCTGAGACCCCGCCGAAGGCGATTTCCAGAGCGTGAAAACGCGTCTGTCGCGGGGGGTTTGCAAGGCATCAAAAAGGGTTACAATCGAGTCACCACCCAAGGAGCAAGGAGCGTGTCATGCAAGTCAACCTCACCGGCCATCACGTGGAATTGACCGAGCCCCTGCGTGACTACGTGCAGGAGAAGCTCTCCCGCCTGGAACGTCACTACGACAACATCACCACCGTTCAGGTCACGCTCTCCGTCGAAAAAGAACGCCAGCAGGCCGCCTGCACGCTGCACGCCGCCGGTGCCGATCTGCACGCCGAAGCGATGGATGCCGACATGTACGCCGCCATCGACGCCCTTGCCGACAAGCTGGACCGCCAGCTCGTCAAGCACAAGGAAAAGACCCAGGCCCGCGCCCAGGGCGCCGCAAGCGTCCGCTGAGTCATGTCTCTTGAAACCATACTTCCCCCCGAGCGCACCCTCTTCGGCGTGCCCGGGGGGAGCAAGAAACGGGTGCTGGAATTCTTCAGCACCTTCATTGCCCAGAACATTCCGAGTCTCGACAGCCAGGAAGTCTTCAGCCGGCTGATCGGGCGCGAACGGCTGGGCAGCACCGGCATCGGGCACGGGGTTGCCATTCCCCACTCCCGCAACCCGCACTGCAAGGCGCCCATCGCCGGCTTTCTCAAGCTCGCCGAACCGGTCGACTTCGATGCCATCGACGGCGAACCCGTCGACCTGGTGTTCGTGCTGCTGGTTCCCGAGGAAGCCGACGACGCCCACCTTGCCCTGCTCGGCCAGGTGGCCAGCGTGATGAACGATGCCGAGACCCGCAGCGCCCTGCGCCGGGCCGGCAGCCAGCGCGAGCTTCACGACAGCCTCCTCGACGCCATCCGACGACAGGCACCGGCCGCCAGCGGTCGCGGCTGAGCGCCGCCGCCTCGACCAGGAGACCCGACCCGTCATGCAGCTCGTCATCATCAGCGGACGCTCCGGCTCCGGCAAGTCGATCGCCCTGCAGGCCCTCGAGGACCTCGGCTTCTACGCCATCGACAACCTGCCGGCGATGCTGCTTGGCCCGCTGGTCGACGAGCTGCGCAGCGGTCAGTCCCTGCGCAGCGCCGTGGCGGTCAGCATCGACGCCCGTAACCTGCCCCACGCCCTGGAGCGCTTCCCGGCGCTGCTCGAGGACGTCCGCTCCCGCGACATCCAGTGCCAGGTGATCTATCTGACCACCGACGCTCGCATCCTGCTGGAGCGCTATTCCGCCACCCGGCGCCGACACCCCCTGACTCGGGACACCGAGATGACGCTGGCCGAGGCGATCGACCGCGAGGAAGACGCCCTGGCAGAGATCCGCGACCTCGCCGACCTGCTGATCGACACCTCGCGACTCTCGGTGCACGACCTGCGCGGCCGCATCACCGACCAGGTGGCCGGCCATCGCCGCGAAGGGCTGACGCTGACCCTCGAGTCCTTCGGCTTCAAGCGCGGTGTGCCGCTCGACGCCGATATCGTGTTCGACGTCCGCTGCCTGCCCAACCCCTACTGGGACCCGCAGCTGCGCGAGGCGACCGGCCGCGACAACAGCGTGATCGCCTTCCTCGAGAGCTATCCGGTGGTCGACGAGATGGCCGCCGACATCCTGTCCTGGGTCGAGCGCTGGCTGCCCCGCTACCGGGCCAGCCAGCGCAGCTACCTGACCGTGGCGATCGGCTGCACCGGCGGTCAGCATCGCTCCACCTACCTGGCCGAGCGGCTGTCCCGGCGCCTCGCCGAGACCCAGGCCGGCGTTCGCCTGCGTCACCGCGAGCTCGGCCTGCAACTCACGCTCCCCGCCCCGAACGACGCCAAGGATCGCTAGTCACGTGCCCAGCCGCAAGCTCACCCTGACCAACAAGCGCGGCCTGCACGCCCGCGCCGCCACCCGCCTGGTGCAGTGCTGCCAGCCCTTCGCCTCGCGGGTCATCGTCTGCCACGGCGACCAGCAGGCCGATGCCGCCAACATCATGGCGCTGCTGATGCTGGCGGCCCCCTGCGGCACCGAGCTGACCCTGGAGGCCGACGGCGACGACGGCGAGGCGGTGCTGGACGCGCTGGAAGCCCTGTTCGAGGCCCGCTTCGACGAAGAAGTGTGATGCTCCGCCCGTCGACGACGCCATTCCTCTACCGAGCAAGACCATGCAGCTGATCCAGACCGGCAAGTATTCCCGGGTCCACTTCGACCCCGAGCGCGACCACTTCATCAAGACCTTCCAGCCCAAGCCCGTCGATCGGCTGCGCTACCTGCTGCGCATTCGCCCCTATCCGGGGCGCAACTTCGCCCTCGTCGCCTCACGCCTGGAAGCCCTCGGCATCGCCACGCCGCCCATCGTCGAGGCTCGCCCCTATCGGCTGGTCACCGAGAACGTGCACGGCGAGCCGCTCAAGCAGCTGATCCTCGACTCCCCGGACCTGCAGGAGCAGTATCTGGACGCCCTGGTCGCCTTCGACCGTCACGGCATTCACTGCCGCGGCCTGCACACCAACAACTTCCTGGTTCGCGACGGCCGGCTGATCGCCATCGACCTCGATGCCTACAAGGCGCCGCGCTGGTGGCGCTATCCGCGCCGCGAGTATCTGGACTGCCTGAGCCGCTCGCTCAAGGGCGACGAGGCCTTCCTGTTCACCCGCCTGCTCGAGCGGCTGGGTGTGGACGAGCACTACCGCCCGAAACGCTGAATACCGGCCCTCGGGCCACGACCACGCCGCGCCTGAGCGCACAAGAAAGCCCGCGAGTATCTCGCGGGCTTTGTGTTTGGAGTGTCGTTACCGTGGCCGACTCAGCTGCCGGCCACGGTCATCTCGTCGATCAGCCAGCTGCCGGTGTGGATGCTGCCGCGGGTGTCGATGTCGTCGCCGACGCCGACCAGCCCCTGGAACATCGTCGCCAGGTTGCCGGCGATGGTGAATTCCTCCACCGGATGCTGGATGCGGCCGTTCTCGACCCAGAAGCCCGCGGCGCCGCGGGAGTAGTCACCGGTGACGCCGTTGACGCCCTGGCCCATCAGCTCGGTGACCAGCACGCCGCGATCCATGCGCGCGAGCAGGGCCTCCTGGGACTCGAGCGGCGCGGTGAGGCGCAGGTTGCGGGCGCCGCCGGCGTTGCCGGTGGTCTCCATGCCCAGCCGCCGCGCGCTGTAGGCTGACAGCATGTAGCTGGCCAGCCGCCCCTGGTCGATGAAGACGTTGTCGCGGGTCGCCACGCCATCGCCGTCGAAGGCGCTGCTGGCCATGCCGCGCATCAGTCGCGGCTTCTCCTGAAGCGAGAACCACTCGGGGAAGAGCGCGTCGCCGAGGCGGTCGCACAGGAAGGAGGACTGGCGATAGAGGGCCCCGCCGGCGATGGCGCCGAGGAAGCTGCCGACCAGCCCCGACGCCAGGCTCGGATCGAACAGCACCGGCATCCGCCCGGTGGCCGGGCGCTGGCCGCCGAGCCGACGCAGGGTGCGCCGGGCGGCGCTCTCGCCCACCGCCTCGGGGGCCAGCAGCTCACGAGGATCGCGGGCGCTGGTGTAGTCGTAGTCGCGCTGCATGCCGTGCTCGTCCTCGGCGATCAGCATGCAGGACAGCGAATGGCGGCTGCCGCGCTGACTGCCCAGGAAGCCGTGACTGTTGGCATAGACGCGCACGCCCTCGCCGCTGGACAGCCCCGCGCCGTCGGAGCTCTTGATACCCGCCTGGCCGCGCCCGGCATTCTCGCAGGCCAGCGCCAGCTCGACCGCCTCCTCGGTGGACAGCGCCCAGGGGTGATGGACGTCGAGGTCCGGCAGTTCCCGGGCCATCAGCTCGGCCGGGGCGAGCCCCGAGGCCGGATCCTCGCCGGTATAGCGGGCGATGGCCATGGCCTTCTCGACCACGTCCCGGATCGACGCCTCCGAGGCATCGGTGGACGAGGCACTGCCCTTGCGTTGGCCGACATAGACGGTCACCGCGATGCCCTGATCGCGGGACAGCTCGACGGTCTCGACCTCGCCCTCGCGCACGTTGACACCCACGCCCTGGTCGACGCTGGCGCCCACCTCGCAGGCATCGGCGCCGAGCCGGAGGGCCAGCGCCAGGGCCGCCTCGGCGCGGGTTTCCAGCAGCGACTGCTGGGCGACGGCATCGAAAGCCTGTGTCATCGTCTTGACTCCTCACTCGACCGGCCACGCGGCCGATACACAACATGGTCGTTTGGCCAGCCCGACGCGGCGGGCTGGTATACTGGGCCGATGCCTAACGCCCCTCTCATGAATCAGGACGCCGCATGACCCAAGATGATTTCTCTCCGGCCGACGAACGGCCCAGCAAGTCGCAGCTCAAGCGCGAGATGCATGCCCTCCAGGAGCTCGGCGAACGGCTGATCGCCATGCGCGAGGCCGAACGCGACCGCTTCCCACTGTCCGACGACCTGCTGGCGGCCATCGAGGAAACCGGCCGCATCCGCGCCCGCGAGGCCCGCCGCCGGCACATGCAGTACGTCGGCAAGCTGATGCGCCGCGAGGACCTCGAGGGCATCCAGGCGGTGTTCGACGAGATGGACCGCGAGCAGCTGCGCCGCGACCACGCCTTCCATCGCCTGGAGCAGTGGCGCGATCGCCTCATCGAGAACGACGACGCCCTCGAGGCCTTCATCGCCGACTACCCCGACGTCGACCGCCAGGCCCTGCGCCAGCTGATCCGCAATGCTCGCCGCGAGCGCGATCAGGGCAAGCCGCCGACCAACGCCCGCCGGCTGTTCAAGCTGATCCGCGAGACCGCCGAGCTGTAAGACGCCTCAAAAAGCCCAAGACGCTATCTCTCAGTCGACCAGCCAGGGATGGGCCTTCCCGGCGACAAGGCTCCGCGAGGCGCTGTGAACCCATCCCTGGGCGCTACTTTTGCCCTGCGGCGCTCTCGCATCCTGCTTCGCTTGCAGGACCGGTGCTGGCCATCCATGGCCAACCCGTTCGGCGAGAATCACCTCACCCATGGCAAAAACCCTCGCTTCACCTTGTCCCCGGCGCCCATCCCCATCAGTTCCGTTCCGCAGCGGCTTCCTTGCTACGACTGGGTGCCGCCGACGGTCAGCTCGTCGAGCTTCAGCGTCGGCTGACCGACGCCCACCGGCACACCCTGCCCTTCCTTGCCGCACACGCCGATGCCGGTATCCAGCGCCAGGTCATGGCCGATCATCGACACGCGGCCCATGGCCTCCGGGCCGTTGCCGATCAGGGTCGCGCCCTTGACCGGCGCGGTGATGCGGCCGTCCTCGATCAGATAGGCCTCACTGGCCGAGAACACGAACTTGCCGGAGGTGATGTCCACCTGGCCGCCGCCGAAGCTCACGGCATAAATGCCGCGGGAGACGCTCTTGATGATGTCGGCGGGATCGTCCTGGCCGGCGCGCATGTAGGTGTTGGTCATGCGCGGCATCGGCATGTGAGCGAAGGACTCGCGGCGGGCGTTGCCGGTGGGCGCCATGCCCATCAGCCGGGCGTTGAGCTTGTCCTGCATGTAGCCGGTGAGGATGCCGTCCTCGATCAGCGTGGTGCACTGGGTCGCCGTGCCCTCGTCGTCGACGGACAGCGAACCGCGGCGGTCGGCCAGAGTGCCGTCATCGACCACGGTCACCCCGGGCGCGGCCACGCGCTCGCCCATGCGGCCGGCGAAGGCCGAGCTTCCCTTGCGATTGAAGTCGCCTTCGAGGCCATGCCCCACCGCCTCGTGGAGCAGGATGCCCGGCCAGCCGGCGCCCAGCACCACCGGCATCTGGCCGGCCGGGGCATCCACGGCGTCGAGATTGACCAGCGCCTGACGCACCGCCTCCTTGGCGAAGCGCTCGGCGACGTTCTCGTCGCGCAGGCGGGACATCGGATAGCGGCCACCGCCGCCGGCGCTGCCGCGCTCGCGGCGGCCGTCGCGCACCGCGATCACGCTGACGTTGAAGCGCACCAGCGGCCGCACGTCGGCGGCCAGGGTGCCGTCGCTGGCACGCACCAGCACCACCTCGTAGACGCCGGTCAGCGAGGCGCTGACCTGGCTCACCGACGGGTCGGCGGCCCGGGCCACGCGATCGGCCTCCTTGAGCATGGCGACCTTCTCGTCGGCGGAGAGTCCGGCCAGCGGATCGATGCCGGCGTAGCGGGCGGCCGGCGCCGTCACCACGCGCGGGGCGGCATCCACCTTCCGGCCGCTGCGCACGATGCCGGCGGCGGTGCGGCCGGTCTCGGCCAGGGCTTCCATGGAGATCTGGTTGGAGTAGGCGAAGCCGGTCTTCTCGCCGGCCAGGGAACGCACGCCGACGCCGCCGTCGATGTTGTAGCTGGCCTCCTTGACCTCACCGTCCTCCAGCACCCAGCCCTCATGCCAGCTGCGCTGGAAATACAGATCGGCGTAGTCGATGCCGGCGCCCATGGCGTGGCCGAGGCCGGTGTCCAGGGCATCGAGATCGAGCCCGCCGGGGGTCAGCAGCGCCTCGGCGGCCTGGTCGAGCAGGGGTTGCGTGTGTGATGTCATTCGGCACTTTCCAGAGCGATGCGCGGCGAGGTCCAGGGCCCCTCCACGCGATAGTGAATTCGGGTCACGCGGTCGAGGGCGTCGCCGAACAGCTTGTCGGCGATGAACAGCGCCCCTCCGACCACCGGCGCCCCGGCGATCACCGCCGCCAGGGGCAGGTTGTTGCTCACCGGCAGTGTGATGCCCAGACGCTGGTCGAGTTCCCGCCGCGCCAGGTCGACGCTGCCGTCGAGGGTGAAGCGGGTGGCCGGACCCTCGATCTCGACCGGACCGCGGGTCTCCAGCACTCCACCATACAGGGTCGCATCGCCGCTGACACGATCGAAGGCGGTGCCCTGCCCGGTGACGTCGGAGAAGTCCAGGGTCAGCCGGCGCAGCAGGTTGTCCACGTTGAGCAGACCGACCAGCCGCGCCGAGGGCGACTCCAGGTTGACGAAGCGACCGTCACGCAGCGCCACCGCCAGGTTGCCCCGGGAACGCGCCAGGGCGAACTGCCAGGGGGCACCGGGCCAGGCCAGCTGACCGTCGACCTGAGTGTCGGCGTTGCGGATCGCCACCGGCTGGCCGAGCGCCTCCAGGGCGCTGCCCAGATCGCGGCCGTCCACGTCCAGCCGCGCCCGGGTCAGGCTGGCCTCGGGGCCGGCGGCCTCCCAGGTCAGGCTGCCCCGGGCGTCGATCTCGCCCAGCGTCAGCGCCAGCGGATCGATCACCAGGCGGTCCGACTCGGTCCGCCACTGGGCGTTCAGGGGGCCGAACGGTCGGCCCTGATAGCTCAGCTCGTCGACGCTCAGCCGGCCCGCCGGCAGCGCGCCGAGCGAGGCCGGCATGGCGGCCGGCGTCGGCGGCACCTCGAGCTCCTCGAGCAGGCGGCCGCCCCCCTCCAAGGCCGGGGCCGACTCGGCCGGCAGCAGGCCATCGAGGCGCAGCCGCGCCAGCGACACGTCGAGCGGCTGGGCAAGGTCCGGCCGATAGGCCAGGCGGCCGGTCAGCAGGCTGCCGTCCAGCGCCAGCTCCCAGCCGCGGGCCAGCGGCTGGCCCTCGACGATCATCGAGCCCAGACAGCGCTGCTCGACGCTCAGGCAGTCGGTATCCAGCATCAGATGGGCGATGGGGCTGCGGCCCGAGCCGCCGGCGGAACCCTCGAGCGCCCCGCCGGACAGCGGCGCCAGGGCGCTGCCCCAGGCCCGGGCATCGAAGCGCGGCAGATAGGCCTGCAGCGTCCAGCCGGGCTCGCCGGGCCAGGTCGCGGGCGCCTCCCGCCCGAGCCAGGCCTGGCCCTGACCGCCGCGTCCGGGGCGCCAGCGCCAGCCGAGGCTCGTGCCCAGGCGGCCCGACCAGGGCCCGGACTCGGCCAGGGCGAAGGTCAGGCGCAGGTCCCGCGGCGTGCCGGCCGCCTTGCCCAGCGGCGCCGGCAGCGCAATGGCCAGGTCACGCAGCTCGCTCGACAGGCTCAGGGTCGGCGTGTCGGCATCGAGATCGACGCTGCCGCGCCAGGCCAGCGGGCCGGCGAGCACGTCGCCGATGCCGGCCGGCGCACCCAGCGCGGTGAGCGCCCCGGGCCGGGCGGTGCCCGACAGCGCGACACGCCCCTCGCCGGTGGCCAGTTCGGCGTCGACCGGCCCGCCCAGCAGCCGCCCGCTCAGGCGGCCGTCGAGGGAGCCCGCCTCGCCGCGCTGATGCCAGGCCAGCGGTCCCGTGATGTCGTGGAAGACCAGCCCGCTGGCCGAATGGGTCAGGCGCGTCAGATCGGCGTCGCCGGCGATGTCGAGACGCAGCGAGTCGGCATCGTCGAGCGCCATCTCGAGGTCGAGATCGGCCTCGACGCTTCCCTCGCCTTGCCAGTCGGCGACCGCCTCGATGCCGTCCACGGGCATCGCGGCGAGATAGCGCGCCAGCGCCGGCGCGTCGGCGACGAGCGGCCCGCTGACCGACAGTCGATCGTCCTCGAGGCGCACCTCGGCCTCGCGGGTACGGATGCCCAGGCTCTCGGCGGTGTCCACCTCGGCCTCGAGGGTCTCGCCACGCAGGCGCAGGCGGCCGGCCACGCCGTCCAGCGCCGGCCAGCCGTCGGCGAACGGCAGCCGCCCCTCCTCGACGTCGAGATCCAGATCCAGCGTCGGCTCGATGGAGGCAAGCCCGGTCTGCTCGTCGCGCAGCGGCACGTGCAGGCGCAGCGCGCCCGCGGGCACCCGCCCGGCCAGCCCGGCGGACAGCCAGTCGGCGAGCGCCGGGGCTTCCTCGCGCAGCAGCACCATCGGCAGCCAGTCGACCAGCGGCCGAGAGCGGGCGTCCACGTCGCGGAAATCCAGCGCGAGACCGAAGCCGCCGCGCCCGGGGCCCCCGGTGGCCAGGCCGAAATCGCCGCTCACCTCGGCGCCGCGCCAGCCCGCCGAGAGCTGCCGTCCGCTGACGAAGCCGCGCTCGCCGTCGTAGCGCCAGCTCACCTCGCCGCTGGCATGGTCGAGCGACATCGGCGCCTCGAAGACCTCGGGGAAAGCCAGTTCCGTGCCCTCGCCGCCGACGAAGCGCACGCTGCCGTGATTGCCGTCGGCCTCCAGCCACAGCGCCAGCGGACCGCCGCCCGGGGCCTTTTCCCAGGGCGCCACGCTCACCCCGCTGGCACTGACCCGGGCCCGCCAGGTGCCGTCTCTCAGGCCGGCGCCGAGGGCATCGACGCGCCCGCGCGGGGCCAGCGTGGCCACGCCGCGGTCCAGCGCCTCCGGCAGCGGCAGATGCGAGCGCCAGGCGGCCAGGGCCTCGAGATCGAAGGGGCCGGTGGTGAGCCACCAGTCGCTGTCGTTGCCCCGCAGGTACCAGTCCCGCGGCAGGGCGCGCGACGCGGACGAGGCCTCGGGGCCGGCGGTCTGATCGGCATCGGCCTGTACCCAGGCCTGCCAGTCCTCCGCACCGGCCGCGCGTCGCCACTGGCCGCGCAGCGTGGCGTTCTCCAGCACGATGTCCGGCGCCGCGGCCGCGTCATCGTCCGGCCGGCTCAGCGCCAGTCGTGGCGAGGTGACGTCGAGGCGCGCATCGGCCAGGCGCCCATGGGTCCAGCGTCCCCATAGTCGTGCCTCGCCCGTCAGGTCATCGAAGTCCGGCAGCGCCTCGACGCCGAACAGCGACGACAGCCCGGTGAGGCTGTCGAGACTCATGTCGGCCTGCAGGGCCGCGCCGAAGTCGTCGAGCCCCTCGCCCGGCACCAGCTCCATGACCACCCTCGCGGCCTCTCCCGACCGGCCGCGCAGCCGTACCCGCCCCTCCAGATGCGTGCGCCGGGCGTCGCCGACCATCAGCAGACGCGGCGCCTCCAGCACCGCCTCGCGCTCGCGGCCGTGGAGCACCAGCTCGATGTTCTCGGCCCAGGCGCGCTGGCGCAGCAGCACCCCGACCCAGAAGTCCAGGCGATCGAGGTCGAATTGGCCGTCGGGAATCAGTTCGGGGGGCACATCGGCCGGCTCCGGCCAGCGCCAGCGACCGTCCGCGGCCTGGTAGAGGTGCAGGGTGATGTCGGACAGCCGTGCATCGGCCACCACCGGCATGCCGTCGCGCAGGCTGGCGCCGGCATCGAGCCGCAGACGAGCGTCGCCGAGCTCGAGCAGGGGCCGGTCGCCGCTGGCCGCACGCAGCGAGAGCCCGCGCAGCGCGAGCTCGGGATCGAGGCCGGACACTCCGCCGTCGAGGGTGTCCAGATGCACCGCGGCATCGAAGCGCGCCGAGAGCAGCGCTTCGAGGCGGGGCGTCAGCTGGTCGACCTGGCCGAGCAGCAGGCGCAGCACCAGGGTGAGCAGCGCCACCAGGGTGAGCGCCGCCGCCAGCAGCGTCAGGGTCCAGCGAATGGCCAGGCGGGTCCTCGACATGGGCTCACATCAGCACGATGTCGTACTGTTCCTGGGAGTAGTGGGCCTCGACCTGGAAGCGGATGGTCTTGCCGATGAACTCCTCCAGATCGGCGACGGCCGCGGACTCCTCGTCGAGCAGGCGATCGACCACCGGCTGCGAGGCCAGCACCGTGTAGGTCTCGGCGCTGTAGGCCCGCTCCTCGCGCAGGATCTCGCGGAAGATCTCGTAGCACACCGATTCCGGCGTCTTGAGGGTGCCGCGACCGTGACAGGACGGGCAGGCCTCGCACAGGGTCTGCTCGAGGCTCTCGCGGGTGCGCTTGCGCGTCACCTGGACCAGCCCCAGCTCGGTGACGCCGGTGCACTTGGTCTTGGCGTGATCGCGCTCGAGCGACTTCTCCAGCACGCGGAGCACCTGGCGCTGATGCTCGGGCTCCTCCATGTCGATGAAGTCGATGATGATGATGCCGCCCAGGTTGCGCAGCCGCAGCTGACGGGCGATGGCGGTGGCGGCCTCGAGGTTGGTCTTGAAGATGGTTTCCTCGAGATTGCGATGCCCCACGAAGCCGCCGGTGTTGACGTCGATGGTGGTCATCGCCTCGGTGGGATCGATCACCAGGTAGCCGCCGGACTTGAGCTGCACCTTGCGCCCCAGCGCCTTCTGGATCTCGTCCTCGACGCTGAACAGATCGAAGATCGGCCGCTCGCCGGCGTAGTGCTCGATGCGCTCCACCGCCGAGGGCATGAACTCCTCGGCGAACTCCAGCAGCTTGACGTGGTTCTCGCGGGAGTCGATGCGCACCTTCTCGATGTCGTCCCGCATCACGTCGCGCAGGGTGCGCATGAACAGCGGCAGGTCGTCATAGATGACGCTGGGGGCCGAGGCCGTGATCTTGCGCTCGCTGACCCTGCGCCACAGGCGCAGCAGGAAGTGCATGTCGCCGGCCATTTCCTCATGCGTGACGCCCTCGGCGGCGGTGCGCACGATGAAGCCGCCGGTCACCTCCAGGGTCTGCTCCGCCTGGGCGGCCTCGACCAGCTCGCGCAGCCGCTCGCGCTCGCGCTCGTCCTCGATGCGCTGGGAGACGCCGTTGTGCGGAGAGTCCGGCATGTAGACCAGGTAGCGCGACGGCACCGAGAGATGCGTGGTCAGGCGTGCGCCCTTGGAGCCGATCGGATCCTTGGTGGCCTGCACCACCAGCGACTGCCCCTCGTGGAGCAGGTGACCGATGGAGACCTGCTCGTCGGCCGGCGTCCCCGACGGCATCACCTCGTGGGCATGAATGAAGGCCGCCCGATCGAGGCCGATGTCGACGAAGGCGGCCTGCATGCCCGGCAGCACCCGGACCACCTTGCCCTTGTAGATGTTGCCGACGATGCCGCGGCGCCGGGCCCGCTCGATGAAGGCTTCCTGGAGCACGCCGTTCTCCACCACGGCGACCCGGGTCTCCATCGGGGTCAGGTTGATCAGTACTTCACCGCTCATGCGGAAATCCTTGTCCAGAGGAAACTCGAGGCATTATGGCATAGCGCGGTTCCACAGCGGCACGCCCTGTCGGGCCAGCAATTCGGCGGTCTCGAACAGCGGCAGGCCGACCACCGCGGAATGGCTGCCCTCCAGGCGCGACACGAACAGCGCCGCCCGCCCCTGGATCGCGTAGCCACCGGCCTTGTCGACGGGCTCGCCGGTCGCCCAGTAGGCGGCGATCTCGGCATCGGTGATCTCGCGCAGCCAGACGCGCGTCGTCACGCAGGTGCTCAGCAGCCCCGCCGGGCCGGTCACGGCCACCGCGGTCAGCACCCGATGGGATCGCCCGGACAGCGAGCGCAGCATGGCGGCGGCGTGCTCGCGGTCCCGCGGCTTGCCGAGGATGGCGTCGTCACACACCACCGCGGTGTCGGAGCCGAGCGTCGGCAGCGCGCTGCCCACCGCCCCGGCCCGGGCCTTCTCCTCGGCCAGGCGCCGGACATAGGCCTCGGGCGCTTCGCCTGGCCGCGGCGTCTCGTCGAGATCGACCGGCCGCACCTCGGCCGTCACGCCGACGCCGGCCAGCAGCTCGCGTCGGCGCGGCGAGGCCGACGCCAGCCGGATCAGCGGCGGCTCGGGGGCATCGGTGGTGGCATCGGGCATCGCCATGCGGCTCACTCCTCGCTGCCGCGGCGCCGGAAGGCGCGGAACAGCGTGGTCAGCCAGGGCCACAGCAGCGCCCCGATCACCGAGGGCAGCAGGAAGGAAAGATGGATCGCGAAGGGCCCCAGCAGGGTGCGCAGCCACTGCTCCACCAGCTGCACCGTCCCCAGCAGCACCAGGATCAGCACCGCCTGCTGCAGCAGCGAATAGGCGCGGAAGCGCGGATAGACCAAGGCGCACAGGAAGGCCAGCAGCGAGAGCAACAGCGCGTTCTGCCCCAGCGGCGCACCCTGGATCAGGTCGAGCAGGATGCCCAGCACGAAGCCGTGGAAGACCCCGACCTTCTGCGGCGCCTTCATGCACCAGTAGATCAGCATCAGCCCCAGCCAGTCCGGGCGCCAGATCTGCCAGCCATCGGCCAGCGGCAGCACCTGCAGGCACAGCGCCAGCAGCAGGGTAAGCCAGATCCAGGGCAGGCTCGCCGTCGCGCGTGCGGCCATTATTCGTCCTCCTCGGCGGGGCCGATCATCTCCACCGCCGCCTCGACGGCCGCCGGATCGAGCGCCACCGTCCAGCCGCCGCGACCCGGCGCCTCGGGAGGCTCGGGCGGGAACAGCAGCAGGAAGTGGCGGGCACGCTGCAGCTGGGCCACCGGGCGGGCCTTCACCTGGGCGAAGGGCTCGCCGGGATCGTGGACCACCGAGGTGACCCGCGCCACCGGATAGCCGGGCGGGAAGCGGCCGGCCAGCCCCGAGGTCATCAGCAGGTCGCCCTCGCGGATATCCGCGGTGTCCGGCACATGCAACACGCCGAGTGCGTCGTACTGGCCGGTGCCCTGGAGAATGAAGCGCAGATTGTTGCGGTTGACCTGAATCGGCAGCGAGTGGCTGGCATCGGACACCATCAGCACCCGGCTGGCATAGGCCGACACCGAGGTCACCTGCCCCACCAGCCCGGCGGCATCCATCACTGGCTGGCCGACGAAGACGCCGTCACGCTGCCCGCGGTCGATGACCATGCGGTGGCTGAAGGGATCCGGGTCGAGCGACAACAGCTCGGTGGTGATGAAGGGAATGTCATGCTCGCGGGTGGCATCCAGCAGCTCGCGCAACCGCACGTTCTCGGCGGTCAGGCTGGCCATGCGCTGGACGCGATGCGAGAGGGTCAGGATCTGCTCGCGCAGCTGGCGGTTCTCGTCGAGCAGCTCACGCTGGTCGGAAAACGCCAGCGACGCCCAGTTGAGGGCGTCGCTGGGCAGGCTGACCAGCCACTGGATCGGCGCCACCAGCGTCGACAGCTGGGCCCGCACGGGCTCCATGCGCGTGAAACGCAGATCGGCAAACATCAGGGCCACGGCGAGGAGCACGCACAGCAGCATGCGATATCCCGGCACCGAGCCGTGCGAGAACAGCGGTTTGATGGCGTCCTCTCCCTATTCTCCTTGACGGCGTCGGGCCTTATCCCGCGACGCCATACTGCTCGGCCCCGCCAGGGCGCCGGTCCGCCATGGCGACATTCCGTTTGCAGGGGACATACCGGTCATGTCGCGCGAACACCGGGGCCGGCCACCCGGGGGCGACCGATCCCGGCCAGCGCTTCCATCCAGCAGGGCTGCCCCGGTCAGTCGCTGGAGAGCAGCTCGAACGTATGCTGATCGATCATCTCGAGGGCCTTGCCGCCGCCGCGGGCCACGCAGGTCAGCGGATCCTCGGCGACCACCACCGGCAGCCCGGTCTCCTCGGCGATCAGCTTGTCGAGGTCGCGCAGCAGCGCGCCGCCGCCGGTCAGCACCAGGCCGCGCTCGGCGATGTCGGAGGCCAGCTCGGGGGGCGACTGTTCCAGGGCGCTCTTCACCGCGGCGACGATGGAGCCCAGCGTCTCCTGGAGGGCGTCGAGGATCTCGTGGGAATTCAGGGTGAAGCTGCGCGGAATGCCCTCGGCCAGGTTGCGGCCACGCACGTCGATCTCGCGCAGCTCGCCGCCGGGGTAGGCGCAACCGATCTCTTCCTTGATGCGCTCGGCGGTGGACTCGCCGATCAGGCTGCCGTAGTGGCGACGCACGTAGGCGATGATCGCCTCGTCGAAGCGGTCGCCGCCTACGCGGATGGACTCGGAGTAGACCACGCCGTTGAGCGAGATGATGGCGATCTCGCTGGTGCCGCCACCGATGTCGACGACCATCGACCCCTGGGCTTCCTCGACCGGCAGGCCGGCACCGATGGCCGCGGCCATGGGCTCCTCGATCAGGAACACTTCGCGGGCCCCGGCGCCCTCGGCGGACTCCTTGATGGCGCGGCGCTCGACCTGGGTCGACATGCAGGGCACGCAGACCAGCACCCGAGGGCTCGGCGTCAGGAAGGTGCTCTGATGGACCTTGCGGATGAAGTACTGCAGCATCTGCTCGGTCACGGTGAAGTCGGCGATGACGCCGTCCTTCATCGGCCGGATGGCGGTGATATTGCCCGGCGTGCGGCCCAGCATGCGCTTGGCGTCGGCACCCACGGCGGCCACGCTGCGCATGTTGCCGGACTGACGAATCGCCACCACCGACGGCTCATCGAGCACGATACCGCGCCCGCGGACATAAATCAGCGTATTGGCCGTCCCCAGGTCGATCGACAGATCGCTGGAAAACAGCCCCCTCAAACGTTTGAACATGAAGTCGTTACCTAGTGCAGACCGGGGACCCTGTGCGGGGGCAAACCGTATCACTGCACCCCCCTAGCGGCAAGCGCCACGCCCCTGGCCCCTGCCCGCCGTGACGCGAATGTGGTAACTTCTGCGGTCTTTTCTGCCACCCTTTCGAGGACACCCGATCATGGCGCTTGAACACGCAGACGTTCTCCGGGCCGCCCACCTGGCCCGTCTCGGCCTGGACGAGGGTGAGGCCGACCGCTATCTCGACGACCTGGGCCGCATCCTGGAGATGGCCGACCAGCTGCAGTCGATCGACACCGACGGCGTCGCCCCGCTGGCCCACCCGCTGGACGCCACCCAGCGCCTGCGCGCCGACGAGGTCACCGAGACCGACCAGCGCGAGACCTTCCAGCGCTGCGCCCCGGCGGTGGAGAACGGCCTCTATCTGGTGCCGCGGGTCGTCGAGTGACCGCCTCCCTCTTTCGTCGTCAATGACATGTCATCACGGAGCCCCGGCCCCATGCACGACCAGACACTGACCGGACTCGCCGCCGCCCTGGCGGCCGGCGAGTTCTCCAGCCGCGAGCTGACCGAGCATCTGCTCGCGCGCATCGAGCGCCATGACGGCGCGCTCAACAGCTTTATCACCGTCACCGGCGAGCAGGCCCTGGCCGCTGCCGATGCCGCCGACGCCGCCCGGGCCCGGGGCGAGGCCGGCCCGCTGACCGGCCTGCCGCTGGCGCTGAAGGACATCTTCTGCACCCGGGGCGTGAAGACCAGCTGCGGCTCGCGGATGCTCGACAACTTCGACGCGCCCTACGACGCCAGCGTGGTCGAGAAGCTGGCCGCCGCCGGCACCCTGAGCCTCGGCAAGACCAACATGGACGAATTCGCCATGGGCTCGTCCAACGAGAACAGCTTCTATGGCGCGGTGAAGAATCCCTGGGACCTCGGTGCCGTGCCCGGCGGCAGCTCCGGCGGCAGCGCTGCCGCGGTGGCCGCAGGCCTGGTGCCGGCGGCGCTCGGCACCGACACCGGCGGCTCGATCCGTCAGCCGGCGGCCTTCTGCGGCATCACCGGCCTGAAGCCGACCTACGGCCGCGTCTCGCGCTACGGCATGATCGCCTACGCCTCGAGCCTCGACCAGGCCGGCCCCATGGCCCGCACCGCCGAGGACTGCGCCCACCTGCTCGGCGCCATCGCCGGCCACGACCTGCGCGATTCCACCAGCGTGGCGCGCGGCGTGCCGGACTACACCGAGGGCCTCGAGGCCCCGCTGTCCGGCCTCAAGATCGGCCTGCCCAGGGAGTACTTCGGCGACGGCCTGTCCGCCGAGGTCGAGCGCGCGGTGCGCGAGGCGATCCGCGTCTATGAGTCGCTCGGTGCCACGGTGCGCGAGGTCAGCCTGCCGCATACCCACTATGCGATCCCGGCCTACTACGTGATCGCGCCGGCCGAGGCCTCCTCGAACCTGTCGCGCTTCGACGGCGTGCGCTTCGGCCACCGCTGCGAGAATCCGACCGACCTGATCGACCTCTACAAGCGCTCGCGGGGCGAGGGCTTCGGAGAGGAGGTCAAGCGGCGCATCCTGATCGGCACCCACACCCTCTCCGAGGGCTTCTTCGACGCCTACTACAAGCAGGCGCAGAAGGTCCGCCGACTGATCCGCCAGGACTTCCTCGACGCCTTCGAGGAGGTCGACGTGCTGATGGGCCCGGCCTCGCCGACCCCGGCCTTCGACCTGGGCGCCAACAAGGACCCGGTGTCGATGTACCTGCAGGACATTTACACCATCGCCGTCAACCTGGCCGGCATCCCCGGCATCAGCGTGCCGGCCGGCTTCGCCGGCGGCCGCCCAGTGGGCCTGCAGATCCTCGGCACCCACTTCGCCGAGGCCCAGCTGCTCAACGTCGCCCACCAGTTCCAGCAGGCCACCGACTGGCACCTGCGCCGTCCTGACCTTGCCGAGGAGACCGCCTGATGCAATGGGAAACCGTGATCGGGCTGGAGGTCCACGTCCAGCTCGCCACCCGCTCCAAGATCTTCTCCGGCGCCTCCACCGCGTTCGGCGCCGAGCCCAACACCCAGGCCTGCGCCGTCGACCTCGGCCTGCCGGGCGTGCTGCCGGTGCTCAACGAGCAGGCGGTGGCCATGGCCGTGCAGTTCGGCCTGGGCATCCACGCCGAGATCCCCGAGCTCTCGGTGTTCGACCGCAAGAACTACTTCTATCCGGACCTGCCCAAGGGCTACCAGACCAGCCAGATGTATGAGCCGATCGTCGGCCCGGGCGAGGTCGAGATCCTGCTCGACGACGGCGAGAGCAAGCGCATCCGCGTGCACCACGCCCACCTCGAGGAGGACGCCGGCAAGTCGCTCCACGAGGACTTCCACGGCATGACCGGCATCGACCTCAACCGCGCCGGCACGCCGCTGCTGGAGATCGTCTCCGAGCCCGACATGCGCTCGGCCAAGGAGGCCGCGGCCTACCTCAAGGCGATCCACTCCATCGTGACCTATCTGGGCATCAGCGACGGCAACATGGCCGAGGGTTCGATGCGCTGCGACGTCAACGTCTCGGTGCGTCCCAAGGGCCAGGACGCCTTCGGCACCCGCGCCGAGATCAAGAACGTCAACTCCTTCCGCTTCGTCGAGCGCGCCATCGAGTTCGAGGTCGAGCGCCAGATCGAGCTGCTCGAGGACGGCGGCACGGTGGTCCAGGAGACCCGTCTTTACGACCCCGAGGCCGACGAGACCCGCAGCATGCGCACCAAGGAGGAGGCCAACGACTACCGTTACTTCCCCTGCCCCGACCTGCTGCCGGTGGTGCTCGACCAGGCCTACGTCGACCACCTGCGCGGCCAGCTGCCGGAACTGCCGGCCGCCAAGCGCGAGCGCTTCCAGAGCGAGCTCGGCCTCTCCGCCTACGACGCCGGCGTGCTCTCGGCGAGCCGCGCCATGGCCGAGTACTTCGAGCGGGTCCACGCCGTCTGCGGCGACGCCAAGCAGGCCGCCAACTGGGTACAGGGCGAGCTGTCCGGCGCCCTGAACCGCGAGGGCCTGGCGATCGTCGACAGCCCGGTCTCCGCCGACCAGCTCGGCGGGCTGGTGGCCCGGGTCAAGGACGACACCATCAACGGCAAGGCCGCCAAGCAGGTGTTCCAGGCGCTGTGGCACGGCGAAGGCGACTCCGCCGACGCCATCATCGAGGCCAAGGGCCTGAAGCAGGTCACCGACACCGGCGCCATCGAGGCGATGATCGACCAGGTGATCGCCGACAGCCCGGCCCAGGTCGCCCAGTACCGCGACGCCGAGCCCGACAAGCGCGGCAAGATGATCGGCTACTTCGTCGGCCAGGTGATGAAGGCCTCCCGCGGCACCGCCAACCCCCAGCAGGTCAACGCCCTGCTCAAGGAAAAGCTCGACGCCCTGTGCTGATCCGCGTCCTCCCTCGCCCGCCACGGGCGAGGGAGGACACTGCCCTCGAGGAGGCCCCATGCCCAACATCAACATCCAGCTGATCGAAGGCCGCAGCGCCGAGCAGAAGGAAGCGCTGATCGAGAAGGTCACCGCCGCCTGCGTCGAGGCCATCGACTGCACGCCCGAGAGCGTACGCGTGATGCTCGATGACATCGCGCCCCAGGACTTCGGCATCGCCGGCCAATCGGTCGCCAGGCGGCGCGCCGAGCAGGGCGCCAACGCCTGATTCCCGGCCCCCCGCCCGGCGGGGCCAGCGCTGGCCAAACGGCGTCTCGATACCCTCCACCTGGCCGCGGCGATCCGGCCGGCGCCCTCAGCCCTTCTGCCGCTCTATCTCCGCCCGCAGCGCCTCGGCCTGCTCGGTCAGGGCCGCGTTGGCCCGCATGTCGCCATTGCGCGCGGCCGTCATCGCCTGCTCCAGCTTCTGCTCGTACTGCTGCTGGAGCTTCTTGAGCGGGTCTCGCTTGAGCCAGTTCAGCATGCCGTTTCCTCCGCAATAGTCATACACAGCAAGGTAAAAACATAACTATTGTACAAGAAAACCTCACCCCGAGGCTTGCCTGACGCCCCCTCAACGCGCCTGACGTCGCGCCGGGCGAACTAGTCCGCAAACAGCGCCTCGATCCCATCCACCTGGCCGCAGCGATCCGGTCGATACCCCGGCAGCTCCCGCACCGCCGCCTGGAACGCCTCGCCGGCGATCACCTGACACAGCGACTGCAGCTTCGGCTCCGCCAGGCTGCGACGGTGACCGACCAGCAGGTAGTCCTCCAGCGCCAGCGGCACGAAGTCGAGCCCGAAGCGCCGGGCCGCCGCCTCCACCCCGAAGCCGACCTCCGCCATGCCGGCGGCGACATAGGCCGCCACCGCCGAGTGGGTATATTCCTCGAGCTCGTAGCCGCGGATGCGCCGGCTCGCCAGCCCCTCCCCTTCCAACAGGCCGTCCAGCAGCGCCCGAGTCCCCGAGCCCGCCTGGCGATTAATGAAACGCACCTCGCCCTTGGCCAGATCACTCAAGCCCTCGATGCCCAGCGGATTGCCCGGCGCCACTATCAGGCCCTGGCGCCGGGTGATGAAGCGGATCACCCGATAGCTGCGCGGCTTGAGCAGGTCACGATAGCCACGGATCACCCGCGCGCCGACCTCACCCCGCGGCAGATGAAAACCGGCCAGGTCGCAGGCGCCGCGATGCAGCGCCGAAAGGGCCTCGCGAGAACTACAATATTGGAGATCGAGACGCAGCTCATCGAGGTAGGCCGGCAGCAGCTCGACGGCATAGCCGTGGGTGGCGTAGAGGCGCAGCACCGGCTTGACGCCCTCCAGCGCCTGCTGAATGGCGAGGTTGAGCTCGGAGCCAAGGCTCTCCAGCTGCGGCCCCAGCCGGGCGATCACCCGCTGTTCGGCCCACAGCAGCTTCTCGCCCAGCGGCGACAGCCGCGCGCCCTTGCCGCGTTCGAGGTCGACCAGGGCGATGCCGAAGAACTCGCCCCACTTGTTGAGCAGGTTCCAGGCATGGCGATAGGAGATGCCCACCGACTCGGCGGCCCGGGTCAGCTTGCCGTGCCGATGCACCGCCTCGAGCAGGCCGAACAGCTTGGGATCGAGCTGGTTACCGGCCTCGTCGCTGAAGTGCCAGGCCGGCGTGATGCGGATACGCTTCATGTGAAGTAAGTTTCATATTTCGCCGTCGAGACACCAATGCTAGCTTTAGCGCGACCGTGACGCACGCCCCGCCCACCTATGAAACAGCGTGCATATTTAAATGCCAGCTACAATGATAACCAGGGGTACTCGATGAACGATTCCCGAGAGTGGACGCCCCAGGCGGTCCAGGCCGAGGTCGACGCCCTGAAGCACAAGCCCGGCGCCCTGCTGCCGATCCTGCACGCCCTTCAGGACCGCTTCGACCATGTGCCCGAGGGCGCGGTGCCGATCATCGCCGAATCGCTGGGCCTCACCCGCGCCGAGGTGCACGGGGTGATCAGCTTCTACCACCATTTCCGCACCTCGCCGCCGGGCCGCCATGTGGTTCAGGTGTGCCGCGCCGAGGCCTGTCAGGCCCGCGGTGCCCGCCCCCTGGAGGCCCATGCCAAGGCCACCCTCGGCGTCGGCTATCACCAGACCACCGCCGACCGCGAGATCACCCTCGAGGCCGTCTACTGCCTGGGCAACTGCGCCTGCGGCCCCTCGGTCCGCGTCGACGACCAGATCCTCGGCCGCGTGACGCCCGAGCGCTTCGATGCCCTGGTCGATGAACTCCGCACCCAGCCGCTGGAGGTGCTCGGATGAGCGTCCGCGTCTTCGTTCCCCGTGATACCACCGCCCTCTCGCTGGGCGCCGACGCCGTCGCCACGCGCCTGGAGCGCGAGGCCGAACGTCGCGGCCTCGCGCTGACCGTGGTGCGCAACGGCTCCCGCGGCCTGGCCTGGCTCGAGCCGCTGGTCGAGGTCGAGACCCCCGCCGGCCGCGTCGCCTATGGCCCGGTGACGCCCGCCGACGTGCCGTCGCTGCTCGACGAGGGCCTGCTCGAGGGCCGCGACGGCCACGCGCTGGCCCAGGGGCCGACCGAGTCGATCCCCTATCTCGCCCGCCAGCAGCGCCTGACCTTCTCCCGCATCGGCGTGACCGATCCGCTGTCGGTCGATGACTACCGGGCCCACGACGGCTTCCGCGGCCTCGAGGCCGCGCTGGCCCTCGAGCCCCAGGACATCGTCGAGGAGGTCAAGGCCTCCGGCCTGCGCGGCCGCGGCGGCGCGGCCTTCCCCACCGGCATCAAGT
This sequence comes from Halomonas smyrnensis AAD6, assembly GCF_000265245.1. Classification (GTDB taxonomy): domain Bacteria; phylum Pseudomonadota; class Gammaproteobacteria; order Pseudomonadales; family Halomonadaceae; genus Halomonas; species Halomonas smyrnensis. The sequence goes on from NZ_AJKS02000003.1 coordinate 222,869, forward strand.
GGCAGACCGTGCTCGACGCCCCGGCGGACCAGAAATACATCGTCTGCAACGCCGACGAGGGCGATTCCGGCACCTTCGCCGACCGACTGGTGATGGAGTGCGACCCCTACGTGCTGATCGAGGGCATGGCCATCGCCGGCCTCGCCGTGAACGCCACCCAGGGCTACATCTACCTGCGCTCCGAGTACCCGCTGGCCAAGCAGATCCTCGATGACGCCATCGCCCGCGCCGAGGCCGCCGGCTATCTGGGCGACGACCTCCGGGGCAGCGGCCGCGCCTTCCACCTGGAGGTGCGCCTGGGCGCCGGCGCCTACATCTGCGGCGAGGAGACCTCGCTGCTGGAGAGCCTCGAGGGCAAGCGCGGCCTGGTGCGCTTCAAGCCGCCGCTGCCGGCCATCGAGGGCCTGTTCGGCCGCCCCACCGTGGTCAACAACGTGCTGTCGCTGGCCGCCGTGCCCTTCATCCTCGCCGAGGGCGCCCAGGCCTACGCCAACCACGGCATGGGCCGCTCCCGCGGCACCCTGGCGCTGCAGCTGGCCGGCAACGTCAAGCGCGGCGGCCTGGTGGAGCTTTCCTTCGGCACCACCCTGCGCACCCTGATGGAAGACTTCGGCGGCGGCACCGCCAGCGGCCGTCCGCTGCGCGCGGTCCAGGTCGGCGGCCCGCTGTGTGCCTACCTGCCCGAGAGCCAGTGGGACATGCCGCTGGACTACGAGACCTTCGCCGAGGTCGGCGCGGGCGTCGGCCACGGTGGCGTGGTGATGTTCGACGACAGCGTCGACATGGCCGAGCAGGCCCGCTTCTCGATGGAATTCTGCAAGGAAGAGTCCTGCGGCAAGTGCACGCCCTGCCGCATCGGCTCGACCCGCGGCGTGGAGGTCATCGACCGCATCCGGGCAGGCCGTGACCGAGACGCCAACCTCGAGCTCCTCGGCGAGCTCTGCGAGACCATGGAAGACGGTTCGCTGTGCGCCATGGGCGGCATGACGCCCTTCCCGGTGCAGAGCGCCCTGAAACACTTCCCCGACGACTTCCTGCGCGCGCCGGAAGGAGACCGCTCATGATTCAGCACTTCGACCCCAGCCAGCACGACAAGACACTGGCCAAGGACCTGGGCACCCCGGCACCGGCCGCCGACGCGGCCCCGGTGAGCGTCGAGATCGACGGCGTCGAGATCACCGTGCCCGAGGGCACCTCGGTGCTGCGCGCCGCGGCCCTGGCCGACATCAACATTCCCAAGCTGTGCGCCACCGACAGCCTGGAAGCCTTCGGCTCCTGCCGACTGTGCGCCGTTCAGGTCGAGGGCCGGCGCGGCACGCCGGCGGCCTGCACCACCCCGGTGGCCGAGGGCATGAAGGTCACCACCCAGAACGACCGCCTGGCCCGGCTGCGCCGCAACATCATGGAGCTCTACATCTCCGATCACCCGCTGGACTGCCTGACCTGTCCGGCCAACGGCGACTGCGAGCTGCAGGACATGGCCGGCGCGGTGGGCCTGCGCGAGGTGCGCTACGGCTTCGAGGGCGAGAACCACCTGGCCGCCGAGACCGACCACTCCAACCCCTACTTCAGCTTCGATCCCAGCAAGTGCATCGTCTGCTCGCGCTGCGTGCGGGCCTGCGAGGAGGTGCAGGGCACCTTCGCGCTGACCATCGACGGCCGCGGCTTCGATTCGACCGTCGCCGCCGGCCAGGACGAGGCCTTCATGGACTCCGAGTGCGTGTCCTGCGGCGCCTGTGTCCAGGCCTGCCCGACCTCGACGCTGATGGAGAAGAGCGTCATCGACGCCGGCCAGCCCGAGCACAGCGTGGTCACCACCTGCGCCTACTGCGGCGTCGGCTGCTCCTTCGAGGCCCAGATGAAGGGCGACCAGCTGGTGCGCATGGTGCCCTACAAGGGCGGCGACGCGAATCACGGCCACTCCTGCGTCAAGGGTCGCTTCGCCTTCGGCTATGCGACCCATCCGGACCGCATCACCACGCCGATGATCCGCGATGCCATCGACCAGCCCTGGCGCCCGGTCGAATGGGACGAGGCGATCTCCTTCGCCGCCAAGCGCCTCAAGGCGATCCAGGACGAGCACGGCCGCGAGAGCATCGGCGGCATCACCTCCTCGCGCTGCACCAACGAGGAGACCTACCTGGTGCAGAAGCTGATCCGCGCGGCCTTCGGCAACAACAACACCGATACCTGCGCCCGAGTCTGCCACTCGCCAACCGGCTACGGTCTGAAGACCACCCTGGGCGAGTCCGCCGGCACCCAGACCTTCGACTCGGTGATGGCGGCCGACGCCATCATCGTGATCGGCGCCAACCCCACCGACGCCCACCCGGTGTTCGGCTCGATGATGCGCAAGCGCCTACGCCAGGGCGCCTCGCTGATCGTCGCCGACCCGCGCCGCATCGACCTGCTCAAGACGCCGCACCTCGAGGACGCCCAGCACCTGCCGCTGCGCCCGGGCACCAACGTGGCGCTGGTCAACGCCCTGGCCCACGTGGTGGTCACCGAGGGCCTGGAGGACCACGACTTCATCGCCAGGCGCTGCGACACCGAGGCGTATCGCGCCTGGCGCGACTTCATCGGTGAGGCGCGCCACTCCCCGGAGGCCACCGAATCGGTCACCGGCGTGTCCGCCGAGGCCGTGCGCCGCGCCGCACGCACCTACGCCACCGCCGGCAACGGCGCCATCTACTACGGCCTGGGCGTCACCGAGCACAGCCAGGGCTCGACCATGGTGATGGGCATCGCGAACCTGGCGCTGGCCACCGGCAACATCGGCCGCGAGGGCGTGGGCGTGAACCCGCTGCGCGGCCAGAACAACGTGCAGGGCTCCTGCGACATGGGCTCCTTCCCCCATGAGCTGCCGGGCTACCAGCACGTCGCCGACGTCGCCGCCCGCGGTCGCTTCGAGGCCGCCTGGGGCGTCAAGCTCGACGACGAGCCGGGCCTGCGCATCCCCAACATGTTCGACGCCGCCATCGAGGGCAGCTTCAAGGCGCTCTACGTGCAGGGCGAGGACATCGCCCAGTCGGATCCCGACACCCAGCACGTGGAGGCGGCGCTGCGCTCGCTGGACTGCCTGATCGTCCAGGACATCTTCCTCAACGAGACCGCCAAGTTCGCCCACGTGCTGCTGCCGGGCTCGAGCTTCCTGGAGAAGGACGGCACCTTCACCAACGCCGAGCGCCGCATCAACCGGGTGCGCAGGGTGATGCCGCCGCTGGCCGGCAAGGCCGACTGGGAAGTCACCGTCGATCTGGCCCGCGCCCTGGGCTATCCGATGGAGTACACGCACCCGTCCGAGATCATGGACGAGATCGCGCGACTCACGCCGACCTTCGCCGGGGTCAGCTACGACCGCCTCGACGAGCACGGCAGCCTGCAGTGGCCCTGCAACGAGGAGCATCCCGACGGCACCCCGACCATGCACGAGGTGGACTTCCCGATCGGCCGCGGCCGCTTCGCGATCACCGAGTACGTGGCCACCGAGGAGCGCGCCAGCCGCCGCTTCCCGCTGCTGCTGACCACCGGGCGGATCCTGTCCCAGTACAACGTCGGCGCCCAGACCCGGCGCACCGACAACCAGGTGTGGCACGACGAGGACGTGATCGAGGTGCACCCGTCCGACGCCGAGGTGCGCGGCATCCAGGACGGCGACTGGCTGGGCGTCACCAGCCGCGCCGGCCAGACGGTGCTGCGGGCGCGGCTCAGCGAGCGCATGCAGCCGGGAGTGGTCTACACCACCTTCCACCACCCGGGCAGCGGCGCCAACGTGATCACCACCAGCAGCTCCGACTGGGCGACCAACTGCCCCGAGTACAAGGTGACCGCGGTGCAGGTCGAGAAGGTCAGCCAGCCGTCCCAGTGGCAGCGCCGCTTCGACGAGGCCGACCGCCGGCAGCGCGAATACCTGGCCACGGCCAGGGACGCCGCCTCATGAGCCGCGGAGGGACGCCCTCGTCCGGCGCCGGCGCCCCTCCCCTGACGCACCGGCGCGTGGAGATCTACCGCGGTGCGTCGGGACGGGGCGGCGACGTGGTCGTCGACGCCCTGGCCCTCGAGGTCCCGGTGGCGCTGGTCTACAACGGCATCTCCCATGCGGTGATGATGGCCAGCCCCGCCGACCTCGAGGACTTCGCGCTGGGCTTCAGCCTCACCGAGGGCATCCTCGCGCACCCCCACGAGTGCTACGACCTGGAGGTGCACGAGGAGCCCGGCGGGCTGACGGTGCAGCTGACCATCGCCGGCCAGCGGCTGGCGGAGCTCAAGGAGCGCCGTCGCAGCCTGGCCGGCCGCACCGGCTGCGGCCTGTGCGGCACCGAGGCGCTGGATCAGGCGATTCGCCCGATCCCGAGGGTCCGGGCGCCGGCACTGAGCGACGACGCCATCCAGCAGGCCCTCGGGGCCCTGGCCGATCATCAGGCGCTGCAGGCGGCCACCGGCGCCACTCACGCCGCGGCGTGGTGCGAGGCCGACGGCCGCATTCGCCTGGCGCGCGAGGACGTGGGACGCCACAACGCCCTCGACAAGCTGATCGGCGCCCTGACCCGCGAGGGCGGTCCGGGCGAAGGCGGCTTCGCGCTGGTCTCGAGTCGCGCCAGCTACGAGATGGTGCACAAGAGCGCCAGCGCCGGCATCGGCGCCCTGGTGGCCGTCTCGGCGGCCACCTCGCTGGCGGTGGAGCAGGCCGAGCAGGCCGGGCTGCTGCTGGTCGGCTTCGCCCGCCCCGGTCGCCACCTGATCTATCATCGCCCCGCCGACGCTCCGTCGGCGCGGGCCCAAGGTTGTTGAGGAACAGCGCATGTCGCACGATCAAGGCGAGACCCTGGTGCATATGGTCAATCAGATTGCCACCAACCTGAGCGGCGGCCGCGAGGAAGCCGAGGCCGTGGAAGGCGTCTGCAGTCATCTGGAGAAGTTCTGGGCCCGGGCCATGAAGCAGCGCATCGTCGCCTGCCTCGACGAGCCCGACGCCGGCGGCCTGGCGCCGGTGGCACGCCAGGCCGTGGAACGGCTGGCCGAGCACCAGGCCCGCAAGGCGGGCTGACAACGCTCGCGCCGCTCCACGAAGCCGGCACAATGCAGAAGGGCCGCCCCCATGGGGCGGCCCTTCTGTTTCCTGCCTAGGCCTACTGGCCTGGTGCCGGCGCTTGCCGCACGTCGGGGGCGAATCAGCCCTGGCTGCGGGGCTCGCCCCACTGCGGTTCGCCGTTCACGACGCGCACCGTCTCGCCCTGGGGACGCTGGTCCAGCCGGCTGGTGTGGGACTGGCCGTCATAGCGCCAGCTGACCTCGTAGCCGGTGGTTTCCTCGCGGGAATCGGTGACGGTGTGGCAGCGCTGCTCGGTGGTGGAGACGGTCTGGCCGGCCTCGACCCGCTGCTGCACCTCGCGGCCGGCGAGGCCGCCGCCGATGGCACCGGCCACGGTGGCGATCTTCTTGCCGCTGCCGCCGCCGACCTGGTTGCCCAGCAGTCCGCCGACGATGGCCCCGGCCGCCGTGCCGACCACGCTGTGCGGGTCGCGGGTCGGCGCCTGACGCTGCACCACCACGTTCTCGCACACCTCACGCGGGGTCTCCACCGTGCGGGTCAGGGGTTCCACGCCGGTGATATCGGCGAACTGGGGCTGGCGGCTTTCCTGCACCTGCCAGGCGCCGAAGGCCATGCCACCGAGGCCCAGTACCGCCAGAACGCTGCCCACCACGATCGACTTGCTCATGTTCGTAACCTCTTATCGGGCGTTCGACACGCCTCTCGCCGGAATCCTGGAAACCTGCTCCAGCGGTTGCAATGGCGGGCGAGGCTTCCCGCCCCGCGCCGATGCCCGACAGTATCGGCCGCCATTGATCGCGGCTCCAGCCCATCCGATGCGGTTCCACACTTGCTGCGCCGCTGTCGCCGGACGCGGACACCCCGGTCGATCACGCCGCCATCAGCGCGCCTGCACCTCGGACCACAGCTGCTGGAAGGTCTGCAGCGACTCGCCGGACAGCGTGGGAATGAAGCGCAGGGCCTCCATGTCCTCGTCGCTCGGCATGATCGGCGGCTGGGTCAGCACCTCGTCGAGATAGGGCTCGGCGGCGGCGTTGGGGCTCGCGTAGTAGTTGTAGTTGGACAGCTGGGCACCGACCTCGGCGTCGAGCAGGAAGTCGATGAACTGGTGCGCCAGCTCGGGATGCGGCGCCTCGGAGGGGATCATCATGGCGTCGACCCACATCTCGGCGCCCTCCTCCGGAATCATGAACGCGAGGTTCTCGAAGGCCTCCGGGTTCTCGTCCTTCTGGTAGAAGTAATCGCCATTGAAGGACATGCCGGCCTGGATCACGCCGCGGGACAGCTGCTGCAGCGCCGGCGTGCCGTCGCTGAAGCCGCTGAAGGTGTCGCGCCCCTTGGTGTCGATCATCAGCCGCGCCGCCTCGCGCCAGGCATCCAGGCCGGTACAGTCATAGCCGTGGCCCAGGTAGGCGCAGGCGCCGCCCATGGTGACCTGACCGTCGCCGATCATGGCGAACGGGTACTCGCCGTTGACCGCCGGATCGAACATCAGCGACCAGCTCCTGGGCGCGTCGGGGAAGGTCTCGGTGTTGTAGACGATGCCGGTGGTGCCCCACTGGTAGGGCACGGAGTAGCGGCCGCCGGGATCGTAGGAGGGATCCTGGAACTGCGCCATAACGTTGTCCAGGTTGTCGAGCCGCGCCTTGTCCAGCGGCTGGACCAGCCCGGTCTCGATCAGGCGCGGCACGTAGTAGTTGGACGGCACGACGATGTCGTACTGGGAGGCGCCGCCGGCGTTGAGCTTGGCGAACATCTCCGGCAGCGAGTTGAAGTAGTTCTGCACCACATCGACGTCGTACTCGGCCTCGAAGGCCTCGATGATCGCCGGGTCCATGTACTGGGTCCAGTTGAAGAGATAGAGCTTGTCCGCCTCTTGCTGCGCCTGGGCCTGTCCGGCGAGGGCGAGCCCGCCCAGCGAGAGGGCCATGGCGAGGGTGCTGCGTGTCATGGTGGTCATGTTCGTTCCCTTGGCGTTTCTGGTGGTCGAGGTGATCGGTGGATGCCGCCGGTTCAGGGCGACCGGCGACGGCTGAAGACAAGACTCAGCATAGCGGCGATGGCCACGGCGGCGATCATCAGCGCGGCGATGGCGTTGATCTCCGGCGACACGCCCTTGCGGATCGCGCCCCAGATGTAGATCGGCAGGGTCGCGCTCTCCGGCCCGGCGGTGAAGAAGCTGATCACGAAGTCGTCCACCGACAGCGTGAAGGAGAGGAAGAAGGCCGCCATCAGCGCCGGCTTGAGCGTCGGCAGCATGAAGTGCACCAAGCGCTGGCGAGGCGTCGCATAGAGATCCCGCGCGGCCTCGAACAGCGCCGGGTCCAGCCCCACGAAGCGCGAATAGACGATCAGCGCCACGAACGGAATCTGGAAGGTCACATGGGCGATGATCATGGTGCCGAGCCCCGGCGACAGCCAGCCGGTCCACTCGTTGATCTGCACGAAGAAGGCCATCTCGGCGATGCCGAAGACGATGTCCGGCAGCACCAGCGGCAGGTAGATCACCAGGATCAGCCAGCCCAGGCGGCGCCGCCGATGGCGATACATGCCATAGCCGAGCACGCCGCCGACCACCAGCGCGATCAGCGACGAGACCACCGCCAGCATCAGGCTGTTGCCGAAGGCCGAGAGGATCTCCTCATTGCCCATCAGCCGGTGATACCAGCGCAGCGAGAAATCGGCGAAACGCGCCGAGCTGTTGGCCGAGTTGAAGGAAAACAGCACCACCACCGCCAGCGGCAGGTAGAGGAAGGCCAGGGTCAGCCACCAGAAGACGGCCAGGCCGCGGTGCAGGGTACGCTTGGTCATATCACCACCTGCTCGCCGCCGCCCAGCCGCTTGCCGAGGCGGCGCATCACGAAGAGCCCGAGGAAGGTCGCCAGCAGCATCAGGATCGCACCGGCCGCGCCCAGCGGCCAGTTGGCGGCGCCGGCGAACTGGCTGGCCACCAGGTTGCCGAGCATCATGCCCTTGCCGCCACCGAGCAGCTCGGACACGACGTACATGCCGAAGGCGGGAATCGCCACCAGCACGATGCCCGCCAGCAGTCCCGGCAGCGTCTGAGGGAAGATCGCGTGGCGAAAAGTCCTGAGCGGATTGGCGTAGAGGTCCTGGGCGGCCTCCACCTGGGCCACATCGAGCCTCTCGAAGGCACTGTAGAGCGGCAGCACCATGAACGGCAGGAAGTTGTAGACCAGCCCCAGGGTGACCGCGAAGTTGGAGGGATAGAGCCCCATGTGCGGCGAGATCAGCCCCAGGCTCGCGGCCAGGTCGGACAGCGGCGTGCCCGGCGCCAGCAGGTTCATCCAGCCGAAGGAGCGGATCACCTGATTGGTCCAGGACGGCACCACCACCGCCAGCAGCAGCAGCGGCCGCCACTTGGCGCGACAGGTGGTGATGTAGTAGGCCACGGGATAGGCGATCACCACCACCAGCGCGGTGGAGACCAGGGTCTGCCACAGAGAGCGCAGCAGGGTATAGAGATTGCCGGGGCTCCAGCCCAGGAAGCCGAAGCCGGCCAGACGCTCGAAGGCATCCAGCGACAGCGGCATCTGCGGCAGGCCGTAGGGGCCGCTGCTCATGAAGGCTACGCTCATCAGGTAGACGCTGGGCAGGACCAGGAACAGCAGGATCCACAGCGCCCCCGGGGTCACCGTCCACAGCAGGTGGCGGGTCTCGCGTCCCAGGCTTCGTGAGGAGGAAGCCGTTACGCCGGTATCGGTCATGCGCTGCCTCATTCGCTCAGGGTCACCAGATCTTCCGGCGCCACCGTCACCGTCACCGTCTCGCCCACCTCGGGCAGGTGGCGACCGCGGTTGCTGACCATGGCCTGAAGGGTGGTGTCGCCGACCGCCAGCCGGAACTCCGCGTGGCTGCCGCGATAGAGCCGCTCGGCCACGGTCGCCGGCAGATGGTTGGGGCCCTCCACCGCGCCGGGCAGCAGGTCCAGGGTCTCGGGCCGAATCAGCAGCAGCGCGCCGTCGCCGGGGTCCTCGGCGTCGAGCGTGCCGAGCGCCGTGGTCAGCCGCCGGCCGTCGCGGGCGCGGATCGCAAAGAGATTGTCGTGGCCCATGAAGCGTGCCACGAAGCCGTTGACCGGGCGTTCGTAGACCTCCCGCGGCGCGCCGACCTGCTGGATGCTGCCGCCGTTCAGCACGGCGATACGATCGGACATGACCATGGCCTCGTCCTGATCGTGGGTAACGAACACGAAGGTCATGCCGAGACGCTGCTGGACGCGCAGCAGCTCCACCTGCAGCTGGCCGCGCAGGCCGGCGTCCAGGGCCGAGAGCGGCTCGTCGAGCAGCAGCACGTCGGGCTCGCAGACCAGCGCCCTAGCCAGGGCGATGCGCTGGCGCTGGCCGCCGGAAAGCTGGTCGACGCGGCGCTCGACCAGGTCGCCGAGCTGGATGAAGCCGGCGATCTCGTCGACCCGGGCGTTGCGCTCGGCGGCCGGCAGGCCGCGCATCTTGAGCCCGAAGGCCAGGTTGTCGCGCACCGAGAGATGCGGAAACAGCGCATAGGACTGGAAGACCGTGTTGACGCTGCGCCGGTGAGGCGGCACCTCGGTGATGTCGCGCCCCCCTACCGCCAGCGCGCCGGCATCGGGCGCCTCCAGGCCGGCGAGGATCCGCAGCAGGGTCGTCTTGCCACAGCCGGAGGGCCCCAACAGGGTGAAGAACTCGCCGGCCCGGATGGTCAGATCAACCCCGTCCAGGGCCACGGTGTCATGCCCGAAGCGCTTGTGCAGGCCCTGCATCTCGATCGACGACGCCTGGCGGCGCGTCTCGCTTCGGGCGGAATTCTCGGCGGCCGGATCGCTGCCCGGCCGGTCGGCGATATCCGCCGTCATGGTCTCGCTCATGGACTCGTCTCTTCGCTGCGTCGGCCGCGCCCGCTGTTCGCGTCGGCTCGCCCGAGCTCATGACGCGCAGAGGCCGCCAGAGTGGAGGTCGCTCCTCCCCGGGGCTCGCATTGGCGTCAGATGGTGGCAAAGGGGAATTTTCTAGGGTCAGGGCCCCGGCGGCAAGGGCCAGAGACGCAATCGGGCAGGAAAACCCGCCTCCCGGCGGGCGGAAGGCGGGACGAGCGGGGCGTGGATGTCGTCGCTTGTCGCGATGCGCCCCTTCATGGGAGGGGGCTGCCGACGGCCTGTGGCATGACCTCCAGTCGGCCATGTCGCCATGGTGGAGACGCTAGCGGCCCGGCCTGCTCCGCCGATGGGGCGGGCCCGATGACATGAGCCGGAGGCCGTCGTGAGACAGGGGCCTTACCTGCTTGCGAAGCGACAGGGCTGTCATTCCCCAGGGGGAAGACCGGGCCAGGTACCACTCGGCCGGCGAGCCGGGCAATACCTGGCCCCAGACGTCGACAGCTTCAGGGAAGCGCATCGCCGTATCGCTCGGGCCGAGCGGCACTGTCCATCGCCTCCCAGCCGTGCCCACCGAAGGGATCGACGCCGAGCTGCTGCATGACCGACGGAAAGTCGACCATGACCCAGTTATCGACGATCTTGCCGTCCACCACCTTCCAGAAATCCATGTAGCGGATCACCACTCTCTTGCCGGTGGGGGCGATGCCCATGAACTCACCGCTGTGCACGGCCTCCTGGCGGCCGAAGGCGGCACACCATTCGCCCTGGGCCAGGCGAGCCTCGTCGATGCACACCTTGTCGGAAAAGGCCGCCTGGAAGGGCCGCTGCCAATGAGACTGGAACTCCTCCAGCCCTTGCTTGAAGCCGCAACCGGCATTGCCCATCCAGCGGAAGGCATCGCTGAAGAAACGCCCCATGTTGTCGATGTCGTGGTCGTTGAGGCCATCGACCATGGCATCGATGGTGGCTAGGGTCTCGTCGGTTTTGGAGAGGTCATTGTGCCGCGTCAGGGCGGCCTGTTGAGGGCGTGCGCCGGGCATGGAAACACCTTTGGGTCATGAATCGATAAAGTGCGAAGCAACCCGGACAACTTAGCTCCCCCCTCCCCTGCCCACCATGTCCCGCCGCCCTCTTTGCATGTGTTTTTGCACCTCCTGGCTGATATTCTAGGGTATATGCTCCATCCCGCGACGCCTCGCCGCTATCCGCCCGCGACAGGAGAGCCCCCACCATGTCCTGCTTCCCGGCGCCCCTTTCGGACCTGACCGACGCCCTGCGCTGTCGCATCGACTGGTCGACCCATCGCAGCGATCACTGCGTCAACACCGGTTGGCGGGTGCTTCCCTACTGGGTGGTCCTGCATGTGGTGGAGGGCGCCTATCACTGTGAATGGGCCGAGGGAGGCGGCGTCAGCGCGACGCCGGGGGAGGTACTACTGGTGCCCGCTGGGACGCGTCACGCCCTGTCGTTCGAGGCAGGCACGGTCACCGACGGCCTGCATATCGACTTCAGCCTGCATCACGCCGTCGATGTGTTTTCCGGCCATGCGGTGCCGACCGTCATCGCCGACGAGGCGGCCGGCGTGGCCCGGGCCACCGCGGCACTGACCGCCCTTCTGGCGAATCAGCACACCGATGCCCTGCAGGGGGCCGCGGCCCGCCAGGCCGCCGCCTACGACTTCCTTGCACAGGTGCTTGCCGTGTCCCGGGAACGCCCGGAACGCCGGCATCATCTCGCCGCCCTCAAACGGCTCGAGGCCGCCCTGGCGCTGATCGACGGGCATGTCGATCGGGCGCCTACGGTCGAGGAGCTCGCCGCCCGCTGCGCGCTGTCCCGCAACCGCTTCACCGAGCTGTTCAAGGCGACCCTGGGCCAGAGTCCGAAGCAGTACCTCGACCAGCAGCGCCTGCGCAGGGCCATGTCGTTGCTGGTCCACAGCGATCAGGCCGTCGCCGAGATCGCCGACGGCCTGGGATTCTGCGACCCCTTCCACTTCAGCAAGCGCTTCAAGCGGCTGACCGGCGAGAGCCCCAGCGACTACCGACGCCAGGTGCGGCAGACCCTGTTGCGCTGACACCGGCGACCGGCTCTCAGGCGTCCCGGGCCACCTCGTGAGCCAGCAGCTGCTTCCAGACCGCCACCTCGTCGACGGTGATCCATTCCTGGGTGACCCGGCCATCGACCATGTGAGCGTGAGACAGCCCCATGATGTAGCCCGGCGCCCCGGTCGGCGCGCCGAAGTGGCCCCAGCCGCCGTGGGTGGCACGCATTGTCCAGCGCATGGCGAGGCGCACCGGCTGACCGGGGTCGCGATTGATGATCAGATGCTCGACCCGGAAGTCGACATCGGGGAAGGACGCCAGGTAGCCGAGGCAGAAGCGATCGATATCGCCGTGGCCGTTGATGCTGTCACCGCAGGGAATATTGACCGTGGCCCCCGGATGGTAGAGATCGAAACTCGAGTTCTCCGAATGCATGGTAAGGAAGCCGCCGATATTGGCGGCTACCTTGTCACCGAGCGGCGACACAAGACTCTAGGCCAAGACTCTGGATTTCTCGAGATGATGGCCGCTCCCTAACCGATCCCCAGCCGCGTCTTGACCCTTCCAAAGGCCGCCAAAGCCCCCTCCAGGTCCTCGCGGCTCAGGGCCGCCGATACCTGGGTACGAATGCGTGCCTTGCCCTTGGGCACCACCGGATAGGAGAAGGCGATCACATAGACGCCCTCCTTGAGCATTTCCTCGGCGAAACGCGCCGCCAGGGCAGCGTCATGAAGCATCACCGGCACGATGGGGTGCTCGCCGGGTAGCAGCTCGAAGCCCAGCTCCTCGAGTCCGCGGCGGAAGTAGGCCGTGTTATCGCGCAGCCGGTCGCGCAGCTCGCGAGATTCCGCCGCCAGTTCCAGGGCCTTGAGGGCACCTGCGACCACCGGCGGCGCCACGGTGTTGGAGAACAGGTACGGCCGCGAGCGCTGGCGCAGCAACTCGACGATCTCACCTCGAGCACTGGTGTAGCCACCACTGGCGCCGCCCAGGGCCTTGCCCAGGGTGCCGGTGAGGATATCGATCCGACCCAGGCAGTCGCGGTACTCATGGCTGCCGCGACCGCCCTCGCCCAGGAAGCCGGTGGCATGGCAGTCGTCGACGTGGACCAGGGCCCCATAGCGCTCGGCCAGAGCGCAGATCTCGTCGAGCCGGGCGATATAGCCGTCCATGGAGAACACGCCGTCGGTGGTGATCAGCTTGAAGCGCGCCCCCGCCGCATCGGCGGCCTGCAGTTGAGCCTCAAGATCGGCCATATCGCTGTTGCGGTAACGGTAGCGCTTGGCCTTGCACAGCCTCACCCCGTCGATGATGCTGGCATGATTGAGCTCATCGGAGATCACCGCGTCCTCGGGGCCCAGCAGGGTCTCGAACAGCCCGCCGTTGGCGTCGAAGCAGGAAGGATAGAGGATGGTGTCCTCGGTGCCGAGGAACTCGCTGAGCTTCGCTTCCAGGGTCTTGTGCAGGGATTGGGTGCCGCAGATGAAGCGCACCGAGGCCAGCCCGTAGCCCCACTCGTTCAGGCCCTCCATGGCGGCCGCCTTGACCTCGGGATGCTGGGCGAGCCCCAGGTAGTTGTTGGCGCATAGGTTCAACACCTCGCCGTCGTTCGCCACGCCCACATGGGCGCCCTGGGGGGTCGCCAGCTCGCGCTCGCGCTTGGTCAGCCCGGCCGCGTCGATGGCCGCCAGTTCGTCGCGAAGATGTTGTTGAAAGTCGCCGTACATGGTGTCGTATCCCTTCTACTAGATGGCTCATCGAGTGTCGAAGATCCTAATGCGATGCGCTGTACCGGCGACAAGCCTTCGCGAGGCGCTGTAACCCCATCCCTGGGCTACGTTTGCCATTCATAGCAATAACACCCCGCTGCGCCTTATCCCCGGTGACCATCGCTTCCATGCGTTCTCACTCCCAGTTAAGAATCACCTTGCTGGCCTCTCCCGCCAGCATGGCATCGAAGCCCTGCTGAAACTCGCTGTAGTGCAAGCGATGGGTGATCACCGGCGAGATATCCAGGCCGGAGTCGATCATCACGGACATCTTGTACCAGGTCTCGTACATCTCCCGGCCGTAGATGCCCTTGATGGTCAGCATGTTGAAGATCACGGTGTTCCAGTCGATGGCCAGCTCCTCGCCGGGAATGCCGAGCATCGCGATCTTGCCGCCATGACACATGTTGGCGAGCATGTCCTGGAAGGCCGACGGATTACCGGACATCTCGAGACCCACATCGAAGCCCTCGGACATGCCCAGCGAGCGCTGGACGTCGACCAGGCTCTCCTCGGCGACATTGACGGTGCGGGTGGCTCCCAACGTCTTGGCCAGCGCTAGCCGCTGGGGATTAACGTCGGTAATCACCACATGTCGCGCCCCGGCGTGGCGGCAGACCGCGGCGGCCATGGCGCCGATCGGCCCGGCCCCGGTGATCAACACGTCCTCGCCGAGCAGGTCGTACTGCAAGGCGGTATGCACGGCGTTGCCCAGGGGATCGAACAGCGCTGCCACGTCCAGATCGATGCCGGGGCGATGCTCCCAGACATTGGACATCGGCAACGCCACGTACTCGGCGAAGGCCCCGGGGCGATTGACGCCGATGCCACGGGTATGGGCACACAGGTGGCGCCGCCCGGCCAGGCAGTTGCGGCAGCGCCCGCAGACCACGTGCCCCTCTCCGGAAACGATCTGCCCGGGGTGGAAATCATTGACGTTGGAGCCTACCTCGACGATCTCGCCGACGAACTCGTGGCCCACCACCATCGGTACCGGAATGGTTTGCTGGGCCCAGCTATCCCACTTGTAGATATGCAGGTCTGTGCCGCAGATCGCCGTTCGCTTGACCTTGACCAGGACATCGTTGATGCCGACGTCCGGCTCGGGCACGTCATCGAGCCAAAGCCCCGGTGCCGCCTCTCGCTTGACTAGCGCCTTCATGCACGCCTCCTCGCTATGGTGGATGTCTCTTCGACTAGGTCTCCGGCTGGCAATCCCTGACAGGATGATTACCATGAAGGAATTAATTCCAGCATAGTGGACAAATTCCTCTATGCAAGAAAAAAATCCAACATACTGAACATCCAAGGAGACCAAGGTGCCAACGACTTCCCCCCTGCCGCCGGAGCATGGCGGCCAATTGCTCTGCGATCGCGTCATCGCCCTGCGCAAGAAGCGCGGCCTGACCCTCGACCAGTTGGCCTCGGCCTGCGGCGTCAGCCGCTCGATGCTCAGCCAGATCGAGCGCGGGCGAGCCAACCCCACCCTGGCGGTGACCCTGCGCATCGCCCAGGCCTTCGGCCTGAGCATCGGCGACCTGGTCGACCAACCCTGGACCGCTTCCACCATCGAAGTGGTCCGAGGCGACGACGCGACCCACCTGTTCCGAGACGACCGCGAGTGCCGGATTCGCACCCTTTCGCCACTGCACCTGGAGAAAAGCGTCGAATTCTACGAGCTACGCATCGCGCCCCGGGCGCAGCTATATAGCGCCCCCCACTTCGAGGGCACCCGGGAACTACTGACGATCACTCGGGGAAGCGCCCGAGTGATCGCCGGCGACAACGAATGCCAACTGGGCGTGGGCGACTCGGCCCACTACCACGCCGACCAGGAGCACACCATCGAGAACGACAGCGAGGAGGAACTGCTGGCCTTTTTGGTGGTGACCTACGAGTAGTCGGTGCCCACCAGCCCTGCGGTGCGCTCGAGGATGTCGAGGCCTTGCTGCTTCAACCAGTATGGCAGGTCGATCAGCACCCAGTTCTCGGCCAGCTTGTCGCCCTCGCGGCGGTAGATGTCCACCACCCGCATGTCGGCGCGAACGTCGCTGCCGGGCAGCCCCAGGAAGCCACCGATAGGCGTATTGGTCAGGTTCGGCCAGCCAAAGAAACCGGCGTAGTCACCCTCGGCGAAGCGCGTCACGTGGCCATTGAAGACCTTGCCGGTCAGCCCGGTGCGAAACGGTAGCTGGTGCTGTTCCTGGTAACGGGGAATCGTGTAGGTCGCGCCGATGCCCGCGGGGCCATACCAGATCATGTCATCGTGCCAGCTGCGCGCCAGCAGCTCCGGTGGCGGCAGGTCATCGCCGCTCAGGTTGAGGGCGGTCAGGTCGTCGACCATGCGGTTGACCAGCGCCAGGGTCTTCTCCCCCGCCGCCGGGTCCTGGGCCTCGAACAACAGGCCATCATGTGTCCGCGGGCCGGGGTAGACGAAGGAAGCGCCGGTCTGGGGTGGCAGCGGATTGATGCCGGCCTGATGCATCACGTCGATGATGTCGCAGAAGAAGCCGCTGCGAACGATCCTGCCATCACGGATGCAATGGAAATCCGCATAGCGCAGGAAGCCGATCCTGCGGGTCGCCGGGATACCCAGCCAGGGGCGATCCCTGAGCCCCATGAAGTGGCCCATGCTGACCACCCAGTCGGTACCGTCGCGGGTGTTGGTACCGGCGAAGAACACATCCTGGCGCCGCTGAACCGACGACCAGGCGGCGAGGAAAGGCCGCCAGAAGGCATCGGTGACGGCCTCGGCGCCATGCTGCTCCTCGAAGGGATAGACACCGTGCCATTGGTAGTCGGCGGAGGTATAACGATCGACGATGCCGCCGACCGTCTCGGCATCGGCGCCCTCGAGCTCGCGATAGAACTCGAGAATCAGGGCCTTGTTGGCTTGATGGGTGGTCATGACATTCTCCGGGATCGGGAAACAGACGACGGCCGCCCCCGGTATCGACGACACCGAGCGCGGCCAGGGACGAGGAAGAGGCCTAAACGCGACGCTTCTCGAAGGCCTCCCAGGCCTCCAACAGGGCATCAAAATCGAAGCCGGGCACTCTGGCGCTGGCCAGCAATTCCTGTTCGGCGCCGATGATCGTGGCGATGGCCTCGGGCAGCGCCTGGGCTTCGTCCGGGGTCAGCCGCACCGCGCCATGCTTGTCGGCATGAATCAGATCGCCGGGGGCGATATCCAGGCCGAAGACTCTGACCGGCACATCGACGGCAGTGACCCGCACATAGGCATGAGAGGGGCCGACTCGGCCGCCCAGAACGGTGAAATCCGGTTCCAGGTCGTCGAGGTCACGAATCACCCCATTGGTGAGCACGCCATCGACGCCCAGGCGCTTGTGCAGGCAGGTGTTAACCTCGCCCCAGTAGGCGCCCACGGTTTCCTCACCATCCTCGTCCTCGATCACCATCAGCGAATCGGCTGGACTGTCGGCGACATAGCGGTAATAGGCGAGGCGCCGCTCGCGGATGACCGCGGCGTCTTCCTCGGGAGGCGTCAGGGCGCGGATCTTCGCACAGCGAGCATAGCCGACCAGGGGCGCGGCGCCGGGGTCGGCGGCCACCAGCGGCAGCCGACTGAAGCCCTCGGCACTGCGAGTGCCACGCACCAGGTCGAGGGCATTGGCCACCGTGGGAGTGTCGAAGCGCCGCAGTTCGTTCAGCAGTTCCGGGCTCAGGGCCATGGGTCTCTCCGGGTCTAGGGGGTAGATGAGCGCTCGAGCCAGTGCGCCAGCGCCTGGTTGACGGCCTCGGGGGCCTGCAGAGTACTCAGATGGCCGACTCCCTTGAGGATCACCAGCTCAGCTCCGGGGATATGATCGGCCAGATAAGTGTGCCGGGATACCGGGCACAGCCGGTCGCCGTCGCCACACAGCACCAGGGTCGGCACGGAAATGGACGCAAGCGCGGCGCTGCCGTCGGGACGATCGCGCAGGGCGATGGCCTGACGCCGGAAGGTCTCGAGGCCACCGCGCTCGGCCATGGCCACCACCAGAGCACTGTGCTCGGGGTCCACGGCGGCGCCCTCGGCGGGATACAACGGCGCCAGCACCTCGCCGGCATAACGGGCCACGCCCAGGGCCTCGGCCTGGGCGATGTCGTCGGCCCGCTGTGCCCGGCGCTCGGGCGCCTCGGCGAAGGGGTTGGTATCGAGCAGCGCCAGCCGCTCGATGCGCTCCGGCGCCAGGCGCATCAGCGCCAGTGCCAGGATACCGCCCATCGACAGCCCGGCGACGCTGAAGCGTGGCCAGGGCGCCTGATCGAGGATGTCTCGGGCCAGGGCTTCCAGATCGTCACTGGCATCGAGGCGCGGCACCCGAATATCGGCCCGCCCTTCCAGGGCCTCGACCTGGGGTGCCCATAGCCGCTCGTCGCAGAGGGTGCCGGGAATCAGCAGCAGCGGCTGTCGCCGGGTCACATTATGCATACGTAGTCCTCTTTGCCCTTCAGGCAGCGCGACGCGGGCCGGTGGGCGCATCCCCGCCACGCACCACGACCACCTCGGCGTCGGCATCGGCCTCGAGGCGATGCGTCCAGCCCTGGGGCGAGGTGAAGGTATCGCCGGTGCCCAGCGCCAGCTCGCCGGCCTCGCTGACCAGACGCACGCCGCCGGACTGCACGAACAGCACCTCCGGTTCGTCGCAGTGGTAGTCCGGGGTCACGGCCCCTTCGGCGATGCGCAGCACGCGCAGCTGGAAACCATGGGGCCACCAGCCGCTGATCGGCCCCGGCCCGAAGCCGTCGCCACTGGCCGCCGGGGCGATGACGCCGCATTCCTCGACGCCGGGGGCGGCGAGCACGGCGTCAGCGTTGCCGCGCAAGGCCTCGTGGCGCACCATGCATTCGGCGAGGCGCTCCGGCGAAGGCGTCACCAGCCGCGCGATCTCTTCGCCGTCGGGGGCGGTCTCGATCTCCTCGTCCTCGGGGATGGTCTCGCCGGCGATGCGATCCACCAGGCGGCCGCTCTTGAGCAGCACCAGCCCATGATGCTCGGCCAGGTCGAAGACGCTGGGCGCCCAGCGCACCCGCCCCGGGTCGTCACCGCCCAGTACCACCCACAGGAAGCCGGTGCCGGCATCGAGCTTCTCGAAGCCGCGGAACATCTGGGTCGGCACGCTGACCACGTCGCCCGGGGCGATGTCCAAGGTACCCTCCTCCCGCTCCGGGCCGAAGAACAGCCGCCAGCGCCCGGTGTGCACCACGAACACCTCGGCCCCCTCGTGGGAGTGCTGGGAGTTCAGGCAGCCATCGGGCTGGCGGGCGCCGCCGACGTTGAAGCCGTGGGGCTCGGAGATATGCACGTGCTGGTCGGCGCTCTCTGCTACCCCGGGGCCGATGATGGTGAAGTTCTCCTTGCGATCGGAGCCCGGCGAGCGGGTATCGATGAAGGCATTGCGGCAGGGCACCAGGTCGTCGTAACGCACCCGGCGCTGGCGCAGCGTGTCGAGGGTCCAAGTCATGAGGCCTCCTGCTGTCGGTGTTGGGCGATCTGGGCGTGGATAGCGATCTCGTCGAGATGACGCCATTCGCGTGGCGCCACCCTGACGTCTTCGAGGTCGCCCCTGTGATGAAGGCGGCACCGGGAGGTGCCGAGGTAAGTGGTCATGTCAGGCCTCGCCTACGGGGAAGGGAATCTCCCCCACCACGCGAGCCTTGTTGAATTCGCGCAGACGCGCGAAGACGTCCACGCCCAGCTGGCGATAGGCATCCAGTAGATCGACCGTCACCCAGTTTTCCCGGATCTTGCCGTCTTCCAATCGCCAGAAATCCAGCGACCGCATGGCGATCTTCTTGCCCGAGGGCGCGATGCCCAGCCAGCCGTCGTCGGTCACCGTCTGCATCATGTTGGGCCAGCCGGTGACCGCCGCGTAATCGCCATCGCCGAAGAAGTGATAGGTGATCTCATCCAGATACTGACCGCGGTCGGGCATGCCGCTCAGGAAGGGAATCTGGTGCCAGTTTCGGAAGCCGGCGATGCCACGGCCCGTGCCGATGCCGGCCGGCCCGTACCAGTTCATCCGCTCATGCCAGAACCTTGGCATCTCCATCACTTCCGGCCCGCCCTGGCCGGGGTGTTTCGTCATATGGTCCAGCATCTCTACGATGTGACGGCAGGAGGCCTGTGACTTCTCCTCGTCCCAGGGACCCGGCACAACGCCATCCATCGTTGCCGGCCCGGGGATGCAGAATTCTAGACCGAGCGAAGGCGCCAGCGGCCAGGCCTTTGCCTGCATCATTACCTCCGGGATATCCCAGATGGCTTGGATCTCGACGACCCGGCCTTCCTCGAAGCGATAAAATTCATGGAAGCGCATGTGCGTCAAATGGCCGGTCGGTGGAATATCCAACCAGGGCTTCACGAAGGTGCCATAGTAATGGCCCCCGCAACCGATCCAGTCACCACCATGTTCGGTGCGCCCGCCCATGACGATCCAGTCACGGCGCTCCAGGTCGGGCATGGACTCGAACAGCGGCGCATAGCAGCTGTCGTAAAGCGCCTTCGGACCGGCCAGGTCGCCGAAGGGGTGGCACATGTGCACCACCGCGTCCGGGGCGATCAGCTCCTCCAGCGCGGTCCGCACGCCTTTCTCGCTAAAATCGCGCATCGCTTCCCGCATCGGGGCAATCAGCGATTTATTCCGGGTATGAGTGTCCGTCGTCATTCTGCAACCTCTCCATTGCACACATTCTTGCCGCCAAGCCTGGTTTTCTCGCCAACCCTCGCGGTCTGGAGCACCCATCACGCTCTCTATACCGATACTCGGTAATGGGAACAGAACAACCTGGCGCCAGAATTCCTGTTGAATACGAAATCAGTTGAGGCCGCCTTATGACCCGCCACTCACCACGACCCACCTCAACGTCGAGATGGGCCAGGAGCGATGCGATCGCCCCTGGTGAGAGGTAAAGACACCAGCGGCATCCAGCGCTAGTTCGGCGGTCGCACTCGCCGACCGCCCCCTGACATCAGGTCTTTTGTTGACGGTGCTGGGCGATCTGGGCGTGGATGGCGATCTCGTCGAGCTGGTGCCATTCGCGCACCACGGTGTCGCCGCACAGTTCGGCATGAGTGATGCCGAGCAGCACCACCGGGGCGCCGCTGGCCGGCCCGAAGACGCCGCCGCCCTGATGGGTGGTGGAAAGCGACCAGCGGAACGCCACCCGGCGCGGCTCGCCGGCGTCTTCACGATCGATCCAGTGATGAATGCGGAACTGCCCCATGGGGAAGGCGCCCTTGTAGCCGAACCAGAAGCGCTCCAGGTCATCGTGGCCACGCAGGGTGCGCGCTCCCGGCACCTTGGCATCGATGGCCCGGTCGTAGCCGTCGCGCAAGCGCTCGAGACGAGCGTGCTGCCAGAGATCCCGATAGCGCACGGCCACCGGCCCCAGGGCGTCGATGTCCAGGTCCCCCTCGGGGCCCCGCCAGCGCTCCACCAGGGCCTCGGCGTCGGGCAGCGCGGCCTTGGCCGCCAGGGCCTCGCCAAGCGCCGCCGGGGAATGACCCAGTTGCTGGGCCAGACCGGCCTGGTCGCGGACCAGCCATTCATCGACGATGCGATTCTCCCGACACAGGCAGTCGGCGATGGTCATCACACCGGCCCGCACGCCGGTGGGGGCACCGAAGGCGCCCTCCCCCGCGTGGGTCATATGGGAGAAGATGCGATGCGAGGAATAGTAGGTGCCGGGGGCATCCTCGCTGTCGATGACGTCCTCGCCGAGCAGGGTGCGATCGGGGAACTCCTGGAGGGTCTCCAGGGTACCGCGGATCACTCCTTCGACGCCGCTGAAGGCGCCTCCCGGGGTCTTCACCGGGCAGTCCTTGGCGTAGTAGTCGCGGATCAGGTCGATGCCGCGCCCCTCCCAGATCCACTCGGTGATCTTGAAGATGTAGTCACGCAGATCGACGAACTGCGCGTCGAAACCGGTCAGGCTCATGCCATGTCTCCTTGTGGGTTCAGTGGGCCGTCCAGCCGCCGTCGACCATCAGCGCGCTGCCGGTCACCAGGGCGGCGGCGTCCGAGGCGAGGAAGGCCACCGGGCCCATGATGTCCTCGATCCGGCCGAGACGCCCCAGCGGTATCTTCGCCAGCACCGCCTCGCGAAAGCCCGGCTGCTCGAAGAACGGCCGGGTCATCGGCGTCTCGACGAAGGTCGGGCAGACGCTGTTGACGCGGATGCCACGGGGGCCGAGTTCCACGGCCATGGCCCGGGTCATGCCCTCCACCGCGGACTTTGAGGCGCAGTAGAGGCTGCGGTCGGCGGCGCCCACGTGGCCCATCTGGGACGACATGTTGATGATCGAGCCGCCCTCCGGCATCGAGGCGATCACGGTCTGGGCCAGGAAGTAGGCGGCCCGCACATTGATGTCCATCACCGCCGCGTAGTCATCCTCGCTGATCTCGTCGATCGGCTTGGGCCGATTGGTGCCGGCATTGTTGACCAGGATATCGATGCGTCGGCCGCTGAGCGCCTCGCGCACCGCCGCGGTATCGGTGACATCCAGGACCAACGCCTCGGCCGAGTGGCCGGCGGCGGTCAGCGCCGCCACCGCCTCCTCGAGGACCGCGGGGTCACGGGCCACCAGGATCACCTTGGCGCCGACCTGGGCCAGGGCGCAGGCCGCCGCCAGCCCCAGGCCCTTGCTGGCCCCGGTGATCAGTGCCGTGCGGCCATCCAGCCGCTGGCTCGGTGTCTGGGGTAGCGTCATGATTGGCTCCTCAATCGGACCGCCTCAGGCTTCCACCTGGCCGGCATAGGGCACGTCGCGCTGGCCGTAGCGGCGCACGCGCTCGTTGGCCTGCTCGCCGTGACCGGCGAAGCCTTCAAGGGCACAGAGCCGCGAGCAGTAGCCACCGATGCGGGCGGAGGCCTCGTCGGTGAGCACGCGCTGGTAGGTGCAGGTCTTGAGGAACTTGCCGACCCACAGGCCACCGGTGTATCGCGCCGCCTTCTTGGTGGGCAGGGTGTGGTTGGTACCGATCACCTTGTCACCGTAGGCGACGTTGGTGCGCGGCCCCAGGAACAACGCGCCGTAGTTGACCATGTTGTCGAGGTACCAGTCGGCGTTCTCGGTCATGATCTGGACATGTTCGTAGGCCATGTCGTTGGCGACCTGAAGCATTTCCTCGTGGCTGTCGCAGACGATGATCTCGCCGTAGGTCTCCCAGGACTGACGGGCGGCATCGGCGGTGGGCAGCTTCTCGAGCAGCTCGGCGATCGCGGTCTCGGTATCGCGGGCCAGGGCCTCGGAGTTGGTCAGCAGCGCACAAGGCGAGTTGGTGCCGTGCTCGGCCTGGCCCAGCAGGTCGGTGGCGCACAGCAGGCCGTCGACGCTGTCATCGGCGATCACCAGGGTCTCGGTGGGGCCGGCGAACAGATCGATACCGACACGACCGAACAGCTGGCGCTTGGCCTCGGCGACGAAGGCATTGCCCGGGCCGACCAGCATGTCCACCGGGTCGATGCTCTCGGTGCCGATGGCCATGGCACCCACCGCCTGAACGCCACCGAGCACCAGGATCTCGTCGGCGCCGGCCAGGTGCATGGCGGCGACGATCGCCGGGTGGGCCTTGCCCTTGTAGGGCGGCGCCGCGGCGACCACGCGCTTGACGCCGGCCACCTTGGCGGTCAGCACACTCATGTGAGCCGAGGCCACCATCGGATAGCCGCCACCGGGGATGTAGCACCCCACCGCCTCGATGGGCACATGCTTGTGACCGAGGATCACGCCGGGGCTGTTCTCGATCTCGACCGGCTGCATGGACGCGAGCTGAGCCTCGGCAAAACGACGAACCTGCGCCTGGGCGAAGCGGATGTCTTCCAGCGACTGGGGGTCGACCTCGCTGATCGCCTGATCGATCTCTTCCTGGGTCAGGCGGAAGCTCTCCGGCGACCAGCCGTCGAAACGCTCGGAGAGTTCGCGCACGGCGCTATCGCCGCGGGCCTCGATGTCGGCCAGGGTGGTTTCGACGACGTCGCGCACCTTACGGTCGGCTTCGGCGCGCACATCCTGGGTGGCACCGGACTTGAGATAACGGATCATGGATTCACCTCGGAATTGCGGAATAGTGATGTTGGGTTCGGCGCCTTCGTTCGCGGCCCGGGCGCTGGCACAGGATCAACGTGGCGCTGATGGTAATCTGGCATTTTTTGCATACGAATGCAACAAGGAGGAAAAAGGGCTCCCCCGGGCATTAAACCATGCGAAATGTCGGCTCTAGATCCACGGCTTCGGCGGGAGCGCCATCATGTCAGGTGACAGCGTCCCACCAAGATAGTCCAGTACATTCTGCGCCGAGCGGGTCGCCATGCGAATCGCCCCTTGTCGGGTCATGGCGGCCGAGTGGGGCGTCACGAGTACATCCGACCGGCCAAGCAAGGGGTCTTCTAAGCTAGGGGGCTCGTTATCCAGCACATCCGTGGCATAGAAACCGAGGCGCCCCGCCTTGAGCGCGGACACCAGTGCCCGCTCATCGACGATACCGCCACGCGCGGTATTGACCAAGATGGCCCCCGGGCGGCATTTTCCCAGCACCTCGTGTCCAAACAGCCCCGCGGTTTGCTCGGTTCGGGGCATGTGGATACTGATTACCTCAGCCGTTTCCAGGGCCGTCGCCAAGTCGTCGACCCGCGCCATCCCCTCGGGTAGGGGGGCGTCGACGGGCATGAAGGGATCATAGATCGAGAGCCGTGCACCGAAGGCCGCCGCACGAGCGGCGTAGGCACGCCCAATACGCCCAAATCCAACCACCAGCGTATCCGCGCCCTCGAGATCTCGCGCCCCCAGGGAGTCACGTACTGTCCAGTCGCCAGATCTCACCGCCTCGGTAGCGACCCCGATATTCTTGCAAGCCCCCAATGTCAGGGCCATGGCGTGCTCGGCGACAGAAACCAAATTGCTGTCCGAAGCAATGGCTACACCAATGCCCAGCTCCGTCATCAAGTTGAAGTCGATATTATCGCAACCGACGCCATGGCGTGAAACCAATCTCAAGCGAGGGGCGGAGCGATAAGCGGACTCGGACAAACGCCGCGCGCGTAGAATAACAGCATCAGCGTCCTGAAGATGATCCAGAATCATCTCTTCAGTAGGCTCGGGAAGGTGAACAAGTTCCACATGAGGCGCATCACGCAACAGGGAAAGTCCTTCCTCACGGATGGGGTCAAGAGCTAGAACTTTTGTCATTACTCATCCCCCACTTTCACCGATGAGACAGAACCCTTAGAGAAGTACTCCTGCATTGGTTTATGCTCGCTGGCTACCGCTACCATATTCACACCACGCTCGAACCAGGCACGAGCATCTTCCATCTTCGGTACAAACGTCGCCACAGGCACGCCTCTGGTTGCACAAGCCTTGATGACACTTTCCACGGCCGACGTCACCTCCGGTGCGTCTAGATCATAAACGCCATAGGCAACGGCCAAGTCGGCCCGCCCCACGAAACAGGCACTCACACCCTCTACCGCGGCAATTTCATCGATGGCTTCCACACCCTCGGGATCCTCAATCTGCAGAATGACGGAAACATCACTGGCATTCTCAAGGTGCTCGGACATGGACACACGCCCATAGTTTCCCGCACGGTTAGTCGCCGAATACCCACGTCCTCCGGCACCGTAATGAGCCGCCTCGACAACCTCTCTCGCTTGCTCGGCACTCACGACATGTGGAACGAGGAAACCATCCGCCCCCATATCAAGCACACGAAGAATATCGGCGGGCGCTCCCTCCGTCAGGCGTACAAAAGCCGGGATTCCTACCGCCTTGGCGGCCAAGAGACAACTGTCGGTTTCTGAGATGCCAAAGGTCGAGTGCTCGGCATCGAGAACAATATAATCCAACCCACTTCCACCAAGGGCCTCAACGACAACATGATGAGGAGTCTTGATAAATGTGCCCAACAAAGGAGAGCCGCTAGAAATATCCTTGTTTATATGCATAACCACAACCCATTCAAAATAGAAGTTTAATTATCGCCAAAACCCGCTAAACAGCAGTGGAGTAGATTTTTTCTCTTAGCTATATCCGCTATCTCTTCAGCCACTTCTTTTGGCAACTCCAAACCAGAAACACACCGCTCTTTCAGGCGTTCTCGCTCGGGGTCTCCAGGTATCCTCACACGCTCGACTCCCTTCTCAGGGGCCGCTTGACGCAAAAAGGAAAGATAATCAGCCACCTCGGCGCCAAACCCATTCGTATCGTCCAACACTTCAGGACGAATAAAGATCGATAACATACCATTACCGAAGGAGTGATCCGTGGTTCCATTGGTGCCATTGCCGGTCAATGCCCCAGCCAGTAGCTCGCAGGCGAGAGCCAGCCCAGAGCCTTTATGTTCGCCAACAGTTCGCAAGGCACCGGTGCCGGCACGTGGGTCGGGCACCTTTTCATCCAGGGTTGCTCCATAGAGCTCACGGGGATCATCAGTCCGCTGGCCACTACCGGAAATCAAGGCGTCACGCGGCAAAGACTTCCCTCCTCGTCCCGCCACCAAAGCCTTGCCTTCTGCGACCAATGAAGTGGCAAAATCAAGGACGAAGTCATCCCCGGCACCATGAGGCACACCGATTGCGACGGGAGCCGTTGAAATGGCCCTCTGTGACGAACCGAAGGGGGCCACTAGGCGCGAGCCAGCCACATTCACAAAGTGGATACTCACCATTCCTTCCGCACAGGCCTGCTCGGCATAGGCCCCCAAACGCCCCACATGGCCCGCCCGCCGCAAGGCCACCAGCGATAGCCCATGCTCTCTGGCACGATCGATTCCCAAGGCGGCGGCCTCCGTCGCCAGCCGCTGGCCCATCCCGTCTTGGCCATCGAACTGCAACATCACACCGGTATCAAGGATAGTTTTCAAAGTCCGGTTCGCGTTGATCTTTCCAGTTCCCAACCAAGCGTGATACCGAAGAATTCGTATTACACCATGGCTATCATGCCCGCGTAGAGAAGCATCCACCAAATGGTCGCTTACGATTTTCGCTTCATATGATTCACAGCCATCCGACATAAGAATATCGCACAGCAAGTTAGCCAACTCACCGGGATCGACTATAGAGCTCGGCATCATACCGCCACCTTTTCTTTACAGGATTCTCCCTCACGCTCGAACAGACGCCGTGCGATGGCTTTCCCTATTGGTAAAGCTGAAGTCGCGGCTGGTGATGGCGCATTACAGACAAACACTGATCGCTCGGTATCGAGAAAAAGAAAGTCATGAATCAAGCTACCGTCACGAGACACCGCCTGGGCGCGAATCCCTGCCTCGATCGGCTTGAGATCATCATATGACAAATCCGGGCAGTATTTTCTACACTGTTTCAAATAATGCGACTTAGCCATAGAGTTGCAAAACTCACTCACTCCTGAAGAAAAATTCTTCCTCATCATTTTCCAGAAACCTGAAAACAACAGATATTCAGACATATCTCTGGCGTTCAATGAAAACTTGCGATAACCTTCGCGCGCCATCCCCAGCATGGCATTGGGACCTACCGTGGTGGAACCGTCCACCATATTGGTCAGATGAATACCCAAGAATGGAAGCGCAGGGTCGGGAACCGGATAAATAAGGTGATTTATTTTTCCTGTCCAGCGTGGAGAAAGGCGGTAATACTCGCCCCGGAAAGGCACAATTCGGAAGTCGGGATTCAAACCGGCGAGACGCGCGAGTCGATCGGCCTGCAAGCCAGGGCAGACAACCAGGCGCCTTGTGCTGATCATGTCAGACTCGGCATCCACCTCGACATATGAAGAGCATTCTCTAATCGCCAACACCTCAGCCTCAAGCTTTATCTCCCCTCCAAGAGAGATAATGTTTTTGGCCAAGGCATTACATACTTCACGATAATCTACAATAGCGGTACCTGGAACTCGCAGAGCGGCTATACCACTGACATATGGTTCCATGTCCCGCAACTCATTTTCACCCACCTTTTCAACAGCGACACCATTCTCGGCCGATCGCTGATAAAGATTTTCCATTCGATCCTTTTCCACACTGTCAGTAGCAACAATCAACTTCCCACAATCGTGGTAGTATATGTCATGCTCTCGACAGAAGGCTTTAGTCTCATGAGCCCCATCTCTACAAAGACGAGCTTTCAGTGAACCTGGAGAGTAGTAGATCCCTGAGTGAATCACCCCACTGTTGTGGCCAGTCTGATGCTTCGCGAGAGTCTTCTCTTTTTCCAGCAGCACCAAACTTGCGCCTGGACGTTTCTCCAGTATCGCGCGTGCCGTGGCCAACCCAACGATTCCGCCTCCAATGATGCAGTAGTCATAAGCCATGGAAAGGTACCTATAGACATTTCGAGAAGGCGTGGCTTATTAAGCCACGCCCTTCTCTATTATTTACTGCTCTTCGAGCTCGCTGAAGAACCGTGCGGAACCA
Organism: Halomonas smyrnensis AAD6; assembly: GCF_000265245.1. Lineage (GTDB taxonomy): Bacteria > Pseudomonadota > Gammaproteobacteria > Pseudomonadales > Halomonadaceae > Halomonas > Halomonas smyrnensis. The sequence goes on from NZ_AJKS02000003.1 coordinate 251,011, forward strand.
GGGTGTTGCTCGATCCCGACGTCTTGGCCAAGTTGATCCTGGGTGGTGCCTTTGAGGGCCGCTACGGCAACGCCCAGATCATCCAGGCGGTCATGAATGGCTTCAGTGACCTTGTAGATTGCTTCCTCATCGGCGTTACAGGAAGCAATCACGTGAGTTCCAAAACTCACCGACGGGACAGGCCCCTCCATATCCGGATAAGCATCGGCTGGAATAACAAAGCGTTGATAACCGGAATTTGCCTCCTTCATGGTGGCAAACATTTCGTCCGTCACGGGCAACAAGCGAAGATCCCTCGAGGCTCCCACATCCATAATGACGCCAGCTGGAATCCCAGTAGCCTGAAAGAACCCATCCACTTGTCCGTCTTTCATCATGTTTACCTGATCCGACATCGATGAAAAAGCCACTTGATCGAGGTCTTCGTAGGTAACACCCGCCGCGTTCAGGGTTTGACGAGCGAGCTGCTCGGCGGTATTGCCCCTTGGCGTCACCGCCAAGCGCCTGCCTCGGAAATCTTCGAAGCTTTCCATTTCCATATTAACCACAGCGGCCTGAATCACCTGGGGATAAAGAAAAGCCACATTGCAAATATCACTGACAGGCTCGTCAAAAGGCGGATTTCCCTTGATCGCATCGACGGCGGAGATTGTATTACTCATCCCTAAGTCGGCCCTGCCCAAGCCAATGGCTTTGATATTCGCCAACCCCCCTCCAGGTCGCACATTAATCTGAATATCGTCGTTCAGGTCTTCCACCGCTGACTTGATAGCCCCCCCGGCCGGATACCAGGATCCACCAGGGCTTCCAGTGACAAATGTCAACTCTTCGGCTTGAGCGGTGGAGACTCCAGCCATCACAACCACAGCCCCGAACACCATTGATTTAACGTTCATCCTTCATCTCCTTGTTTTATATTAAAGGATATAATGCTGAAAGCATTATATGGTGGACACCGATTGCACTCGGTTTCGTTGAATGATATAGGCCAACCCAGCCATCGCGATCCCAACCAGATCTGTCAAGACACCCTGGTAAATAAGCACCATGGCTGACGCAACCAACAATACTCGCTCCACCGGGCCAAGAGGGCGTGTTAAATACCCATGCAGTCCCGATGCCAAAAATGTAACACCCAATATGGCGGAAAATGCGGCCATAGCAATTTGTAAAGGGGTCCCCTGAAGAATAAGAGCGGGACTATAGACAAACATGAAAGGCACGATGTAACCCGTCATCCCCAGCTTGAAGGCAGCAACACTTGCAGGCCAAAAACGCGCACCAGATATCGAATTAGCCGCAAAGAGCCCAATCGCCACCGGGGGAGTAATCGCCGACATAATAGCAAAGTAAAGAGCAAAGAGGTGTGCGGCCTCCAGTGTGACGCCCAGCTTTATCAAGGCCGGTATTAGCAATGCAGTCTGTAGGATATATGCTGGCGTCGTGGGAAGCCCCATGCCAATAATAATCCCAGCCACGGCGGTTAGTATTAACGCCAAAAGCATTGAGTCACTGGCTATATGGCGCACCACACCGGTGAATTCCAACCCTAGCCCACTATGCACCACTACACCAACGACGATACCCGCACAGGCACAGGCGAGTGCCACCTTAACCGCATTCACGACACCATTTTCTACACCTTCCAGCACCTTGATAGCACGAAATTCCTTCCGGGTTTCGCGCCGAAGCAATGAAGTAGGTATAATCGATATAATGCCCGCAAAGGCGGCATAAGCCGGGCTATAGCCTGAAACCAACACTCCGATCACAATAAACAGCGGAAGAATTTGGTGCCCCCGCTGCTTTATCACGGTCTTGAGCACCGGAATCGAAGCCTCATCTAGGCCACTAAGCCCCTGCCGCTTTGCCTCGAAATGAATGGCAAGAAAAACGCTGACAAAAAACAATACCGCCGGTATCAAAGCGATTAGCATGACATTGAGATAGCTAACCCCCATGACTTCAGCCATCACGAAGGCCGACGCCCCCATCACTGGCGGCATGATTTGTCCACCTGTCGAGGCCACCGCCTCTACTGAGCCCGCGAATGGAGCGCGATAACCCAGACGCTTCATCAGTGGAATGGTATAACTTCCAGTGGTCATGATATTGGCCACTGCGCTACCTGAAATAGACCCAAAAAGAGCAGAACTTATACTGGCAACCTTGGCGGGACCACCCGCTGTACGCCCCGCAACAGCCGTAGAGAAATCGATAAAGAATTTTCCAGTTCCCAGTTTTTCAGCCAAGGCGCCAAAAAGAACGAAGAGAAAAAGAAAGGTCGCGGAAACATTGAGAGGAATGCCAAAGATCCCCTCTGTTGTTAAGTAGAGAACATCAATAAGATACTCTGGCGTCAGTGTGCCTGACAACACCGCATAGATAATAAACAAGATCGCCGTCAAGGGTAGGGCCGGACCCAATGTCCGGCGACAGCCTTCCAACACCAGGCAGGTCAACACAACGCCGCACCAGAACTGCGAGGGAGTCAGCGGATCAACCAACTGAAAACGTGCATAGAGCACATCTTGGTTAATGATGAGGTATCCGACTGAAATGACCATTCCCGCAAAGCAGGCCAGGTCAAGGGCGCCCACAGCCTTGCCACCTCCCCTGACAAAGGGGAATAGAAGAAAGATGATGGCAAGGGAGAACCCCAAGTGGAGACCACGAAACACAAAGGGCTGAGGCGCGCCAAACATCACCACATAAACATGGAAGGCAGCCATCGACAATATGACCGCTAGCGAAACACCCCTTATCAGAGGACTAGATCTTGATTGCATAACCACCTCTAGGTATTTGATTATTCCTGGCAGGAATCTTGATTTTTTTGGCGACGCCAATTTCATTTTCTCCCGCCAGGCCTTTTCACAAGACTTCCCGCCTACGGTTCCGTCAAAATTCTTTCAGCATATTTTCACCAAGAAGGCCTCACGTCGTTATCCAGAGGAGAGCCATCGGGCCCCTTGGGTAATGTTCCTCGCATCAAGATCACTTAATGACTACGTATTCACAATATTGCCATCGATTGACCTCATCTCTTCCCTGCCCCCAATGACCTCATGAGGTTAGTATTGGCGGCCTTCAGTATCCACTAAGATCCTCCCGCTAGCCGTCGGCATCATGGCTCGCCTAACGACAACCTTGGCAACTATTGACTACGAATTCAATTCCTGTCGCCTACACCATTTGTCGAAGCCCGCCCGTCACGGACAGCCGAGTCGAGGCGTCAGATCCATGCCGCGAACAGGTACAGGAACAACAGCGTGGCCAGGAAGAACACCACCAGCAGCCAACTGACGCGATCCACCTTGCCGGGCATCAGGTACCAGCCCTCATCCTTGACCGGCAGGTTGCGGTCGCGATACATCGCCTTCTGGCCCTGGATGGTATACGCCGAGAGCTCCCCCTGGCGGCCATCCAGCAGCAAGCTGGCGACGATGGAGACCGGCACGTTGACCAGCACGCCGATGGCGCAGAACCAGGGCCAGGCAACCTCGCTCTGGGTCGCCACGTACCACACCGCCACGAAGCCGGCCGCCACCCCGATCAACAGCCCCCGCTCGCTGGTATGGCGGGAGAAGAACCCTAGGGCATACATGCTCAGCTTAGCGCCGACGAAGTAGGAACCGACCTTGGTGAGCAGCTGTAACACCGAGCCTTCGCTCTGGGCGAACAGGATCGCCGGCACGATGATCAGCACCGCCCAGCCAACGGTGAACCAGCGGGAAGCCTTCAGGTAATGGGACGAGGAAGCGCCCTTCTTGAAGTACTTCTCGTAGAAATCGAGGGTGGTCACCGTGGCCAGCGAGTTGAGCGCCGAGTCCAGACTGGACATGGAGGCGGCCACCACCGCGGCGGCGACGATGCCTAACAGGCCCGGCAGGCCATAGTCGGCGGCGAACTGCAGCACGATGGTATTGCTGTTGTCGAACTCGCGGCCACCGTAATAGCTATAGAACAACACCCCCAGCAACAGGAACAGGAAGTAGATGAAGAACGCCGCGAAGCCCATGAACAGGAAGGATTTCTTGGCATCGCCGATGTTCCTGGCGGCGAGCGCCCGCTGCACCACCATCTGGTTGGCGCCATAGACGGTGACATGATAGAGCACCATGGCGATAACCCCGGACCAGACGGTGGCCTCGACCCGAGGATCGAAGGAATAATTCAGGATATTCATCCTGCCCTCGGCCTTGAGCTCGCCCAGAGTGGTCGCCAGCGACTCCGGCATGCGGTCGAGCAGGGCGTAGAAAATGATCGCCGCCCCCACCAGCAGGATCACCGCTTGCAGTACGTCGGTCCAGATCACCGCACTGATCCCGCCCATCAAGGTATAGACCAGAGCGATCAGGGTGATCGCCAGGATCGCCGTGACAACATCCACGCCGGTGATGAAGCTCAGCACCAGCGCCGTGGCGTAGAGCACCGCCGCCGAGGACAGGGTCTGGGTCATCATGAAGATGACCGACATCACGCCTCGCGCCTTCTTGCCGAAACGACGCTCCTGATACTCGTAGATGGACGCCACGCCGCTGTTGTAGAAGAACGGCAGGAACAGGGTGATTACCAGGAACACCACCAGCGGGTAGTTGATCTGGATCATCATCACCCCGAGCCCGCTGCCATAGGACCAGGCGGGCCCACCCAAGAACGACATGGCGCTGACGTAAGTGGCCATCACCGACAGACCGATCGCCCACCAGGGGATGGTCTTGGTGCCCAGATAATAGTCTTCGGCGCTGTTGACCTTCTTGCTCAGCAGCGACCCCATCACCAGGTTACCGATGAGGTAGACGATCAGGATCGTCCAGTTGAGCGTCCCGAAACTTTCCATCAGTGGTGTCCCGTTGTCATTGTCGGTGGCTGTCGAGGATGCAAAGTGGCACACAATGAATACGATTGCAAAATTGAGCCGAACGCTTCCGCGCGACTGAAGGGCCTCGGAGAAAGCCTTAAAACCACTTTATAATCAATAACGTAAAGAATCTCGGCGACCACGCTCGATCACCGGCATTACGACTAAAGGTGGAATAGGGCATGCGGCGCGAGCCAAGGCGGGATCCGTCGGCCGTCCGCGAAGGAGCGCAGAGGCGTGGCCTCTCACCGTTCAGGACGGCGATCGGAGTCGGTTCGGGATTCGTCGAGCCTCTTCCTTGCCTGGGGAGACAAGGATCAGTCGGTAACCGGCTCTCGAGCGGGCTGACGAGCGCTGTGGCGCAGGATAGGGGTCACCGGCAGCACCCGGTTCTCGGCATTGAAATCGCCCTGGCGGATCTGCTTGAGCAGCAGTGCGGTGGCCTCCTCCACCATGCGATCCACCGGCTGGCGCACCGTGGTCAAGCGATAGCTCGGCCAGGCCGCGATCGGGGTGTCGTCGAAGCCGATCACCGACACATCCTCCGGCACACGGCGCCCCAGGTCGGTACGCAGGGTCTCCATCACCGCGACGGCCATGTGGTCGCTGGCGGCGAAGATGGCGTCGGGATAGGGAGGTTCGGCGAACAACCGCAGGGTCGCCAGCCTGGCCCGCTCGAAGTCGTAATCGCCCTGGGCGACCACCTGGCACTGCTGGCCCATCGAGGCCAGGCCATCGACCAGGCCCTGGTAACGATGGCGGCTGGTCGACGAGCTCTCGAGCCCCGCCAGATAGGCGACTCGTTCGTGGCCACCCATGGCCAGGTAGCTGCCGACCCAGTAACCGCCGTGATAGTTGTCGCTGTAGACCTGGCTGATCCCGGCGAAATCCACGTTGCGGTTGATCAGCACCACCGGAATGCCGGTCTCGACGCACTCGTGGGCCAGCGACGAGGTCAGGGAAGCGGACATCATTAGGATGCCGTCGACCTGGCTTTGCAGGATGCTGTCCATGACCCCGGCGAAGTCACCCTCCTCCGGCACCACGAACAGCAGCAGGTGGTAGTCCTCGGCTTGGAAGCGTAACGAGGCCTTCTCGACCACCAGCGGATAGAACATGTTATCCAGGTGCGAGAGCACCAGGGCGATGGTCCGCGACGAGCGAGTGATCAGCGAGCGGGCGATGCTGTTGGGACGATAGCCGAGCTCCTTGGCCGCCTTGAGCACCTTGAGCTTGGTCTTCTCCGAGATGCTGGCCTTGGGCGAGAAGCAACGACTCACCGCCGACTGCGAGACTCCGGCTCGCTCGGCGACATCCCGCGATGTGACGGCGGACTTCCTCTTCATCGGCATCGACTCAATGAGAATACGTAATCAATGTTAACAGCTTTCTCCACCGCTTTCCGCCATTCACGAGCGGGGCTCACCTACCGGACCCGCGCACTCGATGCCGGACGCACAGCCTACCCGGGCTCGCCGCCGACGTTCGTCTCAGTCGCCACACACCGGGCAAGCGGGATCCCGTGGCACCCGGAAGTGGCGCCACTGGCCACTGAGGCCATCGAAGGTGGAGAGCCCCTCGTGCACACGGCCGGCCCGGGCCATCAATTTCACCGCCTCGAGTGCCTGGAAGCAGCCGATCACCCCGACCAGCGGCGCCACCACCCCATTCTCGGCGCAGCGCAGTTCCTCGTCGCCACCCTCTCCCGGCGGATACAGGCAGGCATAGCAGGGGCTCGTCGGGTCACGCGGGTCGAACACCGCGAGTTGACCCGAGAAGCGGATCGCCGCCCCGGAGACCAGCGGCACGCCGGCGGCCCGACAAGCGGCGTTGATGGCATAGCGGCTTTCGAAGCGGTCGGTGCAGTCCAGCACCACGTCGGCCTCGGCCACCGCGGCGTCCAGCCCCCCGCCCTGGAGGCGCTCGGTGAACGTCCGGATACCACAATCGGGATTGACCGAAAGCGCGGCCTCGCGGGCCGATTCGGCCTTGGCACGCCCCAGGTCGGCCATGCCGTGGGCGACCTGGCGCTGCAGGTTGGAGAGTTCCACGATGTCATCGTCGGCGATACTCAGGCGGCCGACCCCGGCGGCGGCCAGGTAGAGGGCCACCGGAGAGCCCAACCCGCCGGCACCGATCACCAGAGCATGGCCGGCCAGCAGGCGCTCTTGGCCGGCGATCTCGATCTGTTCGAGCATGATCTGACGGCTGTAACGCAGCAGCGCCTCGTCGTTCATCTCGCTCACTTGTCCTCGAACTCCTCGATGTCGGGCACGTGAAGGGAGAACTCCTCCTTGACTTCCTCCATCACCACGTAGCTCTTGGACTCCTTGACCCCGGGCAGGGTCAGCACCACTTCGCCGAGCAGCTGGCGATAGGCCGACATCTCGGGAATCCGGCACTTGAGGATGTAGTCGAACTGGCCCGACACCAGGTGACACTCCTGGATCTGCGGCAGCTTGGCCACCGCGCGGCGGAACTCGTCGAACACCGAGGGCGACTGGGTCTCCAGACTGATCTCGACGAACACCAGCAGGTTGGCCTTCAGCGCCCGCGGATCGAGCAGGGCCTTGTAGCCGCGGATCACCCCGGCACGCTCGAGGCGCTTGACGCGCTCCAGGCAGGGCGTGGTGGACAGGCCGACCTGGGAGGCCAGGTCGACGTAGGAAATGCGGGCATTGTCCTGCAGGCAGCGCAGGATCTTTAAGTCGATGCGGTCGAGCGAACGGGTCTTGGTTTTCATTGTGGTCCTGGAACGTCGAACGGGTCACCGCCGAATCTTCTACTGAAAACCACCGCTAAACGGCGAGCTTTCGGGATTCACACATGAATAGGCGGCGGTGAGTGGCGTTTTTTACTGTTTCAACGTGTACCACAGGGCCGAGGGCCGGCTCCAGCCCCTCCGGCAGAAAGATGCCCCAGGATGTCGCTCACGGGCGGCCGGCCGGCGCCGCCACGCAAGCCCCCGGCCCGGGGAGGCTCAGCACCGCCCCAGGCTGATCCGCTCGTGCCCGCCGAGATCGCGGCGGCTCGCCACCTCGCGATAGCCGGCCGCGGCGAGGGCCCCACGCACCGCCGCGGCCTGGCCGGCCCCGTGCTCCAGCATCAGCCAGCCGTCGGCGGCCAGATGGTCGCGCGCCGTCGCCACCAGATGGCGCAGGTCGGCCAGGCCGTCGGCGGCGGCCACCAGGGCGCTGCGCGGCTCGAAGCGCACGTCGCCGCGGGCGAGGTGCGGATCGTCGTCGGCGATGTAGGGCGGGTTGGAGACGATCAGTTCGAAGCGGGCATCGCCGCCCTCCTCGACCAGCGCCGAAAACCAGTCGCTGACCAGGAAGCGGGCGTTGCCGAGGTCGTGGCGGGCGGCGTTGTCCCGCGCCAGGGCCACCGCCTCCGGCCGCAGGTCGACGCCGGTCACCGCCCAGCCCGGCCGCTCGCTGGCGAACGCCAGCGCCACCGCGCCGGTGCCGGTGCCCAGGTCGAGCAACCGCCCCGTCGCGCTGGCCACGGCCAGCGCCGCCTCCACCAGGGTCTCGGTGTCCGGGCGCGGAATCAGGGTGGCCGGCGACGTGGCGAGACTCAGCCCCCAGAACTCGCGTTCGCCGGTCAGGTGCGCGACCGGATGGCCGGCCTCGCGGGAGGCGATGAGCGTCTCGAAGCGCGCCTCGGTCTCGCCGTCGGCCTCGCGGTCGCCCCAGGTGTAGAGCCAGGTGCGATCGACCTCGAGCACGTGGCACAGCAGCACCTCGGCGTCAAGCCGGGCGCTCGGCGAGCCGGCATTCAGCAGCCGCTGGGCGGCCCGGGCCAGCAGCAGGTCGAGGCGCATCAGGCCTCCTGCTGCAGGGCGGCGAGCTGATCGGCCTGGTGTTCCTGGATCAGCGGCTCGATCACCTCGTCGAGCTGCTCGCCGCCGATCACCTCGCCCAACTTGTAGAGGGTCAGGTTGATGCGGTGGTCGGTCACCCGGCCCTGGGGAAAGTTGTAGGTGCGGATGCGCTCGCTGCGATCGCCCGAGCCCACCAGCGAGCGGCGCTCGTCTGCCTGCTGCTGGCGCTGGCTGTCCTGGGCGGCCTGCTTGAGGCGGGCGGCGAGCAGCGACATGGCCTTGGCGCGGTTCTTGTGCTGGCTGCGCTCCTCCTGGCATTCCACCACCACCCCGGTGGGCAGGTGGGTGATGCGGATGGCGGAATCGGTGGTGTTGACGTGCTGGCCGCCGGCGCCGCTGGAACGGAAGGTGTCGACGCGCAGATCGTTCTGGTTGATATCGACGTCGCCGACCTCGTCGGCCTCGGGCATCACCGCCACGGTGCAGGCCGAGGTATGGATGCGGCCCTGGGACTCGGTGGCCGGCACGCGCTGCACCCGGTGGGCGCCGGACTCGAACTTGAGCCGCCCGTAGACGCCCTCGCCCTTGATGCGCGAGATGATCTCCTTGTAGCCGCCCATGTCGCCGTGACTGGCGCTGACCACCTCGACCTTCCAGCCGTGCTGCTCGGCGTAGCGGGAGTACATGCGGAACAGGTCGCCGGCGAACAGCGCCGCCTCGTCGCCGCCGGTGCCGGCGCGAACCTCGAGGAAGACGTTGCCGGCATCGTCCGGATCGCGGGGGATCAGCAGCTGCTTGAGGCGCGCCTCAAGCTCGACCAGCCGCTCACGGCCCTCCTCGCGCTCCATCTCGGCCAGCTCGCGCATCTCGGCGTCGGCGTCGTCGGCCATGGCCTCGGCGGCCGCGATGTCGTCCTCCACGCCGCGATGCTCGCGCCAGGCCTCCACCAGGGGCTCGAGCTCGGTGTATTCGCGGGAGTAGTCGCGGAAGCGGGCCTGGTCGGTGATCACCTCGGGGTCCGCCAGCAGGGCGGCGAGCTCCTCGAAGCGCTCGGCAAAGGCGTCGAGACGCTGACGCAGGGAAGCTTTCATCAAGGATGTCCTATCGGGAAGTGTCGGAAGAGTCGTCGAGCAGCAGTGACGCGGCCGCGTCCAGCAGCTCGCGCTGTTCGTCGGCGGCGGCCTCGCGCAGGGCCACGGTGGGCCGGTGCAGCAGGCGATTGGTGAGTTGGTGGGCCAGCCGCGCCACCACCTCCTCGGGATTCTCGCCACGCGCCAGGCGCGCCAGGGCCTGGTCACGGGCCTCGTCGCGCAGGGCCTCGCCCCGGGCACGCACGTCGCGGATCAGCTCGCCGCCGCTGCGCAGCCGGCGATCGTGCTGCCAGCGGCCCACACCGTGCTCGATCAGCGATTCGGCCTCGTCGGCGGCGACCTGGCGATGGCGGCGATTCTCCTCGATGACCTCCTCCAGGTCGTCGACCGTATAGAGGAAGACGTCGGAGAGGTGGCCGACCTCGGGCTCGATGTCACGCGGCACGGCGATATCGACCATGAACACCGGGCGATGGCGGCGCTTCTTGAGCGCGCGCTCCATCATGCCCTTGCCGAGGATCGGCAGCGGCGCGGCGGTGGAGGAGATCACGATGTCCGCCTCGACCAGCGCCTCGGGGATCTCGTCGAGGGTGATGGCCTGGCCGCCCAGCGGTGCGGCCAGCTGCTCGGCCCGTTCGCGGGTGCGGTTGGCCACCGTCAGATGGCGCACCCCGGCCTCGTGGAGGTGGCGCGCCACCAGCTCGATGGTCTCGCCGGCACCGATCAGCAGCGCCGGCGAGCGCGAGAAGTCGTCGAAGATGCGGCTGGCCAGGCTGACCGCCGCATAGGCCACGGAAACCGGATTGCGGCCAATGCCTGTCTCCGTGCGCACCCGCTTGGCCACGGCGAAGGTCTGCTGGAAGAGGCTCTCCAGCTCGCCGCCCATGCCGCGAGCCTGGCGCGCGACCTGATAGGCCTCCTTGAGCTGGCCGAGAATCTGCGGCTCTCCGAGCACCATGGAATCGAGGCCGACGGCCACCCGCATCAGGTGGCGGGCGGCCTCGTCATCCATATAGTGATAGGCGCAGCGGGTCAGCTCCTCGACGGCGAGGCCGTGGAAGCGGCCCAGCCAGTCGAGCACCGCCCGCTCCCCCGACTCGCCGGTGACGCAGTACAGCTCGGTACGATTGCAGGTGGACAGCACCGCGGCCTCCTGCACTTCGGGCAGGCCACGCAGTTCGGTCAGCGCGGTCTCGAGCTGCGCAGGCGTGAAGGCGACCTGCTCGCGCACCTCGACGGCGGCGGTCCGATGGTTGATTCCCAGGGCAAGAAGCGTCATGCGTGTCGGCGTCTTCGCGATCGTGTTTCGGCGGTTTCGAGGGCGGCCCGGCGAGGCGTCGCCTGCCACTCCACGGCGCCACATTCTATCACAGGCCATGACCGCACGGCGCCCGCCGGGACTATCGAGGGCATCGATGCAGACCATCGGCGCGCCGCATCTCCCTCATCCATTGCGCCTTTGCCCCGCGCGATCAAGCCGTTATGCTGACGACTCGCCCGACACCACGAGACCGGCATGCCCCGAGGATTCCCCACGACGCTGTTCCGTCGCCGCCCCCTCGCCGCCATCGGCCTGGCCCTGGCGCTCGGCGGCTGTCAGAGCCTGTCCGCCGTGTCGGCCCCGCCGCCGCAGGACCCGATGGCCGATGCACCGCCGATCACCCGCGGCCTGGATGCCGAGGGCCTGTCGACGCTGCTGGTGGCGGAGATCGCCGGCCAGCGAGGCGACTATCGCCGCGCCACCCGCGGCTATCTGGCCACCGCCGAACGCTACCGGGCGCCGGAGCTCGCCGAGCGCGCCGCCCTGGCGGCACGCTTCGACGACGACCCGGCACTGCTCGAGGAGACCGCCCGCCGCTGGCAGTCGCTGGACCCCGCCAGCGAGGCCCCGGCCCGCCTGCTGTCCAGCCTGGCCGTGCAGCGCGGCGACTGGACGAGCGCCCTGGATCAGCGCCTGGCACTGCACGACGACGGCGACGCCGAGCTGCTGGGCTTCATCGAGGATGCGCTGGAGGCCGGCGCGGCGCCGGCGCCGCTGCTCGAGCGCCTGCGACAGGATGTCGCCGCGCCGGATGCCCCCGTCGACCGCGAACTGGCCATGGCGCTGCTGGAGGCCGCCACCGGCCAGACGCCCACGGCCCGACGCCGCCTCGACCGGCTGACCGCGACCCATCCGGACGATCCCGCGGTACAGCGCATCGACGCCGCCCTGGCGCTGGAGATGAATGCCCCCGAGCGCGCCGAGGCCGCCGCCCGTCGAGGCCTCGAGGCGTCGCCGGGCGACGCCCGCCTGATGCTGCTGCTGGCCCGCGCCCAGATTCGCCTCGGCCGACTGGACGCCGCCGAGGCCAGCACCGACGCGCTGCTCGAGGACCGGGGCGACCGGCCGCCGCTGCGCCTGGCCCTGGCCCGCCTCTATCTGGAGGAGGCGCATCCGCAGCCGGCCCGCCGCCTGCTGCTGCCGCTGCTCGATGACGACGACACGCCCGAGCTGGCCTTCCTGCTGCTTGGCGGCATCGCCGAGCAGCAGGGCGAGGTCGACAACGCCCTTCTTTATTACCGCCAGGTGCCCGAAGGCAACAGCTTCCTGCTCGCCCGGCTCCGCGCCGCGCGCATGCTGATCGAGGACGATCGGCTGGTCGACGCCCGCGCCTTCCTGCGCAACGAGCGCCTGACCCATCCCGATGCCGCCTCTCGACTCACCGGCCTGGAGGCCGAACTGCTCGACGAGGCCGGCGCCCGCGCCCAGGCCGACGCCCTGCTCGACAGCTATCTCGATCGCCACCCCGACGACGCCCAACTGCGCTACCAGCGGGCCATGCGCGCCTACGGCAACGGCAACCTGGCCGCCATGGAGCGCGACCTGCGCACCATCATCGAGCGCGACCCGGACAACGCCAACGCGCTCAACGCCCTGGGCTACACCCTGGCCGACGAGAATATAGAAGGACGACTCGAGGAAGCCCGCGCATTGATCGAGCGCGCGCTCGAGCTCGAGCCGAACAATCCGGCCATCCTCGACAGCCGCGGCTGGGTCGCCTACCGCCTCGGCAACGTCGACGCCGCCGTCCCGTGGCTGGAACGCGCCTGGTCGGCCATGCCCGACCAGGAGATCGCCGCCCACCTGGCCGAGGTGCTGTGGGTCGCCGGCGAACGCCAACGCGCCCGGGCACTGATCGCCACCGCCGTGGAGCGCTTCTCGCCGCGCCCCCGGATCGACGAGCTGCTCGAGCGCCTGCCCGCGCTCGCCCCCTGATGCCCCGCGACGGAGAAGGAAACCCGACCATGCGACGCCCCACGCTTACCCTGCTGCCCGGCCTGGCCCTCGCCCTGCTGCTGCTCGGCGGCTGCGCCACCCGGGGCCAGTCTCCCGACGCCCCCCGCGCCGCCGACGACTGGCAGGCCCAGAAGACACGCCTGGAGGCCATGCAGACCTGGGAGCTGACCGGCAAGGCCGGCCTGCGCACTCCCGAGGACAGCACCAGCGCCAATCTCGACTGGAACCAGACCCCCTACCATTTCCGCCTGCTGCTCAGCGGCCCCTTCGGCAGCGGCCGCAGCGTGCTGGAAGGCCGCGAGGGCCGCGTCTCGCTGACCACCGGCGAGGGCCGCTTCGAGGCCGAGAGCCCCGAGGCGCTGATGAACCAGCGGCTCGGCTGGTCGCTGCCGGTGGCCGCGCTGGGCGACTGGGTCCGCGGCCTGCCCGCCGACGACAGCCCGCACCGCATGAATCGCGATGCGCGCGGCTTCCCGGCCCGCCTGGAGCAGGACGGCTGGACCATCGATTACCAGGACTGGATGCGCGTCGAGGACCTGTGGCTGCCGCGCCGCATGAAGATGCAGTACGGCGAGCTGAACGTGACCCTGGTGGTGACCCGCTGGCAGCCGGAGACCAGCGATGCCTGATGCCGGCCGCCTGAGCCTGCCCGCCCCGGCCAAGCTCAACCGCATGCTGCATATCACCGGCCGACGCGACGACGGCTATCACGAGCTGCAGACCCTGTTCCAGTTTCTCGACCACGGCGACACCCTGACCCTGGCCCCGCGCGACGACGGCGAACTCCGCCTGACGCCGACGCTTTCCGACGTCGCCCCGACGGACAACCTGATCCTGCGCGCCGCAACGGCGCTGCGCGAGGCCACCGGCTGCCGCCAGGGCGCCGACCTCCATCTCGACAAGCGCCTGCCCATGGGCGGCGGCCTCGGCGGCGGCAGCAGCGATGCCGCCACCGCCCTGCTCGGCCTGAACCGCCTCTGGGGACTCTCCCTCTCTATAGGGGAGCTGGCCGAACTGGGTCTGGCGCTGGGAGCGGACGTCCCGGTGTTCGTGCGCGGCCACGCCGCCTGGGCCGAGGGCGTGGGCGAACGCCTGACCCCGGTGGAGCTCGACACGCCCTGGTTCGTGGTCGTCCACCCCGGCGTGAGCGTCTCCACGCCGGCGGTGTTCCAGGCGCCGGAATTGACACGGGACACGCCTCCCATTACTATGGCGCGCGCACTTCAGGGGGGAACGGCGAGCTGGCGCAACGACTGCGAGCTCACGGTCCGGGAGCTGCATCCCGAGGTCGCGAGTGCGCTCGACTGGTTGAGCGACAGGGCACCGGCCATGCTGACCGGCACCGGCGCCTGTGTATTCGCCCGCCTGGACCATGAAGCCGATGCCACGGCGCTGCTGGACGACCTGTCCGGCCGCTGGACATCCTTCAAGGCCAGGGGACTGAATCGCTCTCCTCTCCATGATGCACTGGATCGATGACCGCCATGCCATGGCGCATCACGCATCGGTCCGGTACGGCAAAGGTTGCTGGGGTATAGCCAAGCGGTAAGGCACCGGTTTTTGGTATCGGCATGCGCAGGTTCGAATCCTGCTACCCCAGCCATTTCCCTTCCCGAACATCCGACCCAAACCCTGATGACCCAACACTGCAAAGGTGGCTGCGCGTGTCTAAATTGATGGTTTTCGCCGGGAACGCCAATCCCGAACTCGCCCAGAAGGTTGCCGAGAGCCTGGATACCCGGCTTGGCAACGCAACGGTCGGCCAGTTCAGTGACGGCGAAGTTGCGGTCGAGATCAACGAGAACGTGCGCGGCAAGGACGTCTTCGTCCTGCAGCCCACCTGTGCCCCGACCAACGACAACCTGATGGAAATGGTGCTGATGGTGGACGCCCTGCGCCGGGCCTCCGCCACTCGTGTCACCGCCGTGGTGCCCTACTTCGGCTACGCCCGTCAGGACCGTCGCGTCCGCTCTGCCCGCGTGCCGATCTCGGCCAAGCTGGTGGCCGACATCATGGTCAAGGCCGGCGTCGACCGCGTCATGACCATGGATCTCCACGCCGACCAGATCCAGGGCTTCTTCGACGTGCCGGTGGACAACGTCTACGGCTCACCGATCCTGCTCGACGACATCGAGCGCCAGAACTACGACGACCTGGTGGTGGTCTCCCCCGACGTGGGCGGCGTGGTACGTGCCCGGGCCATCGCCAAGCAGCTCAACGCCGACCTGGCGATCATCGACAAGCGCCGCCCCCAGGCCAACCAGGCCCAGGTGATGCACATCATCGGCGACATTCAGGATCGCACCTGCGTGGTGGTCGACGACATGATCGATACCGCCGGCACCCTGTGCAAGGCCGGCGAGGCGCTCAAGGAGCACGGCGCACGCCGCGTGGTGGCCTACGCCACCCACCCGATCCTGTCCGGCCCGGCCGTCGACAACATCTCCGGCTCGGTGCTGGATGAGCTGGTCGTAACCGACACCATTCCGCTGACCGAAACCGCCCGCCGCAGCGGCAAGATCCGCCAGCTGAGCGTGGCCGGCCTGATCGCCGAGGCGATCCGCCGGGTCAGCAACGAGGAATCCGTCAGCGCCATGTTCCACTGACGACACCGTCGTCGGCGCATCGCGCGGATAGCGTGCCCCGGTTCGCCGGGGCGACTGGAAACCACCGCTCAGTCTGGTCGCGGACGACGGTGGTTTCCTGACTTTCTACCAAGAGGCAACATCATGTCCGAATACACTCTCACAGCGAACGTGCGCAACGACCTGGGGAAAGGTGCGAGCCGCCGCCTGCGTCGTGCGAACGAGCAGGTCCCGGCCATCATCTACGGTGGTGAGCAGACCCCGCAGCCGATCGCCGTCGACAAGACCGCCTTCTACAAGGCGCTCGAAGACGAGGCGTTCTTCGCTTCCGTGATCAACCTCGAGCTGGACGGCAAGCCGCAGCAAGTCGTAGTCCGCGACCTGCAGCGCCACCCGTACAAGCCGCTGGTGACCCACGCCGACTTCATGCGCGTCGACGCCACTCACGCGATCACCATGCGCGTGCCGCTGCACGTGCTGAACGCCGAGACCGCACCGAGCATCAAGGACGAGGGCGGTGAACTCCACGTCCTGTCCAACGAAGTCGAAGTCAGCTGCCTGCCGAAGGACCTGCCGGACTACCTGGAAGTCGACGTCGCCAACGTCGCTCTGGGCAGCACCCTGCACCTGTCCGACCTGAGCCTGCCGGCCGGCGTGACCTCCGTCGAGCTCAGCCACGGCGAAGACCACGACCAGGCCATCCTGAGCATCACCGCGGCCAAGGTCAGCAGTGAGCCCGAGGAAGGCGAAGAAGGCGAAAACGGCGAGTCCGCCGAAGGCGAGGACAGCGCCGAGTAAGTCCGGCACTGTTCAGGGCCGCGCCACCGGCGCGGCCCTCGTCCTTCCGATCAAGCGCTCCGGCGCTTGATTTTTTTTGTGGCCCGCCCGCCCCTGCGGCACCGCCACCGGGGCGACGCCACATCGTTTCGGATGATTGTTTGGAGGCAGTGAAGATGAGTCAGGTCAAAGCCATCATCGGACTGGCCAACCCCGGCACCGAGTACGAGGCCACCCGCCACAACGCCGGGGCCTGGCTACTCGAGGCCCTGCTGCGCCGGGCCGGCGGCGAGCTGCGCGCGGAGAAGAAGTTTCTCGGCCGCCATGCCCGCATCCACCTCGACGGGCAGGAGCTTCACCTGCTCGAGCCCACCACCTTCATGAACCGCAGCGGCGGCGCCGTGGCGGCGATGGCGAAGTTCTTCAAGCTCGCCCCCGACGAGCTGCTGGTCGCCCACGACGAGCTCGACCTGGATCCCGGCACCGCCCGCTACAAGACCGGCGGCGGCCACGGCGGCCACAACGGCCTGCGCGACATCATCCAGGCGCTGGGCAACGACAAGGGCTTCCATCGCCTGCGGATCGGCATCGGCCATCCCGGCGACGCCCGCCAGGTGACCAACTACGTGCTGGGCCGCCCCGGCAAGGCCGAGCGAGGCGCCATCGATGCCGCCATCGACGAGTGCCTGGCCACCCTGCCCCAGGCCGTGAGCGGCGACTGGACGAAGGCCATGCAGCGGCTGCACAGCTTCAAGCCCTAGGCATTGCCCGAAGGGTGCCGGCTTACAGCCGCGCCGTTATCTCGTAGAATAGCGGCCAATCACACGCCTCGAACTCTCTTTCCAGGAAGATCCCATGGGTTTCAACTGCGGTATCGTCGGCCTGCCCAACGTCGGCAAGTCCACCCTCTTCAATGCCCTGACCAAGTCGGGCATCGACGCCGAGAACTTCCCGTTCTGCACCATCGAGCCCAACGTCGGCATCGTGCCGATGCCGGACCCGCGCCTCGACCGGCTGGCGGAGATCGTGAAGCCCGAGAAGACCATCCCCACCACCATGGAGTTCGTCGACATCGCCGGACTGGTGGCGGGCGCCTCCAAGGGCGAAGGCCTCGGCAACCAGTTCCTGGCCAACATCCGCGAGACCCAGGCCATCGCCCACGTGGTGCGCTGCTTCGATAACGACAACGTCATCCACGTGGCCAACGAGGTCGATCCGCGCGCCGACATCGAGACCATCAACCTCGAGCTGGCCCTGGCCGATCTGGACACCGTCGACCGCGCCATCCAGCGCCTGGTGCGCGTGGTCAAGGGCGGCGACAAGGAAGCCATCGCCACCAAGGCGATCCTCGACCGCATCCAGCCGCACCTGGCAGAGGGCCAGCCGCTGCGCAGCTTCGGCCTCGACGACGACGAGAAGCAGCAGCTCAAGAACTTCGGCTTCCTGACCCTCAAGCCGACCATGTACATCGCCAACGTCAACGAGGACGGCTTCGACGACAACCCCTATCTCGAGGTGGTCAAGCAGATCGCCGCCGAGGAAGGCGCCGTCGTGGTCCCGGTGTGCAACCAGATCGAGGCCGAGATCGCCGAGCTCGACGACGAGGAACGCGCCATGTTCCTCGACGAGATGGGCATGGAAGAGCCCGGCCTCGATCGCGTGATCCGCGCCGGCTACGAGCTGCTGGGCCTGCAGACCTACTTCACCGCCGGGGTGAAGGAAGTCCGCGCCTGGACCGTCAAGATCGGCGCCACCGCCCCGGAGGGTGCCGGCGTGATCCACACCGACTTCCAGAAGGGCTTCATCCGCGCCGAGGTGATCGCCTATGACGACTTCGTCTCGCTGGGCGGCGAACAGGGCGCCAAGGATGCCGGCAAGTGGCGCCTGGAAGGCAAGGACTACGTGCTCAAGGACGGCGACGTCGTGCACTTCCGCTTCAACGTCTAACGCAGAAAAAGTTTGACGACACGGGGCGTTATCCGTAATATACGCCTCCGTTGTCCGGCTACGTAGCTCAGTTGGTTAGAGCACATCACTCATAATGATGGGGTCCCCTGTTCGAGTCAGGGCGTAGCCACCAAACACCGAAAAGCCCGCCTGGTTCGCCAGGCGGGCTTTTTTCGTTGGCGGGACTGTTTGGCAGATTGGCAGACCATTCTCCCACCGACGCCCGAAGGCGCCGGCGGTCACGAGGCCTCAGGGCAGCTCGCGGCGATCGACGAAGGCGGTCAGTACCCGGGTCAGGTGAGCCACATCCCTGGCGCCCGCGGTCTCGCGGATCGAGTGCATGGCCCACTGGGGCACGCCCACGTCCAGGGTCGGCACGCCGAGCTCGGTGGCGGTGATCGGACCGATGGTGCTGCCGCAGCCCATGTCGGCACGGGTGACGAAGGTCTGCACCGGCACCTCGGCCTCCTGGCACAGCGCCCGGAACAGCGCCGCGGTGGCGCTGTTGGTGGCGTAGCGCTGATTGGCATTGACCTTGATCACCGGCCCCTCGTTGAGGGCCGGGCCATGAGCGGCGTCGTGCTTGTCGAGGAAGTTCGGGTGCAGCGCATGGGCATTGTCGCAGGAGATCATCCGCGAGGCCTGGATCAGACGGATGACCCCCTCCTCGCTGGCGTCGCCCAGCTGGGCATTGACCCGCCGCAGCACGTCGCCCAGGAAGGGCCCCTGGGCGCCGCAGGCGCTGGCACTGCCCACTTCCTCATGATCGTTGGCCACCAGCACCGCCCCTTGCGTCCCGTCCGAATCGAGCAGGGCCTCGAGGCCGATAAAGCACGACAGCAGGTTGTCTAGCCGCGCCGAGGCGATCAGCTCGCCCTCCACGCCGACCCGGGCCGGCGGCTGCATGTCGTGGAAGCCGAGCTCGAAGTCGACGATCTCGACGCCGTCGAGGCCATGCTCGGCCGACAGCCAGCTCCGCAGCAGCCGATCCAGGTCGGCCGACTCGCCGCCCTGGAGGAAGACCGGCGCCATCTGCGTCTGGGCATTGATCGCCCGACCGCTGTTGGCCTCGCGATCGAGATGGATCGCGAGGCTGGGGATGATCGCCACCGCGCGGTCGACGTTGAGGAGCACGCCTTCCAGGCGGCCGTCGGGGTGGCGCACGTGAACCCGGCCGGCGAGGCCCAGGTCACGGTCGTACCAGGGCGCCAGCAACGCCCCACCGTAGACCTCGACGCCGAGCTGCAGCCAGCCGGCGGAGGTCTGGGGCGCATGGGGCTTGAGGCGCAGCCCGGGGCTGTCGGTGTGGGCGCCGATCATGCGCAGCGCCGACAGCGGCTCGCTCGGCAGCTGCAGGGCAATGATCGAGGAATCGTTGCGCGTCACGTAGACCCGCTCGCCGGGCGTCAGCTGCCAGGCCTGGGTTTCGTCGAGGCGGCGGAAGCCGGCGGCCTCGAGGCGCTCGGCCATGTTGGCCGTAGCGTGCCAGGGAGTGGGCGAACGGCGCAGGAAGTCGAGCAGTCGCTCGAGCAGGGCATCCTGGGGCATGGGACTCCTCTCGGTGTCGCATCTTGGGGGCATGGGACTCGACCGAGCTGCTACAATGGCCTTTCTGTCCGTGCAACTCGTGAGCCGAATCACGGTCTGGACGCTAGAGTGTACATGAATCCGGGAGTGCTTCATCGATGAGCCTGAATGTGACCCTGGGTCGTACCGCGGCCCTGGCCCTGCTGCTGGGCACCGTCCCGGCCCAGGCGGCGATCACCGCCACCGACGCCCAGCGCGAGGCCGCGGTGGAAGTCGCCGAATCGCTGCGCTACGGCCACTACGCGGATATCAGCTTCGACGACGACTGGTCAGAGCAGGCCTTCGACCGCTACCTGGACCTGCTCGATGGCCAGCGCGCCTACCTGCTGGCCGGCGACGTCGATGACTTCGCGGCGCTGTCGACCACCATGGACGACGCCATCCTCGACGGCGACCTCAGCCGCCCCTACGCCCTCTACCAGCGCTATCACGAGCGCGCCGAGGCACGCCTGGAATGGCTGCTGGAACGCATCGACGCGGGGCTCGACTTCGACTTCGACGGCAATCGGCGCATGGCGCTGGACCGCGAGGACGCCGCCTGGCCGCAGCGCGAATCGTCGCTGGACGAGCTGTGGCAGAAACGACTCGAGAACGCCGCCCTGACGCTGTCGATCAGCGACCAGAGCCCGGAGGAAGTCGAGGAGACCCTCCACCAGCGTTACGAGAACCAGCTGAACCGCCTGCGCCAGACCAACGCCGAGGACGTCTTCGGCCTGATGATGGCCGCCGTGACCGGCAGCATCGACCCCCACAGCGAATACCTGTCGCCGCGCCAGAGCGAATCCTTCGACATCCAGATGCGCCTCTCGCTCGAGGGCATCGGCGCCCTGCTCCAGGCCGACGGCGAGTACGTCAAGGTCGCGAGCCTGGTGCCCGGCGGCCCCGCCGAGAAGGCCGGCGTGCTCAAGCCCGCCGACCGCATCGTCGGCGTCGGCCAGGAGGGCGAGGAGATGGTCAACGTGGTCGGCATGCGCCTCGACGACGTGGTCGACATGATCCGTGGCCCCAAGGGCTCGGTGATACGCCTCGACGTGGTGCCCGCCCAGGCCGTCGACACCACTCGCTCCGAGGTCGTCGAGATCACCCGTGATACGGTCAAGCTCGAGGACCAGGCCGCCCAGAGCGAGGTCATCGAGGTCGAGCGCGAGGACGGCGTGCATCGTCTGGGCGTCATCGAGGTGCCGGCCTTCTACGTCGACTTCGACGCCTGGCAGGCCGGCGAACCGGACTACCGCAGCACCACCCGTGACGTGGCCAAGCAGGTCGAACGCCTCAAGGACGAGGACGTGGAAGGCATCGTGCTCGACCTGCGCAACAACGGCGGCGGCGCCCTTCAGGAGGCCAACTCGCTGATCGGCCTGTTCATCGACCGTGGCCCCACCGTCCAGGTGCGCGATGCCGAGGGCCGCATCAGCCTCTACGGCGATACCGACAGCGGCACCCTCTACGACGGCCCGCTGGCGGTGCTGGTCAACCGGCTCTCGGCCTCGGCCTCGGAGATCTTCGCCGGCGCCATCCAGGATTACGGCCGCGGCCTGGTGGTCGGCGGCGACACCTTCGGCAAGGGCACCGTGCAGACCCTCGACGAGCTCAACCACGGCCAGCTCAAGCTGACGCGCGCCAAGTTCTACCGCATCTCCGGCGAGAGCACCCAGCATCGCGGCGTCACGCCCGACATCAGCTTCCCGAGCCTGATCGATCCCGAGATCATCGGCGAGAGCAGCCTCGACAACGCCCTGGCCTGGGATCAGGTGCGCAAGGTGCAGTATCGCCGCTACGGCGAACCGGAGCGCTATCTGGACACCCTGCGCCAGCGCCATCGCCAGCGCGCCGATGCCCACCCCGACTTCCACTACCTGGAGCGCGAGGCCGAGCTCGCCGACCGCCTGCGCGAGCAGCACACCAGCGTCAGCCTCAATCGCGAACAGCGTCAGCGCGAGGCCGAGGCCCAGGAGGCCGAACAGCTGGCCCTGGAGAACCAGCGCCGCGAGGCCCTGGGGCTCGAGCCGCTGGAAGAGTGGGCGGATGCCCGGGACGAGGACACCGAACAGGCGCAGCCCATCGACCGCGCCCAGGTGATGGAGAGCGCCGAGATCCTGCTCGACTACGCCCGCCTCGATCACGGCCTGCGACTCGCCGACTACCACGACTGACCCCCCCCCACCTCACCGAGCCATACACGACGCCGGGCCATGCGCCCGGCGTCGCCGAACACGACGCCGAGGTAACGGCCAGACACGACGAATGCCGGCGGAAAGCCGGTAGCATCACGAGGCGATCGGGAAAGGCGTGGAGCGGAAGATTCAGGACATCAGCGCAGGCATGGCTGAAGAACAAGCATTGGCTCCCCGAACAGGACTCGAACCTGTGACCCAATGATTAACAGTCATTTGCTCTACCAACTGAGCTATCGGGGAACGACTTGTGTGCCCGGACGGGCTGACCTCAGGGGCCTGATGGCCGGAACCTGACGGTCTGGAAGAGGTAAAAGGTGGCTCCCCGAACAGGACTCGAACCTGTGACCCAATGATTAACAGTCATTTGCTCTACCAACTGAGCTATCG
Organism: Halomonas smyrnensis AAD6; assembly: GCF_000265245.1. GTDB lineage: Bacteria > Pseudomonadota > Gammaproteobacteria > Pseudomonadales > Halomonadaceae > Halomonas > Halomonas smyrnensis. Next base: position 273,526 of record NZ_AJKS02000003.1, read on the forward strand.
GGGAATGACCTTTTTTACCGTTCGACGCCTCTCAGCGCCGCCGTGCTCGTTGCTCTGGGAAGAAGCTGGCTCCCCGAACAGGACTCGAACCTGTGACCCAATGATTAACAGTCATTTGCTCTACCAACTGAGCTATCGGGGAATGGCCTCGAGCACGGTGCGTAGTATACGGATCCGCTTGTGAACGTCAAGAGCCAAAACCCTCACACGCCGCTCGCACCGCCGGAAAGCAAGACGCCCGCCGGGCGATGTGCCGGGCGGGCGTCTCATGCTGTCCTGGTGGCTACGCCCTGATTCGAACAGGGGACCCCATCATTATGAGTGATGTGCTCTAACCAGCTGAGCTACGTAGCCATTTTTCATCTCGGGAGGGATGCCCCCGACGACGGATGCAGATTATGCACGGCGGCCCGCCCCAAGGCAAGCCCGCCATGCGACAGGCCGCATCAGAGAGACAGCGCCTCCTTGACCGCGGGCAGCCCCGGCTCGCCGTCGGCGGTGGTCACGCCGTCGAGCCAGCCCTCGAGCACGTCGGGATGTGCCTGGAGATAGGCCCGGGCCGCATCGCGCGGATCGCTGCCCTCGTCCATGATCTCGCCCATCAGCTGGTTCTCCATCTCCAGGGTGAAGGAGAGATTGCTCAGCAGCGACCCGACGTTGGGGCAGGCCTCGGCGTAGCCGGCACGGGTATTGGTGTAGACGGTGGCACCGCCCAGGTTCGGGCCGAAGTAGTCGTCGGCGCCCTCCAGATAGGCGATGTCGAAGTTGGTGTTCATGGGATGCGGCTCCCAGCCGAGGAACACCATCCACTGCTCGTTCGGCTCGCGGGCGCTGAGCTCGGCCAGCATGCCCGCCTCGCTGGAGTCCACCAGCCGCCAGTCGCCCAGGCCGAAGGCGTCGTCGTCGATCATGTCCTGGATCAGCAGGTTGCCGTCGTTGCCGGCCTCGATGCCGTGCAGCGTTGACGCGAAGCGGTCGGCGTGAGCGTCCAGATCGGCCACCGAGGTGACGCCGGCGTCATACACGTACTGAGGCACTGCCAGGGTGTACTTGGCGCCCTCCAGGTTGGCGCCCAGGCGATCCACCTGTCCCCGCTCGACGTAGGGGTCACTGATCGACGCCATGGACGGCATCCAGTTGCCGAGGAAGACATCGAAGTCGCCGTTCTTCATGCCGGAATAGGCGATAGGCACCGAGACGGTATCGATCCGGGTCTCGTAGCCGAGTGTCTCGAGCACCTCGGTGGTCAAGGCGGTGGTCGCGGTAATGTCGGTCCAGCCCACCTCGGCGAAGCGGACGGGCTGACAGCCCTCTTCGGCGGCCAGCAGCGGCGAGGCGGAAAGCGCCAGCGCGGTGGAGGCCAGGCCCATGGTCATCTTGTTCATTGCATCGCTCCCTTGAGTGGATCGCGCGTATTATTGGAGGAAACATCGTGCTCGCCATTTTTATTGATTGAACGTTCAATAAAAAAATGGCAAGCTATCGCTATCTTAACCATGTCGAATGCCATGGTAGCAAGATGCTCTCGGGAGAGGAGTCAACGCAGTGCCCAAGGTCGGAATGGAACCCATTCGTCGCCAGCAGCTGATCACGGCCACCATGGCGGCCATCGACGAAGTCGGCCTGGCCGACGCCACCGTGGCGCGCATCGCCCGCCACGCAGGCGTCTCGGCCGGCATCATCAGTCACTACTTCGGCGGCAAGGACGGCCTGCTGGAAGCGACGATGCGCCAGATCCTCAATGATCTGGGCGAGGCCGTCTCGCGTCGACGCAAGGCGCTGACCACCGACGCGCCGGAGGCCCACCTGGCGGCGATCATCGACGGCAACTTCGATCGCACCCAGGTCTCCGGCCCGGTGGCCAAGACCTGGCTGGCCTTCTGGGCCAGCAGCATGCACCGCCCCGCCCTGGCGCGCCTGCAGACGGTCAACGACCGGCGCCTGTACGCCAACCTCAGCCACGAGTTCCGGCGCCTGCTGCCCAACAAGCACAAGGCCCGTGACGCCGCCCGCGCCCTGGCCGCCATGATCGACGGCCTGTGGCTGCGCGGCGCCCTCGCCCCCGAGGGGCTGGACAGCGACCGCGCCCGGCGCCTGGCCCGCGACTACCTGGAGCAGCTGCTCAAGGCCTACGGCCTCGGCGCTCGCTCTTCCGAATCCCTATCACTCGAGTCCTGACTGGAGGTTTCCATGACCCACGCAATCGAATCCCTGTACATCGACGGCCGCCGGGTGGATGCCACCTCCGGCGAGACCTTCCCGGTCGTCAACCCCTATGACGGCAGCACCCTGGCCGAGGTCCAGCAGGCCAGCGAGGCCGACGTGGACGCCGCCGTCGCCGCCGCCCGCCGCGGCCAGCGCGTCTGGGCCGCCATGACCGGCATGGAGCGCGGCCGAGTGCTGCAGCGCGCCGTGGCACTGCTGCGCGAGCGCAACGACGAGATCGCCGACCTGGAGAGCCGCAACACCGGCAAGCCGGTCAGCGAGACCCGCGAGGTCGACATCGTCACCGGCGCCGACGTGCTCGAGTACTACGCCGGCCTGGCCCCGGCTATCGAGGGCAGCCAGGTCCCGCTGCGCGACACCTCCTTCGTCTACACCCGCCGCGAGCCGCTGGGCGTGATCGGCAGCATCGGCGCCTGGAACTACCCGATCCAGATCGCCTGCTGGAAGTCCGCCCCGGCCCTGGCCGCCGGCAACGCCGTGGTCTTCAAGCCCAGCGAGGTCACGCCGCTGACCGCCATGGCGCTGGCCGAGATCTTCACCGAGGCCGGCCTGCCCGACGGCGTGTTCAACGTGGTCCACGGCGACGCCCGCGTCGGCCAGCTGATCACCGGCCACGGCGACATCGACAAGGTCTCCTTCACCGGCGAGGTAGGCACCGGCAAGAAGGTGATGTCCGCCTCCGCCGCGTCCAGCCTCAAGGACGTGACCATGGAGCTGGGCGGCAAGTCGCCGCTGATCGTGTTCGACGACGCCGACCTGGACCGCGCCGCCGACGCCGCCATGATGGCCAACTTCTACTCCAGCGGGCAGATCTGCACCAACGGCACCCGGGTGTTCGTGGCCAGCGCGGTCAAGGAGGCCTTCGAGGCCAAGATCGCCGAGCGCGTGGCCCGCATCAAGGCCGGCGATCCGATGGATCCGACGGTCAACTTCGGCCCGCTGGTGAGCTTCGAGCATCAGGAGAAGGTGCTGTCCTATATCGCGCTGGGCAAGCAGGAAGGCGCCCGGGTGCTGGCCGGCGGCGAGGCCTGGGACCAGGGCGAGTGGGCCAACGGGGCCTGGGCCGCGCCCACCGTGTTCACCGACTGCAGCGACGAGATGCGCATCGTGCGCGAGGAGATCTTCGGCCCGGTGATGTCGATCCTGGCCTTCGACGACGAGGAAGAGGTGATCCGCCGCGCCAACGACACCGCCTACGGCCTGGCCGCCGGCGTGTTCACCGAGGGGCTGAACCGCGCTCACCGCGTCATCCACCGGCTGGAAGCCGGCATCTGCTGGGTCAACACCTGGGGCGAGTCCCCCGCCGAGATGCCGGTGGGCGGCTACAAGCAGTCCGGCGTCGGCCGCGAGAACGGCGTCGAGACCCTGGCCCACTACACCCAGACCAAGTCGGTGCAGGTCGAGATGGGCGCCTTCGAATCGGTGTTCTAAGACCGGCGTAGGACCCGGGGAGGTAAGGCGCTTCCCCGGGGACGGCTCTGCGAGGAGGCGCTGTGAACCCTTCCCTGGGCGCTACCGACGCCATCCCTGGCGTAGGACCTCCTCTTCGAGCCGCCCCCGGCGCGCCTTACGCCCGGCGTCGGAGACGTCCCCTCCGACCCCCTTTCAAGAGCATGACCGGAACGCGGGACCACCGGCGTTCCCGACCGGCGAGCGGCGCCCCAGCCGCTCGCCACGAGACCCTTTTGACTGTTTCAGGGAGGCTCCATGTCGCAGTCCCGTGAGTTCGATTACGTCATCATCGGCGCCGGTTCGGCCGGCAACGTCCTGGCCACCCGCCTGACCGAGGACCCGAACGTCAGCGTGCTGCTGCTCGAGGCCGGCGGCAAGGACCACCGCTTCGACTTCCGCACCCAGATGCCGGCGGCGCTGGCCTATCCGCTACAGGGCAAGCGCTACAACTGGGCCTTCGAGACCGACCCCGAGCCGCACATGGACGGCCGGCGCATGGAGTGCGGCCGCGGCAAGGGCCTGGGCGGCTCCTCGCTGATCAACGGCATGTGCTACATCCGCGGCAACGCCCTGGACTACGACAACTGGGCCAAGCGCTCAGGCCTCGAGGACTGGACCTATGCCGACTGCCTGCCCTACTTCCGCAAGGCCGAGACCCGCGACATCGGTCCCAACGACTATCACGGCGGCGACGGCCCGGTCAGCGTGACCACGCCGAAGGACGGCAACAATCCGCTGTATCACGCCTTCATCGAGGCGGGCCAGCAGGCCGGCTATCCGGCCACCGAGGACGTCAACGGCTATCAGCAGGAAGGCTTCGGCCCCATGGACCGCTTCGTCACCCCGAACGGTCGCCGCGCCTCCACCGCTCGGGGCTATCTGGACCTGGCCAGGCCGCGTCCCAACCTGACCATCGAGACCCGCGCCACCACCGACGTCATCACCTTCGAGGGCAAGCGCGCCACCGGCGTGCGCTACGAGCGTGGCGGCCAGCCCCAGGAGGTCAAGGCGCGTCGCGAGGTGCTGCTGTGCGCCGGCGCCATCGCCTCGCCGCAGATCCTGCAGCGCTCCGGCATCGGCCCGCAGGACCTGCTCGACGAGCTCGGCATCACCCCGGTGCAGGTCAACGAGAACGTCGGCCAGCACCTCCAGGACCACCTGGAGATGTACATCCAGTACGAGTGCAAGAAGCCGATCTCGCTGTATCCGGCGCTGAAGTGGTACAACCAGCCGAAGATCGGCGCCGAGTGGATGCTGTTCGGCACCGGCGTGGGCGCCAGCAATCAGTTCGAGGCCGCCGGCTTCATCCGCACCCGCGACGAGGAGGAATGGCCGAACCTGCAGTACCACTTCCTGCCGATCGCCATCAGCTACAACGGCAAGAGCGCGGTGCAGGCCCACGGCTTCCAGGCCCACGTCGGCTCCATGCGCTCCGAGAGCGAGGGCCGGGTGCGCCTGACCTCGCTGGATCCCAAGGCCGCGCCCTCGATCCTGTTCAACTACATGTCAACCGAGAAGGACTGGCAGGAGTTCCGCGACGCCATCCGCCTGACCCGCGAGATCATCGAGCAGCCGGCCATGGACGAATACCGCGGCCGCGAGATCTCCCCGGGGCCGGAGGTGAAGACCGATGCCGAGCTCGACGCCTTCGTCCGCGAGCACGCCGAGACCGCCTACCACCCCTGCGGCAGCTGCCGCATGGGGGACGGCGACGACGCGGTGGTCGACGGCGCCGGCCGGGTCCACGGCGTGGAGGCCCTGCGGGTGGTCGACGCCTCGCTGTTCCCGGTGATCCCCACCGGCAACCTCAATGCGCCGACGATCATGCTGGCCGAGAAGATGGCCGACAAGATCCGCGGCCGCGAGGCCCTGCCGAAGAGCGACGCCCCCTACTACGTCGCCAACGGCGCCCCCGCCCAGCAGGAGCCGCAGCGCCGCACGGCCTGACCGCGCCTCCGGCAGCACCAGGACGCCCCGCCTTCGAGCGGGGCGTCCTGCGTTGGACGATAGGGTATTGGCTGCGAGGCCTCCGATGAGCTAGGCTGAAGACATTCAAACAAGTGTTTAAATGTCACGGAGCCACCCACCATGCTGACCCTGATCCTGCTGCTGCTGGCCGTTGCCGGCCTGCTCATCGTGATGCGCCGGGAGGCCGGCGCCCTGCCCGCCCTCGGCGTCACCGGCCTGCTCGGCCTCGTCGGCCTGGCCACCGGCGCCGCGGTGATCGGCGTGCTGCTGCTGGTCGCCACCGCGGCGATCGCCGCCTGCGGCCTGCCTGCGCTGCGCCGCCGCTGGCTGACGCCGAGGCTGTTCGCCATGTTCAAGCGCGTGGCGCCGAAGGTCTCGGCCACCGAGCGCACCGCACTCGAGGCCGGCAGCGTGGCCTGGGACGGCGAGCTGTTCACCGGCCGCCCCGACTGGCAGCGGCTGCTCGACTATCGCGACGCCGGCCTGTCCGACGCCGAACGCGCCTTCCTCGATCACCAGTGCGGCGTGGCCGCCGGCATGTGCAACGACTGGGACATCGCCCGCGAGCGCGCCGACCTGCCCCAGGAGCTGTGGGACTACCTCAAGCGCGAGCGCTTCTTCGGCATGATCATCCCGCAGCAATACGGCGGCCTCGGCTTCTCCGCCAAGGCCCAGTCGATGGTGCTGCAGAAGCTCTCGGTCAACGAGACGCTGATGGTCACCGTCGGCGTGCCGAACTCCCTCGGCCCGGGCGAGCTGCTGCTCAAGTACGGCACCGAGGAGCAGAAGAACCACTACCTGCCGCGGCTGGCCGACGGCCGCGAGATTCCCTGCTTCGGCCTGACCGGCCCCCGCGCCGGCAGTGACGCCACCTCGCTGCCCGACATCGGCACCGTGGTGCGCCGCGAGATCGACGGCGAGACGGTGCTGGGCCTCGAGCTGACCTTCGAGAAGCGCTGGATCACCCTGGCGCCGATCGCCAGCGTGGTCGGCCTGGCCTTCCGCCTGTTCGACCCCGACCACCTGCTCGGCGAGGAGGAAGACCGCGGCATCACCCTGGCGCTGGTGCCCCGCGACACCGAGGGCATGCAGATCGGCCGCCGCCACCATCCCATCGGCAGCCCCTTCCTCAACGGCCCGATCAAGGGCGAGAACGTCTTCGTGCCGCTGTCCACCATCATCGGCGGCGAGGCCATGATCGGCCAGGGCTGGCGCATGCTGGTCGAGTGCCTGTCGGTGGGTCGCTGCATCACCCTGCCCTCCGGCGCCACCGGCACCGCCCGCTACGCCCTGGGCTGGAGCGGCGGCTTCGCCCGCATCCGCCGCCAGTTCAACGTCCCGGTGGCCGAGATGGAAGGCGTCCAGGAGCCGCTGGCCCGCATGGCGGCGCTCGGCTACATCGCCCAGGCCGCGGTCTACCAGACCGCCAACACCATCGACCACGGCGAGAAGCCGGCGGTGCCCTCGGCGATCCTCAAGAGCCAGCTCACCGAGTTCCAGCGCGTGATCCTGGCCGACGCCATGGACATCCACGGCGGCAAGGCGGTGACCCTCGGGCCGCGCAACTACCTCGGCATCGGCTACAGCGCCAACCCGGTGGCGATCACCGTCGAGGGCGCCAACATCATGACCCGCAACCTGATGATCTTCGGCCAGGGGGCGATCCGCTGCCATCCCTACGTGCTGGAGGAGCTGGCCGCCAAGGACGCCGACGACGTCAACGCCTTCGACAAGGCCTTCTTCGGCCACGCCGGCCTGATCCTCGGCAACGCCGCCCGCGCCCTGACCCAGGGTCTCGGCATCGGCCAGCGGAGCGTCCCCTTCGACGGCGTCGCCGCCCCCTACGCCAAGGAGATCGCGCGGCTCTCCGCCGGCTTCTCGCTGACCGCCGACGCCGCCATGGCCAGCCTCGGCTCGAAGCTCAAGCAGCGCGAGATGCTCTCCGCGCGCCTCGGCGACGTGCTGTCCAACCTCTATCTGGCCAGCCTGATGCTCAAGCAGTGGCAAGAAGGCGAGAAGGTCGAGCAGGAGGACGCCCTGCTCCACTACGCCGCCCGCTTCCTGCTGGGCCGCGCCGAGCAGGCCTTCGATGAGCTGTTCGACAACCTGCCGAACCGCGCCCTGGGCCGCATGCTGCGCATCGTGGTGATGCCCCGCGGCCGCCGCTGGTCGCGCCCGACCGACGACCTGACTCGCACCATCGCCCAGGCCGTGACCCGCGACAGCGCCCTGCGCCGGCGCCTGCTGACCAACACCTGGGACGCCGACGACGGTCCCCAGGACAACCCGCTGGCCCGCTACAACGCCCTGCTGGCCACCCAGGAGCGCGCCGAGGCGCTGTATCGCACCGTCGGCAAGGCCCACGCCAAGGGCGAGATCCCGGCCGAGGCCCTGCACCCCGAGCAGAAGGTCGATGCCGCCCTCGCCGCCGGCCTGATCAGCGAGGAGGATGCCACCTTCATGCGCCAGCGCGAGGCCGAGGTGCTGGACATGCTCACCGTCGACGACTTCGACTACGACGCCTTCGTCACCGACAAGAGCAAGGTGCTGCGCCACCATCCGGCCTGATGCCTCCCCGTTCGTCCATGACCACGCCCCGGCCTTCGCCGGGGCGTCTTTCTTGCCACCCCGGCAAGGGCCGGTCCCGGCCGCTACGGCGGCCAGACGATCAGGATCAGCGGGATCGCCACCGCCATCACGGCCAGCGACAGCGGCAGGCCCAGCCGCCAGTAGTCGCCGAAGCGATAGCCGCCGGGGCCCATCACCAGGGTGTTGGTCTGATGCCCGATCGGCGTCAGGAAGGCGCAGGAGGCACTGACCGCCACCGCCATCAGGAAGGGATCCACCGAGGCCTCGAAGCCCGCGGCCAGGCTCGCCGCGATGGGCGCCATCAAGAGCGCCGCGGCGGCGTTGTTGATCACGTTGGACAGCAGCAGGCCGAGCACGAACAGCCCGGAAAGCGTCAGCGCCACCGGCCAGTCGCCGCCCAGCGCCAGCAGCGTCTCGGCGATCAGCGCCGCCCCGCCGCTGGTCTCCAGCGCCTGGCCCACCGGGATCATCGCGCCGAGCAGCATGATCACCGGCCCGTCGATGGCCTGGTAGGCCTCGCGCAGGGTCAGCACGCCGGCCAGCAGCGAGGCCAGGGCCGCGCCGCTCAGCGCCACCGCGGCGGGCAGCCAGTCGAGCATCATCGCCACGATCGCCGCGGCGAAGATCGCCACCGACAGCAGCAGCCGGCGCGGCTGGCCCAGGGCCAGGTCGCGACTGGCCAGCGGCAGGCAGCCCAGCGTCGTCAGGCTCTCGCCGATGTCGCCCTCGCCGCCCTGCAGCAGCAACACGTCGCCGGCGCGAAAACGGATGTCCCGCAGCCGCTGCCGGAGCCGGCCGCCGTCCCGGGCCACCGCCACCAGATGCAGGCCGAACTGGTTGAGCAGGCGCAGCTGGCCGACCGTGCGGCCCTGCATCATCGAGTCGTTGCGCACCACGGCCTCCACCAGCTGCAGGCCCTCGGTGTCCGTCGCGACCTTGCCGTGCCTGTGGCTCCTGCCGTGCTCTTCTTCCTCGCCGTCCTCGCCATCCTTGTCGGCCTGCTCACTCTCCTCGGTGTCCTTGGCTTCCTGTTCGGCCTCCTGCTCCGCCTCGGCGCCCACCGCCAGCCCGGCCTTGTCCTCGAGCAGCACCATCTCCTCGGGGCCGGCCTCCACCAGCAGGATGTCATGTTCACGAAGCGTACCGAGGAAGGTGTGCCCGGGATGACGCCGCTCGTCGCGCACCACCGCCAACACCGGGATCGGCTCCTCCACGGCCTGGTGAAGGTCGCGCAGCGACCAGCCCACCGCCTTGCCGTCCTCGGGCACGCGCAGCTCGACCAGGTAGTGGGCGGTGTCGAACATCGCGTCCATCGACGCCTGGCCGGCCCGCTGGGGCACCAGGTAGCGGCCGGCCAGCACGATCACGACGAGCCCCGCCAGCGCCACGCTGGCGCCGACGGGGAAGAAGTCGAACATGCCGAAGCCCTCGCCGGTCAGCGTGCGGCGGTAGGCGGAGATGATGATGTTGGGCGGCGTACCGATCAGGGTGGTCAGGCCGCCGAGCAGCGAGCCGAAGGCCAGCGGCATCAGCAGCAGCGACGGCGGGGTGTCGTGCTCACGGGCCAGACGCAGCGCCACCGGCAGCATCAGCGCCAGCGCGCCGACGTTGTTCATGATGCCGGAGAGCACCAGCACGGTGCCGGAGAGCACCAGGGTCTGCAGCATGATCCGGTCGCCGACCCGCAGTGCCTGCTCGGCGATCAGGTCGACCAGCCCCGAACGCTCGAAGCCGCGGCTGAGCACCAGCACCGCGGCGACGGTGATCACCGCCGGATGGCCGAAGCCGGCGAAGGCGCCCTCGGCGGGCACCAGGCCAAGTCCCACCGCGGCCAGCAGCGCCGCCAGCGCCACCAGGTCGTAGCGGAAGCGGCCCCAGACGAAGGTCGCCAGGGTCGCGCCGAGCAGGAGAAACACCTGGGTGCTGTCGGCCATGACGGCTCACCTCCCTGTGCTGGAACAGGCGCGTCGAGGCTCGCAACGCGCTGTCTTCAGCATCGTCGCTAACGCGTGCGGATACCAGCGAGAGGCGAGACGCCCGCCGCTTCAGTCCGACATCGGTGGCTCGGGAAACGGCAGCGGGCCGTCGCCGCGACGCACCTCGAAGACGTTGAGGGTCATGGCCACGAAGGCGTAGTAGCCGAAGACCCCGACCAGCTCGACCACCGCCGGCTCGCCGAAGGCCGCCACCGCCTCGGCGTAGAGCGCCTCGTCGACGCGCCGGGTGGTGTAGAGCGTCTTGCCGAGGCGATAGACCAGCGCCTCGTCGTCGCTCGCGAAGGCCGGCTCGCGGCCCGCCTGGAGGGCCTCGATCACCGCCTCGTCGACCCCGGCGTCGCGGGCGATGGGCGCGTGGATCTGCCACTCGGCCTGGGACTGCCACCAGGCCGCGGTGAAGAGGATCGCGAGCTCCGTGAGCCGCAGCTCGAGCCGGGTGCCATAGCGACAGAAGGCGCCGAGGCGCTGGGCATGGTCGGCCAGTTCCGGGCTGTGGATCCAGGCCAGGAAGGGGCCGTCCAGGTTGCCCCGGGGGCCGCTCAGGATGGCGTCCAGCACGCGGCGCTGCTCGGGGGCCATGGTGGCCTCGTCGAGGGAAGAGAGGCGGGAGTCGATCGACATCGGGCGAGGCTCCGTTACGAGTGGATGAGGACGCGCGCCAGGGCGGCGTCGAGCTTGTCGACGATCTCGTCGAGCTGGCCGTCCTCGAGGATGAAGGGCGGCGCCAGCAGGATATGGTCCCCCTGGCGGCCGTCCAGGGTCCCGCCCATCGGGTAGCACATCAGCCCCTCGTCCATGGAGGCGCGCTTGACCGCCGCGTGCAGCTTGCGCTCGGGGTCGAACGGGGTCTTGGTGTCCCGCGCCGCGACCAGCTCGAGGCCGCGGAAGAGCCCCCGGCCGCGGATGTCGCCGACGTGGGGATGGTCGCCGAAGCGGTCCTCGAGGCGCCGCTGGAGACCGTCGCCCAATTGCCGCACGCGGGGCAGCAGGTCGCGGGACTCGATGGCGCGCTGCACGGCCAGGGCCGCGGCGCAGGCGGTGGCGTGGCCGATGTAGGTATGGCCGTGCTGGAAGAAGCCCGAGCCCTCGGCGATGGCCGAGCGGATGCGCTCGCCGACCAGGGTCGCGCCGATCGGCTGATAGCCGGCGCCCAGCCCCTTGGCGATGGTCACCAGGTCCGGCGCCACGCCCTCCTGCTCGGCGGCGAACAGGCTGCCGGTGCGGCCCATGCCGCACATCACCTCGTCGAGGATCAAGAGGATGCCGTGGCGATCGCAGATCTCGCGCACGCGCTTGAAATAGCCCGGCACGGCGGGCACCGCGCCGAGCGTCGCGCCGACCACCGGCTCGGCGACGAAGGCCATCACGTTCTCCGGCCCCAGGCGCTGGATCTCGTCCTCGAGTTCCTGGGCCAGCCGCTCGCCGTAGGCCTCCGGCGTCTCGCCCGCGGCCTGGCCACGATAGGCGTAGCAGGGGCTGACGTGGCTCACCTCGACCAGCAGCGGCTCGAACTGCCGCCGGCGCCAGGCGTTGCCACCGGTGGCCAGCGCGCCGAGGGTGTTGCCGTGGTAGCTCTGGCGCCGGGCGATCAGGTGCCGGCGCTGGGGCTCGCCACGCTCGATGAAGTACTGGCGCGCCAGCTTCAGGGCCGCCTCCACCGCCTCGGAGCCACCGGAGACGAAGTAGACCGAGGAGAGGCCCGCCGGCGCCCGCTCGACCAGGAAGTCGGCCAGCGCCTCCATCGGCTCGGTAGTGAAGAAGGAGCTGTGGGCGTAGGCCAGCTGGCCGACCTGCTTGCGCACGGCATCGATCACCTCGGCGTCGCTGTGCCCCAGGCAGGAGACCGCGGCACCGCCGCAGGCGTCCAGGTAGCGCCGCCCCTCGGCGTCGATCAGATAGGCGCCGTCGCCGCCGACGGCGGTGGGATAGGAGTGAGACAGGTGACGATGGAAGACGTGGCTCATGCGACCCTCCCCGGGCCATTTTGCAAACACATTTGCCATTCTGGTTAAACGCAAAGATATTTGCAACAAGTGCCGTCACCACCCTGACGCCGGGTGCCGCGGCCGCTACAATGCCCTGCCCTACTTCGCCGCGATCGGAGCCCACGCCCCTCATGACCGCCACCTCGCCTTCCCGCCCGGATGCACGCCTCGAGACGCTCGACGACCTCGAGCGCCTGCTCGCCGACCTCGAGGCGGGCGACGCCGCGCTGCGCCTGGGCCGGCGCTCGCGGCAGGTGCTCTCGGCGCTGGTCGGCATGCCCCAGCAGGCCGCGATGTCGTCGATCAGCGATCTGGCGTCGCGCCTCGGCGTCAGCCCCTCGACGCTCTCGCGACTGGCCCAGCGCCTCGGCTTCGAGGGCTTCGCCGGCCTCCAGGCGGTGTTCCGCCGCCACGTCACCGAGGGCCGGCACTTCTACAGCGAACAGGTCTCGCGGCTGCTGGAGGGCGAGCAGGACGACGACGCCCTCGGCCGGCTGGCCCGGCTGGGCCGCCAGGAGAGCGCCAACCTCGGCGAGCTGGTGGCGGGGGTGGACGGGGAGGCCTTCGGCCGCGCCGCGCGGCGGCTGGTGGATGCCCGGCGGGTGAGGATCCACGGCCGCCGCCAGTTCGCCTCGCTGGCCTCGTTCATGGCCTACGGGCTCGGCATGCTGCGCCCCGACGCGGCCACCCTGGACGCCGCCGGCCACGGCATCGCGGACGCCCTGGCCCAGCTCGACGACAACGACGCGCTGGTGGTGATGAGCGCCTTCCCCTACACGCCCAGCGTGCTGACCGCCGCCCGGGTGGCGGCCCGCCAGGGCGTGCCGGTGATCGCGCTGACCGATGCCGCCGGCTCGCCGCTGGCGCGCGCCGCCGACGAGCGCTTCACGGTGCCCAATCACAGCCTGTTCTTCAGCAACGGCATGTGCGCCTTCATGCTGCTGGCCGAGGGGCTCTTGAGCGAGGCGGCGAGCCTGCTGGGCGAGGACGGGCTGGCCTCGCTGGAGCGCCGCGAGCGGATGATCGACGAGCTCGGCGACGCGCTGTAGCGGACGCTCTCCCCAGAACGACGACGGCCCCGCGTCCGGAGAGACGCGGGGCCGTCGGCAGAGGCGCCAACGCCTAGGGGATCAGCACGGTCGAGCCGGTGGTCTTGCGGCCCGCCAGCGCCTGCTGGGCCTGGGCCGCCTCGGCGAGCGGATAGCGCTGGCCGATGTCGATCACGACCTCGCCGCTTTCGATCCGCGCGAACAGGTCGGCGGCCATGGCCTCGAGACGCTCGCGGGTATCGGCATAGCCGTTGAGGCTGGGGCGGGTCACGAACAGCGAGCCCTTCTGGTTGAGGATGCCGACGTTGACGCCCTCCACGGCGCCCGAGGCGTTGCCGAAGCTGACCATCAGGCCGCGCTTCTTCAGGCAGTCCAGCGAGGTCTCCCAGGTGTCCTTGCCCACCGAGTCGTAGACCACGTCGCACATGGCGCCGCCGGTCAGCTCGCGGACCCGCTCGACCACGTCCTCGCGGGTGTAGTCGATGGTCGCCCAGGCGCCGTTCTTCTCGGCCAGCGCCGCCTTCTCCGGCGAGCTCACCGTGCCGATCAGCTTCACCCCCAGCGCCTTGGCCCACTGGCAGGCGATGGAGCCGACCCCGCCGGCCGCGGCGTGCCACAGGATGGTCTCGCCGCCCTGGAGCGGGTAGGTCTGGCGCAGCAGGTACTGCACGGTGAGGCCCTTGAGCATGGCCGCCGCCGCGGTCTCGGCATCGATGCCCTCGGGCAGCACCACCACCTTGTCGGCCGGCAGCACGTGCTGTTCCGCGTAGGCCCCAAGCGGGCCCTGGGCATAGGCCACCCGGTCACCCACGGCCAGGTGGGTGACGCCCTCGCCCACGGCCTCGACGATACCCGCGGCCTCGGTGCCGAGCCCCGACGGCAGCGACGGCGCCGGATACAACCCGGTGCGGAAATAGATGTCGATGAAGTTCAGGCCCACCGCCTGATGGCGGACCCGCACCTCGCCGGGCTTCGGCTCGGCAGGCGTGTCGTCGACGAACTCGAGGACCTCGGGACCGCCGGTGCGGGCAAACTGGATGCGCTTGGCCATGTTGGATATCCTGAATCCGCTAATGAATGGTCGTCCAGTCAAACGCTCCCTCAGTGCCCGGTCAAGCACCCCGGCCTCCGACAAGGCTTGACAGCCATGGAAGGCTCGGCGAAGAATGCCAAACTGTATACAGAAACATCATCAAAGTGACGACATAAAGGATTCCAGCATGAAGGCTATCCAAGCGACCTGGCTGCTCGCCGCCACGGCCCTGGCCACCACCCTGGCCGCCTCTCCCGCCATGGCGCAGGACGACGACAGCTGTCAGCTGACCATCGAGGGCAACGACCAGATGCAGTTCAACCAGGACGCCATGAGCGTGCCGGCCGGCTGCGATGAGGTCACCGTGACGCTGGAGCACACCGGCCAGATGCAGGCCAGCGTGATGGGCCACAACTGGGTGCTCAGCGAGACGTCCGACGTTCAGGACGTGGCCCAGGCCGGCATGAGCACCAGCCTCGAGAGCGACTACCTGCCGGCGGACGACGACCGCGTGCTGGCCGCCACCGACGTCATCGGCGGCGGCGAGAGCACCAGCGTCACCTTCTCCACCGAAGGCCTGGCCGGTCGCGACCTGACCTTCTTCTGCTCCTTCCCGGGCCACTCCAGCATCATGAAGGGCACCTTCACCGTCGAAGGCTGATCCCGGCGCGCGCCGCCAAGGCGGCGCGCCTCCCGCCTCAGTGCCGCGCCGACAGCGTCGCGGGGAAGTTCTCCAGGCCGTTCACGAAGCGCTGCTTGTAGTCGTCGAACTGCGCCCGGTCGCGCTTGAACGACTGCACCACGCCCTGCTCGTCCACCGTCAGCGTGCGCGGCAGATCGTCGAGCCCGGTGGCCGGATGGCGCTTCGACAGCCCGATGCGGACCCCGGCCTTGCCGCTGAACCAGCGCTCGATGCCGGCCTCGCGGAAGCGGGCTTCCTGCGTCTCGTCGGTGGCGTCCACGCGCAGCGGCGCGCGCATCGCCAGCTCGCCCACCAGCTTCATGGCCGGCGCCTTCACCGTCTCGGTGTCGAGATCCGCCAGCTGCATGACGGTCATGCCCTCACCGGATTCATCCAGCGCCAGCAGCGCCAGCGCCAGCGGCTTGCCCTGATCGTCGGCCAGCGCCAGCAGACGCGCGGCCTCCTGCGGAAACAGCACGCCCGTCACCCCGGCGAAGGTCACCAGCGGCGCGATGCCGGCGTCCTGGCCATAGGCCTCGGCGCACAGCCGCGCCAGACAGGCCTCACGCTGGGCCGCGTTCTTGATATGCACCACTTTCATCGCTACCGGCTCTCCTTCATGGCTGCCTTCGATGCCCGGCCCGACCGAGCCTGAAAGCGCGCAGCCTAGCATAGACGCGCCCTTCGCTCTCGCCCCGCTCGACCCCGGGCAGGCAAACGGTCACGGGGCTGTCATCGAGTTTTTCTAATGTGTTGTCGCTCGCAGGCCGTCGGCGCATGCACGGCGCGGGCCTTCTCTCAACCAAGACTCGATGGACAAGGAGATTCCGATGCCACGCCTGTACGCCGGAGCACTGACCCTGGGAATGGCCGCCGCCGGCCTGTCGCTATCCGCCCACGGGGCCACCGAGATCGCCTGGTGGCACGCCATGGGCGGCGAACTTGGCAACAAGGTCGACGAGATCGCCGCCGACTTCAACGCCTCCCAGGACGACTACGTCGTCGAGCCGTCCTTCCGTGGCAACTACTCGGAGACCATGACCGGCGCCATCGCCGCCTTCCGCGCCGGCGAGGCCCCGGCCATCGTGCAGATCTACGAGGTCGGCACCGCCACCATGATGAACGCCGAGGGCGCCATCCTGCCGGTCCACGAACTGATGAACGAGTCGGGCCAGGACTTCGATCCAGGCGCCTTTCTGCCCGCCGTGACCGGCTACTACACCGACGCCGACGGCCGCATGCTGTCCATGCCCTTCAATTCCTCGACGCCGGTGGTCTACGTCAACCGCGACATCCTCGACGAGGCCGGCGTGGACGAGGTGCCGACCACTTGGCAGGGGCTCGGCGAGACCCTGGGCCGAATCGTCGATTCGGGGGCCGCCGAGTGCGGCATGACCACCACCTGGCCGTCCTGGATCCAGCTCGAGAACTTCTCGGCGCGCAACAACCTGCCCTTCGCCACCGAGCAGAACGGCTTCGGCGGCCTCGAGGCCCGCCTGAGCATCGACGACACCGCCGCCGTCGATCACATCCAGCGCCTGGCCGACTGGCAGCAGAACGACCGCTTCGACTACGGCGGCCGCTTCGACGAGGCCGCCCCGGCCTTCTACACCGGCCGCTGCGCCATGCTGATGGCGTCCTCCGCGTCGCTGGCCGGCGTGCGCGCCAACGCCGAGGACTTCGACTTCTCCGTCGCCCCGCTGCCCTACGACAGCGAACGGGTCGACACGCCGCAAAACAGCATCATCGGCGGCGCCTCGCTGTGGGTGCTGGCCGGCAAGAGCGACGAGGTCTATCGGGGCGTGGCACGCTTCTTCGACTATCTCTCTTCCGCCGAGGTCCAGGCCGACTGGCACCAGTTCTCCGGCTACCTGCCGATCACCCAGGCGGCCTATGAACTCGGCCAGCAGCAGGGCTTCTACGAGCAGCATCCGGGCAGCGCCGTGGCCATCGAGCAGATGACCGGCGTCACGCCCACGGCCAATTCCAAGGGGCTTCGCCTGGGCAACATGCCGCAGATCCGCGACGTCATCGAGGAGCAGCTGGAGCGCATCTTCAACGGCGACGCGAGCGCCGAGGAAGGCCTGAGCGAGGCCGTGCGCCGCGGCAACGAGCTGCTGGAACGCTTTCAGCAGGCCAACGGCTGATCCGCCGGGCGTCACCGCTCCCTGGCCCATTGCCGGCACGCCGCCCGGGCGTGCCGGCCCCCTTTCCTCTCCAGCGATAGACGACCATGGCGACCTTCCGGCATCACCGCGTCACCCCCTGGCTGCTGCTCGCCCCGCAGCTGGCCGTGGTGGCGATCTTCTTCTTCTGGCCCGCCGCCCAGGCCATGCTCCAGGCCTTCTACGTCGAGGACCCCTTCGGCCTCGGCCGCACCTTCGTCGCCTTCGAGAACTTCGCCCGGGTGCTGGCCTCGGCCGAGTACTACCGCGCGCTGGGCATCACCGTGACCTTCAGCGTCGCCGTGGCGCTGGGCGCCATGGCGCTGGCGCTGCTGCTGGCGGTGCTCGCCGATCGGGTGATCAAGGGCGCCGGCGCCTACAAGACCCTGCTGGTCTGGCCCTATGCGGTGGCGCCCGCGGTGGCGGGCGTGCTGTGGGGCTTCATGCTCGACCCCGAACTCGGCCTGGTCAGCGCCGGCCTGGGCGCGCTCGGCATCGACTGGAACCACCGGCTCAACGGCGGCCAGGCCATGGTGCTGGTGGTGATGGCCTCGATCTGGAAACAGATGAGCTACAACTTCGTGTTCTTCCTGGCCGGCCTGCAGGCGATTCCCAGGAGCCTGCTGGAGGCCGCCGCCATCGACGGCGCCGGCCCCTGGCGGCGCTTCTGGACCATCACCTTCCCGCTGCTGTCTCCGACCGCTTTCTTCCTGCTGGTGATGAACAGCGTCTACGCCTTCTTCGAGACCTTCGGCACCATCGACGCCACCACCGCCGGCGGGCCAGGCGGCGCCACCCGCACCCTGGTCTACAAGGTCTTCGAGGACGGCTTCATCGGCTACGACCTGGGCGCCAGCGCCGCCCAGTCGGTGCTGCTGATGGGGCTGGTGGGTCTGCTCACCCTGCTGCAGTTCCGCTACCTCGAGCGCAAGGTCCAGTACTGACACCGGAGAGCCACCCCATGCGCTACCGTCGCCCCGGCCTGGACATCGCCAGCCACGCGCTGCTGATCCTGGCCCTGATCGCCTTCTGCCTGCCGGTGTGGCTGGCCATCACCGCCGCCACCCACGACCAGGCCTCGCTGTATACCGGCACCGCGCCGCTGTGGTTCGGCTCGGAAGGACTCGACAACTTCCGCGCCGTGCTCACCGAGCCGGTCGGCCGGCTGGGCACCGACGTCACCCGGCTGCTGCTCAATTCCACGGTCATGGCGCTGGGCATCGCCCTCGGCAAGATCGCCATCGCCATCCTGGCCGCCTACGCCATCGTGTTCTTCCGCTTCCCGCTGCGCCGGCTGTGCTTCTGGCTGATCTTCATCACCCTGATGCTGCCGGTGGAGGTGCGCATCATGCCCACCTACAGGGTGGCGGCCGATCTGGGACTGCTGAACTCCTACGTCGGGCTGATCCTGCCGCTGATCGCCAGCGCCACGGCGACCTTCCTGTTCCGGCAGTTCTACCTCACCGTGCCGCCGGAGCTGCTCGAGGCGGCACGGGTCGACGGCGCCGGCCCCTGGCGCTTCCTCAGGGACATCCTGCTGCCGCTGTCGACGACCAATATCGCCGCCCTGTTCGTGATCATGTTCCTCTACGGCTGGAACCAGTATCTCTGGCCACTGCTGATCACCACCGAATCCGACCACATGACCATCGTGGTCAGCCTCAAGCGCCTGCTCTCCTCGGCCGACAACCTGGTCCCCTGGCAGACGGTCATGGCCACCGCCCTACTGGCCATGCTGCCGCCGGTGGCGGTGATCGTGCTGATGCAGCGCTACTTCGTGAAGGGCCTGGTCGACGCCGAGAAATGACGCTTTCCACCGGACACGAGAGACGCCTATGGCCACGCTTCGCCTGAGCGCCCTGCGCAAGACCTACCCCAACGGTTTCACGGCCCTGCACGGCGCCGACCTCGAGATCGCCGACGGCGAGCTGATCGTGGTGGTCGGCCCCTCGGGCTGCGGCAAGTCCACCCTGCTGCGCATGCTCGCCGGGCTGGAATCGATCAGCGACGGCGAGCTCGTCATCGACGACCGCCGGGTGAACGAGCTGGAGCCCGCCCAGCGCGACGTCGCCATGGTGTTCCAGAACTACGCCCTCTACCCGCACATGAGCGTGGCCGACAACATGGGCTACGCGCTGAAGAACCGCCGCGTGCCGAAGGCCGAGCGCCGCCGCAAGGTGGAGGAAACGGCGCGCCTGATCGGCCTCGAGGACCTGCTCGACCGGCGCCCGAAACAGCTCTCCGGCGGCCAGCGCCAGCGGGTGGCCATGGGCCGCGCCATCGTCCGCGAGCCTCGGGTGTTCCTGTTCGACGAGCCGCTGTCGAACCTCGACGCCAAGCTGCGCGTGCAGATGCGCCTGGAGATCCGCCGCCTGCAGAAGCGCCTCGGCGTCACCGCGGTCTACGTCACCCACGATCAGGTCGAGGCCATGACCCTGGCCGACCGGCTGGTGGTGATGAACGGCGGGCGCATCGAACAGGTCGGCACCCCGATGCATCTCTACGAGCGACCCGCCAGCCGCTTCGTGGCCGGTTTCATCGGCTCGCCGGCGATGAACGTTCTCGACGCCCGCCTCGAGGGCGACAGCCTGACGCTGCCCTGCGGCACCCGGCTGGCCTCGCCCGTGCCGTCGCCTGGCGAGGCGAAGACGGTCTGCCTGGGCATCCGCCCGGAACACCTGAGCGTGGTGCCCGAAGGCGACGCCATCGATGGCGACCTGTCCGTCCGGGTCGAGCTGGTCGAACCGCTGGGCGCCGACACCCTCGTCCATGCCCGGCTCGAGGGGCAGGACGATCCGGTGGTGGCGCGCGTCGACGGTATCCGCGCGGTGGCCGAAGGCGATAGTCTGGCCCTGCGGCCGGATGCCGGCCGCCTGCATCTCTTCGACCCCGAGACCGGGCAGCGCCTGGACCCCCTGGAGCCCGAATGCCAGCACTCGACCTTCCCCGCCTGATCGCCCATCGCGGCCTCTCCGCCTGCGCCCCCGAGAACACCCTGGCGGCGGTGCGCGCGGCCCATGCGGCCGGCATCGACTGGGTCGAGCTCGACGTGCAGCGGCTCGGCGACGGCACGCCGGTGATCTGGCACGACCGCGACGTGTCGCGTTGCTCGGACGGTCGCGGCCGGCTGGCGGCCATGGACCAGGCCGCGGCCCGACGGCTGGACACGGGCGCCTGGTTCGCCCCCGCCTTCGCCGGCGAGCGGATGGCCACCCTCGACGCGATGCTCGCGCTGCTCGCCGAACTCGGCATGGGCGTGAATCTGGAGCTCAAGGTCAACCGCGGCCACGATCCGGTGGCGCTGGCCGAGGCCGCGGTGCCGGCGGTGATGGAGGCACTGCCCTACGAGCGGCGGCTGGTGTCGTCCTTCGACGAGCGGGCGCTGAGGGTCGGTCGCGCGCTGGCCGGCCCCGAGCGGCTGGCCCTGGGGGCACTGTTCGACCGCGTGCCCCGGGACTGGCAGGACCGCGCCGAGGCAGTGCAGGCCGTCAGCGTGCACGCCAACTGGAAGCCGCTGAGGGCGGAGCGGGCCCGGGCCATCAAGGCCGCCGGCCATGCGCTGGTCTGCTACACCGCCAACGACCCGCTCGCCTTCGCCCCGCGCTGGGACTGGGGCGTCGACGCGGTGATCAGCGACGACCCCACGCGCTTCGACACGGCCTCCTGAACGGCTTGTCGGCGGCCCGGTATCGGGGCGCCGGCACGATCATCCCTGGCGACGATGGGAGACCAGCAGCGACGTCAGCTCGGCGAAGTCGTCGCTTTCCCGCTGCTCCGCGGCGATCTGGCGCTGCTCCTCGATGAGCTCGCGCAGCACCTGGTCGGTGGTCAGGGGGTTGGCCAGCACCACCCGGAACACGGTGATGGCCTGACCGCCGTATGGCTCGGGCGTCAGCCGGGTGCGCGACACGAAGGCCCTGCCCCGCTCGCGCTGGATCTTCTGGATGGCCTGGGTCATGCGGTTCAGGAGGTCGTTGATCCGCTGACGCAGCGCCTCGTCGGCCTCGCCCAGCAGCACCTGAACCTCGGGCGGCGCCCAGCGATAGGTGAGGATGTTGAGCTCCGGCTCGGTGACCAGCTCGAAGTCGTCGAGCGCCGTGATCCGGTCGGCGAAGCGCCGCGCCAGCTGGATGCCGTTGTCGATCAGCATCGCATAGCCCTGACGCCCGATGATCTTCAGGGCCGACTGCACCAGCATCGCCATGCCGGGCCGGGAGCCTTCCAGGGTGGTGCTGCCGAGATCCCGGGAGCCCTGCCGAATGATGTACTGGGCATGATGCTCGATGCTGCCGAGGGCGGACGACTCGCGGAACAGCACCATGCCCGCCCCCATCGGCACATAGAGCTGCTTGTGGGCGTCGATGGTGACCGAGTCGGCCCGCTCGATGCCGGCGAGACGCGGCCGGTAGCGCTCCGAGAACAGCGTCGGGCCGCCCCAGGCGGCATCCACGTGGAAGTGGATGCCATGCTCTGCGGCGATATCGGCCAGGCCGTCCAGCGGATCGATGTTGCCGGTCTCGGTCGTACCGGCGATGCCGACCAGGGCAAACGGCCGTATCCGCTGCTGCTGGAGCCGCTTCAGCGTGGCGACCAGCGCCTCGGGCCGGATGCGGTTGTACCCGTCCGTCTCGACGGCCACCATCTGGTCCCGCCCGATCCCCAGGACATCGGCCGCCTTGGACAGCGAGTAATGGCCGCGCTCGGAGACCAGCACCGCCGCGCCCTCGCACTCATAGTGCCGCATGGCGCTGAACACGCCGCCACGGCCGATGCCCGGGAAGTCGCCATCCGGACCGAAGGCCCGGTTCCGCGCGGCCCACAGCGCGGTGATATTGGCCACGGTGCCGCCGGAGCAGAAGGCGCCGAGGCGACGCTCGCTGTGGTGCAGCCAGCGGTCGTAGAAATCATCGGACTGCCCGTAGATCAGACGATGCAGCATGCCCAGCACCTGACGCTCCAGCGGCGTGAAGGCCTTGGAGGTTTCGGTCTTCACCAGGTTCTGGTTGAGCGCGATCATGATCTTCGACAGCGGGATCATGAAGTACGGCAGTGCCGACGTCATGTGGCCGACGAAGCTGGGCGAGGCGGTATGCACCGACTGCGAGACCACCTTGTCGAGCAGGAACTGGGTCTGCTCCGAGACGAAGGCCGGCGCTTCCGGGATCCTGGCATCGCTGAAGTCCTGCTCGATGATGGCCAGGTCGTTCTCTTCCGCGACGATGTGCTCCCCGAGGAAGCCGGAGAGATTCGTCGAGATGTCCCTGTCCAGGCGGTTCAGCGTCGATCCCGGCGCCTCGGGGACGGTGAAGATCCTGAGCAGGTTTTCCCAGCTGCTCTCGGCGACCTTTGATTGCTTGCCCATGGAACCCTGTTGTCTCTGGAGGATGAAAACGCCGCGAGGGCCGCTGATTACCAATGCGCGCGATGGTAGCCGAGGCCTCGGCCCTTCGCCAGCGCCTCGATGGTGGCCGGATCGAGATGTTCCTCCAGGGTATCGGCCAGGCGGTCGAGCTGGCGCTCCCGGTGGGCGGCCAGATCCACCGCCGCGCCCTCGCCGGCAAGCCCCAGCATGGCCAGCAGTGCGGCGGCCGCCGGCGCCTCGTCGAACAGGCCGTGCAGGTAGGTACCCATGACCTGGCCGTCCTCGCTCACCGCACCGTCCGGGCGGCCGTCCAGGTCGAGCAGCGGCCGCGCCAGTGCCGGGCCCTGGCTGACGCCGTTGTGAATCTCGTAGCCGCTCACCGCCACGTTCTCAGGGCCCGCTCCCCCCATCAGCCGCCCGCGCACGTTGCGCAGCTGCTTGCCGGCCACCATGCGGGTGCGCATCGAAAGAAGCCCCAGCCCCGGCACGCTGCCGGCCTCGCCCTCGAGGCCGTCCGGGTCGTCGATGGCCTCGCCGAGCATCTGGAAGCCGCCGCAGATGCCGAGCACCCGGCCGCCGTAGCGCAGGTGGCGGCGGATCGCCGGCTCCCAGCCCTCGCGACGCAGCCAGGCCAGGTCGCTGGCGGTGCTCTTGCTGCCGGGCAGCAGGATGACGTCGGCGGGCGGCATGGCCCGGCCCGGGCCGACCAGCGTCAGCTCGACCCGCGGATGCAGGCGCAGCGCGTCGAGATCGGTGTGGTTGCTGATCCGCGGCAGCGCCGGCACCACCACGCGCAGCCCCGGCGCCTCGGCGGCGCTCTCGGTGAGGCCGAGGCCGTCCTCGGCGTCCAGCAGCAGGCCGTTCAGGTGCGGCAGCACGCCGGTCACCGGCTTGCCGGTGCGCTCGGTGAGCCAGTCCAGTCCCGGCTCGAGCAGCGCGATGTCGCCGCGGAAGCGATTGATCAGAAGCCCGGTGGTGCGCGCGCGCTCGGACGCACTCAGCAGCTCCAGGGTGCCCACCAGCTGGGCGAAGACGCCGCCGCGGTCGATGTCGGCCACCAGCCACACCGGGCAGTCCACCGCCTCGGCGAAGCCCATGTTGGCGATGTCGTTCTTGCGCAGGTTGACCTCGGCCGGGCTGCCCGCGCCCTCGGCGATCACCAGATCGAAGCGGCTCGTCAGCCGCTCCCAGGCCGCCAGCACGGTCACCCGGGCCTGGCGCTTGAAGGCGTGGTAATCCAGCGCGTCCATATGGCCGTGGACCCGGCCGTCGAGGATCACCTGGGCGCCGCGGTCGGTCTCGGGCTTGAGCAGCACCGGGTTCATGTCGGCATGGGGGGCGAGGCCGCAGGCCACCGCCTGTAGCGCCGTGGAGCGGCCGATCTCGCCGCCCTCCGGCGTCACGGCGCTGTTCAGCGCCATGTTCTGGGGCTTGAAGGGCGCCACCGACACGCCGCGACGCGCCAGCAGACGGCACAGCCCCGCCACCACCGTGCTCTTGCCGGCGTCCGAGGTGGTGCCCTGGATCATCAGCGCCTTCATCGCTCGCCCTCCCGCGCCGAGAGCGCCTCGAACAGCGCCGGGGCATCGGCCGCCTCACCCCAGCCGTTGCCGTGCACCCGCTCGGCCAGCGGCAGGCGCTGGCGCCAGCCGGCGCGGGCCAGCTCGGGGCGGTCGAGGAACTCGTCGACGTAGCCCAGGCACAGATAGGCGAGCGGGTAGACGTTCTCCGGCAGGCCCAACACCCCGGCCAGATCAAACTGATCGAGGATGCTGACCCAGCCCACGCCGATGCCCTCGGCCCTGGCCGCCAGCCACAGGTTCTGGACGGCCAGGCAGGTGCTGAACAGGTCCATCTCGACGATGCTCTGGCGGCCCAGCACGTGCTCGCCGCCGCGGCTGCGGTCGCAGGTGATGCACAGATTGAGCGGGCTCTCGAGGATGCCCTCCAGCTTGAGGCGGCGATACAGCGCGCCGCGCTCGCCGCTGTGGGCCTCGGCCGCCTTGGCGTTCTCGCGCTCGAAGATGGCGTGCACCCGCTCGCGCACCGCGCGGTCGTCGATCAGCAGGAAGTCCCAGGGCTGCATGAAGCCCACCGAGGGCGCGTGGTGGGCGGCCTCGAGCAGCCGCGCCAGCACCTCGGGCGGAATCGGGTCCGGGCGGAACTGGGCGCGCACGTCGCGGCGCTCGAAGATGGCCCGGTAGAGGCCCTCGCGCTGCGCCTCGGGGAAGGCGTGATCGGGTCGCCCGGTCGGGTCTGCCATGCGGCGGTCTCCTGGAAAGGTCGATAGTAAGGTGGCTGGCGTGGCAGCGGGACGAAAGCAAGGCTAGGCCGAGCCTGAAAGTCGGCGAGCGAAGGCTAGACAAGGCAAAAATCAGCGAAAAGCCGGAGTTTAGGGGCCCTAAATGAGGACTTTGAGCTGATTTTTAACGCCGTATTGCCGAGCGCAGCCACTTATCAGGCCGGCCTAGAGTTCGACGCCTTTCTGGGCCTTGACCCCCTGATCCTTGAAGGCATGCTTGACCACCTTCATTTCGGTCACGGTGTCGGCCAGCTCGATCAGCGCCTCGGGGGCGTGGCGGCCGGTGACCACGGCGTGCTGCATGGCCGGGCGCCCCTGGAGGTCGTCGAGCACCCGGTCGAGCTCCAGGTAGCCGTGGCGCAGGGCGATATTGAGCTCGTCGAACAGCACCAGGGCATAGTCCGGGTCGGCCAGCATGCGACTGGCCTCGGCCCAGGCCGCCTCGGCGGCACGCACGTCGCGCTCGCGATCCTGGGTGTCCCAGGTATAGCCCTCGCCCATGACGTGGTAGTCCACGCCGGGCAGAGAGCGGTAGAAGGCCTCCTCGCCGGTCTGGAACTTGCCCTTGATGAACTGCACCACGCCGACCTTCATGCCGTGGCCCAGGGCGCGTGCGACCATGCCGAAGCCGGAGCTGCTCTTGCCCTTACCGGGGCCGGTGAGCACCAGCAGCACGCCCTGCTCCTTGTCGGCGGCGGCGATCCGCTCGTTCATGATCTTCTGCTTGTGGGCCATGCGCACCGCATGGCGCTCGGGGTCGACGTGCTTCATCGGGATCTCCAGCGATCGAGGGAATAACGTGGTGGTTCTCATGCCATACCGGGGACAAGTCGCAGCGGAGCTCCTACGCCAGAGATGGCGTCGGGAGCTACAAGGATGTATTTATCGCGTCTCCGCGCAGGCTTGTCCCCGGTATCCATCATTCGAGCAGCGGCTGACGCGCCAGCAGATAGATATCCATGATCCAGCCATGGCGCTCACGCAGCGCGGCGCGGCGCTCGACGATGGCGGGGCCGACCTCGGCCAGCGGGCCGTCGATCAGGCACTGCTTGTCCATGCCGAGATAGGCGCCCCACCAGATATGCAGGCCCTCCGGGGCCAGCGACTGGAAGGCGCCGCCGGCATCCAGCATCACCGCCACGCTGGCGGCGTCGCCCGGCCAGCCGCGCTCGCGCAGGCGCCGCCCGGTGGTGATCTGCACCGGCGCGGCCAGGGCGTTCAAGGGGATGCGATGCTCGGCGGTCAGCACCTGCAGGCTGGTGATGCCCGGCACCACCTCGACCTCGAGCGCCATGCCACTTTCTTTCTCAGGCCCCGCTCTCTTGAGGCGCGCGGCGATGCGCAGGCTGCTGTCGTAGAGCGAGGGATCGCCCCAGATCAGCATCGCCACCCGCCCGCCCTCGGGCAGGCGCTGCGTCATCTGATCGCGCCAGGTCTGGGCAATGGCGGCGTGCCAGTCGTCCACCGCGCCCAGGTAGTCGTCACGGCCGTCGCGACGCGGCAGGTCGAACTCCACCACCCGCGATTGCGCGGCCTCGTCGAGCAGTTGGCGGCACATCAGCCGACGCAGGTCGACCAGGTCCGAGCGGGCCTCGCCCTTGCGCGGCAGCAGGATCAGCTCGGCCTCGCGCAGCGCGCGCACCCCGGCCAGGGTGATGTGATCGGGATTACCAGTGCCGATGCCGATCAGCGACAGATGGATCATGCGCCGCCCTCGGCGAAGGGCGAGTCTGCCGACTGCGGCCGGAAGCGGCGGTCGTAGCCGATGGCGTAGAGACAGCTGTCGTCGAAGTCATCGCTGGGCAGCGCCGGGCCGACCAGGATCAGGGCGGTGCGGTTCATGGCCGGGTCGAGCCGCGCGGCGATGGTGTCGAGCCGCCCGCGGATCACCTTCTGGTCGGGCCAGCTGGCGCGCCAGACGATGGCCACCGGGCAGTCGTCCCCGTATCGGGGCGCGAGCTCCGCCACCACCTGCTTCAGGTTATGGATGGACAGGTGGATCGCCAGCGTCGCCCCGGTGCGCGCGAAGTTGGCCAGGGTCTCGCCGTCCGGCATGGCGCTGGCGCGGCCCGGCGTGCGGGTCAGCACCACCGACTGCGCCACGCCCGGCAGCGTCAGCTCCTGGCCGAGGGTGGCGGCGGCCGCGGCGAAGGCCGGCACCCCGGGGGTGATGGCATAGGGAATGCCCAGCGCGCGCAGCCGACGCAGCTGCTCACCCATGGCCGACCACACCGACAGGTCGCCGGAGTGCAGCCGGGCCACGTCCTGACCCGCCGCGTGGGCCGCGGCGATCTCGTCGATGATCTCGTCGAGGGACAGCGGCGCGGTATTGATGATCCGGGCGTCCGCCGGGCAGTGGTCGAGGATCGCCTCGGGCACCAGCGAGCCGGCGTAGAGGCACACCGGACTGGCGGCGATCAGGTCGCGCCCGCGCAGGGTCAGCAGGTCCGGCGCACCGGGGCCGGCACCGATGAAATGAACGGTCATGTCGTGTCTCCTGCCGGGATGTCTCTTGTCGTGATGTCTCTGGCCAGCGCGGCGCTGGCCATCGCGGCGGTGGCGCATCGATCCGGGGAAACCAGCCGCGGGCCGAGCAGCGTCGCGCCCGGCCCGGCAGCCAGTACCGCCACGGCCTCGGCGACGCTGCCGGTACCGCGGGCCTGCCGGCTACGTGGGGAATGCGTCAGCGTCTCGGCCGCGGCCAGCGCCGCGTCGGGCACGGCGAGCGTCTCGAGGCCCCGCGCCTCGCCCAGGGCCTGAACGGTTGGCCGCATGCTGTCGGCCGCCGCCAGCCGGTCGGCCGGGCCATGGCACGCCTCGAGCCGCTCCAGCGCCTCGGCCAGCGAGGCGAGCGTGGCCGAGCGGCGAAAGCCGAAGCCCGCGATTCTCATCGCTTTGCTCTTCAGGGCGCCCTGCCCCGCACGTTGCTCTTCATGGCGCCCGACCCCGCGCCTCATGGCACCCTGCCCCGCACCGCTCATTTCTCGACTCGCCACTGCACGATGGGATAGGTGGCCTTCCAGCCGCGGCGACTGCCGAGGGCGGTCGCCGCCGACAGCTCCAGGCGCACCAGTTCGCCGCCGAGTTCGCGCTGGCGCTGGGCCAGCAGCGCCTCGGATTCGAGCGTCACCGCGTTGGCCACCAGCCGCGTGCCCACCGGCAGGCGCGGCCACAGCGCGTCGAGCAGCGACTCGGAGAGCCCACCGCCGATGAAGACCGCATCCGGCGGCGGCGCGTCGGCCAGCTCATCCTCCAGCAGCGCCGCGGCGTCGCCCTCGATGACCTCCAGCCAGTCGACGCCGAGTTCCCGGGCGTTGCGGCGGGCGCGCTCGGCCCGCTCGGCATCGCGCTCGAGGCCCAGGGCGCGGTTGTCCGGATGGGCCAGCAGCCACTCGATGGCCACCGAGCCGGAACCGGTGCCGATGTCCCACAGCCGCTCGCCCGGCATCGGGGCCAGGGCGGCGAGCGTGGCGGCGCGCACCGCCGGCTTGGTGATCTGGCCGTCGTGTGAAAACCAGCCATCCGGCCGCCCGGGCGCCAGCGGCAGCGCCGGCCCGCTGCCCGCGACCTCGAGCCCCACCGCCACCGGATGGGCAATGTCGTCCGGCAGCTCGGCATCGGCACGCAGGCGGCGCACGCGCTCTTGATCGCCGCCCAGGGCCTCCAGCATATGAAGTTGGCTGGCGCCGAAGCCGACGCGCCCGAGCCAGTCGGCCAGCGCCGCCACCGCCGCACCGTCGCGCAGCAGCACCAGCAGCCGGCGGCCGCGATGCAGGTGCGGGCGCAGGCGCGTCAGCGGCCGGGCGTGCAGGCCAAGGCAGGTCACACTCTCCAGCGACCAGCCGAGCCGTGAGGCCGCCAGGCTGAAGGTCGAGGGCGACGGCAGCGAGCGCCATTCGCCCGGCGCGAGATGCCGCGCCAGGGTGGCGCCGGCGCCGAACCAGAAGGGGTCGCCGGAGGCCAGCATCACCGTGCGCCGCCCGCGCTCGGACAGCAGTCCGGGGATGCCGTCGGCGAAGGGCACCGGCCACTCGCGCACCTCGGCGGCGAGCGGCGGCAGCAGGCGCAGGTGGCGCCGGGCGCCGAACACCACCTCGGCGGCCTGAAGCGCCTCGCGGCTTGCCGGCGTGAGCCCGGCCGTGCCACTCTCGCCCCAGCCCACCACCGTCAGCCAGGGAGCGTCGTCCGCGTCAGTCATCATGAAGGTCCTGATCCTGGGAGGTACCACCGAGGCCAGCGCCCTGGCCCGCGCGCTCGCCGAGCGCGAGATCCCCGCGCTGTTCAGCTACGCCGGCCGCGTCGCCTCGCCGAAACCCCAGCCGCTGCCGACCCGGGTCGGCGGCTTCGGCGGCGCGGACGGGCTGGCCGACTTCCTCGCGACGCAGCGCATCACCCACCTGGTCGATGCCACCCATCCCTTCGCCGAGCAGATGAGCCGCCATGCCGTCGCCGCGGCCGAGCGAAAGGGCACCGCGCTGATCGCCCTGACCCGGCCGCCGTGGGAGCCGCAGGAAAGTGACCGCTGGCAGCGCGTCGCGAGCATCGAGGCGGCGGTGGCGGCGCTCGCCGGCCCGCCCGAGCGGGTGCTGCTGGCGATCGGCCGCCTGCACCTGGCGGCCTTCGCCGCCCGGCCCGAGCACCACTACGTGCTGCGGCTGGTCGACCTTCCCGAGGAGGCGCCGCCGCTGCCGCGCCATACCCTGACCGTCGACCGCGGCCCCTTCACCCGGGAGGGCGACCTGGCCCTGATGCGCGAGCACGGCATCGAGCGCCTGGTGTGCAAGAACGCCGGCGGCGCGGGGGCGGCGGCCAAGCTCGAGGCCGCTCGGGCGCTTCAGCTGCCGGTGATCATGATCGACCGCCCGGCGCTGCCGCCCCGCCGCGAGGCCCATGGCCCCGATGCGGTGCTGGACTGGCTGGTTCATCGATCCACCTCGGATGACGGCACCGACCGCGGCGTATAGACCCACTCGCCCGCCTCGTCGCTGGCGGCCGGAATGCGCCGCGTCAGGCTCGAGCCCACCATCACCAGGGTGCGCATGTCGGCCATCTCGGGGGTCGCCTCGCCGAGGGTGACGACCCGCAGGCGCTCCTCGGGTGTGGAGACCGCGCGGGCAAACATGATCGGGCGATCAAGGCCGCAGGCCTCGCGCAGCACGTCCAGGGCGCGGGCGAAGCCCTCCGGCCGCGAGCGGGAGCGCGGGTTGTAGAAGGCCATGGCGAAGTCGGCCTCGGCGGCCAGCCGCAGGCGCTTCTCGATCAGCGCCCAGGGCTTGAGGTTGTCGGAGAGGTTGATGCAGCAGAAGTCGTGGCCCAGGGGCGCGCCGAGGCGCGCGCTGGCGGCGAGCATCGCCGAGACCCCCGGCAGCACCTGGATATCCAGCGTCCGCCAGGCCGGCTGGCCCGCCTCCAGCGCCTCGAACACCGCCGCGCCCATGGCGAACACGCCGGGGTCGCCCGAGGACACCACCGCCACCCGGCGGCCGTCGGCGGCCATCTCGAGGGCCTGCTCGGCGCGGCGGATCTCCTCGCGGTTGTCCGAGCCGTGGCGGGTCAGCCCCGGGCGCGGCGCGACCCGCTCGACGTAGGGCACGTAGCCCACCACGTCGGTGGCCTCGGCAAGTACGCCCGACGCCTCCGGGGTGATCAACGCCTCGCTCCCGGGACCCAGGCCAATGATCTTCAGCCATCCCTGATCGCTCATGGCCGCCTCCCGTTGCCGTGGATCACCAGAATCGAGAAATAGGGCACCTGCTCGCCGACCTCGGCCAGCGGCACCACCCGCTGCCGGCCCATGGAGGCGTACTCGATCAGCCAGGCCTCGTCTTCGCGGCCGGCGTTTGCCAGCGCGCGGCGCAGCTTGTCGAGATGGCGGCCGATCTTCATCACCACCAGGGCGTCGGTGCGCGCGATGCGCTCGGCCAGCCGCTCCTCGGGCTGGGTCGCGGTCAGCACCGTCAGCACGTCGTCGCCCCAGGTGATGGGCCGCCCCGTGGCCGTCCAGGCGGCGGACATGCCGGTGATGCCGGGCACCACTTCCACGGCCACCCTGCCCTGCAAACGGGTATAAAGGTGCATGAAGGAGCCATAGAAGAAGGGGTCGCCCTCGCACAGCACCGCCACGTCGTGGCCCGCCCCGGCGATCTCGGCGAGCTGGGCCACCTGGCGTTCGTAGAAGGCCGCCAGCCACGCGTTGTAGCGCGGATCGTCGAAGGGGATCTCGGTGGTGACCGGATACTCCATGGCAAGCTCCACGGCGCCGGGCGCCAGCATGCCCTCGACGATGGTGCGGGCGTGGCCGGTGCGGCCCTTCTTGCGGAAGTAGGCGACGTGGCTGGCGCCGCGGATCAGCCGGTCGGCGCGCACGCTCATCAGGTCCTGGCTGCCGGGGCCGAGGCCGATGCCGTGAATCGTGCCGGGGGGCGTGCTGGAAGGCGTCTCTGGCATCGTCATTCACTGCGATCCGCCATGGCGTTGATGGCGGCCACCGTCACCGCGCTGCCGCCGAGCCGGCCCTCGACGATGGCGCAGGGCGCCGCCCCGCTCTCCCACAGCGCCTGCTTGGACTCCGCCGCGCCGACGAAGCCCACCGGGCAGCCGACGATCGCCGCCGGGCGCGGGCAGTCCGGGTCCTCGAGCATGTTGAGCAGGTGGAACAGCGCGGTCGGCGCGTTGCCGATCGCCACCACCGCGCCCTCGAGCTGGGGGCGCCACAGCTCCAGCGCCGCCGCCGAGCGGGTATTGCCCATCTCGCGCGCCAGCCCCGGCACCCGCTCGTCGTGCAGGGTGCAGATCACGGCGTTGTCCGCCGGCAGGCGCTTGCGGGTGATGCCCTCGGCGACCATGCGCGCGTCGCACAGGATCGGCGCGCCGGCCTCCAGCGCCGCCCGGGCACGGGCCACCGCCTCGTCGCGGAAGTGGACGTGGGGCGCCAGCGCCACCAGGCCGGCGGCGTGAATCATGCGCACGGCGACCGGCTCCTCCTCGGGCGAGAAGCGTGAAAGCTCGGCCTCGCGCCGTATGATGGCGAAGGACTCCCGGTAGATCGCCGGTCCGTCGGTTTCATAGACGTAAGGCATCGCGTGTCTCCCAATATTCGATAGCGTCGGATTCGCCGAGGCCGGTCGCGACCGGCGTGTCGTCGGCGCGTCCGCCCAGGATCAGGTCATAGCGGCCGTCGCGCCCCGTCAGGCAGACCTCGGCCGGGCCGCTGCGGGCGCAGCCCTTGGCGCAGCCGGAAACATGCAGCCGACCCGCGGCTGATTCGCCCGGGCCCTCGCTTCGCCGCTCGGCCAGCGACTGAGCCAGGCCTTGCGTCGCCACGCTGGCCTGGGCACAGAACGGCGCGCCGGGGCAGGCGTCCATGGCCAGGCGCGGGTCGCGCGGGTCATGGATCAGGCCGGCGTCCGGCGCGCTTTCTTGTGTATTCAGAGTCGAATTCGCGTGCTCGCCTTCCAGCAGCAGGCGCCGCCAGGGCGTCACGCGAATGCCGGTGATGTCGTCATGGAGGACAGCACGCAGCGCCGAGGCCGTCGCCCGGCCGAAGGGCAGCCCCACCACCCGGCCGGCGGGATGCGGCCCGGGCGTCAGG
>NZ_AJKS02000002.1 GCF_000265245.1 Halomonas smyrnensis AAD6
CTCCAGGCGCAGGTCGGCGGGCACGTCGCGCAGCACCGGCGCCGGGCCGGCGTCCAGCGCCAGGCCCCACTTGTCCGGCAGCGCCGGCCAGTCGGCCAGTCGGCGCTCCAGCAGGCGCGCCGCCTCGTGCGTCGCGTCGCCCTCTCGCCAGTCCGGGGCCAACAGCAGCGCCGGGCGGCGCTCGCCCTCGGCGTCCGGGGCCGCCAGGCCGTGCTCGACCAGAAACGCCATCAGCTCGGGCCAGCCGGCCTCGGTCACGCCGCGCAGCTGCAGGTTGGCGCGACGGGTCAGTTCGATCAGGCCGCTGCCCCAGGTCTCGGCGGCCTCGCACAGCGACAGCATCCGGGCCCGGGTGAGCCGACCCAGCGGCGGGCGCACCCGCACCAGCAGGCCGTCGCCGGTGGCCATGGGCCGCCAGGCGCCGGGGCACCAGCCGTGAACCCGTGGCGAGGCGCTCAGACTCGTCTCCGTCACGCCCTGTTCTTTCAAGACATGCCCTCCCGTCGCTCGTCGAACTCGAGCAGCAGGTCCTGCAGGGCCTCGGCGCGCTCGCCGGGCTCTTCCCACAGGCCGCGCTGGACGGCCTCGAGCAGCCGCTCGGCCATCTCCTCGAGTGCGGCGGCGTTGTGCTCGCGCAGGAAGCGCTGGTTGGCGTCGTCGAACACCAGGGCATCGCTCACCTGGGCGTACTGGTGGTCGGGCACCAGGTCGGTGGTGGCGTCATAGGCGAACAGATAGTCCACGGTGGCGGCCATCTCGAAGGCGCCCTTGTAGCCGTGCTCGCGCATGGCCTCGATCCACTTGGGATTGAGCACCCGGGAGCGCACCACCCGGGTGATCTCCTCCTGCAGGGTACGGATGCGCGGCCGCGCTGGGTTGGCATGGTCGGCATGGTAGACGGCCGGCGCCTCGCCGCCGAGTGCCCGGCCGGCGTTGGCCATGCCGCCCTGGAAGGCGTAGTAGGTGCTGGAGTCGAGGATGTCGTGCTCGCGGTTGTCCTGATTGTGCAGCACCGCCTGCAGCCCCTCGAGCCGATGCGCGAAGGCGCGGCGCGCGGCGGCGCCGGACTCGGGGGACTGGCCGTAGGCGTAGGCGCCGGCCGCGACATAGGCCTCGGCCAGCTCGTCGGCATCGTCCCAGGCGCGCGTGTCGACCAGACGATCCAGGCCGGTGCCGTACTCGCCGGGCCTGCTGCCGAACACCCGGAAGCCCGCCTCCTGCTCGGCCGCCTCGGGCGAGAGCCCGGCGGCCTCCAGCTCGCCGCGGCGCGCCTCGACCGCGGCACGGATGGTGTTGCTAGTGCCCGGCTCGTGGTAGTCGGCCACCGCCCGCACCGCGGCGTCGAACAGCTTGATGACGTGGGGGAAGGCGTCGCGGAAGAAGCCGGACACCCGCAGGGTGACGTCCACCCGCGGCCGGCCCAGCAGCATGCTGGGAATGACCTCCACGTCGACCACCCGCTGCGAGCCCAGCGACCAGATCGGCCGCACGCCCATCAGCGCCAGGGCCTGGGCGATGTCGTCGCCGCCGGTGC
The DNA here is from genome assembly GCF_000265245.1 of Halomonas smyrnensis AAD6. GTDB lineage: Bacteria > Pseudomonadota > Gammaproteobacteria > Pseudomonadales > Halomonadaceae > Halomonas > Halomonas smyrnensis. The sequence continues at coordinate 1,535 of NZ_AJKS02000002.1, forward strand.
GCATGGTGGCCGTGCCCCAGATCGACAGCCCCAGCCGACGCGGATAGTCGCCATGGTCCTGCAGGTAGCGCTCGACGAACGCCTGGGCCGAGGCCTCGCCCAGCGACCAGGCGGCGGGCGACGGCACGGCGCGATTGTCGACGCTGAAGAAGTTGCGTCCGGTGGGCAGCACGTCGAGCCGGCCGCGGCTGGGCGCCCCGCTCGGCCCCGGCGGCACGGCGAGGCCGTCGAGCCCGTCGATCAGCGCACCGATCTCGCGCTCGGCACCGTGGCGCATTGCGGCCCAGAGGCCGTCGCGGGCATGGCGACAGAGCGCCGCGGTGGCCGGCCAGTCGCGGGCCAGCGCCTCGAGGTCGCCGTCTTCCAGCACATGGCCTTCGACCAGCCGCTCGGCCAGCCGCTCGAGGCGTTCGCGGGTGTCGGCGGCGCTGCGCCAGGGGGCGTCGTCCGGCTCGCTCAAAGCCGTCGGCCGCGGCCCCCGCCAGGGTTCGGCGCCGGCGGCCAGCGGATCGAAGCGAGTGCCCGCTTCGCCCGTGGCACCCGGCTCGCGCAGCCCCAGATCGTCGGCCAGGGCGTGCAGCAGGCCCTGGCGTTCGGGGCCCTCGCCTCGCGGCAGCCGCAGGATGGCGACCAGGGTCGCGGCCCGCTTGTCCGCCGGCGGCAGGGTGCCGAGCACGTGCAGGCCGTGGCGGATCTGGGCTTCCTTGATGTCGCAGAGGAAGGTGTCGAGCTCGTTCAGCAGGCGCTCGTCGACGCCCTGACAGGCCTCATCCCCTTCGCTCGCCGACGGCTTCAGCTCGGCGTCGATGCCGGTGCGCTTCAGGTGCTCGAGGATGCGCTCGCGCAGCAGGGCCTCGCGGCGCGGGTCCATGCCCAGCGCCTGGTAGTACTCGTCGGTCAGCGACTCGAGCTCGGCCAGCTCGCCGTAGAGCTCGGCCCGGGCCAGCGGCGGCATCAGGTGGTCGATGATCACCGCCTGGCTGCGGCGCTTGGCCTGGGCGCCCTCGCCCGGGTCGTTGACGATGAAGGGATAGAAATGCGGCAGCGGCCCCAGCGCCACGTCCGGCCAGCACTCGGCCGAGAGCGCCGTGCTCTTGCCGGGCAGCCACTCCAGGTTGCCGTGCTTGCCGACGTGGATCACCGCGTCCACCCGGTAGTGCTCGCGCAGCCACAGGTAGAAGGCCAGGTAGCTGTGGGGCGGCACCAGCTCGGTGTCGTGGTAGCTCTTGATCGGGTCTGAGTCCGGACCGGCATCGATGTCGCGAGCCGGCTGGATGCCGACGAAGGTCTCGCCGAGGCGGATGCCGGCGATCAAGAGCCGACCCTGGCGGTGCTTGGGGTCGTCCTCGGGGGCGCCCCAGCGCCGCCAGACCGCCTCCTGCAGCGCCTCCGGCAGGGTGCGGAACCAGGCCAGGTAGTCGTCGACGCCGAGGCTCTGCCAGCTGCCGCGCCAGGCAAGCGACTGCGGATCGTTGGTCACGCTGCCCTGCAGCCGCCGGATCAGGTCATTGCCGTCCTCGGGCAGGTCCGCCAGCGGATAGCCGACCTCCTCCAGCGCGCGCAGCAGGTTGACGGCGGACGCCGGGGTGTCGAGGCCGACGCCGTTGCCGATGCGGCCGTCCCGGGTGGGATAGTTGGCCAGCACCAGCGCCAGGCGCTTGTCGGCGTTGTCGGTGTGGCGCAGCCGCGCGTAGCGCCGGGCCAATGCGGCGACGAAGGCGGCGCGCTCGGGATGCGGCGCATGGCGGGTCACCGACAGCTGGCAGCGCTCGCTGTAGTGGGCCTCGGCCTTGAAGCCCACCGCCCGGGTGATGACGCGCCCGTCCATCTCCGGCAGCACCACCTGCATGGCCACGTCGCGGCTGTGCAGGCCGGCGGCCTTGTCGCGCCAGTCATCCTCGGGGCTGCTGGCCAGTATCGCCTGCAGCACCACCGGGCGGCCGGCGAACAGGCCCGCCGCGTCATCCTCGTCTTCACCGAACGCGCCGGCGTCGATACCGCCCTGGTCGGGCTCGCGGTTGACCGAGAAGCCGGTGGTGTTGACCACCAGGCCGGCGCCGGTGCGCTCGATCAGGTGATCGACGAAGGCGACGCAGGCGTCTTCCTTCAGCGAGGCCACCGCCACCGCCAGCGGCGCCAGGCCCTCGGCCTCGAGCGCCGCGATCAGGCCGTCCAGCACCGCGGTGTTGGCCCCCTGCAGGTGGCTGCGGTAGAACAGCAGCAGGCAGACGGGGCGCGCGGGATCGCGCTGCGCCTCCCAGTCCGAAAGCGACACTTCCCGTCCGACCCTCGGCGCGGTATCGGGCGCCTGAGAGAGCGCGGATTCGGGCGCCTGAGAGAACGCGGATTCGGGCGCCTGAGAGAGATAGACTAAAGCTGGGGGAATCGCCCGCGGCTCACGCCAGTCGAGCGGCGCCGCCGCGCGCGGTTCCAGGTTCAGACATTCCGCGCCGACGAAGCGCAGCAGCTGCTCGGCGTTGTCGGCGCCGCCCTCGCGCAGGTAGCGCCACACTCTACGGGCCGATTCGATCGGCACGCTGGAGGCCTCCAGCAGGGCATCGTCGGGAGCGTCGCAGCCCGGCACCAGGATCAGCTGCCGCGTCGGGTCCGCCGCCGCCCAGGCCCGCAGGCGATCGAAGCCGTACTGCCAGTAGGCGCTGCCGCCGAGCAGCGAGACGATCACCAGCCGCGCGTGGTCCAGCACCCGATCCTCGTAGAGGTCATAGGCGGCGGGCTTGACCAGGTTCATCCAGTTGGCGAGGCGCACCGAGGGAAAGGCGTCGCCCAGCCGCTCGGCCGCCTGGGCCAGCGCCGACAGGCTGCTGTCGGCGGCCGACAGGATCACGACCTCGGCGGGCGTCTGCTGCAGGTCGACGATGCCCTCGTCGTCGACGAAGCCTCCGGGCTTGGCGGCGAACAGGTGCATCAGGCGGGCGTCGCGCTCTCGGCACCGGCCAGCGCCGCCTCCAGCACCTCGCGATCCAGGTGCCGGCCGATGATGACCAGCTCGGTGTGACGCGGCTCGTCCTGAGCCCACAGCCGGTCAAAGTAGCCGTCCAGCCGCTCGCCGACGGCCTGGATCACCCGGCGCATGGGCTTGCCGGGAATCGCCGCGAAGCCCTTGGCACGATAGATCTCGTGTTCTTTCAGCAGCAAGGCCAGGCGCGCCTCCAGCGCCTCGGCGTCGACCTCGCCCAGGCGGATCACCATGCCGTCGAAGTGGTCGTGGGCGTGATCGTGATGGGCGCCCTCGGCGTGGTGGCGGTCGTGGTGGTTGTCGATGCGGTCGATGCCCTCCTCGCTCGCCGCGCCGATGCCCATCAGCGCCTCCAGACGGGCCGGATCGTCGGCCAGGCTCGGATCGATAAAGAGCGTCTTCACGGACCCGGGGACCTTGTCGGCCACCAGCGCCTCGACCCGCGCCCGCTCGTCCTCGGCGAGCAGGTCGCTCTTGCTGACCAGCACCAGGTCGGCGGCGCTCAGCTGGTCGTCCAGCAGCTCACGCAGGCTGGGGTCGTGATCCAGGCTGTCGTCGGCGCGGCGCTGGGCCTCGACCCGCTCGACGTCACTGGCGTAGCGGCCGGCGGCCACCGCCGGGCCGTCGACCACGGTGATGATGGCGTCGACGGTGCAGTGCTGACGCACCTCCGGCCAGTTGAAGGCCTGCACCAGCGGCTTGGGCAGCGCCAGGCCGCTGGTCTCGATCAGAATGTGGTCGATGTCGTCGCGGCGGGCCACCAGCGTCTTCATCACCGGCAGGAACTCTTCCTCCACCGTGCAGCAGATGCAGCCGTTGGCCAGCTCGAAGATGCTGCCGTCCTCGTCGAGCGCCTGGGCGCCGTCCTCATCACAGCCGATGGCGCAGCCGCGCAGCAGGCTGGAGTCGATGTCCTGCTCGCCGAACTCGTTGACGATCACGGCGATGCGCTTGCCGGTGATGCGGCGCAGGATGCCGGCCAGCAGCGTGGTCTTGCCGCTGCCGAGGAAGCCGGTCACCACCGTGGCGGGAATCTTGTCGAGTTTCATGCGTGGCATTCCTTTGTCAGATCGCTCGGCGGAGCGTCGGAAGAAAATGACGAATCGTCAGCGACCGCGGCCGCGCCGAACAGGCGGGCCACGGCGGCGGGGTTGTCGGGGAAGAACAGGTGCAGGTAGGACGCGGTCAGGCCTCGTGCACGGTAGATCGCCTCGCCCGGCGCGGGATGGCGCTGGCGGCGACCGTGGGCGATGGGCTCGGGCGTGCCGCTGGCCTGGGAGCGATGATGGGCGTGGCCGCGCACCGGTCCTTCGGGCAGCTCGGCGGTCTGCATGCCCTGGCAGCCGCGACGCCCGCGCATGGCGCCGGCGCCGGGCAGCAGGCCCAGCATGGCGTGGGTCTCGCCGTCCTGATCGGTCAGGGTTTCCAGGCAGTAGAGCAGCCCGCCGCACTCGGCGAGGATCGGCAGATCGTCCTCGAAGGCCCGCCGGAGGTCGTCGCGCAGCGCGGCGTTGGCGGCCAGGCCTTCGGCGTGCAGCTCCGGGTAGCCGCCCGGCAGCCACAGGGCGTCGCAGGCCGGCAGGGTGGTATCGGCCAGCGGAGAGAAGAATCGCAGCGTCGCGCCCATGCGCTCGAGCAGGTCCAGGTTGGCCTGGTAGACGAAGCTGAAGGCGGCGTCGCGCGCCACGGCGATGGTGCGGCCGGCGAGCCAGGCCGGCGGCGCGGAGGCCTCGGTGGGCGCGGGAGTGAAGGCCACCGGCGGCAGCGCCAGCAGGGACTCGGCCAGGCCCTCGGCGGCGAGCGCCTCGGCGCCGGCGTCGAAGCGTGCCTCCAGGTCCTCGCGGATCTCCTCGGCCTGGACCAGCCCCAGGTGGCGCTCGGGCAGCGCCAGATCCGGGTCGCGGGGCACCGCTGCCAGCAGCGGCACGCTCGCCGGCAGCGCGCCCTCGATCAGCTCGCGATGGCGGGCCGAGCCGCAGGCGTTGGCGATCAGCCCGGCGATGCGCACGTCGTCGCGGAAGCCGGCCAGGCCGGCCACCAGCGCCGCCGCGGTCTGGGCCATGCCCTTGACGTCCATCACGATCACCATCGGCAGGCCGAACAGCGCGGCCAGATCGGCGCTGGAGGGCTCGCCGTCGAACAGGCCCATGGCGCCCTCGACCAGGATCAGGTCGGCCTCCCGGGCGGCCTCGAACAGCCGCTGGTGGCAGTAGGCCTCGCCGGCCATCCACAGGTCAAGCTGGTCCACCGGCTGGCCGGAGGCCTGGGCCAGCACCCGCGGGTCCAGGTAATCCGGGCCGGTCTTGAACACCCGCACCACCTTGCCCTGGCGGCGCAGCATCCGCGCCAGCGCCGCGGTCACGGTGGTCTTGCCCTGGCCCGAGGCCGGCGCGGCGACGAACACCGCCGGGCAGCTCACGGCGTCGTGCTCGTGCATCGCGTTCACTTCCTTGACGTTCATGTCGATGCCCCCGCCTCCAGGCCGGCCAGCGGCCGGTAATCGGCGCCCAGCGCCCGGGCGATGTCGCGGCCGCGGCCGCGCTTCACGGCGGCGGATTCGGTGTCGACGACCACGCAGTCGCCGAGCGGCGGCAGGCCGCTCAGCGGCTGGCGGGTGCGGCCGTCGGTGATCAGGTAGGTGCGCACCTGCAGGCTCGCGTCCTGGCGGCGCCAGCGGCGCACCAGCTGCGCGGCGTGGCCCACGGCCTCGCGCAGCGGCGTGCCGCCGCCGCCGGGCACGGCGTCGAGCCGTTCGAGCAGGTCCTTCGGCGCGCGGCGCTTGGGCTGGAGAGTCTCGATGCCGTCGTTGCCGAAGCCCAGCACCGCGATCTGCTCGCGGGCGGCGTAGGCCCGGCGCGCCAGGGCATCGACCGCGCCCTTGGCCCGGCCCAGCAGGCGCCGGCCGAGGGTCGAGGCGGAGGTGTCCAGCAGCACCAGGTGCAGCATCGGCTGGCCGGAGCGCGGGCGGCGATAGCACAGGCGGCGCCAGGGCCGACGGCCGCGATGCTCGACCAGGGTCGCGAACCAGTCCGGGCGTGGCGCGGGATCGCCAGGCTCGGCCTGGCGACGATCCCGGCGGCGGCCAAACTGGCGGCCGGGACGGCGGCTCGACGCGGCGAGCGACGACGGCGTCCCGCCGGCCTTGGGCGCGGGCGTCGACTCGGGCAGCGACGGCATCGGCGTGGTAACGCTCGACTGCGCCATCGGCGGCATGGCGCCCCACTGGCCCTGCGGCTGTGAATCGGCCCCGGGGGCCTGGGCGCCGTGGGAGGCCGACCAGCGCGAATCGTCGCCGCTCGCCCCGCCGCGGCCCGAGTCGCTCTCGCCAGGCCCGTTCCCGCCTGAACCTGAGCCTGAGCCTGAGCCTGAGCCGGAGCCGGAGCCGCTGCCGTTGTCGTTGTCGTTGTCGTCGGCGGCGACGGTGCGGCGATGGGCCAGCACCCAGGGCTCGACGACGTCCAGGTCCTCACGCTCGACGCGCGCCGCGCCGCGCCAGGCCGCACGGGCCCGGGCGGCGCGGTGCCAGGTGACGTCGGCGCGCATTCCCTCGACCCCGGCGGCCTGGCTGCGCTCGGCGATGCGTTCGTAGGCGTCATCGTCGGCGACGATGTCGGGAAGGCGCTCGCGGGCCTCGGCCAGGCGCCGGGTCAGCGCCGCCTGCTCGGCCTCGTGGGCGCCGACGAAGGCGCGCGGGTCGCGGTCGAAGGCCTCGCGCTGGCGCAGGATCGCCACGCGCTCGGCCACGCCGGGGCTCGCCGCCTGTTCGACGCACAGGCCGAAGCGGTCGAGCAGCTGCGGGCGCAGCTCGCCCTCGTCGGGGTTCATGGTACCGATCAGGCTGAAGCGCGCCGGGTGGGCATGGCTCAGGCCGTCACGCTCGACGCGGTTGACGCCGCTGGCGGCCACGTCGAGCAGCAGGTCGACCAGCGCATCCGGCAGCAGATTGACCTCGTCGACGTACAGCAGGCCACCGTGGGCGCGGGCCAGCAGGCCCTCCTGGAAGCGCGCCTCGCCGTCGGCGAGCACCCGCTGCAGGTCCAGGCTGCCGGTCAGGCGCTCCTCGCTGGCGCCCAGCGGCAGGGTCACCAGCGACGGCCGCCGGCCCTCGGCGTCGTGGGGCAGAATTTCCGCCAGCGCCCGGGCCAGGGTCGACTTGGCGCTGCCCTTGGGACCGCTGATCAACACGCCGCCGAGGCGCGGATCGACGACGCTGAGCAGCAGCGCGGTCTTGAGCGCCGGCTGGCCGACGACGGCGACGAAGGGAAATTCGGCAACGGCGGTCATGGCGTCACGGCCGGGATACGGCAGACGGACGCGGGACGCGCAACGCGGCGGAGGCTCCGCCGGGAGGGAGAATCGAAAAACACGGGCATGGTGATCCTCTCGGTGCCCACCGCACCGGCATGGAATGACTCGACGCGACAGGCCGGTCTCCGGGCTCAGAAGGGGCACTCGCCGGGGCATGGCCGTGGGCGTCGTGCCGTGATCCGCACCTTCCCGGCATGTCGCCAGTGGTCGTCGCGGATCGCGCTTCATTACCGTTGCGGGGGCAGCGCTGGGATCGGCCGTGGCCTCACCAGACTTCCCGATTATCCCCTGGACCTCAGGGGCACCTGTCTTCGAACAAGTATCCTAATGGACCGGACCTGTCCCGCGCAATCGACCACGCACTCGCCCCGCGGCGGCGATCAAAGCCCTTGCCGATCAATTTTGTTATGTTATAACATAACTTATTATTTTCGCGGAAAAGCCTCCCGCACGCATCGTCGACCTCTCGTTGTTGCGGGCATGGACACGGGCGTCGATAGGAGTGGAAAACGCCTCGAAAGTCGTGGCAATCTCCCGTCGCCGGCAGCCTCTTTCCCTCCCCCACCTGGACACCGACGCATGACTCTCGCTCGCAGACTACTCGCAGTGCTCTCGCTCATTCCGGCGTCATCCGCCATGGCGGAGGCGACGCCTTATCCGCTGACGATAATGAATTGCGGCCGAGAAATTCACGTCGATGAGGCGCCGGATCGTACCGTCAGCGTCGGTCAGTCGGCGACCGAAATCCTCTATGCGCTGGGGCTCGACGATCGCGTCGTCGGCACCTCGGTCTGGTTCACGCCGGTGCTGCCGGAATTCCGCGAAGCCAATGCCGATATCGAGCGCATCGCCGACAATGACCCGAGCTTCGAAGCGGTCGTGAACAAGCGGCCGGACCTTGTCGCGGCCCAGTTCGAATGGCACGTCGGTCCCACCGGTAGCGTGGCGACCCGCGATCAGTTCCAGGGTCTCGGCATCGACACCTACATCCTGCCCGCCGACTGCGATACCAAGAACAATGCCACCGGCGGCGACGGCACTCGTACCGCCGCCTTCACCACCGGTTCGGTCTACAAGGGCATCCGGGAACTGGCCACCATTTTCGACGTCGATGATGCCGGCGACGAGCTGATCGATGAGCTTAAAGAGCGCGAGGAAAAGGCCATCTCCCGTGCCGAATCGCTGTCGCTCCCCGACGATCTTTCGGCGGTCTTCTGGTTTTCCTCCCCCGACGGTTCATCGGATCCCTTTGTGGCCGGAAGGCTCGGTGCTCCCGGCTACATGATGGACAAGATCGGCATCAGAAATGTCATCCATTCCGACGAGGAATGGCCGACTGTGGGCTGGGAAACGATCGCCCGCGCCGACCCGGACCTCATCGTGATCGCGACCATGGATCGCCGCCGCTATGCGGCGGACAGCGTCGAGGCCAAGCGCGACTTCCTGCACCACGATCCCGTGGCGAGCCGGATGTCGGCGGTGAAAAACGGCCACATCATCGAGATGGATGCCCACGCCATGAGTGCGACGATGCGCACGATCCACGGCCTCGAGACGCTGGTGGATGCCCTGTCCGGGATGTCCTTCACGCGATGAGTGGCGCCGTTCGACTGTCGCGCCCCTCCATGGCCGGGGTGAGCGTCTCGCGCTCCGCCTGGCACTGGGGCTGGCTGGCACCGCTGCTGCTGTTCGCCGCGGTGATGGCGGGCACCGCCATCGGCGAAACCGCGATTCCGCTCGACACCATCCTCAGGGTGCTGGCCAACCATCTCGGTGGCGCGGCCTTCGCGGTGGATCGCATCGATGCGGGCATCGTCTGGGAATACCGCCTGAGCCGCGCGGTCCTCGCCGCCTGCTGCGGCGCCGGTTTGGCGCTCGCCGGCGTGGTGCTGCAGGCGCTGCTGCGCAACCCCCTGGCCGACCCCTTCCTGATGGGCATCTCCGCCGGCGCCTCCACCGGCGCGGTGTCGGTGGCCATCCTCGGCCTCGGCGCCGGCACCCTGACGCTGTCGCTGGGTGCCTTCGCCGGCGCCGGCCTGGCCTTCGGCCTGGTGGTGGTGCTGGCCCATGCCGCCAGCAGCGGCACCGGCGGCGGCCGCGCGACCCAGGCCGCCGGCGCGATCATCCTCGCCGGCATCGCCGGCTCGCAGCTGTTCAACGCCCTCACCGCGCTGATCATCGCCAAGTCGGCCAGCGCCGAGCAGGCCCGCGGCATCATGTTCTGGCTGATGGGCAACCTCTCCGGCGTGCGCTGGGGCGACGTCGCCCTGGGGCTGCCCGCCGCCCTGGCGGGCCTGGCGATCTGCCTGTGGTACCGGCGCGCCCTGGACGCCTTCACCTTCGGCGCCGACAGCGCCGCCTCGCTGGGCATCCCCGTACGCCGGGTGCGCGGGGTGCTGATCGCCGCCATGGCGCTGGTCACCGCCGCCATGGTGTCGATGGTCGGCGCCATCGGCTTCGTCGGGCTGGTGATTCCCCATGCCATGCGTTTCCTGGTCGGCAGCCGCCACACCCGGCTGGTGCCCGCCTCGGCGCTGGCCGGGGCGGTCTTCCTGATCGGCGCCGACGTGCTCTCGCGCACCCTGGTGGCCGGCCAGGTGCTGCCGATCGGCGTGGTCACGGCGCTGATCGGCGCCCCGGCCTTCGCCCTGATCCTGATCCGCGGGGCGAGGACGCGATGAGGCTCTGCGCCGAACGCGTCGACTGGCGGGTCCAAGGCCGCCGGCTGCTGGACGACGTCAGCCTGACGGTGGAACCGGGCGAGACCTTCGGCCTGGTCGGCCCGAACGGCTCGGGCAAGACCACCCTGCTGCGCGTGCTGGCCGGGCTGCGGCGGCCGAAGATCGGCCGCGCGCTGGCCGACGGCCGGCCGATGCATGCCATGAAACCCCACGAGATCGCCCGCGCCATCGCCTTCGTCGAGCAGCAGGCGGACACCCTCGACCGCCTCGGGGTGCGCGAGGCCGTGGCGCTGGGCCGCACGCCCTTCCTCTCGCCGCTGAGCCCCTGGACCGAGGAGGACGACGCCATCGTCGACCGGGCCCTGGCCGAGGTCGGCCTCGAGGCGATGGCCGAGCGCCTGTGGCACACCCTCTCCGGCGGCGAACGCCAGCGCGTGCACATCGCCCGCGCCCTGGCCCAGCGGCCTCGCGCCCTGCTGCTCGACGAGCCGACCAACCACCTGGACATCCGCCACCAGCTGTCGATCCTGCGCCTGGTGCGGCGGCTGCCGATCACCGTGGTGGTCGCCCTGCACGACCTCGACCAGGCCATGGACTGCGACCGCATCGGGGTGATGGACGGCGGCCGCCTCGTCGATATCGGCCCGCCCCGGGAGGTGCTGACCCTCGAGCGGCTCCGCCACACCTTCGGCGTGCACGCCGACTTCCTCGACGATCCCGAACAGGGTCGACCGGTGCTGCGCTTCCGCCGCGCCCTGTAGATCGCTACCCTGCCACCCTTCACGATGAGAGAGCCCGATATGCTCGACAAGAAAGCCAGCCGGCAGATGGAACGCCGCCTGACCCAGGCCCTGACCGACGCCTGCGAGACCGCCAAGCCGCTGCTGCCGGGCTTCGCCTGGCTGACCCATCTGGTGGACTACCGCCGCTTCCCCGACAGCCTGCGGGTGGTCTGGGTGTTCGAGACCCAGGACGACCTGGCCCGCGCGCTCAAGGGCGACGGCCGCCGCCGCATGCGCGAGCTCACCGAGGCCGCCCTGTTCGAGGCGGACGTGGAAATCCGCGACATCGACGCCCATCTGGACGCCGACAGCGAGGAGGAGTGCCGCCGCGTGCACGGCGGCGACTGGGAGCGGCGGCTGGCCGTGCTGGAGCGGCACTGATGGCCAAGCGCATCGAGAGCCCCTGCGTCTCGATCTGCCAGCTGAAGGGAGGGCTGTGCGTGGGCTGCGGCCGCACCACCGAGGAGATCACCCGCTGGCAGTCGATGAAGCGCCCGGAGCGCATGAAGACCAACCAGCTCGCGACGCAGCGGCTGAAGAAGCTGAACAAGGACTGAGTCAGCGGGTCGGCACGAAGACCGGCGCCCCGTCGACCTCGACACACAGCAGTTTCTGGCGATAGAGGCGTTCGAGCGCCTCGACCGTCAGCATGGCCTGCGCCTCCCCCCAGCAGGCCTCGCCGTCGGGATAGAGCAGCAGCAGATGGCTGCACCAGCGCGCCGCCAGGTTGAGGTCGTGCAGGCACATCATCACGCCGTGGCCGCGGTCGGCCTGCTCGGCGAGCAGCGCCATCGCCGCCACCTGGTGATGCAGGTCGAGGTGATTGGTGGGCTCGTCGGCGAGCCAGACGTCCGGCGCCTGGGTCAGCACCGTGGCCAGGCTGACCCGCTGACGCTCGCCGCCGGAGAGCGTCGAAAGCTCGCGCTCGGCCAGGTGCGAGAGCTCGAGGCGCTCCAGCGCCGCCGCCGCGCGGGCGTGATCCTCGGGGCCTTCCTGGCGCCAGGGCGAGAGGAACGGATGGCGGCCGATCAGGGCGGTCTCGCGCACCGTGGCCGGAAAGTCGTCGTGGCGTTCCTGGAACACCACGCCCAGCCGCCGCGCCAGCGCGCGGCGCCGCCAGTGCGCGAGCCCGCGCCCGTCGAGGCGCACCTGCCCCGCCCGCGGCGGCCGGAGCCCGGCCAGGGTATGCAGCAGCGTGGTCTTGCCGGCGCCGTTGGGGCCGAGTACGCCCCAGCGCTGGCCGGGCTCGATGGCGAGATCGAGCGCCCGACCGTCCGGCCGCCCCGGCACGTCGATCACCAGGCCCCTCGCTTCCAGTCCCAGCTCTTTCGGGCCCATTATCGCCGGCTCCGCTGCAGCAGGAAGAGGAAGGTCGGCACCCCGATCAGCGCGGTGATCACGCCCACCGGCAGCTGCTGCGGGGCGATCAGGGTGCGCGCCAGGGTATCGGCCAGGGTCAGCAGGGCGCCGCCGGCCAGGAGGCTCGCCGGCAGGATGCGCCGCTGGTCGTTGCCGAGCCGCAGGCGCAGCATGTGCGGCACCATCAGGCCGACGAAGCCGACGCTGCCGGCGGTGGTCACCGCCACCGCGGTGACCAGGCTCGCCAGCAGGTAGAGGGCCCACTCCAGCGGCCGCACCGCCACGCCCAGCGCGGCGGCCTGCAGCCCGCCCCGGGCCAGCACGTTGAGCGTGCGGCCCAGCGGCAGCACCACGGCCAGCGCGGCCGCGGCCATCACCAGCACCGGCCAGGGGCTGCCGGCGTAGGCCAGGTCGCCCATCAGCCAGTAGAGCATGCCGGGCAGGCGCTCCACCGGGCTGACCGCCAGCAGGAAGCTGATCAGCGCGCCCCAGCCCGAGGCCATCACCACCCCGGTGAGCAGCAGCCGGGTCGGCGTCCAGCTGCCGCCGCCGTGGGCCAGGCCGAACACGATCAGCGTCGAGGCCAGCGCCCCGGCGAAGGCCGCGCCGCCCACCAGGGCGGCGCCGAGCCCGGCCAGCATGGCGGCGAGCGCCGCCACCGAGGCCCCGCCGGAGAGCCCCAGCACGTAGGGGTCGGCCAGCGGGTTGCGCAGCAGGATCTGCATCAGTGCCCCGGCCATGGCCAGCAGCGCGCCGGTGCCGAAGGCCGCCAGCGCCCGGGGCAGGCGCAGCTCCAGCACCAGGGTGCGATGCAGCGCCTCGCCGCCGCCGGTCAGCACCCGGACGAGCTCGTCCGGGCCGATCGCCACGCTGCCGAGGGACAGCGCCAGGCCCTGCGACAGCAGCGCGGCCAACGCCAGCCACACCAGCGGGTGGCGCCACCGTGGCGACAGGCCGGGCGACAGACCGCGCGCCCTAGCGCCGCTCACGGGCGGCCTCCAGGTGGGCGCACAGCGCCCGGGTGCCCTCGACCAGCCGCGGCGTGGCGCGCTGAACCAGGTCGGGGTCGACGAAGAACAGGTTGTCGCGGCGCACCGCGGCAAGCTCGGGAAAGTCGCGCCAGGCCTCGAGCCAGGTGGAATCGGCCTTGCCCATGCCGCCGGTGATGATCGCCTCGGGATCGCGGGCCAGCACGGCTTCGCGGCCGATGCGCGGCACCAGCGGGCCCTCGTCGGCGAACAGCGTCTCGCCGCCGCACAGCGCCAGCGCCCGGCTGATCCAGTGCTCGCCGCTGACGGTCATCAGCGGCTCGTCCCAGACCTGGTAGAAGACCGACACGGGCGCGGCGTCGGCGTATCGGCTGCGCAGCTCGGCCACCTCGCCGCGCAGCCTGTCGGCCGCGGCCCGGCCTCGCGCCTCGCTGCCGGCCAGCGCGCCGAGGCGCGCAAGGCTCGTGGCGATGGCGCCGAAGTCGCCGGCGTCGGAGAAATACACCGGCAGGCCGAGGGCGGCCAGGCGCTCGACCTGCTCCCGGGGATTGCCGCCGGCCCAGGCCACGATCAGGTCGGGGTCGAGGGCCAGCAGCGCCTCGAGGTCGAGGCGGTCGTAGCTGCCGACCCGGGGCAGCGCCTCGGCCGCGGCGGGATAGTCGCTGAAGCTCACCACCCCCACCACCCGCTCGCCGGCGCCGGCGGCGAACAGGAGCTCGGTGACGCCGGGCGACAGCGCCACGATGCGGGTCGCCGACGCGTCCAGGCAGACCTCGCGCTCGGCGTCATCGGTGACGCAGATCGGCTCATCGGCCTGAGCCTGGGCGTGCAACGTCCCGGCCGTCAGCCACAGCACGGCCATGGCGGCCAGCCGCGCCGGGTGTCGCCAGATCGTCATCGGCCGCCGAAGCTCACGCTGACAAAGGCCGCGCGGCCCGGGCTGTTGTAGCCACGAACGGTCTGATACTGCTTGTCGAGCAGGTTCTCCAGCGTCAGGCGCGTCGACCAGCCCGGGGCGAAGCTCCAGCCGGCGCGCAGGTCGAGGGTGGCGAAGCCGCCCAGGCGCTCGGTGTTGTCCGCATCGGCGTAGCGCTCGCCCTGGGCGATCAGCGAGCCGCCCAGGCTCCAGTCGCCCAGCGCGCGGTCGGCGTCGAAGCGCAGGCTGCGCGAGGCGCGATTCGGTAGACGCTTGCCGGTCTCGCGGTTCTCGGGATCGGTGTAGGTCAGGGCCGCGCGCAGCGTCCAGTCGTTGACCTCGGCGCCGGTGGCGAGCTCGACGCCGCGAATCCGTGCCCGCTCGACGTTCTCGGGCGTGTCCACGAAGCCGTCGCCGTCGGTGTCGATATTGGTGATCAGGTCATCGACCTCACTGCGGTATACCGCGAGATCCCAGAAGCCGCGGCCGAGCTGTCCCCTCAGCCCCAGCTCAAAGGTCTCCGAGGTCTCCGGGTCCAGATCCGGATTGCCAACGAAATAGCCATCGTCCGGGTAGTAGAGGTCGTTGAAGGACGGCGCGCGGAAGGCGGTGCCGTAGCTGGCCCGTAGGGTATGAATCTCGTCCAGGGCGACCCCCAGCGCCAGGCTGCCGGTCGTCTCCTCCCCAAAGGCCTCGTTGTCGTCGTGGCGCAGCGAGGCCTGAACGCTCAGGGGCGAGAAGTCCAGCAGCGCCTGGGTGAAGACGGCGGTATTGTCGCGGCTGTCCTCGTCGAAGGCGGTGGTGGAGTCGACCTCGTCACGGGCATATTCGGTGCCGGCGACCAGCTCGTGGGGGCCGAGGGCCAGGGTGTTTTCCCAGCGCGCAGTGCGAGTCTGAGTATCGAAGACGCTGCCATACAACGGCGTTTCCTGCTCGTCACGGGCCTCGCTGAGCGTCAGGCGGCTGCGCCAGGCCTCGGTGATCGGCAGCTCGCCGTAGACGCCGGCCACCTGCTGGGCATAGTCGGTGTCGCCGGGCGTACCGTAGCCATCGAACTCGGTATTGCCGCGGGCCCGCAGCGCCAGCACGCCCAGCTCGGCGCCGCCGGCGAAGGTGTGCGAGAGGCGCATCAGGCCGGTGGTGTTGTCGTAGCCCTTGTCGCCCTCACCGTCGACGATCTCGTAGCCGTCGCTCTCCAGCCGGCTGGCGGCCACGTAGTAGCGGGTGCCGCCCTCGCTGCCGGACAGCGAGGCGCTGGCGCGGCGGGTATCGAAGCTGCCGCCGCCGAGCGTGATGCGCGGGGTCGGCTCGCCCTCGCCCTCGGGCGTGAACAGCTGGACCACGCCGCCCACGGCATCGGCGCCGTAGAGGCTGCCGCGGGGGCCACGCACGATCTCGATGCGCTCGAACAGGCGCGGCTCGAGGAACTGCCAGGCCGGGGCACCATCGGTGGCGGAGCGCAGCCGGATGCCGTCGATCAGCAGCGGCGTGGACTCCCTGCCGGTGCCGCGCAGATAGACGCCGGTATTCTTGCCGAAGCCGCCGTTGGAGGTCACGTCGACCCCGGGCTGGGCGCGCAGCGCATCGGTGATGTCGGTGGGGTCCTGACGGCGCAGCTGCGCCTCGTCGATCACGGTGACCGAGGCCAGGCTCTCGTCGGCGGTGCGCGGCGCCAGGGCGGCGGTCACCACCAGCGGATTGAGGGTCTCGGCGGCGGCGTCATCGGCGTCGGAAGCATGGCCCTGCGCCTGGACGGCCAGCGGCAGCGCGGCCAGGGCAAACGCCAGGCCGCGGGAGGGATGGGACTTGTTCATGGGAGTCCTTGCTCACCGTGCTCACCCGCACGGCGTCTCGGTTTTTTTATCGAGCCGCGAGACTGCTTTGCGCGTCGCGGCGTGGGCTCTCGGGCCGGTCTCCGGGCTGACGAGCGAGGCGCCTGTGCGCCTCCACACCGCCGCCTTCCCGTGCGTGGCACAGTGGCATATGGCGGTGCGTGACTCGATCACCGTTGCGGGGGCAGCGTCGGACTGGATCACCGACTTCCCGTTTACCCGGGCCTGTTTGGGCAGGCTTCCGGGTCACCTGAGAGTGCGGCGTAAGCTAGCAATCGCCTACCGGGGCGTCAACGCGGCATGGAGATGTTGGCACGAGGTGAGGGGCGCCGGGGACAGGTCGTAGAGGGGGTTTTTGCCATGGGTGCGGCGGATTCCGCCGAACGGGTTGGCCAGGATGGCCAACCCAGGCCCTGCAAGCGGTGCAGGATGCGAGAGCGCTGCAGGGCAAAAGTAGCGCCCAAGGATGGGTTCACAGCGCCCCTCAGAGACCTGTCGCCGGGAAGGCCCCGAGTGATGTCTCTGGGGCCGGAGCAAGGCCCTCACAATCTCCGCGCCAACCCATGGCGCACGTACCAGACCGATTCGGCGCGGGCGGCGGCGTCCTGGGCCAGCCAGCCGGCCAGGTCGCGCAGGCGTCGGTCCGCCGGGTCCATGGGCACGATGCCGCGGCCCATCTCGGGCAGGATCAGCACAACCTCCCCCCTCGCCTCGCGCTCGGCGTCCC
The DNA here is from genome assembly GCF_000265245.1 of Halomonas smyrnensis AAD6. Classification (GTDB taxonomy): domain Bacteria; phylum Pseudomonadota; class Gammaproteobacteria; order Pseudomonadales; family Halomonadaceae; genus Halomonas; species Halomonas smyrnensis. The sequence goes on from NZ_AJKS02000002.1 coordinate 18,106, forward strand.
TCAGCGCGTCGAGCGCCACGACCAGCCGCGCGCGCAGCCGGTCGTCATCGGGCTCCGTGACCAGCGCGCTTTCCAGCCAGCGCGTCCAGCCGGTCAGCACCCGCACCGTGCCCGGGCGCAGGTCATGTTCGCGGCCGTCGAGCCCCAGCTCGTCGATCCGAGTCCAGCCGGCGTCGGGGAAACGCGCCGCTATGAGATCGCGCTTGCCGGCGCAGGCACCGCCGATGAAGAGCTGCATGACCAGCCGTCCTCCTCGAGTGTGAACGTGAAACGCCGCCCCTGGGCCTGGCCGACCACGCCGTCCCAGAAATCCGCCGCCTCCAGGCGCCGGCGCAGCTCGCGAATGGCACCGCCGTGGCTGACCGCCAGCACCCGGCGATGGCCCGCCGCCCGCGCCTCGGCCATCACCTCCTCGAGCCAGGCCGAGAGCCGCACCCACAGATCGTCGGCGGACTCGCCACCGGGCGTGGCCAGCCGGCCCTGGCTGTCGACCCAGGCGCGATAGTCGGGATCGTCCTTGAGCTCGGCCCAGGTCCGCCCCTCGTAGTCGCCGAAGGCCAGCTCGCGCAGACGGGCATCGAGGCGCGGCGCAGGGTCGGCTCGCCCTTCGAGCACATGGGCCAGGGTCTGGCGGCAGCGGGTCAGGTCGCTGCAGTGCACGGCATCGAAGGCGACGTCGGCCAAGGCCTCGCGCAGCCGGTCGAGGTCCGGCTCGGCGTCCGGCAGCAGCAGCGGGATATCGCGATGGCCCTGATAGCGGCGCTCACGGTTCCAGCTCGTCAGGCCATGACGCACGACGACGACGTCCACACGGTGCTCTTCATCTCTCATCGACGCTCTCCCTCTTCACAGGCCCGGCTCGTCGGGCCATGACGCACAACGACGACGTCCACACAGCGCTCTTCATCTCTCATCGACGCTCTCCCTCTTCACAGACCCGGCTCGTCAGGCCATGACGAACGACCACCAGCTCCAGGCGATCAGCAGCAGCCATAGTTCTCCTCCCTCGATGGCGGCGCCGACGATGTCGCCGTTGATGCCGCCGAAGGCCCGGCGCACCGCCCGGCCGTAGATGATGACGAAGCCCGCGATTCCGGCAAGCAGCCAGCCCAGACCGGGCACGAAGACGAGACACGCCAGCGCCGGCAGCGCGGCCAGCATCAGGTCGCGCCGGCCGAGGCTCTGCTGCCAGGCGTGGGCCAGGCCCTCGGCGCGGGCGGCGGGCTGGCTCACCAGCAGGCCGACCGCGGCCAGCCGCCCCAGCGCCACCACCGGCACCAGCCACCAAGGGCTCGCCCCGGCCGCCAGCAGCGCCCACAGCAGTGCCGCCTTCCAGGCCAGCTGGAAGACCAGCGCCAGCATGCCGAAGCTGCCGACCTGCGGGTCCTTCATGATCGCCCAGCGCTTCTCAAGCGGGGCATTGCTGCCGAGCGCGTCGGCCAGGTCCATCAGGCCGTCGAGGTGCAGCCCGCCGGTCAGCGCCACCCACAGGCTGAGCAGCGAAAGCGCCAGCAGCGGCAGGGGCAGCAGGCCCTCGAGCAGCGTGCCGACGACGGCCACGATCGCCCCCACCAGCGCGCCAACCAGCGGATAGGCCCGCGCCGCCCAGCGCCGGGTGGCCGGCGTCCAGGGGCAGGACAGCGTCACCGGCAGCCGGGTCAGGAACTGGATGGCCAAGAGCGCGCCGAAGCCCGCGTCCTTCATGAATCGTCTCCTTTCCAGTCGATGGCGCGGCCGGCTACCACCTCGATCACGCGGTCCGACGCCGCGGCCAGGTCGCGATGCAGGGCCTGCAGGAAGGCCAGGTAGCGCCACACCAGGGCATCGCGGGGCGCCAGCTCCTCGTTGAGGTCGTTGGAGACCACCACCAGGGCGAGGTCGCGGCGGCGGGCCTCGTCGAGCCCCGCCGATAGCATCGCCCGCCCCTCGGCCTCAGAGAGATCGGCCTCGAACATCACCCGGCTGGCCCACAGGGTCAGGCAGTCGAGCAGCACCGTGCTGCCCGGGGGCATCGCGGCGAGCGCCTCGCCGAAGGCCAGCGGCGGCTCCAGGGTCAGCCAGCCGTCGCCGCGCTCGCGGCGGTGGCGGGCGATGCGGGCGGCCATCTCGTCGTCGCCGGGCCGGGCGGTGGCGAGATAGTAACGTGCGCCGCCGCGGGCCGACTGCCACTCGCCGACCAGCGCCTCGGCCACACCGCTCTTGCCGGAGCGGGCCCCGCCGGAGACGAAGGCGATCATGGCCGCCGCCATGCCGCCAGGGCCTCCAGCAGCCGGGCATTGTCGTCGCGGCCGCGCAGCGCCAGGCGCAGCCAGGCGCCGTCGAGCCCGGGGAAACCGTGGGTGTGGCGGGCCAGCAGCCCGCGCTCGAGCAGGAAGGCGAACAGCGCCCCCGCGTCCTCGGCGTCGTCTCCGCCGCGCAGCAGCAGGAAGTTGGCGTCGGTCTCCGGCACCGTGTAGCCCAGCGCCCGCACGCGCGCGGGAAGGTCGCCCTCGGCGGCGAGCCAGGCCCGGGTGCGGGCCAGATAGTCACGGTCGGCGAGCAGTGGCGCCGCCAGCCCCAGGGCCAGGGCATTGACGCTCCATGGCATCTGCAGCTCGGCCAGCCGCACGACGGCCTCGGGGGCACCGAGCAGGTAGCCGAGCCGGAGCCCTGGCACGTCGAACAGCTTGGTCAGCGAGCGCAGCAGCAGCAGGTGGCTCGAGCGCTCGAGCAGCGGCGTCAGCCGCTCCTCGGCCTCGGTGAAGTCGACGAAGGCCTCGTCCACCACCAGGGTGGTGCCGGTCTCGTCGGCCCGGGCCAGCAGCCGCTCGACGTCGGCGCGGGGGATCAGGGTGCCGCTGGGGTTGTTGGGTCGGCACAGGAAGGCGATCTCGACGCCGGCCAGGGCGGCCTCGGCGGCGTCGAGATCGAGCCGGAACTCGGGCATCGCCAGTCCCAGCCGCTCGACGGAAAGACCGTGCCGACGGCAGGCCAGGGCGTACTCGCAGAAGGTCGGCTCGATCACCAGCGCCCGGCCGCCGGCATGCCGCGCGGCGGCGAGATGGATCGCCTCGATGCCGCCGTTGGTGACCAGCACCCGCGCCGGCGCCACGCCGTCGTGGGCGGCGATGGCCCGGCGCGCCCGATCGTCGTCCGGGTCCGGATAGCGGGCCAGCGACGCGGCGCTGCCCGGCGACTCACTCATCCGATCGCTCAGCCAGTCGCCGAGCCAGGGCGGCGGCCCCAGCGGATTGAGGTTGGCGCTGAAGTCGATCACCGGGTGATCGGCGGGCAGGCCATGGCGCGCCAGCAGCGGCGCGATGCGCCCGCCGTGGGCCGGCCAGCCCGGCGCGTTTTCCGTTCTGACCGGTGCCGTCATGCCAGCCACTCCCGCAGCAGCACCAGCGGCGCCAGCAGCGCCAGCACGCCCAGCCAGCCGCCGTGCATGTGGCGGATGGCACGCTCGATATGGGAAACCTTCAGCGGCGCCAGCGCCGGGCCGAGGACGGCGCGATGCGAGGGCCGACCCTCGTAGTGGTTGAGCCCGCCGAGCTGCACGCCCAGCAGGTGCGCCACCATGGCCTCGGGCCAGCCGGCGTTGGGGCTCGGGTGCCGCGGCGCCTCGCGGCGGGTGGCGGCCATGGCCCCCTGCGTGCGGCCGCCGACGACGAGCCGCGCGGCCAGCCACATGGCCAGGGCCGTGAGCCGCGCCGGCACCCAGTTGACGGCGTCGTCCAGACGCGCCGAGGCGCGGCCGAAGTCCTCATAGCGCGGGCTGCGATAGCCGACCATGGAATCCAGCGTGTTGACCGCCTTGTAGGCCAGCGCCAGGGGCGCGCCGCCGATCAGCGCCCAGCACAGCGGGGCGGTGATGCCGTCCACGGTGTTCTCGGCCACGGTCTCCACCGCACCGCGGGAAAGCCCCGCCTCGTCCAGCGTGTCGGTATCGCGGCCGACAATGCCGCCCAGCGCGCGGCGCGCCGCCGGCAGGTCGCCCTGCCCGAGCGGCTCGGCCACCGCCCGGGCCGCCTGGGCGAGCCCGCGGGTGGCGAAGGCCGTGGCCAGCAGCACGAGCTCGGCGGCGAGCGACAGCGCCGGCGACCACCAGGCCAGCACCGTCAGCAGGCCCCACGCCAGCGCCCAGGTGCCGCCGACCACCACCGCCGCCAGCCATAGGCCCCGCCGACGGCGGGCCTCGGCGGGGCCATGGTTCCAGGCACGCTCGAGCCTGGCGATCGCCCGGCCGATGCCCACCACCGGATGCGGCAGCCAGGCCGGGTCGCCCAGCACGAGGTCGATGGTCAGCGCCGCAGCGACCAGCGCCAGCAGCTCCCAGGACAGCGGGTCCAGCGTCATGCTCGGGGCCTCTCGCCTTTTCCTTCACGATCGTTTTCTTCTTCACGATCGTTGTGCTCGCTGCGGTCGTCGACGCCGGCGCCGTCGAAGGTGGCCATCTCGGCGAGCATCGCCGTGGCCGCCTCGAGCAGCGGGAAGGCCAGGGCCGCGCCGCTGCCCTCCCCCAGGCGCAGCTCCATGGCCAGCAGCGGCTCGGCGTCGAGCGCCGCCAGGGCATGGGCATGGCCGGGCTCGTGGGAGCGATGGCCGAAGATCAGGTAGGGGCGCAGCGCCGGGTCGAGCCGGCAGGCGGTCAGCGCGGCCACGGTGGCGATGAAGCCGTCGACGAGGATCGGCAGGCGCCTCGCCGCCGCTTCCCGGTAGGCCCCGACCATGGCGGCGATCTCGAGCCCGCCGAGCTTCGCCAGCACGTCCAGCGGATCGGCGGGATCGGCCGCACGCGCGGCAAGCGCGGCCTCGATCACCGCCCGCTTGTGGGCCAGCGCCTCGCCGGCCACGCCGGTGCCGGGGCCGACCAGTTCGGCGACGGGGACCCCGGTCAGCGCCGCCAGCATGGCGCTGCTGGCGGTGGTGTTGGCGATGCCCATCTCGCCGGCGATCAGGCAGCGGCAACCCGCCTCAGCGGCCCGCTCGGCGGCGCGCCGGCCGGCGGCGATGGCGGACAGCGCCTCGTCTCGGCGCATGGCGTCCTCGCGGGCCAGATTGCCGGTGCCTGGGCGGATGCGCTCCCGGACCACGCCCTCGGCGGGCAGCGCATTGGCCACGCCCACGTCGACCACCTCGAGCCTCGCGCCGATGCGCCGCGCGAAGGCGTTGATGGCCGCGCCGCCGGCGACGAAATTGGCCACCATCTGGGCGGTCACGGCCTGGGGGAAGGCCGAGACGTCCTCCGCCGCCACGCCGTGGTCGGCGGCGAACACCACCACCCCGGGCGGGCCGACGCGGGGGAAGTCCTCGCCGGTGATCGCCGCCAGGCTCACCGCCAGGGCCTCGAGACGCCCCAGGCTACCCGGTGGCTTGGTCAGGGTGTCGAGATAGCACGCGACGCGCCCGGCACGGGCGGTGTCGGGCGCGGGAATGGGCGGCATGGCGTCGGTCACGGGGCGTCTCCGGGCGTCCTTGGCGAGGCGCCCATCCTACCAGAGGCCCCGGCAAGGCGGAGGCCCATCGGCCGCCGCCCGCTCGGCCGGCCACCCGCGCCCCGGCGCGAGCTTCCCCTAGAGGTGCCCGGGATTGCGCAGCTTGCGCTCTTCGGCGGGCGGCGGCATCCACTCGTAGAGCCAGGTCTCGGTCAGAGGTTGATCGCCGCGCTTCAGGTAGAGCCGCAGGGTGATGGGCTCGGTGCCATCGTCGGGGGGCACCACGTCGAACCTGGCGCGGTAGCCATCGATGGCGTCCAGCGGGCGGGCCGAGGCGATCTCGACGCGTCCATCGGAGGCATCGATGACGGGTTCGACCTCGGCATCCTCGCCCAGCGGCAGCGGCCCGCCCGCGAAGTCGACCACGAAGCGCCGGCTGTAATAGTCGCGACGCTGGCCGACCACGCCGCCGAGTCCGGTGCGGGTCGCCACGCAGCGCGCCAGCGACGGCCGGGCGGGCGAGGTGTCGCACCAGCTGAGCCGATAGCCGAACAGCAGCTCCTCGCCGGGCTCGGCGGGCCTGGCCGGGTTCCAGAAGGCGACGATGTTGTCGAAGGTCTCGTCGAGGGTGGGCAGCTCGACCAGCTGTATCGCCCCCTCGCCCCAGTCGCCCTTCGGCTCGATCCAGACGCCGGGCCGCCGGTCGTAGAAGACGCCGTCGTCCTGGTAATGGTCGAAGTCGCGATCCCGCTGCAGCAGCCCGAAGCCGCGCGGCGAGCGGTCGCCGAAGGCGTTGAAGCGCAGCCGGTCGGGGTTGGCGAGCGGTCGCCATAGCCATTCGCCATTACCCGAATGGATCGACAGGCCATCGGAGTCGTGGATCTCCGGCCGCCAGTCCCAGTCGGCGCCGCGATCGTTCTCGCCGACCATGTACATGCTGGTCAGCGGCGCCACCCCGAGCCGCTCGATGGTGCGTCGCGGATAGAGGGCGGCATCGATGTCCATGACCACGCCCTCGTCCTCGGTGATCACGAAGCGGTAGGCGCCGGTGACGCTGGCCGATTCGAGCAGCGCATGGACGATGACCCGCGCCTCGCCGCCCTCGGGGCGCTCCAGCCAGAAGCGGGTGAAGTCGGGAAACTCCTCCTCGCCGGTGGCGGTGGCCGTGTCGATGGCCAGGCCGCGGGCCGACATGCCGTACTGCAGGGAGTCGCTCACCGCCCGGAAGTAGCTGGCCCCCAGGAAGGCGGCGACATCGCGCTGCCAGTCGTCACGATGGTGGAGCCGGAACCCGGCGTAGCCGAGATCCTCGGGCAGGCGCTCCGATGCGATGCCCGACTCGCCGAAATCGAAGCGCTCGGCGGCATAGGCGAGCTCATGGGCCCGGCCCTGGACGACCTCGTAGATGCGCACCGGCGTCCGGTAATGGAGCCCCAGATGGAACAGCTGGGCGCGGAACTCCGTTCCCGGGTCCCCGGCCCACAGCGCCCGCTCGGGCCGATAGCGGATCGCCTGGTAGGCGTCCCAGTCGAGACCCCGGATCGGCGCGGGCAGCTCGATGGCATGTTCGCGCGGCGGCCGCGCGGATAGCTCCCGGGCCAGCCCCTTGAGCCAGGCATAGTCGAAGGGCTCGCCGTCACCGCTCGGCCGAGCCTCCCGCGTCGTCGCCAGCACGCCGCCCATCGGCAGCAGGCCGCTGCCGCCGAGCGCGCCGGTGAGTTTGAGGAAATCGCGTCGCTTCATAACCGGTTCCTTGTCGGATGGCGTCCATCAGGGCCCGGGGATCGCCCGAGGCACCTTCGCCTCCGTGTGGAACGCCGCCACCCCGCCCGAGTTCCCCGGCCAACGCTTTATCGGGATGACGGCAGACGCCCATGCCGTAACGGGCTACGCCACAGGAGCCCGACATGGCGACGCTTCCCCACCGCCGACGCTCCCTGGCCGCTGCGCGGCAGCCACCCGTCATCGCGCGATACCCCTCGCGGGGGAGCGTGGCTCGAGGTCGAAGCATGAGCCCGCGAACCGAGCCGACGCAGCCGGCCGACGGGGCGTGTAGATAGCCACGCGGTCCGGCACGTACAATGCGCCCTCCACTTTGGTCGAAGCCCCTTGCCGTGCCGGCCCAAGTCTCTCATTCATGTTCCTCCCGCGAGATACTCCGCCGTGCTCTCTACCGCCAACATCACCATGCAGTTTGGCCCCAAGCCGCTGTTCGAAAACGTTTCCGTCAAATTCGGCCAGGGCCACCGCTACGGCCTGATCGGGGCCAACGGCTGTGGCAAGTCGACCCTGATGAAGATCCTCGGGGGCGACCTCGAACCGACCAGCGGCCAGGTGATGAAGGAGGCCACCACCCGCCTGGGCAAGTTGCGCCAGGACCAGTTCGCCTTCGAGGACGAGCGTGTCATCGATACGGTGATCATGGGCAACGAAGAACTCTGGCGCGTCGCCGCGGAGCGCGAGCGCATCTACTCGCAGGCCGAAATGAGTGAAGAGGATGGCATGGCGGTCGCCGATCTCGAGGTGCGTTTCGCCGAACTCGATGGCTATACCGCCGAGGCCCGTGCCGGCGAGCTGCTGCTGGGCCTGGGCATTCCCCTCGAGCAGCACGACCAGCCGATGAGCGTTGTCGCGCCAGGCTGGAAGCTCCGCGTGCTGCTGGCCCAGGCGCTGTTCAGCGACCCCGACGTGCTGCTGCTCGATGAGCCGACCAACCACCTCGACATCAACACGATTCGCTGGCTGGAGGACATCCTCAAGGCACGCTCGTCGACCATGATCATCATCTCCCACGATCGTCACTTCCTGAACAGTGTCTGCACGCACATGGCGGACCTGGACTACGGCGAGCTGCAGTTGTTTCCGGGCAACTACGACGAGTACATGACCGCCGCCACCCAGGCGCGCGAGCGCCTGCATGCCGAAAATGCCAAGAAGAAGGCGGAAATCGCCGAGCTGCAGCAATTCGTCAGCCGCTTCTCGGCCAATGCCTCCAAGGCCAAGCAGGCCACGTCGCGGCAGCGCAAGATCGACAAGATCCAGCTCGAGGAGATCAAGCCCTCCTCGCGCGTCAGCCCCTTCATTCGCTTCGAGCAGAACAAGAAGATCCATCGCCAGGCGCTCTCGGTGGAAGATCTCTCCAAAGCCTGGGGCGATAACGTCCTGTTCGAGCGACTCGGCCTGCGCGTCGAGGCCGGCGAACGGATCGCCATCATCGGCCCCAACGGCATCGGCAAGACCACCCTGCTCAACTGCCTGGTGGGCAGCATGACGCCGGATGCCGGCGAAGCCAGATGGACCGATGCCGCCGACGTCGGTTACTTCGCGCAGGACCACGCGGCGGATTTCGAGGGCGGCGAGACGCTCTTCGAATGGATGCAGCAATGGACGACCGGCGGTGAGCAGACCGTGCGCGGCGCTCTGGGCCGGATGCTGTTCTCCAATGACGACATCGGCAAGTCGGTGAAGGTCATCTCGGGTGGCGAACAGGGGCGCATGCTGTTCGGCAAGCTCATCCTGCAACAGCCCAATGTGCTGATCATGGATGAGCCCACGAACCACCTGGACATGGAGTCCATCGAAGCGCTCAATCTGGCGCTGGAACACTATGCCGGCACGTTGATCTTTGTCAGTCACGACCGGGAATTCGTCGGCTCGCTGGCCACGCGCATCATCGAGATGAAAGACGACGGCATCGTCGATTTCAGTGGCAGTTATGACGATTACCTGCGCAGCCAGGGTGTTCCCGGATAAGTCTTCCCTCGCGCCGTCGGGATGGGGGGCGCCCGCCGCCCCCCCGCCTCATCGACACAGCCCTTCCACGACTCGCCCCTGGCGTCGCCTGCGCGACGGCAAGGGCGTCGCTCACCAACATCGAAGCGATCGGCGGCCTAGCCGCCCCCGGCCAACGCTTTGTCGTGATGACGGGATCCCCTTATACTGTATATAAATACAGATAAGGAGCCCGGCATGGCGACGCCTCCCCGACACGCCCTGGTCCGCAAGGGCCGCGGCGCCACCTTCGATCCCGACAATCGCTTCGCGCCGACGCGGGTCGAGGCCGTGGACGACGGCTGGTGGCAGGATGCCGTGCCCGAGCGGCTGGCCACCGAGGTCGCCGAGGAGCGGTCGCGCAGCGCCCTGGCCTGGAACCGTTCGCCGGACCTGCCCTTCGATCGCTCGCTTAACCCCTATCGGGGCTGCGAGCATGGCTGTATCTACTGCTATGCCCGCCCCAGCCACGCCTACTGGGACCTCTCCCCCGGGCTCGACTTCGAGACACGGCTGATCGCCCGCCAGGGCCTGGTCGAGCGACTCGAGGAAGAACTGGCTCATCCCGGCTATGTGTGTCGCCCGATCAACCTGGCCGGCAACACCGATGCCTACCAGCCCCTCGAGGCCGAACGAGGCACCACGAGGCGCCTGCTGGAGAGCCTGCTCGCCTGCCGCCACCCGGTCACCCTGGTGACCAAGGGGGCGCTGATCCTGCGCGACCTGGATCTGCTGGGCGAGCTGGCCCGCCACCGCCTGGTCAGGGTGCTGGTCAGCCTGACCAGCCTGGACACCGACCTGAAGCGCAGCCTGGAGCCGCGCGCCGCCTCACCGGCGACGCGTCTGAGGATGATCGACCGGCTGGCCGAGGCCGGCGTGCCGGTAGGCACCCTGATCTCGCCGGTGATTCCGGGGCTGACCGATCACGAGCTGGAAAGGCTGATGGGCGCCGCCAGAGACGCCGGCGCCATGGATGCGCGCTGGATGCTGCTGCGCCTGCCCCGAGAGGTGGCGCCGCTGTTCGAGGACTGGCTGGCCCAGCACTACCCCGAGCGCGCGGCCAAGGTGATGAGCCTGATCCGCCAGTGCCGCGGCGGGCGCGACTACGACGCCCGCTTCGGCCACCGCATGCGCGGCCAGGGCGTGTTCGCCGACCTGCTGGACCAGCGCTTCCGCCAGGCCCACCGGCGGCTTGATTTCCCCGGCCTGCCGTCCCTGGACTGCGCGTCCTTCCGGCCGCCGCGGCGCCAGGGCGAGCTGTTCGAGTAGCGCCAGTCGCCTTCACTCATGCATCCCCCCGGTAAAGCGATCTCTGCTCACCCGGCCGGGCACGGGCGACCGGATCAGCCCCTGGACCTTCCCGGCAGTGGACAGGGCGGCAGCCGATGTTCCAGCAGACGGGCGGCGTGCAGCACGTTCAGGTCCCGGAAGCGGGGCCCCACCAGGTGCAGGCCCACCGGCAGGCCCTGGTCATCCAGGCCGCAGGGCAAGGAAGCGGCGGGCTGCTGGGTGAGGTTGAAGGGGTAGCTGAAGGGCGTCCAGTCCATCCAGTCCCGGTAAGGTCCCTCCGGCGGCACATTGTGGCCCGCCTCGAAGGGTGCCAGCGGCAGGGTCGGAGTCACCAGCAGGTCGTATCGCTCGTGGAAGGCCTGCATGCGCGCGACGAGGCGCTCTCGCTCTCGCTGGGCGGCGAGATAGTCGCGCATCGAGATGTCCTGGCCTCGCCGGGCGATATCCAGAAAACCAGGATCCAGGGCCGCCCGCTGCGCCTCATCCAGCCGCTCCAGCGCCTGGCTCGCACCGGCGAACCACAGGGTGTCGAAGATCCTCCGGGGGTCCTCGAAGCCGGGATGCACCTCCTCCACGGTGGCGCCCAGCTCCCGCAACAGCCCGACGGCGCTTCGCACTCGAGCGGCGATATCCGGGGCGACGTTCACATAGCCCAGGTCCGGGCTGTAGGCGATTCGCCACCCCTTCAGGGAGGTCGGGGGCGGCGTCAGCCAGTCCTCGGTCCGAGGATTGCCCAGGTAGCCGTCGCGGGCGTCCGGCCTTGCCATGACGCTCAGCATCAGGGCACTGTCGGCCGCGGTGCGGGTCATCGGTCCAAGGTGGGAAAGGGTGCCCATGGCGCTGGCCGGCCACTGGGGCACCCAGCCGAAGGTGGGCTTGATGCCGAAGGTACCGGTAAAGCCGCAGGGAATACGGATCGAGCCGCCGGCATCGCTGCCCTGGTGCAGCAGGCCCAGGTTCAGGGCCGCCGCCGCCGCCGCGCCGCCCGAGGAACCCCCAGGCGTCAGGCGCGTGTCCCAGGGATTGCGCGTGATGCCGTGCAGGGGATTATCGGTGACCCCCTTCCAGCCGAATTCCGGGGACGTCGTCTTGCCGAGAACCACCGCACCGGCCTCCTTCAGGTGGCGACTGACCGGCGCATCGGTGTCCCAGGGCCCCTGTGGCGAGGTGGTGGTCGAGCCCAGTCGCGTCGGCATGCCTACCGTCAGGGTCAGGTCCTTGATGGTCGTCGGAACGCCATCGAGGGCGCCACAGGGGCGGCCGGCGTGCCAGCGGGCCTCGGCGTCACGAGCGGCGGCCAGGGCCCGCTCGCCATCCACATGGGCGAAGGCGTTCACCGCCGGGTTGTCGCGCTCGATGCGTGCCAGGCAATCTTCTGTCAGCTCGACGGGCGAGAGGGCGCCACGCCGAAACAACGCCAGGGCCTCGCTGGCGCTCAGCTCGGCAAGCTCGGTGGGTGAGTCGTTGGTCGTCATGGGCATGTCACTCCTCCTCGCTCGAGACAACGACCGCCTGTTCCAGCATGGCATGCAGCAGGACGTTACAGCCGTCATGCAGGTCCTCCGGGGTGGCGTTCTCGCTCTCGTTGTGGCTGATGCCGTTCTCGCAGGGCACGAAGATCATCCCGGCTGGAGCGACACGCCCCAGGAAGATGGCGTCGTGGCCGGCGCCGCTGACGACCTCCAGGTGCGAGCAGCCGAGCGCCTCGGCGGCATGGCGCACCGCCTCGACGCAGCCATCGGCGAAACGCTCGGGGGCGAAATCGGCGGTCGGCGTGAGCTCGGCGTCCAGGCCATGGCGCTGACTCGTCTCGTTCACCACTCGGCGCAGTTCGTCGGCCATGCGCGCCAGCGTTCCGGGGTCGAGGTGACGCAGGTCGATGGTCATTCGGACCTCGCCGGGAATGACGTTGCGCGAGCCGGGATGCAGCTGCAGCGAGCCGACGGTGCCGCGGCCATGGGGCTGGTGGGCATTGGCGATGCGGTTGACGGCCTGGGTGATCTCGGCGGCGCCCAGCATGGCATCGCGGCGCAGGTCCATGGGCGTGGGGCCGGCATGAGCCTCCTGGCCGGTGAGCCTGAGGTCGAACCATTTCTGCCCCAGGGCCCCGATCACCACGCCCACGGTGTTGCCGGTATCCTCGAGGATCGGCCCCTGCTCGATATGCGCCTCGAAGAAGGCCTTGATGGCCCCGTGGTCCACGCGGTCGTCCCCGCGGTAGCCGATGGCTCCCAGGGCCTCATCGACGCGGACGCCATCGTCATCGACCTGGGCCAACATCTCGTCCAGCGCCAGCTGGCCGGTGAACGCCCCCGACCCCATCATGCAGGGCGGGAACCGGCAGCCCTCCTCGTTGGTCCAGGCGACCACCTCGACCGGCGCCTCGGTCTGGACGCCATGGCGGTTGAGGGTACGAATGACCTCGAGCCCGGCCAGCACTCCATAGCAGCCATCGAACTTGCCGCCGGTGGGCTGCGTGTCGATGTGGCTGCCGGTCATCACCACCGGGCTATTCGGGTCCCGCCCCGGACGCCGGGCGAAGATGTTGCCGATGGCATCGACACGAATGCTCAAGCCCTCGTCCCGGCACCAGCGAATGAACAGGTCGCGGGCCTGGCGATCCAGCTCGGTGAGGGCCTGGCGATTGACGCCCCCCTTGGGGGTCGCCCCCAGGCTGGCGAGCTCCATCAAGGCCTGCCAAAGGCCTTCGCGATCGGTGCGCAGTGTCGCAACGGAGTCGAGTTGGGCGATAGTCATGCATGTTCCTCGTTGTCATTGTGATGGGCAATCGGAGCGCGGCCTCAGCGCCCCGGATCGACGAGCCGCAGCAGGGGCGAGGCATCGGCCGCCGTGGTGAGAGCGTCCTGGGAAATCAGCATCTGGTCGGCCACTTCCGCCTCCAGGGCCGACATGTGGAACTCGGCATCGCGCATGTGCTCGTCCATCAGCCGCCGCACCCGCTCGACGTCCTCGGCACGGAAGGCCTCGACCAGCTCCCGGTGATAGCGGTGATTGGCCTCATCGAACTGCTTGCGCTCGGGCAAGTAGGCCTTCTTGACCACCACCAGATCGCGCAGCATGTCGTTGAGGAAGCGGCACATGAAGGCCAGCAGCGGGTTGGGACAGGCTCGGGCCAACAGGTTGTGGAACTCCAGTTCGAGGAATCGCTGGCGTCGCTGATCCTCTTCGCCCAGCTGATGGCATTCGCACGCCGTCATGTTGTCCTCCAGGCGGGTCAGCGCTTCCTCGTTCAACCGGCCGACGACGGAGACCGCCATCTCCACCTCCAGCAAGCGGCGCAGCTGATAGACCTGATGGCCATCCAGCGACCGGAAATGCAGGAAGTTACGCAGCATGCGACTGGCCGGCTCCATGCTCGGCGTGCGCAGGATCGCGCCGCCACCTGGCCCGGTCTTGAGGGCGATCAGGCCTTCCACCTCGAGGATCTTGAGAGCCTCGCGCACGGTTCCCTTGGCGCATCCATAGAGTTCCATCAGGGTCTTCTCGTTGGGCAGGCGGTCGCCCTCTGTCAGTCCCTCGGTGGCGATCCAGCGCTTGATATCATCGCTGATCAGCTCGGCCAGCTTCTGGCGACGACGCGGGGATGGCGTCTGACTCATGCAAGATTCCTTGTGATATGGGGCCTGCCGTCAGGCCCCTGGCTATGGGATCAACGGGTCGAGACGGCCTCGCCGGCAGCATGGCCTTCGTCTTCGAGACGTTCCGGGTGGAACTCGGCGTCGTAGTCCCGGCGCGCCTCGGCGAAGCGCTCGACCACCTCAGGATCGCGGCGCTCCAGCAGCAGGCTCAGGCCGACGAACAGCCCACCGTTGACCAACAGCCCCCAGATGCCGGCGTGCAGGCCGAGAGGATTGCTGACGCTGGCGCCATAGGTGAGGACCAGCACGCTGGCGACACCGCCGATCAGCCCCCAGAAGGCGGCCATGGGGTGCGCCCGGCGCCAGGTGATGGCCCCGAGGGTAGGCACGATCAACTGGGCGGTGCCGGCCAAGGCGGCGATGCCGATGGTCACCAGCAGACCGGGCACGGTCAGGGCCATGATGTAGGCGGCCAGCGAGAAGCCCACCAGCGACAGCCGGCCCACGGTGACGATGCGGGCCTGGGTCGCCCGACGGTTCACGTAGCGCTGGTAGATGTCCATGGTCACCACCGTGGACACCGCATGGATCTGTGAATTGGCCGTGGACATGGCGGCGGCGGCGCCGGCGGCCATGATCAAGGAGGCCAGCAGGTAGGGGGCATAGTTCATCAGCATGACCGGCAGGATCTGGTCGGCATTTTCCAGGCCCGGCTCGAGCAGCACGCCGGTATAGCCGGTCAGCACCGAGCCGAAGTAGGCCAGGGCGGCGAAGCCCAGCAGGAAGGGCATCAGGTTGAACAGCCGGCCGCTCTTCACCGAGTACATGCGCAGCCAGATCTGCGGCCCCATGAAGGCGCCGATGGCCACGATGACGAACAGCGAGAACCACATGCTGTAGCCCATGTTGCCGTTGGGCCCCGGCAGGGTCAGGTGTGCGGGCGACGACTGCTGCAACTGGGCGAACATCGCCGCGGGCCCTCCCACCTGGCCGGAGATGTAATAGCCGGCGAACATCATGCCGAAGAACAACAGGGCGCCGTAGATCACGTCCGTCCAGGCGATGGCGCGAATCCCGCCGATCCAGACATAGACGATGATGATGAAGTAGAACAGCAGGGCGGCGAGCCAGAAGGGCACGACCCCGCCGGAGGCGACCTCGATGAGGTAGGCCCCGCCGGTCAGCTGGATCTGCAGGTAGGGCACGGTGAACACCAGGGTGATCACGGCGACCAGGACGCGCAGGGCCTCGCTGTTGTAGAAGTCGCCCATCAGGTCGGAGGGCGTCAGATAGTCGAAACGCTTGCCCAGGAACCAGACCCGCTTGCCGATCCAGTAGTACATGAAGCCGAACAGCAGGTTCCACGCCAGGGCCGTCAAGTAGACGGGGCCACTGGTGTAGAAGGTGGCATTGGATCCCAGGAAGGCGAAGGCGCTCCACCAGGTGGCGGCCACCGTGAAGAACACGGCGATGCTGCCCATGGCACGGCCCTGGACGAAGAAGTCCTCGCTGGTGTCCTGGGACTGCCGTGACGAGACGACGCCCACGATCAACGGGATGATCATGAAGGCGGCGATGATCAGGATGCTACCGGTCATGATGCGGCCTCCTCGACGCGGGGACGGGCACTCGGCGCGGAACGGCTGCTCCCCCAGTGAGTGAGATAGGCCACCAGGAACAGGGCGGTGAGAAAGGCCCACCAGCCGAGGCTCCAGAGCAGCAAGAAGGGTATGCCCATGACCATGGGCTCGATCTGGTTGGCTACCAGGATCATCGGACTCTCGAGCATCACGAAGCCCAGCAACATGCCGCCGTAGATGGCGAGCTTCCGGGAGCGGAAGGTCTTTCTCATCGTGTATCCCCTTGTTCTGTTTGGATGGGACGGTGCGACCCCGATGGCCATGGCCGGTCGGGAGAGATCATGCAGGCGATGAATCAATTATTGTATTTATACGAATAAATATAACAGTTAGTCACTCCCCCATTCCTTGTCAAGCAGGATGTGCGCAGGCAGGCGTGGCTCGAGGATCTGACCGCCCGGTCACGGTGACACCACGCCGACTCCCGGTGAAGCGACCGAAAGCGATGAATTCGGCCCCGGATACCCCAGCCAACGAGTCCAGATGCCCGGCTTGAGATGCCCTTCTGCCCTGCCAGAGTGACCACCGAACGACGGCGATCTCACTGCCTCACCAAACGCCCCAGCTCCTCGAGGTAGCTCTCCAGCACCAGGTTGGGCGGCGCCCCCTTGCGGGTAATCGCGCTGTAGCGGGTGACATAGCGGCAGGACTCGGGATTCAGCGCCCGCATTCGCCCGTCGCGCACCCAGCGCGCGGCGTAATGGGTCGGCAGGTAGCCGATGTAACGGCCGGACAGGATCAGGAAGGCGATGCCTTCGCGATCGGTGGCCGAGGCGGTCGCCCTGAGCGGCTCATGCAGCGCCTTGATCTCCGGCGCCTGGGCGTAGGCCGGCACCACCGCATCGCAGTCGGCCAGCCGCTCCCGCGTCGCCTCGCCGGCCTCGAACAGCGGATGACCCGCTGCGCAATACAGCCGGGAGTGCTCCTCGTAGAGTGACAGATACTCGAGGCCGGGCAGGGTCTTGAGCGCCGGAATCACGCCGGTATGCAGGCGGCCGTCCAGCACCGCCAGCTCGATATCGCTGGGCGGAATCATGCGGATGTTGATGTGCACCTCGGGCCCGCGCTCCTTGAGCGCGCTGAGCGCATCGGTGATGTGCATCTCCGGCATGGTCACCAGGTTGTCGGTGATGCCGATGTTGAGCTCGCCCTTGAGCCGGGCATGCAGGCCATTGACCCGGGTGCGAAACCCTTCCACCGCGGCCTGCAGCTGCAGGGTGGCCTCATAGACCTCGGCGCCTTCGTCGGTCAGGGCGAAGCCGCTGCGGCCGCGCTGGCAGAGCCGCAGGCCGAGCCGCGCTTCCAGGTCGTTCATGGCCATGCTGATCGCCGCGCGGCTGATGTTGAGCTCCACCTCGGCGGCGGAAAAACCGCCACATTCCACGACCTTGCGGTATATACGCAGCAGGCGCAGATCGGCATCGCTGGGCTGGCCCGACAGGGCCTGTTTGCGGGTCGGCATGGCACGGCTCTCCGGTGGAGGACGTTCGTCGTGGAGGGGATCGGACATCGAAGCAAAAGTTAACCAAATGCTTTCATGAGATTAAAGATATCCAGATTTAACTTATCAACTCACGGACCTACCTTTGCCCTACCACGACCCGCAACGACCTGAAAACGGCCTATCGACGAGGGATGCCACCATGCCGGTTCGAGACGACTCACACATCGCGGGCCTGAGCCCGGAGCAGCTGGATGCCTACTGGATGCCCTATACCGGCAATCGCCAGTTCAAGCGCGACCCGCGCATCATCACCGGCGCCCGGGGCAGCTATCTCACCGACGCCGAGGGACGACGCGTGTTCGACGGCCTCTCGGGGCTGTGGACCTGCGGCGCCGGCCATTGCCGCCCCGAGATCGCCGAGGCGGTCAGCCGCCAGCTCGGCGAGCTGGATTACGCCCCGGCCTTCCAGTACGGCCACCCCAAGGCCTTCGAGCTGGCCCATCGGATCCGCGAGCTGACGCCCGAGGGGCTGGACCAGGTGTTCTTCACCGGCTCCGGTTCGGAGAGCGCCGACACCGCGCTGAAGATCGCCCGCGCCTACTGGCGCAAGAAGGGCAAGGCGACCAAGACCAAGCTGATCGGTCGCTCCAAGGGCTATCATGGCGTCAACTTCGGCGGCTTCAGCCTGGGCGGCATCGGCGCCAACCGCACCCTGTTCGGCCAGGGCGTGGATGCCGACCACCTGCCCCATACCCTGCTCAAGGACAACGCCTTCACCCGTGGCATGCCAGAACGCGGCGCCGAGCGGGCCGACGAACTGCTGGAACTGATCGCCCTGCACGACGCCTCCAACATCGCCGCGGTGATCGTCGAGCCGCTGGCCGGCTCCGCCGGGGTGATCCCGCCGCCCAAGGGATATCTCAAGCGCCTGCGCGAGATCTGCGATCAGCACGACATCCTGCTGATCTTCGACGAGGTGATCACCGGCTTCGGCCGCATGGGGTCGATGACCGGCGCCGAGGAGTTCGGCGTGGTGCCGGACATCCTGAACGTCGCCAAGCAGATCACCAACGGCGCGGTGCCCATGGGGGGCGTCATCGTAAAGGGCGAGATCTACCAGACCTTCATGGAACATGGCGGCCCCGACTACATGATGGAGCTGCCCCACGGCTACACCTATTCGGGCCATCCGGTGGCCTGCGCCGCGGCGCTGGCCTCCCTCGACGTGCTCGAGAACGATCGCCTGGTCGATCGAGTGAAGGAGATGGCGCCGAGCTTCGAGAACGCCCTGCATGGGCTCAAGGGCACACGCTATATCAGCGACATCCGCAACTACGGCCTCGCCGGTGCCCTGCAGATCGAGCCCTACCCCGGCGAACCGGCCCGGCGCCCCTACGAGATCGCCATGAAGTGCTGGGAAAAGGGCTTCTACGTGCGCTACGGCGGCGACACCATCCAGCTCGGCCTGCCCTTCATCGTCGAACGCGAGGAGATCGACCGGCTGATCAATGCCCTGGGCGACGCCATCAATGAACTCGACTGACGCCTTCACCACCACCGCTACCGAGAGGACCTCCATGACCACACTCGGCCATCTGATCAACGGCACCCGGGTCGACGACGACGCGCGCACCCAGGACCTCTACAACCCCTCCACCGGCGAGGTCACCGGCCGGGTCGCCCTGGCCAGCAAGGCCACCGTCGAGCAGGCCATCGCCGCCGCCCAGGCCGCCTTCCCGGCATGGCGCGATACCCCGCCGGCCAAGCGGGCCCGCATCATGTACCGTTTCAAGGCACTGCTGGAACAGAATGCCGATGAGATCTGTCGGCTGATCGGGCAGGAACACGGCAAGATCGTCCACGACGCCAGGGGCGAACTGCAGCGCGGCATCGAGAACATCGAGTACGCCTGCGGCGCGCCGGAACTGCTCAAGGGCGAGTACAGCAAGAACACCGGCCCCGGCATCGATTCCTGGAGCGACTTCCAGCCGCTGGGCGTGGTCGCCGGCATCACGCCGTTCAACTTCCCGGCCATGGTGCCGCTGTGGATGTACCCGATGGCTATCGCCTGCGGCAACACCTTCGTGCTCAAGCCCTCCGAGCGCGACCCGACCTCGACGCTCTACATCGCCGAACTGGCGCTGGAGGCGGGCCTGCCCGCCGGGGTGCTCAACGTGGTCAACGGCGACAAGGAAGCCGTCGACACCCTGCTCGACGACGCCCGCGTCCAGGCGGTCAGCTTCGTCGGCTCCACGCCGATCGCCGAGGCCATCTACGCCCGCGCCAGCGCCAACGGCAAGCGCTGCCAGGCACTCGGCGGCGCCAAGAATCACGCCATCGTGATGCCGGACGCCGACATGGACAACGTGGTCAGCTCGCTGACCGGGGCCGCCTTCGGCTCCTCCGGCGAGCGCTGCATGGCGCTGTCGGTGGCCGTGGCGGTGGGCGACGAGGCCGCCGATGCCCTGATCGCCAAGATGCAGGCTCAGATGACCTCGCTGAGGGTCGGCCCCTTCCATGACGCCAACAACGACTTCGGCCCGGTGATCACCCGGGCGCACCAGGAGAAGGTCTGCGGCTACATCGAGAGCGCCGCCCAGCAGGGCGCCGAGATCGTCGTCGACGGCCGCGGCGTGCGGGTGCCGGGACACGAGAGCGGCTTCTACGTCGGCGGCACCCTGATCGACCGCGTGACGCCGGACATGACCTGCTACCTCGAGGAGATCTTCGGCCCGGTGCTGCTGGTGGTCCGCGTCGACTCCATGGAAGAGGCCATGAAGCTGATCGACGAGCACGAATACGGCAACGGCACCTGCATCTACACCCGCGACGGCGAGGCGGCCCGCTACTTCAGCGATCGCATCCAGGTCGGCATGGTCGGCATCAACGTGCCGCTGCCGGTGCCGGTGTCCTATCACAGCTTCGGCGGCTGGAAGCGCTCGCTGTTCGGCGACCTCTCCGCCTACGGCCCGGACGCCGTGCGCTTCTACACCAGGCGCAAGACCGTCACCCAGCGCTGGCCCTCGACCGGCGTTCGCGAGGGGGCGCAGTTCTCCTTCCCTTCCTGAACGGCCCGAGCCATCCAGCGAGACGCCGAACCGGGACGCCCGGTTCGGCTTTCTTGGGTCAGGGCACCAGCACGACGGCGCCGGACAGGCGCCCGGCACGCAGGTCGTCGAGGGCGCGATTGGCGTCTTCCAGCGGATAGGCGACGGTCTCGGTGCGAATCGGCACCTGCGGCGCCAGGGCGAGAAACTCCTCGCCGTCGCGGCGCGTGAGATTGGCCACCGACCTGACGCTGCGTTCCTGCCACAGCAGCCGGTAGGGAAAGGACGGGATATCGCTCATGTGGATGCCGCCGGAGACCACGGTGCCGCCGGGGCGCACGTGGGACAGCGCGATCGGCACCAGCTCGCCCACCGGAGCGAACAGCAGGGCGGCATCCAGCGGCTCGGGCGGTACCTCGTCGCTGCCGCCCACCCAGGCGGCACCGAGGCGCCGGGCGAAGGCCTGAGCCTCGCGGTCGCCGGGGCGAGTGAAGGCGTAGAGGATCTGGCCACGGGAGTGCGCCAGCTGGGCCAGGATATGCGCCGCGGCGCCGAAGCCGTAGAGGCCCAGCCGGCGAGGTTCGTCGCCGCCGGCCAGCCGCCAGGTGCGATAGCCGATCAGGCCCGCGCACAGCAGCGGCGCGGCGGCCCGGGCATCTTCGACGCCGAGCGCGAAGCAGTAGCGGGCGTCGGCCACGCAGTACTCGGCGTAGCCGCCGTCGCGGGTGTAACCGGTGAACTCGGCGCGCTCGCAGAGGTTCTCGCGCCCGGCCCGGCAGGGCTCGCACACGCCGCAGGTCCAGCCCAGCCAGGGCACGCCGACCCGCTGGCCTCTTTCAAGCCCGGTCTCAAGCCCTGTCTCGGGCCCTGTCTCAAGCCCCGAGACGCCCTCCCCCAGCGCATCCACCTCGCCGACGATCTCGTGGCCGGGCACCAGCGGCAGCCGGGGATGCTCGAGCTCGCCGTCGACCACGTGCAGATCGGTGCGGCATACCCCGCAGGCCAGCACCCGGACCCTAACCTCGCCGGGGCCGGGCTCGGGCATCGGCACGCGCTCTAGGCGAAGCGGCTGGTTCGCGGCGTGCAGGCGCATGGCGCGCATCTCGCTCATGGCAGGTTCCTCGTGCGGCTCACCTCCCGAGCATAGCGCAGCCACCCATCCCCCCTCGGTCTTAGCGAGGTCTGAAAAGTCGGCGAGCGAAGGCTAGACAAGGCGAAAATCAGAGAAAGGCCGGAGTTTACGAGCCGTAAATGAGGACCTTGAGCTGATTTTTAACGCCGTATAGCCGAGCGCAGACACTTTTCACCTAGGCTTCGACCGTGACCTCATAGCCCGTAAACTTGCGCAGGTTGATCACGCCGCTGTCGAGAATCAGGTACTGGCCCTTGATGCCGAGCAGGGTGCCCGCGACCTCGGGCTGCTTGTCGAAGTTGTGGGAGACCACCTTGGTGGGATGCTCGAGCACCGGGTACTCGAAGGCCCTGGGCGTGGCGTCGACCTCGCGGATGGCGTCATGACCGAAGCGCTCGCGCAGTGCGAGCAGCCCCGGCGCGAGGCGTTCGAGCAGGCGGTCGCGCTCGCCGGGAAGATCCAGCTCCATGGCCTCGCCCTTGAGCATGGCGCGCCAGTTGGTGCGATCCGAGACCTCGTCCTTGAACAGCACCTCGACGAAGCCGGACTGCTGACGGGTATCGACCTCGAGGATCGGCAGCGCCTGGACGGCGCCCTGGTCGAGCCAGCGGGTCGGCACCTGGGTATCGCGGGTGATGCCGACCTTGAGCCCGGAGGCGTTGGCCAGATACACCACATGGGGCCGGAAGCAGTGGGTCTCGCCCCAGCTCGGCTCGCGGCAGGTGCCCTGGAAGTAGTGGCACTGCTCGGGCTTCATGATGCAGCTGTCGCAGCGGGCGAGCTTCTTGAAGCAGGGATAGCAGTGGCCCTGGCCGAAGCTCTTCTTCGTCGCCCGACCGCAGTGGGTGCAGGCGATGGCGCCGCTCCAGGTCAGCCGCAGCGGCCGACCGAGCCGGGCATTGAGGTCGAGGCGCTCGTCGCCGGCGCGCAGCGTGTAGCGCACCGGGGCGCCCGGCTCGACGGCCATCTTGGTCAGACAGCCCGTCAGGGCGACGGCATCAGTCACGGCCGACGTCCCGACCGAGGCCGGCCTGCTCCGGGGAGACGCCGGCGCCGCTGCTGTCGGCGCCGCAGGTACGCCGCTCCAGATAGCCGACGCGCTCCTCGGCGGGCACGTTGTGCTCGGCTTCGAAGCGCATCACCGCCTCGAGGCACAGCTCGGTCTGCTCGGCCGTCAGGAAGCGGCCGTCCGGCCACTTGCGCAGGGCCACCGCCTGCTTGAGGCTCTCGTAGATGGCCGGCGTCATCTGCTGGATCATGCGCTCGAAGGTCATATCGCTCATGGCGGAATCTCTCGGAAGAAACGGGTCGGACGAGACAGGTCATTCACTTGAGGCGTCTCTGAACTCGCAAAAGTCGGCGAGCGAAGGCTAGACAAAGCAAAAATCGGCGAAAGGCGGAGTTTACGCGCCGTAAATGAGCACTTTAAGCCGATTTTTAACGACGTATAGCCGAGCGCAGCCACTTTTCAGCGCGACTTGGCGCGGCGGGAATGATACCAGCCCAATGCCAGCCCCACGACCAGCCCGCCCAGGTGCGCCTCGTTGGCCACGTTGCCGAAGCCGAACAGCTCGGCCACGTCGGTCATGGTGAAGACCATCCAGCCGAGCATGAACACGACCAGCATCTGGGGCACGAAGAAGCCGTCGCCCGGGCGCCGCCGCGACATCAGCCAGACGTAGCCGAGCAGCGCGAAGTCGACGCCCGACATGCCGCCGAACAACACCGTGCCGGTGGCGTACTGGGCCAGGTTGCCGCCGATGCCGGCGGCGAGCAGCAGCGTCAGCATGCGCCCGCGGCCGTGGAAGGCCTCGACCTGGCGGCCGAAATACCACAGCCACAGCATGTTGAAGACCAGATGCATCCAACCGAAGTGCAGGAAGGCCGGCGACAGCAGCCGCCACACCTGGCCGGAGGCCAGCGTCTCGCCCAGCCCGCCGAAGACCAGCTGACCGCCCGACACTCCCACCGGAACGATGGTCAGGGCCGCGGTCACCAGATCACCCAGCACGCTCATCAGCGCGAACACCATCAGGCAAATCGCCATGGCGCCGGCGGTCACCGGCGCCTGGCGGAACGGGGCCAGCCAGCCCGGCAACCCGCCCCCGGCGCGGCGCATGCGGCGCGTCTTGCCGCCCTCGGGCATCAGCGGTTCACCGCGCTGCCAGCGCATCACCAGGCGCTGCATGGCATCACGCTGCTGGGGATCGACCAGCCACAGCACCTGGCCCTCTTCCTCGTCGGTGAAGAAGTGGCCGATGCGTTCGGCCCACAGGGCCTTGCGCAGCTCGCGGGTGTCGGTGTCACGGGGCAGCAGCATCACCCGATACATGGCATCTCCTCAGGGCGAATCAGGTGGGCGAACCGCGCCGGCCGGGCACACAAAGAAAAAGTCCGGCGGAGGGGGCCGCCGGACAAGAGCAAGGGATCGTTCAAGGGAACACTTACTCAGATGGCCCGACGGCCGACAAGTTCGCAACGTTGCTCGAGTTTTAGGTAACGTTTTGTATCAGTCGAAATCGATTTCCCAGGGCTGCGGTCGGGCCTGCTCCTCCCGGGGCACGCGAATCCAGGCGAAACGGTCGGCATCGAGCCGCGCCTCGCCGCTCCAGCGATAGGCCACCAGGCGGCCGAACTTCACCGCGCTGTAGTCCAGGCAGGCGATGTTGGGCGCCGGCAGCGCCGGAATGCCCTCGCACCAGTAGTGGCCGATAAACAGCGGCGGCTCGTCGGGACCGTAGTGCGTCAGGCGCGCCGCCTCGGCCTCGCTCAGCGGGCGCAGCTCCAGGTCGCCCGGCAGGTTGTCGGGCTGAAACACCACGTCGCCCCAGGTGCGGGGCCGATGCGCCCAGAAATGGGCGCGGAAGCTGCGACGGGTGAAGCCGTCGCCGGACTGGATCTGCACACCCTCGGGCAGCGTGATGTGGCTGCCGCGGGTGAGGCGATCGAGGATCTCGAACTCGCGGGTGCCGTGGCGCACGGCGGCGGTCAGGAAATCGAGGTCGATGCGGCCGTCCGGGCGCGAGGCGCGCAGCTCGTCGATCCGCGGCTGATCCCAGCAGGCGTGCACCACCCGCAGGCCGTCGAGTTCCAGGAACAGCGGAATGTCGAGGAACCAGGCCAGCGTCTCTTCCCACTCCTGGGGATGATCGCGGTACTGCTCGAGGGTCTCGCGCACGATGCGGTTGTGGCGCGGGGTGTGCTCGCGCAGCCACTCGCGGCCGAGTGCGGCGGGGGCGCGATGATGGTAGGCCAGGGCGTTGATCTCGTGATTGCCCATCACGATCAGCGCCTCGCCTTCCTCCACCATGCGCCGGGCGATAGTCACGGCGAGGCGGATGCGCGGGCCGCGGTCGATGAGGTCGCCGAGGAAGATCACCTTGCGCCGCGGATGGCGATAGACGCCGCCGCGCTGATGGTAACCGAGGCGTTCGAGCAGGGCCGCCAGCGTCGCGCCGCAGCCGTGCACGTCGCCGATCAGGTCGTAGCCTTCCAGGGGCGCTGTGCTCACCTCAGTCTCCCAGGCGGTTGCTCCAGCCCAGCTTGCTGCGCAGGACCTCGTAGAAATTGTGCCCCATCGGGTGAACGAGCTGCACGCGTTGTGGCTTGCGGCGGATCACCAGCACGTCGTCGGGCTTGGCCACGGCGCGGGTCTGGCCGTCGCAGCTGATGTGCGGGTAGGTCTGGTTGGTCTCGCCGATGTGGATGCGGATCTCGCTGGCCGCATCGACGGCGATCGGCCGGCTCGACAGCGTGTGCGGGAACATCGGCACCAGCGTCACGACCTCCAGCCGTGGATGCATGATCGGCCCGCCGCCTGACAGCGCATAGGCCGTGGAGCCGGTGGGCGTGGCGATGATCAGGCCGTCGCTGCGCTGGCTGTGCACGAACTGGTCGTCGATGAACAGCTCGAACTCGATCATGCGCACCGCCTTGCCCGGGTGCAGCACCACCTCGTTCAGGGCGTCGCCGTCGCCGACCAGTGCGCCGTCGCGGTAGAGCTCGGCGTCGAGCAGGAAGCGCTCCTCGAGCTCGTACTGGCCGGCCAGCACCTCGCCGACGCGCTCCTCGAGCTCGTCGGGGGAGATATCGGTGAGAAAGCCCAGCCGGCCGCGGTTGACGCCCAGCACCAGGGTGCCGCTGTGGCACAGGGAGCGGGCGGCGCCGAGCAGGCTGCCGTCGCCGCCGACCACGATCACCAGATCGCACAGCTCGCCCAGGCGGCGGCGGCTGGCCTCGGGATGCCCATGGCCGAGCAGCACGGTGGCGGTGCGATCCTCGAGGATGACGTGATAGCCGGCGTCGTCGAGGAAGCGGCTCAGCCGCTTGAGGGTCTCGACCACCTTGGCGCTGCCCAGGCGGCCGATCAGGCCGATGTTCTTGAAAGCCTGCTTCTTGGAGGCCTGATGATTGGAGGCGTGCATGAGCGGGTCCTTCGCGTCGCGACGGCTCATTATGGCGACTGGCTGGCGGCCGGGCAAACCGCCGTCAGGCGCGGCGCGGGGCGTGACGGCGCTGCCACCACTCGTTGATCAGCAGCGAGGCCAGGATGATGGCCCCGCCCAGCGCCAGGCGCGGTAGATCGGCGTCGCGATTCCAGATCAGCAGGTTGACCAGCAGGCCCGCGGGCACCAGGGCGTTGTTCATGACCGCCAGCGCGCCGGCATCGACCCGGGTCGCGCCGATGTTCCACAGGAAGTAGCCCACGCCCGAGGCCACCAGCCCCAGCCACAGCAGCACGCCCCACTGCAGCGGCGTGGCGGGCAGCGCCGAGGCGTCGCCCCAGAGCAGGAAGGCCGGCAGCGCCACGCCCGCGGCGCCCAGGTAGAACCAGCCGAACACCGAGAGACGCGGCAGCTCGGCGGGCAGCCCGGCCGAGAGCCGGCGGTAGCCGACCTGACCCAGTGCGAAGCACAGGTTGGCGCCCTGGACCACCAGGAAGCCCGTCCAGTAGCCGCCGTCCAGGCCGCGATAGCGGATCACCGCCGCGCCCAGCACCGCCATCCCCGCCGTCAGCAGGTGAAACGGCGAGAAGCGCCGGAACATCAGGTCGTCGAGCACGGCGATGTACAGCGGCGTGAGCACCGTGAAGAGCAGCACCTCGGGCACCGAGAGCAGCAGGAAGGATT
This sequence comes from Halomonas smyrnensis AAD6, assembly GCF_000265245.1. Lineage (GTDB taxonomy): Bacteria > Pseudomonadota > Gammaproteobacteria > Pseudomonadales > Halomonadaceae > Halomonas > Halomonas smyrnensis. The sequence goes on from NZ_AJKS02000002.1 coordinate 44,572, forward strand.
GATAGAAGAAGATGTACATCACGCCAAGCTGCACGGCGCCGAGCCCCATCAGGGCCAGCCGCTGGCGGCCGCGTAGCAGCCGCGGACGCAGCAGGGGCAGGAACAGCAGGGCCGCCAGCAGGATGCGGGTCATCACCGAGAAATAGCTGTCGACCTGGCCGGCCAGGTAGGCGCCGATCAGCGAAAACGATAACGCCCAGAGGACGGTGATGCCGACGAGATAGCCCAAGGTTCCACTCCATTTGGAAAAGCGAGGCGCCGAGGATTATACCGGCGGCATCCGGCCTGCCAAGCGCTCAGCCGCGCGGCGCCTTCCGCAGGACATGCAGCGCATAGGCCGCGCCGGGCAGCCAGCCGAGCAGCGTCAGCCCCAGGGCGATCCACACGCGACGCGAGCCGCCGCCGGCCAGCCCCATCGCCAGCGGCGGCAGCAGCACCGCCAGCGCCACCAGGGCGGCGAAGGGCTCGGCGCGGCCGGCCGATGCTGACGGATGAGCCGACTCCGGCACCGGCGGCGTGGCCGGTTTCGCATCCGGCCGGGCGGGCTCGCGCGACGCCGCGGTCGGCGCCTCCGGGGTCCACTGGCCGACCTCGGCGGCCGTGGGCCGCGCGGGGCTCGGCTCATGGTCCAGGGCCTGACGGTGGGCCTCGTGGTCGATCTTCTGCTCCAGATCGTCGGCGCCGTCGGCGAGCTCGTCGTGATAGCGCTCCCAGTCCTCCCAGTCATGAGGTGTACCCGCCCGGGGACGATGATCCCCGGACTCCCGGGCACGCTCCCAGGCCTTCTCTTCCAGGGTATTGGGGCGTTCGCGGTCTCGCTCGCCGTCCAGCCCCTTGCGGGCCAGGTATTCACGGGCATCCATAGCGGCTCTCCATCGTTCGAAAGTGGCGGCATTGTGCCTCATTGGAGCGGCGTCTCCAGGACCGGGTTCCTGACGCAACACCAACCGTTGGTGGCTGCCGGCATGCAGCGCATCGGGAGTCGGCTATGATGAACGCGAGACACGCCACGGTCTCCGGCCGACCAGTGGGCGCAGCAGGCAGCAACGACACCGGACGTGCGCCCGGGCCGGGCCACCAGGCACGAGGTTCCACGAGGACGAGGAGAACCGCCATGCCCAGCAAGGCTCCCACCATCGTACGCGAGATCATGTCGCGCGACTGCTATCGGGTCACCGGCAAGACGTCGGCCAGCACCCTGGCCCAGGGCCTGGCCCTGCACCGGCTGCCCGGTGCGCCGGTGGTCGACGAACGCGACCATCTGATCGGCTTCATCTCCGAACAGGACGTGCTCGGCAAGCTGCTGGAAAGCGCCTACCTCGATGACGAACCGCCGCTGGTCAGCGAGCTGATGCGCAACGAGGTGCTCTCCGTGGCGCCGTCCAAGAGCATCACCGACCTGGCCCAGGAGATGCTGGGCGCCAAGCCCAAGATCTATCCGGTCACCGAGCAGGGGCGGCTCGTCGGCATCGTGACCCGGCGCGACGTGCTCAGCGCCATTCTGCGCATGCGCCACGCCTGAGCCACCGCTTCCGCCCGTTTCCCGACACCCGGCCCGCCTGGCCGGGTGTCGGCGTCTAGGGGGCACGAAGGCGCATGACGAAGACGGAGGTCATAAAAAACCGCCTCATCGAGGATGAGGCGGTGAAGGATCGAATCGCAAGCTAGATCAACAGTGCTAGCGACTGCCATCGCTACTGTCGTCTGCACCTGTTCTGACAGTGTTGGCAGGAAAAGTTCAGACGGCGACGAAAAAATTCCACGCTACCTATCCGGTGCCCGCTCACGACCGGGGTTGTCATCATTAAGCCATTGGCTATATTATCGAAATCGCCTCGCGGGTGTAGCTCAATGGTAGAGCAGAAGCTTCCCAAGCTTAAGACGAGGGTTCGATTCCCTTCACCCGCTCCATATCTATCCTAACCTCCTGTTTTCAAAGAAAACTCCCACCTTTCATGGGGTTAGGTGCTACGGTAATGGCTACACAAGTGGCTACACCTCGTCCCCGCTCCACTGATACCCTCGCCCCATCGAGCATCATGCGATTGGGGGATCATCATGGCCAGGGGCAGACCTAACGACACCCGAAGCCTTCGCCAGCGTGGAAACGTCTGGTTCATCAACAAGCGCCTTGTTCTGGTCAAGTCAGAGCGGACACGTTTTCAAGCCGCAGTTGCCAGCTCAATCTCCCTCGGTGACTGGTAGCCGAGGGTCGAGTGGAGCCGGCAACTGTTGTACTCCATCTCGATATATTCGACGACATCGCGCCGTGCTGCCTGGCGGGTCCCATATCGCTGGTTAGCCAGCCACTCGCTTTTCAGTGAACCGAAGAAGCGCTCCATCACGGCGTTGTCCCAGCAGTTTCCCTTGCGGCTCATTGATGCCTGGAACCCATGCCGATCCAACGTGGATCGGTAGTCATGCGACGCATATTGGCTGCCGCGGACGCCCTTCTAAGTGTCAAGTAGCGATTTGCGTCTGATTGATCTCGCGGTAACGGTGGCGCAGCACGTAGTACAGCTCTCGGGCGATGTAGCGTTTCAGACAGCGAATAGCTTCCAGCTTGGAGTGCCCCTCCGTCACTCGCCGGGAGACATACGCCTGGGTTGTCGCATCCAGGCGCAGCCGCCCGATGGCGATGATATGCAGAGCACTATTGGCGGCTCTGTCGCCGCCCCGATTAAGGCGGTGGCGCTGTGTCTTGCCTGAAGAAGCGGGTATCGGGCTAACACCACATAGCGCCGCAAAACTGGCTTCTGAACCAATACGATCCGGATTGTCGCCCGCCGTGATCAACAACTGTGCAGCTGATTCATAGCCTACCGCCGTTCGCGACACCAGCTCTGGTGCCAGCTCATCGACGATGGCCTTGATCATGACATTCAGATCGGCCACCTCGTCATGCAGCTCCAGGTAGCGCCGGGCAAGAGATTTCAAAGCGATGCGGTAGGCCATTGTGACGTCCCGATAGCCACTTAAGTCGGGGCGCCATGCGGCCAACGTCCGAATCAACTGCATCCGCGTCATATTCCTCAACTGATCGCGCAGCTCCTCTGGCGCGGAGATCACCTGGGTCTGGATCATCTGAAGCGCCACACGGCGAGCTGCCACGGCGGTCTTCCGGCAGACCTTCAGCACACGCAAGGCCTCGATCATGCCATCACGGGTCTTTGGGGTGACCGTACGAATGCCCGCGTAAGCCGCATGGGCGGCGTTCTCCGCATCGATGGTATCGTTTTTGCCCCGTTTGCGACGCACGGTCTTGTCGGGCGTGGTGACCTCCAGGGTAGCGATGCCGGTGCGCTGCAAGTAACGCAGCAGACCAGCCCCATAGGTCCCGGTGCACTCGATGCCTACTCGGCTCACTTCACCGAAGCCACGCATCCAGGCGAGCATGGCCTTGTAGCCATGCCGGGTGGTCGGAAAGCTGGCGGTACCAAGCACGCGATCGTGTTTATCCACGACAGCGGCCATATGCAGATCCTTGTGGGTGTCGACGCCACCGACAATGTCAGGGCGATCACGGTGATGCTGAGTCATGACGTCTCTCCAGGCTATCAGGTCAAGGTGGCTTCACCGAGTGCGATAGCCTGGACACGACAGTAACGAGACAGGCGTCAGGCCCTTCTTGAGTCACATGCATCGACGAGGTGAGCCCTCGCCGTCAGGTATTCCCGGATCACCGACAGGTCCGTGGAAAGACACACTACCCGGGTCGATCAGAGTGGGAGTCAGGAGATCCGAGAACCCTTACGGCACCAGGTCTTTCAGCATAGGTCGATCGCTGTGTGAGTCAGGTCAACCCCGGAACACCTGGCATCTCCCAGTATTACTGTCGCTGTGATGGATCAATCCGCTCTTGGGCTGCCGGCGACCTACGGCCATCTCCAGGGCGTCCAGAACCAACTGCGTGCGCATGTGGTCCGCCATCGACCAGCCCACCAGTTTTCGGTCGTGGAGATCGAGCACCGCCGCCAGATAGAGCCAGCCCTCAAGCGTCCAGATTGCCGTGATATCGGCCACCCAGGCCCGGTTCGGCGCGGACACCATGAATTGGCGGTTTAGCAAGTTGGGTGCCACTGGCAGGGTGTGCTGGCTATCGGTCGTATGACGCCAGCGTCGCCGCTGCCGTGCCTCTATGCCGGCTTCCCGCATCAGTCTGCGGGCCTGGTAACGGCCGACCTCGTAGCCGCGGCGTCGCAGCTCTATGGCCATGCGGCGGCTGCCGTAGCTGCCGCGCTTTCGGCGATGGATCTCTCTGACCTCTCGAAGCAGGGCCCGTCGATGATCATCAGGGCCACGCCGTCGCCAAGCATAGAAACCGCTCCGGCTGACCCGCATGACGCGACACAACACGGCCACGGGATAGGTGGCCTTCTCCGACTCGATGAACTGGTATCTCAGCTCGACTCTTTGGCGAAGAAGGCCGCCTTTTTTAGAATATCCTTTTCAACCTGAAGCTTACGAACTTCTTCGCGGAGCTTCTTGATCTCGGCGTCGCGATCGTCCTCCTGCCGCTCCGGGGTGCTGGAAACCTGCTGATGGTGCTTGCGGCACCAACGATCCAGCACGCTGCGCTCCACTTCCAGGCGCCGGGCGGCCTCGGATACGGAATACCCCTGATGGGTCACCAGGCTCACCGCATCCGCCTTGAATTCATCGGAATACCGACGTCGAGTCTTCTTGGTCATGAACACCTCCATTGCCTCCATTATGAGGCTTATCGGGGTGTCCGCTCCAATTGGACCACTTCAGAATGCGGCATCACTGAAGAGGAGCGGCGGGCGCTCCGTGACAGCCGTTTGCAGCAGTTGACTCATGAACTACGCTGAAATCCGCAATGCAATGTGCATATCGCTATTTCTTTTTTTCCGATCTGTCTCACAAATTTAGGCTGGATCGTAGCGACCAAACATGAAAGCACCCCGGCCACATAACCGGGGCGCTTTGTATGGAAGGTGCTAATCGAAGAAACTTCAATTAACGAATTCTAATGCAATCCAGTGGGGCGCGAGGGAGCCCACCTCAGAATTCAGAAGTTCGAGCAAGCAACTGCTCCAGTTGTTCAATAGGCATCGGCTTTGCCAGCAAGAACCCCTGAAAGATCTCGCACCCATAATCAGCCAGGCACTGCAACTGATCTTCCGTCTCCACTCCTTCGGCTACGACCTTCAGCCCCATGTGTTGGGCCATTGAGATGATACCCTGAACGATTGCCCTATCATTGTCATCCTCAGTCAGGTCGCGGATGAAACTACGATCGATCTTGACCTTGCTGACCGGCAGTTGCTTCAGATAGCTAAGGCTGGAGAAGCCTGTGCCGAAATCATCGATAGCTACGCCTACGCCCAAATCGCGAAGAGCATGCAGGATCGAGATGGCGACATGCTTGTCCTCCATCAATACGCCCTCAGTGACCTCTAGCTCGAGCCAATGCGGGGGAATGTGGCTTTCCTCTAACTGCTGTTCGAGGCGGCTAAGGAAGGTGGGACGTTGGAACTGCATGGGAGACAGATTGACGGCCACACTACATTCCCCGCCCCCGAGTTGCTGCAGAATCGGCAAGTCTCGACAGACCTGTTCCAATACCCACTCACTGATAGGGATAATTTGACCAGTGATTTCCGCAACCGGGATGAAGCTGCCGGGTGAGACCTGCCCCTTGGTCGGGTGCTGCCAGCGAATGAGCGCTTCGAAACCCAACACATCACCGTCATAACTCATCAGCGGCTGATAATGCAGGGAGAACTCTTCTCTCTCGATGGCCTCCTGAATGTCCTTTCGCAACTCCACACGCTCGGAGAGCTCAGGCTTGAAGTGGTTATGGTACCAAATCGCCGTGTTACCGCCCTGCTTCTTGGCGGCATACATGGCGCTATCAGCCCGCATGATCAGTTGTTCGGGATGCTGTAACGACACCTCCCGGCTCGAGGCCATACCGATGCTGGCAGAGAGTCGGAAGACGTGATCGTCTACCTGGTAAGAGCGTGTCAGTTCTGCCAACAGTCGGTCGACAACTGCTTGCGCTTGATGCTCGCTCTTAAGGTTTGGCAACAACACCAGAAACTCGTCGCCTCCGAAACGCCCAAGGGTGTCACCGGGACAAAGCTCGGCGGCGAGGCGCTCGGCAACAGCAATCAGCAGGCGGTCTCCCATAGCGTGACCAAAAGTATCGTTGATCGGCTTGAAGTCATCGAGATCAATGAAGAACACCACCAGCAAGCCATTCCGGTGGCGGGCGATGTCAGCGTCGTGCTTCAGGCGCTCTTCAAACTTCGCGCGATTGTAGGCTCCCGTCAGAGGGTCGTGGCTTGCCTGGTGAGCCAGCGCAGCCTGATCGGCAATACTCTCGGTGACATCGTTAATCACCCCAATGTAGTGGGTAGTCTTCCCCTGTGCATCGCGCACCGGTGAGATATGCAGATCATTCCAGAACCACTCGCCACTCTTGCGATAGTTGCACACCGTTACGTGGACATCACGCTGATCGTCGAGTCCTCGCCGAATTTCCTGAACAACCTTGGGGTCGGTCTCGTGTCCCTGAAGGAAGCGACAGTTCCGCCCCTTGATCTCCGCGTTGCTATAGCCAGTGATGCGGCTAAAGGCATGGTTGGCGAAGATAATCGGCATATCTGGAAGAGTGGCATCCACGATCAATATGCCATGGAGGCTGGCCTCAACGCTGCGCTCCAGTATATGTAACCGGGTTTCATCTGCCTTGCGCGCAGTAATGTCCTTGGCGATGCCAAAAACCCCAGTCACTCGATCGCCCATCGTGATGGGAATGGCCGTAACATCCAGCACGTGGAGAGCGCCGCGCACGTCCCGACTCTGCAGCTCGTACCGGAGAGCATGACCGGCCCGGGCACTCTCGAGTAGCGCTTGCCCTTGGGGAATGTCGCCTGTGTCGACGAACTGTGAAAAGTGTTTGCCCAGCATCTCGCTGGTCGGCAGCCCCGTAATCTCCGCAGCTTGCGGGTTCAGGCTCAAGAACTGCCCTTCCAGATTCAACGAGAAGACCGCATCGGGGTGATGCGTAAACAGGGAACGATAGCGCTGTTCGCTATCGACAAGAGCCTGACGGTCACGGTGGCGCTCGATGGCCAGCGCGACAAGGTCCACGGCCTTGCTGGCCAACTGACGTTCCTCGTCACTTGGTGCACCCCGTTCAGAGTGATACAGCGCCACTGTCGCCAAGACTTGTCCACGAGACGAAATTACCGGAAATGACCAGCAGGCGGCGAGCTCATGGTTTTTTGTCAGGCCTTGATAACCCGCCCAGCGAGGGTCAGTTGCCAGATCCTCGCAAACAACCAGCTCGCGTGAGTAGGCTGTACTGCCGCAGGCACCGATTTCTGGGCCGATCTTCACGCCAATGAGCGCTTGCAGGTAGCCGCTGGGCAAGCTGGGGCCAACAACGTCCTTGAAATAGGTCTGTGTCTCATCACACAGCATGATCGAACAGTAGGCCCCCGGCACCTGGCGCTCCAGCATCCGGCAAACCGCTTCCAGCGACTTCTCTTGAGAGACCTCTTTGGCAATCAGGGCCTGGGCCCGATACTGATGCTGGAGCTGTCGATTGGCAAGATCCAACTGCCGCGCACGAGCCTGGCTCAGTCTCATGACCCCGATACTGAAAGCCAGCAGATAGCTCAGGATCAGGCTCCCGGCCCCCACGCCGGTGGAAAGCAGCGATGAGGCCGACCAAGGACCAGGGGGGCCCCCGAAGATGGCTAGGTGCAAGGAGGGCGCGCCAGAAAACTCGATGGCGCGCCTGGCAAGCGGGTGCCAGGCCTGATCGCTATCGTTATACGCATTGTCTAGCGCCACCACTTCTCCCAGTAGTCGATCACCCTGCTCGACATGCAGCACATAGCCGTCCAGTTCGGAGCGCATCTCCCGAAGAAGCAGCATGTCCAGATCTAATAGAACGATCAGACGACCCGCCCCCAGGCCGTCAATAGGGAACACAATCAGCGCCTTCAATGGCTGATCTGGAGAGGGAAACAGCCACTTGAGTGAATTGCCTTGAGAAAACAGCCGCTCCATAACGTCATCGTCGTCAAGAAAGGCCTCTAAACGGGACAGCGCCTCAGTGTTCTGCGCTTTGCGCCAGCTTACGGTCCCCGCCCCATCAATGAAGGCGATGCCTTCCAGGGCCGAGAGATCGCGCAAGTAGCTATCTACCTCCTGTGCTTGCAATGAAGCCGTGGGCTGACCTCCCAATACGTTCCAGCGCTCCCCCATACGCTGTAACGCCTGCTCATGGCGCTTGATGGCCGCTTCGCCGGTCAGCTCGGCCACATCCGCCACTTGGTGCGCTTGCTCCGCTTCGACCTGCTGTTGCTGCCAGCCGATAAGCAGCCAGCCGAGGGTGCTAAGGGTGACTCCGATCACAGCGGCGAAGCAGAGCCCCCGACCAAGTATGAGGGGAAAACGCTGCCAGTTTTTTGCCACATAGCACATCGCCAAGCCGAAGCATGAGTAGAAGCCACTGGACAGAGGGCTGCTCATCCGCTGCAGCTCATGCCATGTGTCGTAGCGTGTGGGTACCAGGACCACCAAGAGGCTGGCCAAGCCCACTAAGAAGAGCCCGCCACCAATGACCTTAAAATACCAGCGCCTGGCCTGCCCCCGCACGCCAAACCATAGGCCGACAGCGATCATCAGGGACACGGTGGCGGAGACGGCCTGCAAGCTTCCCTTCCCCGCTACGCTATCGAGGCTCACTCGCTGCGGGGAGCCCCCCACGTCCTCGACCAGTAGATAAACGGCAAAGAAAGCCAGCAGGACTGACAGGCATAAGCGCCACCGCCGGTGATCCTGGATCAACGCTAGAAGGCCAAGCCCGGCCAGCAGCCCTGACACAGCACTGCCAGGCGTGACCTGCAGGCCAGCCGGCAGATGAAAATCCAGCCCCAGTTGAGCTAAGAGTGCACCAAAAAATCCCATTGCGGTGGTGCCGGCAATCAGCATCAACAGCCCGGTATCCCCTGCCAGATGCTGATGCTGATACTTGTGTGCAGAATCCATCGAAGCTCATTCCTTCCTGGCTGACGAATGGCCGAGGCCCTGATTAATACTTTTTGGAATATAAAAATTCCAAAAAGCTATAAAAAAATCACAATCCTGCGATACTTTGCACTGGCGCATGCAGCAAAGAAAAAAGAAACCAAGCAATATTAACACCATACACGAGAAAAGATGGTGTGCCGCATTCATAAGTGGCTATTCAAAATTAATCGCGTGATCAGACCCGTAGCCACCGAGTAGGCGATAGACCTCGCTGCAGAGGCGATCAAACGAGAGGTAGGCACTCAGCGGCAGCCATGCGTACTTCATCTGCCGCCACAGAATCTCTATCAGATTCAGCTCCGGCGAGTAAGCCGATAGGTAGACCAGGTGCACACGATGCGACATCCACTCCACTATCTTCCTCCTGAAAGCCTTGGAGCGATGCATGCTGGCATTGTCGAGCACCACGATGGCGAAGGTATCGGGGTCTTTCTGGGCCACAAACTGATCAAATGCTTCGATGACCGTCTCGGTCGTCACCGGTTCCGTGGAGGTGTGGTAGACCAGCTTCCCGGCTCGGCTGAGGAACCCCAGTACGTTCAGCCTTCGGCTATGGGAGTAGGCGGTCACTTCGAACGGCTGACCGATGGGACTCCACGCGTATGGCACCGACGACGATTGTGAAAAGCCTGACTCATCAAAGTAGTAGACCTCGTGTTCGCCTTGGTCTTCCCGCTGCTGAAGCACCTTGAGAAGGCCTTGAGTGTTGCGGAAATCCGTTTCGTCACGCCGAGCCTTCAGGGAATGCCGAATGCGCTTGAAGCTGAGGTTATTTTTTTTTCAACGCCCGGCGAAGGGTCACCGTGCTGACCGTCTTGCCGGTCTCTTCTTGAAAACGAGCCTGCAAGGATCGAATCTGGTGAGGCTGCTCGGCGACCATTTCCTGCAATCGCTGGTGGTCGTGCTCATCCAGGATTGGCGTGCGACCGCTGCGGGGCTTGTCGATAAGCCCGTCAAGCCCTGTCGCCTCCCACTGCTTGAGCCATCGAGATACGGCATCTCGGCGAACCTGCAATATCTCACTGATTTGGTTGATCGTATGGCCCTGATCACTCAGCAGGATGGCATGAGCGCGCCTGCGTAGGGGGCGCTTCTCACCATGGTGATAGGCAGAGGTCAGTGTTTGCTTTTCAGATTCAGTGAGAGAGGCAACGAAGCGGCGCCTTGCCATGGGTTCATCCGTGTCAGTGATCCAAATATCTATACTACACGAAAACTTCAGATCAGGCACTTACTGTAGCGGCTACAGATGACTACTCCGATAACGTAAACCACTGATTTTAGTACTAATTGCGGAGAGAGGGGCGATTCCCTTCACCCGCTCCATCGGCACATCCCGATACCTGCATTATCTTTCGGTTCAGAGCCCGGCTCTCCGCTGTCACTGCCCCGGACGTCCGCTAAGCGCACGCTGCCCCGAGGCGACGCGTCGCCCCGTGCTGCCATCGATGGCCACGCCTCCGGCTACCCGGATGCTGTCGACTGCCCGGCGCTCAGCCCGCTCGCTCACCTCGACCAGCGCCGTCGGATCGAGGCGATGAATCTCTCGGCCGACCACATGGATCGCCCCCTGTTGCTGAAAGCGAGCCGGCACGCGACGGATGGTCTCCAGGGCCAGGTCGAGATCGCTGCCGACATCCGCCCGGGTCATCGACAGCCGGGAGCCGAGCGGCGAGACCAGCGACCTGGCCCGTCATCGCCCGACGTCGTACAATCCGGGTTCGCCCTCGATAAGCGGCGACACGACCGGGAGAAACACGACCCTCCCCGCCCATTTCCGCCTCGCCCGCGCGAGCCGAACCGCCAGCGTCCTTCTCTATGGCCCTGTTTCTGACCGTTCTGGCCGTCTGCCTGCTGATCATCGGTGGCATGGTCGCCATCCTGATGACCGCGCGCACGCCCCGCTATCGCACCGAGCCCGAGCATCTGCTCGAGCTGTTCGATCAGGCCCTGGAAAGCCGGGTCAGCGAGACGAAATGGAATGCCGTGATCGGCTATCCGATTCGCCACGACGACTATCTGGAAGGCGTCCGCCGGCGTGCCCAGCGGCTGATGGACGAGCACGGCCGCCACGGGCGCGCGGCCCGTGGCAAGCCGCTGCTGGACGACGAGGGCCATGCCGACCTGACCGCCCTGCGTGCCCATCTCGCGGCCCGCACGGCGCTTCGCCGCGATGGAAAGCAGGAATGAGCCTGCACGGCTAATTCGGTACACTGGCCCGTCTCGTGAACCCCGCGCCGGAGGGCGACGATGAGCAGCGCGATCCGCCATTTTCCGCTCGATACCGTCATTCACCATCACGCCCACGACTTCCACCAGATCGTGATCGGGCTCCATGGTCAGGCGGAATTCGAGATCGAGGGCCTCGGCGGCGCCATCTCGGCACTATCCGGCTGCATCGTGCCGGCCAACCACATGCACTACTATGCCGGCACCGGCGACAATCATCAGCTGGTCCTCGACCTTCCCCATGACGCCCTGTCGCTGACCGGCCATCACCACGAGCTGGCCCGGCTGTTCGACGCGCCACGCTTCTTCGATCTGGACGCCTCCCTGGCCCGCTACCTGGACTTCGTGCTCCAGGAGCTGCGCCTGCTGTCCGGCCAGGGCGCGCTAAGCGACCTGCATCAGGACCGCCTGGCCGCCACGCTGCTCGGCTCGCTGCATGCGCGGCTGTCCGGCGATGACTCGCCGAAGGGGCGTCACCTCGACCTGACGGCCCTGGACCGCTACATCGATCACCACCTGGGCGGCCAGCTGCGAGTCGCCGATCTGGCCGCTCAGGCCTGCCTCAGCGAGGCCCACTTCACGGCCCGCTTCCGTGCCCAGACCGGCCTCTCGCCCTGGCGCTACGTGATGCGTCGGCGCCTGGAGACGGCTCGGCGGATGATCCACGAGAGCCATCTGCCGCTCTCCGAGATCGCCGCGCTGACCGGCTTCACCAGTCAGAGCGCCCTGTCCCGCGCCTTCCGCCGCGACTATGGCCATCCCCCCAGCCAGCTGCGCCGCGCCCCGAGGCGGCACCTCGCCAGCGGCATACCGACAACTTAGACGAAAGTCGAAAAGAGACTGTCTTCCAACGGCAACATCCGCGAATTCGTCAAATCCCCCAACGGTATCGACAAGCAGAGCCCACGCAGTCCCCCTACGCTTGCAAGATACCGTCATTTCGTCGAAGCCCCCGACGCAAAGACGAAATCACCCCCCTGTGACGACCGGCTCCATCGGGAAACGACATGCTCAATGCCAACAACATGCTGGAAGACGCCACCTGGCGTCAGGACCTCGACACCCTCTTCGCCCGCATCAGCGAGCACTACGTGGTCGACGAGAGCGACTTCGTCGAGGAGCTGATCCAGGCACTCGGCGCGGGCCGCCAGGACTTCGCCCGCACCGCCGAGAAGACCGCCGAACTGGTGCGCGAGATCCGCGAAATGGACACGGCCGTCGACACCATCGACGAGCTGCTCCAGCAGTACAGCCTGGATACCCATGAAGGCCTGATGCTGATGTGTCTGGCCGAGGCCATGCTGCGCATTCCCGACAAGGCCACCGCCGATGCCCTGATCGAGGACAAGCTCGGCCCCGCCGACTGGAAGGCACACCTCGGCAAGAGCGAATCCTGGATGGTCAACGCCTCGACCTGGGGCCTCTTGATGACCGGCCGCGTGGTGACCCTGGACAAGCCTCAGGAGGGCCGGCCGTCCGGCTTCATCAACAAGATGGTCAACCGCATGGGCGAGCCGGTGATCCGCCGCGCCATGGTCGAGGCCATGAAGGTCATGGGCAAGCAGTTCGTCCTCGGCCGCGACATCGACGAGGCGCTCAAGCGCTCCAAGCCGCTGTTCGACAAGGGCTACACCTACTCCTACGACATGCTCGGCGAGGCCGCCCGCACCCGACGCGACGCCAAGCGCTACTTCGACGACTACGCACGCGCCATCGAGCGGGTCGGCAAGACCAGCCGCTCGCTGTCGGCGAAGACGCCCACACCGTCGATCTCCATCAAGCTGTCGGCACTGCATCCGCGCTACGAGTTCGGCCGCCGCGAGCAGGTGCTGCGCGAGCTGGTCGGCAGCGTGCGCGAACTGGCCCAGATGGCCCGTGAGTGCGACGTGGCCGTGACCATCGACGCCGAAGAGGTCGACCGCCTGGAGCTGTCGCTGGAGGTGTTCCGCGCCGTCTACGAAAGCGAGACCTGCCGCGGCTGGGGCAAGTTCGGCCTGGTGGTCCAGGCCTATTCCAAGCGCGCCCTGCCGGTGCTGCACTATCTCAATCGCCTGGCCGAGCACCAGGGCGACGAGATCCCGTTGCGCCTGGTCAAGGGCGCCTACTGGGACAGCGAGATCAAGGAATCCCAGCAGCTGGGCGTGGACGGCTATCCGGTCTACACCCGCAAGTCCGCCACCGACGTGGCCTATCTGGTGTGCTCGCGCTTCCTGCTCTCCGACGCCACCCGCGGCCGGATCTTCCCGCAGTTCGCCACCCACAACGCCCACACCATCACCAGCATCCTCGAGCAGGCCAACGCCGCCGACCGGGCCTTCGAGTTCCAGCGCCTGCACGGCATGGGCGAGGCGCTCTACGACGCGGCCCTCAAGCGCGCCCCCCAGGGCACCTACTGCCGCATCTACGCGCCTACCGGCGCCCACAAGGACCTGCTGCCCTACCTGGTGCGCCGGCTGCTCGAGAACGGCGCCAACTCGTCGTTCGTCCACCAGCTGGTCGATCCCAAGGTGCCGGTGGAATCGCTGTGCGTGCACCCGGCGGAGACCCTGCGCCAGTACGATGGCCTGGCCAACCCCCAGATTCCCCTGCCCCGCGATCTCTACGGGCCCGGTCGCCCCAACTCGAAGGGCGCGAACCTCAACATCCGCAGCCAGTACCAGCCGCTGATGGATGCCATGGCGAAGCACATGGACACCGTGTACGAGGCGCGCCCGCTGCTGGCCTTCGACGTGGCCGGCGACCCGGCGCAGACCCACGAGGTGACCGCGCCCTACGACCGCCGCCAGCGCGTCGGCACGGTGCTGTGGACCACCAAGGCTCAGGCCGAGCAGGCTTTGGACGCCGCCTGGGCGGCCTTCCCGCGCTGGGAAGCGACGCCGGTGAGCGAACGCGCCGACATCCTGCGTCGCTTCGCCGACCTGATGGAGGCGAACATGGCGGAGCTGATGGCGCTGTGTTCCCGCGAGGGCGGCAAGCTGCTCACCGACGGCGTCGACGAGATCCGCGAAGCGGTGGACTTCTGCCGCTACTACGCCGTGCGCGCCGAGGAGCTGTTCGCCGAACCGACCCGCCTGCCGGGGCCGACCGGCGAGTCCAACGAGCTGATGATGGGCGGCAAGGGCGTGTTCGCGGCGATCAGCCCCTGGAACTTCCCGGTGGCGATCTTCTGCGGCCAGATGGTCGCCACCGCCGTGGCCGGCAACACCGTGCTGGCCAAGCCCGCCGAGCAGACCTCGATCGTCGCCCATCGGGTCGTCGAGCTGCTGCGCGAGGCCGGCATGCCCCGCGACGTGGTGCAGCTGCTGCCCGGCGACGGTCCCACCGTGGGCAGCGTGCTGACCAGCGATCCGCGCGTCACCGGCGTGGTGTTCACCGGCGGCACCGACACCGCCCAGATCATCAATCGCGCCCTGGCCAACCGCGAGAACGCCGCGCTGCCGACCCTGGTGGCCGAGACCGGCGGCATGAACGCCATGATCGTCGATTCCACCGCCCTGCCCGAGCAGGTCGTGGCCGACGTCATCCATTCGGCCTTCCAGAGCGCCGGCCAGCGCTGCTCGGCGCTGCGCGTGCTCTACCTCCAGGACGACGTGGCCGACCGCGTGATCCAAATCCTCGAGGGCGCCATGGCCGAGCTGCACGTGGGCGACCCGCGCGACCTGGGCACCGACGTGGGCCCGGTGATCGACGAGGACGCCCGCCGGGGGCTGCAGGCGCACATCGACCGGCTCAAGGGCGAGGGTCGCCTGCTGGCCGAGACCCGTCTCGATCCGGCGCATACCGCCGAGGGCACCTTCATCGCCCCCAGCGCCTTCCAGATCGACGGCATCGACGCCCTGGAGCGCGAGCAGTTCGGCCCGGTACTGCACATCGTGCGCTACAAGGCCCAGGACCTCGACCGGGTGATCGAATCGATCAACGGACGCGGCTATGGCCTGACGTTCGGCGTGCACAGCCGCAACGAATCCTTCGCCGAGGAGATCGCGCAGAAAATTCGCGTTGGCAACGTATACGTCAACCGCAATATCATTGGGGCCGTCGTCGGGGTCCAGCCGTTCGGCGGCCAGGGCTTCTCCGGAACGGGCCCCAAGGCGGGTGGACCCCACTATCTACTGCGGTTCGCCACGGAAAAGACGGTGACGATCAATACCGCCGCCCTCGGCGGCAATGCGTCACTGCTTGCGCTGGGAGACGAGTGATCCCCGCTCGTCCGTAACGACAACAAACTGAAGGAAGTCCCTCATGGTCGAAAACAACGCCACCCATGGCCTCAGGTGCCTACGCTCTCTGGACGTGATCCTCGCCACCCGCGTGGCGGCCGGCATGCCCACCAGCCACCCGCTGGATATTCATCCGGCCTAACCAACAGGAGAGTTCATATGGCTATTGGTGTCTGGATCAGTCTCTTTGCGTACTTTGCGCTGATGATCGCCATCGGTCTCTATGCCATGCGCAAGTCAACGTCGACCTCGGAAGGCTACATCCTGGGGGGGCGGTCCCTGAGTCCCAAGGTGGCGGCCCTGTCCGCCGGCGCCTCGGACATGAGTGGGTGGCTGCTGCTGGGCCTGCCCGGGGCCATGTTCGTCTCGGGGCTGGGCTCGGCCTGGATCGGCATCGGCCTGCTGGTCGGGGCCTTCTTCAACTGGCTGCTGGTGGCGCCGCGCCTGCGCGAGCAGACGGTGCACTACGGTAACGCCATCACCATTCCCCAGTTCCTGGCGAATCGCTTCCCGACCCAGGCGATCCCGTTGAGAACGGTCTCCGCCATCGTCATCGTGGTGTTCTTCGCGGTGTACACGGCATCCGGCCTGGTCGCGGGCGGCAAGCTTTTCGAGAGCGCGTTCTCCGGCGTGATCAACATCGGCGGCATGAGCGACTACGGCACGGGCATCATCATCACGCTGGGCGTGGTGCTGGCCTACACCGTGGTCGGTGGTTTCATGGCCGTGAGCATGACCGACTTCGTGCAAGGCTGCATCATGATGCTGGCCCTGGTGATCATGCCGGCGGTGGTGCTGTTCGGCGAGGGCGGCGGCGGCTTCGGTCAGGCGTCCCAGACCCTGAACGAGGTCGATCCCACCCTGCTGTCGTGGACCGACGGCCTGACGCTGATCGGTTGGCTGTCGGCGGTGACCTGGGGCCTGGGATACTTTGGCCAGCCGCACATCATCGTGCGCTTCATGGCCATCCGCACCCTCAAGGATGTGCCCATTGCCCGCAACATCGGCATGAGCTGGATGCTCATCTCGCTGATCGGCGCGGTCTCGCTGGGCATCTTCGGCCGCGCCTACGCGGTGCGCAACGGCATGAATGTCGAGGATCCTGAAACGATCTTCATCATCCTCGCCGACCTGCTGTTTCACCCGCTCATCACCGGCTTCCTCTATGCCGCGCTGCTGGCGGCCGTCATGAGCACCATCTCCAGCCAGCTGCTGGTGGCCTCCTCCTCGCTGACCGAAGACTTCTACCGTCTGTTCCTGCGCAAGCAGGCGACGGAGAGAGAGACCGTCACCGTGGGCCGCGTCTGCGTCGCCCTGGTCGGCCTGGTGGCCGCCGTCATCGCGTCCGATCCGGACTCCCAGGTCCTGGGGCTGGTCAGCAACGCCTGGGCCGGCTTCGGTGCGGCCTTCGGCCCGCTGATCATCCTGTCGCTGATGTGGTCGCGCACCAATGGCGCGGGCGCCATTGCGGGCATGATCGCGGGCGCCGTCACCGTGATGCTCTGGATCTCGCTGGGCTGGAACGGCTCCTTCCTGGGTGGCCCCGGCGTGTACGAGATCATTCCCGGCTTCATCGCCGCCTTCATTGCCATTCTGGTGGTGAGCAGCGTGACCGCCGACGCCGGCGAATATCAGCACATCACTCGATAAGGACGCGTATCAAGCGCCGAGAAGGGCTCCTGCGGGAGCCCTTTTTCGTGTCTCGCCGACCCCGCCCGGACTCAGCCCAGCAGGCTACGCCCCACCAGCGCCAGCGCAAAGAGCGGCAACAGCGCCCGGCTCCAGGTCGCGGCGGAGAGCCGCCACAGCCCCCGCCCGCCGACCGACATGGCCAGCGGCCGCGCGAAGGCGCAACCCAGCGCCCACATGCCCAGCAGCACCAGCACTGCTCGCCAGGGCCAATCGAGCCCCTGCACCAGCGCGGGTTGATACAGCAACCATACCGACAGCCCCGCCGCCGTCAGCAGCGCGACCAGCGGCCTGTCGCCCGGCCTCGGCCTGGCGGGAAAGCGCCTCCCGACGCGCATGACCATTCCCTCTCGCTGTCGCCTGTCTCACCGATTCAGTGAAGCCGAAAACCCCGAGATCGGCGAATTCCATGCAGGAAATGTGAAAGCTATACCCGACCTATACGAGATAAGGCCCTGTCAGTGAAGCACTTCATCATGATGCGACCAGATCAGCCATCTCGTGATAGAAAAATTCTACAAGACATTTAGAAACAGTGTTTCTATGCTCTAGGCACGCGATGCAAGGACGCCGAAGACGCCGAATCACTCGGCGCCGGCATTCAGGAACACAACGGGAGGCTTCCCATGAAAATGACTCGCCTGATCACCGCTACCGCCCTCACCGCTGCCGGCCTCGTCGGCGCCCAGTCCGCCATGGCCTACCAGGCCGGCGATTTCTACGTGCGCGGCGGTATCGCCAAGACCGAGGTCAAGGATGACAACGGCCGCGTGGCCGGTGCTGATCTGGATATCTCCGACGAGCGCGGCTTCGCCTATGGCCTGGGCTACCAGTTCCACGACAAGTTCGGCGTCGAACTCAACGGCACCGAGTCCTTCGAGCACGACCTGGCCCTCGACGGCGCCGGCATCGGCAGCGTGGAGCGCATGCCGCTCAACCTGATGCTCAACTACTACCCCATGGGCGGCACCGACTCACGGATTCAGCCCTACGTGGGCGCCGGCCTGAACTACACGCACTTCTCCGACGAGGAACTGTCCGGGCTGGAGATCGAGGAATCCTACGGGCCCGCCGCCCAGGCAGGCGTGGACTTCGCCCTGACCGATCACCTGCTGATCGGCGCCTTCGCCCAATACGCGGACGTGGACGCCGACGCCAAGCTCGACGGTACCGACATCGGAGAGGCCGAAGTGGATCCGGTCACCGTCGGCGGCAGCTTCACCTACCGCTTCTGATGCTCGACGCCGAGATGATCGCCATGACGCCGGGCCCCGTGCCCGGCGTCATCTTTTGATGTGCATCAATTCGAGCCGCGAACGATTTTGCCTTGAGTCAAATCGGCGCCGCGGCGCACCCCGTAGACTGGGGCCCTCGCTTACTTCACCGAGGAGCCAGCCCCATGCGCCGCCCCCTGATCTCCACCCTGATCGTCGCCACCGGCCTCGTCGCCAGCAGCCAGGTGCTCGCCTACGGCGCCGGCGATATCTACACCCGCGTCGGCGTGGTCAAGGTCGCGCCCAAGAGCGATAACGGCGATCTCGCCGGCGGCACCTACGACGTCGACGTGCAGGACGACAACGGCTTCGCCTTCACCCTGGGCTATCGTTTCACCGACAAGCTGGGCGTGGAACTGCTGGCCGCCGAGCCCTTCGAGCATGATATCCGGCTCAACGACGCCAACCTCGCCTCCACCAAGCACCTGCCGCCGACCCTGACCCTGCAGTACTATCCGTTCGGCGGCACCCAGGCGCGGGTGCAGCCCTATGCCGGGGTGGGCGTCAACTACACCCACTTCTCCGACGAACACATCGACGGCGGTGATCTGGAGCTGGACGATTCCTGGGGCGCGGCCGCCCAGCTGGGCGTCGACCTGCTGATCGACGAACACTGGGCCTTCAATGCCGCCGCCTGGTACCTCGACATCGACACCGATGCCGAGCTGAACGGCACCGACATCGGCAACGTCGAGATCGACCCGCTGGTGGTGATGGGCGGCATCAGCTTCCGCTTCTGAGCCGCTTCGACATGCCCTGCAAGAAAGGCCCGCCGAATGGCGGGCCTTTCTTGTGTGCAAGCGACATGACGAGTGCCGGGGCCGCTAGCAGGCGATATGGCGCGACAGCCCCAACGCCTTGAGCGTCTCGTCGTCGAGCCCCTCGATGGCTTCCACCTCGGCCAGGCGGGCGTGATAGTCGGCACTCAGGAAGGGCTTGCCGGCCAGGAGATGATCGAGATACTCCCGCGCCGGCCGCAGCGCCTCGCCGGTGGTTCCCGGCGCGGCCACATAGACCCAGGCCTCGATGGGGCCTTGCCCCGTATGGATGGGCAGGCGCAGCCGATCGTAGTCGTGGGGGTAGCCCTCGAAGGGGTCCATGCACTCGATCTGCTCCGGGGCGAGCAGCTCGAACAGCGCCCCCTCGACCCGCTCACCGGCGGCGGGCACCACGTTGGCATGGCTGATGCCGGGCACCCGCGAGGCCTTGTCGAAGCGCAGGCCATGGTCGCGCAGCACCCCGGACAAGGCTCGCCGGGTCGTGCCGATCCGTGCCTCGATCCGGGCGGCGTTCATGTTGCTGCCGTAGGCGAAGTAGTAGGGCATGAGCGACTCAGTTCTCGGTGACCAGCTGGTCGATCCGCTCCATCACCTTGCCCATCAGCACCCGCTGGCTGGCCTTCGCGCCTTCCTGGATCAGATAGGCCTCCACGGCGGGGGCCACGTCGCAGCTCGCCGGCATCGGCGCGCGCGCCTCCACCAGCGCATCCAGCCGGGCGATGAACACGAAACGCAGCCACTGGGGCAGTGACATCGTGTCGATGCAGAACGGCTCGGAACTGTCGAAGGCCTCCGGCGCGGGACGCTCCATGCGCCACAGGTCGGACGCCTTCATGGTGGACTCGAGTTCGCGCAATGCCTGCTCGAGTTCCTGATGAACGGTCATGAGAAATACCTCTGATCTGACTAGGGGACCATTATCCCGCGCCTGCACGATGCGGGCCACCCCCTGTCACGCCGGTGCCGGGGGCAAGACCTTGCGCAGGAAATCCCGGGTACGCGGATCCTCGGGGGCCTGGAACAGCCGCGAGGGCGGGCCCTGTTCGACGATCCGCCCGCCCTCCATGAACACCACCCGGTCGGCGACGTCCCGGGCGAAGGCCATCTCGTGAGTCACCACCAGCATGGTCTGGCGCTCGGCGGCCAGCCGCTTCATCAGCGCCAGCACCTCGTCGACCCATTCCGGGTCCAGCGACGACGTCGGCTCGTCGAACAGGATCACCTCGGCCTGGGCGGCCATGGCGCGGCCGATGCCGACCCGCTGTTGCTGGCCGCCGGACAGCGAGGCCGGATAGGCGTCCGCCTTGTCGGCCAGGCCGATGCGTTCGAGGATTTCCCTGGCCCGGGCATGGGCCTTCGCCTTGGACCAGCGATTGACCACGATCAGTCCCTCGGCGATGTTCTCCAGTGCCGTCTTGTTGGCGAACAGCGCATAGTTCTGGAACACGAAGGCGGTGCGGCGTCGTGCGGCCAGGATGTCGGCGCGGCTGGCCCGGGTCACGTCGACCTCCAGATCGCCCAGGGTCAGCCGGCCGGCATCGGGCCGCTCCAGGAAGTTGAGGCAGCGCAGCAGGGTCGACTTGCCGGTGCCCGACGGGCCGATCACCACGATGATCTCGCCCCGCTCGATCTCCAGATCGATGCCGTCGAGCACGGTGGCGTGGCCGAAGCGCTTGACGAGTTGATTGACCTTGATCATCGGCGATAGGCCTCGTTGAGTCGGCGTTCCAGGCGCCGCTGGCACCAGGCCAGCAGCTCGACGATGGCCCAGTAGATCACCGCCACGGTGATGAAGGCTTCGAAGTAGAGGAAGCTCCCGGCCGCCTCCTTCTGGGTCGCCCCCATCAGCTCGGTGACGCCGAGGGTAAACGCCAGGGAGGTGGCCTTGATCATGTCGATGAAGTAGTTCATCAGCGTCGGCACGGCCACCCGGGTGGCCTGGGGCAGCACGATCCGCCGCATCAGCTGGCCGTTGGTCATGCCGATGGACAGCGCCGCCTCGGTCTGGCTGCGGTCCACGCCGACGATGGCGGCGCGGATCGACTCCGCCATGTAGGCCGAGAAGTGCAGCGTCAGCCCCATGATGGTGGCGGTGATGCCATCGATCTGGGTCAGGAAAGCCAATACCTGGGGCAGGCCGTAGTAGAACAGGAACAGCTGCACCAGCAGCGGAGTGCCGCGGAAGAAGGAGATGAACAGCAGGGTGATGCCGTTCAGCCCCGGAAGCTTCAGCACCCGGATCACCGCCAGCCCGCAGGCCAGGGCCAGGGCCAGCACCATCCCCGCCGCGGCCATCGCCAGGGTCAGCGGCAGATAGCCGAGCAGGATGGGCGCGAGCCCCAGCATGTAGTCGAAATCGAGCACGCTCATGTCGGGTGCTTCGCCTCAGGGCCGCGTGATGTCGTTGCCGAACCAGCGCTCGGAGATATCGGTCAGGGTGCCGTCCTCGCGCAGGGCCTCGAGCGCCGCGTCGACCTCGTCGCGCAGGGCGCGACCCTGCTCGGTATCGCGGAACGGCAGGGCATTGTGGATCTCGGAGAACGGCTGACCGGCCAGCTGCAGCGGCAGCGGCTTCTCCTGGATCACCTGGCTGGCACTGACGCGATCCATGATAAAGGCATCGACGCGGCCCAGCGCGGTGTCCTGTTCGATATTGCTCTCGTAGGTGCGGATATCGATGTCGTCGGCGTAGGGCAGCTCGCGCAGCAGCTGCTCGTAGTTGGAACCGAGGTTCACCGCCACGCGCTTGCCGCGCAGGTCCTCGACGCCGCCGATCTCGTCGCGGCCCTCCTTGACCACCACCTGAGCGCCGTCATAGACGTAGGGCGAAGTGAAGGCATACTTCGCCTCGCGCTCCTCGGTCATGGTGATCTGGTTGGCGATGGTGTCGATGCGACCGGACTCCAGCATGCCGAACAGGCCGGAGAAGTTGGCGGTCACGAACGTCACCTCGGCGCCCATCTCCTCGCCCACCGCGTTCATGACATCGACCTCGAAGCCCTTGAGCGTGTCCTGCTCGACGAAGGTGAAGGGGAAATACCCCCCCGACATGCCGACCCGGAGCGTCGTGTCCTGGGCGAAGGCGCCGCCGCAGAAGGCGATGGCGCCGGCGGAGAGTAGCGTCAGAGTGAAGCGACGAAGCATGATGTGCCTCCGTTGGGATTCTGCTTTTGGAATAAAAACGACCATTTAATATTTCATTTTCGCACAGACCGTAGTGGAAATCTCGGTCATGGACCAATAGTGGCCCATTATGGGCGCCATAGCGGCCAGGCGATGCATTCATTCACAGCAGCGCTGAATGTTCCTGTGGATAACCACTGGAAAGCCGTCGCCGAGGCCGATACGGTGGGCGCGAAGCGGGATCGTTCAGGTTTTGATCAGCCGGCTCATCAACGCCCGCTGCCACGGGCTGACAGCGTCGGGGCACCACGGTAGAGTGCACGCTCGTCACAGAGGGAAACCGCATGCAGCCGATCGACAGCTTCCACGACTTCTTCGCACGCACCGGAGCAGAGACATGGCTCTACCACATGGGGCGCGGCGTCGAACCCTGCGAGCTTGAGACGCTGACCGCCCTGGAGCGGGACGAGCGGCCCTGGCCCCAGCCCTGGCAAGGCAAGGCGCGGCTGGCGATGGTGTTTCGTCTCGGCGAGATGGAAGATCCGCTGATCTGGTTCCTGGCGCTGCCGCTGGACGAACAGGGCCGGCTCGACCCGGCGCCCCGCGACGCCTTCCTGCAGCGCCTGCTGGAAACCCTGGGTCGCAACGTCCAGGGCCTCGGCCGCGAGGACGGCGAGGCGATCGACAACCTGATGAAGGACAATCCCCTGGCCTTCACCCCGTCCCTGCCCTTCCAGGCCGTGCTGCACGCCCGGGCGAGCCACGACACGGGGCAGCCGGCCAGCCAGCACATGGAGCCCGCCGAGGCCTACCTGGAAGGCCAGCAGGACCTGGACTGGCGGGCACTGGGCCTGCAGGGCCTGGCCGACGTCGCCGTGCGCATGGATGACGACCAGGCCGAGCGACTGGCGGCACGCCTGCCGACCCTGCCCGACGAAGTGCTGGCCTCGCTGTGCTACTGTCTGGAGCATGTCGGCGTTTCACGGCCGCTGGCCGAGGCGCTGCGCGCCCGGGGCGAAGCGGCCGCCGAGGCCGGCGACATCGAGACCTTCTGCGCCTGCGTGCGCGCCGTGTCCGGCGCCGAGAGCACGATCGCCGGCGCCTGGTTCGACGCCCTGCTCGACGACCCCGAGGCCTGCGGCCCGGATCTGCTGGCGGCCATCGCCGGACGCGGCTGGCGACACCTGGAGGACGGCGAGCGCCTGCCGCGCTTCCTGACCCGACTCGCCGACACGCCGCGCGCGGAGTTTTCCACCGTGGCCCGCGATCTGGCGCTGATCCCGCGCCTGCGGCTGCCGGTGCTGGTGACGCTGCGCGAAGCCGCGCCGGATTCCGCCATCGGTCGCCGCCTGGGCGCCCTGTCTCGCGGATGACCTCACTCTCGCGGATGACCTCACAAGGAGCGATGCCATGAAGGAGCTGCCCTACCAGGCCAAGGCGGTGATCGGCCGCCGCGAGATGGTGACCCTGCCGGAACTCGGCCTGACGCTGTGCGCCAAGGCCGATACCGGCGCCAGGACCTCATCCCTGCACGCCGAGGACATCGAATCCTTCGAGCAGGACGGCCACCTGTGGGTCAGCTTCACCACCCGTGGCGGCGGGCCGACGAGCCCGGCCCATGTGCACTGCCTGCACCTTTACGACCGGCGCCAGGTCACCAGCTCCAACGGCCAGGCCGAATGGCGCTACGTGATCCGCACGCTGATGCAGCTCGGCGAACTGGAGTTCCCCGTCGAGCTGACCCTCGCCGACCGTCGCCAGATGCGCCACCCCATGCTGCTCGGGCGTCGTGCCCTGCGGCGGCTGCTGGTGGCACCCGGCGCCGGCTTCCTGCACGGCGAACCCTGAACCGCTCCCCCATGGCATCGGAGGCCCTATGCATATCGCGCTGCTGTCCCGTAATCGCAGACTCTATTCCACTCGCCGGCTGATCGAAGCCGCCGAGCAGCGGGGCCATACCACCCGGGTGGTGGACACCCTGCGCTGCTACATGAGCATCGCCTCCCATCAGCCCTCGATCCACTACAAGGGCGAACAGCTCGAACCCTTCGATGCCGTGATTCCGCGCATCGGCGCCTCGATCACCTTCTATGGCTGCGCCGTGCTGCGGCAGTTCGAGATGATGAACACCCCGGTGCTCAACGACAGCGTGTCGATCACCCGCTCGCGGGACAAGCTGCGCTCGCTGCAGCTACTGTCGCGCAAGGGCATCGGCCTGCCGGTGACCGGCTTCGCCCACTCCCCGGATGACATTCCTGACCTGATCACCATGGTTCGCGGCGCCCCGCTGGTCATCAAGCTGCTGGAGGGCACCCAGGGCATCGGCGTGGTGCTGGCCGAGACCAACCAGGCCGCCGAATCGGTGATCCAGGCCTTCATGGGCATGAAGGCCAACATCATGGTCCAGGAGTACATCAAGGAGGCCAAAGGCGCCGATATCCGCTGCCTGGTGATCGGCGACAAGGTGGTGGCGTCGATGAAGCGCCAGGCCGCCGAGGGCGAGTTCCGCTCCAACCTGCACCGCGGCGGCAGCGCCAGCGTGATCCGCATCACCCCGGAGGAGCGCTCCACGGCGATCCGTGCCGCCAAGGCCATGGGCCTGCGCGTGGCCGGGGTCGACCTGCTGCGCTCGAACCATGGCCCGGTGATCATGGAGGTCAATTCGTCGCCCGGCCTGCAGGGCATCGAGACCGCCACGGGCAAGGACATCGCCGGGCTGATCATCGAGCACCTGGAGAAGAGTTCGACCCCGCGACGCAAGGCGCCGCCCAAGCCGAAAGGATAAGCCACAACGCCTAAATATTTGGCCACTGGGGGTGGCAAAAGCCCGTCGACACCCCCACAATCTGCGTCACCGGAGGAGGTGACCGCCCATGTTTCTCGATAATCGCCAGGTGGCGATGGACAGCGTCCTCGAGGCGCTGGCCGACAGCATCGACTATTTCCAGGACAACCATGAGCGCCTGCGGCCGAGCCTGCGCGAAGTCCTGCAGCCCTATTTCGATACCCGAAAAGCGTTGATGCGCGAGCTGCAGGAGCTGGCCCGCCGGCATCTTGCCCTCCTCCCCCGCGATGCCGATGTCGAGCGCGACGACTACATGTGGCTATGGAGCCGACTGAAGAGCTTCGTCGGCGACGACAGCCAGGTGCTGATCAACGAGCTGCTGGAACAGGAGCGGGTGCTGATGCAGGCGCTTTCCACCCTGTACACCCACCCCCTGCCCGACGCCATCGAGGCGGTCATCGAGGAGTGCTGGAAGCACTGTCGCTCGCTGATTCGCGAGCTGTATCGGCAGCAGAAGAAGCATCAGCGGCGCTGATCGCCGCCCGCGGCACGATCTGCAGCGGCTCCTCGGGTCCCAGGAAATGGGGCTCCCGCCCCCAGACGTAGAGATCGCCCAGGGTCGCCACTCGCGCGACCCACTCCCGAGCCTTCAGCCACAGCACCCCCTCCGTGGGGCGCTCCGGCGCCGCGCAGCCGCGCGCCTCGATCCCCAGCGCCTCGGCGATGAACAGCGCCCGCGGCAGATGCCACGACTGGGTGACGAGCAGCGCCCGATCCACGTCGAAGACGCCGCGCGCCCGTGACAGCGTATCGAAGGTGCTGAAGCCGGCGTAGTCCAGCGTCATGGCCGCATCGGGCACCGCACGGCCGCGCAGGTCCCGCCACATGGTCACCGGCTCGTTGTAGTAGCGGGTGCTGTTGTCGCCGGACAGCAGCAGGTGCAGCACCCGCTCGCTGCGGTACAGCCTCGCCGCGGCCTGCATGCGCCCCTCGAAGTGCGGATTGCGCTTGCCGCTGCGCGTCCAGTGGGACGTGCCGAAGACGATGGCCACCCGCTCGGGGCCGCACTGCGACAGCCCGTGATCGATACGCTCCCGGGTGTCGGCCAGCATCCACAGATTGGCGCCCACGAACAGCAAAATCGCCAGGAGTGCGAGCACCCCCAGCGACATCAACAGTCCCCTGACACCTTTCCACAATGAGATGGGCATCCGCCTTTCCGGTTAAAACATGCCGAGCTCGAGTTTGGCCTCGTCACTCATCATCTCGCGACTCCAGGGCGGATCGAAGACGATCTCGGTGTGCACCTGGCTGATCTGCGGGGCGCCGAGAATCTTGTGGCGCGCATCGGCGGCAATGACGTCGCCCATGCCGCAGCCCGGCGCGGTCAGCGTCATGCGGATGGTGACGATCCGTTCGCCGGTGATCAGCCGCTCGATACGACAGCCGTAGACCAGTCCGAGTTCGACGATGTCGACCGGAATCTCGGGGTCGAAGCAGGTCCGCAGCTGGTCCCAGACGAACTGCTCGATCGCCTCCTCGGAGGCGTCCTCGGGCAGCGTCGGACGCGGCACGGCCTCGAGTCCCAGGGCGTCGAGATGGCTGCCCTCGATCAGGTAGAGCCGCCCCTCGTGACCCACGCTGACCGAGTTGCCCTTGGCCTGCATCACGCTGACCTCGCTGTCCTCGGGCAGCGTGATGGTCTTGCCGAAGGGAATGGAGATGACCTCGACGTCGCGCTGCAGGGGCAGGACCTGGCCCTTGTGCAGGCTCGCCAGGGGATCGTCGATCTCGCTCATAGGACTCCTTGGAGCTTCATTCACAGCGGCCGCGGCGCGTCCTCATGGGGCCCGCCGCGACCGTGATCCGGGAGCGGCGCTCAGCGCAGCATGCCCACGACCCGCTCCAGGCCGTCGACGAAGACGTCGACCTCCTCGGGGGTGTTGTAGGCGGCGAAGGAGGCGCGGCAGGTGGCATCGACGCCGAACGAGGACAGCAGCGGCTGGGCGCAGTGGTGTCCGGTGCGGATCGCCACGCCGAGCTGGTCGATCAAAAGGCCGATGTCCTGGGAATGGGCGCCCTCGACCACGAACGACAGCACGCCGGCCTTCTCGGGCGCGGTGCCGAGGATGCGCAGGCCGTCGATGCGAGACACGCTGCGCGTGGCGTGCTCGAGCAGCCGCGACTCCCAGGCGCCGATCAGCGGCAGGCCGATCTCCTCGACCCACTCGAGCGCGCGCCCCAGGGCGATCACCTCGGCGATGGCCGGGGTGCCGGCCTCGAACTTGTGGGGGATGCCGGCGAAGGTGGTGGGCGCCTCGAAGGACACGGTGGCGATCATCTCGCCACCGCCCTGCCAGGGCGGCATGGCCTCGAGCAGCTCGGCGCGGCCGTAGAGCACGCCGACGCCGGTGGGGCCATAGACCTTGTGGCCGGAGAAGGCATAGAAGTCGACGCCGAGCGCCTGCACGTCGACCTTCTGGTGCGGCGCGGCCTGGGCGCCGTCGACCAGGATCAGCGCGCCGTGCTCGTGGGCCACCCGGGCCATGTCGGCCACCGGATTGACGGTGCCCAGCGCGTTGGAGACGTGGTTGACCGCCACCAGCCTGGTGCGCTCGGAGATCAGGTCGCGGTAGGCGGCCTGGTCGAGCACGCCGCGCTCGTCCACCGGGATCACCTTGAGGGTGAAGCCCTTCTCGGCGGCCAGCAGCTGCCAGGGCACGATGTTGGAGTGGTGCTCCAGGCGCGAGATCAGCACCTCGTCGCCCTCGCCCAGGTTGGCGCGGCCCCAGCTCCCCGCCACCAGGTTGATCGCCTCGGTGGTGCCGCGGGTGAAGACGATCTCGCGGCTCTCGGCGGCGCCGAGGAAGGCACGCACGGTTTCCCGGGTGCCCTCAAAGGCCGCGGTGGCCTCGTCGGACAGGGTGTGCAGGCCGCGATGGATGTTGGCGTTGTAGCGCCCGTAGTAGTCGTCGAAGACCTCGATCACCTGACGCGGGGTCTGGCTGGTGGCCGCGTTGTCGAGATAGACCAGCGGCTTGCCATGGACCTCCCGATCGAGGATCGGGAAGTCGCGACGGACCCGCGCCACGTCGAGCAGCAGATCGCTGAAGTCGACCATGGATCAGTCCTCGTTGAGCGCCGCGGCGGCTTCCACCAGCCCGGCCAGGTTGAAGCGTTCCGGCAGCTTGCCGGCCACCGTGAGCTCGACCCGCTCGGCCACGGCGTCGAGGTCGACCAGCTCCATGACCTCGCCGGCGAAGGCCAGCGTCAGCAGGCCGCGGGCGGTCTGCTCGTCGATGCCCCGAGCGCGCAGGGCGTAGACCGCTTCCTCGTCGAGCTGGCCGGTGGTGGCGCCGTGGGCGCACTTGACGTCGTCGGCGTAGATCTCGAGCTCGGGCTTGGTGTCGACCTCGGCGCGGTCGGAGAGCAGCAGGTTGGCGTTGCTCTGCTCGGACTCGATCTTCTGGCTGTCGCGCTTGACCACCACCCGGCCATTGAACACGCCATGGGCCCGGTCATCGAGGATGCCCTTGTAGTTCTCGCTGGAACGGGTGTGCGGCGCGTTGTGGTTGACCTCGGTGTGGTTGTCCACATGCTGGCGACCCTGGCCGTAGAACAGGCCGTGCAGCGTCGCCTCGGCGCCCTCGCCGTTGAGGTCGCTGACCACGTCGTTGCGCACCAGGCCGCCACCCAGGTTCAGGTTGAACGAGGTGTAGCGGCTGTCGCGACCCTGCTCCACCTGGATGCTGGCGATGTGGCGGTCCTTGAGCGGCGCTTCCTGCAGCTTGTAGTGGGTCAGGATGGCGCCGCGATCGAGGATGATCTCCTCCACCAGGTTGGTGAAGTTGGCCGCGCCCTCTTCGCCGGCGTGATGCTCGATCAGGGTCGCCTGGCTGCGGCCGCCGGCCTCGACCAGGATGCGCGGGTGGCTCATCACCGGCTGCTCGCCGGCCCGGGACAGGAACTGCAGCACGATGGGCTTGTCGACCACGGTGCGCGGCGCCAGGCGGACCAGCGCGCCCTCCTCGAAGAAGGCGGTGTTGAGCGCGGCGAAGGCCGAGAAGTCGACGCCGGTGAGCCGGCCGAGCGGGCCGCCCACGGCCTCGTGGTTCTCTTCCAGGGCCTGGGACAGCGGCAGCACCTGCACGCCGGCCGGCAGGTTGCCGAGGTCCGACAGCGCCGGGGCGAAGACGCCGTCGACGAAGGTCAGGCGGTGCGCGTCCAGCGGCAGGGTCAGCGCCGCCGCGGCGGCCGGCGAGAATTCGGCGTCGTCGGTCAGCGCGAAGTCGGTGCGGGCGATGTCGCGCACGTCGGTGTACTTCCACGCCTCGACGCGGCGATGCGGGAAGCCCATCGCCTCGAAGCGGGCGGCGCCGGCCTGACGCCGGGCGGCGATCCAGGTCGGCTCGTCGCCGCGCTGGGCGCTGCGCTCGCTCAGGCGATCGAGGAAGCGTTGCACGTCGTCATTCATGCCGCGGAGCCCTCCAGCAGCCAGTCGTAGCCGCGGTCCTCGAGCTCGCGCGCCAGCTCGGCATCACCGCTCTTGACGATGCGGCCGTCGACCAGCACGTGCACCCGATCCGGCACGATGTAGTCGAGCAAGCGCTGATAGTGGGTCACCAGCAGGATGCTGCGATCCTCGGCGCGCAGCGAGTTGACGCCCTCGGCGACGACCTTCAGGGCGTCGATGTCGAGGCCGGAGTCGATCTCGTCGAGCATGGCGAGCTTCGGCTGCAGCACCAGCATCTGCAGGATCTCGTTGCGCTTCTTCTCGCCGCCGGAGAAGCCCTCGTTGACGGCGCGCTGCAGGAAGCTGGCGTCCATCTTCATGAAGGCGATCTTCTCCTTGATCAGCTTCATGAACTCGGGCGCCGGAATCTCGCCCAGGCCCTCGGCCTCGCGCTTGGCATTGAGCGCGGCCTTGAGCAGGTAGATGTTCTTCACCCCCGGGATCTCGACCGGGTACTGGAAGCCCAGCAGCAGGCCGACGCGGGCGCGCTCCTCGATCTCCATCTCGAGGACGTCCTGGCCCTCGTAGGTGATCGAGCCGGAGGTGACCTCGTAGCCGTCCTTGCCGGCGATCACCGCGGACAGCGTGGACTTGCCGGCCCCGTTGGGGCCCATGATGGCATGGACTTCACCGGCGCCGATGGTCAGGTTGAGGCCCTTGAGGATCTCGGAACCCTCGACCGTGACGTGCAGATCCTTGACTTCGAGCATCTTGACTACCTTTGATTCGTAATGAGCCGCCGGCGCGACTCCTTGAAATTTTTGACCTTTTCGCGAATCCGGAGACACGCGCGAGCGGCCCGCAGGGGCGAACGGCCTTATCCGACCGCCCCTTCGAGGGTGACGTTGAGCAGCGCCTCGGCCTCGACGGCGAACTCCATCGGCAGCTCCTGGAAGACGTCCTTGCAGAAGCCGTTGACGATCATGTTCACCGCATCCTCCTCGGAGAGGCCGCGGCTCTGACAGTAGAACAGCTGGTCCTCGCCGATCTTGGAGGTGGTCGCCTCGTGCTCCACGGTGGCGGTGCTGTTGCCGATCTCCTGATAGGGGAAGGTATGGGCCCCGCAGGTGTCGCCGATCAGCAGCGAGTCGCACTGGGTATAGTTGCGCGCGCCCTTGGCCCGAGGCCCCACCTTGACCAGCCCGCGATAGGACTGCTCGGAGCGGCCGGCGGAGATGCCCTTGGAGACGATGGTCGAGCGCGAGCCCTCGCCGATGTGGATCATCTTGGTGCCGGTATCGGCCTGCTGGCGGCCGTTGGTCACCGCCACCGAGTAGAACTCGCCGACGCTGTCCTTGCCGCGCAGCACGCAGGACGGGTACTTCCAGGTGATGGCGGAGCCTGTCTCGACCTGGGTCCAGCTGATGTGGGAGCGGTCGCCGCGGCAGTCGCCACGCTTGGTGACGAAGTTGTAGATGCCGCCCTTGCCGTCCTCGTCGCCCGGGTACCAGTTCTGCACCGTGGAGTACTTGATGGAGGCGTCTTCCAGTGCCACCAGCTCGACCACCGCCGCGTGCAGCTGGTTCTCGTCGCGCTGGGGTGCGGTGCAGCCTTCCAGGTAGGAGACCTGGGCGCGGCTCTCGCAGACGATCAGGGTGCGCTCGAACTGGCCGGTGTTGGCGGCGTTGATGCGGAAGTAGGTGGACAGCTCCATGGGGCAGGTCACGTCTTCCGGCACGAACACGAAGGAGCCGTCGGTGAACACCGCGGAGTTCAGCGCCGTGAAGTAGTTGTCCCCCTGGGGCACCACGCTGCCGAGGTACTGCTTGACCAGTTCCGGGTAGTCGCGGATCGCCTCGGAGATCGAGCAGAAGATCACGCCCGCCTCGTGCAGCTTCTCCTTGAAGGTGGTGGTCACGGAAACGGAATCGAACACCGCGTCCACCGCCACGCCGGCCAGGGCCGCCCGCTCGTGCAGCGGGATGCCCAGCTTCTCGTAGGTCTCGAGCAGCTTGGGGTCGACCTCGTCGAGGCTCTGGGGCTTGTCCTCGTCGCGCTTGGGGGCGCTGTAGTAGGAGATCGCCTGGTAGTCGATCGGCGGGTAGTCCAGATGCGCCCAGGAAGGCGGCGTCATCTTCAGCCACTGGTGATACGCCTGCAGGCGCCACTCCAGCATCCACTCCGGCTCGCCCTTCTTCTTGGAGATGAAGGCGATGGTGTTCTCGTCCAGACCCGGCGGTACCGTATCGCTCTCGATGTCGGTCACGAAACCTTCTTTGTATTCGCGACGGACAAGCTGTTCCATTTCCTGACTTGCCATGATGTCTCCCCCTCCCGGGCTGGTTGGGTCGGCGAGCCGGGCTCGCCTCGGGTGGTGAATCCGCGGGTGATCAGGCCTCGACGGCCAGACTCACGCTTTGTATGGGCAGCTGCACCGGCAGCTTGATCGGGGTGGTGTCGGCCAGGTGGGCCAGGGTCACACTGTGGAGCAGGGTCTGCACCGCCAGCGACACCCGCTGCCAGTTGTCGGACACCCCGCAGGTGTCCACCAGCTCGCAGTCGCCCTCGGCCTGGCTGCATTCGGTCATCGCCACCGGCCCCTCGATCGCCGCGATGATGTCGCAGGCCGTGATCTGCGAGGCCGGACGCGCCAGGGAGTAGCCACCCTGGGCACCGCGGCGCGATTCCAGCAGTCCGGCGCGTACCAGCATCTTCAGGGTCTTGCTGACCGTCGGATGCGGCACCTGCACGGCCTCGGCGAGTTCCGCCGCCGCATGCGGCTGCTCGGGATGGCGGGCAATCTGTGCCATCACCACCGCCGCGTAGTCGGTCAGTCTGGACAGCTTCAGCAAGACAGGCCTCCCCGGGAACACCCCTGGTGATCGATTGCGGACCATTTTAGTCCTGTATGTCGGCGATGTGAACCCTCGTCGCGGCGCTTTACGCCGCCGGACATGCCGTTGGCGACACGTTCGGCGCCATTCACATCAAAAACAACAATCGTTCTCATTCATTTCCACAATGCGTCCCCCGCCCCACCCCAACACATGCATCAGGGCCCGCAATTCTTCCCATTGCGCATCGTCATTCATGGAAAAACAAATAGATAGAGAGCTTTGCTAAGCTGTGTCACCGTTTCACGGCCTTCCAACGCGGCTTCACCCACCGCCGAAGGCGCCCCACGCCATCAACGCAGACCGACCGCTATGCTGTATCGGCATGGGAACGACCAGGAGATAGGGACTTGGAACTCTTTCAGTACGCCATCGACAACCTCGACCTGCTGCTCTCGAGGACCCTCGAGCACATCGCGCTGGTCGGGGTCGCCGTCGGCATCGCCACCCTCACCGGGGTGCCCATCGGCATCGCCATCACCAAGAACGAGCGCCTGGCCAAGGCGGTGCTGTATGCGGCCTCGATCATCGTCACGGTGCCGTCCATCGCGCTGTTCGGGATCATGATCCCGGTGCTGTCGCTGATCGGCCAGGGCATCGGCTATCTGCCGGCGGTGATCGCCGTGCTGCTCTACTCGCAGCTGCCGATCATCCGCAACACCTACACCGCCATCCACAACGTCGACCCGGCCCTGCGCGAGGCGGCCCGCGGCATCGGCATGAGCCAGAACCAGCGGCTGCGCATGGTCGAGATCCCGCTGGCGGTGCCGGTGATCATGGCTGGGGTCCGCACCGCCGTGGTGCTCAACATCGGCGTCATGGCGATCGCCGCCTACATCGGCGCCGGCGGGCTCGGCACCTTCATCAGCCGCGGCATCTCGCAGTCCGACCCGCGCCAGCTGATCGTCGGCGCGGTGGCGGTCAGCCTGCTGGCGATCATCGTCGACTACGGCCTGCTGGCGCTACAGAAGCGCCTGACGCCCCTAGGGATGGAGCGCGCCGCCGAGACGGCCTGATCCCGTCCCGCGCGGGCCCCGGCTCATCAAACAAGGATTCCCCCGCATGATTCGACTCGACAACCTGACCAAGGTCTTCGACACCCCCAAGGGCGCGGTCACCGCCGCCGACCACATCAACATGGAGGTGCCGGCCGGCGAGATCTGCATCCTGCTCGGCCCCTCCGGCTGCGGCAAGACCACCACGCTGAAGATGATCAACCGCATCGTGCGCCCCACCTCGGGCAAGGTGTTCATCAACGGCGAGGACACCACCGACCTGAACACCCAGGAGCTGCGCCGCAATATCGGCTACGTGATCCAGCAGATCGGCCTGTTCCCCAACATGACCATCGAGGACAACATCACGGTGGTGCCCAAGCTGCTGGGCTGGGACAAGGCCAAGTACCGGGAGCGCGCCCGGGAGCTGATGGACATGATCGCGCTGGACCCGGACGCCTTCCTCAAGCGCTATCCCAACGAGCTGTCCGGCGGCCAGCAGCAGCGCATCGGCGTGGCCCGGGCGCTGGCCGCCGATCCGCCGGTGATGCTGATGGACGAGCCCTTCGGCGCCATCGACCCGATCAACCGCGCGGTGATCCAGGACGAGTTCCTCAAGATGCAGCAGGAACTCAACAAGACCATCATGTTCGTCAGCCACGACATCGACGAGGCGATCAAGATGGGCGACCGGGTCGCCATCTTCCGCGCCGGCCGCCTGGAGCAGTACTCCACCCCGGACGAGCTGCTGGCCAACCCCAAGGACGAGTTCGTCGAGTCCTTCCTCGGCGAGGACCGGGCGCTCAAGCGCCTCAACCTGGTCAAGGTGCGCGACGTGGTCTCCGACGAGATCGGCACCGTGTCGCCCAGCGACACCCTGGAGACCGCCCTGGCCCGGATCGACGACTTCGGCTACCAGAACGCGATCCTGGTGGTGAACGATCGCCGCCAGCCGGTCGGCGTCATCACCCGCTCCCAGGCGCGCACCACCCGGGGCTACTGCCGCGACCATTTCCAGAACGTGCCGGCCACCGTGTCGCTGGACGACGACCTGCGCAAGGTCGCCTCGCTGATGTTCTCCAACGACATCACCTGGCTGCCCTGCGTGGACGAGGCCGGCCGGGTCTGTGGCCAGATCACCCAGCGCGCCATGACCCACCACCTGGGCTCGCGGTTTCGCCCCACGGAATCCGCCGCGACCGCCGAACCGGCCACCAAGGAGTAAGCCGATGCCGATCCGGAGCCTGAAGGGGGCCCTGCGCATTGCGCTGCTCATCGCCATCTTCTTCCTCGGCGTGTGGAGCCAGTCCAGCGGGGTCATCGACGACTTCATCTTCTACCTGCCCGACGTCCAGTTCCTGGCCGTGCAGCACCTGTGGCTGACCCTCATGTCCGGCGGCCTGGCCATCCTGGTGGCCCTTCCGCTGGGCGTGCTGCTGTCGCGCCCCAGCATGGCGCGCGTCGCCGAATCGGCCATGCAGGTGCTCAACGTCGGCACCACCATTCCGACGCTGGCGGTGCTGGCGCTGTCGATGAGCTTTCTCGGCATCGGCACCGTGCCGGCGGTGTTCGGGCTGTTCGTGGCCACGCTGCTGCCGATCACCCGCAACACCTACGCCGGCCTCAAGGGCGTCAACCCGGCGCTCATGGAGGCCGCCTCGGGCATCGGCATGTCGCCGGCCCAGCGCCTGCTGCGCGTCGAGATGCCCAATGCCCTCTACGTGATCTTCGCCGGTATCCGCACGGCACTGACCATCAATGTGGGCACCGTGCCGCTGGCCTTCCTGATCGGCGCCGGCGGCCTGGGCGAGCTGATCTTCACCGGCATCGATCTCTACGACCCGGTGATGATGCTGTCCGGGGCCATTCCCACCGCCCTGCTGGCGATCATGGTCGATGCCATCGTGGCCACCACCGCCTTCCTGGTGGTGCCGCGCGGGGTCAATCCCTCGCGCAGCTGAGCAGGCCCTGTTTTCCTATCGGCCGCCTGCGGGCGGCCAAGACGCAACAACAAGGAGATCAACATGAAAGGCGTGATGATGACACTTTCCGGCCTGGCACTGGCCGGCGCCATGACCACCGCCCAGGCCGAGGAGATCGTGGTCGGTGGCAAGAACTTCACCGAGCAGCAGATACTGGCCAGCATGACGACCCAATACCTGAGCGGGCTCGGCTACGACGTCGAGACCCGGGCCGGCATGGGCTCCGCCGTGCTGCGCCAGGCCCAGGAGAACGGCCAGATCGACCTCTATTGGGAATACACCGGCACCTCGCTGATCAACTACAACGATGTCACCGAGTCGCTGTCGCCCGAGGAGACCTATCAGCGGGTCAAGAAACTCGACGGCGAGAAGGGCCTGGTGTGGCTGGAGCCCTCGGCGGCCAACAACACCTACGCCCTGGCCATGCGCCAGGATAGCGTCGAGGAGACCGGCATCGACTCGCTCTCCGATCTGGCCCAGGCGGTCAACGACGGCGAGGATCTGACCTTCGCCATGAACGCCGAGTTCTACGCTCGCGAGGACGGCTGGCGCCCGCTCCAGCAGGCCTATGACTTCCGCGTCGGCCGCGGAGAGGTCAAGCGCATGGACTCCGGCCTGGTCTACCAGGCGCTGCGCGACGGTCAGGTCGACGTCGGCCTGGTGTTCGCCACCGACGGCCGCATCCCGGCCTTCGACTTCGAGGTCCTCGAGGACGACCAGGCCTTCTTCCCGGCCTATGCGCTGACCCCGGTGGTGCGCGAGGAGACCCTGGAGGCCAATCCGGACCTCGCCGAGCAGATGAACGCGCTGTCCGCGCTGCTCGACGACGAGACCATGGCCGGCCTCAACGCCCGGGTCGACGTCGAGCGTGCGACCATCGAGGACGTGGCCGAGTCCTTCCTCGAAGACAACGAGCTGCTGTAATCCTCCCCGGCGCGTGACCGTCCCGGTCACGGCCTTCGCGATCTTTTCCCACTGGCAAGAGCCCGCTCGGCACGAGCGGGCCTCTTTGCCCTGCCCGATATCCGGAGCCATTCCCATGCGTTTTCCCCTGAGCCACACTGCCGCTGCCACCCTCCTGCTCGCCGCCACCCCGGCGCTCGCCCAGGCGGACACCATCACCGTCGGCGGCAAGAACTTCACCGAGCAGCTGATCCTCGCCGACATGACGGTCCAGTACCTGGACGCCAGGGGCTACGAGGTGGAAGAGCGCTCGGGCATGGGCACCACCGTGCTGCGCCAGGCGCAGGAGAACGGTCAGGTCGATCTCTACTGGGAATACACCGGCACCTCGCTGATCAGCTATAACAAGGTGACCGAGTCGCTGTCGCCGGAAGAGGCCTACCAGCGGGTCAAGGCGCTCGACGCCGAGAAGGGCCTGGTGTGGCTGGATCCCTCCGAGGCCAACAACACTTATGCCCTGGCCATGCGCGAGGATCAGGCCCACGAGCTCGACATTGCCAGCATCTCCGACCTCGCCGAGGCCATCAACGCCGGCCACGAGCTGGTGCTGGCCTCCAATGCCACCTTCTATTCCCGCGATGACGGCCTGCGGCCCATGCAGGAGACCTACGGCTTCGAGTTCGGCCGCCGCAACGTCAAGCGCATGGACCAGGGCCTGACCCTGCCCTCGCTCGACCAGGAAGAGGTCGATGTCGCCATGACGACGGCCACCAACGGCCGCATTCCGGCCCTGGATCTGACCGTGCTGGAGGACGACCGGCGGTTCTTCCCCGATTACGCCCTGACGCCGGTGGTGCGCGAGGAAACCCTGACGGCCAACCCGGACCTCGCCGAGCAGATGAACGCGCTGTCCGCGCTGCTCGACGACCAGACCATGGCCAGGCTCAACGCCCGGGTCGACGTCGAGCGCGAGACCGTCGAGGACGTGGCCGAGGCCTTCCTCGAGCAACACGACCTGCTGTAAGACGGCGCCCACCGTCACGCGACCGCTGCAAAGGCCGCCCCGGGGCGGCCTTCGTCGTTTATCCCCACGATCCGGGAGATCGATTACCATGCCCCAGCCCAACGCCCTGCTCGACTGGATGCTCGACGCCGACCCGCTTACCGACGACGCCCTGCTGGCCCAGGCCAAACGCTGCCTGCTGGACCTCGTCGGCGTGGCCGCCGGCGCCACCCGCACCGCACTCGCCGCGCCTGCCCGGCGTTTCGCCGTCTCCCAGCACGGCGGCGACCGACCGCTGCTGTTCGCCGAGGGGCGTGCCTCGCCCACCGGCGTGGCCCTGCACGGCTCCTGGCTGATCGATGCCCTGGACGCCCACGACGGCCAGGTGCTGACCAAGGGCCATGCCGGGGTCGCCCTGCTGCCGGGGCTGCTCGCCCTCCCCGAGGTGGAACGGCTGTCCGGCCGCGATTTCCTCGGCCTGCTGGCCATGGGCTACGAGATCGCCACCCGCGCCGGTATCGCGCTACATGCCACCAGCCCCGACTACCACACCTCCGGCGCCTGGAACGCCCTGGGCGTGGCGGCCGTGGCCGGCCGCCTGATGGGCCTGGATCGCGAGCGACTCCACCACGCCCTGGGCATCGCCGAGTTCTACGGACCGCGCAGCCAGATGATGCGCTGCATCGATCATCCCACCATGCTCAAGGACGGCTCGGGCTGGGGCGCCATGACCGGCGTCTCCGCCGCCTTGCTGGCCCGCGACGGCTTCACCGGCGCCCCCGCACTGACCGCCACCGCCCCCGAGGTCGAACACCTCTGGGCCGACCGGGAGCAGCGCCGGTACCTTCACGAGCAGTACTTCAAGGCCTACCCGGTATGCCGCTGGGCCCAGCCGGCGGTGGAGGCGGTGCTGTCGCTGCGCGATCGGACCGGCGACCCGGCGACGATCGCGCGCATCGAGATCACCACCTTCCATGAGGGACGACGGCTGCATGTGACGCACCCCGACAGCACCGAGCAGGCCCAGTACAGCCTGCCCTGGTCGGTGGCCTGCGCGCTGGCCCGCGGCACCCTCGACGCCGAGGCCGTCACCGAACTCGACGCGCCGCTGCCCCGCGCCCTCGCCGAGCGGGTCGAGATCCGCGAGAGCGACGCCTTCAATGCGCGCTTCCCGGCCGAGCGCTGGGCCTCGGCGCGGCTGCATCTGAGCGACGGCCGGATCATCGAGAGCGAGCCCTGCGAGGCCCGCGGCAATCCGCACAATCCGCTGTCCGACGACGAGCTGGTCGCCAAGTACCGCGCCCTCGCCGGCCCGGTGCTCGGCGAGCGCGCAGACCGCCTCGAACGCGTCATCCAGACCCTGGAGACACGCCCGGCCGGCGATCTGCTCGCCCTGCTCGGCCCGCCCGAGGCAGAATGACGCCCGAGCATCGCCTTCCCTCCCGCTGCAACGACGAGACCGTGACATGCACTATCAGGACGAACTCCCTGTGGCCGCCGCCCAGATCAACGCCGCGCTGGGCGAGGTCGACGCCAACCTCGAGCGCCATCTCGAGATCATCCACGAGGCCGGCCAGCGCGGCGTGGCGCTGCTGGTCTTCCCCGAGCTCTCGCTGACCGGCTACGGGCTCGGCGGCGAGGTCATGCGCGTCGCCATGCCGGTCGAGGATCCTCGCCTGGCCCGGCTGGCCCGCGCCTGCGGCGAGATGCAGACGGTGGTCGGCTTCGTCGAGGAAGCCAGCCCCGGCGAGTACTACAACGCCCTGGCGATCCTCCAGCACGGCGAGATCGTCGCCGTGCATCGCAAGCTCAACCTGCCCACCTACGGCGGGCTCGAGGAAGGCAAGTGGTTCACCCACGGCAGCGAGCTCACCCAGGCCGAGGTGCGCCCCGGCTGGTCCGCGACCCAGCTGATCTGCGCCGACCTGTGGAACCCCGCCCTGGTGCACGCCGCCCTGCTGCCCCGGCCCACGGTGCTGTGCGCGCCGATCAACTCGGCCTCGGGCATCGTCAGCGAGGACTTCTCCAACGAGCAGAACTGGGTGCTCAACGTCCGCTTCTACGCCATGACCTACGGCACCCCGGTGATCATGGCCAACCGCTTCGGGCCGGAAAACGGCAGCCACTTCTGGGGCGGCTCGCGCATTCTCGGGCCGCGCGGCGAGGCCCTGGCCGAGGCCGAGGACGGCGAGGGGCTGATCACCGCGACCCTGTCGCGCACCGCCATCGCCCAGGCCCGCTTCGAGCTGCCGACCCTTCGCGATGCCGACACGCCGCTCATCCGCGAGCTCATGGCCGGCTATCGCTGAGAAAGCCCTGATCGGGTGGCGCCCTTTTCCACTCCCCATGCCGGCAAAAAATGCTAGAATTCCCGACATTCTTTCGACGCCATAAGAAGCAGACTCGCGCATGAAGACGACCGCCAAGAGCCTCCTCGTCATGGGCGTTTCCGGATCGGGAAAGTCCCATATCGGGCGCCATCTGGCCGCCTCCCTCGGGGCCACCTTCATCGACGGGGACGACCATCACGGCCCGGACAACATCGCCAAGATGAGCCGCGGCGAGCCCCTCGACGATGATGATCGCGCCGCCTGGCTGGCGACCCTCGCCGACCTGTATCGGCAGTATCGCGACGAGGGCCGCGATCTGGTCATCGGCTGCTCGGCGCTCAAGCGCCGCTACCGCGACCAGCTTCGCGAAGCCGCCCCCGACCTGGCGATCCTCTATCTGGCCGGCAGCCGCGAGGTGCTGCTGGAGCGCCTCGGCTCCCGCGGCGATCATTTCTTCGCCGGCGCCCACATGCTCGACAGCCAGCTCGCTACCCTGGAAGCGCCCGGCGAGGACGAGGCCGTCCTGGCCGATATCCGCCGCCCGCCCCAGGCGATCGTCGAGGACTTTCTCGCGACGATATCGCGTGACGCTTCCGACTAACCCTCCACCGATAGACACAGCCAGAAAACAGAAAACGGCGCCGAGGCGCCGTTTTCTTTTGCGGGAAAAAACCGCAACGCCTTCATGAAACCCCATCAACAAAGGCGCGCCATATCGCGTGGCGATATGGCGCGCTTTTCGGGGGACACTTCCGCCACCTGATGGCGAGTCATCGACAGTTCGATGGCTCGCCATGGGTACGGCTTTTTACGGCGGTGGCCTTTTTACCACGGCCGCCATTTACTCCGGCCTTCTTACACCAGCCACATGGCCATGTTGGGCCAGAACAGCAGCGCGAACAGCACGCACAGCTGCAGGGCGATGAAGGGCAGCACCGCGACGAAGATGTCCTTGAGGCTGACCTCGGGCGGGGCCACGCCCTTGAGGTAGAAGGCGGCCGGACCGAACGGCGGCGACAGGAAGGACACCTGCATGTTCACCGCGAACAGGATGCCGAACCAGATCGGGCTGTAGCCCAGCTGCTCGACGATCGGCACGAAGATCGGCAGCGTCAGCATGGCCACGCCGATCCAGTCGAGGAACATGCCCAGCACCAGCAGGATCGCCATCATCACCAGGATGATCACGATCGGCGCCACGTCGAGGCCCATGATCATGCTCGAGATGAAGCGGTTGCCGCCCATCAGGTTGTAGACGCCCACCAGCGCCGCGGCGCCGATGCCGATCCAGATGATCATGCCGCAGGTGGTCAGGGTCTGGCCGAGGCTCTGGTGCAGGGTCTTGAACGAGAACTCGCCGCGGGCGACCACCGCCAGCAGCACGCCGAACACCCCCATGGCCGCCGCCTCGGTGACCGAGGCCACGCCGCCGTAGATCGAGCCCAGCACCAGCCCGGCGATCAGCGCCGGCACGATGATGGCGCGCAGCGCCTGGCCGCGGCTGGCGAAGCCTTCCTCGCGGTCGG
This sequence comes from Halomonas smyrnensis AAD6, assembly GCF_000265245.1. Taxonomy (GTDB): domain Bacteria; phylum Pseudomonadota; class Gammaproteobacteria; order Pseudomonadales; family Halomonadaceae; genus Halomonas; species Halomonas smyrnensis. The sequence goes on from NZ_AJKS02000002.1 coordinate 85,832, forward strand.
CGTCGGTCATCGGCGGGCCCATCTCGGGGTTCTTCAGGCAGCGCACCAGCACGTAGCCGATGTAGCTGGCCATCAGGATCACCGCCGGGGTGATGGCCGCGGTGAACAGGTCGGCGATCGACTCGGAGGCGATCAGGCCGTAGATGATCAGCACGATGGACGGCGGCATCATGGTGCCGAGCGCGCCGCCGGCGCAGACCACGCCGATCGACAGGTGCTTGTCGTAGCCCAGTCGCAGCATCTGTGGCAGCGCCAGGATGCCCAGCAGCACGATCTCGCCGCCGATGATCCCGGACAGCGCGGCCAGGAAGAAGGCCACCACCACGGTCTGCACGGCCACGCCGCCGGGCAGGCGGCCGGCGAACACCCGCATGGCGTTGAACAGGTCCTTGGCGATCCCCGATCGGTCCAGTAGCGAGGCCATCAACACGAACATCGGCACCGCCACCAGCGAGTATTCGGTGACGAAGCCGTAGACCCGGCTGGTGACCAGCGGCAGGGCGTTGGGCCCGAACCAGCCGAAGGTGAAGGAGAGCGCGACCAGGCCGGTGATGAAGGCCAGCGGCAGGCCGGTGATCAGCAGGGCGAAGATCAGCCCCACCATCAACATGGTTCCGGTTGCGATATCCATCAGGCGGTGCCCTCCGTGTCATCCGGGGTGGGAGCGGGCTTGCCGCGCAGTGACTGCACCACGTGCAGCAGGGCCTGAAGGCACATGATCGCCAGTGCCAGCAGGATCATGCCCTTCACCAGCGCCGGAAACGGCGGGTTCCAGGAGGTGCCGGAACGCTCCAGCTGCCATTCGCCCAGCGGATTGTGAGAGGCGCCCCAGAACATCACGAAGGCGGCGTAGGTCATGGCCAGGCAGAAGCCGAAGGTCACCAGGTCGTTGAAGCGGTCGAGCCACAGCTTCAGGCGCGGCCCGGCGCTGTCGTAGATCACGCGCACCCGGATGTGGCGGTTGCAGGCCAGCGTCGCGGGACCGCCCAGGGCGAAGCTCACCGCCACCAGCATCACCACGCTCTCGTGGACCCAGGAGGTGGGGGAATTGAAGGCGTAGCGCATGATGACCTCATAGACGCTGATCGCCATGGCGACCAGCACCAGCCAGGCCGCCACACGACCGCCGGCCATGATGGCGCGATCGAAGGCGTTGCGAGCCGGATCGGGCGGGCTCGCCTCGGCGGCGGCCGGTTCGCCCTCCGGACGACGAGACGCTTGTGTCATGGAACTTCCTCGATACAGGAGCGGGCCACCCAGAGTGGCCCGCCGTCATGATGGCCGGCACCATCCGATGCCGGCGGGTGAATCACATCAGGTTGTGGTTTTCCAGGTAGCCGACCACGGAGTCGTAGAACTCCTGGGTGATCTCGTTCTTCTCTGCCCAGTTGGCCCACTCTTCCTTGGCGATGTTGCGGAACTTGACGCGCTCCTCGGCCGGCAGGTCGATGATCTCGATGTCCGGGTTCTGGCGCGCCTCGCGCACGGCCTCGAGGTCGCGGGTCTTGAGCTCGGCGACCATCTCGTAGGCCAGGTCATCCACAGAGGTCTCGAGGATCGCCTGGAGGTCCGCCGGCAGGCTGTCCCAGATCTCCTTGTTCAGCGACACGGACACCATCGGCAGGGAGTGGAAGCCCGGGTACAGCGGATACGGGGCGAACTCGTGGAGCCCCTGGGCCTGGTTGGTGGCGAACACCGTGTAGTCGGCGGCGTCGATCACGCCCTTCTCCAGGCCGGTGTAGACCTCGGAGCCCGGCAGGTTGACCGGGGTCGCACCGGCGGCCTCGAAGATGTTGTAGACCATGCCCTCGGGGGCGCGCAGCTTGAGGCCCTGCATGTCCTCGATGGAACGCACCGGCTTGGTGGACGGCAGCGACTCGAGCCCGGTGGCGGCGGCACCGATCAGGTGCAGGCCGTAGGGCTCGACCAGCTCGTTGTAGAGCGCCTCGCCGCCGGCGTTGTTCATGTAGTCGAGGAAGTCGTAGGGATCGCTCCAGGCGCCGACCAGGTTGCCGATCATGCCGAAGGCCGGGTTCTGGCCGGTGAAGTAGCTCGGATCGGTCAGGTGGCCCTGGAGGATGCCGGACTGCACCGCCTGCAGGGTCTGGTTGGCCTGGACGACCGCGTTCACCGGCAGGATCTCGATGCTGATGCGGCCATCGGACATCTGCTCGACGTTATCGGCCCAGGCCTTCTTCATCTCGAACTGCGGCTCGCCGGAGGTCTCGGAGGTCTGGAAGGTCCACTCGTAGTCGGCGGCCTGGGCGTTGACGGCCATGGCGCCGAGCACGGCGGCGGTCAGAGTCTTGAGAGGCATGCGTGTGATCATGAGGCTTCCTTATCGCTGCTTGTTGTCGAAACATCGAGGGTGGGAAGGGCCGGCAGCAGGGCCTCGAGGCCCAGGTCCCGGCCGGTGCGTTCCAGCACCTTGAGGGCCGCCGCGGCGGCCTGTTCCGGCTGACGCAGGCGAATCGCCTCCATCATCCGGCGATGGCGTTCCATGCTGTCATGGAGCTCGTCGGCACTATGGTTTGAGCGCTCTACCAGCAGCGCGATGGCCGGCTTCAGCACGTGGCTGATCTGGGCCCAGACCAGGTTGTGCGACGCCGCGAAGATGGCCTCGTGAAAGGCCACGTCGTAGTCGTTGTGGGAGATGCCTTCCCAGTGCAGATCGTCGTGTTCCAGCGCGCGGATCATGCCCTCGTAGGCGGACTCGATGGCCAGCAGATCGGCGGCGTTGGCGTGCTCCGCGGCCAGGCGCGCGACGAAGGGCTCCACGGCGACCCGGAAGGCGAAGATCTCGCGCTGAATGCGCGGATTGGGCTGGGCGAAGCGCGCCATCCAGCCGCTTACCCGGGGATCGAGCAGATGCCACTCGGTCAGCGCCCGCACCCGGGTGCCCTGACCGGAGATGCGCGTCAGCAGACCCGCCGTGACCAGCGTCTGCAGGGCGCTGCGCACGGTGCTGCGGCTGACGCCGAAGCGCTCGCAGAGGTCCAGCTCCCTGGGCACGAAGTCGCCCGGCCCGTAATGGCCGCTGAAGATGTCCTCGGCGAGCACATCGGCGATGTCGGGCCGCACGGAGCGGCGCATAGGGTCGGCGGCGTGAGACATGATCGGCGTTCCGCTGTTACGGAGCCCTGTCGGACTCCATTCTCGTTATGTCGGACATAGGCTCGGATAAAATCGGACTTGATGCCTTTAGACTTTGGTCTCTTTTCGAGGGCCGAGCGCATCGCGCCCGAACCCTTGCGACCCCACGGACGTCAGGCACAATGCCTCCATGAACCCGGAGCAGCGACAAGGAACGACATGACGCGACCGATCGTCGTCTTCGGCGGCAGCGGCTTTCTCGGCGATGCCCTGGTGCGTGAACTGGTGGAAGCCGGTCGGCCCACGCGGCTGGTGGCCCGCCACCCGGTTTGGCCGAGCTGGGCCGAGAGCGGCGATCCGCTGGCGCTGGTCGCGGCCGATATCCGCCATGAGGAAGAGGTGGCCGCGGCGCTGAAGGGCGCGGCGGCGGTGGTCAATGCGGTCAGCCTCTACGTGGAGACCCGGGACCTCGGCTTCGAGGCGATTCATGTGGAAGGGGCCGGCCGGCTGGCGCGGCTCGCGCGGGAGGCCGGCATCGACCGGCTGGTGCAGCTGTCGGGGATCGGCGTCGAGGACAGCTCGCCCTCGGCCTACGTGCGCGCCCGGGCACGGGGCGAGCGCGCGGTGCTGGCGGCCATGCCCAGGGCGATCATCGTGCGACCGAGCGTGCTGTTCGGCCCGGATGATGCCTTTCTCGGCGGCCTGGCGCGGCTCGTCCGGCTGCCGGCAATCCCGCTGTTCGGACGCGGCGAGACCCGCCTGCAGCCGGTACACGTCATCGACGCGGCGCGCGCCCTCGCCCGCCTGACCGGCCCCGAGGCGCCGGCACGGCGGCTGTTCGAGCTGGGCGGCGGCGACGTGCTGCGCTATCGGGAGATCGTCGAACTGGTGATGGCCCGGCTCGGCCGGGAACGCCCGCTGGTGCCGGTGCCCTTCTGGCTGTGGCGAACCCTGGCCGGCGCGCTCTCGCGGCTGCCGGACCCGCCGCTGACCCGTGACCAGGTCATCCTCATGCAGCACGACAACGTGGTCACCGACGGCGTCGGTACCTTCGACGACCTGGGGCTCAGGCCGCGCTCGCTGCGCGAGGGCCTGCCGGACAGCCTGGCGTCGCCAGCCCGCTGAGGCCCGCTCGATCGGGCGCGGCGGGCGAGGCTCAGGCCTTCTTGACGAACGCCGACTTCAGCTTCATCGGGCCGATGCCCTCGACCTTGCAGTCGATGTCGTGGTCGCCGTCGACCAGGCGAATGCCCTTTACCTTGGTGCCCACCTTCACCACCGAGGACGAGCCCTTGACCTTGAGGTCCTTGATCACGGTGACGGTATCGCCATCGGCCAGCGCGTTGCCATTGGCATCGCGAACCACCGGGGCGTCATCTTCCGCGTCCGGGGCCGCATCGGTCCACTCATGAGCGCACTCGGGGCACACGTACCGCAGGCCGTCGTGATAGGTGAACTCGGAGGCACACTGTGGGCACTGGGGCATATCGCTCATGAAAAGACCTCGGGGGGATTCGGAGAGCGCGAAAGCCTACACCCTGGGACGCGCGAACGCCATGTCGCCGCTGCCCTCGGTCAGGAGCCTGCCAGGGTGAGACCGACCTTCTCTCATGCAGAAAAGAGCGATGGACTCATCCGTCAACAACGTCGTCGCCCGGTCGCAGAGGCTGGCGCACGACCAGACCGCCCGGCAGGCCCGGATGCAGGTGTTCAAGGCAGCCCTCGACACCCGGCCGCGGCAGGTCACCTCACTGCTGGAATCCGCCGCCACCCAGCCCCCGCTGGCCCGATCCGTTACTCGCCGATGTCCTCGTGCCACAGCCTGGGCTTCTCGGCGATGAAGCCCTCCATCAGGGCGATGCAGTCCGGGTCCTGCAGCACCTCGACCTCGACGCCGCGCTCGCGCAGCAGCGCCTCCTCGCCGAGGAAGGTGCGGTTCTCGCCGATCACCACCCGCGGGATGCCGTAGAGCAGGATCGCCCCGGTGCACATCGCGCAGGGCGACAGCGTGGTATAGAGGGTCGACTCGCGATAGATATCGGCCGACTGCCGCCCGGCGTTCTCCAGGGCGTCCATCTCGCCGTGCAGCACGGTGCTGCCGAGCTGCACCCGCTGGTTGTGGCCGCTGCCGAGGATCACCCCGCGATGCACCAGCACCGACCCGATCGGAATGCCGCCTTCGTCTCGGCTGGTCTGCGCGGCCTCCATCGCCGCCCTCATGAAATGCTCCATGTCCAATGCCCCCAGTGTCGCGATGCCCGACGGCCCGGCGCCGGTCGGTGACCACCAGCCTATGCCCTCCTCTGCCTGCTCGACCAGCGCCGTCTCGAACGCTGTGTCCACGACGCCTGCCCCGCGCATCGCCGCGGGATGCCCGGTGCCACGGTTCGAGGACGTGGAGGAAAGAGGCGGCAGCGGCACCCGCGCGCTGTCGGAGCAGGTGGAGATCTGTCTGTGCGTGGACGACCGGCTGGCGCTGACGCCCAAGGTCAACGCCTTCATGGACTATCTGGTCGAGCATCTGCCGGCGGCCTGGCGACCGCGCTGACGGGCGCCCGGCAACGGCTCACCGCCGCCCCTGGCGGCGCAGGCGGCGGCGCACCCCGTGACGATAGGCCACGGCGAGTGCCGGCTTGATCAGCGGCAGGCCGATCAGCCACGCCAGCGGGCGCAGCCGCGGCACCCGACACATCAGCAGGAGGTAGGCGTCGAGGCCGTCAAACAGCCGGCCGTGCTCGTCCTCGACGTGAAGGGAATGCAGGGCATCATTCGGATCGATGCCGCGTTCGCGCAGGCGCGCCTGGTTGGCGGTGACGTCGACCCATTCCACCGCCGACGCCTCGCCGGCCATCCGCTCGTAGCGGCGCCGATCGCGGCGGCATTTCGGGCAGACGGCATCGTAGTAGACCCGCAGGGTCGGGGCGTCGGCCATGGCGACCTCGTGGCGGCGCCGCATCGCAGGAATCAGGCGGAGGCGGCCGCCGGCGTCCGGGTGGCCAGGAACTCGCCCTTGCCCACCGGTACCAGGCTGGTGGTGAAGTCGTCGTCCGCCTCCACCAGGTCGATGAAGGGCGCCAGCTCGTCGGCATGGGAGGTGGCGTTGTCCACCACCAGCAGCCCGCCCGGCGCCAGGGTCTCGCGCACCACGGGCCACCAGTCGACGTAGCGCTCCCGGTCGGCATCGAGGAACACCAGGTCCCGCGAGGCCGGGGCCTCGCGGTCGAGCACCCGGCCGGCCTCGGCGTGCAGCGATTCGATCACGTCCACAAGCCCGGCCCGGGCGAAGTGCTCGCCGGCCATGCCCCAGCGTCCGGCGGCCCACTCCACCGTGGTGACCCGGCCGCCGAGCGCCCGGGCCGCCTCGGCCAGCCACAGGGTGGAATAGCCGTTGGAGGTGCCGATCTCGAGGATGCGCCGCGCGCCGGTCGCCCGGACCAGCACGGCGAGGAACTCGCCGGTATCGCGGGTGATGTTGCGCAGCCGCTCGTCCGGCGCCGTGACGTTCCGGTCGTGGTGCTCGCCGAGACGCTCCAGCTCGGCCAGCAGGGCCCCGAAGGGCGTGGCGTGTTCCATGGCCATATCCTCTGGCATTTCGTCTCTCGGTCGTCGCGCTCGCGGGTGGCGGCCCTCAGACGCCGATCTTGTCCTCGTATTCCTTGTCGGCATGACGATGCAGGGTCGAGTCGTCATCGCAGCTCGGCGACTGCAGGAAGGTCTCGGTGACGTCGAGATAGCCGAGGCTCTGGATGGTCCGGCGACCCAGCAGCACCGGATAGTTCATGTCGCTGCGGTCCTCGAGGCTGAACTGCTCCTCGAAGCGTTCGTCGCCCATGCAGATCGTCATCAGCACCACCGGGCGATGATCCCGGCCGCCGGCGCCAACCACGGTGAGGTCGCGATAGAGCTGACGCTCGAATTCGTGGCTGACGATCTCGCCGCTCTCCTCGTCCTCGACCTCGACCTCGAAGCGCACCCAGTCTTCGCCGTCGCGCTCGAACTGCTCGATGTTATCCGCCTGCATGGAAGACGTCAGGGCGCCACTGTCCAGCTTGGCCTTCACTTCCACGCCCCAGCTCGGATCGATCAGGGCCTTCTCCACCCAGCCGTAGACTTCCGGCGCATCGGCATCACTGGCCAGGGCGGTGCCGGACAGCAGGCCGGCGCTCACGACGGGCAGCAGGGCCCGGGTCAGACGCTTGTGCATGTTCTCTCCTTCGAATCACACGGTTGAGGACGGTTCCGGCGCAGGCCGGTCAGGATCGAGTGTCATCTGACACGTTCCAGGCGTCCAGGGTTCCGTCGGTCCATCGCTCGTCGTCCGCGCCGGCAGCAAGACGACCGCGCTTGGCGGGCGCATGATCCTGCGCAGGCGAGCGACCACTCACGACGATGACGCCGATCAATGTTTGTGTCGGTTGTCGTGCCGCGATCGCGGGCGAGGCGGCTAGCCTTAGGAGAAAGGGCCAACGACGGGGGACGCGGCATGGTGCTGGAACACGAACTCGGCCGGCATCGCCTGTTCAACGGGCTGCAGACGGTGCTGATCCTGGGCGGCCTGACGCTGACGCTGTCCCTGCCCGGCTACCTGCTGGCGGGGCCGAGCGGCGTGCTGATGAGCCTCTCGGCGGTGATCGTGACGGCCGTGATGATGAGCTGGATGCCGGCCCGGATGATCCTGGACCGGGCCGGCGCCGAGCGGCTGCCGGCGTCCCGGGCGCCGGAGGTGCATGCGCTGCTCCGGCACCTCTACGCCGGCGCCGGCCTGACGATCGCGCCGCAGCTCTACCGCGCGCCCTCGCCGGAGATCAACGCCTTCGCCGTGGGCGGTCCCCACGATGGCGGCATCGCGGTCACCGACGGCCTGCTGAGCTCGCTGACGATGCGCGAGCTGGGCGGGGTACTGGCCCATGAGGTGAGCCATCTGCGGCGCGGCGACACCCGGGTGTTGTCGATCGCCACGGCCATGACCCGCATGACGCTGTGGCTGACCACCGCCGTGCAGCTGGCGATCCTGGTCAGCCTGCCGATGATGCTGACCGGCGAGCGCTCCCTGCCCTGGCTCATCCTGCTGGTGATCGCCGTGGCACCGACGCTCAGCGTGCTGCTGTCACTGGCGCTGTCGCGCAACCGAGAATACACCGCCGACATGGAGGCCGTCGCGCTCACCGGGGATCCGGCGGGGCTCGCCTCGGCGCTGGTGGTACTGGAGCGCCGGCGCCGAGGCTGGCTTGCGAGCCTGTTCGGGCGTCGCCCGCCGGTGGAGATCGCCTGGCTGCGCACCCATCCGTCCACCGAGGCGCGCATCCGCCGACTGGCCGAGTTCGATGACGCCCCACATGCGCCGTTCGGCGAGACCGACGAGGCCATGCCGGTGCGGCGCCCGATCCCGACCCGGCGTCGTGGCGGGCACCGCTGGCACTGAGAGAAGCCGCCGGCGGCTCAGTCACGGCGGCCTTCCCGCTCCAGGTCCTCGACGTCACCCATGGACGCGAGCTTGAGGTCGCGCACGGTGCGAATGGTGGGCTTGAAGGCGAACAGCGCCGAGCCGACGATGAAGCACCAGGTCGCCAGCGTCTGCTGGCTCTCGTAGAGGAACAGCACCGAGCCGACCAGGAAGGCGGCCGCGGCGCCGAAGTCGACGAAGGTGTAGATCAGCTCCCAGAGGGCGTAGAGCCGGCGGGTACGCGGGTTTTCCTCGCGCCGGTCTCGATCGAATAGCGCCATGCGCATCTCCTTGGACGATGGGGAATGTCTCGGGGAGCGGCGCGTCGCAGCCGCTCGAACGCCTCGTCGCCGACCTCCAGCCGCCCAGCGCGGCCACCGAGCGGGTGGCGTCGATCGGCGCGTCGGGCCGTGGGCGACCCGCCGCTTGTTGCGAAAATGCACCAGAATGGCGACGCCGTCGACCACCGGATGCTCACCGTGTCGCCGATGCGCACCGCCGGATCGAGGCCGGCAGAACCTCGCGCGCCCGCCCCGTTGTGGCAACGGGGCGGGCGCGATGGTGTCACCGAGGAGACTCGGTTCAGGACAGTCGGTTCGGCACGCTCGGTGAGAGACGGTCAGTTCGACACGCTCGGTTAGAGACGGTCAGTTGGACGGGAAGTTGAGCTGGGCGCTCTCCTGCTGGGAGCGCTGCGGCCAGCGCTGAGACACGGCCTTGCGGCGGGTGTAGAAGCGCACCGCGTCGGGGCCGTAGGCGTGCAGGTCACCGAACAGCGATTCCTTCCAGCCGCCGAAGCTGTGGAAGGCCACCGGCACCGGCAGCGGCACGTTGATGCCGACCATGCCGACCTCGATGGCATCACTGAAGCGGCGACCGGCCTCACCATCACGGGTGAACACGCAGGTGCCGTTGCCGTACTGGTGGGCGTTGATCAGCGCGATGGCCTCCTCGAAGGTCTCGACGCGCACCACGCACAGCACCGGGCCGAAGATCTCGTCGCGGTAGATGTCCATCGCCGGCGTCACCCGGTCGAACAGGGTCGCGCCCAGGAAGTAGCCCTTTGATTCCTCGACCAGCGGATGCTCGCGGCCGTCGACCACCAGCTCCGCGCCGGCCTGCTCGCCACGCTCGATGTAGCCGGCGACCCTGTCGCGATGGCCGGCGTTGACCAGCGCGCCCATGTCCAGCCGCGTTCTCCATGCCAGGGCCGACCTTCAGGGTGCGGGCCCGGCCGGCGAGCTTGCCGACCAGGGCCTCGGCGGTCTCGTCGCCGACCAGCACCGCCACGGAGATCGCCATGCAGCGCTCGCCGGCGCTGCCGTAGGCGGCACCGATCAGGGCATCGACGGCCTTGTCGAGGTTGGCATCGGGCATCACCACCATGTGGTTCTTGGCGCCGCCCAGCGCCTGGATGCGCTTGCCCTGGCGCGCGCCACGCTCGTAGATCAGGTTGGCGATCGGGGTGGAGCCGACGAAGGACAGCGCCTTGACGTCGGGGTGATCGATCAGCGCCTCCACCGAGTCCTTGTCGCCCTGCACCACGTTGAAGACACCGCGCGGCAGACCGGCCTCCTTGAGCAGCTCGGCCATCATCATCGAGGTCGAGGGGTCCTGCTCGGACGGCTTCAGGACGAAGGTGTTGCCGCAGGCGATGGCCATCGGGAACATCCACATCGGCACCATGGCCGGGAAGTTGAACGGCGTGATGCCGGCCACGACGCCCAGCGGCTGATGATTCGACCAGGTGTCGATGCCCGGGCCGACGTTGTGGGAGTACTCGCCCTTCAAGAGCTCCGGCACGCCGCAGGCGTACTCGACGTTCTCGATGCCGCGCTTGAGCTCGCCCATGGCATCCTCGAGCACCTTGCCGTGCTCCTCGGCGACCAGCCGGCAGATCTCGTCGGCGTCGCGCTCGAGCAGCATCTTGAAGCGAAACATCACCTGGGCGCGCTTGGCCGGCGGCAGATCGCGCCAGGCCGGCTGCGCCTCGCGGGCGGCGGCGATGGCCCGCTCCACGGTGGCCGCATCGCCCAGGGCGACGCGGCGGATCGCCTCGCCGGTCGCCGGGTTGAACACGTCGATGCTGCGCTCGCCGGCCACGCGGTCGCCGGCGATCCAGTGGTTAACGTCTGTCATGGGGTCTCTCTTGAATTGATTAGGAAGACACGTCGTCGCGGTGTCTTCCGGGATAGACTTTTTCCATCGGCCCGCTGAGCTGTGCCGGCAACAAGCCTGCGCGAGGGCGCTGTAAACCCTTCCCTGGGCGCTACTTTTGCCATCCATGGCAAAAGACCCTCGCTTCGCCTTGTCCCCGGCGTTCGTCTATCAGGCGGCAGCCGTTAGACCTCCCGGTCGAGCAGCGCCTCGTCGAACGGGTAGCGCGAGAGCTTCTCGATGCCGGTCTCGGTGACCAGCACCTCCTCCTCCAGCTTGACGCCGTCGGCGGCGCCGACCTCGCCGATGTAGCTCTCCACCGAGACGACCATGCCGGGCTCCAGGATGCCGTCCTTGGAGAAGCGGTCGAAGTCCATGTGGTGGGCGACCAGCGGCGTCTCGCCGTGCATGCCGACGCCGTGGATGATCGAGGGATAGCGGCGGTCGAGGAAGCGCTCGGGAATCTTCCACGCCTGCTCGGCGATCTCGCGGTAGCTCATGCCCGGCTTGAGGATGCCCATGTTGTGGTGCACCTGGTCATAGGCCATGCGATAGAGGCTCTTCTGGTAGGCGCTGGGCTTGCCCGGGCCGACGTGGAAGGTACGCGAGAAGTCGGAGTAGTAGCCGTGGCAGCCGATGGTATCGGTGTCGAGCGCCACCAGCTCGCCGGGGCGGATCACCCTGTCGCTTGCCTCGTTGAACCAGGGGTTGGTGCGCGGCCCGGAGTTGAGCAGGCGCGTCTCGATGAACTCGCCGCCCTGGCGGATGACGTCGCCGTACATGATGGCGAACAGCTCGTTCTCGGTGACACCGGGCTTGATGGCGGCCTCGACCTCGGCCACCGCGGCCTCGCTGCCGGCCATGGACTGGGCCAGGCAGGCGATTTCCTCCGGGGTCTTGATGCGACGACAGTGCAGGGTGTCCTGCATGCAGTCGAAGACCTCCAGCCCCTGGGCCTCCAGCGAGCGCGCCAGGTTCAGGGCGCAGCGATCCAGGCCGATCTTCTTGTTGCCGCGGCCGTGTTCCTGGATCAGCTCGGCGATCTCGACGCCGAAGGGATCGGAGGACAGGTTGTCGCGCTGGTTGACCGCCGACCACACCACCTTGGAGGTGCGCGACTCGTCGATGGTCTCCAGCCAGGTGGAGACGTGGGCGCTGCCCGGGTACTCGAACAGGATCACCGGGCCGTCGAGCGGCACGTAGACGTAGCGGGTCGAGTTGCGCAGGAAGTAGCCGAACATGTTGCGCGAGCCGGTGGCATAGCGCTGGTTGTACGGGTCGAACAGCACCACGGCGGCATAGCCCTGCTCGGCCATCATGGCCCGCAGGCGCTCGAGACGGCCGGCGCGCAGCTGCTTCGGATCGAAGGCGGTGGGGATGCTGTCGCCGTTGGCCATGGGGGCCGAGGGGATCACCGGGATCTGTTCCGGTTCGTTGTCGGTCAGCTTCTCGAAATCCACGATGCTCATGTCAGGTCTCTCGGAGGGTCGTGATGGAGTGTCGGGCTGGATGGCGCCGGCCGGACCGGCACCAGGGGCATGGCGATCGGCCGGCGCGATCAGTCGGCCAGGGCGTCGCTGCGCTGCATGCCCTCGTCGAGCAGCCGCTCGTGGACCGGCGCCATGCGGCCGAAGATGCGGCGGGCGCGCTCGGGGCGGCCGATGAAGCCCGGCTCCTTGGCGTAGGCGAAGATCACCGTGTGGCGCTCCTTCGCGCCCTCGACCGGGGTGACCCGGTGCAGGGAGTAGCGGCCGAAGAAGATCTGCAGGTCACCGGGCTGGAGATCCAGCGACTTGAGCCGCGAGCGGTCGCCGTCGATGACCTCCTCGACCTCGTCGAAGTTCTCGCCCTCGGGGCTGCGGATGCCCGGGGCATACTCGAAGCGGCCGCCGCCGTGGGACTGGCGGGTCATCATGGTGACGATGAACTCGTTGGTGTCGTAGTGCCACGGATGCTGGCAGCCCTCGCGCAGCACGTTCACCACCAGATCGGCCAGCGGGTCGGCGTACTGGTGGATCTCCTCCATGCCGACCACGGTGGCGATGAAACGCTGGAAGTCGGCGTTCTGGTAGACCTGGCGGATGATGGTGTCGCCATCGATGCGGTCGCCGGCGACGAAGCCGTTGGTGCGGTCACCGAAGCGGTTCAGCGGATGGCTGGCCGGCCTGGAGGGATCGGCGTCGCTGTTGTAGGGATTGGTCTCGGTCTGGTTGTAGTGGGCCTCGGGGGACAGGCGCTCGGTCTCGCGCTCCAGGCGCTCGAGGGCCTCGTCGGGCACGAAGTTCTTGAGCACCACGCAGCCGTCGTCCGCCAGCTGGCGGCGGCAGCGATCGATCAGCGCGCGTCCGGTGTCGCCGTCGAGATCGTCGAGGGGGTAGCGTTGCAGATCGATGAGGCCATCGAGGGCATTGGCGGGGGTATCGACCGAGGGTTCCACAGGCATGGTTGTCTCCGCTGTCTTGTGCATGCTGGACAGCCTAGTGACGGCATCTCCATAATAAAAATGAATCATTGAGATACAACCAATTTCAAAGGCTCATCAATTTATGGATACGGACCTGCTCCGCGCCTTCGTCACCGTGGCCGAGTGCCAGGGGTTCAGCGCCGCCGGCAAGGTGCTGCATCGCACCCAGTCGGCGGTGAGCCTGCAGATCAAGCGCCTCGAGGATCAGATGAGGCAGTCGCTGTTCGAGCGCACCAGCCGCAGCGTGCTGCTGACCCGCCACGGCGAGCGGCTGCTGCCCTATGCCCGTCACATGCTGACCCTGGAGGACGAGGCCCGTGAGGCCCTGGGCGAGCGCCAGCGCGGCGAGCTGATCCGTTTCGCCACCTCAGAGGAACAGGCCAGCGCCTACCTGCCCGAGCTGCTCAAGCGCTACGCCCGGCGCTTTCCGGACACGCGCCTCAACATCACCTGCGACATGAGCGCGGCGCTGGTCGGCCAGTTTCAGGAAGGCCTGCTGGACGCGGTGCTGTCGATCCGCCACGTGCCGACGCAGTCGGGGCAGCTGCTGGGCTGGGAGCCGATGGTGTGGGTAGTCGCCGAGGACTGCCGGCTGGAGGACTGGGAGGTGCTGCCGCTGGCACTCAACCCGGAGGGCTGCACCTTCCGCGCCCATGCGCTGTCGGCGCTGGGCCGCGACGAGCGGCGCTGGGAGATCCGCTACGCCAGCACCTCGCCCACCGGCATCAACCTGCCGGTCCAGGCGGGCCTGGCGGTGACGGTGAAGACGCCACGCAGCGTGCCGGCGGGCTGCCGGATCGTCGGCGAGGCGGAGGGCCTGCCGGCGCTGGGGCAGGTCGAGATCGAACTGCATCGTCGCCCGGGCCACACCCGCGAGGCGCTGGAGGCCTTCTGCGAGGAACTCGAGCGCATCGTCACCGAAAACGACGATATCGCCGCCCCGCCGGCCGGCGAGACAAGCGACGAGGCCGCCAACGACTGAGCCCCGCCAATGGCGGGGCCCGAGCACTGACGCTTGCTGCCTGTCAGGCGGTGATCAGCCGCGTTGATACGTGCCGATCAGCCGGTTCATGCCCAGCAGGTGCGGCTCGAGCTGCTTGAGCAGCTCGGTCATGGAGAGCCCTTCCGGCAGCGCCGTGGGCTTGTCCAGCGCCAGCACCCAGAAGTAGTACAGATGCGTACCGTGGCCTTCCGGCGGCATGGGGCCACCGTAGCCGTTGCGCTGGAAGTCGTTGTGCCCGCGGGTGCCAACGGTGGTGGCCTCCTCCAATGAGGTGACGGAGCCCGGCAGGTTGTAGAGCAGCCAGTGCACGAAGCCCTGCTGGCCGTGCTGCACCAGCGGCGCATCCGGATCATGGCAGATCACCGCATAGCCCTTGGTGCCCTCCGGCGGGTTCTCCCAGGCCAGGGGCGGCGACAGATCGTCACCGTCCGTCACATGCCGTCCGGGCATCGCTTGAAAGTTCTCGAAGGCGGAGCTGGTCACCTGCATCTTCGAAAGGGCAAAGGCCATGAGACGTCCTCCCTGATGGGGTCGTGAATACCGGATTCAGCGTCGACAAGGCGTTGGCGCCTGTCAACGCCGCTGTGCCCTGTATGATGGCGGGCCGGACACTCTTCAACCCGGCAGGCTCCCATGAAGCGACTGTTGATCGTGGCCCATGCGCCCTCCCCCAACACCCGCCGGCTGCGCGAGGCCGCCGAGCGAGGGGCCCGTCATCCCGATATCGAGGCGATCGAGGTGGTCGTCAGGCCGCCGCTGGAGGCCGGCCCCGATGACGTGCGCGCCTGCGACGCCATCCTGCTCGGCACGCCCGAGAACCTAGGCTATATGAGCGGCGCGCTGAAGGACTTCTTCGACCGCAGCTACTACGCCGTGCTGGACGACACCCGTGGCCTGCCCTGCGCGCTCTACATCCGCGCCGGCCACGACGGCACCGGCACCCGGCGCGCCGTGGAAGGCATCGTCACCGGGCTCGGCTGGAAGTGGGCACAGGCCCCGCTGACGCTGCGCGGCGAGTGGCAGGATGACTTCGAGGCCCGGGTGGAAGAGCTCGGCATGGCGATGGCGGCAGGGCTCGAGGCGGGCGTGCTCTAGGCCCCGCCTGCCTCGATGGCCGGCGCCCGGGGATCTACACCAGCCCGCGCACGACCAGGAACAGCACCGTGGGCGCCAGCAGGATGCCGAGGCCGGTGTAGAAGGTCGCGGTCATGGCGCCGTAGGGCACCAGCCGCGCATCGGTGGCGGCGAGCCCCGCGGCGACGCCACTGGTGGTGCCGATCATGCCGCCGAAGATCATCGCCGAGCGCGGGTTGTCGAGCCCGATCCAGCGCGCGGCCAGGGGCGTGGCGATCATGGTCAGGATCGACTTGACCAGCCCCGCGGCGATCGACAGCGCGATCACCTCGGAGCTCGCGCCCAGCGTCGCCCCGGTGACGGGCCCGACGATGTAGGTCACGGCCCCCGCCCCGATGGTGGTGATCGCCACCGGATCGGTGTAGCCGAAGCCGACCGCCACCAGCCCGCCGGCCACGAAGGACACCACCACCCCCGCGAACAGCGCCATCACGCCGCGCACCCCGGCCTCGCGCACCTCGTCGAAGCGCACGCCGTAGGCGGTGGCGATGATCGCCAGGTCGCGCAGCATGCCGCCGCCCATCAGCCCCAGGCCGGAGAACAGCGTGATGTCGGCGAGCCCGTCGGCGCCGCCGGTGATCTTGCCGCCCGCATAGGCCAGCGCCAGGCCAAGCATGATGGCGATCGCCGATCCGTGCAGCTTGCCGCGGGTGAAGCGCTCGCTGATCCAGTAGGCGAGATACATGGTGAGCCCGATGACGGCGAAGGCCGCCACCAGGTGATACTTGTCGACGAGGTCATAGAGTGACTGCAGCATGGGACGCCCTCCTTAGCGATGGGCCGCGCGAGCCGGCTGGGCCCGGGCGTGCGAAGCGCCGGACGACGAGGCGCCGCGCTCGGCCCGCTCCCGCGAAGGCTTGCCGGCGAACACCGGCACCATGGCCAGCCCCAGCACCACCGCCAGCACACCGGCCAGCAGCGCCACCGCCCCGCCGCTCAGGGCCGCGGCGACGTTCTGGCTGGCCGCCATGGCCACCACGATGGGGATATACATCGCATTCCAGAACTTGATGCCGCTGACCGTCGCCTCCGGCAGCTTGCCTCGGGCCTTGAGATAGCCCGTCGCGAAGATCAGCAGCAGCATCGCGATGCCCACCCCGCCGAGATTGGCCTCGATGCCGAGCAGATGGCCCAGCACATCGCCCGTTGCCAGGCCCAGCATCATGCACCCCGCCAGCAGGGCCACTCCGTAGATCACCATGGGTCAGGTCCTTATTGTGATTGTCGTTGTTCGAGCCTCGGGACGTCCCGAGTGTCAGCGTGCTCCCGGCCGCGTCTGCGCGCCGCCTGGGGCCCGGCCGATGGGCCGGGCATGGTGCTCCTTCATCCTGCCGTGGCGGCCGCCTCCTTCCCGGCGTAGAGATCGGCGTAGGCGTCGCGCAGCTGGTTCTTCTGCACCTTGCCCATCACGTTGCGCGGCAGCGCCTCGATGGGGAACACCCGCTTGGGCTGCTTGTAGCGCGCCAGCCGGTCGGCGAGCGCCGCCTGAACGGCCGCCTCGTCGGGGGCGGTTTCGCCCTCGCGGGCCACGATCACCGCGGTGACGCCCTCGCCGAGGTCCGGGTGCCGGACGCCGAACATCGCGGACTCGGCGACGCCCGGCAGCTCGTCGATCAGCTGCTCGACCTCCTTCGGATAGACGTTGTAGCCGCCGGAGATCACCAGGTCCTTGTCGCGGCCGACGATGTGCAGGTAGCCGTCGTCGTCGATCCGGCCCAGGTCGCCGGTGATGAAGAAGCCGTCGTCGCGGAACTCGCTGCGGGTCTTCTCCGGCTTGCGCCAGTAGCCGACGAAGACGTTGGGGCCGCGCACCTGGAGGAGCCCGGTCTCGCCGTCGGCGACCTCGTTGCCGCCGTCGCGGTCGGCGATGCGCACCTCGCTGCCCGGCAGCGGGAAGCCGACCGTGCCGGGGCGCCGCTCGCCAGCGTAGGGATTGGAGGTGTTCATGTTGGTCTCGGTCATGCCGTAGCGTTCGAGGATGACATGGCCGGTGCGCTCTCGGAATTGATCATGAGTCTCGGCCAGCAGCGGCGCCGAGCCGGAGACGAACAGCCGCATGTTGGCCACGGCATCGCGATCCAGCCGCGGCGACTGCAGCAGCCGGGTGTAGAAGGTCGGCACGCCCATCAGCACCGTGGCCCCGGGCATCAGGTCGAGCAGCCGCTCGACGTCGAGCCTGGGCAGGAAGGTCATCGAGGCGCCCACCGTCAGCACGATGTTGCAGGCCACGAACAGCCCGTGGGTATGGAAGATCGGCAGCGCATGCAGCAGGTGGTCGTCGGCGGTGAAGCGCCAGGCCTCGGCCAAGGCCCGGCTGTTGGAGGCCAGGTTGGCGTGGCTGAGCATCGCCCCCTTGGAACGCCCGGTGGTGCCGGAGGTGTAGAGGATCGCCGCCAGGTCATCGGCCTCGAGGCAGGCGATCTCGGTCATCGGCTCGGCGGCGGCGGCACGCTCCATCAGGCTGCCGTCGCCGGCCGTGCCCAGGCTCTCCACGTGGACCACCCGCCCCTCCTGGTAGAAGCGGTTGGCGTCCGCCGCCCGTGCCGGCGGGCACACGTAGAGCTGCGGCGCGGCGTCGCCCAGGAAGTACTCGATCTCGGCGCCGGTATAGCCGGTGTTGAGCGGCAGGTAGACCGCGCCGGCCTGCAGGCAGGCCAGGTAGAGCATGATCGCCTCGGGGCTCTTGTCGACCTGCACCGCCACCCGGTCGCCGGGCTGCACGTCGAGGGACTGCAGCACCGCGGCCAGGCGCTGCGAGGTCTCGAGCATCTCGGCATACGCGTAGCGCCGCCCCTCGGGGGTATCGATCAGCGTCTTGTCCGGCGTCTCGCGAAAGTGGGCCTCGAACTGCAGGAACAGGTTGTGATTGTGCATGGCAGTCGTCCTCGTGATCGTGGGGAAATCGGGGGAATCAGGCATCGGCCGGCGCGGCCAGCAGCGGCTGGGCGCGCCTGGCCTGGCGCGGGATATCGCCGGCGCAGACCACGCTGCCCTCTCGGCTGTAGGCCTCGTGGTTCTGCTCGATGCGGTCCGGCTCGTAGCGGTAGTTGACCATCAGGCCATGGGCCTGACGACAGCCCTTGGCAGAGGCGTCGGCGGGCCAGTTCAGGCGATGCAGGCTCGCCCCGTTGCCCAGGTGAAAGCGCGCCACCGGGTCGCGGGGCCGGCCGTGGCGCTGCTTGGCCTCGGTGAGATAGTGGGCGGCCAGCGCCGTGAGCTCGGGCTCGAGCGCCTCCCGGGCCGCCTGGTCGTCGCGCCAGGCGGTGGCGTCGAGGGCCTCGGCGGCCTCGGGCGACAGACGGCATTCGCCGGCCTCGCGCCGCTCCGACAGCCATTTGGCGAAGCCCGGCACCGGCGACAGGGTCACGAAGTTGGCAAGCTCGGGCAGCTCGCGCCGGAGCTCCTGCACCACCTGCTTGATCAGGAAGTTGCCGAAGGAAATGCCCTTCAGGCCGGCCTGGCAGTTGCTGATGCTGTAGAACACCGCGGTGTCGGCGTCCTGGGGCGCCACCTCGTCGCCGCCGGCCAGCAGCGTCTGGATATTGCCGGGGATGCCGCGACACAGCGCCACCTCGACGAAGATCAGCGGCTCGTCGCCGATGGCCGGGTGGAAGAAGGCGTAGCAGCGCCGGTCCTCGGGATCGAGGCGCCGGCGCAGCGCGCGCCAGTCCTGAATCTCGTGTACCGCCTCGTAGCGGATCAGCTTCTCGAGCACCGCCGCCGGGGTGTTCCAGTCGATGCTTCGGAGCACCAGGAAGCCGCGGTTGAACCAGGACGCGAACAGGTGCGCGAAGTCCTCGTCGAGGCCGGCCAGCGCCGGCGCCTCGTCGAGGTGTCCCAGCAGGTCGGCGCGCATCTTGACCAGCTCGAAGGTGCCGCCTGGGCACAGGTTGAGCCGGCGCAGCAGCTCCTGGCGCGGCGGCTCGCAGGCCTCGATCAGCGCCCGCAGGCCGGCCTCGCCCTCCCCCTCGCGATAGGCCGCGTAGGCGGCATGGATCGCCTCGGGGCGCGCGCCGTGGCGCTCGGCGAGCCGGGTCAGGACGTCACGGCGCGCCTCGGGCTCCAGGGCGGCATAGCCGCTGAGCACCCGCTGGGCGACCAGGATCTGCGAGGCTTCGCCGCCGCCTCCGGCCAGCAGGGCGTCGCAGGCCGAGAGGATCTCACCGGCGCCGCAGGGCGCCGACGCTCGCCCGCGGCGGGGGGAGCGTTCGCCGCCCTGGCGCTGGCGGGCCCGACGGGCCACGCTCGACAGCAGGCCTTCCAGGAAATCCATGTTCATCTTCATGCCGCGTCCTCCAGGGACCAGAGCCGTGCTTGCGGTGGCGTTGATTCGGCACATGGGATACATGACGCCGAGTTGTTATATATAACAAGTAGGTCCAAGATATAGTTGTGTCAAGCGGGAGGACAGCACATGAGCAAGGTTTCCCAGGCGCAGCGACTGCGCGACCTGCTGGAAGACGCCATCATCAAGGGGCGCTACCCGCCCGGCGCGCGCCTCGACCCGGAGGCCCTGGAGCGGGAGTACGACTGCTCGCGCACGCCGGTCCGCGAGGCGATCCAGCAGCTGGCGATGTCGGGCATGGTGAAGGTGGTGCCGAAGCGCGGCACCTTCGTGACCCAGCTCAGCGTGGCCGAGCTGGTGGAACGCTTCGAGGTGATGGCCGAACTGGAAGGCATGTGCGCGAGGCTGGCGGCGCGGCGCATCGGTGCCGAGGAGCTGGAGGCGCTGCGCGAGGCCCACGAGGCCTGCCGGCGCATGGCCGAGGCCGGCGACGCCAACGGCTACTACTACGAGAACAGCGTCTTCCACCAGCGCATCTACGAGGCCAGCCACAACGCCTTCCTGGCCCAGGAAGCCACGCGGCTGCACGCGGTGCTGCAGCCCTACCGGCGCATGCAGCTGCACCTGCGCCACCGCCCCGAGCGCTCGCTGGCGGAACACGAGGCGGTGCTGGACGCCATCGCCGCCGGCGACGAGCGGCGCGCCGAGGCCGAGATCGAGTCCCACGTCCAGGTGCAGGGCGAGCGCTTCAACGACCTGGTCGCCTCGGTGCAGCAGCTCCAGCAGACCGGCAACGACTGAGCAAAAACAACGACGGCACCCCGAGGGGTGCCGTCGTCACGATGACCGGGAAGATGAGCGCCGGGGACAAGACAAAGCGAGGCTCTTTTGCCAAGGGTGAGGCGAATTCCGCCGAACGGGCTGGCCAGGGAAGGCCAGCACCGGTCCTGCAAGCGGAGCAGGATGCGAGAGCGCCGCAGGGCAAAAGAAGCGCCCATGGGAGGGTTCACTGCGTCCTCGCGATGGCCTGGCGCCGATCGAGCTCATCCCCTATGCCACGAAAGCGCTACCTGAGGCGCTCGAATACCGTGGCCACGCCCTGCCCCATGCCGATGCACATGGTCGCCAGGCCCAGGCTGGTGTCCTGCTCGCGCATCACGTTGAGCAGGGTGGTGCAGATGCGCGACCCGGAGCAGCCCAGCGGATGGCCCAAGGCGATGGCGCCGCCGTGCAGGTTGACCGCCTCGTCCATGCGGTCGCGCAGGCCCAGGTCCTTGAGCACCGGCAGCGACTGGGCGGCGAAGGCCTCGTTGAGCTCCACGGTCTGGATATCGTCCATGGTCAGCCCCGCCGCCTTCAGCGCCTTCTTCGAGGCCGGCACCGGGCCGTAGCCCATGATCGAGGCGTCGCAGCCCGCCACCCCGGTGGAGAGCACCCGGGCGATGGGCTCGAGGCCCAGCGCCTCGGCGCGCTCGGCGCTCATCACCGCCATGCCGCTGGCGCCCACCGACAGCGCCGAGGAGGTGCCGGCGGTGACGGTGCCGTTCTTGGGGTCGAAGGCCGGCCTGAGCTCGGCCATCGCCTCGAGGCTGGCATCGTCGCGGATCACCTCGTCACGGTCGACCCGCACCCGGTAGCCGCGCGCGTCGTGGCCCTCGACGCCGACGATCTCGCGATCGAAGCCGCCGCCGTCCCGGGCCTCCCTGGCCAGCCGGTGGGAGCGCACGCCGAAGGCGTCCTGATCCTCCCGCGAGATGCCGTGCATCTTGCCCAGCAGCTCGGCGGTCAGACCCATCATCATCGCCGCCTTGGCGGCGTGCTTGCTGGCCGCCGGATTGACGTCGATGCCGTGGGTCATGGGCACGTGTTCCATGTGCTCGACGCCGCCGATCACGTAGACGTCGCCCATGCCGGCGCGGATGTTGGCGGCGGCGATGTGCAGCGCGCTCATCGAGGAGCCGCACAGCCGGTTGACGGTCTGGGCGGGCACGCTGCGCGGAATGCCGGTCATGATCGCCGCGTTGCGGGCGATGTTCATGGCCTGCTCCAGGGTCTGGTTCACGCAGCCCCAGATGACGTCGTCGACCTCTTTCGGATCGAGTCCCGGGTTGCGGTCGAACAGCGCCTGCATGACGGCGGCGGACAGGTTCTCGGCGCGCACGTGGCGGAAGGCGCCGTTCCTGGCCTTGGCCATGGCGGTGCGCACGCCGTCGACCACCACGATGTCTCTCGGATGCAAACTCATCGATACTGTCTCCCTGTGAATCAGGCCGGGTCGGCGTCGCGGTGGAAGCGCTGGCCGCTGCGCGCCATCTCGCGCAGCCCGTCGGTGGGCGCGTAGAGCGGCCCCAGCTCGGCGGCCAGTTCGTCCGCCTGGGCGACGAAGGCCTCCGCCCCCATGGCGTCGATGTAGCGCAGCGCCCCGCCGCGGAACGGCGGGAAGCCGATGCCGTAGATCAGCGCCATGTCGGCCTCGGCGGCGCTGCCGACGATGCCGTCCTCGAGGCAGCGCACCGCCTCCAGGCACAGCGGCACCATCATCCGCGCGATGATCGCCTCGTCGGAGAAGTCCTGCTCGCCTTCGGCCACCTGCCGCACCAGCGCCAGGGCCTCGTCGTCCTCGAGCTTCTGCGGCTTGCCCTTCCGGTCTTCCTCGTAGGCGTAGAAGCCCTTGCCGTTCTTCTGGCCGAGACGCTCGTGCTCGACCATCCGCGGGATCACGCCGCCACTCATGTCGCCCATGCGATCGGGGAAGCCTTCGGCCATCACCTCGCCGGCGTGCAGCGCGGTATCCATGCCCACCACGTCGAGCAGGTAGGCCGGCCCCATCGGCCAGCCGAAGCGCTCCATCACCTTGTCGACCCGGCGGAAGTCGGCGCCCTGGGCCACCAGGGCGCTGAAGCCGCCGAAGTAGGGGAACAGGATGCGGTTGACCAGAAAGCCCGGGCAGTCGTTGACCACGATCGGCGTCTTGCCCATCTGGCGGGCGTAGGCGACGGTGGCCGCCACGGCGGCGTCACCGGTCTTCTCGCCGCGGATCACCTCGACCAGCGGCATGCGGTGCACCGGGTTGAAGAAGTGCATGCCGCAGAAGTTCTCGGGCCGCTTCAGGTGCTCGGCCAGCCGGGTGATGGAAATGGTCGAGGTGTTGGTGGCCAGCACCGTGTCCTCGCCTACCGCGGCCTCGGCCTCGGCCAGCACCGCGCCCTTGACCTTGGGATTCTCCACCACGGCCTCGACCACCAGGTCGACCCCGCCGAAGTCGCCGTAGGACAGTGTCGGGCGGATATGGGTCAGCCGCTCGGCCATCTGCTCGGTGGTGAATTTCTTGCGCTCGACCTGCTTGGCGAACAGCTTGCGGGCCTCCTTGAGGCCGAGGTCGATGGCCTCGGCCTTGATGTCCTTCATCAGGATCGGGGTGCCCTTGGAGGCGCTCTGGTAGGCGATGCCGCCCCCCATGATGCCGGCGCCCAGCACCGCGGCCTGCGCGACGGGGCGCGCCTGCTTCGCGTAACGAGCGCCGGCCTTCTTGACCGCCTGGTCGTTGAGGAACAGCCCCACCAGGTTGTAGCAGACATCGGTCTTCGCCAGTTTGGCGAAGGACGCGGCCTCGATCGCCTGGGCGCGCTCGCGGGTCTCGCCGGCGCCCTTCTGGATCACCTTGATCGCCTCGATCGGCGCCGGGTAGTGCGGCCCGGCCTTGCCGGCCACGTAGCCCTTGGCGGTCTCGAACACCATCATCTGCTCGATGGCGTCGAGCCTGAGGGGCGAGCGCTTCTCGGCGCGCCGGGCCTGGTGATCGAGCTCACCGCGGCGGGCGCGGTCGAGCAGATCGCGGGCCGCCTCCATCAGCGCCTCATCGGGCACCACGGCGTCCACGGCGCCCATCCGGAGCGCCTCGTCGGCCTTGTTCTGGGTGCCGCCGGCGATCCACTCGATGGCGTTGTCGGCGCCGATCAGCCGCGGCAGGCGCACGCAGCCGCCCCAGCCCGGCAGGATACCGAGCTTGGTTTCCGGCAGGCCGAGCTGGGCCGAGTCGCTCATCACCCGGAAGTCGGTGGTCAGCGCCAGCTCGCAGCCGCCGCCCAGGGCCAGGCCGTTGAGCGCGGTGACGGTGGGAAACGGCAGGTCCTCGATGGCGTTGAAGAGGGCGTGCACCCGCTCGAGCATGGCCTGGATCTCCTCCTCGCCGCGCTCGAACATGCCATGGAACTCGGTGATGTCGGCGCCGACGACGAAGGCCTCCTTGGCGCTGGTCAGGATCAGCCCCCGAAGGCCGGAGTCGACGCCGAGCGCCTCCACCGCCTCGGCGAGCTCGCCGACCACCGCCGACGACAGGGTGTTGACCGACTCGTCGCGGTGGTCGAGGGTCAGGGTGGCGACGGCGTCATCGTCGCGCGCCACGGTGATGGCATTGCCTTGGTAGATCATCCACGAATCTCCGTGCAGAAATTCATACGGCCGTTTGATTCCATCAGCTTGGGCCAGACCGAGAAGAGCGTCAAGCCCTGCCATGGTCGATACGCCTCTCCTGAGTCATCGCGGCATGGCCCCTCTCCGCCGGGTCCGTCGCTTCGCGGCGACTCCCGCGGCGCGCGGCGCCCTGCTAGGATGCGTCCATGACTGCCGACCGCTTGCCACCGCCCCCCGATCCCCGTGCCTCCCGCCTCGAGGGCTGGCAGCATCGCCTCACCCGCGTGGCGGAACGTGCCCGTCGCTGGCACTGGCTGTGGCCGCCGGTGGCCTTCCTCGCCGGCGCGGCGAGCTTCTTCCTGGTGGAGCGCCAGCAGTGGCTGGGCGCCGCCCTGGCGCTGGGCATGCTGGTGGCCTGGGTGCTGCTGCTGTCCGAGAGCCTGATCGCCCGCTGGCTGATCCATCGCGGCTATCCCGCCCTGCCACGCGGCATCACCACCTTCATCGCCCAGATGGTCCACCAGGAGACACTGTTCTTCGCCCTGCCGTTCCTGCTGGCGACGACCGTCTGGACCAGCGCCCAGGGGCTGTTCACGGCGCTGATGGTGGGGCTCGCGCTGCTGTCGATCCTCGATCCGCTCTACTACCGCCTGGCCGCCCGGCACCGCTGGCTCTACTTCGCCTTCCACGCCCAGTGCGTGTTCCTGGTGGTGCTGGTGACGCTGCCGACGGTGCTGCACCTGACCACCGGCGAGAGCCTGGTCATCGCGCTGGTCGCGATGATGGTCTTCAGCCTGCCGAGCCTGATGCAGCTGCTGCGGCCGATGAACACCGCCCGTTGGCTGGCCATGATGGTGCTGCTGCCGCTGCTGGCCGGCCTCGGCTGGCTGGGACGCGCCTGGGTGCCGCCGGCCAGCCTGTGGCTTTCGGGCCATGCGCTGTCGCCGTCCTTCGACGAGCCGGCCCGGCGCCCGGAGGGCGAGCTGCGCCTCACGCCCGAGGCGCTGACCGGCCACGGTCTCTACGCCTACACCGCGATCCACGCCCCGCGGGGCCTCGAGGAGAAGGTCGTGCACGAGTGGCGTCAGGACGGCCGGCTGGTGGATCGCATTCCGCTGCAGATCCAGGGCGGACGCGAGGCCGGCTACCGGGCCTGGACCCACAAGCGCCACTTCCCGGAGGAGCCGTCGGGCAATTGGCGAGTCGACGTGATGACCGCCAGCGGCCAGCGGATCGGCGTGCTGCGCTTCCGGGTCAGCGACACGCCGGAACAGGCGACCCTGGCCGATGGTCGTATACGCCTGCCGGCCGGGCTGCCCGGGCTGGATCTGCGGCGTCTCATCGCTCGGCCGGCGGAAGCACCGTAGAGCGCTAACGACTTGCATTACACTCCGCAGCTCCGGACAATCCCTTAGGATTCATCGTTTGTGCAGACACTAATGCAACAGAACATCGGTTTTACGCTTTCTCGTTTACCGCGCTTATGGCGCGCGGTCATCGATCGCCGGCTGGCCCCCGAAGGGCTGACCCAGACCCGCTGGGTCACGCTCTACCATCTCTGGCAGATGGGGGATGACCAGCCGCAGTGCGACCTCGCCCGAACCATCGGCGTCGAGGCGCCCTCGCTGGTGCGCACCCTCGATCAGCTCGCCGAACAGGGGCTGATACAGCGCTGCCCCTGCGACAAGGACCGGCGCACCAAGCGCATCATGCTCACCGACGCGGCCATGCCGCTGCTCGAGCGCATCGATGCCGTGGTCAGCCAGGCCCGGGAAGAGATGCTGGCCGGCCTGTCCGCGGAAGAGGTCGATCAGCTCGCCGAGCTGCTGGGACGCATCGAGGCCAACGGCCTGGCGATCCAGGCCCGGGAAGAGGGCTAGGCGCCACCCGGCCGCTCGCCCCGGGCGACTTTTCCCTGGCAGACGAACGATGCCACGGCACCGCGCTAGCCGCGGGGTGCCTGGGAAACCCCGCGCCGCTCGGGTCGGTCCGGCCGCCCCGCGAGCCCATCGCGCAGCTCGGCCATGTCGGCGGCCACCGGCTGGAAGGCCTCTCTCTCCAGCGATTCATCCCACCACAGGATCAGCGCCTCGGCGCTCGACTCCACCGCCAGCGCGTCGGCGGGCAGCCGCGCCAGCAGCGCCTCGAAGTGACACCGCACCGCCGCCGGCAGCTCATGCAGCGGCTCCTTGCGCCAGCGCCAGCCCTCCATGAAGGGCTTCAAGGCGTCGCTGGCCACGACATCGCGCATCAGCATGAAATCGGGCCCCGGCCGCCGCGGCGGATAGGCCCAGCGATAGGCGGGACGACGCCGGTCGTCCTGGTGCAGCGGCGACGGATCGAGACGCACCTGGATCCCGTCCTGTCTGGCCGCCTCGCGCAGCGTCGTGGCGCGCTGCTCCCGGGGGCTCGGGCGAAGCCACATGGCCGGGGCGAAGATCAGCCCGACGACCACGACGATGATCAACCAGATCATAAGCGTTTTCCGTTCCTGTCTTGATGCAAGTCGTTGTCTTGTCTCATCGTGCGTCCTAGAGTGGGAGGCAGACACTGACCCTGATCCTCTGCCGGAGGCAATGCCATGAGCAACGAGTATCGTCACGTCCTGGTCGCCGTCGACCTGACCAAGGATTCCCACAAGGTGCTGGAGCGGGCGATGCAGATCGCCGACCGCAACGAGGCCAAGCTCTCCATCATGCATACCCTCGAGCCCCTCGGCTTCGCCTACGGTGGCGACATTCCCATGGACCTCACCAGCATCCAGGACCAGCTCGACGAGCACGCCAAGCAGCGCCTGGCCGAGATCGCCGATGCCCACGTGGCCAAGGAGAACCAGCACGTGGTCGTGGGCATGCCCGACACCGAGATTCACCGCTTCGCCGAGGAGCGGAATGTCGACCTGATCGTGGTCGGCTCCCACGGCCGCCACGGCTTCGCGCTGCTGCTGGGCTCCACCTCCACCGGCGTGCTGCACGGCGCCCAGTGCGACGTGCTGGCGGTGCGGGTCGGCAAGGACGGCGAAGCGGAGGAATAACCCGCCCCGCACGATGCATGCGAAAGGCGCCCCTCGGGGCGCCTTTCTGCTTTAGCAGACACTCCACGGTATTCTTCGTTGGGCAGTGTCCAATATTCGCGTCATGAGCGAAGATAGGTTGCCCGCTGCCGGAGCGCAGGAACCGGCATGTAGCCTGCTACATGAGGATTCCGATCGGACCGGCGCCCCGGCACCGCCGGCGGTCAAGATCGCCAGGTTTGTTCCCGACAAACCTACGCACTCCCCACATCCCTGTGGATCGTCGAGCGCAATAGCGAATCCCTCAGGCTTCGCCGGCCGCCATCGCTTCCAGCTCCATCCACCGTTCCATGGCGGTCTCCAGCTCGGTCTGGCGGTCGCCGAGGGCCTGCAGGGTCGCGGTCACCGTGTCGTTGTCCTGCTGGTAGAAGGCCGGATCGCCGACCTGCTCCTCGAAGTCGGCTACCGCCGCTTCCAGACGCTCGATCTCCGCCGGCAGGCCGTCGAGCTCGCGCTGCAGCTTGTAGGACAGCTTGGCGCGCTTGGGGGCGGCCTTGGCCGCCGGCGCCGCGTTTTCCTTGGTCGGCGCGGCCTCGGCCGGGGCCTCGGCGACCGGCTCGGCCGCCTGACGCGCCGCGCCCTCCCAGGGCGCCGGCGGCAGCTTGCCGCCCTGGCGCACCCAGTCGTGGTAGCCGCCCACGTACTCGCGCACGCAGCCCTGACCCTCGAAGGCCAGCACGCTGGTCACCACATTGTCCATGAAGGCGCGGTCGTGGGACACCAGCAGCAGGGTGCCGTCGAAGTCGAGCAGCAGCTCCTCGAGCAGCTCCAGGGTCTCCACGTCCAGGTCGTTGGTCGGCTCGTCGAGCACCAGCACGTTGGCCGGCTGGGTGAACAGCTTGGCCAGCAACAGGCGGTTGGACTCGCCGCCGGACAGCGCCTTGACCGGCTGGCGCACGCGCTCCGGCGTGAACAGGAAGTCCTGCAGGTAGCTCATCACGTGGCGATCGCGGCCACCCACGGTGAGCCGGTCGCTGCCCTGGGCGACGTTGTCGTAGACGGTCTTCTCCGGCTCGAGGCCGGCGCGCAGCTGGTCGAAATAGGCCACCTGCAGCTTGGTGCCCATGCGCACCTGCCCCTCGCTGGGCTCGAGCTCGCCGAGCAGGATCTTGAGCAGGGTCGTCTTGCCGGCGCCGTTGCGGCCGATCAGGCCGATGCGATCGCCGCGCTGCACCTCGAGGTTGAGGTCGCGAATGACCGCCTCGCCGTCGTAGTACTGGGTGACGTGGGACAGCTCCACCACCCGCTTGCCGCTGCGCTCGCCGGTGTCCACCGAGAGGCTGGCGCGGCCCTGGCGCTCGCGGCGCTCGCCGCGGTCGCGACGCATCTGCTCGAGGGCGCGCACGCGGCCCTCGTTGCGGGTCCGGCGGGCCTTGATGCCCTGGCGGATCCACGCCTCCTCCTGAGCCAGCTTCTTGTCGAACTCGGCGTTCTCGCGGGCCTCGACCTCGAGCTCGTGGGTCTTCTGCTCCTGATATCGGGCGTAGTCGCCGGGATAGCGCCCCAGACGGCCGCGATCAAGCTCGAGGATGTGGGTGGCCAGCCGCGACAGGAAGGCACGGTCGTGGGTGATGAACAGCACCGCGCCGTTGAAGGCGGACAGCTGCTCCTCCAGCCAGGCGATGGTGTCCAGGTCCAGGTGGTTGGTGGGCTCGTCGAGCAGCAGCAGGTCGGGCTCGACCACCAGCGCCCGCGCCAGCGCCACGCGCCGCCGCCAGCCGCCGGAGAGATCCGCCATGGCGGCATCCGCCGGCAGCCCCAGGCGCGTCAGCACCACGTCGATGCGCTGGTGGAAGGACCAGCCGTCGATGGCCTCGAGGCGGGTCTGCAGCTGGGCCATGCGCGTCATGTCGGGCTCGGCCTGCTGCACCAGGTGGTGATACTCGGACAGCAGCTCGCCGGCCTCGGGCAGGCCCTGGGCGACCACGTCGAAGATGGTCTCGCCGGAGGCGGCGGGCAGGTCCTGGGCGAGCACGCCGATCTTGAGGCCGGGCGCGCGCCAGATGGTGCCGCCGTCGGGCAGGTTCTCGCCCGACACCAGCTTGAGCAGGGTCGACTTGCCGGTTCCGTTGCGGCCCACCAGCGCCAGACGCTCGCCCTTCTCCAGCACCAGATCGGCGCCGTCGAGAAGCACATGGGTGCCGTAGGCCAGTTGCAGCTGTTCCAGACGTAGCAGGGTCACGCATTCACCTCATCGTTCGATCAAGCCGCCAGTGTAACGCATGCCCGCCCCGACGTGGCCCCACCCCACCCGACCCGGGTACAATGCGCGCCCGTTTCCCGCGCGCTAGACGAACCGCCCAGAGGAGAGCTTCGCCTTGGCCGACGCCACGCCCCCCTTCGACGACGTGCTGCCCGAGGCGCTGAGATTCCGTTCGCCGGCCCCGCTGGTGGACATCGGCGCCAACCTGACCCACGAGAGCTTCGCCCGCGATCTCGAGGCGACGATCCAGCGCGCCCGCGCCGCCGGCGTCGACACGCTGATCCTCACCGGCACCGACCGCGAGCACGCCGAACAGGCCGTGACCCTGGCCCGCCGCTACCCGGGGCTGTATGCCACCGCCGGCGTGCATCCCCATGACGCCAGCCGCTGGGACGCCGAGCTCGAGGCCGCCATGCGCGAGCTCCACCGCCAGCCGGAGGTCGTGTCGGTGGGCGAATGCGGCCTGGACTTCAACCGCAACTTCTCGACGCCGGCCGAGCAGCAGCACGCCTTCGAGGCACAGCTCGCGCTCGCCGCCGAGAGCGGTCTGCCGCTGTTCCTCCACGAGCGCGACGCCGGACCGCGCATGCGCGAAATGCTGCACGCCTGGCGCGACGACATCTCGAAGGCGGTGGTGCACTGCTTCACCGCCGACCGCGACACCCTTTATGGCTACCTGGACCTCGACCTGCACATCGGCCTGACCGGCTGGCTGTGCGACGAGCGCCGTGGCCATCACCTGCGCGAGCTGGTGGGGGCGATTCCCGCCGAGCGGCTGATGGTGGAAACCGACTGCCCCTACCTGCTGCCGCGCAATTTACCTGCCAAACTCAAGGGCAGACGCCACGAGCCGGCGCTGCTGCCCTGGATCGTGCGCGAGATCGCCCACTGGCGCGGCGACACGGAAGCCGACCTGGCCCGCACCACCACCGCCACCGCCCGGGCCTTCTTCGGCCTCGACGAGTCTGCCCGCGAGGAGGGGCAACAGAATGGATGATCTGCCTGCGTTCATCGCCATCGAGACCGGCGACGACGGCGACCTGCCGCTGTCCATCGCCTGGACCCTGCCCGATGGCCGCGTCAAGCACACCCTGATCCAGCCCGACGACGAGTGGCTGGACGACGAGCTGGTCTCGCTGGGCGCCTACAGCCTGGAGGAGCTCTCCAGCATGGGCGTGAGCCCGCTGGACGTGATCCGCGAGCTGGAGACCGACCACTTCAACGCCACCCTCTACACCGCCGGCGTCGGCGACGACGAGGCGGCGCTCTCGCGGCTGTTCGAGACCTACGGGCTGGACCCGTTCGTCGAGCTGGCCCCGGCCGAGAGCCTCTATGCCGATCTGGCGCCCGGCGACTGGTCCCGGGCCCGCGGCGAGCTGTTCGGCGAGCTGGGGCTCGAACCGCTGCGCCCCGAGGAAGAGATCCAGGTGATGCTGACGCTGCATCAGCGACTCGGCGACGCCGACCTCTGAGACGACGCCTCAGGCGGGCTCGGCGGCGGGCGCCTCGCGGCGTTCGAGACACGCCCGGCCCGCCGCCAGCGCCGCCTCGAGCGGCGCGCCCTCGCCATCCTCCCGGCCCTGGCCGTAGAAGACCGCCAGCGCGGTGCGAAAGGCCTCGGCCCTGGCCGGCAGGCCTTCCCGCGCGTAGCGCGCCGCCCGCGCCGCGACCCGCTCAGCGAAGCCTTCCCGGTCGACCTCCACCTCGCCCAGGTTGTCCACGCTGACCTGGAAACGATGCCCGCAGGCGGCGGCGAACAACGACTCCAGCGCCTGAGGCGCCACCTCCACCGCCTCGAAGTCACGCTGCTGGGCGGCGTCGCGGCCGTCGGGCAGGTACCAGTAGCCGTAGTCCTCGAGCTCGCGACGCCGCGCGCCGGCGATGCACCAGTGGCTGATCTCGTGCAGCGCGCTGGCATAGAAGCCGCGGGCGAAGATCACCCGATGCCAGGGCGTCTCGGCATCGGCGGGCAGGTACAGCGGCTCGTCGCCGCCGCGAATCAGGCGGGTGTTGCAGGCGGGCAGGAAGAGGCCGTCGAACAGGGCGATGACATCCTCGAGGCGGTGGCTCACGCGGGCTCCGGCGGGGTCGTGAATGGGCGGCACAGTATAGCGAGACCGACCGCCCCGATCATAGGCTCCGGTGATGCCACGAAACGCTGGCGGGCCTGCTAGACTGGCGCGCTCCCCCCGACCGCATGGAGCACGGGGCCGACCCTTTCACGGAGCATGACCCTTGGCCCAGTTCATTTCCCAGCTGATCGCCACCACGCGACAGGAAACCCGCCCGCTGATCCGCCTGGCGCTGCCGATCTGCGGCGCCCAGCTCGCCCAGGCCGCCATGAGCACGGTGGACGTGATGATGACCGGGCGGCTCAGCGCCACCGACCTGGCCGCCGTCTCGGTGGGCTCGAGCCTGTGGATGCCGCTGATGCTGCTGATGACCGGCACCCTGATGGGGCTGACCCCGGTGGTGGCGCAGCTGCTCGGCGCCGGACGCCGGGACGGCATCCGCCTGCAGGTGCACCAGGCACTGTGGATCGGCGCGGTGCTGGGCGTGATCGCGGCGGCGCTCTTGTGGACAGCGGTGATGCCGGTGTTCCGGCTGATGTCGGTGCCCGAGGCGGTGGCCGAGCGCGCCGCGGGCTATCTGGGAGCCGTGGCCCTGGGGCTGCCGGCGGTCGGGCTGTTCATGGCGCTGCGCGCCTTCTCCGACGGCATGAACCATACCCGCCCGGCGCTGTGGATCAGCCTGCTGGGACTGGCCGTCAACGTCCCCAGCAACTACCTGCTGATCTACGGCGGTGCGGGGCTCGAGGCCCTGCTGGGCAGTTGGCTGCCGGCGCCGATCACGGCATTGCCGGCACTGGGGGCGGTGGGCTGCGGCATCGCCACCGCGCTGTCGATGTGGGTGATGTGCCTGGCGATGGTCGCCTATACCCGGCGCAGCCGGGCCTACGGCGACGTCGCTCTGTGGCACTCGCCGACGCCCCCGCGGTGGCGGCCGATCCTCGAGCTGCTCTACGTGGGCGTGCCGATCGGGGTGGCTATCTTCATGGAGGTGACGCTGTTCACGCTGATCGCGCTGTTCATCGCCAGCCTCGGCGAGGTCGTGGTGGCCGCCCACCAGGTGGCCCTGAACTACACCAGCCTGCTGTTCATGCTGCCGCTGTCGCTGAGCATGGCGCTGACGGTGCGGGTCGGCAACGTGCTGGGCCAGGGGCGTCCCGAGGCCGCGCGCCTGGTGGCCTGCCACGGCATGCTGATCGCCCTGGCGGTGGCGGTGATCAACTGCCTGCTGCTGTGGCTCACCGCCGAGCCGGTGATCGGCCTCTACACCAACGACCCGGCCGTCGCCCGGCTGACCCTGTCGCTGGTGGGGCTGGCGATGATCTACCAGATCTCGGACTCGCTGCAGGC
The DNA here is from genome assembly GCF_000265245.1 of Halomonas smyrnensis AAD6. Classification (GTDB taxonomy): domain Bacteria; phylum Pseudomonadota; class Gammaproteobacteria; order Pseudomonadales; family Halomonadaceae; genus Halomonas; species Halomonas smyrnensis. The sequence goes on from NZ_AJKS02000002.1 coordinate 118,519, forward strand.
CAACCTGGCCGGCGCGCTGCGCGGCTACAAGGACACCCGCGTGATCATGCTGATCACCCTGGTCGCCTTCTGGCTGGTCGGCCTGGGCGGCGGCCACTGGCTCGGCGATCACGGCCTGTTCGGGCTCGTCGCGCCGCTCGGGGTCTATGGTTACTGGATCGGTCTGGTGGCGGGGCTGACGGTGGCCGCCCTGCTGCTGGGTGAACGATTGAGACGACGGAGCAAGGCGGTCATCGATGCGGATTCCACGCCTCGGGCCTCATAGGTTCGGCGCCCGGCTCGCGGCGGCACTGGTCGCGGTGCTGCCGCTCGCCGGCTGCGGCGACGGCCCCGCCGAGACGCTGCTCGCCGACGACCAGCGGCGCCTGGCCGAGCGCCTCGACCTGCCCGCGCCGGCGCGCACGACGCCCGAGAACATCGGCGACTTCCCCGGTCCCGATGTCCGGCTGTTCGAGATTCCCGAGACCCGCGAGGGGATGCTCGACGTCTTCGCCCTGCGCGGCTGCCATATCGCCAATCTGGTGGCGGCGCGCAACAACCAGCTGGGCAAGGTGGCCGCGCCCAGCCAGCGCTGGCTCTACGAACTGGCCCTGTGGCGCCGCCTGAGCGGCTGCTGGAACACCGAGGTGCCGCAGACGCTCGGCGACGACCACCGGGCGCGTCTGGAGCGGCTGACCCGGCTCAAGACCGGACAGCTGCCCCGGGCCAGCTGGAACGCGCTGTTCGCCTCGGACGAGTGGCTCGACAGTTTCTCCCGGGCCAGCTCGCCGCTGCCGCCGGATGCCCTGGACGAGGTGGATGCCCAGCTGCCGTCGCTGGCCTACCTGCGTGAGGCCGCCCTGCACCAGTTCGATCGCGACTGGGTCCCCGACTCCGCCACCCTGGAGGGACATCTCAAGACGCTGCGTGACCGGCCGCTGACCGCCGAGCTGCTGCGCGCCCTGATGCTGGCCGAGCGACGCCTCTCGGAGCGCTCGCGGTTGCTGGAGGCCGCGCTGGTCGACGGGCACTGTCCCGCCTCGCCGGCGGTCGGCGACGCGCTCGCGATGTCACGCCCGCTGGCGATATGGCTCGATGACCTGACCCTCGCTTCCCAACGCTGGTTCACGGCCATTCAACGCCTGATCGAGGCCCACAAGGTCGCCCCGCGGCCAGCTGTGGAACGCTACCGGCAGCGCTGGCTATCGCGGGAAACGCCCGGCGCACCCTGGCCTGCCCTGCAGGCGGCACGCCTGTCCCATCATGCGCTGGCTACCGAGCTGGCACGACGCTGCCGCTGACCGCCGGGGCTTAACCTCGGTCATCGGTCTGTGCTATTGATGGGATGACAGTGACGTGTGCGCTGCCGACCGCCCCAAGGGCCAATGCCGTGATCAAGCCGCCGCTGGAGGGACTTCATGGGTATCCCGCTGTCATCTCGCCCCGCCCGGGTCATCGACCTGGAAACCATGCGCCAACGCCAGCAGGCTCGGAGGCGCCTGATTCGCCTCGCGCCCGAGCTCGATGGCCTGGAAATGGTGTATCAACTGCCCGACGAGTCAGAGTCCTACTACGGCATGCCCCTGCTCGCCTGGGGGATGCGTGAGGACGGAGAAGTCGTCGGCCTCGTGCCCTGGATGGAACGCCTGACGCCCTGCCAGGCGCTGGACGACCCCGAACATGGCCACTTCATCGGCTACCGGGATCCGGAAACCGAAGAGCTGTTCGAGCTGCCGCCGGAGCACAAGGTGCTGGAGCTCGAGCAGGCCGCCGCCTACTTCGACTACGAAGAGACCGAATCACCGACGCTGATCCAGCAGCTGCCCGAGACCCAGGGCACCCACGCCCTGTGCATGGACGAGGGCGATACGCCCTGGCAGCTCAAGCAGGTGTTCGGCTGGCGACTCTACAGCGACGGCGCCGTGGAAGCGCTGCTGGCCGACGAGCGTCAGGTCGAATCGACCCCGATCCTGCCGGGCGATGCCTGCCTCTATCCCGGCCACAGCCGGCACCAGGTGGTCTACTTCTTCCAGCGCCAGATCGCCAATCGCATCCGCCGCGAGGATCCCGAGACCCTCGAGGCCCTGGCGCTGATGGTGATGCCCGACACGCCGGAGCGCGACGACGGGGCGTGAGACCTCCGCCGGGGCGCGTTCCGGGCGATCAGCCCAGGCGAATGAAGTAGAGGTAGTGGCCGTCGCGCTCTTCCTGGGCCAGCAGCTCGTGGCCCAGGAAACTGCAGAACTTGGGCACGTCGCGAGTGGTCGCCGGATCACTGGCCACGACCTTGAGGATCTCGCCCGACGCCATGTCGCGCACCTTGTTGTGCATCAGCATGATGGGCTCGGGACAGTAGAGCCCGGTGGTGTCCAGCTCGGCGTGACAGGCCGGCAGGGAGTCCGTGGAATCAACCATCGATGACCTCGCCTCGTAACACGGAATGGAATGAAGTGGAGACTAGCGGGATGATCAAGATCATTATCGAGCGCCGTATCATGCCCGGGCTGGAGGAAGAATACGAGCAGGTCGCCCGGGAGGCCATGCGCCAAGTCCTCGGCGCCCCCGGCTTCGGCGGCGGCGAGAGCCTGGTCGAGATGGGCCATGAGGACCGGCGCGTGGTGATCACCAAGTGGCGGGACCTGCGCGCCTGGCAGGCGTGGCACGACAGCGAGCAGCGTGCCCGGGTGATGCAGGACCTCTACCCCCTGCTCACCGAACAGGAACGCATCCGCCTCTACACCCTCAGCTTCTGACGCCTCAGTTCAGCAGCCTGACGTGGACCGTCACCTCTTCACGGTCGTGGTAGAGGTGACGGCAGCCGATCTCGGCGCGCACCCCCGCCTCCGCCAGGGAGCGATCGAGCCGCGCCAGCCCCTCCGACACCGCCTCCCAGCGCCGCTTCATGGGCAGCTTCAGGTTGAACACCGCCTCGCGACACCAGCGCTTCACCAGCCAGCGCTCGACCATGTCGATCACCCGGGCCGGCTTGTCGACGATGTCGCACACCAGCCAGTCCAGCCGCATCGGCGGCGCCCACACGAAGCCGTCCTCGCGCAGGTGCTCGACCAGCCCGGTCGCCATCAGCCCGCGGTCCATGGGCCCGTTATCGATGGCATAGACCTGCATGCCACGCTGCACCAGCTGCCAGGTCCAGCCACCCGGCGCCGCCCCCAGGTCCGCCGCCTGCATGCCCTCGGCCAGGCGCGTCTCCCACTGATCCCGCGGCACGAACTCGTGCCAGGCCTCCTCGAGCTTGAGGGTCGAACGGCTGGGCGCATCATGAGGAAAGCGCAGTCGGCGAATGCCGCCGGGCTGCTCGCTGCGATTGCCGGGAAAGCTCATGCCCAGCTGCACCCGGTCGCCCTCGGTCCACAGCAGATGCAGGCGTCGGCCGCCCGCCTTGCGACGCAGGGCGCCACGCTTCTTGAGGATCGACTCGAGCGGGCGCTGGAGTGCCTTGATCAGGCCGGCCAGCGCCTTGGCATCGTTGGTGTCCGGCGTTTCCTGCCACAGCGACTCGAAGTTCCAGCCGCTGGCCACCACCTGCTCGATGATCGGCGAGAGGCGATCCTCCCGGGAAAGCCCCGTCAGCGGCTCCAGCGCCACCAGGCTCTGTCGGGCAAAGACCAGCGACGCGAGCGGCAGGTCGCGATGCAGGGCATTGGCGGGACGCTCATCGGTCAGCACGAAACTGACATGACCGGATTGCGGCTGGGCCACGGGGTAGCCCTGCCAGCCGAGGGCGGCCGCCTTGGTGGCAATCTCGGCGGCCAGATCGGACTCGAAGCCGGCGCGGCAATAGAACAGCAACTGCTGGGGGTTCATGGTGCCTCCTGTGAAGGCCGGACAGTCTAGCCGGGCCCACACCGGGCTCACAAGTCGCGCGGCGTCTCGTCGGCATCACCCCCCTTGTCGGCCGTGCCGGAGGCGCGATGCCGGTTCAGCATTTCCAGATCCTGGAGCTGGACGTTCAAGGCATTGGTCGAGATCTTCACCTCCCACAGGGAGAAGAACAGCGAGACCGAGAGGCTGATCAGGCTGATGCCGAACAGCACCATGCCCAGCAGCTTGAGCGACAGGAACAGCGCGAACATCGACAGCGTGCACAGCAGGAAGCTCGATACCCCCGCCATCTGCATGCGCTTGGTCAGGGTGATCCGCTTGCGCAGCAGCATGATCTGCCGGGCCGCCACCTCGTGATGGGTATCTCGATTCTCCTCGGCCAGCTTGCGGATCAGCTGGGCCAGGGTCAGGAAGCGATTGGTATAAGCCAGCAGCAGCAGGGAAATGGCCGGGAACAGCAGGGCCGGTGTGGTCAGCGTCAAGGAACAGGCTCCATCATTATTAGACTTTAGTCGCATTATACGCCAGTCAGGGCGCCCGGCCGACCCCTGAAAGCGCACCGGCCCCCGAATGCATCATTCGGGGGCCGGTGGATCGGGCGGCAGCAGCGCGACGGGTGTCAGCTGCGCCGCGGCTCGGCGACGATGCCCTGCTCCCGGGCCATGGCCATGGCGGCCCGCGGGCCCGTCCACAGCGAAGGCAGCAGCACCAGCGAGACCGGAATCGCGGTAATGACGATGAACTGCTGCAACGCGCTGATCTGGCCGGCGCCCATATACAGCAGGATAGCCGCCATCAGCGCCATGGCGATGCCCCAGAAGGCCCGCACCAACACGTTCGGCGCGTCATGACCGGCCCCGACCACCGAGATCGCATAGCTCATGGAATCGCCGGTGGTGGCCACGAAGATGGTCGTCAGCACCAGGATCGCCAGCGCCATCAGCGGACCGCCCGGCAACGCCTGGGCCACGGTCAGGGTGGCGACGTCGAACTGGAAGTCGTTGAGCGCCGACGTCAGATCAATGACTCCGGTCAGCTGGTAGTGAATGCCCGAGCCGCCCAGCAGGGTGAACCAGATCGTGGTGGCGATGGGGGCCATCACGGCCACGGCCAGGATCATCTGCCGGATGGTGCGGCCGCGCGAGATACGCGCCACGAAGATCGCCATCAGCGGACCGTAGCCGATGAACCAGGCGAAGAAGAACACCGTCCACCACTGCATCCACCAGGCCGGCGCGGTCTGGGACGTCATGGTGGCCATGGGGAAGAACGAGTTCAGATACTCGCCGAAGCCCTGGGTGAAGGCATTGACCAGGAACTGGGTCGGGCCGAACAGGAAGATGACCGCCGCGATGACCAGCGCCAGAATCACGTTGAACCGGCTCAGCCACTGAATGCCGCGATGGACGCCCGTCATGGCCGAGCTCACGTAGACCACCCCCAGGCCGATCAGGATCACCAGCTGGGTGCCATAGCCTTCCGGCAGTCCGAACAGCTCGTGCAGGCCATAGCTCACCTGAGTCGCCAGGAAGCCGATCGGCCCCACGGTGCCCGCCACCACGGCGATCACGCACAGGCCATCCACCACGCCGCCGAACCAGCCGTGCATGACGCGCTCGCCGAGCACCGGGGTCAGCAGGGTGCGTGGCTGCAGGGGCAGGCCGCGTACGTAGTGGGCATGAGCCAGGACCACGGCGGTCAGCGACCCCAGCACCGCCCAGGCCAGAAAGCCCCAGTGCATGAAGGACTGCGCCAGGGCACCGGCGATCGCCTCGGCGGTGCCGGCTTTGGTGTCGAAGGCCGGCGGCGTGACCACGAAGTGATAGACCGGCTCGCCGGCGGCGAAGAACACCCCTCCCCCGGCCAGCAGCGTGCACATGATGATCGACAGCCACTTGAAGGTGCTCATCTCGGGTGCGTCCAGGTTACCGACCTTGGCGCTGGCCGCCGGTGAGACCACCAACCCCATCGCCACCAGGAAGGTCAGCAGCAGCAGCCACTGGAAATAGCTGCCCAAGGTGCTGGCGGTCCAAGCGAAGCCGGCGGCAATGCTATCGGCCACCATGTTGACGTCATACAGCGAGAGGGCGATGAAGCCCAGGATGAAGCCGATGCTGACGCCGAGCACGACCGGATCTCCCAGCCGCTGCTTGGCGGCAGAAGGCGTGGAACTCGTCGCGTAGGCTTGAGATTCACTCATGCAATGCTGTCGGCCGAAGTGGGCCGCTCTCTCCTCTATGGTGTGTCGAAACAGGATGTGTCGGCAGTGTGCCGAAAGCCCGATGGACGTCTTCACAGTGAAGGACATGCATCGAAAAAGGGCTTGTGGAAACGTTGGCCCCGTCTGGATCGGAGGGCTGTGGATAACGGGATCGCCGCCTGCGAAGGCGTTGATGTCATATCGAGATGCATCGAGACGTCGACGCCTTTTCTGGAAACGAGGCGATGCCTCGGCGCCAACATGCGCATGGCAGAGCGGCGAAATGGCGGGAAGCGCTCACCGAAGGGATCGCCCGGTAATGAGAAAAACCCCGAGCCTTTCGGGCTCGGGGTTTTCTCGGAATAAGTGCCTGACGATGACCTACTCTCGCATGGGAACTCCCACACTACCATCGGCGCTGAGCGGTTTCACTGCTGAGTTCGGCAAGGGATCAGGTGGTTCCCGCACGCTATGGTCGTCAGGCGAAAAAGGCAATGCGAATCATGCTGACGAGATCGTCTCTCGCGTATCCGCCGTCGTCTGTTGTCAGTCACAGACCACTTGGGTGTTATATGGTCAAGCCTCACGGGCCATTAGTATCGGTTAGCTCAACGCCTTGCAGCGCTTCCACATCCGACCTATCAACCAGCTGGTCTTGCTGGGCCCTTCAGGAGGCTCGAGGCCTCGGGGAGATCTCATCTTGAAGGGGGCTTCCCGCTTAGATGCTTTCAGCGGTTATCCCGTCCGTACATAGCTACCCGGCGATGCCACTGGCGTGACAACCGGAACACCAGAGGTACGTCCACTCCGGTCCTCTCGTACTAGGAGCAGCGCTTCTCAAATCTCCAACGCCCACGGCAGATAGGGACCGAACTGTCTCACGACGTTCTAAACCCAGCTCGCGTACCACTTTAAATGGCGAACAGCCATACCCTTGGGACCGACTTCAGCCCCAGGATGTGATGAGCCGACATCGAGGTGCCAAACACCGCCGTCGATGTGAACTCTTGGGCGGTATCAGCCTGTTATCCCCGGAGTACCTTTTATCCGTTGAGCGATGGCCCTTCCATACAGAACCACCGGATCACTAGAACCTACTTTCGTACCTGCTCGACGTGTCTGTCTCGCAGTTAAGCACCCTTATGCTCTTGCACTCATTGCACGATTTCCAACCGTGCTGAGGGTACCTTCGTGCTCCTCCGTTACGCTTTGGGAGGAGACCGCCCCAGTCAAACTACCCACCACACACGGTCCTCGATCCGGATAACGGACCGGAGTTAGAACGCCAATGATGCCAGGCTGGTATTTCAAGGTTGGCTCCACTCGATCTGGCGACCGAGTTTCCAAGCCTCCCAGCTATCCTACACAAGCAACATCAGCGTCCAGTGTGAAGCTGTAGTAAAGGTTCACGGGGTCTTTCCGTCTAGCCGCGGGTACACAGCATCTTCACTGCGATTTCAATTTCACTGAGTCTCGGGTGGAGACAGCGTGGCCATCATTACGCCATTCGTGCAGGTCGGAACTTACCCGACAAGGAATTTCGCTACCTTAGGACCGTTATAGTTACGGCCGCCGTTTACCGGGGCTTCGATCAGGAGCTTCGCGTGAGCTAACACCATCAATTAACCTTCCGGCACCGGGCAGGCGTCATACCCTATACGTCCGCTTACGCGTTTGCAGAGTACTGTGTTTTTAATAAACAGTTGCAGCCACCTGGTATCTTCGACCGGCGTCAGCTCCACCCGCAAGGGGCTTCACCTAATACCGGCGTGCCTTCTCCCGAAGTTACGGCACCATTTTGCCTAGTTCCTTCACCCGAGTTCTCTCAAGCGCCTTGGTATTCTCTACCTGACCACCTGTGTCGGTTTGGGGTACGGTTCCACTGTATCTGAAGCTTAGAGGCTTTTCCTGGGAGCGTGGCATCGATGACTTCCAGACCGTAGTCTGTTCGTCTCGTCTCTCGGCCTTGGGGAACCGGATTTGCCTAATTCCCCAGCCTACTGACTTTCACCAGGACAACCAACGCCTGGCTCACCTAGCCTTCTCCGTCCCCCCATCGCAATACAGTGAAGTACGGGAATATTGACCCGTTTCCCATCGACTACGCCTTTCGGCCTCGCCTTAGGGGCCGACTCACTCTGCTCCGATTAGCGTCGAACAGAAACCCTTGGTCTTCCGGCGGGGGAGTTTTTCACTCCCCTTATCGTTACTCATGTCAGCATTCGCACTCGTGATACCTCCAGCATGCCTCTCGACACACCTTCGTCGGCGTACACGACGCTCCTCTACCGCTCATCATTCGATGAACCCGTAGCTTCGGTACCTGGTTTGAGCCCCGTTACATCTTCCGCGCAGGCCGACTCGACTAGTGAGCTATTACGCTTTCTTTAAAGGATGGCTGCTTCTAAGCCAACCTCCTAGCTGTCTAAGCCTTCCCACATCGTTTCCCACTTAACCAGGATTTGGGGACCTTAGCTGACGGTCTGGGTTGTTTCCCTTTTCACAACGGACGTTAGCACCCGCTGTGTGTCTCCCACGCTGCACTCACCGGTATTCGGAGTTTGCCTCGGGTTGGTAAGTCGGGATGACCCCCTAGCCGAAACAGTGCTCTACCCCCGGCGGTGATACGTGAGGCGCTACCTAAATAGCTTTCGAGGAGAACCAGCTATCTCCGGGCTTGATTAGCCTTTCACTCCGATCCACAAGTCATCCAAATCTTTTTCAACAGATCCTGGTTCGGTCCTCCAGTTGATGTTACTCAACCTTCAACCTGCTCATGGATAGATCGCCCGGTTTCGGGTCTATATCCAGCGACTGGTCGCCCAGTTAAGACTCGGTTTCCCTACGCCTCCCCTATACGGTTAAGCTCGCCACTGAATATAAGTCGCTGACCCATTATACAAAAGGTACGCGGTCACGGGACGAGCCCGCTCCCACTGCTTGTACGCACACGGTTTCAGGGTCTATTTCACTCCCCTCTCCGGGGTTCTTTTCGCCTTTCCCTCACGGTACTGGTTCACTATCGGTCAGTCAGGAGTATTTAGCCTTGGAGGATGGTCCCCCCGTCTTCAATCAGGGTTTCACGTGCCCCGACCTACTCGATTTCACGGGATCAGGCTTTCGACTACGGGGCTATCACCCTGTATCGCTGAGTTTCCCAACTCATTCGCCTAACCTTTCACCCGCTTAAGGGCTGGTCCCCGTTCGCTCGCCGCTACTGGGGGAATCTCGGTTGATTTCTTTTCCTCGGGGTACTTAGATGTTTCAGTTCCCCCGGTTCGCCTCGTACACCTATGTATTCAGTGCACGATACCTATCTGACGATAGGTGGGTTTCCCCATTCAGAGATGTCCGGGTCGCAGGTTGTTTGCCACCTCGCCGAACCTTATCGCAGGCTTCCACGTCTTTCATCGCCTCTGACTGCCAAGGCATCCACCGTGTGCGCTTCATCGCTTGACCATATAACCCCAAGGGGTCTGATCCGCGATGACAACCACGACAATTGCCGGATACGCTTGAGACGTATCTCATGCCCTCTCCCGGGTAGGAGAGGGACTTTGTCAGCATGATTCACATTGTTAAAGAGCGACTGTCAATCGACAGTCACAAACGTGTCATCACCCTGGGTAATGATCGCTTGTGACTGTGGATTCACATAAAACCGACTGCAGGACCCTGTGGAGAGTGGTGGAGCCTAGCGGGATCGAACCGCTGACCTCCTGCGTGCAAGGCAGGCGCTCTCCCAGCTGAGCTAAGGCCCCTCTGACAAGGTATTTGGTGGGTCTGGGCAGACTTGAATAAACCAGGCGACCTCACCCTTGACTTGCTGACGCCCTGGGGTGCGCTCAACCCAACTGAGCGAGAGAATGGCGCGTCTGGGCAGATTTGGTGGGTCTGGGCAGACTTGAACTGCCGACCTCACCCTTATCAGGGGTGCGCTCTAACCAACTGAGCTACAGACCCAAACAGTCTTTTGCTCTGGCCGATCAGATAATTCATTGTGGACACTTGCCGGGTGGCGGTGACGTCGTCGATTAAGGAGGTGATCCAGCCGCAGGTTCCCCTACGGCTACCTTGTTACGACTTCACCCCAGTCATGAACCACACCGTGGTGATCGCCCTCCGAAGTTAGGCTAACCACTTCTGGTGCAGTCCACTCCCATGGTGTGACGGGCGGTGTGTACAAGGCCCGGGAACGTATTCACCGTGCCATTCTGATGCACGATTACTAGCGATTCCGACTTCACGGAGTCGAGTTGCAGACTCCGATCCGGACTGAGACCGGCTTTATGAGATTAGCTCCCCCTCGCGGGATTGCAGCCCATTGTACCGGCCATTGTAGCACGTGTGTAGCCCTACTCGTAAGGGCCATGATGACCTGACGTCGTCCCCACCTTCCTCCGGTTTGTCACCGGCAGTCTCCCTAGAGTTCCCGACCGAATCGCTGGCAAATAGGGACAAGGGTTGCGCTCGTTACGGGACTTAACCCAACATTTCACAACACGAGCTGACGACGGCCATGCAGCACCTGTCTGAGCGTTCCCGAAGGCACCAATCCATCTCTGGAAAGTTCGCTCGATGTCAAGAGTAGGTAAGGTTCTTCGCGTTGCATCGAATTAAACCACATGCTCCACCGCTTGTGCGGGCCCCCGTCAATTCATTTGAGTTTTAACCTTGCGGCCGTACTCCCCAGGCGGTCGACTTATCGCGTTAACTGCGCCACAAAGGTCTCGAGGACCCCAACGGCTAGTCGACATCGTTTACGGCGTGGACTACCAGGGTATCTAATCCTGTTTGCTACCCACGCTTTCGCACCTCAGCGTCAGTGTCAGTCCAGAAGGCCGCCTTCGCCACTGGTATTCCTCCCGATCTCTACGCATTTCACCGCTACACCGGGAATTCTACCTTCCTCTCCTGCACTCTAGCCTGACAGTTCCGGATGCCGTTCCCAGGTTGAGCCCGGGGCTTTCACAACCGGCTTATCAAGCCGCCTACGCGCGCTTTACGCCCAGTAATTCCGATTAACGCTTGCACCCTCCGTATTACCGCGGCTGCTGGCACGGAGTTAGCCGGTGCTTCTTCTGCGAGTGATGTCCTTCTTGCGGGGTATTAACCCACAAGCGTTCTTCCTCGCTGAAAGTGCTTTACAACCCGAAGGCCTTCTTCACACACGCGGCATGGCTGGATCAGGCTTTCGCCCATTGTCCAATATTCCCCACTGCTGCCTCCCGTAGGAGTTCGGGCCGTGTCTCAGTCCCGATGTGGCTGATCATCCTCTCAGACCAGCTACGGATCGCGGCCTTGGTGAGCCATTACCTCACCAACTAGCTAATCCGACATAGGCTCATCCGATAGCGCAAGGTCCGAAGATCCCCTGCTTTCCCCCTTGGGGCGTATGCGGTATTAGCTTGAGTTTCCTCAAGTTATCCCCCACTACCGGGCAGATTCCTATGCATTACTCACCCGTCCGCCGCTCGACGCCTCCTAGCAAGCTAGGATCGTTTCCGCTCGACTTGCATGTGTTAGGCCTGCCGCCAGCGTTCAATCTGAGCCATGATCAAACTCTTCAGTTAAAAGTCTGATAGTTCCTAAGGTGGAACCAAACCTGGTTCAAGATTCAAACGTCTCTTTGACGAGTCGCTTGTCTTGATATCTAGTGACTGGTCACCGACATCCCGACAAGCGCCCACATGAATTATCTGATCGATTGTTAAAGAGCCGCTCGACTCAATAAGGAGAAGAGCATCTTGCGTTCCCGGCCGCTTGGCCAGTGCCTCGCAAGGAAGGCGTATTCTACGTGATCGGCGCGTCGTGTCAACCGGTGATCTTCAAGCTCTCGAGAGAGCGAAGCGGATGACCGAGCGTCGCGACAACAGACTGAAGCGACATCCGATCGAGCCCTCAGCGGGCTACCGTAGCGAGTGGCGGGCATTTTACCGATTCCGCTGACCTTGTCAATCGAGCGTTTCCGACAACCGCCGAAAAACCTCAAGAAAAACAAGCGCTTTTGCCACTCATCACCGCCTGCAACGTTGCCCGTCGCCGGCAGCGGATGCGTACTTTACGGATTCTCCCGGGGTGACGCAAGGACTATTTGCCAGAATCGTGACGACGGGATGAACATGGCGTGACACCCATCCGCAGATAACTATCCACACCCACCTGCTCGCCCGATCGCCTGTGGATAGCTGAAGCCCGACTCCCAGAGAGGGGCCAGAGACAACAACGCCCGCACGAGGCGGGCGTCGGTCTCGCCACTCGTCAGCGCATCAGGCGACGATGACTCGCGCGTAGCGCTTCTTGCCAGCCTGGATCACGTAGCTCTTGCCGGTGTCCAGCATGGCGCTCGGCTCCACGACCTCGCCGTCGACCTTGACCCGGCCGTTCTTGAGCATGTCCTTGGCCTGGGCGCTGTTCTTGGTCAGCCCGGCGCGGTTGAGCAGCGCGGCGATGGGCGCCTGGTCGCTGCCCTCGAAGTCGACCTCCACTTCCGGCAGGTCTTCCGGCAGCTCGCCGTCGGCCAGCTGGTTGCCGGCGCTGCGGTGGGCGCTGGCGGCGGCTTCCTCGCCGTGGTAGCGGGCGATCAGCTCGCGGGCAAGCTCCATCTTCACGTCGCGCGGGTTGGCGCCGCCCTCGACATCGCGCTTGAGCGCCTCGATCTCCTCGTTGCTCTTCAGCGAGAGCAGCTCGAAGTAGCGCCACATCAGGCTGTCGGGCATCGACACCAGCTTGTTGAACATGGTGCCCGGCGTATCGTCGACGCCGACATAGTTGCCCAGCGACTTGGACATCTTCTGCACGCCGTCCAGGCCCTCGAGCAGCGGCATGGTGATGACGACCTGGGAGGACTGGCCGTAGTGCTTCTGCAGCTCGCGGCCCATCAGCAGGTTGAACTTCTGGTCGGTGCCGCCCAGCTCGACGTCGGCCTCCAGGGCCACGGAGTCGTAGCCCTGCACCAGCGGGTACAGGAACTCGTGAATGGAGATCGACTGGCCGGACTTGTAGCGCTTCTCGAAGTCGTCGCGCTCGAGCATGCGCGCCACGGTGCTCTTCCCGGCCAGCTCGATCATGTCGGCGGCACTCAGGGAAGAGAACCACTCGGCGTTGAAGCGCACCTCGGTCTTCTCGGGGTCGAGGATCTTGAACACCTGGGCCTTGTAGGTCTCGGCGTTGGCCTTGACCTCGTCCTCGCTGAGCGGCTTGCGGGTGACGTTCTTGCCGCTGGGATCACCGATGCGGCCGGTGAAGTCCCCGATCAGGAAGATGACCGTATGACCGAGGTCCTGGAACTGACGCATCTTGGTCAGCAGCACGCTGTGCCCCAGGTGAAGGTCCGGCGCGGTCGGATCGAAGCCCGCCTTGATGCGCAGCGGGCGACCGGAGGCCAGCTTCTTCTCCAGCTCGTCTTCCAGCAGGATCTCGTGGGTACCACGCTTGAGCAACGCTAGCGCGTCGGCGACATCGGTCATGCTCTCCTCTCCACTCGGCAGGGCGGCCCGTTCGGGCGACGCGGGACATTGGCAATAGGCTGGGATGTTACCATGCCAGCCATCGACGGTTGAGCCCCAGAGAGAGCCCTTATGCCCTACTTCATCGGCCTGATGTCCGGCACCAGCCTCGACGGCATCGACGCCGCCCTGGTCGACTGCTCGGCGACGCATCCGCCACGCCTGATCGCCACCCGCGGCGAGCCGATGCCGCCGGCGCTGCGCGATCGCCTGTGGTCGCTCTGCCACGCCGACGGCGCCAGCTTCGCCGACCTGGCCGCGGCCGAGCAGGGCTTCTGCGAGGCCCAGGCCCGGTCGGTGGCCGGCCTGCTGGCGGATGCCGGGCTCGCTCCCGCCGACATCGCCGCCGTCGGCAGCCACGGCCAGACCATCGAGCATGCGCCCTGGGGCCACGCCACGGGGCCGGCCTATACCCTGCAGCTCGACAACCCCAGCCTGCTGGCCGAGCTCACCGGCTGCCCGGTGGTCGCCGACTTCCGCCGCCGCGATCTCGCCGCCGGCGGCCAGGCAGCCCCCCTGGCCCCCGCCTTCCATCAGGCACTGTTCCGCGCCCCCGGCCAGTGGCGCCTGGTGCTGAACCTGGGCGGCTTCGCCAACCTCACGCTGCTGCCGCCCGGGGAAGACGATCGCGCCCCGCTGGGCTTCGACAGCGGCCCGGCCAACGCCCTGCTGGACGCCTGGCACGCGCGCCACCGCGGCGGCGCCTACGATGCCGACGGCGCCTGGGCGGCCTCGGGCCGCGTCGACGAGGCCCTGCTGGAGCGACTGCTCGCCGAGCCCTTCTTCCATCGCCCGCCGCCGCGCAGCACCGGGCGCGAGGTCTTCCATCTCGACTGGCTGTCGACCCACCTCGACGGCCGCGAGCGCCCCGAGGACGTGCAGGCCACCCTGGCCGAGCTGACCGCCGCCAGCGTGGCGCTGGCCGTGGAGATGGCCCGCGACACCTACGACGCACCGCCCGCCGAATGCCTGATTCCCTGCGGCGGCGGTTCCCACAACCCGGATCTGCTGGCCCGCCTGGCGCGCCGCATGCCCGACACGCGGCTGGAAAGCGCCGAGGCCTTCGGCTGGTCGCCCGACTGGCTCGAGGCCGCGGCCTTCGCCTGGCTGGCCTGGTGCCGCCTCGAGGGCCAACCCGGCAACCTGCCCTCGGTCACCGGCGCCGCCGGCCCGCGAGTGCTCGGCGGACTCTTCGCACCTTAGTCGTCACCGCCGAATGCCTTACTAATGACACATCGGGGACGAAGCAGCGCGAGGGGTTTTTGGCCATGGATGGCCAAAGTAGCGCCCAGGGATGGGTTCATAGCGCCCTCGCGATGCTTTGTCGCCGGATACGTGCTTCTGAAAGCCACGCAAAACGGGATGACTCAATAGTCGTCCTCGCCGCGCAGCGAAAGATGGCTGGCCGCCTCCCTGGCCTCGGCCAGCCCCACGCCGCGCTCGTCGCCGTACTTGATCATCATGCGCAGGTCGTTGGCCGAGTCGGCGTGCACCAGTACCACCTCCTCGCTGACCTGCTCCTTCCTGTAGAGGTCATAGAGCGCCTGGTCGAAGGTCTGCATGCCCAGGTCACGGGAGCGGGCCATGACGTCCTTGATCTCGGACACCTCGCCCTTGCGGACCAGGTCGGCGATCAGCGGCGACTTCAGCAGGATCTCGATGGCCGGGCAGCGGCCCCCTGCCTGCGTCGGCAACAGCTGCTGGGCGACGATGGCCTGCAGGTTGAGCGACAGGTCGAGCCACACCTGATCGTGCCGCTCGTGGGGGAAGAAGTGGATGATCCGGTCCAGCGCCTGGTTGGCGTTGTTGGCGTGCAGGGTCGCCAGGCACAGGTGGCCGGTCTCGGCGAAGGCAAGGGCATGCTCCATGGTCTCCCGGGTGCGGATCTCGCCGATCAAGATCACGTCCGGCGCCTGGCGCAGGGTGTTCTTCAGCGCCACCTCGAACGACTCGGTATCGATGCCCACCTCGCGCTGGTTGATGATCGCCTTGTTGTGCGGGTGAACGTACTCGATCGGATCCTCGATGCTGATGATATGGCCGCCGAGGGTCTCGTTACGCCGCTGGATCATCGACGCCAGGGTCGTCGACTTGCCGGTGCCGGTGCCGCCGACCACGAACACCAGCCCGCGCTTGATGTTGACCAGCTCGCCCAGCACCGTCGGCAGCGACAGCTCCTCCAGGTGCGGGATCTCGAAGGCGATCCGGCGCAGCACCATGGCCGGCTGGTTGCGCTGGCGGAAGGCGCTGACGCGGAAGCGCCCCCGCCCCGACAGGCTGAGGGCGAAGTTGGCCTCGTGTTCATCGTCGAAGCGCGCCCGGTGATTCTCCGGCATCGCCGCCGCCACCAGCTCGCCGACCTGCGCCACCGACAGCCCCTCCTCGCCCATGGGCATCAGCTTGCCGGCCATCTTCAGCGTCGGCGGCGCCCCCACCGAGATCAGCAGGTCCGAGGCCTCCTGCTCGATCATGATGTCGAGCAGCTGATACAGCCATTCTTTCGCGGTCATCGTCGCTCTCCTTCGTCGTTACGCCGTCAGCCGGCCAGTACGGCCCGCGCCTTGGCCTGGGCCTCGTCCCGGGCCACCACGTTGTCCGCCACCAGCCGCGACAGCGCCGAGTCCAGGGTCTGCATGCCCAGGTTGCCGCCGGTCTGCAGCGACGAATAGATCTGCGCCACCTTGTCCTCGCGAATCAGGTTACGCACCGCCGAGGTGGCGATCAGGATCTCGTGGGCCGCCACCCGGCCGCCGCCCTGGCGCTTGAGCAGGGTCTGGGAGATCACCGCCTGCAGCGACTCGGAGAGCATCGAGCGCACCATGGCCTTCTCGTCGCCGGGGAAGACGTCGATGATCCGGTCGACGGTCTTGGCCGCCGAGGTGGTGTGCAGGGTGCCGAACACCAGGTGCCCGGTCTCGGCCGCGGTCAGCGCCAGCCGGATGGTCTCCAGGTCGCGCATCTCGCCGACCAGGATCACGTCCGGGTCCTCGCGCAGGGCACTGCGCAGCGCCGGCGCGAAGCCCTGGGTGTCGCGATGCACCTCGCGCTGGTTGATCAGGCAGCGCTTGCTGCGATGCACGAACTCCACTGGATCCTCGATGGTAAGGATATGCTCGAAGCGGTTGTCGTTGATGTGATCGATCATCGCCGCCAGCGTGGTGCTCTTGCCCGAACCGGTGGGGCCGGTCACCAGCACCAGGCCGCGCGGCAGCATCGCCAGGCGGCGGAACGTCTCGCCCAGCCCCAGGTCCTCCATGGTCATCACCTCGGAGGGAATGGTGCGGAACACCGCCCCGGCGCCGCGCGCCTGGTTGAACACATTGACACGGAAGCGCGAGACCCCCGGCACCTCGAAGGAGAAGTCGGTCTCCAGAGACTCCTCGAAATCGCGCCGCTGACGATCGGTGAGGATGTCGTAGATCAGCTTGCGGACCTCACGATCCTCCATCGCCGGCACGTTGAGCCGGCGGATATCGCCATCGACCCGGATCATCGGCGGCAGGCCGGCCGAAAGGTGAAGATCCGAGGCCTTCTGTTTTGCCGAGAATGCCAGCAGTTCGGTAATATCCATGCGGTTCCCCTGCTCCCGGGATTAAGGTGTTCTTAGTATGGTAGACCTCGCGACATGACGGACCTGGCACTTTGTGATGCCCTGGCCAACGCACGCCACCGCCTCGAGGCGGCACTGGCCGATGCCGGCCGCGCGCCCGACGGCGCGACGCTGCTGGCCGTGAGCAAGACCAAGCCCGCCGCCATGATCCGCGAAGCGCACGCCCTGGGCCAGCGCGATTTCGGCGAGAACTACCTGCAGGAAGCGCTGGAGAAACAGGCCGAGCTCGCGGAGCTGGACGATATCGTCTGGCACTTCATCGGCCCGCTGCAATCGAACAAGACCCGCGACGTCGCCGAGCACTTCGCCTGGGTGCACAGCCTGGAGCGCGAGAAGATCGCCCGCCGCCTCGACGCCCAGCGGCCGGAGACGCTGCCGCCGCTGAACGTCTGCCTGCAGGTCAACATCAGCGCCGAGCCCTCGAAGTCGGGCGTGTCGCCGGCCGAGCTGCCGGCGCTGGCCGAGGCCGTGCTGGCCATGCCGAATCTCGCGCTGCGCGGGCTGATGGCGATACCGGCCCCGGCCGACGACCCCGCCGCCCAGCGCGAGCCCTTCGCACGACTGCGCGAGGCGCTTGAGGACCTGCGCGAGCGCTTCCCCGCGGCACGGCTCGATACCCTCTCGATGGGCATGAGCGGCGACCTGGAGGCCGCCGTGGCCGAGGGCGCCACCCAGGTGCGACTCGGCACCGCCATCTTCGGCGCACGGGACACCTCCGCTTGATCACTCACGGCGCCGCCGGCCAAGCCACCGGCGGCCCCTTCGCCGACCCACACAGGACTGAACGCATGGCAAGCCAAGTCACCTTCATCGGCGCCGGCAACATGGCCGGCGCCATCATCGGCGGCATGATCGACAGCGGCTATGCCCGCGACGCCATCACCGCCACCTCGCCCAGCGACGACAGGCTCGCCCCGATGCGCGAGAAGTACGGCATTCACACCGCCACCGACAATGCCGCCGCCGTGGCCGAGGCCGATGTGGTAGTGCTGGCGGTCAAGCCGCAGATCATGCAGGACGTCTGTGCCGGCATGCGCGACGCCGTTCAGGGACGCAAGCCGCTGATCCTCTCGGTGGCGGCCGGCCTGTCCGCCGAGACCCTCGAGGCCTGGCTCGGCGGCGAGCTCGCCGTGGTGCGCTGCATGCCCAACACCCCCTCGCTGGTCGGCGCCGGCGCCGCCGGGCTCTACGCCAATCCGCGGGTCAGCGAGGCCCAGCGCGAGCTGGCGACCGAACTGCTCGAGGCCGTGGGCCTGGTCGAGTGGGTCGAGGAGGAAGGCCTGCTGGAAGCCGTGACCGCGGTCTCCGGCAGCGCCCCGGCCTACTTCTTCCTGATGTTCGAGGCCATGGAAGAGGCCGGCGCCAGGCTCGGCCTGCCCGCCGACACCGCCCGCCGCCTGGCCATGCAGACCGCCTTCGGTGCGGCGCGCATGGCCATGGACAGCGACCAGCCCCCGGGCGAGCTCAAGCGCAACGTGATGTCGCCCGGCGGCACCACCGAACGCGCCATCTCGCACTTCGAGGATGCCGGCATGCGCCGCATCGTCGCCGACGCCATGGACGCCTGCGCCGCCCGCGCGCGCGAGATGGCCGAGGAACTCGGCAAGCACTGACGGCCGCGCCACGGCGCCCGATCGCACAAGACATGGAGGAGCCCCGATGGGCAGTCAACTGGGAAACGCCGGCCTGCTGCTGGTCAACACCCTCGTCAATATCTATCTGTTCCTGCTGATGCTGCGCTTCCTGCTGCAGGCATCCCGGGCCGATTACTACAACCCGCTCAGCCAGTCGGTGGTGAAGATCACCCAGCCGGTGGTGCGCCCCTTCCAGAGTTTCCTGGGGCCGGTGATGGGCCGCTTCGACCTGGCCACCCTGGCGGCCGGCTTCGTGGTCAAGCTGATCGCCATCGTCGCCATCCTGCAGCTGGCCGGCTACGGCATGGCGCCGATCACCAACCTGGCCATCGGCGGCGTGGCGGCGCTGGCCAACGCCATCCTCAAGATCTACTTCTTCGCCCTGATCGTGATGATCATCCTCAGCTGGGTGTCGCCCCGCGCCAGCCATCCGGCGGCGATACTTGTCATGCAGCTGGTGGAGCCGATCATGGCGCCGGTGCGCCGAGTGATCCCGCCGCTGGGCATGATCGATCTCTCGCCGATCGTGGTGTTCATCGCCATCAACCTGATCGACGGCGTCGTGGTGGGCTCGCTGATCCGCGCCGCCGGCGTCGTCGGCGTGCTGGTGGGGCTCTAGCAGACACGTCGCCGACGATCCGGGAATCGCGATGAGCGCTTCCGGCGACAAGCCGTCGCGAGGGCGCCATGACCCCATCCATGGTCGCTCGGCGCTCTCGCGTCCTGCTCCGTTGGCAGGGCCTGTGCTGGCCATCCATGGCCAGCCCGTTCGGCGAGGGTCGCCTCACCCATGGCCAAAGCCCCTCGCGCCGGCTCATCCCCGGCGCTGATCGAGCCTCCCGGCACGCCTCGACCACCAACGAAAACGACTGGACACGCTGACAGATGACCGAGCTGCCCCGCGATTCGGTCGGCCTGGTGACGCCGCAGACGGCGCACTTCGACGACCCCCTGGACCTGGCCTGCGGCCGAACGCTGCCGGCCTACGATCTGGTCTACGAGACCTACGGCACTCTCAACGCCGAGGGCACCAACGCCGTGCTGATCTGCCACGCCCTGTCCGGGCATCACCATGCCGCCGGCTACCATGCGCAAGACGACCGCAAGCCCGGCTGGTGGAACGCCCATATCGGCCCCGGCAAGTCGATCGATACCGATCGTTTCTTCGTGGTCTCGGTGAACAACCTGGGCGGCTGCCACGGCAGCACCGGGCCGACCAGCGAGAACGCCGAGACCGGCACCGCCTGGGGCCCCGACTTCCCGATGATGACGGTGGTCGACTGGGTGCACAGCCAGGCGCGCCTGGCCGACCGACTCGGCATCGCGCGCTTCGCCGCGGTGGTCGGCGGCAGCCTCGGCGGCATGCAGGCGCTGCAGTGGACGCTGACCTATCCGGAGCGCGTCGCCCATGCCGCGGTGATCGCCGCCACGCCCAAGCTGTCGGCGCAGAACATCGCCTTCAACGAGGTCGCCCGCCAGGCGATCCGCTCCGACCCCGAGTTCTTCGACGGCCACTACGCCGAGCATGACGCCCTGCCCCGCCGCGGACTCAAGCTCGCCCGCATGGTGGGCCACATCACCTACCTGTCCGAAGACGCCATGGGCACCAAGTTCGGCCGCGACCTGCGCAGCGACGACTTCAACTTCGGCTACGACGTCGAGTTCCAGGTGGAGTCCTACCTGCGCTACCAGGGCGACGCCTTCTCGACCTCGTTCGACGCCAACACCTACCTGCTGATGACCAAGGCGCTGGACTACTTCGATCCGGCGGCGGCCCACGGCGGCGACCTGGCCGCGGCGCTGGCACCGGCCGATTGCCCCTTCCTGGTGGTCAGCTTCACCAGCGACTGGCGCTTCCCGCCGACGCGTTCGAAGGAGCTGGCCAACGCCCTGGTGCGCGCCGGCAAGGCGGTCAGCTACGCCAACATCGACTCGCCCCACGGCCACGACGCCTTCCTGCTGCCCGAGCCCCGCTACCAGGCGGTGTTCGCCGCCTTCATGGAACGCGTGGCCCGCGACCAGGGACTGGAGGACCGCTCATGATGCGCGCCGACCTGCAACGGATTCACAACTGGGTGCCAGAGGGTGCCCGAGTGCTCGACCTGGGCTGCGGCGACGGCACCCTGCTGGCGGCCCTGGCCGAGCACAAGAAGGTCACCGGCTACGGCCTGGAGATCGACCCCGACGGCATCACCGCCTGTCTGGCCAAGGGCGTCAACGTCATCGAGCAGAACCTCGATGCGGGGCTTTCCAACTTCGAGGACGACGCCTGCGACCTGGTGGTGATGACCCAGGCCCTCCAGGCGCTGCGCCGCCCGGACCGCATGCTCGACGAGATGCTGCGGGTGGCCGGCGAGTGCATCATCACCTTCCCCAACTTCGCCTACTGGCGCCACCGGGCCTATCTCGGCCTGCGCGGCTACATGCCGGTGTCCAAGTCGCTGCCCCACGCCTGGTACGACACCCCCAACATCCACCTCTCGACCTTCAACGACTTCGAGCAGCTGTGCCGCGACAAGGGCCTGATGATCGTCGACCGGGCGGTGGGCGTCGGCAGCCGTGGCGGCAACTGGGCCTCACGGCGCTGGCCCAACCTGTTCGGCGAGATCGCGATCTTCCGCGTCACCCGGCGCTGAGCGGGCGGGGCGCCGCCCCGTCCTGCTCCGGCCCGTCAGCGATAGCGGCGCTCGAACTCGACCGGCAGCGCCTCGCCCAGGCTCACGGCCACCGGCCGCCCCGCTTCCCGCCTGAAGCGGCAGGTCCGCGCCATCACCTCCACGCCCTCGCCGGCCACCCGGCGCAGCGCCTCGGCATAGGCCGGGTCCAGGTGGCCGGCCGGCGCCACCGAACGGATGCCCTCGTGGGCCACACAGAACAGCAGCACGGCACGGTGGCCCTCGGCGGCGAGCGCGGCCAGGGTCTCGAGGTGCCGGCGCCCGCGCTCGCTGACCGCATCGGGAAAGTAGCCGTGGCCGTCGTCCTCGCGCAGGGTCACCTGCTTGACCTCGACAAAGGTGGTCGCGCCCGCCTCGCCGTCCAGCCGGAAGTCGAGTCGTGCGCGACCGCGACCCGCGCCTTCCACCCTGGCCTCGCGCTTCAGCGTACCGGCCCCGGCCAGCGCCTCGACCGTGCCCGCCACCAGCGCCTCCTCGACGATGCGGTTGGCCCGGCCGGTATGCACCGAGGCCAGGTCGACGCCGCCCTCCGGCCGGGGCAGCTCGATCAGCTCCCAGGTCCAGGCCAGCTTGCGCCTGGGGTCGTCGCTCGACGACAGCCATACCCGGCAGCCCGGCAGGTTGACCGCACGCATCGAGCCGGTGTTGGGGCAGTGGGCGACGACCTCGCGGCCGTCGTCCAGGCGCACATCGGCCAGGAAGCGCTTGTAGCGGCGCAGCAGCACGCCCGGCACCAGTGGCGCGGCATAGTCCATCAGGCGCCCTCCTGGCGGCTCAGGAACCGTCCCAGCCGCGTCACGGCCTCCTCCAGCCGCTCGACGCCGGTGGTGAAGGCGATGCGCACGTGGCGTTCGCCGCCCTCGAGGGCGAAGTCGGTGCCCGGGGTGATGGCCACGTTCTCCTCCTCGAGCAGGCGCCGGCAGAAGGCCTCGCTGTCGCGGGTGTAGCGGGACACGTCGAGCCACAGGTAGAAGGCCCCCTGGGGCGGCCGGTCCGGCGCCAGCCCCAGCCGCTCGAGCCCTGCCAGCAGGGCATCGCGACGCAGCGCCAGCTCCCGGCGACGCGCCTCGAGGAGCTCGCGGCATTCGGGCTCGAAGGCCGCCAGCGCGGCGTGCTGGGCCGGCGTCGGCGCCGACAGGAAGACGTTCTGCGCCAGCCGGGTCAGCGGCTCGACCGCCGCCTCCGGCGCCACCAGCCAGCCCAGGCGCCAGCCGGTCATGCCGAAGTACTTGGAGAAGCTGTTGACCACGAAGGCCGCCGGCGCCACCGAGGCGGCGGAGAGCGGCGCGAGGTCATAGCACAGCCCCTGATAGATCTCGTCGACCAGCAGATGACCGCCGCGTGCGGCGACGGTATCGGCCACCGCCGCGAGCCCCGCGGCATCGAGCATGTGCCCGGTGGGATTCGACGGCGTGGCCAGCATCGCCAGCCGGGTGTCGTCGCGCCAGTGGCGGGCGACGGTCGCGGCGTCGAGCTGCCAGCCGCTGGCCGGTCCCACCGGGACCGTATCGACCTCGGCGCCGGCCAGCGCCATGAAGTGACGATTGCAGGGATAGGTGGGATCGGCCATCAGCACCCGGTCGCCGCCCTCGACCAGCAGCTGGCTGGCCAGCAGCAACGCGCCGGAGGCGCCGGGGGTGACGATGATCCGCGCCGGATCGACCTCGGCGTCGAAGTGGCGCGCGTAGTGCCCGGCGATCGCCTCGCGCAGCGCCGGCAGGCCCGCGGCCGGCGTGTAGCGGGTATGCCCCTCGGCCAGGGCTCGCTGGCCGGCGGCCTGCACCGGCTCGGGGGTGGGGAAGTCCGGCTCGCCCACCTCCAGGTGGATGACGTCGTGGCCGGCGGCCTCGCGGGCCTGGGCCGCCTCCAGCAGGCGCATCACGCGGAAGGGAGCGACGGCGTCGAGTCGTGAGCTCCAGGACATGGGCATCTCCTTTGCACGGCATGCCATGGCAGGCCTCTCTCCGATCTGCCATGGTCAAAGCCTGCATGTTACGACTTTTGTTGCGCTGGCGCAGTCAAGCACCGGGAGGGGGATTGCAAAGACCGCGTTTTTTCGCTAAACAAGCATCCCTTTGGCGTGAGATACCTTGAGCAGCGCATCGGGTATTGATCAGCAGTTACACAAGACACGAGGCAGTCCCATGCCAGTAGCAGAAAAGAAAATGGAAGCGCCCAAGAAATTCACCCCGTACGAGCCGGCACCGGGTGAAGAGTACATGAACGACAAGCAGCTCGAGCACTTCCGACAGATCCTGCTGGGCTGGAAACAGGAGCTCATGGAGGAAGTGGATCGCACGGTGCGCCATCTTCAGGAGGAGGCGAACAACTACGCCGACCCCGCGGATCGCGCCACCCAGGAGGAAGGCTTCAGCCTCGAGCTCCGTACCCGCGACCGCGAGCGCAAGCTGCTCAAGAAGATCAACGAGACCATCGAGAAGATCGACGAGGACGACTACGGCTTCTGCGACGCCTGCGGCGTCGAGATCGGCATCCGCCGTCTCGAGGCGCGTCCCACCGCGACCCTGTGCGTCGACTGCAAGACCCTCGCCGAGCTCAAGGAGAAGCAGCTGGGCGGCTGATGCCCGGCCGTCACCGCTTCCGCGACGGGCGCCGCCGGCGCCCGTCCGCCCCGTCTTTCCCGCTCCGGAGCCGCCCATGAGTGCCTATCGTGGCCGCTTCGCCCCGACCCCCTCGGGTCCGCTGCACTTCGGCTCGCTGGTCGCCGCCCTGGCCAGTTACCTGGACGCGCGCCACGCGCGAGGCTACTGGGGCCTTCGCATCGAGGACGTCGATCCGCCGCGCTGCCCGGCCGGCGCCGCTGACGCCATCCTGCGCCAGCTCGAGGCCTTCGGCCTGCACTGGGACGGCCCGGTCGCCTGGCAGAGCCCCCGCCACGACGCCTATGCCGCCGCCCTGGCGCGCCTCGAGGCGAAGGGCCTGGCCTATCCCTGCAGCTGCTCGCGCAAGCAGTGGCGGGACCATCCCGTCTATCCCGGCTGGTGCCGCGACGGCGTCCGCGAGCCAGGCAAGCCCCTGGCCTGGCGGCTGCGCAGCGACCTCGGCCTGCGCCCGGTGCGCTGGGAGGATCGGCTGTTCGGCCCGCAGGCCTTCGACCCGGCCGAGCTCGGCGACGTGGTGCTCAAGCGCAAGGACGGCCTCTGGGCCTATCAGCTGGCGGTGGTGGTCGACGACGCCGAACAGGGCATCAACGAGGTGGTGCGCGGCGCCGACCTGCTCGACAACACGCCCTGGCAGCGCCAGCTGCAGCAGGCCCTCGGCCTGCCCGAGCCGCGCTACCTGCATCTGCCGCTGGTGATGGGCGACGACGGCCAGAAGCTGTCCAAGCAGAACCTGGCCCCGGCGCTGCCGGAGACCGAGCCCGGGGCGCGGCCGCTGCTCCACCGCGCCCTGACCCTGCTCGACCAGGCCCCGCCGGCCGGGCTGGCCGAGGCACCGGTGGCCGAACAGCTCGAGCGCGCCGTCGCGCACTGGGCGCCGGAGCGGCTGCGTGCCGACCCCGAGCGGCGCCTGACGGGCGCCATCGCCGGCTGAGGAGACGCCGTGTACGTCTATCGCATCGTGCTGTTCCTGGTCTTCGCCGGCTACCTGTTCTCGCCGCTGCTGATGAGCGGCTGGGGCAGCCCCGGCGCCGCCTGGTATCGCCCCTTCCTGATCTGGGCCGGGCTGATCGCCCTGACCGTGTGGCTGGAGCGCAAGCGCCGGCTCGATGAACAGCGCCAGGAGGAGCTCGAATGAGCCTCGCCGGCCTGCTGGGGCTGGGCCTCGGCTACCTGCTGCTGCTCGCCCTGTGCGCCCTGGCGGTGGATCGCGGCTGGCTGCCGACGCGCCTGGTGCGCCATCCGGCGACCCACACCCTGGCGCTGGGCGTCTATGCCAGTGCCTGGGCCATCCACGGCACCCTCGAGCAGGCCGACCGCAGCGGCTACGGCTATCTGGCCTACTACCTGGGCGCGGCCGGCGCCTTCCTGCTGGCGCCGATGCTGCTGGTGCCGATCCAGCGCATGGCCCACACCTACCAGCTGGCCTCGCTGGCCGACCTGTTCGCCTTCCGCTTCCGCTCGCGCTGGGTGGGCACCCTGGTCACCCTGGTCAGCCTGCTGGCGGTGCTGCCGCTGCTGGCGCTGCAGGTGCAGACCATGGGCAACGCCATCCGGCTGCTGTCAGGCGGCGGCTCCCGGGAGTGGCTGGCGCTGGGCTTCAGCGCCCTGATCGCGCTGTTCGCGATCCTGTTCGGCGCCCGGCACACGCATCTCAACACACGCCAGGACGGCCTGCTGGCGGTGATCGCGCTGGAGTCGGTGGTCAAGCTCGGGGCCATGCTGGCATTGGGGGCCTTCGCGCTGTTCGGCATCTTCGACGGTCCCGGCGACCTGCAGGCCTGGCTCGACGGCCCCGGGCACCTCGCCCAGGCCGAGACCCATCCGCTGGCCCCGGCCCAGTGGCGCACCCTGCTGATGCTGTTCTTCGCCGCGGCCTTCCTGATGCCGCACATGTTCCATATCACCTTCGCCGAGCCGCTGGGGCGCCGCACCCTGCTGCGCGCCGGCTGGGTGATGCCGCTGTTCCTGCTGCTGATGGCGCTGCCGGTACCGCTGATCCTGTGGGGCGCCCAGCGCCTCGGCGTCGACGCCTCGCTCACGGGCAGCGCCTACCTGGCCTTCGGCCTGTCGTCCTCGTGGTGGGTCGGCGCCCTGGCCTTCCTCGCTGGCCTGGCCGCGGCCAGCGGCACCATGATCATCATCTCCCTGGCACTGTCGGGGATGATCCTCAACCACCTGGTGCTGGTGGCCCATCCGCCCATCGCCCAGCCCGACCTCTACCGCTGGCTGCGCTGGCTGCGCCGCGGGCTGATCGCCGCGGTGATCGGCGGCGGCTGGCTGTTCTATCGCACCGTGGGCGTGCATCACGATCTCTCGACCCTGGCGATGGCCTCGTTCGTCGGCATGGCCCAGTGCCTGCCCGGCATGCTGGCGCTGCTCTACTGGCCCGGCGCCAACCGCAAGGGCATGGTGACCGGCCTGGCGGTTGGCGTGGCGATCTGGCTGGCCGGGCTGTGGCCATCGCTGCTCGGCGGCGCCCCCTGGCTGCCGCCGATTCCCCCGGGGCTGGAGGCACTGGCCGACGAGCCCGACTGGTATCTCGTCACGCTGGTCTCGCTGGCCGCCAACGTGCTGAGCTTCATCCTGGTCTCGCTGGCCACCCGCACCTCGGCCGGCGAGCGGGCGGCCGCCGAGGCCTGCTCGGTGGACGCCGTGGTGCGCCCCATGCGCCTGCCGCTGGTGGCCGCCAACGGCCTGGAGATCAAGCGCCACCTGGCCCGGGCGCTGGGCCAGGAGGTCGCCGAGCGGGAGGTGGAACGCGCCCTGGCGGCGCTGCAGATGTCGCCCCTCGACGGCCGCCCCTATGCCCTGCGCCGGCTGCGCGATCGCATCCAGGCCAACCTCTCCGGGCTGATGGGGCCCTCGGTGGCCCAGGACATCGTCGACCGCTTCCTGCCCTATCGCCAGGACGGCCCCGACGCCACCGAGGACATCCACTTCGTCGAGAACCGCCTGGAGGACTATCGTCCGCGCCTCAACGGCCTGGCCCGGGAGATCGACGGCCTGCGCCGCTACCACCGCCGCACCCTGAGCCGGCTGCCGGTGGGGCTATGCGCCTTCGGCGAGGACGGCGAGCTGCTGATGTGGAACGACGCCCTGGCCGAGCTCTCCGGCATTCCCGGCGAGTCGGTGATCGGCGCCCACCGCGACACCCTGCCGCCGCCCTGGAACGAGCTGCTGGGCCGCATCCTCGCCGAGCCGGCCAGCCAGCTCTACAAGCAGCCGGTGACGCTGGCGAACGGCCCGCGCTTCCTGAGCCTGCACAAGGCCGAGCGGCAGGACGAGCGCGCTACCCACGGCGGCAACGTCATCCTGGTGGAGGATCACAGCGAGATGAAGTGGCTCGAGGACGAGCTGGTGCACGCCGCGCGCCTGGCCTCCATCGGCCAGCTGGCCGCCGGCGTGGCCCACGAGATCGGCAACCCCATCACCGGCATCTCCTCGCTGGCCCAGAACCTGCGTTACGACACCGACGACCCCGAGCTTCGGGAGACCGCCGACCAGATCCAGCAGCTCACCGACCGCGTCTCGCGCATCGTCGGCTCGCTGGTCGGCTTCGCCCACGGCGGGCGTCACGTCACCGGCGCCGCGTTTCAGCCGGTGTCGATGGCCGAGGTCACCGACGAGGCCCTGAACTTGATCCACCTCGCCCGCTCGGGGGAGGATATCCGCTTCGAGAACCGCTGCCCGCCGACGCCGCGGGTGACCGGCGACGCCCAGCGCCTGCAGCAGGTGATGATCAACCTGCTCGGCAACGCCCGCGACGCCAGCGAGCCCGGCGGCCGGGTAATCGCCGCCGCCGAACCGGACGGAGAGCGGCTCAGGGTCACGGTCACCGACAGGGGCCACGGCATCGACGAGCAGGTGCGTGATCACCTGTTCGAGCCCTTCACCACCACCAAGCCCGCCGGCGAGGGCACTGGACTCGGCCTGCCGCTGGTCTACAGCATCGTCGCCGAGCACGGCGGCCAGATCGACATCGAGTCCCCGCCCGCCGGGCAGACCCATGGCACCCGTATCCTGCTGTGGCTGCCCCTCCACCGAGAGGATGCTGAGAGAACCGATGAGCCGGATCCTGATCGTTGAAGACGAAGCCATCATCCGCAGCGCCCTGAGGCGCCTGCTGGAGCGCCACGAGCACCGGGTCAGCGAGGCCGGTTCGGTGGACGAGGCGCTGGCCCTCGATCCCCAGGGCTTCGACCTGGTGATCAGTGACCTGCGTCTGCCCGGCGATCCCGGCACCGACCTGATCGCCCGCGCCGCCCCGGTGCCGGTGCTGATCATGACCAGCTACGCCAGCATGCGCTCGGCGGTGGAGGCGCTGAAGCTCGGCGCGGTGGACTACGTGGCCAAGCCCTTCGACCACGACGAGCTGCTCGAGACCGTGTCCCGGGTGCTCCACCAGCGCGCCCTGCGGCAGGGCGAGCCGCCCGACATCACCGCCCCCGGCGGCGAGCGCCAGCCGATGATCGGCAACTGCCCGGCCATGCAGGCGGTCTACACCCGTATCCGCAAGACCGCGCCGGCCGACGTCACGGTGCTGATCCAGGGCGAGTCCGGCACCGGCAAGGAGCTGGTGGCCCGCGCCCTGCACCAGCAGAGCAAACGCGCCGCCGCGCCGCTGGTGTGCGTGAACTGCGCGGCCATCCCGGAGACGCTGATCGAGTCCGAGCTGTTCGGCCACGAGAAGGGCGCCTTCACCGGCGCCAGCGCCGCCCGCACCGGCCTGGTCGAGGCCGCCGACGGCGGCACCCTGTTCCTCGACGAGATCGGCGAGCTGCCGCTGGACGCCCAGGCCCGGCTGCTGCGGGTGCTGCAGGAGGGCGAGATCCGCAAGATCGGCTCGGTCGAGACCCGCCACGTCGACGTGCGCCTGATCGCCGCCACCCACCGCGACCTGCACGCGCTGTCGCGCACCGGCGGCTTCCGCCTCGACCTCTACTACCGACTCAACGTGATGCAGATCGACCTGCCGCCGCTGCGCGACCGCGAGGACGACATCCTGGAGATCGCCGACGCGCTGCTGGAGAAGGCCTGCCGCCGCCACGAGCGCGAGGGCCTCAAGCTGTCGCGGGCCGCCCGGCGGATGATCCGCGACTGCCCCTGGCCCGGCAACGTGCGCGAGCTGGAGAACGCCCTGGAGCGCGGCGTGATCCTCGCCGAGGGCCACCTGATCCATCCCGACGATCTGGGGCTCGGCCCCGCGCCCCATGCCGGTGCGGCCGCGCCGGCGCCGCCCGTTCCCGACGACGAGCCGCCCGCCCCCGGCGGCGGCGAACGAGCGGACGAGGAGGAAGAGGACCTGTCCCTCGAGGACTACTTCCAGCACTTCGTGCTCGAGCACCAGGACCAGATGAGCGAGACCGAGCTGGCCCAGAAGCTCGGCATCAGCCGCAAGTGCCTGTGGGAGCGCCGCCAGCGCCTCGGCATCCCGCGCAAGAAGGGCCCTCGCCGCGGCACCGGCTGAGGCGGCGGGCGACGACCCTCTCTACGACCAAAGCACTAGCGCCCGCGGCCTCGGTCGCGGGCGTCGTTTTTGCGGCATTCGACGGCGCGCGCGCACCATTTGTTACCTTCCCACACAGCATTTGCCCCATAAGCGGGCAGCCTGGGTAACACTTTCCGGGCTCACATCGGACACGCTCGCCACGCGCAACAGCAAGCACATGTTTTTAAATGCTTTTTCAAATAGTGGCATACCGCCTGCTACGTATAGGACAAGAAAAACAATGCCGGATGCCACCCGCGGCCACTAACAACAACAAGGCCAGCGAGCGGTGACGGGCCCGACCCCACAACAACAAGACCACGGGCCGAAGACACACGAGCGCCATTGCCGACAACAAGCACAACAGCGGCAGCCGGCGCGAGTCCTTCGAGGCAACAACAACAAGACGCTCGAAGTCCGGAATCAGGACGCGACGCACCCGACCCGGCCACCAACAACAACAAGGGCCGTCAGAGGTGCACCCCCGTCAACAACAACAAGACGTCGGGGGGAGGCAATCATCTGCCGTCGTGGTTGGATTATTGTTTTGAATACGAGGCGGTCACTTTCAGGAACGTCCACAAAGACAACAACATTGCTTGCCTGAGCTCCTTGGTGACTGTGGTGCGTATTCAAGGCGATGCGCCATCACGAAGAAAAATCAGCAGCAGGGATGCTGCATCCTGCTTTCAGGGGAGGCTCACGAGCCTCCCCTTTCCATTTTCCGGGGGCGGGTCGGTCGGCCCCACGCTTTGCAAGGTGTCGGGTGTTCGCTACACTCAACGCCTTTCATACCCTCTTTTGTACCCCCGCGAGTCGACAACGCCGCATGATCAAAGGATTTACCCGCTTTCTGCAGAGCCCGGGCGAGCGCCTCCGGTCGCTGTTCGGCCCTCAGGAGCCGTCGGCCGCCCTCCCCGAGCTGCGCATCATT
Organism: Halomonas smyrnensis AAD6; assembly: GCF_000265245.1. Classification (GTDB taxonomy): domain Bacteria; phylum Pseudomonadota; class Gammaproteobacteria; order Pseudomonadales; family Halomonadaceae; genus Halomonas; species Halomonas smyrnensis. The sequence continues at coordinate 149,014 of NZ_AJKS02000002.1, forward strand.
CCCCGCGAAGAGCACCCGGTCTCCCGCCAGCACTTCAGCGACGCCGCCCTCAAGGTGCTGTATCGGCTGCATAACGCCGGCCATGAGGCCTTCCTGGTGGGGGGCTGCATCCGCGACTCCCTGCTCGGCCGCATGCCCAAGGACTTCGACGTGGCCACCGACGCCACCCCGGAGCAGGTCCGCGAGCTGTTCCGCAACTCGCGCATCGTCGGGCGCCGCTTCCGCATCGTGCACGTGCGCTTCGGCCGTGAGGTGATCGAGGTCACCACCTTCCGCGGCAAGCCCAGCGACGACCACGGCGACCACATCGCCCAGCAGTCGGACGACGGCATGCTGCTGCGCGACAACGTCTGGGGCAACATCGAGGAGGACGCCATCCGGCGCGACTTCACGATCAACGCCCTCTACTACAACATCGCCGACTTCTCGATCCACGACTTCGCCGGCGGCGTCCAGGACATCGAGGACCGCACCCTGCGGCTGATCGGCGACCCGGCGACCCGCTACCGCGAGGACCCGGTGCGCATGCTGCGCGCGGTGCGCTTCGCCGCCAAGCTCGACTTCGACATCGATCCGGCCACCGAGGCGCCGATCGCCGAGCTCGCCGAGCTGATGCTCCAGGTGCCGCCGGCGCGGCTGTTCGATGAAGTGCTCAAGCTGTTCATGAGCGGCCACGGCGTCGAGACCTTCCATCTGCTGCGCGACTTCGGCCTGTTCGCCATGCTGTTCCCCGAGGCCGACGAGGCCATGGAAGAGCTGCCCTGGGCCGAGGCGGTGATCGAGCGCGCCCTGACCAGCACCGACCGTCGCGTCCGCGACGAGCGACCGGTGACGCCGGCCTTCCTGTTCGCCGCCCTGCTGTGGGGCCCGGTGCAGCTGCGCCAGCAGGCCCTCGAGGCCGACGGCATGCCGCCCATCCCGGCGCAGCAGGCCGCCTCCCAGCAGGTCATCTCACGCCAGCTGCAGCACGTGTCCATTCCCAAGCGCTTCAGTCTGCCGATGCGCGACATCTGGGACCTGCAGCAGCGGCTGCCGCTGCGCCGCGGCAAGCGCGTGTTCCAGACCCGCGAGCACCCGCGCTTCCGCGCCGCCTACGACTTCCTGCTGGTGCGCGAGGCCGCCGGCGAGATGGAGCCCGGCCTCGGCGACTGGTGGACCGCCTTCCAGGACGCCGACGAGCACGAGCAGCGCCGCCTGCTGGGCAAGGTCGACGCCGACCCGGCCGGCACCCCCGCGCCGCGCAACAAGCGCCGGCGCCGCCGCCGTCGTCGCAAGCCGTCCAACGGCGAGTCATGAGCCGGCCGCATCGCGCCTGGATCGGGCTCGGCAGCAACCTCGACGACCCCCACGGGCACGTCGAGCGCGCCCTGGCCGAGCTCGATGCCCTGCCGCTGACCCGCCGGCGCCGCGCCTCGTCGCGCTACGCCAGCCGGCCGCTGGGCCCGGCCGACCAGCCCGACTTCGTCAACGCCGTGGCCGAGCTCTCGACCCGGCTGTCGCCGCTGGCGCTGCTCGACCAGCTGCAGGCGCTCGAGCAGCGCCACGGCCGTGTCCGAGGCCGCCGCTGGGGGCCGCGCACCCTGGACCTCGACCTGCTGCTGTTCGACGATCGCGAGATGGCGACGCCGCGGCTGACGCTCCCGCACGCGGAGATGACCCACCGCGCCTTCGTGCTGGTGCCGATGGCCGAGCTCGCCCCCGGGCTGCGCCTGCCGAACGGCCGTGACGTGGCCGGCCTGGCCGCCGCCCTGGGCGAGGACGGCCTGCGCCGAGTGTTACCCGACACCCCCGAATGACCCCCAACTCGTTACCTATCGACACTCTCACCCGGATCGGGTAACAATGCGCGGTTACACAAGAGCGCGGCCTTCGCCGAGCGCCGGATAACGACACGAGAGCACGCCATGAAAACCGTCACCCTGAGCACGCTGCAGGCCTTCAAGCGCGCCGGTGAGACCTTCAGCTGCCTGACCGCCTATGACGCCACCTTCGCCCATGCCGCCGGCGAGGCCGGCATCGAGGTGCTGCTGGTCGGCGATTCCCTGGGCATGGTCCTGCAGGGCCACACCAGCACCCTGCCGGTGACCCTGGACGACGTCTGCTACCACACCCGCTGCGTGGCCCGCGGCAAGGGCGCGAGCCTGCTGATGGTCGACCTGCCCTTCATGAGCAACGCCACCACCGAACGCCTGCTCGAGGACGCCGGGGCGCTGATGCGCGCCGGCGCCGAGATGGTCAAGGTGGAAGGCGAGGCCTGGATGGCCGACGGCATCCGCGAACTGAGCCGCCGTGGCGTGCCGGTGTGCGCCCACCTGGGCCTGACCCCGCAGACCGTCCACCAGCTGGGCGGCTACAAGGTGCAGGGACGCGACGCCGACCAGGCCGAGCGCATCCTCGAGGATGCCCGCACCCTGGCCGAGGCCGGCGCCTCGGTGATCCTGCTCGAGTGCGTGCCGACGAGCCTCGGCCGCGCCGTGACCGAGGCCCTGGACGTGCCGGTGATCGGCATCGGCGCCGGCGCCGACACCGACGGCCAGATCCTGGTGATGCACGACGTGCTCGGCGTCACCGCCGGGCGCCAGCCGCGCTTCGTGAAGAACTTCCTGGCCGAGGCCGACGATATCCAGGGCGCCTTCCGCCGCTACCACGAGGACGTCAAGGCCCGGCGCTTCCCCGCCGAGGAGCACGGATTCTGATGCAGACCCTGAACGACGTCGCCACGCTGCGCGAGACGCTGGCCGCGCATCGCCGCGCCGGCCGCACCATCGGCCTGGTGCCGACCATGGGCAACCTGCACGCCGGCCATCTGGCGCTGGTCGCTGAGGCCCGGCGCCGCGCCGACGTGGTGGTAGCGACCATCTTCGTCAATCCGATGCAGTTCGGGCCGAACGAGGACCTCGACGCCTATCCGCGCACCCTGGCCGACGACCAGGCCCACCTCGAGGCCGCCGGCTGCGACCTGCTGTTCGCCCCCGACGTGGCCACGGTCTATCCGCGCGGCCTGGACGCCCAGACCCGGGTCAGCGTGCCCGAGGTCTCCGAGGGGCTGTGCGGCGGCGACCGCCCCGGCCACTTCGACGGCGTGGCGACCGTGGTCACCATGCTGTTCAACCTGGTGCAGCCGGATCTCGCCTGCTTCGGCGAGAAGGACTACCAGCAGCTGGCGGTGATCCGCCGCCTGGTGGCCGACCTGCACCTGCCGCTCGAGATCGTCGGCGTGCCGATCGAGCGCGCCGAGGACGGCCTGGCGCTGTCCTCGCGCAACGGCTATCTGGACGCGGAGCAGCGTGCCGCGGCGCCCGAGCTGTATCGCACCCTGTGTGCCCTGCGCGAGGCGCTGGAGGCCGGCGAAGCGATCGACGCCGGCCTGAGCCGCGGCCTCGAACGGCTGCGCGAGGCGGGCTTCGTGCCCGACTATCTGGAACTGCGTGCCGCCGACCTGGGCCCGGTCGACGACACCACGCGCGAGGCCGTGCTGCTCGCCGCGGCGCGCCTGGGCTCGACGCGACTGATCGACAACCTGTCGCTGACACTCCCCCGCTGAGGGCCCGGCCACGCCGCGAAGGCGTGTCCCTTCCCTGCTCACCACCGCCATTCCGGTCCGGCCGGAGCGCCCGCTCCGGCCCTCCCCCTTGCGCTTGCCTATACTGAAGTTCTAGCCGAACCGCCCCGGCGGGATTGCCGCAGCGCACAAGAGTCCCCTATGCTGAGCGGACGCTCGTCCGCGAATCTTTAGGAGTAAGCCTCATGCAAGAAGTGGTGATCGTTGCCGCTCGTCGTACCGCCGTCGGTGCCTTCGGCGGTTCCCTCGCCGGCATTCCCGCCAGCGACCTCGGTGCCCATGTGATCAAGGACATCCTCGCCGGCACCGGCGTGGCCCCGGACCAGGTCGATGAAGTGCTGCTCGGCCAGGTGCTGACCGCCGGCACCGGCCAGAACCCCGCCCGCCAGGCCGCCATCAAGGGCGGGCTGCCCGACGCGGTGCCGGCCATGACCATCAACAAGGTCTGCGGCTCGGGCCTCAAGGCCCTGCACCTGGCCACCCAGGCGATTCGCTGCGGCGACGCCGAGCTGATCCTGGCCGGCGGCCAGGAGAACATGTCGCTGTCTCCGCACGTGCTGCCCAATTCCCGCAACGGCCAGCGCATGGGCGACTGGAAGGCCATCGACTCGATGGTCCACGACGGCCTGTGGGATGCCTTCAACGACTTCCACATGGGCATCACCGCCGAGAACCTGGCCGAGAAGTACGACATCAGCCGCGAGGCGATGGACGAGTTCGCCGCCGGCTCCCAGCAGAAGGCCTCCGCCGCGATCAAGGAAGGCAAGTTCAAGGGCCAGATCGTCCCGGTGGAGATTCCCCAGCGCAAGGGCGACCCGCTGGTCTTCGACACCGACGAGAACCCGCGCGAGGTCAGCGCCGAGAAGCTCGGCGGCATGCGCCCGGCGTTCAAGAAGGACGGCAGCGTGACCGCCGGCAACGCCTCCTCCATCAACGACGGCGCCGCCGTGGTGATGCTGTGCTCCGCCGAGAAGGCCAAGGCCCTGGGCCTCGAACCGCTGGCCCGCATCAAGGCCTACTCCAACGCCGGCGTCGACCCGGCGATCATGGGCATCGGCCCGGCCCCGGCCACCCGCCGCTGCCTCGAGAAGGCCGGCTGGAGCCTCGACGATCTGGACCTGGTCGAGGCCAACGAGGCCTTCGCCGCCCAGGCGCTGGCGGTGAACAAGGAGCTCGGCTGGGACACCTCGATGATCAACGTCAACGGCGGCGCCATCGCGCTGGGCCACCCGATCGGCGCCTCCGGCTGCCGCATCCTGGTGACCCTGGTGCACGAGATGATCGCCCGCGACGCCAGGAAGGGCCTGGCGACGCTGTGTATCGGCGGCGGACAGGGGGTGGCACTGGCGATCGAACGTTAAGCGACCGCCACGACGCCTCACCACGAAAGAAAGCCCCCGCTCGATGAGCGGGGGCTTTTTCGTTCTGCCGCGCGCCTCCGGGCCTCAGCCCCGGGGCGGCCCGACCACCCGCGAGGGCGTGCGCGCCACCAGCGCCGCGGCCAGCACGAACAGCCCGCCGGCGCCGAGCAGCACGCCGCTCAGGCCGATGGCGTCCACCACCCGGCCGCCGGCCATGGCGCCGATGCCGATGGACAGGTTGAACACGAAGGCCATCAGCGCGGTGGCGGCCTCGGTATTCAGGGCGCTCTTGAGGATCCAGGTCTGCAGGCTCACCGAGATGCTGCCGAACACCGCGCCCCACAGCATCAACAGCCCGATCGCGGCCGCCGGCTCGCGCCCCAGCCAGGGGAAGGCCAGCGTCGCGACCGCCAGCAGCAGCGGAATCACCAGCACCGTGGCGTAGGGCCGGCGCCCGGCGGCGGTGCCGGCGAGGAAGTTGCCCAGCAGCCCGGCCCCGCCATAGCACAGCAGCAGGGCGCTGACGCTCGCCAGCGGAATGCCGGCGATGTCCTGCAGGATCGGGCTGACGAAGGTGTAGGCGGCGAAGTGGCCCATCACGATCAGCGCGGTGGCGGCCACGCCGACCCGCACCCCGCGACTGGCGAACTGGCCGGCCAGGTTGGACAGCCGCACCGGCTGCTGCGCCGGCAGGCGCGGCAGCAGCCGCCACAGGGCAAGGGTGACCAGCAGGCTCAGCCCGGCCAGCGAGCCGAAGGCGATGCGCCAGTCGGTGTGCTCGCCGAGCCAGGTCCCTGCCGGCACGCCCAGCACCGAGGCGCCGGCCACGCCGCTGAAGATCAGCGACATGGCCCGCGGCACCTGCTCCAGGGCCACCAGCCGCGAGGCCAGGCCGCCGGCGATGGCCCAGAAGCCGCCGATGCACACGCCCACCAGCACCCGTGTGGCCAGTAGCGTCGTAAAACTGTCGGCCATGGCACCCAGCAGGCTGGCCAGGGTCATCAGCGTCATCAGCCCGGTCAACAGCCAGCGCCGGTCGAGCCGCCCCACCGCCACCGGCAGCAGCGGCGCGGCGAAGGCCGCCACCACCCCGGGCACGGTGATCAAGAGCCCGGCGGTGCCGGAGGTCACGGACAGCGAGTCGGCCACCTGGGACAGCAGCCCGATGGGCAGCTGCTCGGCGGTGACCAGCAGGAAGATGCCGATCATCACCGCGCCCACGCCCAGCCAGTCGCGGCGCTGGGTGACGGTCCTGGGGGCGGGGGATGACGGGGGGGAATCGTGGCGCGTCATGGGTCGTCCCTGATCGATGGCGGGGCCGGTGCCCCGAAACGAGAACGCCCCGCGGCGTGAGCCACGGGGGCGTTCGGCTCATGACCGCTCGCTTAGAGCTCGTCGGTCTCGGCTTCCTCGGCCTCGAAGGCGGCCTTCTCTTCCGGAGTGATCTCCTTGATGGTCAGCTTCACCCGGTTGCGGTTGTCGATGTCGAGCACCTTGACCACGGCCTCGTCTCCCTCGTTGAGGAAGTCACGCACGTCGTTGACGCGCTCGGGCACGATCTGGGAGATGTGCACCAGGCCGTCGGTGCCGGGCATGATGTTGACGAAGGCGCCGAAGTCGGCGATGCGCACCACCTTGCCGCGATACAGCTTGCCGATTTCCGGCTCGGCGGTGATCGCCAGCACGGTGTCGATGGCCGCCTTGGCCGCCGACTTCTCCTCGGCGTAGATGCGCACGGTGCCGTCGTCGTCCAGGTCGATGGAGGCGCCGGTGTCGTCACAGATCTTGCGGATGGTGGCGCCGCCCTTGCCGATGACGTCGCGGATCTTCTCCGGGTCGATCTTGATGGTGGCCATGGAGGGCGCGTTGTCGGAGACCTCCTCGCGGCTCTTGGCGATCACGGTGTTCATCTGCTCGAGGATGCTCAGGCGGGCCTCGTTGGCCTGCTGGAGCGCCTGCTCCATGATCTCCTCGTTGATGCCCTCGATCTTGATGTCCATCTGCAGGGCGGTGACGCCCTCGGCGGAACCGGCCACCTTGAAGTCCATGTCGCCGAGGTGGTCCTCGTCGCCGAGGATATCGGTCAGCACGGCGTAGCCGTCATCGTCCTTGACCAGGCCCATGGCGATGCCGGCCACCGGGGCCTTCATCGGCACGCCGGCGTCCATCAGGGCCAGCGAGGAGCCGCAAACGGAGGCCATGGAGCTGGAGCCGTTGGACTCGGTGATCTCGGACACCACGCGGATGGTGTAGGGGAAGTCGTCCTCGTTCGGCAGCATGGCCTGGACGCCGCGGCGGGCCAGACGGCCGTGGCCGATCTCGCGACGCTTGGGACCGCCCATGAAGCCGGCCTCGCCCACGCTGTAGGGAGGGAAGTTGTAGTGCAGCAGGAAGCGGTCCTTGCGCTCGCCTTCCAGCGACTCGATCAGCTGGGCGTCGCGCAGGGTGCCGAGGGTGGCCACGACCACGGCCTGGGTCTCGCCGCGGGTGAAGACGGCGGAGCCGTGGGTCTTGGGCAGGCCGCCGACCTCGATGTCCAGCGGACGCACGGTCTTGTGGTCGCGGCCATCGATGCGCGGCTCGCCCTTGATGACGCGGGAGCGCACGACGCGCTTCTCGAGGCCGGCGAAGGCGCCCTTGACCTCGTCGGCGGTGAACTGGCCTTCCTGCTCACCGGCCAGCTGGGCCACGGCCTCGTCCTTCAGCGCGGACAGGGCGTCCTGGCGGGCCATCTTGTCGGTGATGCGATAGGCCTCGCCGACCTTGGCCTCGAAGCCCAGCGCCACGGCGTCCTTGAGGGTGGTGTTCTCGGCGGCCGGCTGCCAGTCCCAGCGCGGCTTGCCGGCCTCGGCGGCCAGCTCGTTGATGGCGGAGACGGCGACCTGCATCTCCTGGTGGCCGTAGAGCACGGCGCCCAGCATCTCGTCCTCGAGCAGCTCGCTGGCCTCGGACTCGACCATCAGCACGGCCTTCTCGGTGCCGGCGACGACCATGTTCAGCTCGGAGCCGGCGAGCTCCTCGACGCTGGGGTTGAGGAAGTAGCCCTTGTCCTCGGTGAAGCCGACGCGGGCGGCGCCGATCGGGCCGTTGAAGGGCACGCCGGAGACGGCCAGGGCCGCGGAGGTGCCGATCATGGCGGCGATGTCCGGGTCCTGGTTACGGTCGGCGGAGAGCACCGTGCAGATGACCTGGACCTCGTTCATGAAGCCCTTCGGGAACAGCGGGCGGATCGGGCGATCGATCAGCCGCGAGGTGAGGGTTTCCTTCTCGGTGGGGCGCCCCTCGCGCTTGAAGAAGCCGCCGGGAATCTTGCCGACAGAGTAGGTCTTCTCCTGGTAGTGGACGGACAGCGGGAAGAACGGCTGGGCGGGATTGACGTCCTTCTTCGCCACCACGGTGCACAGCACCACGGTGTCGTCCATGGTGACCATCACGGCACCGGAGGCCTGGCGGGCGATGCGCCCGGTTTCCAGGGTGACGGTGCTGCGACCGTACTCAAACGTTTTCTTGACCGGGTTCACGGCGACTTCCTTCAGCTTTTCGATTCATGTTCGGGTCGTTTCGACTCGGCGACCATTTTAGGGGGTGTCGCCCGGCGCGGCCACCAGGGGGTGAGATTTCCCCGTCTTGCGTCGTCACCCTCCATCGAGGAAGACCCATGAACGCAAAACGGGCAGCCCCGGAGGGCTGCCCGTTTCGCGTCGTCCTGGACGGCGTCGCTTAGCGACGCAGACCCAGACGCTGGATCAGGGACTGATAGCGCTCGAAGTCCTTGCGCTTCAGGTAGTCCAGCAGCTTGCGGCGCTGGTTGACCATGCGGATCAGGCCACGACGGGAGTGGTGATCCTGCTTGTTGGTCTTGAAGTGATCCTGCAGGCCGTCGATGTTGGCGGTCAGCAGGGCCACCTGCACCTCGGGGGAACCGGTGTCGTTGTCGCCACGGCCGTATTCGTTGACGATCTCGGCCTTCTGCTCGGCTGTCAGTGCCATCTGTCTCTCCAGTTCAGCAATATGCCTGAATGATGTGAATGTCGGAGACCACGCATATTTGCAGTCTCCACGCCGGCCCCGAAGGGTCGGTTCATGCCGAGTCCGCCTCGGCGGTGCTCAGCAGGCGGCGCGGGGCGATCTCCCCCGCCGCTCTCACCACGCCGAGCCCCAGAAAGGTCTCGTCGCGATAGAGTCTGGCCAGGCCGTCGACCGGCAGTTCACCGGTGTCACATCTGGCGCTCTGGCCATGCAGCAGGCGGCTGGCCGCCGCCTCGTCCAGGGCCAGCCCGGGCAGGTCGGCCACCAGCACGTCCACCGGCAGCAGCACGCCTTCGCGTGCGGCCTGGTCCGGCAGCGCCTCGAGGGCCTCCGGCGTCAGCATGCCGTCGGCGCCGAAGGGGCCGGTGGCCAGCCGTCGCAGGACGCTGATATGGGCACCGCAGCCGAGCGCCTCGCCGATGTCCTCGGCCAGGGTCCGGATGTAGGTGCCCTTGCTGACCCGCACCTCGAGTTCGAAGGCCGTGCCCTCGAACGAGAGAAGGCGCGCATCATACACCGTCACGCGACGCACTGCACGCTCGACGCTCTTGCCCTCGCGGGCCAGCTCGTAGAGCTTGCGCCCCTGGTGCTTGAGCGCCGAATACATCGGCGGCACCTGATCGATCTCGCCGGTGAAGCGCTCGAGCACGCCGCGCAGGTCGGCCTCCTCGAGGGGCGGCACCTCGCGGCGCTCGACCACCTCGCCCTCGGCGTCGCCGGAGTCGGTGATCGTCCCGAGCTCGACCCGGGTGCGATACGTCTTGTCGGCGTCGAGCAGGAAGGCCGAGAACTTGGTCGCCTCGCCGAAGCACACCGGCAACAGCCCGGTGGCCATCGGATCGAGGGTGCCGGTGTGGCCGGCCTTCTGCGCCTGGAACAGGCGCCGGGCCCGCTGCAGCGCGTGGTTGCTGGACGCGCCCTGGGGCTTGTCCAGCAGCAGCACGCCGTTCACCGGCAGTCCGCGACGGCGACGCGCCATCAGTCGCGCTCTCCCTCGCCGCGCTCGCCGTCGTCACCCCCGGCCTCGTCGTCGTGACGGTCGCGATCGCTCGCCACCGCCTCGTCGATCAGCGAGGACAGCTGCTGACCGCGCACCACGCTCTCGTCGAAGTGGAAGCGCAGCTCCGGCACGTGACGCAGCTTGATGCGACGGGCGATCTGCCCGCGCAGGAAACCGGCGGCGCGCTTGAGCACGCCGAGGTTTTCCTTGATGCGCTCGGCATCCTGCTCGCCGAGCAGCGTCACGTAGACGTCGGCATAGCCGAGGTCACGGCTGACCGTGACCCCGCTGACGGTGACCATGCCCAGGCGCGGATCCTTGATCTCGCGCTGGATGAGTACCGCCAGCTCCTTCTGGAGCTGGTCGGCTACCCGGTCGGTACGCTTGAACTCGCGCATGATCGGCTCCTCGCGGTCAGAGCGTCCGCTCGACCTTGACCTGATCGAAGACCTCGATCTTGTCGCCGACCTGGACGTCGTTGTAGTTCTTCACGCCGATACCGCATTCGATACCGCTGCGAACCTCGTTGACGTCGTCCTTGTAGCGACGCAGGGACTCGAGCTCGCCCTCGTAGATCACCACGTTCTCGCGCAGCACGCGGATCTTCTTGTGGCGATAGACGGTGCCCTCGACCACCATGCAGCCGGCGACGGCGCCGATCTTCGGTGCCTTGAAGACGTCGCGAACCTCGGCCACGCCGACGATCTCTTCCTTCCACTCCGGCGCGAGCATGCCGCTCATCGCCTGCTTGACCTCGTCGATCAGCTGGTAGATGACGCTGTAGTAGCGCAGGTCGAGACCCTCGCGCTCGATGATCTCGCGAGCGGCGGCGTCGGCACGCACGTTGAAGCCGACCACGATGGCGTCACTGGCGAGTGCCAGGTTGGCGTCGGTACCGGTGATACCGCCCACGCCGGAGGACACCACGGCGACCTGCACTTCGTCGGTCGACAGCTCCTCAAGCGCGCCCTTGATGGCCTCCAGGGAGCCCTGGACGTCGGCCTTGAGGACGATGTTGACCTTGGCGACCTCTTCCTGGCCCATCTGGGAGAACATGTTCTCCAGCTTGGCCTTCTGCTGGCGAGCCAGGCGCACCTCGCGGTACTTGCCCTGACGGAAGTTGGCGACTTCGCGGGCCTTCTTCTCGTCGTCGAGGACCATGAAGTCGTCACCCGCTTCCGGGGTGCCGTCCAGGCCCTGGATCTCGACCGGCATGGCCGGACCGGCTTCGTCGACCTGCTGGCCGAGCTCGTTGATCAGCGCACGCACGCGGCCGTAGTGCAGGCCGGCGAGCACGATGTCGCCCTTCTTCAGGGTGCCGTTCTGGACCAGCACGGTGGCCACCGGGCCGCGGCCCTTGTCCAGGCGGGACTCGACCACCACGCCCTTGCCGGGCGCCTCGGGGACGGCCTTGAGCTCGAGCACCTCGGAGACCAGCTGGATCGACTCGAGCAGGCCCTCGATGCCGTCGCCGGACTTGGCGGAGACGTGCACGAACTGGGTGTCGCCCCCCCACTCCTCGGAGATCACGCCGTGCTGGGACAGCTCGTTCTTGACCCGATCCGGATCGGCGCCCTGCTTGTCGATCTTGTTGACCGCGACGACCATCGGCACGCCGGCGGCCTTCGAGTGCTCGATGGCCTCGATGGTCTGGGGCATGACGCCGTCATCGGCGGCCACCACCAGCACCACCACGTCGGTGGCCTTGGCACCGCGCGCACGCATGGCGGTGAACGCCGCGTGGCCCGGGGTATCGAGGAAGGTCACGCCGCCGTGATCGTCCTCGACGTGGTAGGCGCCGATGTGCTGGGTGATGCCGCCGGCCTCGCCGGTGGCGACCTTGGCACGACGGATGTAGTCGAGCAGCGAGGTCTTGCCGTGGTCGACGTGACCCATGACGGTCACGACCGGCGAACGGGTGATCTCGTCGCCTTCATAGGAGATGTTCTCGAGGACCTCGGTCTCCAGCGCATCATCCTTGACCAGCTTGGGCTTGTGGCCCATTTCCTCGACCACGATGGCCGCGGTGTCCTGATCGATGGTCTGGTTGATGGTCACCGCCGCGCCCATGGTGAACATGGTCTTGATGACCTCGTTCGCCTTGATGGACATCTTGTCGGCCAGGTCGGCGACGCTGATCGACTCGGGGATGGAGACCTCACGGACGATCGGCTGCGTCGGCTTCTGGAAGCCGTGCTTGCCGCCGCCCTGGCTGCCACCGCGGCGGCCGCCGCGACGCTCGGCGCGCTTGGCCTTCTTGCCGCCGCGACGACGCTCCTCGCGGTCGCCACGGTCGTCTTCGCGCTCGTGACGCCCCTTCTTGCCGGCCTTCTTGCCGGCCGGAGCGGCACGGCGGTCGGTGCGACCTTCCTTCGGCGGTGCCGGAGGCTGCTCGGCCTGCGCCGGGGTGTCCAGCTCGGGCACCGGAATCTGCGGCTCGGCCTTGGCGGCCGCATCGGCCTCGGCCTTGGCCTTCTCGGCCTGAGCCTTCTCCTCGGCTTCACGCGCGGCCTGCTCGGCGGCACGTTCAGCTTCCTCGGCCTGGCGCTTGGCCTCGGCCTGCGCCATGTCACCGACCAGCTGACGCGGACCGTGGTCCTGGGTCTTCGGCTCCTCGGCGGGCTTCTCTTCCTCGCGCTTGACGTAGGTGCGCTTCTTGCGGACCTGCACCTCGATGCTCTTGCCGCGGTCGCCGCTCTTGATGCGACTGCGCGTCTTGCGGGTCAGGGTAATACGGTTCTTGGGCGCGGCCTGCTCGGCGCTCCCGCCGTGACTCTTGGTGAGGTAGTCCAGCAGCTTGCGCTTGTCCTCTTCGGACACGGCGTCGCCCTCGGACTTGTGCTCGAGCCCGGCTTCTTTCATCTGTTCCAGCAGGCGGGGCACTTCACGCCCCACCTTCGCTGCAAAATCCTTAACGGTCATTTCTGACATTACGACCCTCCTCAGCCCGTGACCCGTTTACTGTTCGCTCTCGAACCAAGGCGCACGGGCAGTCATGATCAGTGCCGCGGCGCGCTCCTCGTCCAGTTCCTCGATATCCGTCAAATCGTCGACGGACTGTTCGGCGAGGTCCTCCATGGTCTTGATGCCCCGGCTGGCCAGGATATAGGCCAGGTGACGCTCCATGCCGTCCATTTCAAGCAGGTCGTCGGCCGGTTCGGCACCATCGAGCTCCTCTTCGGAGGCGATGGCCAGGTTCAGCAGCTCGTCCTTGGCACGAGCGCGCAGCTCCTCGACGAGATCCTCGTCGAACTCTTCGATCTCCAGCATTTCCTCCGCCGGGACATAGGCGACCTCCTCCAGGGAGGTGAAGCCTTCCTCGACGAGCAGGCGTGCCACGTCGTCGTCGATGTCCAGGTGCTGGATGAAATGCTCGACCAGGCTATCGACCTCCTGGTCGCGCTTGGCCTCGGCGTCGGCTTCGGTCATGACGTTGAGACGCCAGCCGGTGAGCTCGGAGGCCAGGCGCACGTTCTGGCCGCTACGGCCGATGGCCTGGGCCAGGTTGTCCTCGGCGACCGCCACGTCCATGGCGTGGGAATCCTCGTCGACGAGAATCGAGGCGACATCCGCCGGCGCCATGGCGTTGATCACCAGCTGGGCGGGGTTGTCGTCCCACAGCACGATGTCCACGCGCTCGTTCTGGAGCTCGGTGGACACCGCCTGGACCCGGGAGCCGCGCATGCCCACGCAGGCGCCGACCGGATCGATGCGGCGGTCGTTGGTCTTGACCGCGATCTTGGCCCGCGAGCCCGGATCGCGGGCCGCGCCCTTGATCTCGATGAGCTGCTCGGCGATTTCCGGCACCTCGATGCTGAACAGCTCGATGATCAGCTCGGGGCAGGTGCGGGACAGGATCAGCTGGGCGCCGCGGGCCTCCGGATCGACCTTGGTCAGCAGCGCACGAACGCGCTCGTTCATGCGGTAGCGCTCGCCCGGGATCATCTCGCTGCGCGGCAGGAAGGCCTCGGCGTTCTCGCCGAGGTCGATGATCAGGCCATCGCGTGTCGTCTTCTTGACGATGCCGGCGACCAGCTCGCCCTCGCGGTCGGCGTAGAGGCGCACCACCTCGGCCCGCTCGGCCTCGCGCACCTTCTGCACGATGACCTGCTTGGCGGTCTGGGCCGCGATGCGACCGAAGGCGGCGTTCTCGATCTGTTCCTCGACCACGTCACCCAGGCCCAGCGGCGGATCGCGGCGCTCGGCGTAGGTCAGCTTGATCTGGGCGTCCGGACCGTCGAAGTCATCGTCCTCGACGACCTCCCAGCGGCGAAACGTCTCGTAGTCACCGCTGACGCGGTCGATGTGAACCCGTACGCTGGCTTCCTCGTCCTCGAAGCGCTTGCGTGACGCGCTGGCCAGCGCCGCCTCGACGGCTTCGAAGATCACCTCGCGGGGGACACCCTTTTCGTTGGAGATCGCGTCGACGACCGCCAGAATCTCTTTACTCATGCCTTAGCCTCGCCAGAAAACCCGTCCTTGTGCACCGACCTCAGTCTTCGAACTGCGGCACGACCCGCGCCTGATCGATGCTCTCGATGGGAAAGCAGTATTCCTCGTCGTCGAGCCGCAACAGCACCTCGTCGTTCTCGACGCCGGCCAGCAGACCCTGGAACTTGCGCCGACCATCGAACGGCACGCGCAGCTTCACGGCCACCTTGTGGCCGGCATAGCGCGCGAACTGCTCGAGGGTGAACAGGGGACGATCCATCCCCGGAGAGGACACCTCGAGCCGGTATTCACCACTGATGGGATCCTCGACGTCGAACACCGCACTGACCTGGCGGCTGACATCGGCGCAGTCGTCCACGTTCACGCCATCGGCGTGATCGATGTAGACCACCAGACGAGAGTGTTTGCCCTGGGACAGGTATTCGATGCCCCACAGCTCGAACCCCATGGCCGAGACCACCGGTTCGATCAGCGCGTGCAGCGCAGCATCCTTGGTTGCCACGGAAGAAAGCTCCTACAGCCGTTGCATCAGGCACCTGGCCGGGAGTGAACAGGAAAGTCAGGTGGCTGATTGGCGTTGCCCGGAACAGCGCCGCCGATGCTTGCCGGCGAGCTGGCCGCTAACAAAAAGCCCCTTCACAGGAAGGGGCTTTTCAAGAAACCTGTATACCACTTCTCGACGCCTGGCATGCCCCATAAAGGTCCTGCATGCCCGACAGGAAGATGGTAGCGGGGACCGGATTTGAACCGATGACCTTCGGGTTATGAGCCCGACGAGCTACCAGACTGCTCCACCCCGCATCAATCTAGGTCGGTGATTCTATGCTGACTCGGCGCTTGCGTCAAGCTGCATCTCACCGTTTCGCCAATCCTGCGATGAAGATCC
The DNA here is from genome assembly GCF_000265245.1 of Halomonas smyrnensis AAD6. Taxonomy (GTDB): domain Bacteria; phylum Pseudomonadota; class Gammaproteobacteria; order Pseudomonadales; family Halomonadaceae; genus Halomonas; species Halomonas smyrnensis. The sequence goes on from NZ_AJKS02000002.1 coordinate 164,304, forward strand.
GATGCACGACGATGAGATCGTCAGACCGGCTTCAGGAATGGTGCCGAAGGCGGGACTTGAACCCGCACGACCGTAAGGTCACTACCCCCTCAAGATAGCGTGTCTACCAATTCCACCACTTCGGCATCAGGGGAGGCCGGATACGCGACTCAGTTGCCGTCGCTGCTCTCCAGCACTGGCGCAGCATTATCCATGTCCGAGGACCCTTCGTCAAGGGACGGCACGGCATTTTGCTGCTGTTCGATCAGTTCGGCATCGGGAATGCCGGTTTCCTGCGGCGCCTGGCCGGCCTGGGAGGCGAAATACGCCAGGGCCAGGGAGGTGGCGAAGAAGGCCGCGGCCAGCAGGCCGGTGGCGCGCGACAGGAAGCTGCCGCTGCCGCTGGAGCCGAACACGGTCTGAGAGGCGCCGCCGCCGAAGGAGGCGCCGGCATCGGCGCCCTTGCCCTGCTGCAGCAGGATCAGGACGACCAGGGCGATGGCGATCGCCACGTGGATCATGAGAATGGCAACTTGCATGGTTATCAACCTGCTGACTGGCAAATGGCTAGGAATTCGTCGACGTTCAGGGAAGCGCCGCCGATGAGACCGCCGTCGATGTCCGGCTGGGCGAGCAGCTCGACGGCATTGGCGGCCTTCATGCTGCCGCCGTAGAGCACCTGGGTGGCGGCGGCGAGGCCGACATCGTAGCGCGCGAGCCGCGCACGGATGGCGCCATGCACCGCCTGGGCCTGCTCCGGGGTCGCGGTGCGGCCGGTGCCGATGGCCCACACCGGCTCGTAGGCGAGCACCAGCCTAGCGCGCTCGTCCGCGTCGAGGGCATCGAACACCGCCTCGAGCTGGCCGAGCACCACCGCCTCGGTGCGCTCGGCATCGCGCTCCTCGAGGGTCTCGCCCAGGCACAGCACCGGCACGAGGCCGACGCCCAGCGCCGCCCGCACCCGGGCCAGCACGGCATCATCGTCCTCGCCGAACAGCGTCCGCCGCTCGGAGTGGCCGACCAGCACCATCCGGGCGCCGCAGTCGCGCAGCATCTCGCCGCTGACCTCGCCGGTGAAGGCGCCGGAGGGCCGGTCGCTCAGCGTCTGGGCGCCGAGGGCCAGCGGTGTGGCCTCGAAGGCCCGGCCGGCCGCTGACAGATAGGGAAAGGGCACCATCAGTGCCACGGCCACCCCTTCCGGCAGCTCGGCATCGCGAAAGGCCCGGCCGAAGTCATCGACCAGGGCACGGGACCCGTTCATCTTCCAGTTGCCGGCGATCAGCGGCGTAGGCATGCAGCTTCCCTCTTTCAAGGTGGAGCGAAATGGTATAGGAGCGGCCCTGTCAAGACAACCGACCTAGGACAGCAGCCCCTCGACATCGGCCGCCAGGCGCCGGGCCAGGCCGTCCACGTCCAGGTGCGGACGCCCCTCGACCATGACCCGGATCAGTGGCTCGGTGCCGGAGGGGCGCAGCAGCACCCGCCCCTGGTCGCCGAGCTCGGCCTCGACGGCGGCCACCGCGGACTTGAGCGAGGCCTCGTCCATCAGCGCCCGGGCATCGGTGCCCGGCGTCAGCCGCACGTTGACCAGCGCCTGGGGCGCCTTCTCCAGGCCGTCGAGCAGCTGCCCGAGCGGCTTGCCCTCGCGCACCATGATCGCCAGCACCTGCAGGGCGGAGACGATGCCGTCGCCGGTGGTCTGGACGTGGCCGCAGACGATATGGCCGGAGGACTCGCCGCCGAGCTGCCAGTCGTTGGCGTCCAGCCGTTCCATGACGTAGCGATCGCCGACCCTGGCCCGCTCGAAGGGCACGCCCATCGCCTCGAGCGCGGCGGCCAGGCCGAAGTTGCTCATCAGGGTGCCGACCACGCCGCCGCCCAGCTCGCCGCGGCCGTGGCGGTCGCGGGCGATCAGGTAGAGGATGTCGTCGCCGTCGATCTCGCGGCCGTCGGCGTCGACCATCAGCACGCGGTCGCCGTCGCCGTCGAAGGCCACGCCCAGGTCGGCGCCGCTGCGGATCACCGCGGCCCGCAGCGCGGCGGGATGGGTGGAGCCGACCTCGTGGTTGATGTTGAGGCCGTCGGGCTCGGCGCCGATCACCTCCACCCTGGCGTCCAGCTCGCGGAACACGCTGGGCGCGATGTGGTAGGTGGCGCCGTGGGCGCAGTCGATCACCATCTTCAGGCCGTGCAGGTCGACGCGGTCGGGGATGGTCGACTTGCAGAACTCGATGTAGCGGCCGGCGGCGTCGTCGGCCCGGCGCACCTTGCCCAGGGCATCCGGCGCCACCGTGGTCAGCGGCTCCTCGAGCATGGCCTCGATGCGCTCCTCGACGGCATCGCCGAGCTTGGTGCCGGCGGCGGAGAAGAACTTGATGCCGTTGTCGGCGAAGGGATTGTGCGAGGCCGAGATGACGATGCCGGCGCTGGCGCGGAAGGCCCGGGTCAGATAGGCGATGCCCGGCGTCGGCATCGGGCCGAGCAGGATCACGTCGACGCCGGCGGCGGACAGCCCGGCCTCGAGGGCCGACTCGAACATGTAGCCGGAGATGCGGGTGTCCTTGCCGATCACCACTCGCGGGCGCCCGCCCTTCTCGGCCAGCACCCGGCCGGTGGCCCAGCCCAGCTTGAGCATGAAATCGGCGGTGATGGGCGGCTCGCCCACCGTGCCGCGGATGCCGTCGGTGCCGAAATAGCGTCTAGTCATGGTGGCAGCCCTCCTTGAGCACGGCCCAGGTCATGTTCACCGCATCCACGTGCGGCCCCACATCGTGAACGCGCAGGATCCGCGCGCCGCGCTCGACGGCCATCGCCGACAGCGCCAGCCCGCCGGGCAAGCGCTCCTCCACCGGCCGGTCCAGCACCTTGCCGATCATGCTCTTGCGCGACATGCCCACCAGCAGCGGCAGGCCGAGCGCCTCCAGGCGCTCCAGGCGGTGGAGCAGGCGCAGGTTGTGCTCGACGCTCTTGGCGAAGCCGAAGCCGGGATCGAGGATCAGGCGCTCGCGGCGCAGGCCGGCGGCCTCGCATTCCGCCACCCGCTGTTCGAGGAAGTCGGCCACCGCCTCCTCCACCGGCGCGTCGTAGCGAGGCGCGTTCTGCATGTCGCCGGGCTCGCCGAGCATGTGCATCACGCACACCGGCAGGCCGCTGGCGGCGGCGGCGCGCAGGGCACCCTCGCGGCGCAGGTTGCGCACGTCGTTGAGCAGGCCGGCGCCGGCCTCGGCCGAGGCGGCCATCACCTCGGGGGCGCTGGTGTCCACCGAGACCAGGGCATCGAACTCGCGCACCAGCGCCTCGACCACCGGCACCACCCGGTCGAGCTCCTGCTGCACCGGCACCGCCTCGGCGCCGGGGCGCGTGGACTCGCCGCCGACGTCGATGATCGCCGCGCCTTCGGCCAGCATCTGCTCGGCGCGCCGCAGGGCGTCGTCGAGGGCATTGTGCCGGCCGCCGTCGGAGAAGGAGTCGGGCGTGACGTTGAGGATTCCCATCACGCGGGGAAAGGAGAGATCGAGCCGGTGCCGGCCACACTGAAGAGAGGTGGGAGCGCTGTTGTGCATCGTTGTCCTGGGCGTGTTCTGGAATCGGGGAATGGCGTCCCCTGCCACGGCAAGGGCGCCCCGCAGGGCGCCCGGTGTTCATCTAGCTCGCGGGGATCAGTTGCCGGCCGGGCCGCCCAGCGGGTCGGAGGGACGGCGACCGGAGGATTCCTCCTCGTCGCCGTCGTCCTCGGCCTTGGGCTCCTCCCGAGGCGCCTCGCCGATCGGCGCGCCGGGACCGGGGCCGTCGTCGTCCCAGCCCTTGGGCGGACGCGGGGTACGGCCGTCCATGATGTCCTTGAGCTGGTCGGCGTCGATGGTCTCGTACTGCACCAGCGCCTCGGCCATGGCGTCCAGCTTGTCGCGGTTGTCCTCGAGGATCTGCTTGGCCTGGGCGTAGCACTCGTCGATGATCCGGCGCACTTCCTTGTCGAGCTTGGTGACCGTCTCGCCGGACTTGAGCTTGCCGCCGCCCTGGCCCGGACCGCCGAGGAACTGGTGGGACTCGTCCTCGTCGTACATGATCGGCCCCATCTCCTCGGACAGGCCCCACTTGGCCACCAGGTTGTGGGCCAGCTCGGTGGCGCGCTTGATGTCGTTGGAGGCGCCGGTGGTCACGCCGTTCGGGCCCAGCGTCATCTCCTCGGCCAGGCGGCCGCCGTACAGCGAGCAGATCTGGCTGATGATCTGCTGGCGCGACAGGCTGTAGCGATCCTCCTCGGGGAGGAACATGGTCACGCCCAGCGCGCGGCCGCGCGGAATGATGGTGACCTTGTAGACCGGGTCGTGCTCCGGCATCACCAGGCCGATGATGGCGTGGCCCGACTCGTGATAGGCGGTGTTGAGCTTGTCCTTCTCGGTCATGACCATGGAGCGGCGCTCGGCGCCCATCATGATCTTGTCCTTGGCCAGCTCCAGCTCCTCCATGCCCACCAGGCGCTTGTTGCGGCGGGCGGAGAACAGCGCCGCCTCGTTGACCAGGTTGGCCAGGTCGGCGCCGGAGAAGCCCGGCGTGCCGCGGGCGATCAGCGACGGCTTGACGTCGTCGCCCAGCGGCACCTTGCGCAGGTGCACGTTGAGGATGTGCTCGCGGCCGCGGATGTCGGGCAGCGGCACGGTGACCTGACGGTCGAAGCGGCCCGGGCGCAGCAGCGCCGGGTCGAGCACGTCGGGACGGTTGGTGGCGGCGATGACGATGATGCCCTCGTTGGCCTCGAAGCCGTCCATCTCGACCAGCAGCTGGTTCAGGGTCTGCTCGCGCTCGTCGTTGCCGCCGCCCATGCCGGCGCCGCGCGAACGGCCCACGGCATCGATCTCGTCGATGAAGATGATGCAGGGCGCCTGCTTCTTGGCCTGCTCGAACATGTCGCGCACGCGCGAGGCGCCCACGCCGACGAACATCTCGACGAAGTCGGAGCCGGAGATCGAGAAGAACGGCACCTTAGCCTCGCCGGCGATCGACTTGGCCAGCAGCGTCTTGCCGGTACCGGGCGGGCCGACCATCAGCACGCCGCGGGGGATGGTGCCGCCCAGGCGCTGGAACTTGCTCGGATCACGCAGGAAGTCTACCAGCTCCTCGACCTCCTCCTTGGCCTCGTCGCAGCCGGCCACGTCGGCGAAGGTGGTCTTGATCTGGTCCTGGGAGAGCAGCTTGGCCTTGGACTTGCCGAAGCTCATGGGGCCGCCCTTGCCGCCACCGCCGCCCTGCATCTGGCGCATGAAGAACATGAAGATGGCGAGGATCAGCAGGATCGGGAAGCTGGCGATCAGAAGCCGCGTCCAAAGGCTCTGCTGCTCGGGCTTCTGACCGATCACGGTGACATCGTGGGCCAGCAGGTCATCCATCAGCTTCGGGTCTTCCGCCGCCGGCCGGATGGTCTGGAACTGGGAGCCGTCGTTGCGCTCACCATTGATGGTGTAGCCATCGATGGTCACGCTCTGGACCTGCTCGTTCTGCACCTCTTCGACGAACTGGGAATAGTTCATCGTCTGGGGTGTATTCTCGACGCTGAAGTTGTTGAACACCGTCAGCAGCACCGCCGCGATGACCAACCACAGAATCAGGTTCTTCGCCATGTCGTTCAAGGGACTACCCTCAATTGCAAGAATCTGTCGGCCGTATACGCCTGGCCCTTCGACACTACCCTACCACGCCCGTTCGGCCAGCAGGCCAGGCACGGCGCCTGCCCTCACTGTGACACAGACACGCGATGATGTCCGGCCATGGCGGCATTAGCCTGAAACTATCGGCCACCCGCCCGGCGGCGCGGCTCAGCCGCGGAACCCCTCCGCCAGCAGATAGACCTCGCGGGAGCGCGCCCGGGACGCCTCCGGCTTGCGGGTCACCACCCGCTTGAAGCTGCCGCGCAGCTCCTTCAGATAGGCATCGAAGCCTTCGCCCTGGAAGACCTTGGCCAGGAAGGTGCCGCCGGGCGACAGGGTCTGACGCGCCAGATCCAGGGCCAGCTCCACCAGGTACATGGCCTGGGGCTGATCGATGGCGGCCATCCCACTCATATTGGGGGCCATGTCCGACATCACAAGGTCCACGGGGCGATCGCCGAGGCGGCCGAGGATCTCGTCGAGCACGGCCTCCTCGGTGAAATCGCCCTGCACGAAGTCGACGCCGGCCAGGGCGTCCATCTCGAGGATGTCGGAGGCGATGACGACGCCATGGTCGCCGACCTTCTCGGCGGCGATCTGGCTCCAGCCGCCGGGGGCGGCCCCCAGGTCGATGATCGTCATGCCGGGGCGCAGCAGCTTGTCCTTCTCGTCCAGCGCCAGCAGCTTGTAGCTGGCCCGCGAGCGATAGCCGTCCTGCCAGCTCTGCTGGACGTAGCGGTCGTCGAAGTGTTCCTTCAGCCAGCCGGCGCTGCTCTTGCTGGCGCCGCGCTTGGAGCCCTTGGCCCGGGCGTCATGGGAAGATGCCACGGCATCACCTGTGAGAAATCTGGATGACAGGGGGTCGAGCGGATTCCGGAAACCGGGGATGGGGAAGCTGACCTTGCGGGCCGGTCGAGGAGGCGGTGAGAGCCGGCCGCGCTTTCGCCGCGAGGCGATTCACCGTACCATGTGCGCTGCGCGCCAACCGGGAAGAAGCAAGATACCATGAGCTTGTCACAGGCACAAAAGAAAGCATTTCGCAGCATCGGCCACCATCTCGACCCCGTCGTCATGGTCTCCGAGAACGGCCTCACCGAGGGCGTGCTCGCCGAACTCGACCGGGCGCTGACCGATCACGAACTGGTCAAGGTCAAGCTGGCGCTGGCCGAGCGCGAGGACCGCGCCGCCGTGCTGGAGGCCCTGGTCGCCGAGAGCGGCGCCGAGCTGGTGCAGAAGATCGGCAAGGTCGCCCTCTTCTATCGCCACAACCCGAGGGTCAACCCGAAGCTCTCCAACATCAAGCGCTTCGAGGAACACCACGGCCGGCGCTGACGGCCAAGCGGCCAAGCGGCCAAGCGGCCAAGAATAGCTGACGGCCGCCCAACGAGAAGCCCCGCCGACAAGAGTCAGCGGGGCTTCTTTTTTATGCCGATTTGCCGCCTCCACACCAGCCGCCCGTCTCCGGGCGGCTTGGCGCCTGCAGCGAGGCTGCTTGGCGCTTAGAGGTGCTCGACGCTGGAAATCTCGTACTCGACGTCGCCGCCGGGGGTACGCACCAGCACCACCTCGCCCTCTTCCTTGCCGATCAGGGCGCGGGCGATGGGCGACGTCACGGAGATCTGACCGGCCTTGATGTCGGCCTCGTCCTCGCCGACGATGCGGTAGGCCACCTCCTCGTCGGTATCCAGGTTCATCAGCCCCACGGTCACACCGAAGATCACCTTGCCGGTCTGGGGCAACTGGGTGACGTCGATGACCTGTGCATTGGAGAGCTTGCCCTCGATCTCCTGGATACGCCCCTCGATGAAGCCCTGCTGTTCGCGGGCCGCATGGTACTCGGCGTTCTCCTTGAGGTCGCCGTGCTCGCGCGCCTCGGCGATGGCCGCGATCACGTTAGGACGGGCCTCGCTCTTGAGGTGTTCGAGCTCGTCGCGAAGACGCTGCTCACCGACGACGGTCATCGGGACCTTGTTCATTGACTGACTCCTGCATGCTGTTCCTGTAGCCGCCGCACGGTGATGGCATTGCCGTACTCGAGCGCCAGACAAACGGCCTTGGCCCCTGCCAGGGTGGTGGCATAGGGAACCTTGCGGGCGAGTGCGGTGCGACGGATCACCGAGGAATCATTGATGGCCTGACGGCCCTCGGTGGTATTGACGATATAGGCGATCTCGTCGTTCTTGAGCAGATCGACGATATGCGGACGACCCTCGTAGACCTTGTTGACGATCTCCACGGGCAGATCGGCCGCTTGAAGGGCCGCCGCCGTGCCACGGGTCGCACAAAGGGTGAAGCCCAATGTTAACAGAGAACGGGCCACCTCGATAACACCCGCCTTGTCGGGCTCGCGCACGGACAGGAACGCCTTGCGCTCGCCGGACAGCGACGGAATCGCCTCACCGGCCCCCAGCTGGGCCTTGTAGAAGGCCTCGGCGAAGGTCTCGCCGGACCCCATCACCTCGCCGGTGGACTTCATCTCCGGCGACAGGATCGGGTCGACGCCCGGGAACTTGTTGAACGGGAAGACCGCCTCCTTGACGCTGTAGGTCGTCGGCACGATCTCGGCCACGAAGCCCTGGTCGGCCAGGCTGATGCCGGCCATGCAGCGCGCGGCCACCTGGGCCAGCGAGGTGCCGATGCACTTGGAGACGAAGGGCACGGTGCGCGAGGCGCGCGGGTTGACCTCGATGACGTAGATCTCGCCGTCCTGCCAGGCCAGCTGCACGTTCATCAGGCCGTTGACGCCGAGCTCCACCGCCATGCGCTTGACCTGGTCGCGCATCTCGTCCTGCACGTCGGCCGGCAGCGAGTACGGCGGCAGCGCACAGGCGGAGTCGCCGGAGTGCACGCCGGCCTGCTCGATGTGCTGCATGATGCCGCCGATCACCACCTGCCGGCCGTCGGAGACGGCGTCGATGTCGACCTCGATGGCGGCGTTGAGGAAGTGGTCCAGCAGCACCGGCGAGTCGTTGGAGACCTTCACCGCGTGGGTCATGTAGTTCTCGAGCTCGGAGGCGTCGTAGACGATCTCCATGGCCCGGCCGCCGAGCACGTAGCTGGGGCGCACCACCAGCGGGTAGCCGATCGCCTCGGCCTTGGCGAAGGCCTCGTCGAAGCTGCGCGCGGTGGCGTTGGGCGGCTGCTTGAGGCCCAGCTTGTCGATCATGGTCTGGAAGCGCTCGCGGTCCTCGGCGCGGTCGATGGCGTCCGGGGTGGTGCCGATGATCGGCACGCCGGCGGCCTCGAGCTCGCGGGCCAGCTTGAGCGGGGTCTGACCGCCGAACTGCACGATCACGCCGGCCGGCTGCTCCTTGTCGGCGATCTCCAGCACGTCCTCCAGGGTCACCGGCTCGAAGTAGAGGCGGTCGGAGGTGTCGTAGTCGGTGGAGACGGTCTCCGGGTTGCAGTTGACCATGATGGTCTCGTAGCCGTCGTCGCGCATGGCGAGCGCGGCGTGGACGCAGCAGTAGTCGAACTCGATGCCCTGGCCGATGCGGTTCGGACCGCCGCCGAGCACCATGATCTTCTGCTTGTCGCTGACCTCGGCCTCGCACTCCTCCTCGTAGGTGGAGTACATGTAGGCGGTGTCGGAGGCGAACTCGGCCGCACAGGTGTCGACCCGCTTGTAGACCGGGCGGATGCCGGCCTTCTGGCGCGTCTTGCGGAATTCCTTCTCGGCCACGCCGAGCAGCGCCGCCAGGCGGGCATCACTGAAGCCCTTGCGCTTGAGGCCGAACAGCTCTCGGGCGCTCAGCTCGGAGAGCGAACGCTTGGCGAGGGCCTGCTCGGCGAGGATCAGGTCCTCGAGCTGGACCAGGAACCAGCGGTCGATGTTGGTCAGCGCGAACACGTCCTCGACGCTCATGCCGCTGCGCATGGCATCGGCGACGTAGAAGATGCGGTCGGCGCCGGCGGCCTGCAGCTCGCCCTTGATCTGTGCCATCGCCTCGTCGGTGAAGCGGGTGATCTTGGGATCGAGGCCGTCGTTGCCGGTCTCCAGGCCGCGCAGCGCCTTCTGCAGCGACTCCTGGAAGGTGCGGCCGATCGCCATCACCTCGCCCACCGACTTCATCTGGGTGGTCAGGCGATCGTTGGCCTGGGGGAACTTCTCGAAGGTGAAGCGCGGAATCTTGGTCACGACGTAGTCGATGGACGGCTCGAAGGACGCCGGGGTGCGGCCGCCGGTGATGTCGTTCGAAAGCTCGTCCAGGGTGTAGCCGACGGCCAACTTGGCGGCGATCTTGGCGATCGGGAAGCCGGTGGCCTTGGAGGCCAGCGCCGAAGAGCGCGACACCCGCGGGTTCATCTCGATGACCACCACGCGGCCGGTCTTCGGGTCGACGCCGAACTGGACGTTGGAGCCGCCGGTCTCGACGCCGATCTCGCGCAACACCGCCAGGGAGGCGTCGCGCATGTTCTGGTATTCCTTGTCGGTCAGCGTCTGGGCCGGGGCCACGGTGATGGAGTCACCGGTGTGCACGCCCATGGGATCGAAGTTCTCGATGGCGCAGACGATGATGCAGTTGTCGTTCTTGTCGCGAACGACCTCCATCTCGTATTCCTTCCACCCCAGCAGCGACTCGTCGATCAGGAGCTCGTGGTTGTTGGAGAGCTCGAAACCGCGGGTGCAGATCTCCTCGAACTCTTCCTTGTTGTAGGCCACGCCGCCGCCGGAGCCGCCCATGGTGTAGGACGGACGGATGATCACCGGGAAGCCCAGCTCGCCCTGGATGCCCCAGGCCTCGTCCATGGTGTGGGCGACCTTGGCCTTGGGGCACTCCAGGCCGATGCGCTTCATGGCCTGGTCGAACAGGTCGCGGTCCTCGGCCATGTTGATGGCATCGGCGTTGGCGCCGATCATCTCCACGCCGTGCTTGGCGAGCACGCCGTGCTTGTCCAGGTCGAGGGCGCAGTTGAGCGCGGTCTGGCCGCCCATGGTCGGCAGCACGGCATCGGGCTTCTCGGCCTCGATGATCTTCTCCACCGCCTGCCAGGTGATCGGCTCGATGTAGGTGGCGTCGGCCATCACCGGGTCGGTCATGATGGTGGCCGGGTTGGAGTTGACCAGGATGACCCGGTAACCCTCTTCGCGCAGGGCCTTGCAGGCCTGGGCGCCGGAATAGTCGAACTCGCAGGCCTGGCCGATGACGATGGGGCCGGCGCCGATGATCAGGATGCTCTGGATGTCGGTACGTTTTGGCATGGTGCTTCCCGCAAAAAAGGTGACGGACGAGGGGCGGCGATCGGACGGTTAGCGCTTGGCCTTCATCATCTCGATGAAGCGATCGAACAGCGGCGCGACATCGCGCGGCCCCGGGCTCGCCTCCGGGTGGCCCTGGAAGCTGAAGGCCGGACGGTCGGTGCGCTCGATGCCCTGCAGGGTGCCGTCGAACAGCGAGCGATGGGTCGCGCGCAGGGTCTCGGGCAGGGACGCCTCGTCCGCGGCGAAGCCGTGGTTCTGGCTGGTGATCATCACGTGGCCGGTATCGAGGTCCTGCACCGGATGGTTGGCGCCGTGGTGGCCGAACTTCATCTTCTCGGACGTCGCCCCGCTGGCCAGCGCCAGCAGCTGGTGGCCGAGGCAGATGCCGAAGATCGGCAGCTCGGTCTCGAGCAGCTCGCGGATGGCGGCGATGGCGTACTCGCAGGGCTCGGGGTCGCCCGGGCCGTTGGAGAGGAAGACGCCGTCCGGATTCAGCGCCATGACCTCGCTGGCCGGGGTCTGGGCCGGCACCACGGTCAGCCGGCAGCCGCGGGAGGCCAGCATGCGCAGGATGTTGCGCTTCACGCCGTAGTCGTAGGCGACCACGTGGAAGGGACGCTCACCCTCGGCGGCATCGGCGTAGCCGGCGCCCAGGGCCCACTCGCCCTCGCTCCACTCGTAGGCGGACTGGCAGGACACCACCTTGGCCAGGTCCATGCCCTTGAGGCCCGGGAAGGCGTTGGCCGCGGCCAGGGCGCGCGCCTCGGCGTCCTCGCCCTCGGCGTCGGCGCCGGCCAGGATGGCGCCGTTCTGGGCGCCCTTGTCGCGCAGGATGCGGGTCAGGCGGCGGGTGTCGATGTCGGCGATGCCCAGCACGTTCTGGCCGGCCAGGTAGTCGGAGAGCGACTGTTCGGAGCGGAAGTTGCTGGCCAGCAGCGGCAGGTCGCGGATCACCAGGCCGGCGGCGGCGATGGCACCGGATTCGACGTCTTCGGAATTGATGCCGGTGTTGCCGATATGGGGATAGGTCAGGGTGACGATCTGACGGGTATAGGAGGGGTCGGTGAGAATTTCCTGATAGCCGGTCATGGCCGTATTGAACACCACCTCACCGCTGGTTTGCCCATCGGCGCCGATGGCGGTGCCATGAAACACACTGCCATCTTCCAAGGCCAGTATCGCGGGTTTGTTCAATGCAACGTCCTCCCATAGGTTCACAGACAGCTTCAAAGACAGCTCGTCAAGGATAGGCTCGGCAGGCACCCGACGGGTAAAACGCCCCACCGCCCTTAGGCCCGTAAAAAAGCGGGACGAAACCCGACATGGAAGACCGGTTTCATCCCGCTTGTTGTCATTCGCTCGGAATGCTGGGCCGACGCAACAAGCGCTTGCGCGGCTAGGGGCCGTCGCCCGGCCAAAATTTGGAGGATTTTAAAGCATCCGCGCTCGTTCGACTACCCCCTCGGCACACCGATGGCTCAATTCAGGCCGATGACGTCCTGCATGTCATAGCGGCCGGCCGGACGCTCGGACACCCAGCGCGACGCACGCACCGCGCCCTTGGCGAAGGTCATGCGGCTCGAGGCCTTGTGGGTGATCTCGATGCGCTCGCCCTCGGTGGCGAACATCACGGTGTGCTCGCCGACGATGTCGCCGGCGCGCACGGTGGCGAAGCCGATCTCCTTGTCGGTGCGCGGCCCGCACTGGCCGACGCGTTCGAACACGCCGTATTCCTTGAGCGGACGCTCCAGGGCCTCGGCCATCACCTCGCCCATCTTCAGAGCGGTGCCGGAGGGCGCGTCGACCTTGTGGCGGTGGTGGGACTCGATCACCTCGATGTCGTAGCCCTCGTCGCCCAGCGCCCTGGCGGCGGTCTCGAGCAGCTTGAGGGTCAGGTTCACGCCGACGCTCATGTTGGGGGCGAAGACCATCGGCACCCGATCGCCGTAGCCGTCCAGTTCGGCCAGTTCGTCGTCGGACAGGCCGGTGGTGCCGATCACGATGCGCTTGCCGTGCTCGGCGCAGAACGCCAGGTTGGCAAGCGTCACCTGCGGCGCGGTGAAGTCGATCAGCACGTCGAAGTCGTCGACGATACGCGCCAGCGAATCGACCGCGGCGACCCCCAGCCTGCCCTGGCCGGACAGCTCGCCGAGATCGGCGCCGACGAGCGAGCTGCCCGGCTCGACGATGCCGCCGGCCAGGGTGGCTTCGGCATCCTGCTGCACGGCGTTGACCAGGGTGCGGCCCATGCGGCCGGCGACACCGACGATGGCGATACGGGTCATGCGGAGACTCCTGACGTTGGCGGATCGAAAGATGGCCGGAGTATATCAGAGGCCACGGGGCCGCCGCGCCGTCAGCCGCGCCGCGCGCCCTCCCCGGACGCGTCGCCGTCATCCCCCCGGATCAGCAGCAACCCGATGGCCAGCACCACCAGGACGCCGCCCGGCAGCCACGCCCAGCCGAGGCGCGACGGCGTCTCGACGAACAGCCACAGCATGGAGACGAAGGGCACCAGATAGCCGTAGGCGGTGATGCTGGCCGGACCGAGCACCGCCGTGGCGCGCTGCATCAGCCAGAAGGTCAGGGCGCTGGAGCCGAGCCCCAGATAGACGATCAGCAGGGCATCGCGCCCGCTCATGGTCGCGAGCCTGGCCACCGGCTCCAGCGCGACCCCCAGCGCCCCGACCAGCACGCCACCCAGCGCCAGGCTCCAGAAGGTGCGCACCGCCGCCGAGTCGGGCAGCCGCCCGGACACCAGCCCGCGGCGCGACAGCACCGGATAGAGCGCCGAGCACAGGCAGCCGAGGAAGAACACCGCCTCGCCGACGCCGAAGCGCCACGCCCCGCCGCGCTGCCAGGCCTCCGCCGCGGCCAGCCCCAGGGCGCCGAGCGCGCCGAGGGCGAGGATCGCCGGCAGCCGCCAGGCCAGGCGCTCCACGCCGGCCGCCAGCCCCATGCCATAGGCCAGCAGCGGCACGCTGACGTGCAGCGTCGACATGGAGAGCGCCGTGGCATGGTGGGCGGCCCAGAACATGGCGCCGAAGAAGCCCGCCAGGCAGCCCCCCATGGCGGCGAACCACGGCCAGGCGCGCCGCTCGGGCCAGGCCTGCGGAGCACGGCGCACCAGCGCCCAGAGCCCCAGGCAGGCGATGACGAAGCGCAACGCGGTGAGCGAGAGCGGCGGCAGCTCGCCGAGCTGCTTCACGAGCGGGAAGGACAGCCCCACCAGCAGCGCCCAGGCCAGCATGCCGAGATGGGCGCCCCGCGCCGGCGAGGCGGCGATGCTCAGTTCTCCCAGACGATCTCCAGCGGTTCCTTGCCGGCCATGCGCTCGATATGGCTGGCCACCACGCCCTCGAGCCGGTCCAGCCCCTCCTCGTCCAGCGCCTCGACGGCCACGTGCAGCCGGCCCGGCTCGCTGGTCATCAGGCAGCTGCCCGCGTCGAAGGTCACCCGGCCCTGGTGCTCGTCATGCTCCACTTCCAGCTTGTGGGCCCAGTGCTTGCACAGCCGGTTGATCAGCTTGTCACCGGACTCGGTGACGATCTCGGCACGTGAAATCGGCATCTCTGCTCTCCGCGTTCCAGGAAGGTGAACCCCCAGCCTATGACGAGCTCCCCCGCCGGCGCCAGCCCCGCATCGGCAACCTCGCGTTCGGCCAGGCGGGACTCCCCCGCCGACCGGCGCCCGCATGGCGGAACGCCGCGTTCCGCCTGCCTCGACGGCGCCCAGGGATGCGGGCATACTGGCCGCCCGCGAACAGGAATGAGTCGCAAACGCCGGCGAGACGGAGAAGCACCCTCGCCCTCACCCCCATGACCACGAGCCCGACACCGCCCATGCCCAGCCCACTGTTGAAAGCCGTCGCCGGCACGGCCCTCGCCCTCGGCTCCACGGCCGCCCTGGCCGAGGAGATCACCGTGACCGACGTCGCCGGCCGCGAGGTCACCGTCGATGCGCCCGTGGATCGCGTGATCCTCGGCGAGGGGCGCCAGATCTACCTGCTGGGCGCACTGCAGCCGGAGAACCCGTTCGAGCACGTGGTGGGCTGGCGCGAGGACTTCTCCCAGGCCGATCCGGACAACTACGCCCGCTACGCGGCGAGGTTCCCGGCACTGAAGGACATCCCGACCTTCGGCGGCTTCAAGGACGGCACCTTCGACGTCGAGCAGGCCGCCGCGCTCACGCCGGACGTGGTGCTGATGAACCTCGAGGCCAAGGCCGCCACCGAGGATGCCGCCTACGACGACAAGCTGGCCCAGCTGGGCATCTCGATCGTCTACGTGGACTTCCGCGAGGACCCGCTCGCGCACACCACGCCCTCGATGCGGCTGATGGGCGAGCTGCTCGGCGAGGAAGCCGCCGCCGAG
The DNA here is from genome assembly GCF_000265245.1 of Halomonas smyrnensis AAD6. GTDB lineage: Bacteria > Pseudomonadota > Gammaproteobacteria > Pseudomonadales > Halomonadaceae > Halomonas > Halomonas smyrnensis. Next base: position 179,504 of record NZ_AJKS02000002.1, read on the forward strand.
GCCTTCATCGACTTCTCCGAGGCGCAGATGGCGCGGGTCACCGAGACCATCGCCGCCGCCGCTCCCGAGCGCCCGCGAGTGCTGATCGACCGCGCCGGCGGCTACTCCGAGGAATGCTGCATGAGCTTCGGCCCGGGCAACTTCGGCGAGTACGTCGAGCTCGCCGGCGGCAGCAACATCGCCGACGGCATCATCCCCAACACCTTCGGCACCCTGAACCCGGAACAGATCCTCGCCGCCGACCCGCAGCAGGTGGTGGTGACCGGCGGCAACTGGGACGCCTACGTGCCCGGCGGCGCCTGGGTGGGCGTGGGCCCCGGCGCCGACATGGCGGCCGCCCGGGCCAAGCTCGAGGGCCTGACCGAACGCACCGCCATGACCGGCATCGCGGCCGTGGACAACGACGACTTCCACGCCATCTGGCACCAGTTCTACAACAGCCCCTACTACTTCGTCGCCGTGCAGCGGCTGGCCAAGTGGTTCCACCCCGAACTGTTCGCCGACCTCGACCCCGAGGCGACGCTGCAGACGCTGCACGAGCGCTTCCTGCCGGTGGACTACGCCCCGGGCTACTGGGTCTCGCTGAAGGATGACTGATATGCCGGCCGGCACGAACGCCTCTACCGCTCCGCGGGCCGACTCCGCCGCCGGGGCGGGGCGCGACGCCTACCGCGCCCTGGTGGTTCGCCGCCAGCTGATCCTCGCCGCCCTGTCGCTGGCGCTGTTTGCGAGCCTGTGCGTCGACCTGGCGCTGGGCCCGGCCCGCTTCGGCCTCGGCGAGGTCATCGCCGCGCTGTTCACCCCGGATGACGTGAGCCAGCAGGCCCGCGTCATCCTGTGGGAGATCCGCATGCCGGTGGCGCTGATGGCGCTGACGGTCGGCGCCAGCCTGTCGGTGGCCGGCGCCCAGATGCAGACCATCCTCAGCAACCCGCTGGCCAGCCCCTTCACGCTCGGTATCTCGGCGGGCGCCAGCTTCGGCGCCGCCCTGGCGCTGGCCTTCGGCGTGGTGCTCGTGCCCGCGGCGGTCGACTACATGGTGCCGATCAACGCCTTCGTCATGGCCATGCTGACCGCCTTCGCGATCCATGCCCTGAGCATGCGCCGCGGCGTGACCATCGAGACCATCGTGCTGCTGGGCATCGCCATGGTGTTCATCTTCAACGCCCTGATGGCGCTGATCCAGTTCTTCGCCAGCCAGCAGGCCGTCTCCGCGGTGGTGTTCTGGACCATGGGCAGCCTGACCAAGGCCACTTGGCCCAAGCTGTGGATCGCGCTGGGCGTGCTGGCCGTGGTCATGCCGCTGCTGGCGCGCCACGGCTGGGCGCTGACCGCCATGCGCCTGGGCGACGCCAAGGCCGAGAGCCTGGGCGTGAGGCCCCGCGCGCTGCGTCTCGAGGTGCTGGTGCTGGTCTCGCTGCTGGCCGCCATCGCCGTGGCCTTCGTCGGCACCATCGGCTTCATCGGCCTGGTCGGCCCCCACATCGCCCGCCTGCTGCTGGGCGAGGATCAGCGCTTCTTCCTGCCCGGCGCGGCGCTGTGCGGCGCGCTGATCCTGTCCATCGGCTCGGTGCTGTCGAAGGTGCTGATCCCGGGCACCGTCATCCCGATCGGCATCATCACCTCGCTGGTCGGCATCCCCTTCTTCCTGTTCCTCGTTCTCAGCAACAAGAAGGCCTCATGGTAACGCTCACCCTCGACGGGCTGTCGGCCCGCTACGGCCGCCGCCGCATCCTCTCCGAGGTCACCACCCCACCCCTCGCGGGCGGCCAGGTGGTGGCCGTGCTCGGCCCCAACGCCGCGGGCAAGTCGACCCTCTTCCGGCGCATCTTCGGGCTGCTCGACGGCGGCGGCACGGTGCGCCTCGAGGGCGCCGCCAGCGAGCGCCCGGTGGCCTACATGCCCCAGGACACCGGCGCCAACGCGGTGCTGACGGTCTACGAGTCGGTGCTGCTGGCGCGCATGCAGGGGCGGCGCCTGAACGTGCAGCGCGAGGATCTGGCCGAGGTCGACCGCGCGCTGGAGGCGCTCGGCATCGCCGCGCTCGGCGAGCGCGACATCGGCGATCTGAGCGGCGGCCAGCGGCAGATGGTGAGCGCGGCCCAGGCGCTGGTGCAGAATCCGGAGGTGCTGCTGCTCGACGAACCGACCTCGGCGCTGGACCTGCATCGCCAGATCCAGCTGCTGTCGATCCTGCGCCGGCTGGCGAAGGAGCGCGGCATGCTGGTGATCGCCGCCCTGCACGACCTGGGCCATGCGCTGCGCTTCACCGACCAGGCGCTGGTGCTCCGGCACGGCGAGCTGATCGCCTGCGGCCCCACCGAGGAGGTGGTGACCCCCGAGCTGCTGCACCGCGTCTACCGGGTGACCGCGCGCATCGAGCGCTGCTCGAGGGGCCGGCCTCAGCTCATTGTCGAAGAGGCGGTCTGAGCCGACGCCCTTCCAGCGCCGCCAGGGCCGCCCCGCCCAGCACCAGCGGCAGGGCCACCAGGAAACCGCTCGACGGCGCCAGCCCGAAGATCGCCAGGTCGGCCAGCACCGGCCAGATCAGCGCCACGTACTCGAACGGCGCCAGGCGCGAGACCTCGGCATAGCGCAGCGCCAGGGTCATGCAGATATGCGCGGCCCCGCCGAACAGCCCCGCCAGCACCAGCAGCGCCAGCGTCTGCCCCGACACCGCCACCCAGCCCAGCGGCAGGGTGGCGAGCCCCGCCAGCGCCGTGACCAGCACGAAGTAGAAGGCGATGGACGCCGCCGTCTCGGTGCGCGAGATGCGCCGCACCGTCACCAGCGCCCCGGCCGTCAGCAGCGCGGCCAGCACGCCCAGGCCGTAGCCCATCACCTGCCCGCGGGACTCGCCCAGGTCGGGCACCACCAGCGCCGCCACCCCCGCCAGCACCAGGGCGAAGGCCGCCGCCCGGTGGAGGGTGAAGCGCTCTCCCAGCAGCAGCACGCCGCCCACCGCCATGGCCACCGGCGACAGCTGCGCCAGCAGCGTCGCCTCGGCCACCGGCAGCCGCGCCACCGCGGCGAAGGAGGCGAACATCGCCGCCGCGCCCAGCCCCGAGCGCACCAGGTGACCCAGCGGCCGGCGCGTCACCAGCGCCCCGGGGAACTCCCGTCGCCAGGTCATGAAGATCACGATCGGCAGCAGCGCGAAGGCCGAGCGGAAGAACACGGTCTGGCCCAGCGGTACCGCGTCGCTCACCGCCTTGACGCACACCATCATGCCCGTGAAGAGAATGCCCGACATCAGTCGAAGCACGATGCCGGCCAGCGGCCGATCCGTGACGTTGTCCATGAGGGTCCTTGAGCGTCATTCATGTCGAGCGGGCACGACGAGCCTCGCGCCCGAGAGAGGCGGCCATGGTACACCGGAGATGGGAACAATTCCCATATCCGATGCCCATGGCGCCAGCCCGAACACGACGAGGCCCCGCCTCCCTGAGGAGCGCGGGGCCTCGAGCGTGCCACCGAGGTCGTCGCCTTACGGCTTCATGTCCTCGAAGAACTTCTTCACGCCGTCGAAGAAGCTGGTCTTCTTCGGCGAGTGGTGGCTGTTGCTGCCTTCCAGGCTGTCCTGGAACTGGCGCAGCAGGTCCTTCTGCTCTTCGCTGAGCTTGACCGGGGTCTCGACGACCACCTTGCACAGCAGGTCGCCGGCGGGGCCGCCGCGGACCGGCTTGACGCCCTTGCCCTTGAGCCGGAACAGCTTGCCGGTCTGGGTCTCGGGCGGAATCTTGAGCTTGATCCGGCCGTCCAGGGTCGGCACCTCGAGCTCGCCGCCCAGGGAGGCGTCGACGAAGTTGATCGGCACCTCGCACTGCAGGTGGCGGCCGTCGCGCTCGAAGATCGGGTGCTCCTTGATGGCCACCTGCACGTAGAGGTCGCCGGCCGGCCCGCCGTTGAGCCCGGCCTCGCCCTCGCCGTTCAAGCGGATGCGATCGCCGGTGTCGACGCCCGCCGGGATCTTCACCGACAGGGTGCGGGTCTCGCGCACGCGACCCTCGCCGTTACAGCCGTGGCACGGCACCTTGATGTGCTGGCCGCTGCCGTGACAGGTCGGGCAGGTCTGCTGCACGGCGAAGAAGCCCTGCTGCATGCGCACCTGGCCCATGCCGTTACAGGTCGGGCAGGTCTCCTTGGTGGAGCCCGGCTCGGCGCCGTCGCCGTCGCAGCGCTCGCACTCGACGTGACGCGGCACGCGGATGTCGACGCTGGTGCCGGCCACCGCGTCCTCGAGGTCGAGCTCGAGGTTGTAGCGCAGGTCGCTGCCGCGCTGCGGGGCATTGGGATGACGCCGTGCGCCGCCCCCGCCGAAGATGTCGCCGAACACATCGCCGAAGATGTCGCTGAAGCCGCCGGCTCCCGCGCCGCCGAAGCCGCCGCCACCGCCGGCCTGGCCGTCGACGCCGGCATGGCCGAACTGGTCGTAAGCCGCACGCTTCTCGCTGTCGGTCAGGACCTCATAGGCCTCGGACACTTCGCGGAATTTCTCCGCCGAGGTGTCGTCGTCCGGATTGCGATCCGGATGATATTTCTGGGCCAGGCGTCGATAGGCCTTCTTGATCTCTTTCTGATCGGCCCCACGCTCGACGCCCAGTACCTCGTAGTAATCACGCTTGGACATGAGTCTGTCCGCCTCCGTCGCGACGCTGTTGCGGAAACACCAACGCGGGAGTCTGGCCCCCGCGCTGGCGTCACCCGATGTCAGGCGTCGTGGTTACTGCTTCTTCTGGTCGTCGTTGACTTCCTCGTACTCGGCGTCGACCACGTCGTCTTCCTGCTTGGCACCGGCCTCGCCGGCGGCGTCGGCGCCCTGGGCGGCCTCGCCCTGCTCGGCGTACATCTTCTGGGCCAGGTTGCCGGAGGCCTCGGTCAGCTTGTCGAGCTTGGCCTGGATGTCTTCCTGGTCGTCGCCCTTGACCGCTTCCTCGAGCTCGGAGGCGGCGCTCTCGATGGCCTGCTTCTCCTCGTCGGTGGCCTTGTCGCCAGCTTCCTCGAGGGTCTTGCGAGCGGCGTGGACCATGCCGTCGGCCTGGTTGCGCAGCTGCACCAGCTCCTCGAACTTCTTGTCCTCGTCGGCGTGGGCCTCGGCGTCCTGGACCATCTGATCGATCTCTTCATCGGACAGGCCGCTGGAGGCCTTGATGACGATCGACTGTTCCTTGCCGGTGGCCTTGTCCTTGGCGGACACGTTGAGGATGCCGTTGGCGTCCAGGTCGAAGGCGACCTCGATCTGCGGCACGCCGCGCGGCGCCGGCGGAATGTCGGCCAGGTCGAAGCGACCGAGCGACTTGTTGCCGCTGGACTGCTTGCGCTCACCCTGCAGCACGTGGATGGTCACGGCCGTCTGGTTGTCATCCGCGGTCGAGAAGGTCTGGGTCTTCTTGGTCGGGATGGTGGTGTTCTTCTCGATCAGCGGGGTCATCACGCCGCCGAGGGTCTCGATGCCGAGCGTCAGCGGGGTGACGTCGAGCAGCAGCACGTCCTTGACGTCACCGCCCAGCACGCCGCCCTGGATCGCGGCGCCCACGGCCACGGCCTCGTCCGGGTTGACGTCCTTGCGGGCGTCCTTGCCGAAGAACTCGGCGACCTTGGACTGGACCATCGGCATGCGGGTCTGGCCACCGACCAGGATGACGTCGTCGATCTCGGAGGCGGACAGGCCGGCGTCGGCCAGCGCGGTCTTGCAGGGTGCCAGGGAGCGGGTCACCAGCTCTTCCACCAGCGACTCCAGCTTGGCCCGGGTCACCTTCACGTTGAGGTGCTTGGGACCGGTGTTGTCGGCGGTGATGTACGGCAGGTTGACCTCGGTCTGCTGCGCGCTGGACAGCTCGATCTTGGACTTCTCGGCGGCTTCCTTGAGGCGCTGCATGGCCAGGTTGTCGCCGGACAGGTCGATGCCGCTGTCGGCCTTGAACTGGTCGACCAGGTAGTTGATCAGCGCCAGGTCGAAGTCCTCGCCGCCGAGGAAGGTGTCGCCGTTGGTGGCCAGCACCTCGAACTGGGTCTCGCCGTCGACGTCGGCCACTTCGATGATGGAGATATCGAAGGTGCCGCCACCCAGGTCATAGACCGCGATGGTCTTGTCGCCGCGGGACTTGTCCATGCCGTAGGCCAGCGCGGCCGCGGTCGGCTCGTTGATGATGCGCTTGACCTCGAGACCGGCGATGCGGCCGGCGTCCTTGGTGGCCTGGCGCTGGCTGTCGTTGAAGTAGGCCGGCACGGTGATCACCGCTTCGGTCACGGACTCGCCGAGGTAGTCTTCGGCGGTCTTCTTCATCTTCTTCAGCACTTCGGCGCTGACCTGCGGCGGTGCCAGCTTGTTGCCCTTGACCTCGACCCAGGCGTCGCCGTTGTCGGCCTCGGCGATGGTGTAGGGCACCATCTTGATGTCCTTCTGGACCACGTCGTCGGCGAAGCGACGACCGATCAGACGCTTGATGGCGAACAGGGTGTTCTGCGGGTTGGTCACTGCCTGGCGCTTGGCCGCCTGACCCACCAGCGTCTCGCCGTCGTCGGTATAGGCGATGATGGACGGGGTCGTGCGTGCGCCTTCGGCGTTCTCGATCACCTTGGGGCTGTCGCCGTCGAGCACGGCCACGCAAGAGTTGGTGGTCCCCAGGTCAATACCGATGATGCGTCCCATAGGAAATCCTCGAAAATTAGGTGTTACGTGATTCGTTCGTTCGCGGCGTTCACCGCGGGATGCTGTCTATCTGGGGGCCCTCGACGCCATTTCAAGGGCCCCGCACCGATTTCGCCTCGTCTCAGCCGGCGGCCTGGCTGACCACCACCATCGCCGGGCGCACCAGGCGACCGTTGAGCAGGTAGCCCTTCTGCATCACGTCCATCACGGTGTTGGGCTCGAGCTCGGGGTTCGGCACCATGGCCATGGCCTCGTGGTACTGCGGGTCGAAGGGCTCGCCCGACGGCTCGACCTGCTCGACGCCGAACTTGTTCAGCACGTCGATCTGCATCTTCAGGGTCATGGAGACGCCCTCGCGGTGCGCCTCGGTGGCGTCCTCGCCCATGGCCTCGAGCGCCTTCTCGAGGCTGTCGACCACCGGCAGCAGTTCCTTGACGAACTTCTCCAGCGCGAACTTGCGCGCCTTCTCGGCCTCCTGCTCGGCGCGGCGGCGCACATTCTGGGCCTCGGCGGCGGTGCGCATCGACTGGTCCTTGGCCTCTTCCAGCGCCTGCTCGAGCTCCTCGACCTTGGCCGCCAGCATCTCGGCCTCCGGGTTGTCGGAGGCCGCCTCGGCGTCCTCTGCGGCGGCCTCTGCGGCGCCTTCCAGCTCGCCCTCGACGGGCTCCGGCTCGACCTGAGTCTGGGTATCGGCCTCGTCCTGCTGGCGGGCCAGCTCGTCGTCCAGCGGGGTCTGCGGATCTTTAGCCATGCGTCTCTCCTGAATGCCGGCCGGCGGCCGTAGCCGCCGGCGAGACTGATATGTCGGTGAAAAATGTCGTTGCCAGCTATATGGGGCTGGCCGCCTCGATCTCAAGGGAGAGAAGACACGGGAATCGGGGCGTGCGTTGTTCCCCCCGCTGAACTACTGTATAAACGCACAAGCCAGTGGATGAATAACCAGTAGTTTCGCCAGTCGTTCCGAAACCGGCCCCGGGAGGCATCATGCTGACAGAGCTCGCCATTCGTGACTTCGCCATCGTCGACCATCTGGAGCTCGAGCTCGGCGGCGGCATGACCGCCATCACCGGCGAGACCGGGGCCGGCAAGTCGATCCTGCTCGGCGCCCTGGGGCTGTGCCTCGGCGAGCGCGCCGATGCCGGCAGCGTGCGTCACGGCGCCGAGCGTGCCGACCTCAGCGCGCGCTTCGACATCGCCGCCCTGCCCGCGGCCCGGGAATGGCTGGCCGGCCGCGAGCTGCCCGAGGACGACTGCCTGCTGCGCCGCGTGGTGACCCGCGGCGGGCGCTCCAAGGCCTGGATCAATGGCCAGCCGGCCACCGTCGCCGACCTCAAGGCGCTGGGCGGCCACCTGATCGAGATCCACGGCCAGCACGCCCACCAGGCGCTGCTCGGTGAAGAGACCCACCTGCGGCTGCTCGACGACTTCGCCGGCCACGACGAGGCGGTGGCCGCCCTGGGCGAGACCTTCCGCAAGTGGCGCGAGGCGAAGCGTCGCCTCAAGCGGCTGGCCGAGGACGGCGACGAGCTGCGCGCCCGCCGCCAGCTGCTACGCTATCAGGTCGAGGAGCTCGACCAGCTGGCGCTGGCCGACGACGAGCTGACCGGCCTGGAGACCGAGCAGGAGGAGCTAGCCCACGCCGAGGAGCGCCTGCGCGAGGCCCAGTTCGCCGCCACCTGCTGCGACGGCGAGGAGGGCGGCGCCCTGCCGCTGCTGCAGCAGGCCGTGAACCATCTCTCCGCGCTGCCCGGCAGCGACCGCGGCGCCCTGGCCGAGGCGCTGACGATGCTCGGCGACGCCTGCATCCAGGTCGAGGAGGCCGGGCGCGAGCTCAACCACTTCGCCGCCGGGGTCGAGCTCGACCCCGAACGCCTGGCCTGGGTCGAGGAGCGCCTCGGCGAGGTCCATCGCATCGCCCGCAAGCACCACGTCTCCCCCGAGGAGCTGACCGAGCTGCACCAGCGCCTGGCCGCCGAGCTGGCCGAGCTGGAAGACGGCGGCGACGACCTGGAGGCGCTCGCCGCCGAGGTCGACGCCCTGGAGGCCCGCTGGCGCGAACAGGCCGAGGCCGTCAGCGCCACCCGCCGCGCCGCCGCCGCGCGCTTCGGCACCGCCGTGCAGGACCAGCTGGCCTTCCTGGCCATGGGCAAGGCCCGTTTCGAGGTCGAGGTCAGCGAGCGCGAGGCGCCGGCCCCGGAGGGGCTCGACCGGGTGCGCTTCTTGATCAGCGCCAACCCCGGCCAGCCGGCCCGCCCGCTGGCCAAGGTGGCCTCCGGCGGCGAGCTGTCCCGCGTCAGCCTGGCGATCCAGGTGGTGGCGGCCCAGCACTCCACCATCCCCAGCCTGGTGTTCGACGAGGTCGACGTGGGCGTGTCCGGCGCCACCGCCGAGATCGTCGGCCAGCTGCTGCGCCGGCTGGGCGGCAACGGCCAGGTGATGACCGTGACCCACCTGCCCCAGGTCGCGGCCCAGGCCCATCAGCATCTGCACATCGCCAAGCAGGCCGAGGACGACACCACCCTGACCCGCATGGCGCTGCTCGACGAGGCCGGCCGCGTCGGCGAGCTGGCGCGCATGCTCGGCGGCATGACGCTGACCGACCAGACCCTGGCCCACGCCCGGGAGATGCTCGACGCCAGCCAGCGCGCCCGCCACTGAGGCACCCCTCTCCTTGCACACAATGCCGCCAACGAAAACGGCCCCGATCCGATGGATCGGGGCCGTTCGCTGTTCGGTGGCGGTCGCCGGCGCTTACTTCTTCAGGTTCAGCTCCTGGCGGGTCGCCTTGGACCCCTTCGGGCGAACGTAGAGCACCAGCGCGTGATCGACGAGCTCGTAGCCGTTCTCCTCGGCGATCTCCTGCTGGCGGCGCTCGATGGTCTCGTCGAAGAACTCGACGATCTCGCCGCTGTCCAGGCACACCATGTGATCGTGGTGCTCCTCCTGGGTCAGCTCGAAGACCGCGTGGCCACCATCGAAGTTGTGGCGCGTCACCAGGCCCGCGGACTCGAACTGAGTCAGCACCCGATAGACGGTCGCGAGACCCACGTCCTCACCGGAGTCGAGCAGCGTCTTGTAGACGTCCTCGGCGCTCAGATGATGCTGATTGGTGGCATTCTCGAGGATATGCAGGATCTTGACGCGCGGCAGGGTCACTTTGAGACCGGCCTTGCGCAGTTCATGGTTCTGGTCGGCCATGGTTGCTCTTCGCAGTATCGGGTAGGGTCGGTTATGATCGACCGAAACCACGATAGTGAAGAACGGCCGCAAATGCAAAAGCTGAGCAGAATTGTCACCCTTTCCGTCGCCCTGACGCTGGTCAGCGGCTGCAGCTACTTCGGCGTCTACAAGCGCGACCTGGCCCAGGGCAACCTGGTGACCCCGGCGATGACCGAACAGCTGCACGCCGGCATGACGCGCCAGCAGGTCATCGACCTGATGGGCAGCCCGCTGCTCGAGGCGCCCTTCGATGCCAACCAGTGGGACTACGTCTATCGCCTGGACGAGGCCTACGGCGACATCGAACAGCGCCGCCTGACGCTGACCTTCGAGGGCAATCGCCTGGCCTCCGTCGAGCACGAGGGCGATTTCTCCCAACCGCCGGCACTGATCTCCAAGCAGGGCATCGGCCCGTCCGGCGAGGCCGACGGCTCGCGCGGCAACCTCTTCAATGTGGTGCCGAACGAGGAATAGCCGAGAAAGGCCTCAGGAAGAGCGCGATGCGCGGGCGGCCCTGGCCGCCCGCGCTGCCTTGGGGTCGAGCTCGAGCGGGCGATAGACCTCTACCCGATCGCCGTCCTCGAGCACGTGGGCCTCGGGGTCGCGCAGCGCCTTGCCGAAGATGCCGAGATCGGCCTCACGGAAGGTCTCGGCCGGCACCTCGGGAAAGAGCGCCTCGAGCCCGGCCCGGGCCACGGCCTCCCGGGCCGTGGTCCCCTCGGGCACCGTCAGCTCGACGATGCGCTGACGCTGCGGCAGGGCGAAGGCCACCTCGACGCGCAGCATCTCAGTAACGGCCCCGACCGTAGAGATCGTCGGCGCGACGGGTGAAGGAGTCCACCAGCTGGCCCGCGACCTGCTGGAAGAGCTTGCCGAAGGCCATGCCCAGCAGGCGGTTGGCGAACTCGAACTCCATCTCCAGGCTCACCTTGCAGGCGCCGTCGCCCATCGGCAGGAACTGCCAGCGACCGCGCAGCCGCTTGAAGGGGCCGTCGACCAGCGACAGCTCGATGCGGTCGGGCTCGTGCAGGTCGTTGCGGGTGGTGAAGCTCTGCTCGATGCCGGCGCGCCCCAGGGTCATCTCGCCGACCAGGTGCGCGTCATCCCGTTCGATCAGACGCGCCCGACGACAACCCGGCAGGAATTCCGGGTAGCGTTCGAAATCGTTGACCAGATCGAACATCTCCTGGGGGGTGTGCCGCACCAGGGCGGACCGATTGACCGTTGGCATTGACCTCTCCGCTGACTTCAAGGGGCCCAGGGCGTATCATGAGCGGTTATTTCGGCCTTGAATGGTATCACGCTTCCCCCCATATCGGAGGGGGCAGGCCGCCACCGGCAAGCACAGACACGAGGTTCCATGGCCAGCAATAAAGGTAAAGGCAAGGGTCCTGGCAGCAACGCCATCGCGCTGAACAAGAAGGCGCGCTTCGAGTACCACATCAACGAGACCTTCGAGGCCGGCCTGTCGCTGGCCGGCTGGGAGGTGAAGAGCCTGCGTGCCGGCAAGGCACAGCTCACCGACACCTACATCCTGGTCAAGAACGGCGAGGCCTGGCTGCTTGGCAGCCACGTGACGCCGCTCAACACCACCAGCACCCACGAGGTCGCCGACCCGACCCGCACGCGCAAGCTGCTGCTGCACAAGAAGGAGATCGCCAGGATCTTCTCGCGCACCCAGGACAAGGGGCACACCTGCGTGCCGCTCAAGCTGTACTGGAAGGGCAACAAGGTGAAGTGCGAGCTGGCGCTGGTCTCGGGCAAGAAGCTGCACGACAAGCGAGCCACCGAGAAGGACCGCGACTGGCAGCGCCAGAAGGGCCGCATCATGCGCGAACAAAACCGCGGCTGAGGTGTCATAATTTCGACCATCCTGATAAGATGGCCACGTTTTGGGGGCGACATGGCTTCGACGCCGATGACAACCCCTGAGGTGCATGCCGAGAGCGTGATGTATCTCGTAAATCCAACATCACGATTAAATAGTCGCAAACGACGACAACTACGCTCAGGGCGCGCTGGCAGCTTAAACGCCGCTAGCTTCTAGTCCTACCCGGCGGTGATGTGCCCATTCATCACCAAAGGGCACGAGCTCAGATTGATGGGATCGCGGTTGGCCTTGTCCTCGCGTCAACCGTTAAATCTTAGAGGAATCGCGTTTCTGGATCCTGCCCGTCGGAGCCAGCGACGTTAAATCAAATGACGGAACTAAGCATGTAGAGCCGATGGGCGAGTGTCGGCGGACGCGGGTTCGATTCCCGCCGCCTCCACCAAACCTAGGTTTCAGGACTTCCCAAGAAGCACTAGAAACCGCATGAACAGGGGCCTCCGGGCCCCTTTCTTGTGTCTGGACGTTTCATAGCATTCCTTGACATGCCCCCACCGAAGGGGGCATATCTGGGGGCACATCGCTGAAGCCGATACCCTGATGCCCCCAAACCTGCCAGAAACCGCGCCATCCGGCGCCTGGCTGGCCGACAGTCTACCCCTACCCTTGGGGGCATCTGGCGCCGCCGAAAGGGGGCATAAGGCGATCACCGCCCCGAGGTGCCCCCAATGAGCCGCCAGTTCAATAAGCTGTCCGCTACCGCCGTGAAGATGGCCAAGCCGAGAGACAAGGCATTCAAGATGGCCGATGGCGGCGGCCTGTACCTGGAGGTATCCCCCAGCGGGAGCAAATACTGGAGGCTGAAGTATCGCCACGCCGGCAAGGAGAAGCGGCTGGCCATCGGCGTCTATCCCGACACCTCCCTGGTGGCTGCGCGTGAGGCCCGCGACGAGGCCAAGCGCCAGCTTGCCCAAGGCATCGACCCGAGCGCCGCCAAGCGCATCGCCCGCCAGCAAGGCGAGGAGGCCGCCGCCAATACCTTCATGGCCGTGGCCATCGAGTGGCTGGAGAAGGTTCACCAGCACAACGTGGTGCCCGCCCACTACCAGCGAAACAAGCGGCGCCTGGAGCGTGACGCCTTCCCATCCATCGGCAAGCGGCCCATCTCCGAGATCACTCCGCCCGAGCTACTGGGGTGCCTGCGCCGCATCGAGGAGCGCGGCCACATCGAGACCGCCCACCGCGTGAAGACGCTGTGCGGCCAGGTATTCCGCTATGGCATCTCCACCGGGCGCGTCGAGCGCGACCCAACGCCCGATCTGCGCGGTGCCCTGCGCCCCCACAAGACCAAGCACTATGCCGCCGTAACTGACCCCAAGGAGGTCGTCGGCCTACTGCGAGCAATCGAGGGCTATGGCGGCCAGCCCGTCACCATCGCCGCGCTGAAGCTGGCGCCCTTGGTCTTCACCCGTCCCGGCGAGCTGCGCCAGGCCCGATGGAGCGACATCGACCTGGAGGAAGCCACATGGACCTTCCATGCCAGCAAGACGGGGCAAGCCCACATCGTGCCACTGTCGACTCAGGCCGTGGCGATCCTGCACTACCTTCATGGACTGACCGGACGAGCCGAGTACGTCTTTCCCGGCGTCCGTAGCAGCAAGCGCCCGATGAGCAACAACACCATCAAGGCCGCGCTGGACCAGATGGGATTCAAGGGCAAGATGACAGCACACGGCTTTAGGGCAATGGCCCGCACGATCCTGGCCGAGCGGCTGAATTACCCAGAGCACTACATCGAGCAGCAACTGGCGCACGCCGTGAAGGACAGTAACGGTCGTGCCTACAATCGGACCTCACATCTGGAACAGCGCCGAGAGATGCTGCAAAGCTGGGCCAATTACTTGGACGCCCTTCGAGAAGGCGCCGATAGCGTGGCGCCGATCCGCTCCGACTGAGATACGCGGAAAACGCCACACCCCATTGTGCTGACTCCGGTGGATCACCCGAAAGCATGGCAAATCCACCATACCCGTCAGCCATCTTTTCTTGAGCGCGCAAGGAGTCACGCTTATGCCAAACGATGACCAGCGGCTTGGGCTGAAAGTGCCAGAACAACATACAAGCACCGTTCCCCATCTTCGCCTCGTCAATAGCGAGGGAGACATGCTCAATGGCAAAGACCTACTCAACCAGATGATGGATGAGCTCCAAAAGGTGTTGGCATCCAGCGATGACAGCACCTCGACAGCTGCCGAGTATGCCACCGACATGTGCATGGAGATGGTGCGAAAAGTCCAAGCACAAGTTTCCAAGGAAGAGCTTGCTCCAATGAGCAAAGGCCACTTCCTACTGGCACTTGGATACCTGTACGGCAAGCTGACCATGCCGGACTCAAGGGACTACAAGGAGCTTTACAGGCATTACATTTCCGATGAGGAACGGCAGATACCCTTGAGGAAGGTCGAGGCAGAGCGCGAACGTGGACGCCAATGGATAAAGAATTGCGCCCGCCAGGTATGGGAGCAGGACCATGCCAAGGAGCTCCGTATTGGAGAGGTGGTCAAACGGGTACTCGATACTGTCAGGAAAGAGGTCAAGAGACAGCAGAACCAAGGTAATGAAGGTCCACGGAGGTATTGGCCTAGTTCAGCCCCTAAGATCAGGGAGCTGATTCGTGAAGTGGCACCGGACTACGCTGTAAGGCCGGGGCGCCCATCCAGAAAATAACTCCTCCCGTACGGAAACCCCCCTTTTTCGTACGGGCGCCCATTTTTCGGGCATTTGCCTCCTCCTAGCCTTGGTCGTGCAATCCTTCCGCGAGGAACCAAGCATGACCAAGACCATTCTACTCCGCCGCCCCGAGGTGCTGCGCCGCTGCGCCATCTCGAATTCCACCCTCCACCGCCTTATTAACGCTGGCAACTTCCCAGCCCCGGTACCGGTGGGCCCTCGCGCCGTCGCCTGGATCGAGTCCGAGATCAATGATTGGATCGAGGAGCGTATTGAGTCCAGGAAGGGGCCCAGGCGTGAGCTGACTAGGGAAGACCTACTAAAGCGCTCTCCCACTCACCATCGCCGTGAGGCGAAGGAGTAGCAATCCATGCAGCCCGAAACGAGAAAGGCCCAGCCGCCAGCAAAGGGCCGGCCCCATACCGCCACGCGCCCAGTGTATAGCACCATCGAGGCCGCATTGGCTGACGCATTGGCTGCCCATGGCGCGATCTTGGTGCCCAAGGCTTCAGGTCGTTTTGAGCGGTTCGACGCGCCCGATAAGCCCAAGGGCAACGCCAACGGCTGGTATCGCATCCATAGTCCTCAGGCGGCGAGCTTTGGCTTTTGGCACTCGGGCGTTTCCGAGTTTGTGACGCTGCACGGCCCAACTGATCCCGATGCCGCAGCCCTGGCTCGCCTGAACACCATGCGCGACCGCGATCGACGCGACCGTGAGCGCCAGCAGCGAGAGGCGCAGGTAGCCGAGAGGGCACGTCGCTGGTGGACCGAGGCCCGCCCCGCTGATCCGGCCCACCCCTATCTGGAGCGCAAGCGGCTGCCGTCCCACAACCTGCGCCAGCGCGGCGAGATGCTGCTGATGCCGATGTACCACGATGGGGAGCTGGTCAACTTGGAGCGCATTTTCCCCGACGGCAGCAAGCGCACCCTGGCGGGAGGTCGCGTAAGAGGCGTGGCAAGCCTGATCGGCCGCCTGGCTGGCGACGAGCGCCTGCTGGTGGCCGAGGGCTGGAGTACCGCCGCCGTCTTGCATGACGCCATGGGCTGCCCGGTCGTGGTCGCGCGCAACGCCGACAACCTGACCCCGGTCGCTCGTCACCTGCGCCAGCGGCTCCCCGATGCTGACATCACCATCTGTGGTGATGATGATCGCCATCTGCCGGCCCGGGGGCTCACCAACAAGGGAAGAGTCGCTGCCCGACATGCTGCACTGGCCATCGACGCCAGGTTGCTGATGCCGAGCTTCTGCCAGGGCTGCAAGACCTGCACCGACTTTGCCGACGTGCGCCTTTGCCGGCTGGGAGGTGGCCATGGTGAGTGAGTACCGCGACTCCGAGACCGCCATCTGGCAGCCGGACTCGCCTGAGTCTGCCAATACGCCGCCGGACGTGTCCCACTTGACCCCAGTGTCCCAGCCCAGCAATGACGCGGCTTCCAACCGGGACACTACCGAGACGCCTTTTGTCCCGTTGTGTCCCATCGCCCGCGAGGTGGACCCTAGCGCGGCCGAGCCGACCCAGGCCAAGGCGCCCAGCAGGCCTTCTTTCGCCTGCTATCTGACCCCTACCCAGTTCGGGCCGCCGGGGCTTTACTTTCACGGGCAGCGCTACCCCCGGGGTGGTGGAGACGCCGAGCCCTTCGAAAAGCGCGTATGCACCCCCATCGAGTGCCTGGCCGCCACCCACGATGAACGTGGCAACAACCACGGGCTTCTGCTTCGCCTCAAGCCGTTGTATGGCTCGTGGCGTCAGTGGGCGATGCCGTTGCGGCTGCTGAAGGGCAGCGGCGAGGAGATGCGCGGCGAGCTGCTGGACATGGGCGTTCGCATCGAGCCCGACGCTTTCAAGGAGCTGAATCAGTGGGCGGCGAAGCAGGTGCCTGATGAGGTAGTGGTGGCGGCGACGCGCGTGGGCTGGCATCAGATGGATGAGAGGCGGGCGTTCGTCATGCCCCGGTGCACCATTGCCCAGGGCGAGTTGGCGAACCGCATCATCTTCCAGAGCGAGAGCTCCACTCAGGATCACTTCACCACCGCCGGCAGTCTGGCGAGCTGGCAAGAGCAAATTGGACGGCTTTGCAGCGGCAATCCGCTGATGGTGCTAGCCGTTTCCACGGCCCTGGCAGGTCCGCTGCTGAACCTGACGCACCGCCAGGCCGCCGGCATTCATCTGGTGGGCGATTCATCCAACGGCAAGACCACTCTGCTGGAGGTCGCGGCGAGCGTATGGGGCGGGCCCGACTTCAAGCGCACCTGGCGCGCCACCAGCAATGGGTTGGAGGGTGTAGCCGCCGCCCTGAGCGATACGGCGTTGATACTCGACGAGATCGGCGAGGCCGATGGCCGCGAGATTGGCGCCACCGTCTATGCCTTGGGCAACGGCACCGGCAAGGCGCGCGCCAACCGCAGTGGCAGTGCTCGTCTCCCCAATCGCTGGCGCGTCGCGCTGCTAAGCAGCGGCGAGCGCACCCTGGCTGCCCACATGACAGAGTCCGGAAAGCGCCCTCATGCCGGGCAGGCCGTCCGGCTGCTAGACATCCCCGCCAAGCGTCGCCACGGGGCGTTCGACTACCTGCACCACCTGGCCAATGGTCGCGCCTTCGCGGATCACCTGAAAAGCGAGGTGACTCGCCATTATGGCCACCTTGGGCCGGCGTTTATTGAGCGGCTGGTGGCCGAGAAACGCGACCTGGCAGCCGAGGTGGATCGCTTCGCACAACTACCTGGCTTCGCCGCGACGCGATCACTCCACGGTCGGGCCGCCAAGGTGCTGGCGCTGATCGGCCTGGCCGGTGAGCTGGCCACTGAGTTCGGATTGACGGGATGGCAGGAAAGCGAGGCGATGGCCGCCGCTATCCAGGCGTTCCACGCCTGGGCTGCCGGACAGGGCGGCGTCAGGTCCGAGCATGAGCAGATTTTGGCCAACGTGTCCGGCTTCATCGAGCGACATGGCGATTCCCGTTTCAGCAGCGTCGAGAGCGACCCGGCCCGTACCCCGACGGTCTACAACCGGGCCGGCTGGTGGCGTGAAGATACCAAGGGTCGCACCTACCTGTTCAATAGCGAGGGGCTGGTCGAGGCGCTGGGTGGCTTCGACCTTAAGCGCGGTACCGAAGCCCTTGAGACGGCCGGCTGGCTCGTCGAACGCGATGCTGGAGCGCGGTCCGTGCGCGTGCGGATCAACGGCAATCGCCGCCGCCTATATGCGGTCCGCCCAAGTGAGAATGAGGAGGGACTGGCATGAGCCTGGAAGACGTTTATCGCGCCTTCGCTGGGACGCCGCGGGACACCCCCTGTCCCCCACGCGTCCCGCCACAACCCCCCGCAGTTGAGCCGTCGGGACGCATGGGACAGGTGGGACAGCACGACAAGCAGGCAGAGCAACGCGAAGTAGGACAAGAGCGTGAGATCGAGATGCTGCTTGCCGCCCTGGCCGATGCGGGGCGCGACCTTGGGCCCAAGCTTGCGCATCGCCTACGCGAGACACTAGTGCCTTTGAGTCAGCAGGTGCGGGCCGAGCTGTTGACCGTGGTAGATGACGCCTTCGAAGTAGCACTCGATGTTGATGACGCCCGCCGGCATGCAGGTCACCTGCTGGGGGATTCCGCTGCTGTGGAGGCTGCCAAGGCGGTTTGGCCGGCTTACCCCGCGCCACCGCCAATCGAAGCCCTGGCGGCAGCATCAAGCGACGTTGAGCCGCCCTGGATGACCTATGTTGCCCGCCACTGCGAGCTGGTGCCGGATGACTGGTGTTACCTGCTGCACCGTCTGACGGGCCGGCCCGCAGTCGAGGCCGACAAACTGGCCCGCCAGTATGTCGAAGCATGGGCGGCAGCGGCATATGCCGAGCCCCAGGCCCACCGCCGCGCCAATGCCGGCAGGAGGGCTGCTAATGCGATGCTGAGAGGGGCGACAATGTAAACTAGAGCAACCCTGAGGGCTGTCTGCCAACAGCTATTCGTTACGCCTATTGATGACTGATGGCTGATGATACTCCCCGACAGTTACGCTCATGTCGGTGCACCTTCAGTCCTACAGTAACTTTGGACATTCTCATCACGCCATCCGGGAGGATCGCATCATGAGCAAGCACGATTGGGAGGCCTGCCAGCGCGACTACCGCGTCGGCCAGCTCTCCATCCGCCATCTCGCCGCCAAGCACGGCATCCCCGAATCAACCATCCGTAGCAAGGCTAAGGCCGAGGGGTGGTTGCGTGACCTGACCGAGCCCGTGCGCGAGGCTACGCGTATTAAGCTTAGCCGCGAGCCTTCGCGCAGTGGAATCGCGCAGTCCGAGGATTGCGACGTCATCGAGGAGGCCAGTGACGAAGCGGTCTCGCTCCTGCTCGAGCATCGTCAGGCCATTGCCAGATGGCGAGCGATCTCCGAGCGCCTGGCGAATTCCTTGGCGATGATGCCCATTACTGAGGAGAACTTCGATCGGTTCGGGCGCAGTCTCAACAGCGGCCTCGAGGCCCTGGCCAAGGCCATCCGGCTGGAGCGGCAGGCCTATAACCTGAACGATGCCCCCACCGATGGGCTGAAGAGCTTCGCTGAGCTGATGGCCGAGGTTGCCCCCGAGGAGTATTGATACCCGCCGTCGCTCAAAGGGAGGGCAGGCTTGTATGGGTGGCGGCCTACCCCTGCCCCTCACTTCGCTTCGCTGTGTATGATGGCCACAATCAACATCACCAGATTCACCAACGTGGGGAAGCATCGTGAACACGGACAGTCACTCTCAGACGGCGGCCTTCATCTGGTCCGTCGCGGACCTGCTGCGCGGCGATTTCAAGCAGTCCCAGTATGGGCGGGTGATCCTGCCGTTCACCCTGCTGCGGCGCCTGGAGTGCGTGCTGGCGCCGACCAAGGCGGCGGTGCTGGCAGGCGCCCAGGAGCACCAAGCCAAGCCCGAGGCGGTGCGCGAGAAGCTGCTGCTGCGCGCGGCCGAGCAGCAGTTCTTCAATGCCTCCCCGCTGACCCTGGGCACGCTGTCCGATACCCAAACCGCCGACGACCTGATGAGCTACGTGCAGGCCTTCAGCCAGGACGCCCGTGAGATCTTCGATCACTTCCACTTCGAGGACTTCGTCCAGCAGCTGGCCGCCAATGACCTGCTCTACCAGGTGGTGCAGCGGGTCGCCAGCATCGACCTGAGCCCGGAGCGGATCACCAACTACGGCATGGGGGTGATCTTCGAGGAACTGATCCGCAAGTTCGCCGAGAGCTCAAACGAGACCGCTGGGGAGCACTTCACGCCCCGCGACATCGTGCATCTGACCACCTCGCTGGTGCTGACCGGCCAGGACGAGACCCTGCGCCCGCACCGCATTGCCACCGTCTACGACCCCACGGCGGGCACCGGCGGCTTCCTCTCCGAGAGCGACGAGTACATCCAGCAGGTCAGCGATAAGGTCACGGTGTCGCTGCACGGCCAGGAGCTGAACCCGGAGTCCTATGCCATCTGCAAGGCCGACATGCTGATCAAGGGCCAGGACGTGGCCCAGATCAAGCTCGGCAACACCCTCTCCGACGACCAGCTGCCCGCCGAGCGCTTCGACTTCATGCTCGCCAACCCGCCGTTCGGGGTTGAGTGGAAGAAGGTCCAGAAGCAGGTCACCGACGAGCACAAGCAGAAGGGCTACGACGGTCGCTTCGGCCCGGGCCTGCCCCGCGTCTCCGACGGCTCGCTCTTGTTCCTGATGCACCTGGTCAGCAAGATGCGCAGCCCCAAGGACGGCGGCTCGCGGATCGGCATCATCCTCAACGGCTCGCCGCTGTTCACCGGCGGGGCCGGCAGCGGGGAGTCCGAGATCCGCCGCTACCTGCTGCAGCACGACCTGGTCGAGGCGATCGTCGCCCTGCCCACGGACATGTTCTACAACACCGGCATTGCTACCTACGTGTGGGTGCTCTCCAACCACAAGCCGGCCGAGCGGCGCGGCCAGGTGCAGCTGATCAACGCCACCGAGCGCTACACCAAGATGCGCAAGTCGCTGGGCAGCAAGCGCCAGTACGTGACCGACCGCGACATCGACGAGATAGTGCGGTGCTATGGGGCCTTCAAGGAGACCGAGGAGAGCAAGATCTTCCCGGTCGAGGCCTTCGGCTACCGGCGTATCACCGTCGAGCGCCCGCTGCGCCTCAACTTCCAGGCGAGCCCCGAGCGGCTGGCCAGGCTCGACGACGAGAAGCCCCTCCAGAAGCTCCCAGAGGCCGACAGAGAGTCGCTCAGGGCCGCCTGCGCCACTCTGGACCCCGAGCGCTGCTACACCAACCGGGACGCCTTCACCAAGGAGCTGAAGGCGGCGCTGAAGCCCACCGGCCTCAAGGTCGGTGCCCCGGTCCTCAAGGCCATCCTCAGCGCCCTCTCCGAGCGCGACAGTGAAGCCGACGTCTGCACCGACAAGAAGGGCAACCCCGAGCCGGACAGCGGCCTGCGCGACAACGAGAACGTGCCGCTGGACGAGTCGGTATTCGACTACTTCGATCGCGAGGTGAAGCCCCACGTGCCCGACGCCTGGATCGACGAGGACAAGCGCGACGAACTGGATGGCCGCATCGGCATCGTCGGCTTCGAGATTCCCTTCAACCGGCACTTCTACACCTTCGAGCCGCCGCGTCCGCTAGAGGTCATCGACGCCGACCTCAAGGCCTGCACTGACCGGATCAAGGCGATGATCGAGGAGCTGTCGGCATGAGTTTTCCGAAGTACCCCGAGGTCAAGGATTCTGGCGTCGAGTGGCTGGGCGAAGTGCCGGCGCATTGGGCGGTGGAACGCTTAAAATTATCCACTGAATCATGCCAGAACGGGATCTGGGGGAATGATGCTCAAGGCGACGAAAACGATGTGATCTGCATCAGGGTGGCAGACTTTGATCGCAACCGTATGCGTGCCAGCTTGGATAACCCGACCTACCGGAGTGTGACTACTGCCGAGTTCAACAGTCGCGTGGTTTCCCAAGGAGATTTATTACTGGAGAAGTCCGGCGGTGGAGAAAAGCAGCCGGTTGGCTTCGTTGCGCTCTATGAAGATGAAGCTCCGGCAATTTGCGCCAACTTTATTGCGAGAATTAGGCTGGCATCCGGGATGAACCCCTCTTTCTGGCGGTATGTTCATGCGGCAGGCTACACCATCGGGCTAAATGTTCCTTCCATTAAGCAGACCTCAGGCATCCAGAACCTTGACCAGCACAGCTACCTGAACGAGAGGGCTGCTTTCCCACCCGAGGTTGAGCAAGCCCGCATCGCCGCCTTCCTTGACCACGAGACCGCCCGCATCGATGCCCTGGTGGAGGAGCAGCAGCGCCTGATCGCGCTGCTCAAGGAGAAACGCCAGGCGGTGATCTCCCATGCCGTGACCAAGGGCCTCGACCCCGACGTGCCGAAGAAAGACTCCGGGGTCGAGTGGCTGGGCGAGGTGCCGGCGCATTGGAGCATACTTCCAATTAAACGTGATTTGGCGTTTCTCACAAGTGGATCACGTGGCTGGGCGTCTCATTACTCCGATGAAGGGTCCGCATTTATACGCATTGGAAATCTGACTCGTGATCGCATTAAACTTGATATGACAGACCTTCAGCGTGTCAGTGTGCCTGGCGGGGAGGAAGGAGAAAGAACGAAAGTTCAAGAAGGCGATGTGCTTTTCTCAATCACCGCCTACCTTGGTTCAGTTGCCGTGGTGCCCAGCGAGTTTGAAACAGCGTATGTTAGTCAGCATGTAGCTCTGGCACGGTTTTTCAAGGAAAAACTTTTGGTTCATCGCACTTTGCCGGGAAATGCGGCACGGATCTTCAGGAAGAAGTACGCCGTGTCGCGATACCCGTAGGCCATCCGCTTGATGACCTTGATCCGGTTGTTCATGCCCTCCAGCACGCTGGTGTTCAGCCGGTGCCGGGCGCTGGACAGGATCCCTTCGAGGTACGGAGCCAACCGCTTGGCGAAACGTTCCAAGGCCTCGATGCCACTGCTGGTCGCCATGGCATGCCACTCCTGCCAGGCGTTTCGGGCGGTGGCTTCGTCGTCGGCAAACCACAGGGTTTTGAGCTGATCCTTGAGCAGGTACGCCGTGGTCAGTGACGCATTGGCCGCCAGCAGCTCCTCCAGCTTCACCGCCTGCTCGGGCTTGAGATTGTCGGCGTTGCGCAGCAGCAGCCAACGACTGCCCTTGATCACCTTGCGGGCCGCCTTGTCGTCGCGCAGCTGGTTAGCCTGATCGACGCGTACCCGATCCATCACCTCGCGCCCGTACTTGGCCACCACGTGGAAGCGGTCGTAGACCACCTCGGCGTTGGGGCACTGGTCCTTCACCTCACAATCGAAGGCCGAGTTCATGTCCATGGCCACGGCCTCGATCCGCTCTCGTGCCTCGCCCAGCCACGCGAAGAAGGGGCGGATCGCCTCGCGGGAGCGGCCTTCGCCGATCCATACCACCTGCTGAGTGTCGGCGCAGGCGACCACGGTGGCGTAGCGGTGTCCCTTGTGCAGGGCAAACTCGTCCATCATCAGCCGCCGCAAGCGTGTCGGATCCGGTGCCGGCAGGTCGCGTTGCAGGCGCTGCTTGTCGATGGTCTTGACGGTATGCCAGTGCAAGCCGACCAGATCCGCGACATGCCGGATCGGCAGCAACGTGACCAGGCGCTCCACCCACTGGCGCAGTGTGGTGGTGACCGGCGAGCGCCCGGGTAGCCAGTCGATGCGCTCTCGTGTCGGACCACAGGTCGGGCAGCGCAGGCGCCGCACCGGGACATCCAGCTCCACTCGGTAGATCAGCAGCGGCGCCTCGCGGACGCGCCGGCGATGCACGTCATGGACCAGGCAACAGGCGTGGTCACAGCCGCTGCAGACAGGCGGGGTCCGGTCATCGGGCTCCAACTGGAGCCGTAGCGTCTGAGGATCCAGGAACTCGTGGTGGGCGACAGTGAACCCTTTCCAGAACAGGCTGAGCGGGGTAGCATCCATGGCAACGGCGGTGTCCGTAGGCTGACGTTTTGGCGAATATCAGCTTACTCGGATTCACCGCCGTTTCTCTATCCAGCCCTCGCCTCAAGCCCTGCCTGTTTCACGCCGATCTGCGAAGAACCAAAATTTTGGGCGCCCCGTCATATTACGTCAATGATTTGGTTAGGCCGATGTCGCCAATTAGGGACTGGTAAGCATTATGGGGACTGGTGCGCCAACTTCGGATATTAGAGCCAAAAATCCTGCACACCCACTCGTCTAAAACTGGCTTGTTGGGAAGGCTGGCCGCCCATATTGCCAGAGTGCCTGTTGTTATCCATACTGTTCATGGTTTTGCGTTCCCGTTTGCGAGTAATGGGCTGGTTAGGTTGATCTATTATTGGGTTGAGTTTGTTGGTGCTCGGTTTTGTGATGCGTTGATTGTTCTAAATGAATCTGATCGTAAAAAATTAATCGATGATTTAAAAGTCTCGGAAAAAAAGGTCCATCTTATTCCCAACGGCATCCGTCTTGAGGAGTTTGGGCGATCTGAAGAGACTGTTCGCTCTGAGATACGAAGTGAAGTCTTTGGTGCAAGCATAGATACTATTTGTATTGGAATGGTTGGTCGGCTTTGGCACCAAAAAAACCCAAAGTGTCTCTTTGACGCAGCTAAAAAAATCGTGGAGAGTACAGATAAGTCTGTCAAGTTTGTCTTTATTGGTGATGGTGAACTCCGAGGTGAGCTAGAAAAAGAAATCGTCTCTTATGGGCTGGAGAGTCATGTTATGGTTCTTGGCTGGCGTACTGATATTGCTCGCCTACTCTCGGCACTCGATGTATTTGTGTTACCCTCTCGTTGGGAAGGTATGCCTTTAGCCATTCTAGAGGCTATGGCTTCGGCCTTGGCAGTCGTCGTATCCGATATTCCCGGAAATAATGATCTCGTTGCACATGATCAAGATGGTTTATTATTTCCTTCAGAAGACGATGAGCAGTTGTCGGTTCAATTGTTCCGCTTAATCAACGATCCATCCTTGCGTAAAAGTCTTGCCTCGGAAGCTCAAAAGAAGGTGGTTTCGAAGTATCATTTAGAAATGCGCAATCAGAGTGTGTTTAAATTGTACGATGATTTATTGTTGCGCAAGAGATAACTGTCGTGTCCCGTGTGGTCTATCACCGGCTTGGTAAATAAGTCAGGTCAATTAGTCTTTCATTTTTCATAACCCCAATAGGTGAATTATGGTGCAGTGCTTGTTGCGGGATCTGGTGATTGTACTGCCACGTGTTGCAGCGCCAACCTAAGATCTTAAACCCTATAACCAGTTAATGAAAGATGTACTCAGGGTGTCACGTCTTCTAGCTGTCGGGTCCCGTGTGATTGACTACCCGCTTGGTAAATAACTCAGGACGCTTGGTCTGCCATTCCTTCATCATCGCAATCGGTGATTGATGGTGCAGCGCCTTCTGCGGGATGTGGTGATTGTACAGCCAGGTGTAGCGTTTGAGCGTCTGCTCCAGGTCCTCGCCTGAGGTATAGCGCCGAGTCGCCAGCACATCGCTGATACGGCCGTTGAAGCGCTCCACCATGCCGTTTGTCTGCGGTCTTCCCGGCTTGATCAGACGGTGCTCGATACCAAGGGCCTGGCACTCTTGGTCAAACGGGTGATTCCCGCTGGGCTTGCGCTCCCCCGCCCGCGTGAAGCGATCGGTGAATGACTTGCCGTTGTCGGTCAGTACCGTCTGGACCTGGAAGGGAGCCTTCTCCTCCACCCGCTTCATGAACGCCCGCGCATCCTTCGCGGACTGGCTGCGTCTCACCTCCAGATGGACCCAGCGCGTGGCGCGATCGATGGCGACGTACAGGTAGCGTTTTTGCTCCTCATCGGGCATCCGGGGCAGGTGCTTGATGTCGATGTGCACGTAGCCCGGCTCATAATCTTTGAAGGGCTTGTGCCGGGGTTTCTCATCGTCGCCCGCGTCCCGTCTAGACAGCTCTGCCAGTGTCGGCACCTCGCGCCGCTTGAGCATGCGATGCAGACCAGAACGCGACAAGCCAGGATTGAGGAACTCACGCGCCACGACGAGCAGATCATCCAGGCCGAGGCGCAGGAATTCGCGCGCCGCGATCAGCATCTTCCTAGTTCGGAAGTGAGCGTGGCCAGCAGGTTGTGACGCGTGTGCGGTCGGTCCTGGACATCGTCACGGTACCGCCAGCGCCGGATGGTCGAGACGGCGACGCTACAGTGGTCCCCTGCTCAAATCTCGGGCTGGCTCAAACTCCGCTTTCCGGGAGTCCGGCGGATGCAGGTATCGCACGAAACGATCTACCGCAGCCTGTACATCCAAGCACACGGTGTGCTGAAGAAAGAGCTGATACAGCATTTGCGCTCTAAGCGCATGATGCGGCGTTCCAAGCATGCTACGAGCCAACCGCGCGGGCAGATCAAGGATGCACTCTCTATCCGCGAGCGTCCTCCGGAGGCGGAGGATCGGGCGATTC
The DNA here is from genome assembly GCF_000265245.1 of Halomonas smyrnensis AAD6. GTDB lineage: Bacteria > Pseudomonadota > Gammaproteobacteria > Pseudomonadales > Halomonadaceae > Halomonas > Halomonas smyrnensis. The sequence continues at coordinate 205,371 of NZ_AJKS02000002.1, forward strand.
CAGGACACTAGGAAGGTGACTTAATCACCGGTGCCAGAAACTCGCATATCGCGACCCTGGTCGAACGCCACTCTCGTTTCACTATGTTGGTTCAAGTAGATGGCAAGGATACGGCCAGTGTGATCGCAGGCTTGGTGAGAGAGGCCCAATGCCTGCCGGCTGCACTGAAGGGGTCCCTAACATGGGATCGGGGCACAGAGCTGGCGGCACATAAAGACTTCACTGTTGCGACCGATATCCAAGTCTATTTTTGCGATCCCCAGAGCCCATGGCAGCGGGGGACCAACGAGAATACCAACCGCCTGCTGAGGCAGTACTACCCAAAGGGGTGGATTTATCCACGTTCACTCAACAAGACCTTGATCAGGTGGCCATGCGGCTGAACGAGCGCCCCAGAAAGACGCTGAAGTGCAAGACACCTGCGGAGGTCTTATCAACCACTGTTGCATTGACCGGTTGAGTGCAAGATGTCCCGTTCTTCTGATACGCGCTTCAGCTCGGCCTTCAAGCGCCGGTTCTCCGCCTGGAGATCCGCGTCCTGTTGCCGCTGTTCCGCAGGTTTGGCGTAGCGCTTCATCCATTGATAGAGACTGTAGCCGGATACCCCCAGTCGGGCGGCCATCTCCGTGACGGGATGACCGCGTTCCGTCACCTGCTTGACGGCTTCGATCTTGAATTCTTCGCTATATCGCTGGCGGCTCATGGGACCTCCTTGGTGCCTTCAGTATAAGGCCTGGAGGTGTCTACGAAACCCGGGGCGATTCAAAACAGTGTCAGGCCAAGAAGGCGGCCTGACTTAAACCAACGAGCCTCCGAGAAAAATGGGATGGTTCAATAAGGGCCGAATTGTTCAGCGGTTTTCTTTGGCTGGCTTTATCTATCGTGCCCAACACGATCCAGACTATTTATTATGGACTTGGAAGCTCTTTAACCGAATCCACCATAGAAGGAGATAGTTGATGTCGATTCTGGTAACAGGAGGAGCTGGCTATATTGGTTCGCATATGGTTCTTTCACTTTTGGAGCATGGTCACAACGTGATCGTACTTGACAATTTATCCAATGCCTCGTCGGAATCACTTCGGCGTGTTGAACAAATGTCGGGGCGTCAGGTAATTCTTGTGAAAGGGGATATCCGTGATCGCCCGCTGCTTGATAACCTCTTTAGCGCCCACGACATCAGTGATGTCTTGCACTTTGCAGGTCTCAAGGCTGTTGGACAGAGTGTCGAGCATCCGCTACGTTACTTTGACAACAATGTCAGTGGCACCCTTACCCTTTGCCAGGCTATGGAGGCTGCCGGTATCAGGCGGCTGGTATTCAGCTCTTCAGCCACCGTGTATGGCGAGGTAGCAACAATGCCCATCCACGAGGCATTGCCTACCGGAAGCCCAACCAATCCCTACGGCCGATCCAAGCTGATAGTAGAAGAGGTATTGCAGGATCTGGCCAAAGCAGACGCGCGTTGGTCTATTGCGCTGCTTCGGTACTTCAACCCTGTAGGAGCCCACGAGAGTGGCTTAATTGGAGAAGACCCCAACGATATCCCCAACAATCTGGTGCCGTTCGTGTCTCAGGTTGCGGTCGGTCGTCGTGACGTACTTTACGTTTTTGGTGATGACTATGCGACACCGGATGGTACCGGTGTTCGCGACTACATCCATGTGAGTGATTTGGTGGAAGGCCATCTCTGCGCCATGCAGGCTATTGCCCGCCAGTCTGGTGTCAACATCTGGAACCTAGGCACGGGGCAAGGATATTCGGTCTTCGAAATTGTCAACGCGTTTGAAGCGGCTTCAGGCCGAGAGGTTCCTTATCGTATCGCCCCGCGCCGGGAAGGAGATATTGCCGAATGCTGGGCGGATCCGGCCAAAGCCGAACGCGAGTTGGGCTGGACAGCTAAGAGACGCCTTGATGTCATGATGCAAGATACATGGCGATGGCAGGTAAATAACCCTGAAGGCTACTCACCAGCATAGTCTGTCAGTGTCACTTGTTGTTCGATAGGGCCCTCTTATCAGTAGCTGGTTTATAAATCAGCATCTTAACAGTATGTATGAACCAGCAGCCCGGCCTTGTGCCGGGCTGTTTCGTTATGGGGCTCAATCCTCCAGGGAAAAGAAGTCCCCGGCATTGTCTTCGAAGGCATCGGCAATCCGAATGTAGCGCTCGAAGGTCCTCTGGTCGCGGTGTCCGCTCACTCGTTTGATCTGAAGGTCACTCTTGCCACGGAGATGCGCTTCGGTAATGAACCCTGCTCGGAAGCTATGCGGCGTGTACCCCTCCGAGATCAGATCGGCCTTCTCCATGGCTTGCTTCATTCGGACATAAACGTTGCCGGCCGACATACGGCCGGCCCCAAGGCTTCCCTTGCAGCTAATGCCCCGAAAGATTGCCCCACGAGTGATGCCGGAGGCGGCGAGCCAGTTTTCGAGCATCGCGACGGGGCAGTAGGACGTGTTCGCGGGGGCTCGCGGGATGCTCTTGGTCTCGACGCGCCCCGTGTGATTGGTTTTGCTGTGATGCAGCGTAATGGTGACACCCTGAGGCAACCATTGCAGGTCCTCGACGGCGATCACCACGATTTCACTGCGTCGGAAGGCGCCATAGAAGCTCAGTAGGAATAGGGCGCTATCCCGCAACCCATGCAGTGACTCACTACCAACGGCTTCCAGCAGGCGATGCAGCTCCTTGAGACGCAGGGCAGGGGCAGACGCCTGTCGCATGTCGCGACTCTTCTTGATGCCGCGCAAGACACTGCGCACCGCCATGGTTTTGACGGGCGAGGGGAGGTTCATATATCGGTGCCACATGTGCAGTGAATTGGCATATCGCTCCAGTGTGGCGGGCTTCTTGCCCAGGGCATTCTGTGCGGACAAGTAATTGGCGATATCGGTGTCCGTGGCAGGCAGGGGGCCACCGGCTTTCTGATAGATGCGGATATCGGCCCGCATGGCGCGTACGCTGTTGGCCGAAACGCTCTGGGTAAGCAGGCGCCGGGCCTCGCGGGAGAGTCCTTCGTGGCTGACGGAGAGCCCCGAGCGGGCGGAATGCCGTGTCGAGGCAGTAAGATGTCGAGGTTTTCGTTTGAACGACATAACGATGCACCCTGGAATAATAAGGCCGCGTCAGAGAGGCAAAAGCGTCCTGTCACTGGCCGTACGACGTGAGTGTCATGCCCAACCTCATTCCGGCACCGCCACATGCGACGTGGAGTCGGCAATGAGGTCCTGGACGCGACGTGGTCGACGATGAGCCGTCACCGGATTGGCGGGTTAGGGCGCTAGCCGCAAGGCCACCAGGCGTTCAAAGAAGGCTCGCGAGAAGGCCACATCGGGATCCAGGTGCTCGGCACTGCCTGCGACGTCCAAGGTAACCTCTGTCGATGGCTCACCTGCCTGGCCGGCTTTGGTCGCCTTCGCGCTGTCAGCGGGCGGTGCCGCATCCTGTGGTGTCAGCGGTGGTGTTGTCGCCTCATGGTCCGAAGGGGTGGCCGGGTCTGACGCCGTCTCCGGCATCGGAAAGGAGACCGTGGCCAGATCCTCGGGCAGGTCTTCCGCGATCCGTCGGGCATAGTGCCGCAGGTGCGGCTCATTGAGGGCATAGAGGAAACACTCGGCATCATCATCACCCTCGCGGCGGATGATCCGCCCCAGCACTTGCCGAAAATGCTGCTCGGTACGGATCTGGCTCAGGTAGCAGCACACGCGCAGCCGGGGGATGTCGACGCCCTCGCTGACCATGCCGACTGAGACGATCCACTGGGTGCTGTCATCGCCGAAGGCATGTAGACGGGCATGGGCATTAGCCGCCTTGCTGGTGACCAGGCACACCGATTGGTGCCGATCCTCCAGCGCCTCGGCAATCGTTTCGGCATGCAGGATGTCGGACGCGACCACCAGGCCGGCGGCGTCCCGGTCCCGCTGACGCAGCTTGGCCAGCTGCTCGCAGCCCTGGTCCAGCAGGTGTCGCATCGGTGCCTCATGGCGCAAGAGGCTGCTGTAGTGCATCGCAGGGTGCCGGAGGAGGTGAGGAATACTGGCAAACCGTCGGGTTTCTCGCCGTCCGCTGCGGGGGTGATGGCGAGTGAGGCGGATCGAACGATTGTCGATCAGCTGAAAGTGGGGATGGCGACAAATACCATCTTGGATTGCTTCGGTGAGGGTGTAGACGAAATCCGGCTGTAGTTGCTTCGGTGAGGTGGAGGCGGCATCACTGCCGCACGTATCGTCCTCGGCCGGCGCCTCCAGGTAGCGCAGCAGCGGCAGGCAGCTGCCATCGGTGCGCCACGGTGTCCCCGAGAGTGCCAGGGTGTAGTGCACCTGGCGCTCCAGCGCCATCAGGGCCAGGCCCCACTGGTTGGCACTGTCGGGTGCATCTGTTTGTCCCGCGGCATGATGGCTTTCGTCCCAGATCAGCAGCACGCGCTTGTGCTGACACAGCTGCTGCAGTTCCGTGAGACGGTGATGCAGCGCATGGTAGGTCAAGGCCACGCCACCGGTGCCCAGGCGTCCGTTCATGCTGAGCCCAGTGACCTGCTCCAGTGTGGCCCGAGCGCGTTCAACCACCGCGGTGGTGGGCCCCAGGTAAACCACCAGCTCGACCCCACTGTTTTGCAAGAGCTCATCGGCCAGTACCGCCGCCATCAACATCTTGCCGGCGCCGGGTGTCGCCTGACACAGGAAATGTGGATGGGCATCCGACAGCGTTTGCAGTGCCTGCTCGATACAGCGGGCCTGCCAGGGGCGCAGTGCCGGGCAGTCGATCGACGCCATCAAGCGATTGGTGTGGCGGATGTTCATGATGCTGCCTCCTCTCCAAGCTGCTTGCGCAGGGTGATGACGGCATCCAGCGCCCCTTTGGCTTCGCTGCCGCGTTGGCAGGCGGCTTCATGCAGCGGCTGGATCAAGGCCTGCTGGTCCGGATACTGCGACAGGATGTGAGCGTAGTGGCTGGCTTCCCCCAGTGCCGCTTGCATGTCGAGCTTGAGGCGATGGCATTCTTGAGACAGAAACTCGGCAAAGTCGCGGGAAGTCTCCTTTGCATTCGAGGCCGGGGAGCATGAACGTGCGGTGGCGGTTGAGGACGCCTCAGTACTGTGAAGAGTCGACAGGGGAGGCGCTTCGGGAGAAGGGAAGCAATCCTCCGGCAGGTCGAGGATCTGGAAGATAGGGCGATGCTTTCCCTGAACCCCGACACGCTGCGTCAGGCCTTGTCGCGTCAACGACCGGAGTCGATCGCGAACCTTGAGATAGACGGTTTTGCTGTCCGCGCCGTCGAGGTCGGGGTGCTGGAGCAATTCGTCACGCAACTCGCAGGCGGTGATGGGCGTGCCGGACTGCGCATACTGGGCCAGCAGGGCGTTGAGATGGTCGGCAATCATGCCGGAGAACGTATGGGAGCTGTGCGGAGGGAGAGAGGTATGGGGTGCGTTCATGATTCGACCTCCCAGGGGGCATCGGTGCCCTCGAGGTCGGCCGCACGTGCCAGGGCGGCTGCCTTGCGCATATGCGCATGGTATCGGCGGTAGCGAACTCGCTCGCTGCTGTTGGAAGCCAAGGCCGACATGGCCATGGCGCGATGGGCGGCAGCACGCGCACGGCGATCGCTGCGATGGGGGGATGGAGACAGATGAATCATGGGTAGGGCTCCTTTGTGTTGGGAGCCACCCCCGCTGTCGCCAATGCAGTGATGGGGGCGGCCGCACGCGGGTTGGCGAACCGGCCACAAAGAAACCGGCAGACCCGAAGGTCTCCCGCGCACGACCGCCATAGACACATGACAGACACAAAAAAAGCGCCAGCCATGGCAAGGGCGCTTGTGCGCCTTTGTGTATTCGGGTCGCCAAACCCGGCCGAGCATTTTGGCTCGGCAGATTTAAATTAGCAGAACGCCTGTCTGGCGTAAACCTTTGCCAACATCCTGAAACGGCGGAGGACTCGAGGCGCGGAAAGCCGTATCGAGTCGGAAGACATCTCGAGCTATTGAGAGAAGAGGGGAGCGGGAGCATGGCTGAGCCGACTCAGGTGGCAGTCCCGACACTCCACGCCAGTTATTTGTTCGTGGTTGTGGAGATAGCGGGCTTCGCCCTTAGTCTTTCATGCGGATGTTCGGCCGTGGACAGGGGGAAGTGCTACAGCGGGTGGATTTGCCAAGGACGGCGGACACATGGATACCGCCCTTGGCAGGGGATGCCGAGGAGGCTTTTCTGGATAGCGTTATTACCCCCTCAAGCACAGGGCCGTTACAGATTGACCCTGCCTTCATCCCCGATGACCACCGGGCGCAGCATGTTGACGTGCAGCCACACCTCGCGCAGTTCGGTGAGGCCTCCTTGGGCAATGACGTCCAGCGGTGACCGGCCATTGAAGCTGTCGTTGTGGTTGGCCATCGACATGAAGCCGTACACGTCCGACGGGGCGTCGAAGATCAATTGCAACGCGGCATGGATGTTGAGTAGGTAGCTGATCCGGGTCAGCTGGTCGTCATCCAAGTTGACCTGCCATTCGGGCTCACAGCGCTTGGCAGGCGAATAGGTATCCGGGGAGACACGCAGGATCGCAGTGCCCTGCTCGTTGTTGGCGCCCCACTTCCCCAAGAGCCTGACGGCTGTCTGTAGTCCCGTGGTGGTATGGTGCTTGTTCGTCATCGCTATCTATCCCCCTACACGGCTGTTTATCCTCCAACCTTGGCACCGCCCCGGGCCTCATGGGGGTCGGTTGCCGTGGTCTCGAGACACCCGCGGGAGTCAGTGTCCGCTCCCGTGTATGGCTTGCGCGCATCAAGCTCCAGTGTCTTACGCCCTGGAAAGCGCTTCGCGGATGCCGTCGCCAAGCGACTAGCTCGTCAACGCGAATGGTGAGAGCAGGCCGCGGCCGCGTCTCTGGCCTATGGGGTGAGGCTATCGCCGGCGGTGGCGACATCGCGCTCTCACCCCCGTCGATGCAGGATGCTTTAAGGCTCCCATCCTACCGCGTTTCATCGGCACCGTGTCGGTTCCCGATGGGTGGCCAGTTCTGGCATCGCTACCTGTGGGAGGATAGTCTGATCTCCAGTGTGTCCATCCTGCGGTGGTCGTGATCTAGCGCGGTCAAGGCCGTGCGACAGGGCAGGCCACCCTATCCACCCAGCCGAGCGAAGAGGGCTGTATGACAACACCTGCTGAGCGTACGCGTACCGTGATCCAGGCACGAGCATTCCTGATCGACATCGCCCAGAACCTGTCGCTCCCCGAGTCCCACCGCCACGAAGCCCGGCGCTTGCTCAGGCACTACCCGACCCAGGAGGACATGCGGATGGCGGGGCAGCTGGAGGAGAGCGCCGAGGAGGGGACCTTGTTCCCGACGGTCTTCAGCTCGAGCACGGAGGTGAAGCAGCCGGGGGGCGATGGCCGGCATAGTGCGACAGTGAAGGCATAACGGAGGCTACCTTTGGCATGCGTAGTCAGCGCCTGACGTGGTTGAAGGGAGGCGCGCGACGAGGAGCACCCGCGATCTTTCATACAGATCAGGTTAGCCCGGCGCAGGAAGCCATTGCTGTTGGACTGGAGGATGCCCTGTTTTCCTCGACGGTATTGACCAGGCCGTAATCGTTGTCGGGGCCCGCGGTGAAACTGCACATCAGCGTGGCCTCCAGTAGCTCGCTGGGCATGTCGCCCACGCGGAAGGATGCGAGCCTCTCTAGCAGCGTGAAATGAGGGGGGATGGCGGTGACATGGATGTGGGCATCCACCAAGTTGTGGCTTTTCGCGTTGATGACCCGGTCGTCCGCGCCGCCGAGCGTGGCGTTTCTGACCTCGATGATGCGGCAGTCTCGGACGCGCACTTAGTGGCCAGGCATAAAGCATATCGGCATTGAATCAATGGGTTAGTGACAGGTGGCACGGTGGGGCACAGCTTGCGTGTAGGAGCATGGTATCCTCATGATCAGAAACGGCTTGTTGCCGATACCAAGCGACACGGGGGGCAAATGCCTATTGAGCCCGGGGTGTATCCGACCATCGAGCCCGATACCGCGCTAGGGCGTGCTCTCGTGGCTTTTTTCGATGTGCTGGAGCCGTTATACGCCAGTGGTGAGGAGGGTGTTTTCCAAGTTATTGTTTTCGGCGGCTGTGCGGTCCATATTCACACACAGGTGCGCGGAAGCGCGGATGTGGATGCGGAGGTGGCATCTCACGGCTATGCCGATAAGTCCGAAATCGTTGCCCTGCTGGACGAGGACGCCTATGTGTTTGCGGACGAAGAGGGGGTGATGCAGATCCTGGAGCTGGACGCCAGCTTCAACACAACACTCGCCCCGCTGCACGAAGACTACGAAGATCGCGTCATTCGACTGGTGTCGCAAAGTGACGTCCCCAACGTCGAAGTCTACGTTGCCGGCGCGATGGATGTGGCCATCTCCAAGCTTGGTCGTTTTGGAGAGCGCGACCAGCAAGATATCCAGGCGTTGCTAAAGCTTGCCCATGTTGACGTAGACGAATTCGAACAACTGGCCCGTGAAGCGATCAGCTACTATGTGGGCGACGAAACCCGTATATTGGGCAATCTGAACGTGGTACTTGATGACTATCACCGCAGCGAGGTTGAGTCATGACGGTTTCCTTCACGCGTAAACGGCTGTATCGGGTAGGCTCACGCTCTCTCGAGCGTGCGGTCGATGATGTGAAGCAGCTAGCCGAAGCCGTCTGGTATCGAGGTTATCAGCCAACAAAGGCGGAGTTGGAGCGACTGCGCGGCGTGATGCCTCGCGAGGACTTCCAGCGGACGCTCTGTGTGCTTGAGCTACTTAGTCAGTACCCGGTATGTCGCCCTGATACGGCCCGACACCTGCAGCAGCTGACCCGGCTGTACCACCGGCAACTGCTCGGCAGCGACGACATGCCCACCCAAGGGCGATATTCACCCAGCAAGCGATGGGGCCTGAATGATACTACCGCGCCACTACGCAAAGCGCTGCTCCCTCTGCAAACGCGTACCCATGCCGACGCGACAAGGCATCGGCATGGCCTGAGTGCCTGATGACATGTCTTCTTTCATCGCTCTGTCAGGTCACACCCGATAACGCACGTGCTATGAAATCTTCCAGCGGTAATGAAGCCGTTGGTCGGGCCGCATAAACCATCCGCTCCCTACGTAACCATCTTACCCATCGCTCGGACTCCCATGAGACGCCTCGCTCGCCAAGACCGGCCTATCGGCTGGATGAGGATTCAAAACGGAAGGCGGCTTGCCTATCTTACGAATTGGGGCAGCTAGGAGGCACTGGCTGTATCTATCGGGCTAGATCCGATGCTACTGGAGGGCCGCTGGATAGCGGGCTCGGCCCTCCAGTGACCTTCCCCCTGTTTTTGGGGAGAAGGTCACCAGGGCCCGGTTCGTGCTCATGCGAACCGTGGCGAAGGTTGATTGGGTCGGATGGGTGGTGGGGGATGGACCTAATGAACCAGAAGGCACTGGGTGCTGCTCAGGCAGTCTGGATGACGAGGGCATCGAAGCCCTCCTGGGTTGAGTGACCGCTAACCTCTGGCCGCTCGTCAGTTTCTGCCACGAGGCTTTTTCGGCAGGTCTCTACGTCGCTGTCATCGGCGCAGGCTCAAGGGACATCGACACCTCAGCCAGCGACCTTGCGGTTGGACCACGTCCGGTTCACCTCATGGCTGTGGATCATGCCCAGCGAATGCGTGTAGGTATGCAGCAGGGTGTTCACGTGCCGGTGGCCGATCAACTTGGCCAACTGGCCCATTAGGGTTCCCCGCTCGATGGCGTCATCGCCTTCGGCACCACACAGGTACGTCAGAAACGCCTCCAGGCTGGATGGCTGAAACATCCAGTGGAACGTGTAGTGAAGGGTCTCACGGAAATCGTCATGCTGGGCGGCCTGCAAGCGCAATTGCCACCAGGAGGCAGCGCAATGGCGCAGGCCGTGGAAATCGACACCCTCACCCCAGCGGTTGCGCAGCCAGTTCAGCAGTGGATCGATCAATCCCTGGCGGCGGTAGGCCTGAGGGCTGAAGAGTGGGCCAAACAGGCCGATCTCCTTGAGGGGCAGGGTGGGGGCCACGGTACGTCGCGTCTCCCACCACTGGTTCATGCAGTGGATGACCTCAGGAGGGGCCAGCAGGTGCAGCGGGATCCGTCGCCGGGCGGAAGGTGTCTTGCCCTGGCGAATATAGATCCAGCACGGCGGGATAGGGAAAGGGTCCGCATCCGTCGACAAGTGGCGGCCCCACGCATAGCTACCCTGAAGCGCCGCCCAGTCCTCCTCCACGGTCGGCGACTCAAGGCGAACATCCCGCAGCGTCAGCTGATAGACTTCCGAGGCGCGTAGGCCGCCGTAATAGCCCAGGGCCAATGTCAGCGCAAATTGCGTGTTGGTCTGGCTGGGACGTGCGTGGCCGACCAGGGCCTTCCAGGCATGATCCATTTGCACGGGGTTGATCAGGCGGGTGCGACGGGTCGAGATCCGCGCTGTTGTCGAGGAGGGTGGAACGACATCATCGAGAATGCCGTAGTCCTGGCAGAACCGGACAAACATGCCCATGGTGCGCAGGAAATGCTGGCGGGTGTTATGGTTCCATCGCCCGTAGGACTGGCCCTCCGCACAGAGCTCGTCAACGCTGTCCTGATCCCAGCCTGGCACATCCGCGATGGCCTCGTTGAGGAGCAGGGGCGTTGGCATCAGACGACCCAGGTAGGTCTGTACGCTGGAAATGGTGTCGCCATGGCTGATCAGTCGGGCACAGGAAAAGGCCACGAGCCAGTGCCCGAAACTGTCTGATGTGCCGACGATGTCGGTGAGCGTGTCGAATGTGCGACGGCGCAGCTGCTGAAGGGGCTCCCGGTACACCTGGCCCGATAACCGTTTCCCCGTGGTGAGGGTGGGGAGCTGGCGGGAAAAGGTCCGTACGGCATGGCGAAGGGCAAAGCTTTGCTCGATGGACAACGGCTCGGCGCTGCCCTCGCCTGCGCCAGGGGCAGTGATGGCGAGATCATCCGGTCGGGGCATGCTGGCCGCTTCATGAGGCCTTGGCGTTGCCTGTCCGTCATCAAGAAAACGCAGCACGTCGCTATCAGACCGCGCATGGTGACGACTGGCCCCACCGGCAGGCGCATAGCGTCCTCTATCCGCGCCGACGGTGATGGGCTCGCGAGAATCGGTGGGGAGAGGGTACTCGGAGAGGATGTCGAGCCATATCGCGGCGAGCCCCTTGCGCTGCGCCATCATGGGTCCCCACCGGCTCATTCTGGGCCAGCCTGACAGGCGCTCCAGCAGCGCGCGATGTTGGGGATGCTGCGTCTTCATTTCCCTGACCAGCGCCTTGGCAGCGCGATCGAGTCGCTCGCGAAGCTGTTTTTGACGCGTCTTGAGCGTGGCTATCGGGGCGGACGGGCTCTTTAACGCCAGCCATCGCTCTTGATCGCCGGCGGCCGTATGGACCAGGTGCCGGAGAGGCTCCCATACGGCCCGGGGCAGCGTCAGGGTGTAGTAGTGCATCGGCTGGTAAGCCGGATCCTGCGGTGAGGCGGTACCGAGTGTCTGTGAGGGATTCGCCTGCCCGGTGGGTAGGCTGTCTCGGTCATGTTGCAGCTGCGAAGGCAGGCGGATCTGGCGGGTGGCGGTGTCGACATGCCGTGTCCCTAGCATGGCCAGCGTCCCGAGCAGCACCTCCGATCCCATGCCGAGTCGACAGCTCAGGCGCAGTGCCACCGTGAGCAACCCGCGGTCACGGTGCTGGGTATGCTGTCGCCAGGTATCGAGATGGCGATCCACCAGGAGCATGGCGGCCAGCCCCTGAGCCTCTTGAATCGAGGTGGGGGCATGACTGGGACGAGGCGGACGTACGGGTTGCGTCGGTATCTGGATCGTTAGTCCTGGCAACGCATTGAGCGAGGCGAGGAGCATCACCACGCTACGTCGGTGGTGGTGACGTCGCGGTGGCGTGTTCTGATGGGCGATGGTCCATTCATAGAGTTCATCGGCCATCTGGCCGACGGCCGTGGCCGTCACCCTGCCGTGCTCGTCGATGTGTGCCGGCAGGCGTTGGCAGACCTCCCACACGAGCGCCGAGCGTTCTGGCCGATCGGTCCGACGCAGGTCCGATTGCGACATCGTGTCGACGTCGCCAGCGCGCTGCGAATGCGGATGATCCTGGTGATCCCGCTGTAGGTGATGCCAGATATCGAGTGCGGTCATCTCATTGGCCGAGGGCATGTGACAGCGAGCTCCTGTTGAGAGGGTGATAATCGGCTTCTTTCAGCAGGTCGGAGATGGTCGTTTGCCAGACCCGCCGGCCAGGGGCGGCCGCCGAGCTACCGGGTCCCTGCTGTCGAAAGCCGTGGACATGCCCCAATGTCGCGTCCAGCTGAGGCATGGGCAGCCGTCCTCGGCAATATGTGGCGACGCTATGACGGGTGATGTTGCGGACAGCGTCTTCAGGCGCCAGGACAGGTCGCGCATCCGTTGGCTGTAGCGTGGAGAGCGTTTGGATAAACCCTCGGTGGGTCATCGCCGTGACCGCCATGCGCGAACGCTGAGCACGGTTGATCTCGGCGCAGAGGTCATACTCCCCGGCGAGACGGTGGTCCGTGACCTCAAACCCTCGACGCCGCAGCCAGTCCGTCGCTTCTGCCACGAGCGTCTGATGGGCGTCGAGACTGGCCTGCAGCTCCTTGGCCATGGGTATCCATCGACTTTCACGTGCGCGCCATGAATCCTTGTCGGCCAGCCACAGATAATCTTCCACGCGCTCACAACGCACCCGCGAGCCTTGGGGGCGGCAGCCCGTCGACAGCAGGAACACGAGATAGCAGTGAGCCGCGGAGATGGCCAGGACCTCGAGCAGGGTCTCGGGCGAGCGCTCGCTTGGGCGCAGTGGACTCATGAACCGGCGGACGGTGGATCCCATCCCGCGTTGCAGCCATTCAAACCACGAGCGAAAGGCGCCGACCGGCACCGCATGGGGAGAGCCGGTTGACCAGTGTGCGGCATGGGGATTCGGCGTCACGCCCCATGCCACTGGGGCGAGGGTCAGCCAATCGGGCGGTGACCAGGGCGTCAGGCTGGGGAGCAGGCAGCCCACCGCGTGCTGAAAGAGGGTATTGAGCTCGCCAGGGGCCAAGGCGCGATAGGCGGCAGGGGCCGACAGAGCGATCCCGAATTGTCCGCTCAGCGCTCTTGCGGCGACATCGTCCCGCGCCGCGGGACGTATCAGCATCCAACTGCTGGCCGTCAGGCGGTGTGGTGTCGGTGGCAGGCCGGCGGAATGGTCTGCTTGCCGCGCCCAGGTTTGCCTCAGGGACTTGGCGTTGCCACGGAACGGCGTGTCGCCATGGTGCTCGACCGCCTGATGGATGGCCTGTATCAGCGCATGGGGCAGGGCCAGGGTGACCCAGCGATGATCATGGCTGTCGGGGAGGCGGCTGGGGCCGTCGAGCAGGCGATAGGTCAGCAGGGTCCCGTCGTGTACGACCTGGGGCGTTTCATCGTCCTCCTGCGGGTGGTCTTCTGTGGGAGTCATGACGACCGTGAGCGTTTCCAGCCTGGCCAGCGGCATGCCGGTGCATACCAGCAGCATGCTCAGTGCCCACTGTGCGGGATCATGGCGACAGCTGGCCAATGCCTCTTGCAGCTGATGGGGTGTCAGACGATGAATATCGGTCATGGAGGTGAGGGTATCGACCAGCGACATCCGCTGGACGTGACGCACGACGGCACGGTCATCGTCGACCGTCATGGTGCTGGGTGTTCGGCGCTGCAGCACGATGTCGTGTTCATCCGCTTCGATAGCGGCCTTGGAGGCGCTGGCAGCAGCATGCCGATACGGACCATGCCTGATGAGTTCGTCGAACTCTCCCTCCGGCTGCAACACGCGCTGTCGGGCATCGGGGTCCCCCGTGGTGGTGCCTGCGCCCGATGATGCCTGATGCCGTGACGTCCGTTGCTGCAGGCTCTGCAGCAGCTCCTGGTCCAGGGCCTTATCGCGCGGTTTTTGTTTCGTTTTTCGGCGCTGTTTGCCGCGATCGCCAGTGCGGATGCCCGGTTCACGCGGGATGAGATGGTCACTGGTTAGCCCATTTTTACCGTGATAGAGCTTCAGGAACGTGATGGCCTTTCTTTTTCCATCCTCCGTCGCGTTAGCGCGGGTCAGATAATGGTTCACCTGTCCCACCAGATAATCATCATCTGTTTCACCGTCCGCAGGCCCGGAAAGGCCCTGCTGACTGAGTGCCAGCAGGACATCCCGACTTTGCAAGATGTGATTGTATAGCGTTACTGGGTGAGCCTCTTCCGACACATGAGCAAAATAGTCGCTCAACATTCGCCGGCACGATTGCAGAAAGTTATGCGCTACATGATCGGCCGCCGTCAGGTGCATCATGGCCGTGTAAAGCGGATGGGAAGTGGCGATATTCTGGCGTTTGTCGGTTGGAATCGGTAGGTGATCAACCAGTGCGTCAGCCGACCCTGTGGCATGAGGTTGGTGGTCGTTGATATAAAAATGTAGCCCCTGGAGGGCATCCAGTCGGCTGACGGGGGGCAGAGAGTAGCGGATGGCGGCCCACACAAGGTGGATATCCGCCTCGGGTAGGGTGGTCACCTGATCCATGACGTCGTCCCAGTCATTGATGATCTGCCGAGGGAGTTGATGCCGCGTGATGGAGGTCTGAGTCATATTGCGTCGTCTCGTGAAATCAAAGCCGCGGTGAGGCTCAGTCGCTGACCTCGCCGCGGTATTCAACGTTTATGCTGCTGCAGTTTCTTGAAGCTGCGTCTGGTACTCGCTGATCGTTGACACTGCGGCCCGCTCGGCGCAGAGCCATTCGATGTCAATCAGCCGCAGGGTTTGTCGACCCAGCAAACAGTGGGCCACGGCCCGTGCCAGGACCTCGTTTTCGAACAGAGTCCTCACAATATCCTGCCAGCTCAGCATCTGGGGGTTGTAGCGGGAACGGCGATGCTGTTGGCACCAAGCGCGTTCCCCGTGCCAAAACCGCAGCGCCATTTCCTCCTGCTCTGTTACTTCACTGATCGGGATCAGGTCACAGACCACCGACTCCTCGGCATCCAGCTGATCCGCCAGATCAGACAGCAATGCGCGATTGAGCAGTTCGACGTGACCGTTGCGATGGATAAAGCCGACCGGCCGTTGAGAGTCACAGTCCACGGCGTGTTCGACACACTGGCCCTGCTTGTTTTGGGTCCCCAGGTTGAGATCCTCCATGCTGATCTCAGCGCTACACTGGGGGATATGCAGATTGCTGTAGGGCGTCAACATCACCCGGCGTTGATTCTGAATTTCCATCATCACAGTCCTCTGTATGGTGTCATCAACAGGCACGTCGTTCGTACCTGCCATGAATACAGGGGTCAGCTAGCGGCACTTTGCGGCCATGGAGGCGATTTATTTTTTTTGCATTCAGGTCGTCGACGCCAGGTTTGTTCATAAGTAATTGAATATAAAGGATATGTTTTTCATTCTTCGGTTGATGCTTTTTGGATGGTTGCGCGGAAGAAACGGCTGTCTACCGTCACTCTCGCTGCTGTTAGGCTGTCTCCATGTGCGTCAAGGAAGCGCTGCATGAATTCTGCCGCAGCTGCTTGATCGGCACCGGCGGGGGAGAATCGGACCTTCCTGTCACCGTCTGACAGATCCACCCGATGAAGAAGATCTCCTTCGCTCAAGCTGAGCACCAGAACAAGAAGAAGGTCACATGCCGAGAACGGTTCTGGCCCAGATGGATGTCCCGGTGCCTTGGCAATGACTGATCGACGCGCTGTCGCCGTCTTACTTCCCCGAGCAAGTGCGGCCGGCTGCCCATCGGCCTGGCGCGCATGCTGAGGATCTACTTCCTCCAACAGTGATATGCGCTTGCCAATGAGACGCTGGAAGATGCCATCTATGACAGTCAGGCCATGCGCGATTTCATCGGTATCGACCTGGCCATCGAGAGTGTGCCGGACGTCACCACGCTGCTGCGTTTCTGTCGTCTGCTGGAGAAGCATGTCCTGACTCAGCGGATCTTCGAGGAGATCAACGCCGGCCTGGCGGAGCAGGGGATGTTCATGCGCGAGGGCACCATCGTTGACGCCACCACGTGGCAGCCGGGCCCTCCACCAAGAACCAGGCCAAGCAGAGCGACCCGGAGATGAAGCAGACCAAGAAGGGCACCAGTGCTACTTCGGCACGAGGGCCCATATCGGCGCCGATGCCGTCACCGGCCTGGCCCACAGTGTCGCCAACCCCTCGGTCAGCGTGGCCGATGTCATCATGGCAGGCCACCTGATCCAGGATGACGACAAACGAGTTACGGCGATGCCGGTTACACCGGTATGCGGAGTACCCGGACGAAGATAAGGGGGGGCTGGGGGAGGGCCCGGTGATACATCGCGGCTAAGCGTGGCACTCTCAAAAAGAGGGAAGACAGCCCCATGAAGACACTGCTGCTGGCGATCAAAGTGACCCAGGCCAGCATCCGTGCCAAGGTGGAGCCCCCGTCTCATGTCATCAAGCACCTCTTCGGCTACCGGAAGGTGCGCTACGAGAGGCTGGCCAAGAACCAGACGCAGCTGTTCACCCTGTTCGTCCTCGGCAACCTGGTGTTGGCGGGAAGGTGCCATGACGCTACTGACGTGGCCAGTGTGTCTTGAATCTGACTTGGCAGCCGGAAACCCGGCTGCCAGGAAAATCAGGCCATTTGCGTGGTCATGTCATGATCGCTGAGGCCGTGATCTGGCCAAGCTGATCGGTTCAACCGATCAGAATCGAATTGTTCAGCAATTCCGTAGAGTGGCATCAAGCTATTCATGAAGTAGGGCGCGGAGGGAGCGACACTCAGCGGCCATGTCTTTACCATCCTGGGATAGCTGTCGATCGTCATTTTGCCGAGCCTTCAAACCCCTACATCTTAGATAGGATATGTGCTGCTCTTTCCAGGGGTGTCCATTCGGATGCTCAACACCGTCCCAGTGGCCGACTCGGTCATATAAAGTGTGCGCCGGTCCGTGCCACCGAAGGCCAGATTGGTGAGCGTTCGCCCCTCGGTCGGAGAACGCAGGCGCCAAAGCGGCACACCATGATGATCAAACACCCATACGCAGCCGTTACCCGCGTCACATACGAAAAGGTTGCCGGCCTCATCGAGTGCGAGGCCATCAGCGCCGGAGACACCACCCGCCAGAGCCACGAAGAGCCCCACTTTTCCAATGGGGCCGTCGTCGCGCAACGGCAGCCGCCAGACGCCGTTGCCTCGGGTCATGGCCACGTACAGGGCCTTTTCCTCGAGATCGCAGACCAGTCCGTTGGGGCTGACCCCGTTCGCCAGCAGCCGATCCAGGCGGCCCGTGTCAGGCTCGAATCGGTAGACTCTGCCGGTGGGATCCTGCAGCCCCGTCTGTCCCTGATCGGTGAAGTAGAGTCTGCCGCGTCGATCGAAGAACAGATCGTTGACGCCCTTGAAGCTCTCACTGCCGCAATGGGTGAGGATGGGCTCCGGGGAGCCCCCCTCTGTCGATAGCGCCAGGATGCCGTGGCGGTAGTCCGCGATCCACAACCGACCATCCGGCCCAAAGGCCATGCCATTCGGCCAACCATCGTATTGGCTGACGACTCGCCAGCAGCCATCGGGTGACACACAAAAGATGCGACCGTAGGGAATATCGGTGAGATACAGGTTTCCCTTGTCATCGAACACCGGTCCTTCCAGAAAGCTCGGTACTTGCTGCCCAGGCTTGTTGGCGTCGATCCAGCCGGAGAGCTCATCGTAAAGTTTCAGCTCTTCCGGCACCTGACTGAACACTTCGCAATAGCGAGTTTCAGGGGGAGCATACAGGCTCATGATGATGTCTCCGAATCCGTTTTCGCGATCATTGCCGAATGCCGTACCTTGGCAGCGACCAGCAATATGATCAGAGTAGTTGCCAGCGAAATTGCCAGTCCTTGTGTCAGTGCTGCGATACCCGCCCCCGCCAACACGAGACGCTCCCAGCCCTTGAGCGTACGCTTGAAGAAGCCAACGTTGGCGGCACTGATCGCGAGCGTGGCCAATGCCATCATGGCGACGGTCAGTACAAGCATGGGAAGGCTGCCGGCCGATAACGCCTCGAGATTGATTTCAGGATGGAACACCCAAGCAAACGGCAGTAGGAAGGCGACCACCGACAAGCGAAGGGCACTCAAGGCAATACTGATCGAGCGATCTCCTGTGATGGCTGCGGCAGCGAATACGGCCAGTGCCACTGGCGGCGTAATCGCCGAAAGCACGGCATAGTAGAACACGAACAGATGCGTCTGGAGCAGACCGATACCCAAGTCCAAGATCGCGGGGCCGGCGACGAAGATGACCATCAGATAGGAGGCGGCCGTCGGCAAACCCATGCCCAGCAGGATCGAGCAGCAGGCCGCCAAAATCAGTGCCAGGACTAAATTGTTTTCGCCCAGGCTGACGATGGCTTGGTTGAGCGTCACGCCGAGGCCAGTCACGCTGACAGCACCAATGACGATGCCGATGGCAGCACAGGAAACCAGCACCGCGAGACCGTCTCGACCACCGTCGACCAGCACATCCCGCAGCCCGCTCAGGCTGAGCCGTGTGCTCGGTAGCAGCATGGCGACCATCAGCACCACGGCGGCAGCGCTCATACCGCACCAGGTGGGAGAATAGCCCGCCAACAGTAGACCGATCAGTGTCGTGAAGCCGGCTATCAGAACTATGCCTTGTGAACGACGCTTGGCATCGAAAGGCTCATCACCGCTCTGTTCGGGCATCAGGTTGAGCCGACCGGCTTCGAAAGCGACAGCCCCGGACAGGGCCAGTAGGTACAGGAAGGCAGGTATCACCGCCGCCAGCACGATGCTCGGATAGGGAATGCCGGTGATCTCAGCCATGATGAAAGCGCCGACCCCCATGATGGGCGGCATCAACTGTCCCGAACAGGAAGCCACGGCCTCCACGGCGCCGGCGAAACGGTTTTGATAACCTGCCCGCTTCATCATGGGAATCGTCAACACGCCGGTCGACATGACGTTCGCTGGAGCCGATCCATTCACCGAGCCGAACATGGCCGAACCGATGATGGCAGCCTGAGCCGCCCCGGAGCGCTTGCCCTTTGCCAGGCGAAGGGCCAGGAAGTTGAAGAAGTCTCCTGCCCCGGTATGCCGAAGCGCGGCCCCGAGAATCACGAACATGAGCACCACGTCGACCACGGCCGCCAAGGCAATACCGTAGATGCCTTGATAGCTATAGCTGACCTCCAGGACCTCATCGAGCCAGAACTCGCGGTGTCCCATGACACCGGGGAGCCAGTGACCATAGAGCAGGTAAAGGATGGCGCCACCGGTAATGGCGACCAGGGTCCAGCCTTCGACTCGACGAGCGCCCTCGAGGACCAGTAGCGTACCGACGGCGTAGCACAGCATGTCTTGATGATTGGGCAACCCTTCACGAAAGGCCGCGATGTCTTGGTATTCGAGCAGGTAGTAGCCGCTGCTGGCCAATGTCAGGACGATCAGGAGCCACGACAGTGCCTGGTCCGCAGCGGGAAGGCGCTGCGCGAGCAGCCCGGGTTTGAGGGCGAAAGTCGCCACCAGCCCGAGCATTAGGCTGATGCCGTACATGATCTGACCGGGATAGCGAACCCCGACAGTCGTCCAGACGATGAAAGCCGTCAGCGCTGCACAGGCGGTCAAGCCTAGGGCCCGCAGCGCGGGCCCTGAAGTGTGGGAGGGGGATACCGACATGGAAACCTCCTGGCCCCGGGGCCAGTGTTATTCGATCAGACCGATCTCGCGGAAGTAGCGTGCCGCCCCTGGATGCATATCGGCGGTCAAGCCTGAAGCTGCTTCGTTCAGGCGCAGCAGGTTCAGGGCACTGCTGGTCTTCTTGATCTCGTCCAGATTGCCCCAGAGAGATTTGGTCAGTTCATAGGCGGTATCGTCATCTATGTCGGCATCGACGACGAACATGTAGGGGAAGCTCCAGAAGTGGATGTCGCTCTCCGCACTGACACGCCCCTGATAGGCCTCCTCGATTTCCTCGGCGGTGATCCTTTTCAGGCGATAGTGTTCACCGGCCGTGATGTGCTCGCGGAAGGCCTGCATGTGAGTCTCATCCGGTGAGATGAATTGCAGATCCATGGTGCGGGAAGCATTGTCGATGGCCGCCTGGGGCAGACCGCCCCACACGAAGGTACCGTCCAGGCGATTATTGGCCATCTGATTGAAGGCATCACTGTAATCGATGAACTGGGTATCCACGTCCTCCCCAGGGCTCATGTCATAAGCTTCAAGGAAGGCGCTGGAAACGCGCCCAGCATTGCCGCCCGGGCGACCGATGGCGAGGCTGTGGCCTGCCAGATCGTCGAAGCCTTCGATACCGGCATCCGCGCGTACCACGTACTGGCCGGCACTGGTGCTGATGGCGAACAGGCTCTTGAAGTTCTGATAGGCACTGGTATAGCGCTCCGGGTCCTCACTGAAGTTGCCCTTTCCCTCTACCGCATCGAGGTAATGAGGGGCGCCAATGACGGTAACGTCTACGCGCGAGGCCGCCAGTTGCCGAAGTCCCTTGACGCTTCCGTTATCCACCACCGTCAAACGCAGACCACCTTCGGCATCGGCCAGTTGGTTCGACCAGGCCACCGCCAGCGCATAGTCGTCAGAGGTCTGAGAGGTAGCGCTGACGACCAGGTCTTCGGCAACGGCGCTGGCACTAGCCAGGCATGAGGTGATAGCGGTGAAGGCAACCAAATGTTTGAAAGAATTGTTGTACATGATGTCATCTCCGTTTCGAGGATGGCGTGCTACGTTTGTTAGCAACCTAAGCTGACGTTTCGGGGATCGCGTCGCCGACGCGGCGGGGAGGGTGGCCGTCGTAGTGCCACAGCCATCCTTTGGGCATAGGCCCCTTGTTGCGTCCTCCCTGACACTTCTGCTCCCAGGCGTGGGCGAGGATGCCCACGGAGCGGGACAGACAGAACAGCCCTCTGGCCAGCGGTGCGGGAAATGCCAGTTCGGCATAGATCGCCGCCGTGGCCCCATCGATATTCAGCGGGATCGGTTTCCCTTTCGCTTCTGCCAGCTGGCGTTCGATCTCGCGGGCGATAGCGGCATAGCGACCATCGACCTCATGACGTTCGGCCGCCTCATCGATCAACTGCAAAAGACGTGGTGCTCGCGGGTCGACGGGGTGAAAGCGGTGCCCGAAACCAGGCACGATCTTGCCGTGGCGCTCACGCCAGGCGTTCAGCTCCGCTTCTGTGGCCTCGACCAAGGGCATGCCGCCTGAGAGGCGCTTCTCGATAGACTGATAGAGCTCTACTGCCTGCTCACCTGCGCCACCATGGACGTCGTCGAGCACGTTGACGGCCGAGGCCATCGCGTTGTTGAGGCTGCTGCCACAGGTCATGGCCATGCGCGCGATGGCGATGCTCGGCGCCTGTGGACCATGGTCCACTGCGCTCATCAGGGCCGCCTCCAGCAAAGTCGACTGGGCCTGAGTCGGTAGTTCGCCGCGGGTCATCAACCAGATCATCTCGGCGAAACCAATGCGGCCGATCAGCGCTTCGATGGGATAGCCGCGATAGCGGATCTCCCCGGGCTTCATATCGATGATCTCGGTGTGCCACCACTCCGCGGCCTGGGTATCGAGAGAATCCTGGGTCATGCGTCTGACTCCTCAACGTGATTGGTGGTGCGCGGCCCGAACCAGCGATCATTGTCGGCGCCCAGCAAGGGCGGGGGCGTCGGTACGCGAGGGGCCTGGCCATCAAACCGGTAACCGCCGCTCACGATCTCAAGAGGGCGGCCAATGCCGGCCTCGTCGAAGCGCTCGATCAGCCCCCTATCGCGAACCTGAGGATGGTTGAGTGCTTCCTCGACGCTGTAGACAGGCCCGGCAGGCACGCCCGCAGCCACGAGGGCGTGCCACCAGTGTTCGGTGGTGTTCTCGCTCAAGGCGGACTCGATCAGATCCTTCAGTTCTTGACGATGTTCGAGCCGCGCCTGACGCTCGGCGAAACGCGGGTCCTCAATCCACTCCGGATGCTGTAGCAACCGGCTCAGAGCCTCGAACTGTTCCTGCTTGTTGGCGGCGATATTGAGCAGGCCATCACCGGTGCGGAAGGTCCCCGAAGGACTGGCGGTGACGTTGTCATTACCGATCGGGGCCGGGGCGCGATCTGCCACTAGCAAGTTGGAGACCGCCCACCCCATGGTCGCGAGCACGGACTCGAGCATCGAGACATCGATAAACCTGGCCTGGCGTTCTTTCTCTGCCAAAGCGGCATTGATCGCCATGGCTGCCGTCAGCCCTCCAATGGTATCGGCCAGCGGATAACCAACCCGGTAAGGCGAATGCTCGGCGTCCCCTGTCACGCTCATCACTCCCGCCATGCCCTGAATGATCTGGTCATAGGCGGGAAAGGTGGATAGCGGGCCGTCTTGCCCAAACCCGGAAATGGCACAGTAGACGAGGCGAGGGTTAACTTCCTTGAGCTTGTCGAACTCGAGACCTAGCCGTGCCATCACACCAGGCCGAAAGTTTTCCACCAGCACGTCGGCGTCCTTGACCAAGCTGATGAATTTCTCGCGGTCCTCAGACTGTTTCAGATCCAGGGTGACGGATCCCTTGCCCGCGTTCTGTGCCAGGAAGGACACGCCCATATGCTCGCGATTCAGCTCGGCATCAGCACCCAGTTGCCTGGCCAGATCTCCTCCACCGGGACGTTCTACCTTGATCACCTCGGCGCCCAGGTGGGCCAGCTGGTGACAGCAGAATGGCCCCGCCAGGACATTTGTCAGGTCGAGGACCCGGTAGCCCTTGAGCGGCATTGACATGTTGTTGCCTCCAATAGAACCTGTTTCCTCAGGGAGAATAGTTAGCCCTTGGCAGTGTTGCAACCTGGTTTCGCCTGTCGCAACATCATCCTTTGGTCGCACACTATGGAGGCACCGTGGCCCAACGACGTGTAGAGGCGGTAGAGCGAGCACTCTCTCTGCTGGAAGCCTTCAATGAACAACGCCGTGAGTTTTCACTGACAGAACTGTCCCAAGCGACTGGTTATTACAAAAGCACTATCTTGCGCCTCATGGCGTCTCTGGAGGTGTTTGGATTCGTGGTTCGGGATGAGCGCGGGATCTACCGCATTGGGCCCGCATGCGCGCGCCTGGCCCCCTTGGCCGGGGAAGGTGTGCGGCTCGAGGGCTTGGTACGTCCGGTACTCGAGGCATTGCGCGATGCCAGCGGCGAAACGGCATCTTTCTATATCCGCGACGACGATGAACGAGTGTGCCTGTATAGGGAGAATGGGCGACACGAGGTTCGCCACCATCTGGAGCAGGGCGCGCGTCTTCCCCTGGACCGAGGAGCCGCGGCACGCGTGTTACGAGGTGATGGTGAGCCCGGTAACGTCCAGGTATCGAGGGGCGAACGAGAGCCCTCGGTGGCAGCCGCCGCCATCGCTATTCGTCGTCCTAATGGGGAACTGTTGGGTGCCCTGGCACTTTCCGGGCCTCGCGAGCGCTTTACCGAAGCGCTGGAGCAACATCGCAACGTCTTGAGAGAGAAAGCAGAAGAGCTAGAGGCTCATCTTCCGCATGGGCCCGTCACCTTCTAACACTGGTCTGCGGAGTGTGTCTGATACACGTCGGGAAGCTCGATACTGCCTTTACCTGGCATACCAAGGCCCGGCTCAGGGTGGAACCCCTAAACCGGGCGTTACTGCATATCGTCAAGCATCAATCAGCCTTCGCTGACGGTCTTCGTCTCGGATGCCATCCGGCGTCTCAAGAGAGGCCCCATGATGTAAGGCAGGATCAGTCCCAGTCCGGCGAACACCCACAGGCCGATGGCGAGGCCGCTGTCCCACAGGATGGTCCAGTCGCCGCTGGAGATGTCCATCGCGTGGCGCAGATTCTTCTCCATCTCCGGTCCCAGCAGCAGGCCGAGGATGATCGGCACCAGCGGAATCTCCAGCTTGCGCAGTACATATCCCGCCACGCCGAAGGCCACCATGAAGTAGAGGTCAAAAGCCGAGTTGCTGATCGAGTAGATGCCGACGAAGGCCACCATGGTGACGATCGGCAGCAGGAACATCGGCGGAACTGAGAGCAGCTTGACGAAGATGCCCACCAGCGGGATGTTCAGCACCAGCAGCAGGAAGTTGCCGATCAGCAGCGCCGCGATCACGCCCCAGACGATATCGGCGTTCTGGGTGAACATTAGCGGCCCGGGGGTGATGTTAAGCGAGATCAGCAACGCCAGCAGCACCGCAGTGGTACCGCTCCCCGGCACGCCGAGGGTCAGCATCGGCACCAGCGCGCCGGAGGAGGCACCGTTGTTGCCCGCCTCGGGGCCGGCCACGCCGCGCGGATCGCCCTCGCCGAAGTAGCCCTTCTTGCCGACCATCTTCTTCTCGAGGGTGTAGCCGATAAAGCTGCCCAGGGAAGCCCCGGCACCCGGCAGTACCCCTGCGATGAACCCCAGCACGCCGCCGCGGATGCTTGACGGCATGATGCCGCGGATGTCGGACCACTTCAGCGACAGCTTGTTGACGGTCATCTTCTCCTTGCCGCCGCCGGCCTTGTCCTCGATGAAGAACAAGAGCTCGGAGATGGCGAACAGACCGACAATGGCGATGATGAAGTCGACGCCCTCGTAGAGCTCCAGCACGCCGAAGGTGTAGCGCTGCACGCCAGTGTTGTCGATGCCCATCGTGGAAATCATCAGGCCCAGGCAGGCGGCCACCACGGTCTTCATGGGGTTCTTGCCGGTAATGCCGCCGAGGGTGGCGAAGGCCAGCAGGAACAGCGCGAAGTACTCGGCCGGGCCGAAGGAGAGCGCGAAGTCGGCGAGAATTGGCGCCACCAGGATGAGCCCCACGGTGGCGATCAGGCTGCCCATGAAGGAGGCCATAGCGGAGATCGCCAGCGCCTCGGCGGCCTTGCCTTTCTTGGCCATGGGATAGCCGTCGAGACAGGTCATCATCGCCGGCTCGTCGCCGGGGATGTTGAGCAGGATCGAGGAGATACGCCCGCCGTACATGGCCCCCGCATAGACCGAGGTGAGCATGATCAGGGCAGTCTCCGGCGCGAGTCCTAAGGTGAAGGCCAGCGGGATCAGGATCGCCACGCCGTTGGATGGACCGAGCCCCGGCAGGGCCCCGATCAGGGTGCCGAGGAAGGCGCCGAACAGGGCGAACATCAAGTTATGCGGCGCCAGGGCGACGCCGAAGCCGTCGATCAGGTAACCCAAGGTTTCCATCAGTTCACCTCCAGGACAGACAGCGGCCCCAGTGGCAGCGCCAGGTCGAGGGCGAAGTTGAAGATCAGAAACACCACCACGCCGGCCACGCCACCGGTGACATAGGCCCGGACCGGGGGGGCGCCCATGCGCCAGCACAGCGTGCCCACCGCCAGCAGGGTGCTGAGGATGAAGCCGAGCGGCTGCAGCAGCGCGGTGTAGACGATCAGCACCGCCACAGCGATCAGCAGCTCGGCGCCGGTGCGGCTCCAGGGCCAGGCGTTATCCGGGTCGGGACGCACGATCAGATAGAGGCTGGACAGCGCCAGCACGACGGAAAGCAGCAGCGGGAAGGTCTCGGGGCCGACGCCCTCGGACCCGCCGAACGGTTCGGGAAACTGGGTAGCACCCCAGCCGTACGCGACGGCCAGGGCGATCAACAGGACCCCGAAGATGCGGTCGTTGAAGGTCATTCCTGAATCAGCCCGATATCCTTGGAGAGGGTCTCAATATCGTCAATCTGTTCCTTGACGAACTGCTCGAACTCACCGGCGCTCATGTGGAACGGCATCAGGCCGTTGCTGGCCATCACGTCCTTCCATTCCTCACTCGTGTACAGGCTGTCCATGGCATCCATCCAGTACTGCTTGGCGTCGTCGGAGACGTCGGCCGGCATGTAGAAGCCGCGCCAGTTCGGACCGATGGCGTCGATGCCCTGCTCGCGGGCGGTGGGGATGTCGCTGTACTCGCCCGGCAGGCGCTCCTCGGAGAGCACGGCCAGGACCCGCAGGTCACCGGATTCCAGGAAGCCCTGGGCCTCGGAGATGTCGCCGGTGAAAGCATTGACATGCCCACCGACCACCTGGGTCATGGCCTCACCACCGCCGGTATAGGAGAGGTACTTGATGTGTGGCAGATCCGAGATCCCGGCTTCCTGGGCCATCATTAACACCTTGAGATGGTCCCAGCCGCCCTTCGAACTGCCACCGGCGAAGGTGACAGCCTGAGGATCGTTTTGCAGCGCATCCACCACATCCTGCAAGGACTGGTAAGGCGCGTCGTCGGCCACCGCGATGATGCCGTAATCCGCTCCCAGAGCACCGATCCAGTTGACCATCTCGGCATCTAGGCCCTGGAACTGTCCCTGAGCCAGGCGGGTGGTCGTGGCGGTAGAGGCGGCAACCAGCAATTGGTCGTCCCCCTCACGCTTGCTGACCACGTGAGCATAGGCCACGCCGCCGCTAGCCCCCGGCATGTTGACGGTTTGTACGCTGCGCGGCACCAGTTCCAGGTCTTCCATCACCGTGCCGACACTCCGGCAAGTGAAGTCCCAGCCACCGCCAGGATCGGCAGGTGCCAGGCACTCCACCTTGCCTTCCGGTTCGAAAGCATGGGCTTGGGTGACGCTGGCAGCAGCGAGGGATGCAGCGATGAGGAGGCGTCGAGCAGTTGTCATGGTGTTACCTCAAGCGTTTCAGTTTCTCTTGTTAGAACTTGTTGCGTCTGGGGAAACTAGGTATGTAATGGGTGTCCGTCAAGACGCCAGCACAAAAAACTCGACCAAAGTCGAGCAACTTGACTGTGTCCCGCATGCGGGACTTTCAAACGACGAACGGCGCCGCGAGGGGCGCCGTGTAGCGGATGGCTAGACACTCTCGAGGTACTTGATCACGCCCTCGCGGCCACATTGGCCCCAATGGCGCATATCAGCAGACAGTTGTGGGGGCTTCCCCACCTAGTTGGACCCCAGCCGTCAGGCGTTGACCCCGGGGCAGGGGCAGCCAATGACGCGGGGAAAAGACCGATGAACCGCAACGTCAGGAGGCTTCTTCACCCGCCGCTGAAAGGTGCATGTCTTGCGTGCTGGGAAGCGGTAACTCCGAGCTGAAGCGCTCCAGATGACGTATCTGGTCATCGGTCAGCTCGATCTTCTGCTCGCGTGTGGTCCGCTCGAGGCGCAGGAGACGCTCATGGACAGGTAATTCGGGCATGAAAAAGCCCACCCTTCTTTCAAGGGTGGGCTGATCGTGTCTGGTCCCGCCATGGGGATCACATGGAGTCGAGCAGTTCCTGCCGGTGGCGTCCGACCGTCTTGATCGATACCTCATGGGCCTCTGCGTGTGCACGCGCCATGGCCTCTGAGCTGGCCCAGACACCTCTTGCCTTTCGTGCGCCTCCTAATACGACAGGGCGCCCCGAGCGTGACGTGCCCAGGAGCTCCTCTCGCCGGTCATCGGGCCTCGTTGCTTCACTGCTCATGTTGGTCTCCCTCAGAGGTTGGGTTGTTGGCGTCTTGACCATCAGCATACCTATCAAGCGGAAGATGTCCCAGTGTGAGGTTTCTAGGGCTGGTTCCCAGCGAGCACAGTAGTGGCTCACGTCGCCGGCAGGGGGCGATCACGCTGACAGGTAACAGCCACGCTCGGCGAATGCTGGTGGAATCGGCGTGGAGCTATCGCTTCCCGGCGCGCCAGACGATGCATTTAAAGCGCAAAGCGGCCAATGCGCCGGAGGACCTGGCGCTTAGAAGAGTGCTTCCAATTCTTCACGTTGGGCGATATGTTTTTCAGTATTCTTCTCGATCAGCTTTTTCAAGTTGATCAGTTTCCAGCGCACGGCGGAGAGGTCGGCAGCTTGTGGGCGGTCAATGGCGGTAAAGTCCGGACTGCCGCTATGCAGAGTCAGCAGGAAGCGTTTGGTGTCTTCATCGAGACGGGATCGGATATCCGCAATGAGCCGAGTGCGGGTTTCCTGTAATTCGTCAAGGCTGACTAGAATCTTCGTCATGCCTTCGAATTCTTGTGCATAGGGCCGGGCAATATCGATGAAGTCTGGATTTAGTAGTTCATGCGCGGGGCGCGATGATCAAGCGACTATAGACTCGAAGAAAGTACGGTAACAGGTCGTCGCTCATGCCTTCATCTTCGTAGAGAAGTATCACACTGATAGCATGTCACGCGGATGCATGGCGCTCATCAGCTGTCTGCTTTTTGCTTCCAAATGGGCTTGGCCGCAAATTCTGAGTGCAACACCTGACCGAATCGGTAAGGTGTTGTACCCATGTCATATTCTGAACTCTGCATCGAAGAACGTGCGACGATCCAAGTCAGCCTCGCGCAGGGCTTGAGCATCAGGAAGGTGGCAGCTCTGCTCGAGCGGTCTCCGTCGACGATCAGCCGAGAGATACGCCGCAATGGAGCGTCCGATGGCAGATATCGTGTGTCGCATGCGCAACAGCGTCGCCAGGATCGCCGGACAGTCTGTCGGCCAAGGCGCAAGCTGCTTCCTGGAAGTCCACGCTTCGTCTTGATTCAGCACATGCTGCGTCAGCGCTTGTCCCCCGAGCAGATCAGCGGCAAGCTCAAGCATATGAATATCCCTGACCTCCGAGACGCCTACGTCTGCCGTGAAACGATCTACAACGCCATCTATGCGTTGCCCGTCGGCGAGCTACGAAAAGAGTTGATCCACTGCCTGCGGCAAGGAAAATCGACTCGCAAGCCGCGGCGTGGGCAAGTCGACCGGCGCAACCAGATCCCTGATATGGTCAGCATTCACCTCCGCCCTCCCGAGGTGGAGAAACGTGAATTCCCAGGGCATTGGGAAGGTGACCTGATCAAAGGCAAGGGCAATGCATCGGCTATCGGTACCCTTGTGGAACTGAAAAGCGGTTATCTGATCTTGGCCAAGATGCACGATGCGACCGCTACCTCTGCCGTGGAAGGCTTTAGCGCTGCGCTGAACCGCATGCCGTTGGCTGCACGGAAGAGCATGACGTATGACCAGGGGCGCGAAATGACGCAGCACGCACAGATCACCCAGAATACCGGTGTTGCCATCTATTTCTGTGATCCGCATAGCCCGTGGCAAAGAGGTGCCAACGAAAATATCAATGGGCTCATACGGCAGTACTTGCCCAAGGGAACGGATCTATCGGTCTACAGCCAGCAAGAACTGGATGAGATAGCGCTTGAGCTCAACATGCGCCCGCGGAAGCGGTTCGACTTCAAATGTCCCATTGAAATGATGAGTGAACTGATGGCGCAGTACCATGATGCTCCGTCATCAATGCATTGACGGTGTTGCACTCAGAACCTGCATCCGCCCATCTTCACCTTTAATAGATTCAATTATATCCGGCTCAACAGCAATATCTCTCAGAGAGCGTAAGACAGACTCTCCAATGGAACCCGGAAGACGCGCCATTGTTTTAGAAAATTCTCCACCCACCCCTAGCGAAAAAAAGCCCTCTCCCAAGCAAGGAAACTTCTTAGGCAGCGTACTATAGGTACTAACATCGGTAGTCTGACCTTTAAACCCGATTTTAATATCACCTATGTCATGAAACACCCCATTCTTGTCGTGGAGCGACAAATGAAACATGGTAATGTAGGAATAATCATTCCAAAGATCAATCTTAAGGTAGGCAGTTTCTCTACCACCTGAAGGCACCCATTCACTCTTTGATAAAACACAAAACTCCATTAGCACTATACCTCCAAAAAAAACCTAAAACCTGCCAGGTTCAAAAAATCAAACCAACCATTCGTCAAAATGCCCGGCACTCAACCAACACCTTTTGACCTCTTCTATCAAACAACAAGCACAGATAAAAAATAAATCCCATGGATTACAAGACAACTATTATGCCAGCGGCATCCACCTGCCTTTAAGGATAAAGACCCAAAAAGCATTGGCACAACTATAAAAGCATAACTCACCACTGTCGCATATCCATGTCCACCAACGTTTCCATGGACCCTTGACGCAGCGCAACATTAAAAGGGCGGCTAGCGTAAAGCCCCGGCAAGGCACGAGGTAGAAATAAAGAATGAGGGAAAAAAACGCGGGGCACACCATCGGCGTGCCCCGCATTATCAGGCAACGGCCAAGCTGTTAGAAGGTGTAGAAGCCCCCCAGCGGTAACCATATCGAGTTTGCCGATCTCGTCAGCCTCGAGGCCGTAGACCGGGTCGGTGCAGGAATCATCGTGGGCCATGCCGCGGCGCTCGCCGAGTGGATCCACCGGGCCTGAGCCGGCATGATTCCCTCTTCCGCTTTGCCCTCTCTCTCAGCCACACCCCCACGAGGAGTCTCCATGTCGACCGTGTTCGCTCGCCTCAAGGACGTCGCTTCGCCCCGCATCGGCCTGGGCGCCATGAACCTCTCCCACGGTTACGGCAGCCCGATGCCGGAGCCCGAGGCGGTGCGCGCCCTGCAGGCGGCCGTCGACATGGGCTATCGCCACGTCGATACCGCGACCCTCTACGGGGCCACGGCCAACGAGTCGCTGGTGGGCAAGGCGCTGGCGAGCCGGCGCGACGAGATCCTGCTGGCCAGCAAGTGCGGCATGGCCATCGATCCCGAGCAGGGCAAGAAAGTGATCGACGGCCGTCCGGCGACGCTGCGCCGGCAGTGCGAGGCGAGCCTCGGGCGGCTGGGCACCGACCATCTGGACCTCTACTACCTGCATCGCTGGGACAAGCGCGTGCCGATCGAGGAGAGCGTGG
Organism: Halomonas smyrnensis AAD6; assembly: GCF_000265245.1. Lineage (GTDB taxonomy): Bacteria > Pseudomonadota > Gammaproteobacteria > Pseudomonadales > Halomonadaceae > Halomonas > Halomonas smyrnensis. The sequence goes on from NZ_AJKS02000002.1 coordinate 236,116, forward strand.
GCGAGCTGGGGCGCCTGGTGGAGGAAGGCAAGATCGGCGGCGTCGGCCTGTCAGAGGTGTCCGCCGCGACCCTGCGCCGGGCCCGGGCCGAGCACCCCATCGCCGCGGTGCAGTCGGAGTACTCGCTGTGGACGCGCAACCCGGAGATCGGGCTGATCGCGGCGTGTCGCGAGGCAAACACGGCGATGGTGGCGTTCAGCCCGCTGGGCCGGGGCTTCCTGTCCGGCGCGGTGGAAGACCCGGCGCGCCTGGAGGAGAGCGACATGCGCCGCAGCATGCCGCGCTTCAGCGCCGAGCATTTTCCGCACAACCTCCGCCTGCTGGACGACCTCAAGGACGTGGCGAGGGAGCTGGACACCACCTCCGGCCAGCTGGCCCTGGCCTGGCTGCTGGCCAAGGGCGACGACATCCTCCCCATCCCCGGCTCGCGCTCCGTCGCGCACATGCGCGAGAACCTGGCGGCGGCATCGCTGCGCCTGGACGCCGCGACCGTCGCCCGGCTGGACACCCTGCTGACGCCCGACCAAGTGCAGGGCGGCCGCTACGGCGAGGCCGCCCAGGCGGACGTCGACACCGAGGAATTCGGCGCCTGACGGAGCCCGGCCCGGGTACAGCAAGTGGAAACAAAAACGCGGGGCACGCCATCGGCGCGCCCCGCGTCATTCGGCAACGGCGGCGCGGTCAGGTCAGAAGGTGTAGACGACGCCGGCGGTGACCATGTCGATATCGCCGATCTCGTCGGCATCGAGGCGTTCCACCTCCACGCGGCCGGTGAGGTCGAGCAGTTCGAAGCGCGCGCCCAGGCCGTAGACCGGGTCGGTGCCGGAGTAGTCGCGGGTCAGGCCGCGGCCGCGACGCTCGGCGTCCCAGTCGGCCAGGCCGGCCTTGGCGTAGACGCCCAGCGGGCCGAAGCTCATCCCGGCCACGCCCATGGCCTCGAAGGCCTCCACGTCCAGCGTGCCGGAGCGGCCGTCCACCTCGCCGTTCAGGCTGTCGCCGTTGACGTAGCCGAGCTCGGCGCCCAGGTCGAGGAACGGCAGCCAGCCGACGTTGTAGCCGGCGGTCAGCTTATACATGTCGGCTTCGTCGTCGAAGTCGTGATCGCCGTGCATCTGGCCCAGGCCGCCGCCCAGGTAGAGGCCGGTGGCGAAGGCGGGCGCGGCGGTCACGGCCAGGCCGGTGGCCAGGGTGGCGGCGAGCAGGGAGCGCAGGGGCGTCTTGCGGGACATATCTCTCGATTCCTTTCGACACGGGATGGGGCGCGTAGTGTAGCGCGCCGGCCGCCGCCGGGTCAGGTCGCGGGGGGTGCGGTGTCCGCCGCCCGTGGCGGGCCCGGGGCGGCGCCAGGTTGCCAGGATTCAGGAGCCCGGCGCCGCGCAGGCATCGATGCCGCGCCAGTCGCGGGATGCGGCGCTGGCGAGCCCCTCTAGTGTTATGTTATAACGCATGCCACTTTCGCGGAGATGTATCACCATGGCGCATCGCTCCCATCGCCATCGCCCCGAAGGGCCCTGCCATTTCTCGCTGATGTCGCTGTCCGCCCCGCGCCGGCTGCTGCTGGTCGCGGCCCCGCTGGCGTTCCTGTGGCTGGCGGTGGCCTGGGCCACGGGAGGCTTCGCCTGATGGCACGCCTGCAACTGCACGACCTTCAACTCGCCCGCGGCGGCCAGACGGTGCTCGAGCACCTCGACGGCCGCTTCCAGGACGGCGCGGTGACCGCGCTGATCGGCGCCAACGGCGCCGGCAAGAGCACCCTGATCGCCGCCATCATGGGCATGCTGACGCCGGTGTCAGGCCGCGTCGAGAGCCAGGTACCCAAGGAACGCCGCGCCTGGCTGCCCCAGCAGCTGGCCCTCGATCTGTCCTTCCCGATGAGCGTGGAGGAGCTGATCATGAGCGGCACCTGGCCCAGCCACGGCGCCTTCAAGGGCTACTGCGGCCCGCACTATCGCCGTGGCCGCGAGATCATGGCCCGCCTGGGCATCTCGCACCTGGCCCACCGCCAGCTCGGCGAGCTCTCCGGCGGCCAGCGCCAGCGCGCGCTGATCGGCCGCACCCTGATGCAGGAGGCCGAGCTGCTGCTGCTCGACGAACCCTTCGCCAACGTCGACGCCGAGACCGTCGAGGTGCTGATGGACGTGCTGCGCGACATGGCCGCCAAGGGCGCCACCCTGATCGTGGTGCTGCACGACATGGAGCAGCTCTCGCGCCTGGCCGACGACGTGCTGATGCTCTCCGGCGGCCACGGCCGCTGGGTCAGCCCCGAGGCGCTGCTGGAGTACAACGCCGGCCAGCCGGCCCGCGCCCCGCGCCTGCCCTTCGATTTCCCCGAGGTCTCCCATGCTGGCTCTGCTTGACGCCTGGCTCGCCGCTCCCTTCGACTACGGCTTCATGAAGCGCGCCCTGGTGGCGGGCATGGCGCTGTCGCTGGCCGCGCCGCCGCTGGGCGTGTTCCTGATGCTGCGGGGCATGAGCCTGATCGGCGATGCCATGTCCCACGCCATCCTGCCCGGCGTGGCGCTGGGCTTTTTGTTCGCCGGCTTCTCGCTGCCGATGATGAGCCTCGGCGGCATCCTCTCGGGGGTCCTGGTGGCGGTGATGGCCGGCAGCGTGTCGCAGATGACCGGCCACCGCGAGGACTCGGCGATGGCCAGTTTCTTCCTGATCTCGCTGGCCGCGGGGGTGATGATGGTGTCGCTGGGCGGCAGCAGCGTCGACCTGACCCACGTGCTGTTCGGCTCGATCCTGGCCGTGGACTCCACCGCGCTGCTGCTGATCACCGGCATCGCCAGCCTGATCGTGGTGTCGCTGGCGGTGATCTTCCGCGCCCTGGTGGTGGAATGCCTGGACCCGCTGTTCCTGCGCGGCCAGGGCGTGCGCGGCGGCCTGGTGCACGGCCTCTTCCTCGGGCTGGTGGTGCTCAACCTCACCGCCGGCTTCCAGACGCTGGGCACCCTGATGGCGGTGGGCCTGATGATGCTGCCGGCCACTACCGCGCGCTTCTGGAGCAATCGCCTGGAGGGCCTGATCGTCATCGCCATCGGCGTGGCCATGGTGGCCAGCGCCGGCGGCCTGCTGCTGTCGTATCATCTGAGCCTGCCCTCCGGCCCGGCGATCATCCTGATGGCCGGCGTGGCCTACGTGGCCTCGGCCCTGTTCGGCCGCCAGCACAGCCTCACCGCCCGCTATCGCCGGCGCGCCGCGCCGCTGAACGCGCCGACCGCCGACCACTGACGCCTCGCCCGTCTCTTTCCCTGCCACGGAGCCTACCGATGACCTTCGCCAAGCCCTCTGCCCTCGCCGCCGGCGCCGCCGCCCTGCTGACCCTGCCCGCCGTCCAGGCCGAGGAGCGCGTGCAGGTGCTCGCCAGCTTCAGCGTGCTTGCCGACATGGTCGAGCAGATCGGCGGCGATCACGTCGAGGTCACCTCGCTGGTCGGCGCCGACAGCGACGCCCACGTCTTCACCCCGCGCCCCACCGACGCCCGCGCCCTGGCCGAGGCCGATCTGGTGGTGCTCAACGGCCTGCAGTTCGAGGGCTGGATGTCGCGGCTGGTCGAGGCCAGCGACTACGCGGGGCCGACCGTGGTGGCCACCGACGGCATCGAGCAGGCGCTCGGCGAGGCCGCCGACGCGGACGAGGCGGAGCACGGCCATGACGACCACGGCCACGACGCACACGATCATGACGATCACGGCCACGCCGGCCATGCCCACGCTCACGAGGGCATGAACCCGCACACCTGGCTGGACCTGGGCCTCGGCGAGCTCTACGTGAACAACATCCGCGACGGCCTGATCGCCGTCGACCCGGCCCACGAGGCCGACTACCGCGAGCGCGCGGCGGACTACCAGCAGCGCATCGATGCCCTGGACGCCGAGGTCCGCGCGCTGATGGGCGAGCTGCCCGAGCATACCGCGGTGATCACCGGCCACCAGTCCTTCAACCACTTCTCCCGCGCCTACGGCGTCGACTTCCTGTCGCCGGCCGGGCTCTCCACCGAGGCCGAGCCCAGCGCCGCGCGCATGGCCGAGCTGATCGAGGTGATCAACGACCAGGGCGTTCAGGCGCTGTTCCAGGAGAACATGACCAGCCCGGCGATCATCGAGCAGCTGGCCGAGGAGACCGGCCTGCCGATCGCCGGCACCCTCTACTCCGGCGCCCTGGCGTCCGAGGGCGAGGCCAGCACCTGGCTGGGCATGGTGCGCCACGACGCCTGGCTGCTGCACGACGCCCTGGCCACCCTGGACGCGGCCCACGACCACGCCGATCACGACCACGCCGATCACGACCACGCCGACCACGACCACTGAACCACTTGCCAGGCTCGCTCCACACGGCGCCGCCCTCGGGTGGCGCCGTCGTCGTTTCGGGGGCGGCCGTGCGAAGATAGCCCCGTCGGCCACGCCAGGGAGCGCCCCCATGAACCTGCTGGATGCCATGACCGCCTTCGTGCGGGTCGCCGAGCTCGGCAGCTACACCCGCGCCGCCGAGGCGCTCGACCTGTCCCGCACGCGCGTCTCGCGCCAGGTGATGGAGCTCGAGGATCATCTCGGCGTGCGCCTGCTCCAGCGCACTACCCGCCGGCTGCACCTCACCGAGGCCGGCGAGCGCTACCTGCTGCGCGCCCAGGGCATCCTGCAGTCGCTGGAGGAGGCCGAGGCGGAGGTCGGCAGCGGCGTCAGCGAGATGCGCGGCCGGCTGCGCCTCAACGGGCCGATGAGCTTCGGCACCCGCCACCTGACGCCGCTGGTGGCCCGCTTCATGGTCGAGCATCCCGCCCTGGAGGTGCGCCTGGACCTCAACGATCGCCGGGTCGACCTGCTCGAGGAGGGCTACGACCTGGCGATCCGCATCGGCAGTCTGCCCGACTCCACCCTGGTGGCCCGTCGCCTGACCCGCTGCAAGCTGGTGCTGTGCGCGTCCCCGGCCTACCTGGCCGAACACGGCGCCCCAAGCCGGATGGCGGACCTGGAACGACACCGCTGCCTGCGCTATCGCACCGGCGGCCGCGGCGGCGAATGGCGGTTCGGCGGCAGCGGCGTCTCGGTCGGCGGCCCGCTGGAGAGCAACAACGGCGACGTGCTCACTCACGCCGCCGAGGCCGGGCTCGGCATCGTCCAGCAGCCGAGTTTCCTGGTCACCGACAGCATCCGCGAGGGCCGCCTGGTGCCGCTCGAGCTCGAGGAGCCGCCGTCGGCGCTCGACGTGCACGGCCTCTACCCGGCCCGCCGTCACCTCCCGGCCAAGGTCGACCGCTTCCTGTCGCTGCTCGCCGAGGCCTGGGGGGAGCCGCCCTCATGGGAGCGCGAACTGGGGCTCTAGCCGGCCAAGTGTCTGCGCTCGGCTATACGGCGTTAAAAATCAGCTCGTGCGCGAGCACGGTCAAAGTCCTCATTTACACCCCGTAAACTCCGGCTTTTCGCCGATTTTTGCCTTGCGACCCACATGGAAGTGGGAAGTGCGTTGGCCCGTAGGGAACGGGCCTAGCGCTAGCCTTCGCGCGACGACTTGGCTGACAGTGCCTGGGCATACGTTTCTGGCGTCGCCGTTCTTTGTCACCTAAAACGCAACAGTCATGTGCCAATGCGGCAGATTATCTCCGTTTACGTCGCGGCTAGAGTGTCACCCATACCAAGACATCGCGCTCCCCAGCGCCCCGACGGAGATTGACCATGACCACTCGAGCCACTCGCCCCGCTTCCGCTTCCGTGTCCACCGCCACCCCCTCGGCCTCGCTCGACCGCCTGCAGCCGGCGGCCATCACCCTGCTGCGCCTGTCGCTGGGCGTGATGACGCTGGCCCACGGCCTGCTCAAGGTGTTCGTGTTCACGCTGCCCGGCACCGTCGGCTACTTCGAGTCCCTCGGCCTGCCCGGCGAGTTCGCCTACCTGACGATCCTCGCCGAGGTCGGCGGCGGCCTGGCTCTGCTGCTGGGCGTCTACACCCGCTGGATCGCCCTGGCCATGATCCCGACGCTGCTCGGCGCCACCTGGGTGCACGCCGGCAACGGCTGGGTCTTCTCCAACGAGGGCGGCGGCTGGGAGTTCCCGCTGTTCTGGGCCATCGCCCTGCTGGTACAGGCCGGCCTCGGCGGCGGACGCCTGGTGATCAGCCGCCGCTTCGCCTGAGGCGATCGGCTCCCCGAACGCAGCGAGGCCGCCCCGAAGGGCGGCCTCGTCGCGTCGTGCGCTAGCGCATCGCGCCTCAGGCGTCGGGAATCTCCAGCGCCTGCTGCACCGCCGGCCAGGCCGGCTCGCCGTCGCGGGTAGTCACCCCCTCGAGGAAGGCCTCGACCCTCGCCGGGTGTTCACGCAGCCACTCCAGGGCGACCGCGTCGGGCTCGCGCTCCTCGAAGCTGAAGCCACGAATCATCGCGCTCTGCTGGTCGGCGGTGAAGCTCAGCTGGTCGAGCAGCCGGGTGGCATTGGGGTTCGCCTCGGCGAACCGGGTCGTCACCAGGGTCTTCACGTCGCTGCGGCCACCGTCCGGGCCCCACATGTCCTGGGTATCGTCGAGGTAGCGCACGTCATGCTCGATGTTCATCCAGTGCGGCGTCCAGGCGGCGAAGACGATCCATTCCTCGCGGTCGATGGCGCTGTCCACCGCGCTGAGCATGCCCGGCGTGGAGGTCTCGGAGAGCGTCCAGTCGCCCAGGCCATAGGTGTCGGCCTCTACCGCGCCATTGAGGGTGTCGCTCATCCCGGAGCCCACCTCGATGGAGTAGATGGTGCGCTCGAGCTGGTCGGCGAACTCGGGATCGTCCAGCTGCTCGGCCGACGTCAGGCCGGCCTCGTAGACATAGGCCGGCACCGCGAAGCCGAGGCGGGCCCCCTCGACGTTGTTGCCCAGGTCGACCAGGCTGCCCTCGTCGGTGGCGGTGTCGTACATGCCTTGCTGGGCGGGCAGCCAGGCGGCGAGGAAGACATCCAGCTCGTCCTGGTTCAATGCCTGGTAGGTGATGGTGGAGCCGAGCTCTTCCGCACGGGGCTCGTAGCCCAGCGCCTCGAGCAAGATGGAGGCCAGCTCGGTCTTGACGGTCACACCGGGCCAGGCCGGTGAAGAGAAACGAACCTCGGCCGGTTCCTCGGCCTGGGCCATGCCGCTCATGGCCAGCAGGGAGCCGGCCAGCACGAGAGAGAGGGGACGACGGGACAGGGACATCGGGACTCCTTGGCGGGTTGCGCCGTGCTGTAACACGTCACAGACCCTAGTGCCCCCGGGCGATATCGACAAGCCGGGCCGTCAACGCTCGGCGACGGCCCGTGCCACGAGTCAGTCGCCCTTGCCGGCCATCTTGGCGGCCTCGACCACCTCGATCCAGTAGCCGTCCACGTCCTTGACGAAGACCACGTCCTTCATCTTGCCCTGGTCGGGGCGCTTGATGAATTCGACCTCGTTGGCGTCGAACCAGGCCACCGCGGCGCCCAGGTCCGGCACCGTGAAGCAGATGTGGCCGAAGCCCTGGGGCTCGGCGTTGCCGTCGTGATAGGCGAAGTCCGGCTGGTCCTCGGTGCCCCAGTTGTGGGTCAGCTCCAGCAGGCCCTTCTGGGAGAAGGTCCAGACGGTGCGCTCGTCGGTGTCTTCCGGCACCCGATCGCCGTCCTCGAGCTTGGCGAGGAAGTAGAGCGAGAACTGCATCTCCTCGAAGTCGAGGCGGCGCAGCACGCTCATGCCGAAGACCCGGGAGTAGAAGGCCAGCGCGGCCTCCGGGTCCTTGACCCGCAGCATGGTGTGGTTGAGGCGGAAGCCGTCGGTGTCGCCGGTCGCGGTCTTCACGCCGGGGTGTTGCTCGCCGTTGAAGCTCATGGTGTCTCCTGATGCCGTGGGTGAGGTCTCGAACCGAGGGATGTCTCAGGTATGGAGGCACGCCGGCGACTTTTCCACCCCGGGGCGCCCCTTGTGCCTCGCGAATTTTCGATACACAGGTTATACACATCGCCGTTCTCCCGTCGAACGCCCGCCCCATGGAGGCTCCGGCGAACGCCGGCCAGGGTCATGCACATTCGCCACTGGCGAGGGACGCCACCTGATTCTACATTTTCTGTACAACCCGCGACGCATCAGGAGGACGAGATGGCCACCATCGACCAGAGCCTGGGGGATCACATCACCCTCAAGGAACTCTCCCACGCCCTCGGCCACGGCTTCTCGCCGATCGTCGAGGTGGAATCCATGGACGGCATCTACACGGTGCGCTTCCACCACGCCAACGGCATCTCCACCCTTTCCGACAAGCAGGGCAAGACCTGCACCTACCTCGGCACCGGCGAGATCCGCGACCTGTTGGGCGGCCTGGGCCTGAGCCACGGCGTGCTGACCTGGGCGGACCAGTGCGGCGACGAGATGATCGGCGTGCCCGGCCATGCCATGACCCCGGACGAGATGCTGACCCACGGCACTAGAATCGCCTTCCGCTGATGTTCACAGCCGCGGGCTGGACGGCTAGGCTGGGAACGACGAGAGGGAAAAACGGACGCCCCGCGAGATGCCCATGGCAACGACTCCAGCCTCACCCGCCCCGGCACCCCGCGCCGCGATGCGCCTCGCGCGGCTGCTGCCGCTGGCGATGCTGCTGACGCTCGCCGGCTGCGCCGGCCCCCAGCTCGCCACCCGCGACGCCGAGGGGCTGTCGATGGACCGGGCGATTATCCTGTCCGAGGCGCGCCAGTCGCTGGGCACGCCCTACCGCTTCGGCGGCACGGACGCCAGCGGGCTGGACTGCTCAGGCCTGGTGCAGCGGGTCTATTCCCGGGTCGGCATCTCGGTGCCGCGCACCTCGCGCCGCCAGTTCGCGCGCCTGCCGCCGATCGACGAGGCGCGCCCCGGCGACCTGCTGTTCTTCGACACCGCCGGCGGCGGCGATGCCAGCCACGTCGGCATCTACCTGGGCGACGGCGAGATGATCCACGCCCCGGGGCGCGGCCGCCGGGTCAGCGTGACCTCGCTGTCGCTGGACTACTGGCAGGAGCGTTTCCTGGGCGCCGCCGCTCCGGCGCCCTGAGCGGGGTCCATCCGACCTCTCCGATTGCCGGCATCGCGCCGCGATGCCGCTGACGCCATCCGACACCGCGGACTTCGAACACGATTCAGGAGGACACCATGGCACTGCGACTCGGCGATATCGCCCCGGACTTCACCCAGGAGAGCACCGAAGGCCCGATCCACTTCCACGAGTGGGCCGGCGACAGCTGGGTGATCCTGTTCTCCCACCCCAAGGACTTCACCCCGGTGTGCACCACCGAGCTCGGCGAGGTCTCGCGGCTCAAGCCGGAGTTCGACAAGCGCAACACCAAGGCCATCGGCCTGTCGGTGGACCCGCTGGAGGACCACAAGGCCTGGGTCGGCGACATCCAGGAGACCCAGGGCTGCGCCCTGAACTTCCCGCTGCTGGCCGACGCCGACCGCAAGGTCAGCGACCTCTACGACATGATTCACCCCAACGCCAACGACACCCTGACGGTGCGTAGCGTCTTCATCATCGATCCGAACAGGAAGGTCCGCCTGATGCTGACCTATCCGGCCAGCACCGGCCGCCACTTCGACGAGATCCTGCGCGTGCTCGACAGCCTGCAGCTGACCGACTCGCACAAGCTGGCCACGCCGGTGAACTGGAAGCCAGGTGACGACTGCATCATCGTGCCGGCGCTCAGCAACGAGGAAGCCGCCAAGCTGTTCCCCGAGGGCTGGGACGAGCAGAAACCCTATCTGCGCCTGGTCAAGCAGCCCGGCAAGTAAGCCCGGAAGTAAGCCAGCACTCACTTCAGCGCTTCGACGCCGGCCCCGGGGCCGGCGTCGCTGCTTCCGGCCGGTCGAACCGTGCCGCAAGAACATGGGAGAAAGAACATATGAGTATGAACAAATCGTCCTAACAGAGGCTTATGGAATAAGTTAATGCCGCGTAGCATCATCCTTTTACGTATCCGGTAGAGGCCCCGCATGTCCCGACACATCCGCCGCCTGGCCCTGCTGGCCGCCCTGTCCCTGGGCATGGCCGGCCAGTCCCACGCCGACGACACCACCCTCGAGGTCGGCTACATGCCGATCCTGCCCGTCGCCCAGCTGTTCGTGATGGAGGGCGAGGGCTGGACCGACGACGCCGGCCTCGACCTGGAGCTGACCCGCTTCTCCAGCGGCCCGGCCATGGTCCAGGCGCTGGCCTCCGGCGAGCTGGACGTCATGTACTTCGGCATCGGCCCGGCCATGGTCGCCCGCGCCAACGGCGTGCCGATCAAGGTGCTGGCCTCGAGCATCCGCGAGCAGATCGGCGTGGTCGCCCGCGGCACGCTGGCCGAGCGCTTCGCCGACAGCGACGACGCCGCCCGGGCCATCGCCGACTTCACCGAGGCCGAGGGCCGCCCGCCCAAGATCGCCACCTTCCCCCAGGGCTCGGTGCCGGACACCGTGCTGCGCTACTGGCTGACCGAGCAGCTGGGCATCGACACCGACGACGTGAACATCGTCGCCATGGGCGCCGACCGCGTGCAGCAGGCGCTGCTGGCCGGCGCCGTGGACGCCGCCTCGATCCTCGAGCCGATCCTGACCACGGTGCAGCAGCGCGACGACGGCGCCCGGGTGGTGGCCCGCGCCGACGAGATGCTGCCCGGCCAGCCCGGCGCCGTGCTGGCGGCCCGCGAGGAGACGCTGGCCGAGCATTCCGAGGCGATGAAACAGCTGATGGCCCTGCACCTGCGCGCCACCGAGATGCTCACCGAGGATCCCGAGGGCGCCGCCCCGTCGGTGCGCGAATTCGTCGGCAAGCGCCTGATTCCGCTGGAAACCGTCGAGGCGGCCCTGGCCTCGCCGTCGTCGAACTACGTCGCCGACCCGCACGCCATCCGCGAGGGTACCCGGCGCATGCACGATTTCCAGCTCGAGCAGGGCTCGCTGCGCCAGTCGGTGGACCTGGACGCGCTGTTCGACACCTCGCTGTATGACGCCGTGATCGCCGAGAACGACGACTCATGAGCCGTTCCAGACACACCCTGCTGAGCCTGGGCGGCCTGGCCGGCTTCATCGCGCTGTGGGAGCTGGCGCTGCGCAGCGGCCTGCTGCCCGGCAGCCTGGTGCCGCTGCCGTCGGTGATTCCCGGCGTGCTGTGGGCCGAGATCGCCGACGGCATCTGGCTCGAGGTGGTCACCGCCAGCCTCTCCCACTACGCCGTGGGCGTGCTGATCGGCTCGCTCCTGGGCATCGCCGTGGGCGTGGCGGCGGCGCTGCTGCCGCGCTTCAACGCCGTGCACGCCTGGCTGGCGCGGCTGCTGCGCCCGATTCCGCCGCTGGCCTGGATTCCCTTCGCCATCATCTGGTTCGGCATCAATCCCTCGGCGGCGGCCTTCATCATCAGCATCGGCGTGTTCTGGATCAATTACTTCGCCAGCCACAGCGCGGTGCGCTCGGTGGACCCGGGCTACGACGAGGTGGCCCGCGCCTTCGGCCATGTCGGCTTCCTGTCGCGGCTGACCCGGGTCAGCCTGCCGGCCGCCGCGCCGGGCATCCTGAGCGGCCTGCGCGCCGGCCTCGGCCAGGGCTGGATGACGGTGGTGGCCGCCGAGCTGTTCGGCATTCCCGGCATCGGCCAGCGCATGATGGAGGCCTCGAGCCTGCTGGCCACCGATATCGTGGTGGTCTACATGCTCACCATCGCCGGCCTCTACGCGCTGTTCGACTTCCTCTTCGTCCTGCTGCAGCGTCGGCTGCTGAGGTGGCAGCCATGAACCAGCCCGATACCGCCCAAGGCCACGACGCCGGCAGCGATGACGCCCCCGTGCTGACCGCCCGCGGCATCCGCCTCGGCTTTTCCGGCACCACGGTGCTCGACGGCGTCGACCTGGCCGTGCACCCCCGCGAGTTCATCGCCATCGTCGGCGCCTCCGGGGTCGGCAAGTCGACCCTGCTGCGCGCCCTGACCGGCCTGCTGACGCCCCAGGCCGGCCGCGTCAGCATCCCCCACGGCCGCGACGCCGACAGCCGCGCCTGGTCGATGGTGTTCCAGGCCCCGCGGCTGTTTCCCTGGCGGCGGGTGCGCGCCAACGTGGAGCTGGGCCTCGAGGGGCTCGAACTGTCCCGCGACGAGCGCCGCCGCCGCGCGCTGGAGCCGCTGGCCCTGGTCGGGCTGGAGGGCATGGCCGAGCGCTGGCCGCACACGCTGTCCGGCGGCCAGCAGCAGCGGGTCGGCATCGCCCGCGCGCTGGCGGTGCGCCCGCGGGTGCTGTTCATGGACGAGCCGTTCTCGGCGCTGGACGCCATCACCCGCCGGCGCTTGCAGCAGGAGCTGATCGACCTGCGCCAGCGCACCGAGGCGGCGATCGTCTTCGTCACCCACGACATCGAGGAGGCGGTGCTGCTGGCCGACCGGGTGGTGGTGCTCGGCCGCGAGGCAGCGAACCGCCCGGCCAGCGTGGTGGCGCGCCACGAGATCACGCTGCCCGCCACCGAGCGCCGCGATCATCCCGACTTCGCCGACACCGTGCAGGCCGTCGAGGCCGCCATCGGCGAGCACTGAACGAGGAAGCCCCGATGAGCGACCTGCGCGTCCTGCTCCACGCCCCCACCGCCGATGGCCTGGCCCGGGCCCGGCGCAACGCCCGCAACCTGCTGAACGCCCGCCCCGGGGCCGAGGTGCTGATCGTCGCCAACGGCGGCGCCGTGGCCGCCGCCCTGGCCGAGCCCGACGACACCGACGCGCGGCTGCGGCTGTGCCGCAACTCGCTGAAGGCCCAGGGGCTCGAGAATCCCCACGGCATCGCCGAGGTCGAGGCCGCGGTGGTCACCCTGGCCGAATTGCAGGCCGACGGCTGGGCCTATATCCGCGCCTAGACGACGGCGCCATGACGCGCATGACGCCGGCCCTCGGGCCGGCGTTTGCGTATGCGTCTGGCGATATTAAGGGCCGGTTAAGTATTAAATCCCAGACTGTCGGGGAATCGTCACGGAGACACCCCGATGTCCTTGACCGTCATACGCCCCGCCCCCGAGTCGCCGATCGAGTGGCGTGAAGCCCGCCACTGGTCGGAGCGCCACCGACTGGAGCAGCTGGTCAGCCACTGCTTCGCCACCCAGCACGATGCCCGCATCACCCAGTACCTGCCGCGCCTGTTCGGCCTGTGGCAGCAGGAGCGGCCCGTGGCCGCGGTGGGCGTGCGTCGCGCCGACGAGGGCCGGCTGTTCCAGGAGGGCTATCTCGACGCCTCCGCCGAGGCCAGCCTGACCCAGGCTTTGGGCACGCCGATCGCCCGCGGCGGCATCGCCGAGATCGGCAACCTGGTGAGCAGCCGGCGCGGGCTGCAGCGGGTGCTGTTTCCCTACCTGATCGACCAGCTGGCCGAGGAAGGCCTGCACTGGGTGCTGTTCACGGCCATCCCGGCGGTGATCAACGGCATCCGCCGGCTGGGCATCGAGCTGATGCCGCTGCGCCTGGCCGATCCGGCCTGGCTGGGCCAGGACCGCGAGGCCTGGGGCCACTACTACGATCAGCACCCCTGGGTGATGGCCGGCGACCTGCGCCTGGCCCGCGAGCGGCTGCACGCCGCCGGCCTGCTCTCGACGCTGCGGGAGGGCGACCATGTCCGACCGGCGTGAGCGCTTCCTCGACCGCCTGACCGCCCACGCCGAGCTCGCCCCCGAGGCCACGGCGCTGTGGGACGGCACGCAGCGGCTGAGCTACGGCGAGCTGGCCGCCGCCATCGACGAGCGTCGAGCGCGGCTGGCGGCGGCCGGCGCGAGCCGCGTGGGCCTGGCGCTGGACAACGGCGTCGAATGGGCGCTGTGGGACCTGGCGCTGCTGGCCGATTCCCGCGTCGCGGTGCCGGTGCCGGCCTTCTTCGGCGACGCCCAGCGCCGCCACCTGGTCGAGCGGGCCGGCCTCGACGCCTGGATCGGCCCCGGCGGCGAGGCCCTGGGCTTCGGTACGCCCGGCCCGGGCGGCATCGCCACCCGCCCAGTTCCGGCCCCACCAGCCCTGCATCCCGGCACCACCCGCATCACCTTCACCTCCGGCACCAGCGCCGCGCCCAAGGGCGTGTGCCTGGACACCGAGGCGGTGCTGGCGGTGGCGATCAGCCTCGCCGAGGCGGTCGCCCCGGCCGATATCGAGCGCCATCTGGCGATGCTGCCGCTGGCCACCCTGCTCGAGAACCTCGGCGGGCTCTACCTGCCGTTGTGGCTCGGCGCCGGCGTGGCGCTGCCCGGCGCCGCCGAGCTCGGCTGGCAGGGTGCCAGCGGCTTCGACGCCGAAGCCGCGCTGGCCGCCATCGAACGCTACCGGCCGCACAGCCTGATCCTGGTGCCCCAGCAGCTCCAGGCGCTGGTGGACACCGCCCCGAGCGCACCCGAGGGGCTCCGGCTGGTGGCGGTGGGCGGCGCCCGGGTCGCCGCGCCGCTGCTCGAGCGGGCCCTGGCCGCCGGCTGGCCGGTGGCGGAGGGCTACGGCCTGTCCGAGTGCGCCTCGGTGGTGTGCCTCAACCGGCCCGGCGAGGCGCCCCACGGCGTCGGCCGCCCGCTGCTCCACGCCCGGGTGCGCCTGAGCGCCGACGGCGAGGTCGAGGTGAGCGGCGCCACCATGCTCGGCTATCTGGGCGAGCCGCCGGTCGCCGGCTGGCACGCCACCGGCGATCTGGGCCGCTGGGAGGGCGACGCCCTGGTGCTGGAAGGACGCCGCCGCGAGGTCTTCATCACCGCCTATGGGCGCAACGTCGATCCCCAGTGGGTCGAGGGCGTGCTCGCCACCCGGCCGGGCATCGCCCAGGCCCTGGTCCACGGCGAGGCCCTGGCCCACAACCGGGCGCTGATCGTGCCCGCCGCCGCGGACCTGTCCGACGCGGCCATCGACGCCGAGATCAAGGCCGCCAACGCCACCCTGCCGGACTACTCCCGGGTGAGCGAATGGCGCCGCTGCGCGCCCTTCACCCCCCACAACGACCAGCTGACGGCCAACGGCCGCCTGCGCCGCGAGGCCATCCTGGCCGCCTACCGGGACTGGCTGACCCGCCCCGGCGAGGACGACACCACGACCGACGCATCGCGCCCGACCCATCACGACCATCGAGGAGTGACTTCATGAGTGCCTATCAACGCCTGCAGGACGCCACCCGCGCCGAGCGCGAATGGCTGCTCGACACGCCCATGATGACCCGCGCCATGCAGGGCGAGGTCGGGCGCGACGAGTACCTGGCCTTCCTCGGCCAGGCCTACCACCACGTGCGCTTCACGGTGCCGCTGATGATGGCCTGCGGCGCCCGCCTGCCCGACCGGCTGGGCTGGCTGCGCGGCGCCCTGGTGGAGTACATCGAGGAGGAACACGGACACGAGCAATGGATCCTCGACGACATCCGCGCCGCCGGCGGCGACCCCGAGGCGGCGGCCGCCGCCACGCCCGACCCGGCCACGACGCTGATGGTGGCCTACGTGCGAGACCGGATCGAGCACGGCAATCCGGTGGCCTTCTTCGGCATGGTCCAGGTACTCGAGGGCACCAGCACCGCGGTGGCCACCCGCGCCGCCGAACAGCTCCAGGCCAGCCTCGGGCTGCCCGACAACGCCGTGCGCTACCTGAGCTCCCACGGCAGCCTCGATATCGGCCACCTGGCCTTCTTCGAGAAGCTGATCGACCGCCTGGAGGAGGACGATCTGAACGCGGTGATCGAAGGTGCGCGCATGGTCTATCGCCTCTACGGCGCCATGTTCCGGGGCGTCACCGCCCGCTGCACGGGGGGCACAGCCGCCCGGGAGCTGACCGATGCGCTGGTCTGAACCGCACTATCTCACCGAGGGCTGGCCCGGCCAGCGGGTGCTGATCACCGGCGCCAGCGGCGGCATCGGCCAGGCGCTGGTCGACAAACTCGCCGCCGCCGGCGCCCAGCTGCTGGTCACCGGCCGCGACGCCGAGACCCTGGAGCGGCTGTGCCGCCTGCATCCCGGCCAGATCACGGCCCAGCCCGCCGACCTCACCCGCGCAGAGGATCGCGCCCGGCTGGTGGCCGTCGCCGAGCGGCTGGAATGCACCATGCTGATCAACGCCGCCGGCGCCAATCGCGCCGAGCTGTTCAAGGACAGCGACGACGAGGCCATCGAGCAGCTGGTGGCGATCAACCTGACCGCGACCCTGCAGCTGACCCGCGCCATGCTGCCGACGCTGTGCCGCGCCGAGCAGGGCCTGGTGGTCAACCTGGGTTCGGCCTTCGGCCATATCGGCTACCCCGGCCAGGCCACCTACTGCGCCACCAAGTTCGCGCTCTACGGCTTCACCCAGGCGCTGCGCCGGGAGCTCGCGGACTCGCCGATCGCGGTGCACTACATCGCCCCGCGGGCCACCCGCACCGCCATGAACGCCCCGGCCATGGAGGAGATGAACCGGGCGCTGGGCAACGCCATGGACGATCCGGAGACGGTGGCCGTCCAGATCCGCCGCGCCATCGAGCGGGGCCGCAAGGAGACCCGCCTGGGCCGCGCCGAGCCGGTCTTCGCCCGGCTCAACGCCCTGTGTCCGGGGCTGATCGATCGCGCCCTGCGCCGCCAGCTGCCCACCATCCGCCGCTTCATCGCCCCGCCACCCTGAACCGCCAGGGTCGACAGGCGCGGTCTTCGGGGCGAGTATCGGCATGATCGGAGCACCGACAAGGAACGCCCATGCGCATACTGCTGGTGGAGGACGATCCCAGCCTGGCGTCGGGCATTCGCCTGGCGCTGAAGCCCGAGCACTACACCGTCGACATCCTCGACGACGGCATCGAAGCCCTCAACGCCCTGCGCGACGAGGAGCCCTTCGATGCCGTCATTCTCGATCTGGGCCTGCCCCGGCTCGACGGCATCGGCCTGCTCGAACGGCTGCGCCGCGCCGGCAATCGGGTGCCGGTGCTGGTGCTGACCGCCCGCGACGGCATCGAGGAACGCATCCAGGGCCTGGATGCCGGCGCCGACGACTACCTGACCAAGCCCTTCGAGGTCGCCGAGCTCAAGGCCCGGCTGCGCGCCCTGCTGCGCCGCAGCCAGGGGCTGACCAGCAGCGAGCTCAGCCACCGCGGCGTGGTGCTCGACCCGGAGAACCGCCGCGTCACCTTCCGGGGCGAGCCGGTCACGCTGTCGCGCCGCGAGTTCACCCTGCTGCAGGAGTTTCTCAGCCACCCGGGCCACGCCTTCACCCGCGATACCCTGACCCGCCTGCTCTACGGCTGGGACGAGGACGTCGAGAGCAACGCCATCGAGGTCCACGTCCACCACCTGCGCAAGAAGCTGGCGCCCGAGCTGATCCGCACCCTGCGCGGCATCGGCTACATCATGGACAAGGCGTCGGACGAGACATGAGCTCGATCCGCCGCCGCACCCTGGGCATCGTGCTGCTGGTGGTGGCGCTGTGCATGCTGGCGATCGGCGTGACCAGCTACCGCGACGCCGCCCACGAGGTCGAGGAGCTGTTCGACGCCCGCCTGGCCCAGCAGGCCCGGCTGCTGGAGGGCCTGGTGCGTGCGCCGCTGCCCGAGGCACGGCGCGAGGCGCTGCTGGCGAGCCTCGACGGCGCCCTGCGCCGCGACGCCCCGGGCACGGACGACGGCCACCGCTACGAGGGCAAGGTGGCCTTCCAGGCCTGGCGCGGCGAGCGACTGCTGCTGCGCTCCGCCGGCGCGCCGACCGCGCCCTTCACCGAACGCCGCGCGGGCTACGGCGACGAGACCCTGAAGGGGCACAAGTGGCGCGTCTTCGCCCTCGGCGACGGCGACCTGCGGGTGCTGGTCGGCGAGCGCGGCGACGTGCGCGGCGAGCTGGTCCGCGGCATCGCCCTGCGCACCCTGGTACCGGATCTGCTGGGGCTGCCGGCGCTGGGGGCGCTGCTGTGGTGGGCGATCGGCTGGGGGCTGCGGCCGCTGTCGCGGCTGGCCGCCCAGATCGAGGCCCGCGACCCTCACCGCCTCAAGCCGCTGCCCGATGACCCGCTGCCCCGCGAGCTGGCCACCATCGTCGGCGCCCTCAACGGCCTGCTGGCACGCATCCGCGCCCTGCGCTCCCGCGAGAAGCGCTTCATCGCCGACGCCGCCCACGAGCTGCGCACCCCGCTGACGGTGCTCGACCTGCACGCCCAGAACGCCCTGGCCACCGAGGATCCGGCGGATCGGCGCGAGGCGCTGACCCTGCTGCGCGACGGCCTGGCCCGCGCCACCCGGCTGGTCGGCCAGCTGCTGACCCTGGCGCGCCTGGATCCGGAGCAGGAGGGCGCCCCGGACCAGCGCATCGATCTGCTGCGCGAGGTGCGCGAGTCGCTGGCCGAGCTGATGCCGCTGGCCACCGACCACGGCCAGAGCCTGCACCTGGAGGCCGACGACGCCGACTGGACCCTGACCACCGAGCCCGGCGCCGTCACCACCCTGATCAAGAACCTGGTCGGCAACGCCATCCGCCACTCCCCCGCCGGCAGCCGCATCGATGTGGCGCTGACGGCCCAGGCCCGGGCGCTGATGCTGCAGGTGGACGACAGCGGCCCCGGCATACCCGAGGCGAGCCGCCAGCAGGCGCTGGCGCGCTTCCACCGCGGCGGCTCGGGGGCCGGCGCCGGCCTCGGGCTCTCCATCGTCGACCGGCTGGTGCAGCGCCACGGTGGCCGCCTGACGCTGGGCGACGCCCCCGGTGGCGGGCTGCGCGTGCGGGTCTGGCTGCCCCGCGCCTGACATGGCATCGTCATGCCCGGCCCTTATCGTCGCTTAAGCCGACGGTAAGCCAAGGCCGCTACCGTGGTGACATCGATCGGACAACGACAACCCGGACAGGAGCCCGCCATGACCGCCATTGCCTCCCCCTCCCTCGACGCCGCCCTGCGCCGCCCGCTGTGGCTGGCCCTCGGCGGCGCGCTGCTGCTCGCCATCGAATGGCTGATCGGCCCCTGGAGCGTGGGCAGCCTGCCGCTGGCGCTGATCGCCCTGGCCGCCGGCGGCGCCTTGCTGCTGCGCTCCCTGAACGCCGACTCCAACCTCGAACCCGAGGAGGAAGACAGCGGCATGACCGCCGATCTGCAGACCGTCGCCCAGGCCAGCCTGCTGACCCTGATCGTGCTCCAGCTGGCCGCCTGACGCGCCGCCCGCCGGCTTTACATGCCTCGGGCGAAGGGCGATAGTGAGGCCCGACGACAGGGGCGCCGTGGCGGTGATCCGCCACGGCTGAGAGGCACCCTCACCACCTGACCCGGATAATGCCGGCGGAGGGAGTCGTGCCGGCTCACTTCGCGGCCGCGCCTCCCGTCGCCAGGAGGCCCGATGCATTCCCTCGATCCCGCGCCGCATCTGGTGCGCGTGCGCCGCACCACCCCGCTGGTTCACAACATCACCAACCACGTGGCGATGAACTTCATGGCCAACGCGCTGCTGGCGCTGGGCGCTTCGCCCGCCATGGTCCACGCCCGCGAGGAAGCCGCCGAGTTCGCCGGCCTGGCCGCCGCCCTGACGCTGAACATCGGCACCCTCTCGCCCCACTGGCTCGACGCCATGGACGACGCCGCCCGCGCCGCCAATGGCGCCGGCACGCCCTGGGTGCTCGACCCGGTGGCGGTGGGCGCCACCCGCTTTCGTCGCGAGGCCGGCGCCCGGCTGCTGGCGCTGGGGCCGAGCGCGATCCGCGGCAACGCCTCGGAGATCCTGGCGCTGGCCCGACAGGGCGGCGGCGGGCGCGGCGTGGATAGCACCGACAGCGCCGACAGCGCCGAGCGCGCCGCCGTGGCGCTGGCCCGCGAGAGCGGCGCCGTGGTGGCGGTCACCGGCGAGGTCGACCTGGTCACCGACGGCCGGCGCCTGGCGCGGGTCGCCGGCGGCCATGCGCTGATGCCCCGCGTCACCACCATGGGCTGCGCCCTGACCGGCGTGGTGGGCGCCTTCCTGGCCGGCGCCGAGGACCCGTTCGCGGCCACGGTGGCGGCGCTGGCCGCCTACGCCGCGGCCGGAGAAAGCGCCGCCGAGAGCGCCGCCGGCCCCGGCAGCTTCGCCGTGGCCTTCCTCGACGCCCTCTACGCCCTGGATCCCGACACGCTATCCCCTTCCCCATCCACGCCGCTGGCCGACCGCCTGGAGCTCACCGATGCGCCTTGATCTGTCCCTCTACCTGGTCACCGACCCCGAGCTGTGCGCCGCCCATGGCGTCGAGCAGACCGTGCTGGCCGCGGTGCGCGGCGGCGTCAGCGTCGTCCAGCTGCGCGACAAGCACGCCTCCGACGCCGAGATGATCCCGCTGGCCCGCCGCCTGAAGGCCGCGCTGGCCGGCAGCGGCGTGCCGCTGATCATCAACGACCGCCTCGAGGTCGCGCTGGCCAGCCGGGCCGACGGCCTGCACATCGGCCAGGACGACGGCGAGGTCGCCGATGCCCGCGCCGCGCTGGGCCCGGACGCCATCCTCGGCCTCTCGGTGCAGACCCACGAACAGCTGGCCCGGCTGGACGCCGGACGCCTCGACTACCTGGGCCTCGGCCCGGTGTTCGCCACGGCCACCAAGCAGGACCACGCCGCGCCGCTGGGCGTCGACGGCCTGGCGGCGTTGGCCGCGGCCAGCCCGCTGCCCACGGTGGCGATCGGCGGGCTCAAGGTCGAGCACATCGAGGCGGTGCGCCGCGCCGGTGCCGACGGCCTGGCGGTGGTCTCGGCGATCTGCGGCACCCCGGACCCAGAGGCCGCCGCGCGGCGCTTTTCTGCCGCAACCGCGACGGGCTAGGGGTCCGTCAGCCTCGACGCGGCAGGAAGCCATCGGCTGGCTCATCCCGCGGTTTCGAAGACGCGGTCCGATCCAGTGCGATGCTGGAGACACACCGACGACGCCCCCGCCGCTTGGCGGAGGCGTCTGACGCCGAGCGTGGCGCGGAAGGTGGGGGGATCATTGCTGCCGCCGCGCCCCCTTGAGCGCGGCGGACGGCGAGGCACTCAGCCCAGGTCGTTGCCGAGCGTCTTGAGCTTCTCGGGGCTGAGGGCCAGGTCGTCGTTCCGGTTGACTCCGATGCCCTGGTCGATGATGCCCCGGGCGATCTCCTGCGCCTCCTCCAGGGAGTGCATCAGGTAGGTACCACACTGGTGCTCGTTGAGCTCGGGAATCTCCTCCATGCGCTCGACGTTCAGCACATCGTGCATGGCGGCCTGCCAAGCCTCGGCAACGCTCTGCTCGCTCGGGCTGCCCAGCAGGCTCATGTAGAAACCGGTGCGACAGCCCATGGGCGAGATATCGATGATCTCGACGCCGTCGCCGTTCAGGTGCTGGCGCATGAAGCCGGCAAACAGGTGCTCCAGGGTGTGAACCCCCTTCTCGCTCATCAGGTCCTCGTTGGGCTTGTTGAAGCGCAGGTCGAAGACGGTGATGGTATCGCCCGAGGGGGAGCGCATGGTCTTGGCGACGCGCACCGCGGGGGCGCTCATGATGGTGTGGTCCACGGTAAAGCTGTCGAGTAGGGGCATGTCGGCTCCTGCAGGTCATGGGGAAGGACGCGGCCGCCTGGGCCGTGCTCGATGCGGGCATGGTAGCTCGTTGCGTCGGCGGTTCGCCAACCCCAGCGGCTGGAAAAACGCCGGGCGGGGACTAGCATGAGATCATGACGTGAAGGCTTGGCATGACACCATGGCGGCCCTGAGCACCGTGACGCCTGGCCTCGACGAGATGATACCCCCAAGGAGGTCATCATGAGCGGCGAGATCCACCGCGATCATCCCCACCAGCATGGCCGCTTGCGTCGGCGCCTCAGTGGGTGGGTCGACGGTTCAGGCTGACGCGCCGTTCCTGATAGGCGATGGCCAGGCCGCTGACGATGATCAGGCTGCCGCCGGCGAACACCCAGGGGTCCGGCATCTCGCCCCAGAAGCCCCAGCCCAGCAGGGTCGCCCACAGCAGCGCCGTGTAGTCGAAGGGCGCGGCGATGGCCGCCGGGGCGTAGCGGAAGGCCTGGGTCAGGCCCACCATGGCGCCGACGCCGAGCACGCCGGCGCCCAGGAAGCCCAGCCAGTGGATCGGCGCCGGCGTCTGCCAGACCCAGGGCAGGGTCAGGGAGGCGGCCAGGCAGGGCACCAGGGTGGTATAGAAGACCATGGCCCAGAGGTGCTCCCCCTCGCCGTAGCGGCGTGCCGTGATCATGGTCAGGGCATAGAACAGCGCCGCAGCGACCACCACCAGCATGGCGGGCTGGAAACCGGCGGCGCCGGGCCGCACCACCACCAGCACGCCGGCGAAGCCGAGCAGCGTGGCCAGCCAGGTCGGGCGGTCGACCCGCTCGCCGAGCAGCGGCACCGAGAGCAGCGTCACGAACAGCGGCGCGGCGAAGGCGATCGCCGTGGCGGTGGCCAGCGGTAGAAGCACCAGGCCCCACATGAAGGTGATCATGGTGGCGGTGAAGATCAGGCCGCGCAGCAGGTGCACGCCCGGGCGCCGCGTGCCGAGGGTGCGCAGGCCGCCGCTGACGCGCGCGATCAGCACGATCAGCGGCAGCGACACCAGGGTGCGGAAGAAGATGATCTGCAGCGGCGAATGCACCGCGCCCAGCCACTTGGTGACGGCATCGCCCAGCGCCAGGCACAGCACGCCGCCGCACATGAACAGGATGCCTTTCAGCGAGGATGTCATGCGCGGCCTCCCTGCGCAGAGTGAAGAAAAAATCACCCCGTCGGCGGGACCGAGGGGGTGATGTCACTACGCTAGGCGATTCGCGCGGTTGAGGCAACGCCGGGCGGCGTGCCGGCGGGAACGCCTCAGAGCGAGGCCTGCACCACCATGCAGTCCATGCCCTGGGACTGCAGGCGTTGGCAGGCGCTACGGGCCTGGCTTTCGCCCAGGTCGACCAGACGCGCCCGGTAGACGCCGGCGCTCTCCGCCCAAGGCACATCGACCCGCGCCTCGTCCAGCTCGGCGGCCAATCGGGCGGCGGCGCGGTCGGCCAGGCGACGGGCGTGATCGGCATCGCTGAAGGCGCCGACCTGCACGCCCCAGCGGCCGCCGGCCCGCTCGTCGCGGTCGATCAGTGCGGTCAGCGGATCCGCCTCGGCCGACCCGCCGATGGCCGCGTCGGCGCTCGGCGCCGAGGCCACGATCGTCTCGTCCGGCGAGGGCGCGGCGGCGTCCTGCACCACCGGCCCCGGCGTGTCGGCGCCGGCCGGCTCGCTGGCCGCCGGCGTCGGGGCCGGTTCGGCCGCTTGGGCGGCGGCCGACGTCGCGGCCGGCGCGGCAGTGTCGCGGCTCGCCAGCATCTGCCCGGCCGGCGGCAGGGTGCGGCCCGGCAGCGGCATCAGCCGCTCGGCGGCGATCTCGGTGCGCGCCAGCCAGCCGTGGCCGTCGGCCAGGGCGGCGCGGGCGAAGCCGCGATTCAGCAGGTCGGCCATGTGCTCATCGCGGGAGGCCGCGGTGAAGCCGCCCATCACCACCGAGAGCATGCGCCGGCCGTCGTGCACCGCCGAGGTGGCGACGTTGAAGCCGGAGGCGCGGATGAAGCCGGTCTTGAGGCCATCGGCGCCCGGGTAGTTGGCCAGCAGGCGATTGTGGCCGCGGTAGGTGTTGCCGCGCCAGGTGAAGTCCTGCAGCGAGAAGTAGTGGTAGTACTGGGGGAAATCGAGCATCAGCCGACGGGCCAGCACCGCCATGTCGCGGGCGGTGGTGACCTGGGCGTCGTCCGGCAGGCCGGAGGCGTTGCGGAAGGTGGTGCGGCCCATGCCGAGCTCGCGGGCGCGCTCGGTCATCATCCGCGCGAAGTGGCGCTCGCTGCCGCCCAGCGCCTCGGCGATGACCACCGCCACGTCATTGGCCGAGCGCACCACCAGCGATTCGATGGCGGTCTCCACCGGAATGCTGTCGCCCGGCTTGAGGTAGAGCTTGGTGGCCGGCATGGCCGCGGCCGCCTGCGAGACCGGCAGCGGCTGCCCCAGGCTCATGCTGCGCCCCTCGATGGCCTCGAACAGCAGGTAGAGGGTCATCATCTTGGTCAGCGAGGCCGGGAAACGCGGCGCATCGGCGTTCTCGGCGTAGAGGATCTCGTGGGTATCGGCGTCGATGACGATCCCCGCGTAGCGAGGGTTCTCGGCCTGGGCGAGCGGTGCCAGCAGCAGGCTGACCATGACGAGGACGGCAAGCAGACTCGCTCGCCAGCCGGAAATCTGAGTCGGCAGCATCGGTGTTCCCCTGAAAAATGACGCGCTTTATAAGTGCATTATGACCTAGGGGCCTGCCCTGTACAGGACGAAACGCGGCCCGCAGCGCCATTTCCACTTTTCGTTGTCGGACATCCAGCCTCGTGCTTGAGCGCTTCGATGTCCACCTCGTCGATCTGCGCCGCGGCCAGGAAGCGTGCGGCATAGTCGCGCCACACGCCGCTGTCGAGCAGCAGGGCAAAGACATCGGGGTCCAGATGGCCATCGCGGGCCATGCCGGCCAGGATCGACAGCGAGCGCGACAGCGTCAGGCCCGGCTTGTAGGGCCGGTCGGCGGCGGTCAGCGCCTCGAAGACATCGGCCACCGCCATGATGCGCTCCTCCAGGCTGGCCTCGGCCAGCACCAGCCGGCGCGGATAGCCCTGGCCGTCCATGCGTTCGTGATGGTTGCCGGCGATGGTCGGCACCCGCCGCAGGTGCGCCGGCCAGGGCAGCGACTCGAGCATCATGACGGTCTGGACGATGTGCTCCTGGATGCGGAAGCGCTCGATGTCGTTGAGCGTGCCGCGCGCCACCCGCAGGTTGTAGAGCTCGCCCTGGTCGCCGGCCACCTCCGGCGGCTGCATGGCGAAGCCCCAGCGGTTGCGCGGGTCGTCCTCGGCCACCGGCGGCGGCGCGACGGCCCAGTCGAGGCGATGCCGGGGGCGGTCGGCCAGCAGCCGCTCCTCGGCGGGGAGCGGGGCTTCGGGCTCGCGGGCCAATCGTGCGGCCTCCTCCTCGGACACGCCGAGCCGGTCGTCGAAGTGGCGCCACCAGCGCCAGTCGGCGATCGCCTCGAGCCGCGCCAGGCCGTCCGCATCGACCGCCTGGCCGCCGCGGTTGAGCTCGGCCACCCGTCCAAAGGCCTCCTGCAGCTCGGTCTGCCGGCGCTGGCGCGCCGCGGCCAGCGTGGGCTCGTCGCCGCCCTCGGCCAGCCCGCGCCAGTAGGCGACGTCGGCGTCGCGCCACAGCACCTCGAAGCGGGTGCGGATCTCGTGGATGCGGTTGTAGCGGGTCTCCAGCTTGGTGGCCTTCTCCATGACCTCGTCGGGCGTGGTCAGCTTGCCGCAGTCGTGCAGCCAGGCCGCCAGGTGGAAGGCGGTGCGGCGCTCGTCGTCCAGCGTCTCGTCGGCGAAGGGGCCGGTGGTCATGCGATGGGCGCCCTCCAGCAGCATCTCGGCCAACTGCGGCACCCGCGAGCAGTGGCCGCCGGTATGCGCCGACTTGGCGTCGGTGGCGCCGGCGATCAGCTCGACGATGGCATCCAGCAGGCGCTTCTCGCCCTCCAGCAGTCGACGGGTCTCGATCGCCACCGCCGCCGCGCCGGAGAGCTCCTCGACGAAGCGCCGCCAGGAGCGATCGCCGCCCTGCCCCGACGCGCGCAGCGCCAGCACCAGCAGCCCCATGCGATGGCCGCTGCGATTGCACAGCGGCTGCACCAGATAGCCGCTGGCCGCGGCCCGGCGCTCCAGCGCCGCCATGCCGCCCTCCTCGGGGGCCTTCAGGGTCAGGCACGCCGGCAGCGGATCGTCGGGATCGCCCTGGCCCCGCTCGGCCTCGCAGACGAAGCGGGTGGCATCGCTCTCGTCCTCGAGGTAGATGGCGCCGTGGCGGCTGTCGGTGATGTTCAGCAGGTCCTCGAGCACGGTGGCGAGCAGCGTGTCCAGCCGCGGCTCGCGGCTCAGCGTGCGGGTCATGCGCTGGAAGCCCGCGATGCCCTCGGCCATGCCCGTCAGCGCGCCGCTCAGCTGCTGCACCTCGCGCACCGGCGAGCGCACCCCGCGGCAGGCCGAGAAGTCGAAGTCGCCCAGCGCCCGGACCTGCTCGGCCAGGGCGTTCAGCGGGCGGCTGAGCCGATGCCCGACCCACACGCCCAGCGGCAGCAGCGCCAGGGCCAGCAGCACGGCCACCAGCGAACGCTGCCACAGCAGCTCGCGGGTGCCGGCGAGCAGCTCGCGCTCCGGCACCACCATCAGCAGCGTGGCCGGCTCCACGCCGGGGATGCGGAACGGCAGGCGCATGCCGAACCAGTCCTCGCCGTCGACCCGGAAGCTGGCGGAGGCGCCGAAGGCGTCGTCGCCGGAGGCCGCCTCGCCCGGGGCCGCGGCGCCCAGCGAGGCGCCCTCGTCCCGGGTCAGGTGGCCGAGCCGCCGCAGCACCGGGTCATCGAGCTCGTCCAGCGTCGCCAGCCGCGGCGATCCGCCAGGCGCGGCGAGCAGCGTCTCCACGTCGGGATGCGCCAGCAGCCGGCCATCGCGGGACACCACCACCAGCCGGGTGCCGGGCGTGATGCCCAGCGCGTCCATTTCGCTGCCGAGATCGGCCAGCGAGGCATCAAGCCCCACCACCGACCGACCGTCGCGGCTGCGCCGGGCCAAGGTGATGCCGATCTCGCGGGTGGTGAACAAGGCATAGGGCTCAGTCAGCCAGGGGCCGCTGGCCGCCATCGCCCGCCGATACCAGGGGCGCTCCCGGGGGTCGAAGACGTCGCCCGGCTGGAGCCGCCGGCCGAGCAGGTTCAGGTCGCGGTCGTAGAGCCGCCACTCGGCCTGGGCATTGCCGCCGGCATCGCGGTCGACCGCCTGCACCAGATACGCCGCCTCGTCGGCCTCGGGCACCTCGGGCAACCGCGCCTGCGGCACCCGCCCGGCCGGGCGCAGCAGCAGGAAGTCGCCGTCCTCGTAGCCCACGTAGACGGCGCTGGCCGCCGAGTGCACCTCCAGCGAGGCGGCCAGCAGCGGCAGATGGCGCAGGCGATCGACGAGCCGCTGGCGCGACGCCAGATCGTCCTGGGCCAGCAGCGCCACCACCACCCGGGCCGGGTCGATCAGCCGCCGCGCCCGCTCCTCGGTGGTCACGGCCAGCTGACGGCCGGTGTCCTCCACGGCGCGGACCATCATCTTGTCGGCACCGCGGACGCCGTGCCACAGCAGCACCCCGGCCACGATCAGCATCAGGCCGACGATCGACACGGCGGTCAGCGCGCGAAGGGAGAAGGAACGGCGCATGGGCGGCCTCGGCAGCGGCGAGTCGGGCGCCGACGAGGTGCCGGCACTGCCTTCAAGATACGCCAAGTCCGCCGAGGATGGCGGCACCTTGCGGGAACGCCTTTCAACGTGGGGAGCCGTGCGCCTGGCTCGGATAGCCC
The DNA here is from genome assembly GCF_000265245.1 of Halomonas smyrnensis AAD6. Lineage (GTDB taxonomy): Bacteria > Pseudomonadota > Gammaproteobacteria > Pseudomonadales > Halomonadaceae > Halomonas > Halomonas smyrnensis. Next base: position 263,383 of record NZ_AJKS02000002.1, read on the forward strand.
TCTCGGAGTCTCCGCTCAGCTACCCCAGAGGCGCGAAACGCCGAGCCAGACCAGCCGCAGCGAGAGCAGCGTCAGCACCAGCCGGAAGAGATCGTCGAAGCCCCGCCGGTATCCCCCGGCGGGGCCTGTCACTCCCAAAGTGCCTGGGGATACCCCAATCAGGCTGCGCCGATCATCTTGCGCAGCACGTAGTGCAGGATGCCGCCGTGGCGGTAGTACTCCAGCTCGTTGGCGGTGTCGATGCGGCACAGCGCCTCGAGGGTCTGCTCGCCCTTGTCGCTCTCGATGGTCACCTCGACCCTGCCGCCCGGGGCGAGATCGTCGAGGCCCTTGATGGAGACGCGCTCATCGCCGGTCAGGCCCAGGGTCTCGCGGGTCTCGCCCTCGGGGAACTGCAGCGGCACCACGCCCATGCCGATCAGGTTGGAGCGGTGGATACGCTCGTAGGACTCCGCCAGCACGGCGCGCACGCCGAGCAGCCGGGTGCCCTTGGCGGCCCAGTCACGGGAGGAGCCGGTGCCGTATTCCTTGCCGGCGATCACCACCAGCGGGGTGCCTTCCTGCTGGTACTGCATGGCCGCGTCATAGATGGCCATCTGCTGGCCGGAGGGCACGTGGCGGGTCTCGCCGCCGACCACGCCGTCGAGCATCTCGTTCTTGATGCGCACGTTGGCGAAGGTGCCGCGCATCATGATCTCGTGGTTGCCGCGCCGCGAGCCGTAGGAGTTGAAGTCCACCGGCTTGACGCCGCGCTCCTGCAGGTAGCGGCCCGCCGGGCTGTCGGGCTTGATGGCGCCGGCCGGCGAGATGTGGTCGGTGGTCACCGAGTCGCCGAGCATGGCCAGCACGTGGGCGCGGTGGACGTCCTCGGTGGGGGCGGGGTCGCGGCCCATGCCGTCGAAGAACGGCGGATGCTGGATGTAGGTGGAGGCCTCGTCCCACTGGTACACCTCGCTCTCGGGGACGTCGATGGCCTTCCACACCTCGTCGCCCTCGAACACCTCGGCGTACTCCTTGCGGTACATCTCGGTGCGGACCTTCTCCACCGCCTCGGCGATCTCGGCCTGGGAGGGCCAGATGTCCTGCAGGTAGACCGGCTTGCCGTCGCGGTCGATGCCCAGCGGGTCGCGGGCCAGGTCCTTGCGCACGTTGCCGGCCAGGGCATAGGCCACCACCAGGGGCGGCGAGGCCAGCCAGTTGGTCTTCACCTGCGGATGGACGCGGCCCTCGAAGTTGCGGTTGCCGGACAGCACCGAGGCCACGGTCAGGTCGCCGTCGGTGATGGCCTGCTCGATCGGGCCGGGCAGCGGGCCGGAGTTGCCGATGCAGGTGGTACAGCCGTAGCCGACCAGGTTGAAGCCCAGGGCGTCGAGGTCGTCCTGCACGCCGCCGGCGGCCAGGTAGTCGGTGACCACCTTGGAGCCGGGGGCCAGCGAGGTCTTGACCCAGGGCTTGGTGTCGAGGCCGCGCTCCCGGGCGTTACGCGCCAGCAGGCCGGCGGCCATCATCACGCTGGGGTTGGAGGTGTTGGTGCAGGAGGTGATGGCGGCGATCACCACCGCGCCGGGGTCGAGGCGGAAGGCCTCGCCCTCGAGGTCGACCTGCTGGCTGTCGTGGTGCTCGTAGCTCTCCTCGACGCCGACCGCGGTCTGGCCGCCTTCGGACATCAGCTTGCCCTTCTCGGAGGGCGCCTCGAGCGGCTTGCCGTCGTCTTCCATCACCTTGGCGAAGGCCGTCGGCATGTCGGCCAGGTTGACGCGGTCCTGGGGCCGCTTGGGGCCGGCCAGGCTGGCCTCGACGTCGCCCATGTCGAGCTCGAGGGTATCGCTGAAGACCGGCTCGGCGCCGGGTTCGCGCCACAGGCCCTGGGCCTTGCAGTAGGCCTCGACCAGGGCGATCTGCTCCTCGTCGCGGCCGGTCAGGCGCATGTAGGTGAGGGTCTCGTCGTCGACCGGGAAGAAGCCGCAGGTGGCGCCGTATTCCGGGGCCATGTTGGCGATGGTGGCGCGGTCGGCCAGCGGCAGGTCCTTGAGGCCGTCGCCGTAGAACTCGACGAACTTGCCGACCACGCCGCGGCTGCGCAGCATCTGGGTCACCGTCAGCACCAGGTCGGTGGCGGTGATGCCCTCGCGCAGCTTGCCGGTGAGCTTGAAGCCCACCACCTCGGGGATCAGCATCGACACCGGCTGGCCGAGCATGGCCGCCTCGGCCTCGATGCCGCCGACGCCCCAGCCGAGCACGCCCAGGCCGTTGATCATGGTGGTGTGGGAGTCGGTGCCGACCAGGGTGTCGGGATAGGCGAAGGTCTTGCCGTCCTCCTCCTTGGTCCACACCGTCTTGCCCAGGTACTCGAGGTTGACCTGGTGGCAGATGCCGGTGCCCGGCGGCACCACGCGGAAGTTGTCGAAGGCCTGCTGGCCCCAGCGCAGGAACTCGTAGCGTTCGCGGTTGCGCTCCATCTCGATGGCGACGTTGTCCTTGAAGGCGCTGGGATCGCCGAAGTGGTCGACCATCACCGAGTGGTCGATCACCAGGTCCACCGGCGACAGCGGGTTGATGCGCGAGGGCTGCTCGCCGAGGGTCTCGACCGCGGCGCGCATCGAGGCCAGGTCGACCACGCCGGGCACGCCGGTGAAGTCCTGCATCAGCACCCGGGCCGGGCGGTAGCCGATCTCGCGATCGGACGAGGCGGTCTTCTGCCAGTCGACCAGCGCCTGCATGTCCTCGCGCTCGACGCCTTCCTGATCGGCGAAGCGCAGCTGGTTCTCGAGCAGGATCTTCAGCGTCATCGGCAACGCTCGATGTCGCCCAGCGTCTCGGCGGCCTTGGGCAGGCTATGGTAGTGGAAGGTGGTGCCGGCGGCGTCGAGGGTCTGCAGCGTCTCCGGTAGGGACGAAGTGCTCATGGGGTCTCCTTTCGTGGCGCGGGCCGGCAACGCGGATGGTCGCCGGCCCACGGTAAACGTGTCAGACAGGACGTGGTCAACCGAACAGCCAGGGGTCGATCAGCCCACTCGGATAGGTCAGCGTCAGGAATTCGGCCATGCCCACCAGGAAGGCCGTGACCCCGAGCGACATGGAAACCGCCACCCAAGGCTTGAGACGCGCAATGGCCAGCAGGAAAACGAGGCTGAACAACGTCGCCGCAGTGATGAAGCCGAATAGCAGTATGGCACCTACCAGGGCAAAGAAGCCCACCAGCCAGAGGCCCTGCAGGCCGATGACTTGATGCTGCCACTGGGGGCGGCGCACCAGGCAGCGGGCGATCTCCATCAAGCAGGAAACGCCGAGAATCGCGATGGCCAGCCGCGGCATGATGCCGCCGATCAAGCTCAGGTCGGCCATCTCGATCCATGCCACGATAGCCGTACCCAGCAGGGCGACGAAGAGCACCACGTCGATGCTACCCAGGGTGGGAGGTTCGGGGCGGACCGTGGCGGCGGCGCCGACCGTGGAGGCCTGGCGACGCTTGCGCCATGCACCGGTCATCATGGGAATGAACATGGCGGCCAGGATCAACGCACCGATGATCAATACGCCGGGGCGCATGAAGGCGTCCATGCCCTGGAACTGCACCGCCTGGTAGAAATAGCCCTCCGCTCCCGGGGCCAGCACGAAACCGATCAGGAAGGCCGGGCGCGACCAGTTTGCCTGCTTGAACAGGACCCCCAGGACGCCGACCGCCCCCAGGGCGAGCAGGTCACCCGCGGAGCGCGTGGCCTGAAAGGCGGCGAACATGATCAGCACCGTGATCAAGGGGGCCAGCGTGGCGAAGGGTACCCGAGTCAGGCTAGCCACCGGACGAGCCAGCACCAGGCAGAGCGCGGCCCCCAGGATGTTGGCCAGGGCCAGCGACCAGATAATGGTGTAGGTCAGGTCGAGGTGGGTCTCGATCATGCCGACGCCGGGCTGCAGCCCGAGCAACAACAGCCCGCCCAGGAACACCGCGGCCGTGCCCGAGCCCGGCACGCCGAACAACAGGGTCGGGACCATGGCGCCACAGGCGCAGGCATTGTTGGCGGATTCGGGGGCGATGACACCACGGATATCCCCCTTGCCGAATTCGGACTTGTCCTTGGCGCTTTGCACGGCATGGCCATAGGTCAGCCAGTCGACCACCGAGCCGGCCAGGCCTGGAATGGTGCCGATCAGGCTACCGATAGCGGCACAGCGCGCCACGAGACCACGCTGTTCACGGACATCGCGGATGCCATTGCGCCAACCTTCGCCAAGATTGCATGGCTCTTCGGCGATGGCCCCCCGCTTGACCAGAAGGTCAACGATCTCAGGGAGAGCGAAGATCCCGAGCCCCACCACCACCAGCGGCAGGCCATCGTAGAGATAGTCGAGCCCGAAATTCATGCGAAATTCACCGGTGGCCGGTGCCATGCCGATGGCGCCCACCAGCAGGCCCAGGCCGCAGGCGGCCAGCCCCTTGAAGAGGTCACGTCCGGAGAGAACGGCCACCATCGACAGGCCGAGCAGGGTCAGCATGAAGAGCTCGGAGGATGAGAACGACAGCACCAGCGGACGGGCGATCAGGATAAACCCCGTCAACACGACGGCACCGATAATGCCCCCGATCATCGAGGACAGGAAGGCGCTGGACAGCGCGCGTGCGGCCTGGCCGCGCTTGGCCAGCGAGAAACCATCGATGACGGTCGCCTGGGAAGCGCTGGAGCCGGGGATACCCAGCAGCACGGAGGCGAAGGTATCACCGGTGGGGATCACGGCGACCAGGCCCATCAGCATGCCAAGGGCTACCGTCGGTTCCATGCCGTAGAGGAAGGGCAACAGCAGCGACATGCCGGCGATGCCCCCGAGGCCGGGGATGATGCCGACGACGAGGCCGACCAGCACGCCCAGCATCATGAAGAGCAGATGGGACAGGGTGAAGAGCTGCCCCAGGCTGGAGAGAAGGATATCGAGCATGGCGTATGGCTCTTGTATTGTGTGATCGAGAGGAGCCAGGGTTGCCGGCCCTCACGGGCCGGCAGAATCCACTGCGGGTCAGATCTTGGCGCCGTGCTCCGACTGCAGCCAGTCGGCCAGCCAGTCGCGCGTTGCGTCATCGATGGACATGGCATCTTCAAGGTGGCGCTGGACGGTCTCGCCGATGACCGGCGTATAGGGGCCAAGCTGCGCCGCGGCATCTTCCTTGAACGCGTCGGTGCCCACGAAGTCACGGGCCGCCTGGCGATAGGTCTCGATCAGGGCCTGGGGGGTGTCCTTCGGCACCATGATCAGCTTCTGCAGGGCATAGCCGGAGGCAAAGAACTTGCGGAACGCCTGGTACTCATTGCCCGTCGGTGCCTCGCCATGCCGAGCCTGGTAGACCTCATTGAAGGTGGGTAGATCAGGGAACGCCGGGTCGCGGACGATCTCGCCTTCATCGTTCAGCGCCCCAAGCGAGAACAGCGGCACCGCTTTGCCGGCCTCCACCAGCGGCGTGACGTTGCTCAGATAGGCGGAGGTGGTCTGGAAGTCGATGTCGGCTTCACCACGCTCGAATGCCAGGCGTCCTTCCCCCCGGCTGCGCATGCCGAACACGGCCTGAACGTCGGCGCCCAGCATATCCAGGGCGATCAGTACCGGAAGCTCGACGCCGGTGGGGTTCTGCGCCGCCAGCTTGACCGGCTGTGCCAACAGAGCGTCCAGCGCCGTCTCGGCCGTCTCGCCGAGATCGGGCTGGGCGTAGACCACCCCACCCGTCGGTGTGGCCAGGATGGGCGTCCAATCGCTGTAGTCGTAGCGGACGCGAGGATCCTCCAGCATGGCCGGATATTGCGTCGAGGCCGAGGTTCCTAACCAGTGGCTACCATCCGACTTCGCACGCACGGCGAACAGGTTGGCACCATTGATGGAGCCACCACCGGGCACGTTATCGATCATGATGGTCGGCTCTCCCGGCAGTGACTCGCTGAGCCAGGGGGAGAAAAAGCGTGCCCAGACATCCGTACCGCCGCCGACGCCAAAGGGAATGGTCCACTTGATGTTACCGGGCACTTCAGGGTCTTGAGCCTGGGCGGAGGTCGTGAGGCCCAGGCCGGTGATAGCAAGCCCGAGCAACGCGGCTTTCTTGAGCCGCTTGAACGAGAGAGAAACCGTCGCAGTCTTTTGGATATTCATGGCATTACTCCTGGCGTGTTGTCGTTGTCATGGCGGTTGATGGTGGAGATCCCATCATTCAGCTGGCTTTTGACGTCAGCATATCCGGGCCGGGGGCGGAAGGAAGCGAGTAGAAGATGGTCCCGCTCATGATCTTCCTGGCGGTGCGAATGAGGGAGACACGAGCAATGTCGACAGGGTTTCCGCAACGGTGCTCGACATCCAGGTCGATGAACCCGGAGGGATGTTCCAGCTTTACCTGCGGCAGCTGACCATCGGCCTCCAGTCTTCCCGCCTCCACCGCGATTCGGTTGGCCACGGTGCCCGGGACACTGACCGCGGTGGCCACGGCGATGGCTCCCGTCACGGCAATGGCCTTGTGGCAGCGGTGAGGCACGAAGTAGCGGGTGCACAGCGTACTGGTGTCATCGGCCGGTGCCGACACCAACACGGGCTTGGGCAAGACACTCTGGCTGACATCCCCCAGGCCCATTCGATGCCCGGCCTCGCGACGAATCCGCTCCAGCCGCTCCAGCATGGCGCGATGATCATCCAGTTCCGCGGGTGATTCCTGGCCGCTGAGGCCGAGGTCGGCCGCATCGATCATGATGATGGGAGTGGCGGCATCGAGACAGGTCACTTCGATGCCCTCGATCGTGTCGCTGGCTCGCCCGGTCGGCAACAGCGCACCGGTCTTGGTCCCGACGATATCGAGGAAGCTGAGCTGGATGCCGGCGGCCTCCCCCGGGACGCCGCTGATACGCGTATCGCCCTCATAGGTTACCTGACGACCCGGCGTCGGCACGTGGCACTCGATCAGGCGCTGGGTGTTGAGATTGCGTACGCGGACGATAGTGGTTCCTTCCTGGACCTCCACCAGTCCCGTCTCGATGGCATACGGCCCCACCGCGGACAGCATGTTGCCACAGTTCGGATTGAAATCGACGCGACGGCTGAGCACATCGACTTGGGCAAACAAGTAGTCGACGTCCGCCTCGAGATCGGAGGAACGTTCCACGATGGCGACCTTGCTGGTCAGCGGATCCCCTCCTCCGATGCCATCGATCTGGAGAGCATGACCCGATCCCATAAGGTTGAGAAGGATCTCGGCTTGCTCTTCCTGGCTGTCGGGAAGGTCTCTCATACGCAGGAAAGGGCCTCGAGAAGTACCACCACGCATGATCATGCAGGGAATGCTGTTCATCGTCGTCATGCCATATCGCGTCTGGAAGTTGTGATATGAGCATGTCAGGGCCCCTTTAATGCCTCAAATGCAAATAAAATCGACAAATAATTTGCTTTTCGCATTAATGTGCTATTGTTATCAATAGCCACTACTCCATGCAAGAGTAAGGATATGCTGCATCGCCTAGAGTTCCTTGATTTACAAGCCTTTATCCTGGTCGCAGAGCTGGGCTCCTTCCACGAGGCCGCACAACGTCTCCATCTCTCTCAACCGGCCCTATCCCGACGAGTTCAAAAGCTCGAGGAGCTGCTGGAGGTCGAACTGCTGGCACGAACCACTCGGCGCACGCGGCTGACCCCCATCGGAACGGACTTCCTTCCCCGTGCGAGGCGCATGATCGAGGAGTACGAATCATCGATCCTGGGCATTCGTGAGCTGGCCACCCACCAGAAGGGAACGGTCACCATCGCCTGCATCCCCACCGCAGCGTTCTATTTCTTGCCTAGCGTGATACGTGGCTTCAGCGAGGCATGGCCGGGAATTCGCATCAAGATCCTCGATGTCAGCGCCAAGGAAGGATTGGAGAAAGTCATCAGCGGTGAAGCCGACTTCGGCATCAATATGTTCAGCGCACAAAGCCCCGAAGTCTCTTTCACACCGCTGCTACAAGACCCGTTCGTTCTAGCGCTACGTTCCGATCATCCCCTGGCGTATAAAGACCAGGTCGTATGGTCCGACCTCGAACAGGTCAGGTTGATCACCGTGAGCAGAGACAGTGGCAACAGGATGCTACTGGACAATACGCTCTCGGCTGAAGGCATCAGGTTGAATAGCTTCTACGAAGTCCAGCACCTCTCCACCTCTCTAGGCCTTGTCGAATCAGGCCTTGGCGTGGCGATCCTGCCCAAAATGACCATGCCTGGCCCCGACCATGACACCCTGTGTTCACGTGAGCTTCCTGAGCCACGCGTTCAGCGCACCATCGGGCTGGTGAGAAGCAACTCGCATAGTATTTCCAGTACAGCCCAGTTGTTCATCGATATGCTGCTCGAACATTGGGGGAAATCTACATTCTCATGAGAGTTACTGGATTTGATGGTGAATGATCATGCTTAAAAAATATCGATCATGAAGAGTGCCGTCTTGCACGACGGAGGCAGAATTCGTCGGTTTTCGTCCGGCAGGAAATTCAGCCGCGAGACGTTATGGCGGGCTTGCCTGATGCAGGTGGCAGAACACGGCCAGATGTCGCCACGCAGAGAAGGAGGCCTCCGACCGCGGTCGCGGCGATCGCTTGCAGGAGGCGCAGCGCTCTTGGACAGGGCACCTCGTTGTTGCCGGGAGAGGCCACCCGGGCTGTCATCGACAGCACTTGCGAGATCCACGATAGGCCGGTGAGAGGCGAGCTCGAGACGGCCTGGTGTGTATCCATGCCCTACACTATTCCTCCCGGCCCAATGCATAAATGACAATGGGATAGCTATTCTCATCAACGCCATGTGACGTTCCCAACAATCTCCACCCTTCTTTCAAAAGCTCATTGACTTCCTTCAAAAGTGATGAGTGCCTAACTTCAACTATGTCAAAGTGCTCTGTTAACATATCTGGACCCCTACTGTCCGCTTGCCACATGTGCTTATTGGTCGACATTTATCATGCCACACGATACTAGCATCTATCATGGAATGATCAAGATAACGCACTAGAAGCTGAAAGTAATAGCTATTTCCACCGCCTCTTGATTAAAGGAGATAAGAAAGATCCCATAGCCTATGTGCAGCATGGTTATGATACCTTGCTGCTGATGGCTTTATCTATGAAAAAGCGTACTTTCTGAACACCCATGAACCCTATGACGCCTCCTACGGTAACCGTCAACTCATCAGACACACCGAGATAGTTCATCAGGGAGTAAGACACGAAGGTCAAACAGCCACATAGCATTGCTTCAAGCAAAACCTCTAGCTTCCCCCCTCCTTTTGAGACAACTCTCAATGTTGATATGACGACAGAGACCAGCATTCCTGTGAGGAGTGAATCTCCCTTGAAGAGATCTTTTGCGACGACGATCACACTCGATATGTCCATTTTCCCGCCCTTTATAAGGTGGCGGACAAAGAGTCCGCCACCATACATCGCGCCTTCCTTATTTGGTTACCACATTGCCCATCGGAGGAATAAATCCGTAGTCGTACTCCTTGACAACATAGGTATTATTTCCTTCGATCTTGAGTTCCAAAGTCGGCGCCTCAGTGCCGCCGATGCGGTAGTCTTCGGTCTTGCCACCTTTCTCTACGCTATCGATAAAGGATGTCACAAGGCCATTCGGCATCACGCAGTGCGAGTATGTCTGGAACGGCTGGGAAGAGGGGTTGCCCAGCACAAGGCCTGACCCGTTCAGCGGCTCAAACGGCCCGAACAAGGAGTCACTAACAAAGCCATATACCCCATCAGGGCCATCCAGGCCATCGGAATAGGTGTACTGGTGACTGATGGTGAAGAGATAGTACCTCCCATCCTTGAACACGAAGTGCGGACGCTCCAACTGGTCGTTCACGCCAACTGCGGTGACCAGCGGCGGGAGGAGCTCCCAGTTATCCCCTGTCAGGTCGGTCGCAACGGCAATGCCAACGCAACCACTCTGGAAACGGGCACCGCCGACCTCCTCGAAGCCAGGCGGAACATGCCCCATGTCTTCGGTAGTGATGACATGCTCACCGATATTGCCGGCCACATTGCCTTCAAACAGCATGTACAGCTTGCCGTCATTCGGATCAATGAAAGGAGCAGGATCACGGAAGTTGGTGAGCGGATTTTGATCCATTGTCTGATAGTAGACACCATCGGCGGTGAAGAGCTCTTTTACATCATCGAAACCATGCAGCTCGACTTCCGTTTCCGTGGTGACGATACGGCCTTTGACTTTCGCCATGGTCGCCCCGGGGGTGACGGCGGTATAGTAGAGCTCCATATCACCTTTGTCGTTGAGCAAAATAGGCGTGCCAGCCCACTCTCGCGTGGTCGGGGAAACGCCTTCTTGCATTACCCGTCCGCCAAAGGTCCAGCTTTTACTATCCTTAGCGTACCAGTAGCACATGCGTGCCCGCCCATGACGGTCCGTCCAGTCGGAGTCAATATCGTAACTACCATCTTCATAGGTAAACTCTTCGGGCTTGCGATCAGCGGTGAGAGTGAAGATGATCGACCAGCCATCGACTGATACCACATCACCGTTCAGGTTCCGGAGCGGCATGGTATCCCAGATGAAGAGATCGTCGTCCAGCACCGGGAAGTCATAGCCGACCTCGGGTTGAGTCGTGGTCGGGTCATCGAACGTCACTTTAAGTGCATCTGCACGAGACCAGGAAGCGGTTTGAATCTTATCTTGGATAGACATTGTGTAATACTCATGTTGATGAATGAGGCTTCATAAGAACATGAGCGCTTCCTTGTCGAAAGGGAAGCATGTTTGCCCACCTCTCACACAACATGCCCCCCTTTGGTAACAGGTAAATGTTGTGTGATTGATGAAAAATCACGCTCCGGTTGTGCTTGGGTTAGGGTTGGATTATAAATGCGTGAATAAGCTTTATCTTATTGATATAGACAAGAAAACTTCGGCTTATCATGCATTTTTCCATCACCAACAAAGGCACCCACTATGATGCGCTGTCCAGTATGCGAAAGTTCGGCACACACGAGAACGAGTCGCTATATCACGAGAACGATGAAGGAAGCCTATTATCAGTGCCAGAGCATTTCTTGCTCTTGTACCTTCAAGACTATAGAGAGCCTGGAGAAGATCATCAGCGCTCCTGCTTCTGAGGAAGAGATGCCAAAAAAAATGCCCGACATCAAGACACCTGTTGCTGGCTGTTAATGTCTCCATCGACACTCTGACCCCCGCCCCTTATTTTATTCTTGATAGATAGATGCATATGGCCGCGGTCATCTTTCATTGTTAGGTGGCGAAAAAATTTGGCCGGTCATCTTAATCGATTCAGATTTTGATCCCATGAATGGCCTCGACCTTGAAGCGGTGAAAGACGCTCTCGGCACAGGCGTTGTCGCCGCCGTTCGTCGTGAACTTGCGGGCTGTCTTGGCACGTAGGCCTTGCCGCGGGACGCTGGCTGTAGGCCCGGAAGTAGCGGGTAAGGGTCTACTTCATCGACGTTGCTTGCCTGGCCATGGTTCACCTCGTTCAGTGTACTGACTTAACGGGGTGTCCACTGATGCCGGGCGAGATCAATCAGCGTGAGGTCGAGGCCGCCGGACAGCGGCGACAGCGTATCGAGGAGAGACAGCAGCGGCATGCGGGGTCCCGGTCCATGGGCGGCCCCCCATCATAGCCGAGCGCCGCCCTCGCGAGGCAAGGCGGCGCCGGAACCGGGCGCGTTGGGGCCGCCGGCTTAGCCGGCCAGCGCCTCGCGCACCGCGGCCAGCGAGGCGCGTTCCCGCTCGGCGTAGAGGGTAAGCTCGTCGGTCACCGCCGCCCCCAGGTCGGCCTCGAAGGCCGCGCGGTTGGCGTGGCCGGCGTAGGCCTCACCGCCGCCATCGCCCAGGTTCGACTGGAAGATGCCCGCCGCGCTGACCGGCAGGAAGTCCTCGTAGGTGATCGGCCGGGCGACCACCAGGCCGCGCTCGATCAGCGCCTCTGGGTCCGAGGCGTCGACCAAGCCGGAGGCGCGACCGGCGTCGGTCAGCCGGTACTCGAAGAACGCCAGGCCGCGGCGGCGCAGCGTGGCCTCGTCGTCCGGGAAGTCGGCGAAGGCCTCGGCCAGGGCCCGCTGATGATCTTCATGGGCGAGCCCGGCGGTGCGCTCCCTGGAAGCGGCGAGCAGGCGATCGTAGAGCGCCCGGCCCTCGGCGGTCAGCGCCACGCCGCGCTGCTCGATCTCGCCGAAGCGCGCGGTGTGGGTGCCCCGGTGATCGCCGGCGAAGCGGATCGGCTCCTCCAGCGCCTTGAAGCTGGTCTGGCGCAGCAGGATCGGGCAGTCGCGCCGCGGCGGGCCCTCGATCACCGCCTTGGGGCTCATGCCGGCCGCCGGCATGCGCCGCTGGACCTCGTCGATGTCCAGGGTGCGGGGGGTCAGGTGGTTGATGTGCGGCCCGCGGAAGCAGACCACGTCGGCGATCAGCCGGTGCTCGGCGTGCAGCGCCTCGTAGGTGGCCAGATCCACGGTGGCGTCGCGGTGCCAGCGGAAGGTCTCCAGCGCCGCGGTGACGAAGCGCTCGGCCTGCTCGTCGGTGAGCCCGCCCTGGCGCTCGGCCAGCGCGATCAGCTCCCGGGCCTCGGGGGTGAAGATGTCGCGCTGGGCGAGGATCGCCGCGGCCCGCTCGCGCAGCTCGGCGCTCTCGATCAGCTCCAGGCGCAGCAGCGAGGTGAAGAGGCGGAAGGGATTACGCGCCAGCGCCGCGTCGTCGACCGGGCGGAAGGCGGTGGAGTGCACCGGCACGCCGGCCTCGGCGAGGTCGTAGTAGCCCACCGGATGCATGCCCATCACCGCGAACAGCCGGCGCAGCATGGCCAGCTCCTCGGCGCTGCCGACGCGGATGGCGCCGTGGCGCTCGACGCCGAGGCGGCCCAGCTCATCAAAGGCCTCGAGGCGCTCGGCCAGGGCCGGATCGCGCGTCAGGGTCTCGCGGTTCACCTCGTCGACCAGCGCCAGCAGGGCCTCGTACTGGGGCACCTCGGCCTGGTACATGGCCGACATGGCCTTGGAGAAGCGGTCGCGGATCTCGTCGGCGGAGACGCAGGAATGAGTGGTCATGTCATCTACCTCGTTGGTCTCTTGTTGGAAGTATCACAGCGTTTTTAGTGCACGGGACCTCAGGTGGCACATTTGAGCGCGGTCAGAAGCCCCTGCAGCGGATGGGGCAGGGCGGCATCCGAGAGCCGCCTGGCCTGGCTGCGGCAGGAGTAGCCGCTGGCCAGCAGCCGTCCGGCGTTGGCCGGGTCCTCGACCTTGGGCTGCCAGGACTGGGCGTAGATGGTCTTCGAGGTCTCGAGGTTGCGCGCCTCGTGACCATAGGTGCCGGACATGCCGCAGCAGCCGGTGGCGACCACCTCGAGCTCGAGGCCGAAGGCGGCGAACAGCCGCTGCCAGGCCCTGGGCGTGCCCGGGGCATTGGTCTTCTCGGTGCAGTGGGCGAGCAGCCGGTAGCCGGGGTCGTCGAGGCGGGCGCCCTGCGGTGCCAGCTCGGGCGCTCGCTCTGCCAACCGCTCACTCAGCCATTCGGGCAGCAGCTGCACCTCGGGCACGGCCTCGGCGCCCAGCGCCTTCACGTATTCCTGGCGGTAGGTCAGGGTCATCGCCGGGTCGATGCCGACCAGCGGCACGCCGGCCTCGGCCAGCGTCCGCAGGCGCTCGGCCTGCTTCTCGGCGGTGCGCTCGAAGGCGCCGAGGAAGCCCTGCACGTGCAGCGGCTTGCCGTTGGGCGCGAAGGGCGCGACGAACACCCGCACGTCGAGGCGCTCGAGCAGCTCGACCACGTCCATCACCAGCCGGGACTCGAAGTGGCTGGTGAAGGCGTCCTGCACCAGCACCACGCTGTTGGCCTTCTGAGCCGCGGTGAGTCGGCCAAGCGTGGTCGGCGTGGCCTCGGGCACGCCCCAGGCCTCGAGCTGCTTGTCGAGGCGCGCCCGGGACAACCGGGGGCTGTCGACCATGCCCACGGGGCCTGCCAGCAGGCGGCTGATCCAGCGGTTGCCCAGGGCGGCGTTGTAGAGCGGCGCGACGCGGGACAGCGCCGGCATCATGAACTCCAGCCCGCCGATCAGGTAGTCGCGGGGCGGACGCAGGTAGCGGCCGTGATAGACCTCGAGGAACTGCGAGCGGAAGGTCGGCACGCTGACCTTCACCGGGCACTGGCCGGCGCAGGACTTGCAGGCCAGRCAGCCCGCCATGGCGTCGTAGACCTCGTGGGAGAAGTCGTCCTCGCCGCGGCGTTTGGCCAGGGTGTTCTTCAGCTTGCCGGGGAAGGCCTTGAGCGCGCCCCAGGCGCCGCCGCGTCGGGCGTCGCGCGAGGCCTCGAGCACGTCGACGCCGGCCTCGCCCTGCAGGCGCAGCCATTCACGCATCAGGCTGGCGCGGCCCTTGGGCGAATGGATGCGCTGGCGGGTGGCCTTCCACGACGGGCACATGGCGTCGTCGGGGTCGTAGTTGTAGCAGGCGCCGTTGCCGTTGCAGTAGACGGCGTCGCCGTGGGCCTGCCAGACCCGCTCGTCGATCCGGCGGTCGTGCTGGCCGCGGGTCGGCACCCCATCGATGGCCAGCAGTCCCGGATCGACCCACTTCACGGCCTGCTCGTCGTCGTTCTCGGCTTCCGAGGTCTCGCTCTCTGCCGAGGGAGCCCTACCCGCGTCTTCGGGCGGCGTGGAAACAGCGAGCGGTGTCGCGATCTTGCCCGGATTGAGCTGGTTATGCGGGTCGAAGGCGCCCTTGAGCCGCTGCAGGCTCGGGTAGAGCGGGCCGAAGAAGGCCGGGGCGTACTCCGAGCGCACGCCCTTGCCGTGCTCGCCCCACAGCAGGCCGCCGTATTTCTGCGTCAGCGCGGCGACCTCGTCGGAGATCTCGCGGATCATCGCCTCCTGGGCCGGGTCCTTCATGTCCAGCGCCGGGCGCACGTGCAGCACGCCGGCGTCGACGTGGCCGAACATGCCGTAGGCCAGGCCGCGGGCGTCGAGCAGGGCGCGGAACTCGGCGATGTAATCGGCCAGCTGCTCCGGCGGCACCGCGGTGTCCTCGACGAAGGGCAGCGGGCGCTTCTCGCCCTGGACGTTGCCGAGCAGGCCCACGGCGCGCTTGCGCATGCCGTAGACCCGGGTGATCGCCGCGCGGCCCACGGCCTGGGTGTAGCCCAGGCGGGTGACGCTGTCGTCCTGGGCGAGGTGCTCGCAGAAGGCCGCGACCCGCTCACTCAGGCGCTCGGGATCGTCGTCGTTGAACTCGACCAGGTTGATGCCGTGGGTCGGCGTGTCGCCGGTGTCAGGAAAGAACTCGCCGACGCTGTCCCACACGAAGTCCTGCTGGGCCAGGCCCAGCACCTTGTCGTCCACCGTCTCGATGGACGTTGGAGAGGCGGAGCTCGCCATCAGCGCCTTGGCGTCGCGCAGGGCGTCCATGAAGCCGGCGTAGCGCACGTTGACCAGGGTCGAATGCTTCGGGATCGGCAGCACGTTGAGCACCGCCTCGCTGGTGAAGGCCAGCGAGCCCTCGGCGCCGCACAGCACGCTGTTGAGGTCGAACTTGCCGTCCTCGGTGCGCAGATGGGCGAGATCGTAGCCGGTCAGGCAGCGGTTGAGCGGCGGGAAGGTGTCGCGGATGCGCTCGCGCTCGGTGTCGATGATCTCGCGGGCCATGCGATGCACCCGGCCCACGGCGTCGTCGCGCTGGCACAGCGCCTCGAGCTCGTCGTCGTCCACCGGGCGGGTGACCAGGCGCTCGCCGCCGAGCAGCACGCTGTCGAGTTCGAGCACATGGTCGCGGGTCTTGCCGTACTCGCAGCTGCCCTGGCCGCTGGCATCGGTGGCGATCATGCCACCGAGGGTGGCGCGGTTGGAGGTGGAGAGCTCGGGGGCGAAGAACAGCCCGTGGGGCTTGAGCGCGGCATTGAGCTGGTCCTTGACCACGCCGGCCTGGACGCGCACCCGGCGCGCCTCGACGTCGATGTCGAGGATGGCGTTCATGTGCTTGGAGACGTCGACCACCAGGCCGTCGGTCAGCGACTGGCCGTTGGTGCCGGTGCCGCCGCCGCGGGGGGCGAGCGCCACCCGGCGGAACTCGTCGCGAGCGGCCAGCCGGGCCAGGCGCTCGAGATCGGTGGCGTTGCTGGGATAGATCACCGCCTGGGGCAGGCGCTGGTAGATCGAGTTGTCGGTGGCCAGCACCGTGCGGTTGGCGTAGTCGGGGGCGATCTCGCCCTCGAAGCCGGCGTCTGCGAGGGCCTCGAGGAAGTGACGATACACCTCAACGGTGGCCTGACTCGTCTCTAGCCGGGCGATCATGGCGTCAGCGTCTCCAACGCACGGGTAATACGTGCCAAGCCTTCGTCCATGATCTCGGGCTCGATGGTCAGCGGCGCCAGCAGACGCAGCACGTTGCGCCGCCGCCCGCTGGGCATGAGCAGCACGCCGGCTTCTCGGCCGGCCGCCAGCAGCGCCGCCAGGTGCTCGGCGCCGGTGGCGTGTTCGGTGTCCTCGAAGGCGATGCCGCGCATGGCGCCGATCCCAGTCAGGGCGCCCACCATCGGGAAGCGCTCGCGCCAGTCATCATGCGCCGCGACGATGGCCGCTTCCTGGGCCTCGCCCCACTGGTGCAGGCGATCTTCGCTCATCAGGTTCATGACCGTCCTGGCGGCGGCGCAAGCCACGGCATTGCCTGAATAGGTGCCGCCCAGCCCGCCTTTGGGCAGGGTATCCATGAGTGCTGGCTTGCCTACAACGGCGGCCAGCGGCAGGCCCGCGGCCATGCTCTTGCCCATCAGCAACAGGTCGGGCTCGATGCCCAGATGAGAGAACGCGAAGCGTTGGCCCGTCCGCCCGAAGCCGGACTGGATCTCGTCGAGGATCAGCACGATGCCGTGCTCATCGCACAAAGACCGAAGGCGGCCGGCGAAGCCGGCATCGAGCAGGCGAAAGCCGCCCTCCCCCTGAACCGGCTCGACGATAATCGCCGCCACCTCGTCGCTGGGAACTTCCACCTCGAAGAGACGCGTCAGCGCCGCCATGGCCTCGTCGGCACTCACGCCGCTGTCCTGACTGGGAAACGGCAAGTGGAACACCGGCCCCGGCAGGGCGCCGAGCCGGCTCTTGTAGGGCTTGACCTTGCCATTGAGGTTGAGCGCCGCCAGGGTTCGGCCGTGGAAGCCGTCGTCGAAGGCGATCACCGCCTGGCGACCGGTGGCGGCACGGGCCACCTTGAGCGCGTTCTCGGTGGCCTCGGCGCCGCTGTTGGTGAGCATGCAGGACAGCGGGTAGTCCACCGGCACGAAGGCATCCAGGGCCTCGACCACCTCTAGGTAGCCGCGGTGCGGCAGGGCATTGAAGGCAGAATGCATCAGCGTCTCGACCTGGACCTTGACCGCCTCGACGACGGTCGGGTGACCATGTCCCAGGTTGAGCACGCCGATGCCGCCGATGAAGTCGATATAGTGCCGGCCCTGCTCGTCCCAGACCTCGGCATTACGCCCCTGCTCGATGCAGAGGGGATGCACGATGCCCAGCGAGCCACTGATGTGGGGAAAGTCCATGCGCGGTTCCTTGAATCCTCGGGAGTCGTTGTAGCGATGATGAAACCAGCGCCCCACGAGGCCTTCAAACGAAAAAAAACGCGCTATCCATTCCTTAATTTCATGAACATGAAAAAGAAAGCCGCCTAAACCCCAGTGCCCCGCGACATGAATGCTAGATGGGAATGGTTTATCGCACCCCCGCATCGGCATCAGGTCGTGTGATTGGCTAGAATGGCGCTTTTGCGCGGGAGCCGAGACCCCATGACGGCACGCCACCTGCCTTCGACCACCAACATGCAATGCTTCGAGGCGGCCGCACGGCACATGAGTTTCACCCGGGCCGCCGAGGAGCTGAGCCTGACCCAGAGCGCCATCAGCAAGCAGGTCGCCCAACTGGAGGACTACCTCCAGCACAAGCTGTTCCGGCGCGTCCGTCGCACCCTGGTGCTGACGCCTGAGGGCTCGTTGTACCTGACCGAGGTGCGCAAGATCCTCGCCCAGATCGAGATGTCGGCGAATGCCATCATGACCTACAGCGGCCACGGCGAGGTCCTGCGGGTAGCGACCCTGCCGACCTTCGGCAGCCATTGGCTGAGCGCCCAGTTGCCGGCCTTCTTCACGGCCCACCCGGGCATCCGCCTGAGCATCACCGACCGGGTACAGGCCTTCGACCTGGAGGAGCAGGACATCGACGTGGCCTTCTTCCACGGCCACGGTCGCTGGCCCAGCCTGGAGTGCCACAAGTTGTTCGATGAGGAAGTGGTGGCGATAGGGGCGCCGGCCTATCTGGCCCGCTGGCGACTCGAACGGGCCTCGGACCTGGCCGACTGCCACCTGCTGCACTTGTCCACCCGCCCGGACGCCTGGCATCGATGGTTCGACGATCAAGGCATCACCACCGCCCGCAGCTATCACGGCACTCGCTTCGAGACCTTCCAGATGCTGATCCGCACGGCGATGGCGGAGGGAGGCCTGGCGCTGGTGCCTCGCTTCATGGTCGACACCGAACTCGCCACGGGGCGCCTGGCTCTCGCCTGGCCCCATGCGCTGCGCAGCCCCGACGCCTACTACCTGGTCTACCCGGAACCTCTCGGCGAGCTCGCCAAGGTCCGCCACTTCGTCTCGCATGTGCTGACCTGCGCCGAGACTGGCCTCGGATCGGGCTAGTTCGCCGGGCGGGCGCCATGAACGTGCGCCGGCGCCTCGAGATGGTCGAGGATCCAGTCGATGAAACCCCGGACCTTGGCGACCTCGCCCTTGTACTCGGGGTAAGCCAGGTAATAGGCATCACGGCTGGTCAGCGCGAACGCCCAGGGAATCGTCAGCTGGCCGGCCGCCAGCTCTTCCTCGACCAGGAAGCGGGGCACCAGCGCCACGCCGCAGCCCGCCCGGGCGGCGCTCACCGCCATGTAGAAGGTATCGAAACGCGGCCCGTGATAGCTGTGGACGGTATAGCAGCCCTGGGCCTCGAACCAGTCGTGCCACGCCTCGGGCCGCGTCGCGCTCTGCAGCAACACCAGCTCGGTCAAGGCCAGCGGGTTGTCGATGCCACCGACAGGCATCACCGTTGGAGCGCACACCGGCACCATGGTCTCGTCGAGTAGCTTGATGCACTCCGCCTTCGGCCAGGCCCCGTGGCCGAAGAAGAAGGCCACGTCGACCCGCTCCTCCTCGAGGTCGAAGGGCTCCACCCGGTTGGCGATGTTCAGGTAGACACCGGGATGGCGGAAGCGATAACCGTTGAGCCGCGGGATCAGCCAGCGGGCACCGAAGGTCGGCAAGGTGGTGACGTTGAGCACCTCGCTCTGGCCACCGTAGGACTGCATATAGCGAGTGGACATCTCGACCTGGGCCAGCACCTTACGGACCTCGGTCAGATACAGCGACCCCTCCGGAGTGACCTGCAGCCGCTTGCGAACCCGGCGAAACAGGGGATGTTCGAGCACCGACTCGAGCTGCGCGACCTGCTTGCTGACGGCGCTCTGGGTCAGGCTCAGCTCCTCGGCTGCCCGAGTGAAACTCAGGTGCCGGGCCGAAGCCTCGAAACACTGCATGGCGGAGAGGGTGGGCAGGTGGCGACGGCTCATCTCGACCCCTACAAGAAAAAATAGAATGACCTCCGTATAAAACGTCGTTTGAGGCCCGCTCGCAACCCTAGCAATACTGCTCGCGTTCCCATCACACGCATTCGAGCAGTAGGAGGAAGAATGATCGAGTCCATCATGCAACGCCTCGGGGTCAGCGAATCCCTGTACCGTGGCGGCGACTATGCCGTGACCTCACCCACCGACGGCGGCGAGCTCGGCCGGGTGGCACTGGAAGGCAGCGAGCAGGTCAAGGCGCGTATCGACCGCGCCCAGTCGGCCTTCGAGGCCTGGCGCCAGGTGCCGGCCCCGCGCCGCGGCGAGCTGGTACGCCTGTTCGGCGAGCAATTGCGCCGCCACAAGGAGGATCTCGGCGCCCTGGTCACCCTGGAATGCGGCAAGATCTACCAGGAAGGCCTCGGCGAAGTGCAGGAAATGATCGACATTTGCGACCTCGCCGTCGGTCAGTCCCGCCAGCTGTATGGCCTGACCATCGCCTCGGAGCGTCCCGGCCACCACATGCGCGAGAGCTGGCACCCGCTGGGCCCGATCGGCCTGATCACCGCCTTCAACTTCCCGGTGGCGCCCTGGGCCTGGAACGCCGCCCTGGCGCTGGTCTGTGGCAATAGCCTGCTGTGGAAACCCTCCGAAAAGACCCCGCTGTGCGCCCTGGCCTGCCAGGCACTGCTCGAGCGCGCCATGGCCGAGTTCGGCGACGAGGCACCGGCGGACCTCAGTCAGGTGATCATCGGCGAGCGTGAGGCCGGCGAGGTGCTCACCGACGACCCCCGCGTGCCACTAATCAGCGCCACCGGCAGCACCCGCATGGGCCGCGAGGTCGCGCCCCGCGTGGCCGCGCGCTTCGGTCGCAGCATCCTCGAGCTCGGCGGCAACAACGCCATGATCCTGGCACCCAGCGCCGATCTGGACATGGCCGTGCGCGCCATCCTGTTCTCCGCGGTGGGTACCGCCGGCCAGCGCTGCACCACCCTGCGCCGCCTGATCGTCCACGAATCCGTGCGCGATGAGGTCGTCGAGCGGGTCAAGAAGGCCTATGCCGGCGTGACCATCGGCGACCCGATGGGCGGCAGCCTAGTCGGCCCGCTGATCGACGCCCAGGCCTTCGACCAGATGCAGTCGGTGCTGGGCAAGGCCCGCGAGCAGGGTGCCAGCGTCTTCGGCGGCGAGCGGAAGCTGGCCGACGACTACCCCAATGGGTACTACGTGGCCCCGGCTATCGTCGAGGTGGAGCGCCAGGACGAGCTGGTCAAGCACGAGACCTTCGCCCCGATTCTCTACGTGATGAGCTACCGCGACTTCGATGAGGCGCTGGCCCTGCAAAACGACGTCCCCCAGGGGCTCTCCTCCTGCGTGTTTACCACCGACGTACGCGAGGCCGAGGCCTTCGTCTCCGACCAGGGCAGCGACTGCGGCATCGCCAACGTCAACATTGGCCCCAGCGGCGCCGAGATCGGCGGCGCCTTCGGCGGCGAGAAGGAGACCGGCGGCGGCCGCGAGTCCGGTTCCGATATCTGGAAGAGCTACATGCGTCGCCAGACCAACACCGTCAACTATTCCCGCGAACTGCCGCTGGCCCAGGGCATCAAGTTCGACTGATCATGATCGTCGCTACCCCGCTCGCGCGGGGTGGCGACGGCTTCGTCCGTGCTTCCCAACGACGAGTCATGGAGCCATGAAATGACAACAACAATCTCGAGAGAACAATGGGGTAGCCGCTTCGGCTATCTGATGGCCGTAGTCGGAGCCATGGTCGGCGCCGGCAACATCTGGCGCATGCCCTATGTCACTGGCGAGAACGGCGGCGGCGCCTTCCTGATCGCCTACTTCCTGCTGCTCTACCTGATCGCCGTGCCCGGCCTGATGGGCGAGACCAGCCTCGGCCGCTACACTCGCCAGGGCCTTCTCGGCACCTTCCGCAAGATCTACGGCAACAACCGCTTCTTGGGCCTCGGGCTGGTTATCCTGATCTTCAACATCGTGTTGATGTCGTACTATTCCTCGATCGTCGGCTGGTCGATCTACTATGCCTACCATGCCCTGATCGGCACATTCACCCAGACCGACTTCGACACCGCAGCCCTGTGGCAGGCCTTCAGCGGCAACACCGCGCTGAATGTCGGCATGCACAGCATCGCCATGCTGATGGTCACCGGCATCCTGCTGCTCGGCATCAAGGGCGGTATCGAGCGACTGGCAAAATGGATGATGCCGATCCTAACGATCTCGCTGATCGCCATCGCCATCCGCGGTTTGACCCTGCCAGGCGCCATCGCCGGCCTGGAGTTCAGTTTCTCGCCGAACTGGGCCTACCTTGCCAGGGGCGAAACCTGGCTCGCCGCCCTCGGTCAGGCGCTGTTTTCCACCGGTCTCGGCTGGGGCATCGCCCTGACCTACGGCAGCTACCTGGGACGCAACGACGATATCCCGCTGGGCGGCGGCATCTTCACCGCCGTGGGCAACACCAGCTTCGGCCTGCTGGCCATCTTCGCCGTCTTTCCCATCGTCTTCGCCTTCGGCATCTCGCCGACCTCCGGCGCAGAGCTGGCCTTCGTGGCTCTTGCCAGCGCCTTCGGCAGCATGACCGGTGGCTATATATGGGCGCTGCTGTTCTTCATGAGCTTCTTCTTCGCCAACCTGACCACCGCCACCGCCATCACCGAGGTCGGCGTTACCACCTACAAGGAGGAGCGCAATCTGTCCCGCACCAAGGCCGTGTTGACGATCTGCGGCATCATCTGGCTGCTGGGCATCCCGAGCGCCATGAACGCCGACATCCTCGGCTACCTGGACTTCGTGATCGGTAACTGGGGCCTGCCGCTGGCGACCTTCATCATCATGATCACTATCGGCTGGAAGTTCGATGCCAACCGATTGCGCATCCTGAGCCTGAACCGCGGCGCCGATCTCTATGTCCCGAGCCTCTGGGAAGCCATCGTGCGCTACCAGATTCCCACCATCATGCTCGGCATAATGGCCTATTTCCTCTACAGCAACCTCGGCACTACGCCCTGGAAGACGCTCAGTGGGCTGACCCTGCTGACGCTGATGATCCCGCTGTGCATGTGGATCATGAACCGCCGTCAGAACGGCAGCTATTCCACCACCATCGCCGGAGGTCGGACCTCATGAGCCTTTCCGCCATTATCGTCATGCTCGCCTCCATCGCCGCTCTGTGGGGAGTGGCCAGTCTTACCTTGGTCCACTCGATGCGCCAGGAGGAACGTAAACTGGAATTGATCGAGGCTCAGGGTAACTTCGAATCCTTCTCCCCCGCCGCTCAACGTGACCTCGAGAGCTGGATCGAACGTCATCCCAAAGGCGAGCCGGCTCAAGAGGTACGCGAGCTCCTCGACCTGCAGCACAAGACCCTGCGTGACAATCCGCGACACTTCTATGCCTGGCCGGGACAGAACTCAGCGCCCGAGCACTGAACCAGGGAGGCCAAGACATGCAGTATCTCGACAATGCAACTTTGGCGTCGCTAATGGACTGGCCGGGGTTGGTGGGGGCGCTGGAGAGCGCTTTCATCGCGGGGCTCGAGGCACCAGTACGGATCCAACAGGAGATTCCACGGTCGAGTGGCTCCGACATCACCCTGCTCACCATGCCCGCCCACCGATCGGGGCACCGTTTCGGCATCAAATGCGCGACGGTGTCACCCGATAACGTCCGCCTCGATCTGCCAGGCGTGCATGCCATCTATGTGCTGTTCGACGGTGACACGGGCCAGCCGTTGGCGACCCTCGAGGCCGACCGGCTCACCGCCTGGCGCACGGCCGCCGCTTCAGCGCTGGCCTCGCGCTACCTTTCTCGCGAAGACGCATCGCACCTGCTGGTGCTCGGTACCGGCCGTATGGCTCGGACCCTGATCGAGGCACATACGGCGGTCAGGCCCATCGAAACGGTCTCGGTCTGGGGGCGCAACTCTGCCAAGGCGCATCGACTCGTCGAAGAGTTCCGCGACCGGCCCTTCGAGATCTTCACCACGGAGTCGCTATCGGACTCCGTTCCGACTGCCGACATCGTTAGCTGTGCCACCATGGCCAAGGAGTCGCTGTTTGACGGCGACTGGCTCAGCCCGGGTACGCATGTCGACCTGGTGGGCGCCTTCCGCCCCGACATGCGCGAGTGCGACGACACAACCATGCGCCGCGCCGAGGTGCACGTGGATACGATGGAAGGCTGCCTGGAGGAGGCCGGCGACCTCCTGGCGAGCCTCAAGAGCGGTGCCATCGCGCACGGCGATATACGCGGCACCCTGGACGAGCTGTGCCGCCACGAGGTATCCGGGCGTCGTTCGCCCGAGGACATCACCCTGTTCAAGTCGGTAGGCACCGCCATCGAGGACCTGGCCGCTGCAGACTGGTTTCTCGACCGCCACAAACTCAGCCAGAGGAAGGCGTCATGAAGCAACACTGCCTGTGGTACTACACCTCGCCCGAGTACTCCCTGAGCCTGGATACCCTGCGAGGCGATCATACCGCGGACATCGTGGTAATCGGCGGGGGCATCACCGGGCTCAGTACCGCCCTGCACCTCGCCGAGGCCGGCACCGATGTAGTGCTGATCGAGGCTGGCGAGATTCCCAGCGGCGGCTCGGGGCGCAACGTGGGGCTGGTCAATGCTGGGCTGTGGATTCCCCCAGACGACATCTGCCAGGCCCTAGGCGAGCAGGACGGTGAGCGCGCCAATGCGATCCTGGGCGGAGCACCTGCCGAAGTATTCGGCCTCATCAAGCGTCATGGGATCGAGTGTGACGCGACACGCACTGGCACCCTACATCTGGCCCACAACGCCAAGGGTGAGCGGGAACTGTTCCGGCGCATCGAGCAGTTCCAGCAGCGGGGCGCACCGGTCGAGCTACTGGAGGACGAGGCCTGCCGACACAAGGTCGGCACCCGACGCATCCGCCGCGCCCTGCTCGACCATCGGGCGGGCACCATCAACCCCGCCGCCTATACACGGGGACTGGCCCGTGCCGCCGCCTCGGTGGGCGCTCGGCTCCATGAACACAGCGGGGCGACGGGCATCATGCGGCAGGGCTCAGACTGGCGCGTCATCACCGCCGAGGGCAGCGTCACCGCGCCACGCCTGGTGATCGCCACCAACGCCTATACCGAGGACCACTGGAATCAGGTCCGCCAGCATTTCTTCCCCGGCCATTTTTTTCAGGTCGCCTCACGCCCGCTGCCGGATGAGATCGCCGGCGACATCCTGCCCGAGCGCCAAGGTGCCTGGGACACCCGCATGGTGCTCAGCAGCATGCGCCGCGATGCCGAGGGACGACTAATCCTGGGCAGTCTGGGCAAAGGGGAAGGCCGGCCGCAGGCCTATGTCCGTGGCTGGGCCGACCGTGTCCAGCGCCACTACTTCCCCCAGTTGGGCAAAGTCGACTGGGAATGCACCTGGACCGGCCGGGTCGCCTTCACGCCCGACCATACCCTGCGGTTGTTCGAGCCCGCCCCCGGGATACTGGCCGCCTGCGGCTACAACGGCCGAGGTGTCACCACCGGCACGGTGGTGGGCAAGGGCTTCGCCCACTACCTGATCCACGACGAAGACGCACTGATGCCACTGCCGCTCCGCGTCCCGAAGCCGGTCCGCGCCAAGCCGCTGTGGAGCTCGACCTACGAAGGAGGCTTCACGCTATACCACACGGGCCAGTGTCTGCGGGTATTGACGTGATGCCTTGCCGCGAAGTCAGGGGCGGCGCCGGCGTCTGGAACTCCGTGCGCCGAGCAGAACCTGGCGTCGGTGACGACGGCCCTGTGTGTAAGTCGTTTCACCACTCGGCGCTTAATCTCCAGTGGGGCCAACACTAATGGGCATCAGCGGCACCTTGGTCTCTCCGCAGATACCTTGTAACACCAATGGGATGCTCTTGATCAGTGCGGGTGAGGGGAGCGCCATCTTCTAGGCTGAGGCGGTGCGCCCCACTGGCAGCCCGGCGATCAGCTCACCACGGCGATGGTCGTGTCGTCGTAGCGCTGGCGATCGATGGGAATCGCGCCTTCCTCACGTAGCCTGACCAGCAAGCGCAAGAGAGTCTACGGGGTCATGGCCAGCTGGGCGCCTGCCAGGTCAATAACCGCCGCCCTCAGCCGACCAGCTGACGCCGACGCCATAGACCCCGGGCAGGAGAAGTCCTGCCAAATGCGCAGTTCGGCGCACTAGGCAGAGCGTTTTGCGTCAGGGTTCATGAGCGCTTTTTTCCGACGAGTGAAGCGATACGCATGCTGGCCGCCTCGGTGACCGCTTCACGACTTCGTGTCTCGTCGGTGATGTCCTCGATCCAGATCATTGCCGCGACGCTCGCCGGCATCCCCAGGGTGGGGATGCGCAGCAGCGCCACCTGCTCAAGCACCTAGGGGGGATTCACCTTCGGCCAGGGCTCGGCGCACATGAGAGTGCATGGCATCCTAGGACCTAGCGTACACCGCCACTTGACAAGGCGACGGGTGCGCGCGTCCAGCGGACCGTTCTCGGCGCTGGCCTTGCCCAGTGCCGAGAAGACACGCCATACCTAGGGATGACACTCGGCCACCTGGCCAGCACCCGCGAGACGCTCCTATCTCGTCATAGGAGGGCTCCTTGGGGCGATGACTGACGGCCTCAGCAAAAAGCCCTCCGACCGTTCTATGCCATCATGCGTCCCCGTCATGCCCCACCGGCGCCTCCCGGTCGTAGTGGAACTTCATGTAGGCGATGCCCGGCGCCATCACCAGGCGCCAGGCCAGCTCCTGCTCGTCGCCGCACTCGGGATCGTATTCGCGCAGCGTCGCCATCATCGTCTCCAGCCAGCGGTCGTAGAGCGCCGGGCGGATGTCCAGATGCCCGCGGCTGTGGCGGATCGCCACCCGCGCCAGGTAGTCGCCGTCGTGGCTGGCCGCGTAGAGGCTCAGCAGGTGGTAGAACGACTTCTTGAGCATCGCCTGCTGGCGCGCCATGTCGATGTCGCGGAACTTCTCGGCCACCTCCGACGAGCCGTCCAGGAAGCGCCGGTAGAAGGCATCGAAGAAGCCCTGCCCCTCGATCTCGTGGGCCAGGGCGCGCGCGTAGCTGGCATCGAAGACCCTGATGATATCCATGCCTGATTCCCCGCCGCTGCTTCGCCTGCCTTGAAGCCTAGCCGTCCGTTTCTTTCCTGGCGAAGGCCGGACAAGCCCCGGGCGGAGCCGGATCCCGACCGGGATCGGCACGGGGCGCGACTGCGACAATCTGGACCAGGGGGCAGGGTGTTCGCCCGCCTCTTTTAGATGTAATTTAAATGCATCTTTAAGAGACGCCGCCCATCCCCAGGAGCCCGCCCATGTTGACCCACGCCCAGGAAAGCCTGATCGCCGCCACCGCCCCGGTGGTCGCCGAGCATCTCGACGCCATCACCCGGCGCTTCTACCCGCTGATGTTCGCGCGCTATCCCGAGGTCGCTTCGCTGTTCAACCAGACCCACCAGGCCAACGGCGGCCAGCCGCGGGCGCTGGCCGCCGCCGTGCTGGCCTACGTGCAGCTGCGCCAGGACCCCGAGCGGGTGCGCGAGGTGCTGGCCACGGTGGTCAGCAAGCACGTGTCGCTGGACATCCGCCCCGAGCAGTATCCGATCGTCGGCGAGTGCCTGATGGCGGCCATCGGCGAGGTGCTGGGCGACGCCGTGACGCCGGAGATCGCCGACGCCTGGGGCGCGCTCTACGAGGAGCTGGCCGACCTGCTGATCGAGCTGGAAGAGCATAGCTACCGGGCCTTCGAACAGCGGCCCGGCGGCTGGCGCGGCCCGCGCGAGTTCCGTATCGCCGAGACGCGCCAGGAAAGCGCGGTGATCCGCTCCTTCGTGCTGGAGCCCACCGACGGCGGCGCGGTGGCCAAGCACCTCCCCGGCCAGTACATCGGCGTGCGCCTGACCATCGACGGCCGTCCGGTCCATCGCCACTACAGCCTCTCGGCGCTGCCCAACGGCCGCAGCGTTCGCATCTCGGTGAAGCGCGAGGACGGCGGCGTGGCCAGCCGGCACCTGCACGATGCCATGGCCGTGGGCGACACCCTCGAGCTGCTGCCGCCCGCCGGCGAGCTGACCCTGGTGGCCGGCGACGAGCCCCTGCTGCTGGCAAGCGCTGGCGTCGGCCAGACGCCGATGCTGCCGATCGCCCGCCAGGCCCTGGCCGAGGGCCGCCGGGTGGCCTATCTGCACGCCGCCCAAGACGCCGAACAGCGCGCCTTCGCCGACGAGCTCGCGGCCCTGGCCGCCGAGCATCCCGAGCGGCTGACCGCGGTCAGCGTGCACGAGCGCGGCGACGGCGCCGATCACCTCGGCCGCGTGGACCGCGACCTGCTGGCCCGCTACCTGCCCGAGGGCGCACGCTGCTACTTCGTCGGCCCCCGGGGCTTCATGTCCGCCGTGGATCGCTGCCTGAAGGAGCTGGGCATTCCCGACGAGCGTCGCCACTACGAGCACTTCGGTCCGGCGCGCGCCCTCGACGCCGCCTGATCGTTGCGGAAAACCAGAACGGCCCGGACGCCTTGGCGTCCGGGCCGTTGTCGTTGGTGCCCGGGGCTCGCTTAATGACCGAGAATCTGGCTCAGGAACAGCTTCGTGCGGTCCGACTCCGGATGGTTGAAGAAGGTCTCCGGCGGGGCCTGCTCGATGATCTGCCCCTGGTCCATGAAGATGACGCGGTCGGCCACGGTCTTGGCGAAGCCCATCTCGTGGGTCACGCAGAGCATGGTCATGCCGTCCTGGGCCAGCTCGACCATGACGTCGAGCACCTCCTTGATCATCTCCGGGTCCAGCGCCGAGGTCGGCTCGTCGAACAGCATCACCTCGGGGCGCATGCACAGCGCCCGGGCGATGGCCACGCGCTGCTGCTGGCCGCCGGAGAGCTGGCCCGGGTACTTGTGCGCCTGGTCGGCGATGCGCACCCGCTCGAGGAACTCCATGGCGGTCTTCTCCGCCTCGGCCCTGGGCTTCTTCTGCACCCAGGTCTGGGAGATGCAGCAGTTGTCGAGCACCGAGAGGTGCGGGAACAGGTTGAAGTGCTGGAAGACCATGCCGACGTTGCGGCGGATCTGCTCGATGCGCTTCACGTCCTGGGTCATGGTCACGCCGTCGACGACGATGCGGCCCTGCTGATGCTCCTCGAGGTGGTTGAGGCAGCGGATCAGGGTCGACTTGCCCGAGCCCGAGGGCCCGCAGATGACGATGCGCTCGCCCTTCGCCACGCTGAGGTCGATGTCGCGCAGCACGTGGAAGTCGCCGTACCACTTGTTGAGCCCCTCGACCGAGATCATCGCGTCGTCGGCGGGGGCGCTGGCCGTGTTGGTGGTCGCCATGCCGGTGTTTCCTCGTTCTTGAAAGCGTGTTGTTACGTGCTTGTTATTCCATGCCTGCCGCTCAGTTCCGGTGCCCCGTGTGCAGACGCCGCTCGATATACTGGCTGTAGCGCGACATGCTGAAGCAGAAGATCCAGAACATCAGCGCCGCGAACACGTAGCCCTCGGTGGCGAAGCCCAGCCAGTTGCTGTCGGTGAGCCCGGCGCGGATGATCGCCAGCAGGTCGAACAGGCCGATGATCAGCACCAGCGAGGTGTCCTTGAACAGCGCGATGAAGGTGTTGACGATGCCGGGGATCACCAGCTTCAGCGCCTGGGGCAGCACGATCAGTCCCATGCGCCGCCAGTAGCCCATGCCCAGCGCCTTGGCGGCCTCCTCCTGGCCCTTGGGAATGGCCTGCAGCCCGCCGCGCACCACCTCGGCCATGTAGGCGCTCCAGAAGAACATGATGCCGATCAGGGCCCGCAGCAGCTTGTCGAACTCCACCTCGGTGGGCACGAACAGCGGCAGCATCACCGAGGCCATGAACAGCACCGTGATCAGCGGCACGCCGCGCCAGAACTCGATGAACACCACGCACACGCCGCGCACCAGCGGCATCCGCGAGCGACGCCCCAGCGCCAGCACCACGCCCAGCGGCAGCGAGCCGACGATGCCCACGACGGCCACCGTCAGGGTCAGCATCAGCCCGCCCCACTCGCGGGTCGGCACCGCCATCAGCCCGAAGTGGCCGCCGAGCAGCAGCACGTAGGCCACCACCGGGAAGCCGACCAGGGCGAACAGCCCCACCCAGCGCTTGGCCGGCAGCCGGGGGATCGCCAGCCAGGCGATCAGCAGCCCCAGCATCAGGAACACCGCATCGACCCGCCAGCGGGCGGCCTCGGGGTAGAAGCCGTAGACGATGGTCTCGAAGCGGGCGCTGATGAACACCCAGCAGGCGCCCTCGCCGCTGCAGGCCTCGCGGGTCGAGCCCAGCCAGTCGGCGTCGATCAACGCCCACTGCACCAGCGGCCACAGCCCCCAGCCCAGCACCGCCAGCACGATGAGGGTGATGACGCTGTTGAGCGGCCCGTCGAAGAGGTTGGCGCGCAGCCAGCCCATCACGCCGCGGCGCAGGTCCGGCGGCCGGCGCGCCTCGATCATCTCGATTCGTGTCGCCATCTCGGCCATGTCAGCGCTCCTTCATCAGGGTGCGGGCGTTGTAGAGGTTCATCAGCGCCGACACCACCAGGCTGATCAGCAGGTAGACCGCCATGGTCATGGCGATGATCTCGATGGCCTGGCCGGTCTGGTTGAGGGTGGTGCCGGCGAACACCGCCACCAGGTCCGGATAGCCGATGGCCGTGGCCAGCGAGGAGTTCTTGATCAGGTTGAGGTACTGGCTGGTGAGCTGGGGCACGATGACCCGCATCGCCTGGGGGATGACGATCTTGCGCAGGGTGATGTTGCCGGGAAGGCTGATCGCCCGGGCGGCCTCGACCTGCCCTCTCGGCACCGACTGGATGCCCGAGCGCACGATCTCGGCGATAAAGGAGGCGGTGTAGATCGACAGCGCCAGCCACAGCGCCATCAGCTCGGGGATGATCGTCACCCCGCCCTGGAAGTTGAAGCCGGCCAGCGCCGGCACGTCCCAGGCCAGCGGCCGCCCGGTCACCAGGAACACGGCCAGCGGCAGGCCGATCAGGAGCAGCGCGCCGAGCCGGTAGACCGGCAGCGCCCGGCCGGTGCGGGCCTGCAGGCGCCGCGCGTAGAGCGACAGCCCCACCACGGCGGCCACCGCCAGGGCCAGCGCCCAGAGGGTGGCGTCGAAGCCCGGCTGGGCCACCGGGGCCGGCATCACCAGGCCGCGCACGTTGAGGAACAGCGCCTCGAACAGCGACAGGCTCTGGCGCGGGCTGGGCAGCGCCTGGAGCACGGCGAAGTACCAGAACAGGATCTGCACCAGCAGCGGAATGTTGCGGAAGATCTCGACGTAGGCGGCGGCCAGCCGGGCCAGCAGCCAGTTGCTCGAGAGCCGGGCGATGCCCACCGCGAAGCCGATGACCGTCGCCGCGACGATGCCGAGGCCGGACACCAGCAGGGTGTTGAGCAGCCCCACCACGAAGGTGCGGCCGTAGGTGCTGTCGCCGCTGTAGGCGATCAGCGTCTGGGGAATGGAGAAGCCGGCCCGCTCCTGGAGGAAGCCCAGGCCGGTGGTGATGCCCCGGGCCTCGAGGTTGGCCAGGGTATTGGTTACCAGCATCACGATCAGCGCCGCCAGTCCCAGCAGCAGCAGGGCCTGGATCACCAGCGCGCGCACGGCGGGGTCGCGCCACAGCGGCCCCCGCTCGGAAGACGAAGAACGCAGCATGTCGGGCCTCGAATACGGGGTAACGGCCCCTCACCCCCGAGTGGGGGTGAGGGGGAACGGAGGTTCGATGCCGATCAGCGGATGGGCGGTGCGTAGAGGATGCCGCCCTCGTTCCACAGCGCGTTCATGCCGCGGCCGATGGCGAGCGGAGACTCCTCGCCCACGGTGGCGGCGAACACCTCACCGTAGTTGCCCACCTGGGCGATGATGTCGTAGGCCCAGTCATTCTCGAGGCCCATCTGCTCGCCGTAGTTGCCGTCGTCGCCCAGCAGGCGCGCGACCTGGGGATTGGGCGGGTTCTGCTGCATCTCGTCGACGTTGTCGCGGGTCACGCCCAGCTCCTCGGCATTGACCATGGCGAACACCGACCACTTGACGATGTCCAGCCACTGGTCGTCGCCCTGGCGCACCACCGGGCCCAGCGGTTCCTTGGAGATCAGCTCGGTGAGGATCTCCACGCTGTCCGGCTCCGGCAACTGCAGGCGCAGGGCGCTGAGCTGGGAGGTGTCGGAGGTCAGGACGTCACAGCGGCCGCTGGCGAAGCCCTGGGCCGTCTGATCCGGGGTGTCGAAGGTCACGGTGTCGATATCGATGCCCTTCGACGGGAAGTAGTCGGCCAGGTTGAGCTCGTGGGTGGTGCCCGACTGGATGCAGATGGAGGCGCCGTTCAAATCCTCCAGGCTCTCGATGCCGAGGTCCTTGGCGACCATGAAGCCCTGGCCGTCGTAGAAGGTGGTGGTGGTGAAGTTGAGGCCCAGGGAGTTGTCGCGGGTGGCGGTCCAGGTGGTGTTGCGCGAGAGCAGGTCGATCTCGCCGGACTGCAGGGCGGTGAAGCGCTCCTTGGCGGTCAGCGGGGTGAAGACCACTTTCTCCGGGTCGCCGAAGATGGCCGAGGACACCGCGCGGCAGGTCTCGACGTCCAGCCCCTGCCAGGTGCCGTTCTCGTCCGGCGAGGAGAAGCCGGACAGCCCGACGTTGACGCCGCAGCGCAGGTTACCGCGCTCCTTCACCTCGTCGAGGGTGGCGGCCGAGGCGCTGCTGACCGCCGTCAGGCCGAGGGTCGCGACGGACAGGGCGATCAGCGTCTTGTTGTTGTAGCGCATGATCTTGACTCCATAGCTTTGGGTAGAGGGTTTGTGCTTGTTATTCGCAGGACGAACATAACAGAGCCGCAAGCCGGCGCACCGGCTTGCATTTAAACGTTCGATTCGTCCTGACCTGCTGCGTCGCGACAAGAAAGCCCCGGCATCGGCCGGGGCTGACGGTCGCGACGGGGATCGTCTGTCGTCTCGCCGAGCGTTGACCGGCGAGGCGATCCGCACCGGTCAACCGCACTTGGACCAGCCGCAGCCCGAGTAGCAGGTCGGGCAGCCGTCCATCATCACCAGGTCACCCGCGCATTCGGGGCACTGGCCGACCACGGTGGGCCCGCCCTGGCCGGCCTCGGCCGCGCGTTCGGCGTCGGCCTGCTCCTCGGGGCCGGGCGGATACCAGGGCCGGCCGGCCAGGCGCCGGGCGTGGCGCGCCACCAGCTCCTCCACCGGCACCTGCAGGCCGTCCTGGTCGAGGAAGCCGCGCCGGTAGAGGATCTGCTGGATCGACCAGGCGATGGCGGCGACCTCGGAGTCGTGGAACATCGGCTTGCCCCAGCGGTTCATGCCGCAGCGCACCCGGCCCTTGTCCCAGGCCACCTTGCGCAGATCGGCCACCGCCTGGGTGACGTAGCCGCCGCGGGCGGCCAGCGACAGGCTGCGCATGGTGGCGGTGATCCACTGGTGCTCGCTGGACAGCTGGCCGGAGGGCAGGAAGAACTCCACCGGGCGCTCGATGACCACCCGCTCGCCGTTCAGCACGCCCTCCACCGGCATGAAGGACACCAGCAGGTAGACCTTGCGCCGGCCCTCGGCGCCGACGTAGGAGATCTTCTCCGACACCGCCTCCAGGGTGCCCTCGGGGCGCGAGGGAATGCGCCGCGTCAGCGGGTCCTCGTCGGCCGGCGGCGGCACGTCCTGGGCCTGGCGGACGCGGGAGGAAACGATCTTCGAGGTGATCTCGACGCTCATGACGGGGCTCCTGTGAAAGCGGATGCGGTGACGGTGGACGGACGGCCATTCACGGCCGTCGCGAGCCCTGATTTACCACTTGCCATAGGTGCCCTCCTTGAGCGCCTCGTGCAGGTTGGCCGCGGTGTGCTCCTCGCCCTCGTAGAGCACCGTCTCGTCGCCGGAGAGCTCCAGCCGCTCGCCGTTCTCCAGCTCGAAGACGTAGACGGTGTTCTTGAGGTCGTCCTCGCGTACCAGCACGCCCTGGAAGGCCTCGGGGTTGAAGCGGAAGGTGGTGCAGCCCTTGAGCCGGCTGTCGTAGGCCGTCAGGTAGAGGTTCTGGAAGTCCTCGTAGGCGAACTCGGTGGGCACGTTGACCGTCTTGGAGATCGCCGAGTCGATCCAGGCCTGGGCCGCGGCCTGCACCGCCACATGCTGCTCCGGCGAGACGCCGTCGGCGGTGACGAAGTAATCCGGCAGGTCGCTCTCCACCGCCGCCGGCGCCACCAGATGGCGATAGGCGGCCAGTTCGAAGGAGACCACCTCGATCTGCTCCTTGGTCTTGCGCCCGGCGCGGATGACGTTGCGGAAGTAGCGGTGCGAGAAGGACGGCTCGATGCCGTTGGAGGCGTTGTTGCCCAGCGACAGCGAGATGGTGCCGGTGGGCGCGATGGAGCTGTGATGGGTGAAGCGCGCGCCGTGCTCGGCGAGCTCGGCGACGAGCTCCGGCTCGACCTCGGCGATCTTCTGCATGTAGCGGCTGTAGCGGGCGTGCAGGATCCGCCCCGGCACCCGGTCGCCGGCCTGATAGCCGTCCTGCTTGAGCTCCGGGCGCTCGCGCAGCATGCGTGGCGTCAGCTCGAAGGTCTCGGCCAGCACCGGCGCCATGCCCTTCTCCCTGGCCAGCGCCAGGGCCTGTTTCCAGCCCTCGACCGCCAGCACCCGGCTGACTTCCTCGGTGAAGGCCAGCGACTCCGGCGAGCCGTAGGGCAGCTTGAGCATGGTCAGCGCCGACCCCAGCCCCAAAAAGCCCATGCCGTGGCGGCGCTTGGCCTCGATCTCGCGGCGCTGGCCGTCGAGCGGCAGGCCGCTGATCTCCACCACGTTGTCGAGCATGCGGGTGAAGATCGCCACCACCCGGCGATAGCGCTCCCAGTCGAAGCGCGGCGCCTCGCCGAAGGGCTCGAGCACGAAACGTGTCAGGTTGATCGAGCCCAGCAGGCAGGCGCCCTCGGGCGGCAACGGCTGTTCGCCGCAGTTGCCTGTAACCAATCCATTGAAAATTAAACTGTTTTTATCCTCCTGAGTCGTGTCGAAAACAGCCTCACGCCCCACATACTCGATGGCTCCTACCTGCGCCATGTAGGTCGTGCTCACGGCTCTAGTTCGCATGCTTTGCCACTCGCGATACTTCTGATTCTTGGCGCCAATCAGAAAGCCGATTTCCTGCATAAAGCGATCGCGCGACGCGGAGCCAATCAGCAGCTCATAGTCGGCCTTACACGGATATTCACGTTTCCCCCCGCGCCCATCCGGCAACAACCTGGCTTGAGCAGTACGCCGCTTTAGGATCCGACAGAAAATACCGAAGTTACTCAACAAGGCCTGTACGTCCTTGAGCAAGCTTCGCTCGCTGGATGCAAGACGAATCGTGCAATAGGCATTCTTGTCGTCCCGCTGCACCGTACCGTCTGCCTGAAAGAGGCCTCTCAGATAGCCCTTGACGCATTCCTCGGTGCCTCGCCAGACCACTTCCGGCACCTTGAGCTTGGTGTCGCGAGTGAAACCGTAATGCGCCAGCAGGCGCGCCAGAATCACCGAGCGAATAAAGACGTGGCGGCGTTCGGCCACGGCGACCGGCGCCACACGGTAGCGACGCGAGGTCTTGGCGGAGTCCGCGATCAGCTCGTTGATGTAGTCGGCCGTGATATCGGCCAGCGTGCGATCGCTTTCCCAGAAATTGACGATTACCGCCTCGTGGCCGTTGCCACGATGCGTGAAGTGGCCGTCGCCGGCGATCAGGCCGAGCAGAACGCCCAAGCGCTCGTCGCCCTGATCGCCGAACTGGCCCTTGCCGGACTGCATCCACAGTCGATCCTCGACCCTCAGGTCCTTCAACGGAATCTTGCCGCGCTGGGTATATAACTCGTGCCATTCGGTGGCCTTGATCTCGTATCCCTCACGCGTCGTGACCCGGTAGACATCGGCCTGCCTCGCGGTCATGAAGGCCGGCACCGCCGGGCGCGTCTCGACGCCTCGATCACCGGTACATAGCGCTCGCTTGTCGACCGTCACCTGCAGGTCATCACCGCGTCGGTACAGATCGCCGATGGGCACCTGGCCGAATTGGGTATGCAGCCGCGTATCCGCCGTGACACACGGGTTGGTGGCGCGGATCTCCTCGCAGAACCAGTTGTTGTTCATGCGGTTGACCTGGTCGATCAAGATGAAGCCCGGCTCGGCGAAGTCGTAGGTGGAGCGCATGATGGTGTCCCACAGCGCCCGGGCGCGGACCGTCTCGACCACGCGGCAGGCCACCCGGCCCTCGGCGTCGAGGAGGTAGCCCTCCCCGATGGTCGGCCAGTCGCGATAGACCAGCTCGCCGTCGTCGACGTCGTCCTGCTCGGCGGGGTGCAGCGGGAACGCCAGCGGCCAGTCGGCGTCGGCGTGCACCGCCTCCATGAACTCGTCGGTGATCAGCAGGCTGAGGTTGAACTGGCGCAGCCGGCCGGCCTCGCGCTTGGCCTCGATGAAGCTCTTCACGTCCGGATGGCCGACGTCGAAGGTCCCCATCTGGGCACCGCGGCGCCCGCCCGCCGAGGCCACGGTGAAGCACATCCTGTCGTAGATATCCATGAACGCCAGCGGGCCGTTGGTGCCGGCGCCGGCGCCGAACACGAAGGCGCCGCGGGGGCGCAGGGTGGAAAAGTCATAGCCGATGCCACAGCCGGCCTTGAGGGTCATGCCGGCCTCGACCACGCCCTCGAGGATGTCGCGCATCGCATCGTGGAGGGTGCGGGACACCGTGCAGTTGATCAGGCTGACCGCCGGCTTGACGGCCTCCGCCCCGGCGTTGGCGACGATGCGCCCGGCCGGGATGGCGCCGTTGTCCAGCGCCCAGCGGAACTGGGGCAGCCAGGCCTCGGCGTCGTCTTCCACCGCGGCCAGCGCCCGGGCCACTCGCTCCCGGGTGGCGCCGGGGTCGGCGTCCACCGGCCGGCCGTGTCGGTCCTTGAGGCGATACTTGCTGTCCCAGATATCGAGGGAAGGCGCCTGCAGCGGCACCTCGTCGACGCGGGAGGCTTCCCTGGCAGTGGTGGTGCGCATCGGGTCTCTCTCTATGTGAGGGGAACGGTCGCGGTCGCGCATCATGGATGCCCGGCCACGACGGAAGCGAGGCCATCAACTACCATATATAGACGAAAAACACTCTCAACACACATGATATGGATCATGCGTGAACTCGGCGCACAAAAGAAAGCGCCCGACCATCAGGGTCGGGCGCCAGGTGCGGCATCGGGCAACAGGCGTCAGAAGCGACCGCCGGCTCCCGAACCGGTACCACCGGCACCGCCACCTCCGCCGGCGCTGCCACCGTTGCCACCGGCTCCGGAACCACCGCCGCCGGAACTACCGCTGCCGCCGCCGGAACCACCGCCGCCGCCGCCGGAACCACCACCGCCGCCGCCGGAACCACCACCGCCGCCGCCGGAACCACCGCCACCGCCGCCGGAACCACCACCGCCGCCGCCGGAACCACCGCCGCCGCCGCCGGAACCACCGCCGCTGCCACCGGAACCACCGCCGCCGCCGCCGGCGGCGTCATCGCCGGGGTTGTCGCCGCCGTCGTCTCCGTCATCCGTCGGCGCGGTCGGCATGGTCGGCGCGGGAATCACGTCCTCGCTCGGCACGGCGGCAACCAGGCGCAGGAACACACCATCGCATCCTTCCAGCAGCCCGCCACCGCAGCCGCCACCGCCCCCCCCGGCGGCCGGCGCCGGCAGATCCTCGAGCAGCGCATCGATATCGGCATCGGTCAGGCCCCCAGACCCGGCCGGCTCGGTCAGTTGATCGTTGGCGACTCGCGCCATCTCGTCTTCCGAGAGCGTACTGCCCCCGGAACCCTCGACTCCCGACTGCGCCTGTACGCCGGCGGCTGACAAACAGCCCACGGCGACGACCAGGGCAGTCAATTTGAACCCTTGCATCTCGCCCTCCCCCGCCGCCGGCCATCGCCGTCGACGTGATATAACGCCATACAACATTTTGTTACACGCAAGATAAGCATCGTCACAGAGCGCAGGCTTCACCATCGGAAGGCCCGCTGATTATCGCATCGGAGGGATCAGGCAAACGGCTGCCGGATCGGTAGCAGGAAACTCGTACCGACGCGCGACGCCCCAGGAAGGACCTAGACGGTCCGCGAGTAGCGCACCGCCTCGCCGCCCAGATAGGCGTCGAAGGTCATGGCCAGATTGCGCAGCATCAGCCGCCCCGGCGGGCGCACCTCGAGGCGGCGCTGGCCCAGCGTGATCAGGCCGTCGTCGCGCATCGGCGCCAGGGCCGCGAGGGCATCGGCGAAGTGGCTGGCGAAGTCGATGCCGTGACGCGCCTCGATGGCGTCGACGTCCACCCGGCCGTGGCACATCAAGGCGTGGATGACGTCGCGGCGCAGGCGATCCTCGTCGTCGAGCCGATAGCCGCGCAGCACCGGCAGCCGCCCGGCCTCGAGGCGCTCGCGGTAGACGGCGATTTCCTTGACGTTCTGGCTGTAGCCGTCGCCGACCTTGCCAATGGCACTGACGCCGAGCCCGATCAGGTCACAGTCGGCGTGGGTGGAATACCCCTGGAAGTTGCGCTGCAGGGTGCCCTCGCGCTGGGCCCGGACCAGCTCGTCGTCGGGCAATGCGAAGTGATCCATGCCGATGTAGGCGTAGCCGGCCTCGGTCAGGCGCCGGACAGTCAGCTCCAGCAGCTCGAGCTTGCGCTCGGGCGGCGGCATGTCCCGGTCGCGGATCAGCCGCTGGGCCTTGAAGCGCTCGGGCAGATGGGCATAGCTGTAGGTGGCGATGCGATCCGGCCGCAG
Source organism: Halomonas smyrnensis AAD6 (assembly GCF_000265245.1). Taxonomy (GTDB): domain Bacteria; phylum Pseudomonadota; class Gammaproteobacteria; order Pseudomonadales; family Halomonadaceae; genus Halomonas; species Halomonas smyrnensis. The sequence goes on from NZ_AJKS02000002.1 coordinate 301,815, forward strand.
GGCGACGATCTTGTCGAGGGTGGCCGCGAAGCTGGCCACGGTCTGGCGCGGCAGGCCGTAGATCAGATCGACGCTCACCGAGTGGAAGCCGGCGTCCCGGGCGGCTTTCATCAGGGCGGCCACCTCGGCCTCGCCCTGGACGCGGTTGACCGCCGCCTGCACCTCGGGGTCGAAGTCCTGGACGCCGACGCTCAGGCGGTTGAAGCCCAGTCCGCGCAGCTCATGCAGCTGCTCAGGGGTGACGGTGCGCGGATCCACCTCCAGCGAGAACTCCCTGTCCTCGGGCGGCGCGAAGCGAAAGGCCGCCGCCAGGGCGTCCATCAGCTCGCTGAGCTGGGCATTGTTCAGATAGGTGGGCGTGCCGCCGCCCAGGTGCAGCTGGGTCAGCGAGCGCTCACCGTCGAAGAGCGCCGCCTGCAGGGCGATCTCGCGTTTCAGCAGGGCCAGATACTCCGCCGCCCGCTCGCGGCGATGGGTGACGATCTTGTGGCAGGCGCAGTAGTAGCAGAGGCTCTCGCAGAACGGCACGTGCACGTAGACCGACAGCGGCTTGGGCGCGGCGACGCGATGGCTCAGGGCGGCCTGGTCCCGATAATCGTCCTCGGCGAAGGCGGCATGGAACTGCGGCGCCGTGGGATAGGAGGTATAGCGCGGCCCGGGGCGGTCGTACTTCTCGACGAGGGGGCGGATGAACGGCTGTGGCTGGGGCATGATCGGACCTCCGGTAACGCTGGCGACGGCCCGCGCCGTCGCCGCCTGAGCGCATTATGCCAGCCCCGATCTTGGCCGTTGGCGCCTTTCCGCGCGGAGTTGATGCCGATCAATTCGGCCGCTCGAGCGCGCCCCGCTGCGGCAACGGGCCTGCTCCGGGAGGCCGGCACGGGCGTGCTAGAATCGTCCCGAGTCCCGCCTGCCTCGCCGCGCCTGGAGAATGGAATGCGCCTGACCCACTTCACCGACTACTCCCTGCGCGTGCTGATCTACCTGGCCGTGAAGGACGACGAGCCGACGCCGGAGCCGCCAGAGGCCCGCGCCACCATCGCCGAGATCGCCGAGCGCTTCGCCATCTCGCGCAACCACCTGATGAAGGTGGTGCAGGAGCTCAACCGGCTCGGCTACCTCAGCGCCACCCGCGGCAAGCACGGTGGGCTGCGGCTGAACCGGGCGCCCGGCGAGATCTCGCTGGGCGGGCTGGTGCGCGACACCGAGCCCGACCTCGGCCTGGTGGAGTGCTTCCGCGACGACAACGCCTGCACCATCACCCCCGCCTGCCGGCTGCAGCCGATCCTCGGCGAGGCCCTGGCGGCCTTCCTGTCGGTGCTCGACCGCTACACCCTCGCCGACCTGCTGGGCCAGCGGCGCGCCGAGCTGATCCAGCTGCTGAATATCGAGGACGCCTCACAGGCCTCGTGACCTGTCGGGATATGAAGGGCGCCGGAGACAAGCCGGCGAGGAGGTCCTACGCCAGGGACGGCGTCGGTAGCGTACAGGGAAGTATTCACAGCGCCTCCTCAAGGCTTGTCGCCGGATCAGCCCTGAGCCGCAGGACAGCTCTCGGAATCCCGTGCTAGTCTCCCGACGCCACGGTCATGGATGCCCGCATGCTCTCCTCACGCCCACCTGCTCTTCGCCCACGCTTTCTCCGCTCACGGTCTGGCCGCCGGCTGACGCGCGGCCTGATGCCCCGCTTGCCGAGTGTCCTGCTGGCCTTCGCCCTCGCCGCCCCGGCCGCGGCCGAGACCTTCAACGTCGACGACGCCCGGGCCCACGGCGACTGGCACTCGCTGATGCTGCGGCTGGGCGACGAACGCCACGTGCGCGCCATCGAGCAGCACAGCTATAGCGACAGCGTGTTCAGCGTCAACGCCACGCCGGGCGCCTGCGATCGCCCCTGGCTCGAGCTGCGCGTCGAGCTCGACGAGGTCCAGGCCGAGACCGGCACCGTCAACCGGGTGCCGGTGGACCTGCTGATCGATCAGGGCTGGGTCCACCAGGGCCGGGCCGAGTTCATCACCGAGCGCGGCAACAGCGGCTTCTACGCGCGCCTGGTGCTGCCCGACACCGACGAGGCGCTCGACGAGATGCGCGACGGCGAGACGCTGCGCCTGCGCATCCATCGCGCCGAGGACGACCACTGGTTCCTGGTCTTCAGCCTCAACGGCGCCGACGCCGCGCTGGCCCGCATGGAGACGCTCTGCCGCGGGGGCTGAGGACGCCCGGTTTCCTGCCACCGTTTTCCTCTCGCCCAACGCAGGACGCCCCCGCCGCGAAGCGGCGAGGGCGTCGAGCCCGAACGGCGGGGCGATCAGCTGCGGATCAGGTGATCGAAGGCGCCCAGGGCGGCCTTGGAGCCCTCGCCCATGGCGATCACGATCTGCTTGTAGGGCACGGTGGTCACGTCGCCGGCGGCGAAGATGCCGGGCACCGAGGTCATGCCGCGCTCGTCGACCACGATCTCGCCGCGCTCGGAGAGCTCGATGGGCGAGTCCTTCAGCCACTCGGTGTTGGGCACCAGGCCGATCTGCACGAAGACGCCCTCGAGGGCCAGCTCGCGCAGCTCGCCGGAGGCGCGCTCCTCATAGCTCAGGCCGGTGACGCGGTTGCCGTCGCCGTTGACCTCGGTGGTGCGCGCGCCCTTGATCACCTCGACGTTGGGCAGGCTTGAGAGCTTCTTCTGCAGCACCTCGTCGGCGCGCAGCTCGTCCATGAACTCGATCAGCGTGACCTCCCCGACGATGCCGGCCAGGTCGATGGCCGCCTCGACGCCGGAGTTGCCGCCGCCGATCACCGCCACGCGCTTGCCCTTGAACAGCGGGCCGTCGCAGTGCGGGCAGTAGGCCACGCCCTTGTTGCGGTACTCGGCCTCGCCCGGCACGTTCATCTCGCGCCAGCGGGCGCCGGTGGCCAGTACCAGGGTCTTGCTCCTGAGGCTGGCACCGGATTCGAAGCGCACCTCGTGATCGGCGCCCGGCTCGCCCGGCACCAGCTCGACGGCGCGCTGCAGGTTCATGATGTCGACGTCGTATTCCTTGACGTGCTCCTCCAGCGCCGCGGCCAGCTTGGGGCCCTCGGTGTGGGGCACCGAGATCAGGTTCTCGATCGACAGGGTGTCCAGTACCTGGCCGCCGAAGCGCTCGGCGGCCACGCCGGTGCGGATGCCCTTGCGCGCCGCATAGACGGCCGCCGCGGCGCCGGCCGGGCCGCCGCCGATCATCAGCGTGTCGAAGGCGGGCTTGTCGTTGAGCCTGGCGGCCTCGCGCTCGACGGCGCCGGTGTCGACCTTGGCCAGGATCTGCTCGAGGCTCATGCGGCCCTGGTCGAAGGTCTCGCCGTTGAGGAACACGCTCGGCACCGACATCACCTCGCGGGCCTCGACCTCGTCCTGGAACAGGGCGCCGTCGATGGCATCGTGGGAGATGCGCGGGTTGAGGATCGCCATCAGGTTCAGCGCCTGGACCACGTCCGGGCAGTTCTGGCACGACAGCGAGAAGTAGGTCTCGAAGTGCAGGTCGGCGTCGAGGGCACGGATCTGCTCGATGACCTCGTCGCTGGCCTTGGGCGGATGGCCACCCACCTGCAGCAGGGCCAGCACCAGCGAGGTGAACTCGTGGCCCATGGGGATGCCGGCGAAGACCACGCCGGTGGGCTCGCCGTCGCGGTGCAGGGCAAAGGACGGCACGCGCCGGTCGCCGCCCTCGGTGGACAGGGTGATCTTGTCGGAAAGGCCCGCGATCTGTTCGAGCAGAGCGTGCAGTTCCTTGGACTTGTCGCCGTCATCCAGGGTGGCGACCAGCTCAAAGGGTTGCGTGACCTTGCCGAGATAGGCTTTCAGCTGTTGCTTCAGAGAGTCGTCCAACATAACGGCGGCAATCCTTGATGATATGTGACTCGCAGACACGACTTCCCCGTGCGGGTCGCGAAGGGCTCGCACCCGGAAGCAATGTCAGGAAAAACCGGAATCGGGCCCCGCCGGGACGTCGCCCCGATCTCGCTTGCGCGACTGGTTGGGCGATCGAGGCGCAGCGCCTCGGCGGGGTAACGGGGCGCGGGAGCCTGCGACTCCCGCTGAAGATCGGCGATCCGTGACGGATGCGCGGATCGGCAGTCCGTTTAGATCTTGCCGACCAGGTCCAGGGACGGCGCCAGGGTCTCTTCGCCTTCTTCCCACTTGGCCGGGCAGACCTCGTTGGGGTTGGCGCGGACGTACTGGGCGGCCTTGACCTTGCGCAGCAGCTCTTCGGCGTTACGGCCGATGTTGCCGGCGTTCAGCTCGATGATCTGGATCTTGCCGTCCGGATCGACGACGAAGGTGCCGCGGTCTGCAACGCCGGCTTCCTCGATCAGCACCTCGAAGTTGCGCGACACGACGTGGGTTGGGTCGGCCAGCATCGGGTACTGGAGCTTGCCAATGGTCTCGGAGCTGTCGTGCCAGGCCTTGTGGGTGAAGTGGGTGTCGGTGGACACGCCGTAGATCTCGACGCCGAGCTTCTTGAACTCGTCGTAGTTGTCGGCCAGGTCACCCAGCTCGGTCGGGCAGACGAAGGTGAAGTCGGCCGGATAGAAGAAGAAGATGCTCCACTGGCCCTTCAGGCTCTCTTCGCTGACCTCGACGAAATCGCCGTTGTGATAAGCGGTGGCGTTGAACGGTTTGACTTCGGTATTGAGCAGTGACATCGCGTCTATCTCCTGATTGAGGGGATGTGTGGTGAAGACGCGGTCAGAATAACCAGCCCCCGTTCATTGGTTAAATTGAATAGGGCGATGCTGACGATAGCCAAGAGCTAATCGAGGTCCGTGGGAAGCAGGCCGCCCGGAGACTTGACGCCTCCGGGCGGAAAACCGCCGCGGCGTGTCGGCGCCGGCTCAGCGCAGGTCGCTGACCGCCTCGCGAATGTCCTCGACGCTGGCCTTGGTCAGGTCCTTGGCCAGGGAGTGGATGACCGTCTTGGCGGTGGGGCCGTCGAGCTTGTCGCGCAGCAGGCCGAGGAAGCGCGGCGGCGCCACCAGGATCAGCTTCTCCAGGGTGTTCTCGACCCGCGCGCGGTAGAGGCGGTCGGCCACCTCGCGGGCGAACAGCGCCTCGTGATGGTCGGAGGCCGTGCTCTCGCCGCCGGCGGAACGGGCGGAGGTGGCGGACGATTCATGCACGTCGCCTTCGCGGTCGGTCACCAGGTCGCCCTCGTGCAGGCGCCCCTCGGCGTGCACCAGGCTGTCCTTCTCTTCGAGCTTGAGGGCATCGCGGGTGAATACCCGGGCCCGGGCCGCATCGGCCACCACGATATAGGTCGTCATCGTCGCTCCTTGTCTGGGCATGAGAGAGCGGTGAGGGGCTCGCCACTCTTCTCCCACAGCATTGGCAAGACGCCGCCCAGCGTCAAACGGCGACACCCGCCGTCGGCATCCGCGGACACTGCCGCGCGGCCGCCGGCTGGGGTAGGATGCCGCCCTCGCCGGCACGGAGCGCCGGCACGACTGCCCGGCATCCCGACGGCCGACTCCCGGAGGACACGATATGCGCCACTTCCTGTTCCCGCGGCATCCCCTGCCGCGTCGCACCCTGCTGTTCTGCCACGCCATGCTGCAGCTCGGCCTGCTGGCGGCCGGCGGCCTGTGGCTGGCCCCGCACACGCCGTGGCTGGCCGAGTCCGGCTGGCGCGAGGCCTGGCCCGAACTGGCCCTAGGCGGCGGCGCGACGCTGCTGGCCATGGTCGCCCTGCGGCTGCTGGCCGAGCTGTGGCTGCTGCCCCATCATCTGGCCGCCCAGCGCGCCGGCTTCTCCGCCGGCTCGGTGGTCACCCGCTCGATCGAGCACCGCCCCGCGGTCCACGACCGGGAGCACGCCTGGGTCCCCGGCGCCCGCGAGGTCGACGCCGAGGACGCGGTGCTGAGCCCGGCCCGGGTGGCGGGCCAGGCGCCGCCACAGCGCCGCCACGACGAGCCGAGCCTGGACCTGGCCGGCGGCCACGCGGAACCGGCGCCCGCCAACGAGCCGCGGCTCTAGGCGCTGTCTGCCGCAAAGCGGGCGCCCGCCCTGAAGCGACGAACCCCGGCCTTGGCCGGGGTTCGTCGTTTCACGTCTCTGCCAGGCTCGCTCAGTCCGCCAGCAGCCGGCGCATGAAGGGCGGCAGCGCCAGGGCGCCGCGATGGGCCTCGACGGTGTAGTAGTCGAGCGGCATCTCGCTGGCCGCGGCCTCCACCTCGCGAAAGCTGGCCACGTCGGTCGCCTTGCCGGCCAGGGTCACGCTCCACCAGCCGGAGGGATAGACCGGCTGCGGGAAGGGCAGCGTGGCCACGCTGTCGAAGCCGGCCTCGCGCATGTCATGGCGCAGCTCGCGGATGATCGAACCGCTGTGGTAGAGCGGCGACTCGCTCTGCTGCACCAGCACGCCGCCCGGGCGCAGCACGCGATGGCAGCGGCGCAGGAAGTCGGTCTTGAACAGGCCCTCGGCGGGGCCCACCGGGTCGGTGGAGTCGATGATCAGCACGTCGATGCTGTCGTCGTCCGCCTCCTCGATCCACTTCACCCCGTCGTCGAAGCGCAGCTCGGCGCGCGGGTCGCCGTTGGACTCGACGAGCGCCGGGAAGAAGCGCTCGGAGGCCCGGGTCACTTCCTCGTCGATATCGATCTGGGTGACCTTCTCGACCCCGGGATGACGCAGCACCTCGCGCAGGGTGCCGCAGTCGCCGCCGCCGATGATCACCACCCGCTTCGGATCGGCGTGGGTGAACAGCGCCGGATGGGCGATCATCTCGTGATAGAGGAAGTTGTCGCGGTCGGTCAGCATCACGCAGCCGTCGAGCACCAGCAGGTTGCCGAAGGTCTCGGTCGCGTAGACCTCGAGGTGCTGATAGGGGCTCTGCACCTCGTGCAGCTTCTCGGAGACCTTCAGCGAGAAGGCGCTGCCGTGGCTATCGAAGACTTCGGTGAACCAGCCGGAATCACCGGAATTGAGGCCAGCATCGGGGCCTGAATCGAGGCCAGCGTCGGGGCCGGTATCAAGAGAGGAACTCATCGGAAACCCTCGGGGTGACGAGTGAAAGGAAACCATGGCCGCCGCGGCGACCGTACAGGGGCGTCTAGGCGCGCCCGGGCAGCAAGGCCCTCCGCAGGCCGGCCAGCACCAGCACCGCGCAACCGGCGCCCAAGGCGTTGGCCAGGATGTCGGCGGGATCGCCGCCGAAGCGCCCGGGCACCGCGATCTGGGCGAACTCGATCGCCACGCCGAACAGCGCCGCCGCGGCGAAGGCCAGCGGCAGGCGCAGCCCGGCCAGCCCACCGAGCCCGGCGATGGCGGCGTAGCCGAGGAAGTGGTTGAGCTTGTCCCAGGGCAGCGAGCGTGGCAGCTCGTCGCTCGGCATCAGGCTGCCCCAGGCCACCGTCAGGGCCGCCGCCAGCGCCAGCCCGGCCCACAGGCGGCGCCGGTCGTGCCAGCGCCGCAGCAGATCAATGAGCCGGGCGGGCTCAGTCATGGGCGATGCGTTGGTGATAGGCCGGGCTCAGCTCGTGCAGGGCGTCCATGAAGGCACTGACGTGATCCGGGTCGGTGAACTGGCTGATGCCGTGGCCCAGGTTGAACACGTGGCCGGGGCCCTCGCCGTAGCTGTCGAGGATGCGCGCCACCTCGGCGCGGATCGCCGACGGCCGCGAGAACAGCACGTTGGGGTCCAGGTTGCCCTGCAGGGCGACCCGATGGCCGACCCGCTCCCGGGCGACGGACAGCTCGGTGCTCCAGTCCAGCCCCAGGGCGTCGGCGCCGGAGGCCGACATCTCCTCGAGCCACTGGCCGCCGTTCTTGGTGAACAGGATCACCGGCACCTTGCGCCCCTCGTGCTCGCGGATCAGCCCGGCGACGATCTGCTCCATGTAGCGCAGCGAGAACTCCAGGTAGGCCGGCGTCGAGAGCGCCCCGCCCCAGGTGTCGAAGATCTGCACCACCTGGGCGCCGGCGCGGATCTGGGCGTTGAGGTAGTCGGTGACCGCGTGGGCCAGGGTGTCGAGCAGCCGGTGCATGGTGTCCGGCGTGTCGTAGAGCATCGCCTTGACGTGGCGGAAGTCCTTGCTGGAGGCGCCCTCCACCATGTAGGTGGCCAGCGTCCAGGGACTGCCGGAGAAGCCGATCAGCGGCACCCGGCCATTGAGCTCGCGGCGAATCGTGGAGACCGCGTTCATCACGTAGTCGAGGTCGCGCTCGGCGTCGGGCACGGTGAGCGCCTCCACCGCCTCGGTGGTGCGCACCGGCTTGCGAAACTTGGGCCCCTCGCCGGTCTCGAAGTAGAGCCCCAGGCCCATGGCGTCGGGGATGGTGAGGATGTCCGAGAACAGGATGGCGGCATCCAGCGGATAGCGCTCCAGCGGCTGCAGGGTGACCTCGCAGGCGCGATCGCGATCGCGACACAGGTCCATGAAGCTGCCGGCCTGGGCCCGCACCTCGCGGTATTCCGGCAGGTAGCGGCCGGCCTGGCGCATCATCCACACCGGAGTGCGGTCCACGGGCTGCCGCGCCAGGGCGCGCAGAAGGCGATCGTTCTTGAGTTCCATGCGGGCGCTCATCCACGGAAAATGTGGCGACATTGTAACCCATCGGAACCGCACGGGCTGCTCGTGAGCCCGTCATCGTCCTGATAGAATGCGGGCATATCCATCGGCCACGCCATGGTCATGCATCGAGGTACACCGTGACGATTCGCTACATCGCCGCCTCCCGGCTGCCCACTCCCTGGGCCACCTTCACCATGCACGGCTTCGAAGACGAGGCCACCGGCAAGGATCACATCGTCCTGACCCTGGGCGACGTCGACGATGGCGCGCCGGTGCTGGGCCGTGTGCATTCCGAGTGCCTGACCGGCGACGCCCTGTTCTCGATGCGCTGCGACTGCGGCTATCAGCTGCAGGAAGCGCTCAAGCGCATCGCCGCCGAGGGCCGCGGCGTGCTGCTGTATCTGCGTCAGGAAGGCCGCGGCATCGGCCTGCTCAACAAGATCCGCGCCTATCACCTCCAGGACCAGGGGGCCGACACCGTGGAAGCCAACGAGCAGCTCGGCTTCGATGCCGACCTGCGCCGCTACGACCTCTGCCTGCCGATGCTCGAGCAGCTGGGCATCGGCGCGCTCCGGCTGATGACCAACAACCCGCGCAAGGTCGATGCCCTGACCCAGGTCGGCGTCGAGGTCAGCGAGCGGGTGGGGCTGACCACCGGGCTCAACCCGCACAACGAGCACTACCTCTCCACCAAGGCCGGCAAGCTCGGCCACATGATGGCGCTGGACGACTTCACCCAGGCCAGCGACGTGGATATCGAGCGCAAGTCCTGATCGACTCCGCACTGACCTGACGGGAACCTCCCCTTCGACGCCGCCGTCGAAGGACAAAGGGAGGTGCCCGTCATGCCTCGACCCTCGCCCCGCGACGATCCCGGCTATTCGCTCCTGGAGGAGCTGCTGCACAGCGTCAGCCATGGCGTGGGCGCCCTGCTCAGCGTCGCCGGGCTGGTGACGCTGATCGCGCTGGGCAGCCGCGAACTGACCGGCGGCCCCTACAAGCTCACCGCGGTCTCCCTCTACGGCACCACCCTGGTGCTGCTCTACACCGCCTCCACCCTCTACCACGGCACGCGCCATCCCGGCCTCAAGCGCGCCTTCCGCCTGCTCGACCACTGCGCGATCTACGCCCTGATCGCCGGCACCTACACGCCCTTCCTGATGGTCAACCTGCGCGACTCCGTGGGCGCGCCGCTGCTGGCGGTGATCTGGACCCTGGCCGTGGCCGGCATCGGCCTGAAGGTCATGCGCCCCTTCGCGCTGGGCGGCCTGCACATGGGCAACTACCTGCTGATGGGCTGGCTGATCGTGCTCGCCGCCGGCGAGCTTCCGACCGCCTTTACCGCCACCGGCCTGGCGCTGCTGGTTGGCGGCGGGCTGACCTACTCGCTGGGCCTGGTGTTCTTCGCCGTCCGCGCCATTCCCTACAACCACGCGGCCTGGCACCTGTGCGTGATGGGCGGCAGCGCCTGCCACTTCGCCGCCGTGGTCGTCGACGTGCTGCCCCATCCGGGCTGATGCCCTCCCTGCGCTCGCGCGGTCAGAGGCTCTCGCAGGCTTGCTCGCGACCCTCAACGGCGTGGGCCGGGCCAAGATAGGCCGACTTTATCGGCGCCATAGCTAACAGTGCTCTTGTTTATATTTAGCATGCTACTATAATTCTCCTCATCGAACGGTCCGGGACACACCGGACGCCACACGAAACAAAGACCGACGGAAAAGACCGACCAGAGAGAGGAGACACCTCATGAAGACCAAGATGATCGCCGCCAGCCTGCTGCTCGCCGCCCTGCCCATCGCCGCCCAGGCCGACAACGCCTCCGAGCGCGCCCTGATGCTGAATCCGGAGCCGCTGTCCACCGCGACCGTCCAGGGCGCCGCGGCGCAGGACGCCAGCCAGGAAGACGTCGTCGCCACCTGGGGCGCCAGCGAGGCCATGGCCCAGGCGCGCCTGCGGCTGAATGCCCAGCGGCAGCAGACCCACATCGCCTCCAGCGGCGACGCCACCGAGCTGGCCCGCCAGGCCACTCAGGGCTGAGGAAACCACCTCCCCCGCCCGGCATCCAGCCACATCGCGACCGCCTCCCGGCGTCCCGATGCAAGAAGCCCCCGACCTCGGTCGGGGGCTTCTTCGCGTTGGCGCATGCTGCCAGGCGCGATCAGGCGGCGGCCCGCTCGGCCGGCAGGCCCCAGCAGCGACGCAGCACCAAGGCCGTGGCCACCATCGCGACGGCGCCGGTGGCCCCGCCGATCAGGGCGCTGCCGGTCAGGCCGGCGACGAAGAACGCCAGGATGCCGGCCAGGCCCGCGGTGACCGCATAGGGCAGCTGGGTGCGCACGTGATCGATGTGGTCGCAGGACGACCCCGCCGAGGACAGGATGGTGGTGTCCGAGATCGGCGAGCAGTGATCGCCGAAGATGCCGCCGCTGAGCACCGCCGCGATGGCCAGCGCCAGCGGCAGGTCCATGGCCATGGCCACCGGCATGGCGATGGGGATCAGGATGGCGAAGGTGCCGTAGGAGGTGCCGGTGGTGAAGGCCACCAGGGCGCCGATCAGGAACAGCAGCACCGGCACCAGGCTCGGCGCGATGCTGGCCTCGGCCAGGGTCACCAGGTAGTCGGCGGTGCCGAGCTCGGTGGTCACGCTGCCGATCGACCAGGCCAGGGTGAGGATGATGTAGACCAGGGTCATGCTCTTGATGCCGTCGACCACGATCTCCATGGCCTCGCGGAAGTCGAACAGCTTCTGGGCCATGCCCATGACGAGCCCCACCGCCACCGCCACGAAGGTGGCGATCAGGATCGACTGGCCGCCGTCGGCCTCGCCCACCGCGGTGACCAGGTCGTTCTCGGGGAAGTTGCCGGTCCACAGGAAGAGCGGGGGAATCATCCCCACCAGCACGCCGATAGGCACCAGCATGTTGCGCTTGCGAGACTGATGTTCCGGCACCGAGATCATCTCCTCGACCTCGTGGCCGGAGGGCGGGTTGGCGCCCTCGGCCATCACCTCGCCGGTGGTGCGCGCGCGCTGCTCGGCGCGGGCCATCGGGCCGTAATCGCCCTGGGTGACGACCAGGAAGACGATCAGCCCCAGCGCCAGCCAGGCGTAGAAGTTGAGCGGGATCGACGACAGGTAGATCAGGTACTCGGAGCCCTCGAGCCCCATGGTCGCAAGCTGGGTGCCGATCAGGCCCATCACGAACACCACCCAGGTGGAGACCGGCCCCAGCAGGCACATCGGTGCCGAGGTGGAGTCCACGATATAGGCCAGCTTCTCCCGCGAGACCCGCATGCGATCGGTGATCGGCCGCATCACGCTGCCCACGGTCAGGGCGTTGAAGTAGTCCTCGAAGAAGATCAGCACCCCGAGCCCCAGGGTCGCGCCCTGGGCGCCGCGCCGGGAGGCGACCCGGGCGGAGATCGCGCGGGCGATCGCCTGGGCGCCGCCGGTGCGCTGCAGCACGCCGATCAGCACGCCGAACAGGCCGCAGTAGATCAGCACCGTGACGCTCCATTCGTCGCCGACGCTGGGAATGATGAAGTCGCCGAAGCTGTCGTAGAGGCCGGCCGCGGGGTTGCCGCCCGCCAGCATGGTGGCGCCCAGCCAGACGCCACAGAACAGCGCCGGAATGACGTTGCGCGTCACCAGCGCCAGCAGGATGGCCAGCACGGGCGGCAGGAGGGAAAAGGCTCCGAATGACATCAGGGGAATCTCCGGGGTCGTCATGTCGTTCGCCGCGGTCACGGCGAGGCGCATCCTAGGGGGCACGGAACGATCCGGCAAGCACGATCTCGCCTCGCCTCCCGATACAAGAAGCCCCCGACCGAGGCCGGGGGCTTCTTCGCGTTGACGCATGCTGCCAGGGGCGATCAGGCCGCGGCGCGGGCCTTGCGGATGCGCTCGTAGGCGTTGCCGATCTCGCTGGTGCGCTCCTTGGCCACCTCGCGCATGCTCTCCGGCATGCCCTTGGCGGCGAGCTTGTCGGGGTGGTTCTCGCTCATCAGGCGGCGATAGGCCTTCTTGATCTCGGCGTCGCTGGCATCGGACGACACCCCCAGCACCCCGTAGGCCTCCTCCAGCGAGGGGCCGGACTCGGCCGCCGCGCCGGCGCCACCGCCGCCGCGCAGCATCGCCTCGATGCGGGCGATCTCCTCCTCGGAACAGCCCAGCCCGCGCATCACCCGCGTCAGCATCTCGTGCTCGGCGGGGTGCAGCTGGCCGTCGGCGGCGATCGCCGCCAGCTGCACCTGCAGGAACACCTGACGCAGCGCCGGCTGGGCGCCGACGATCTGGCGCACCTTGGCCAGTTCGGCGTCGAGGTCGAAGTCCGCCGCCTTGCCGCGATTGAAGTCGGTCCGCGCCTTGGCGCGCTGCTGCTCGTTGAGGCGCAGGCGGTCCCACAGGGTGCGCGAGGCCTCGAGCTCGTCCTCGGAGACCCGGCCGTCGGCCTTGCACAGGCAGCCCATGACCGCGAAGGTCGATTCGAGGAACTGCGCCTGCACCCCGGCCAGCTTACCGAGCATGCTCTTGCGCAGGCGGCGCGCCAGCCAGTAGCCCAGGCCGCCGCCGATCAGCAGGCCCAGCGGCCCGCCGATCAGGAAGCCCAGCAGGGCGCCGATGAATATCATGATTCTCATGAGGCTTCTCCCGATTGGGTGGCATCGCCCGCCAGCCGGCGGCGGATCGCCGCCTCGATGCCGTCGGCGTCGAGGCCGCACTCGGCCAGCAGCTCGGCGGGCTTGCCGTGTTCGACGAAGGCGTCGGGCAGCCCCAGGTTGAGCACCGCGCCGCGGTGGCCCTCCGCCATCAGCAGTTCGTTGACGCCGCTGCCGGCGCCGCCGGCGACCACGTTCTCCTCCAGGGTCACCAGCAGGTCGTGCTCGGCGGCGGCGGCCAGCACCGCCGCGCGGTCCAGCGGCTTCACCGAGCGCATGTTCAGATGGCTGGCGTCGAGCCGCTCGGCCACCTCGGCGGCCGGGACGTTGAGGCTGCCGAAGGCCAGCAGGGCGACCCTCGGGCCCTCGCCGCCGGCGCGCCGGCGGGTCTGCGCCTCGCCGATGGCGAGCGGCTCGAGGTGCGCCGGCATCTCGCTGCCCGGGCCGGTGCCGCGCGGATAGCGCACCGCGGCGGGACCGGCGTGATGGTAGGCGGCGCTGAGCATGGCCCGGCACTCGGCCTCGTCGGCCGGCGCCAGCACCACCAGGCCCGGCACGCAGCGCAGGAAGGACAGGTCCATGGCGCCGTGGTGGGTCGGGCCGTCCTCGCCGACCAGGCCGGCGCGGTCGATGGCGAAGGTCACGTCCAGCTCCTGCACCGCCACGTCGTGGATCAGCTGGTCGTAGCCGCGCTGCAGGAAGGTGGAGTAGATCGCCACCACCGGCTTCATGGCCTCGCAGGCCATGCCGGCGGCCAGCGTCACCGCGTGCTGCTCGGCGATCGCCACGTCGAAGTAGCGCTCCGGGTATTCCTGGGAGAAGCGGATCAGGTCGGAGCCCTCGCGCATCGCCGGGGTGATGCCGATCAACCGCTCGTCCGCCGCCGCCATGTCGCACAGCCAGTCGCCGAAGACGTTGCAGTACTTTTTCGGTTTGGGCTTGGGTTCCGGCTCGGGCGCAGGCGCCGGCTTGAGCGGCGGCGGGGTGTCCTTCTTCTGCGGCTCGCCCTTCTCCAGCTTGGTGATCGCGTGGTAGCCGATGGGATCGGCCTCGGCGGGCAGGAAGCCGCGGCCCTTGCGGGTCTTCACGTGCAGGAACTGCGGGCCGTCCAGGTCGCGCATGTTGCGCAGGGTGTGGAGCAGCGCCGGCAGGTCGTGGCCGTCGATGGGGCCGATGTAGTTGAAGCCCATCTCCTCGAACAGCGTGGCCGGGCTGACCATGCCCTTCATGTGTTCCTCGGTGCGCCGCGCCAGCTCCAGCGCGCCGGGCAGGTGCGAGAGCACCTTCTTGCCGCCCTCGCGCATGCTGGTGTAGGGCTTGCTGGCCAGTATCCGTGCCAGGTAGCTGGCCAGGCCGCCGACGTTCTCGGAGATCGACATCTCGTTGTCGTTGAGCACCACCAGCAGGTTGGCGTCGACGTGACCGGCGTGGGCCAGGGCCTCGAAGGCCATGCCCGCGGTCAGGGCGCCGTCGCCGATCACCGCGCAGGCGCGGCGGTTCTCGCCGCGGGCCCGGGACGCCAGCGCCATGCCCAGCGCCGCGGAGATCGAGGTGCTGGAGTGGCCGACGCCGAAGGTGTCGTACTCGGACTCGGCGCGCCGCGGGAAGGCGGCCAGCCCGCCGTACTGGCGGATGCCGGTCATGGCCTCGCGGCGCCCGGTGAGGATCTTGTGCGGATAGGCCTGGTGGCCGACGTCCCACACCAGGCGGTCGTGGGGCGTCTCGAGGGCATGATGCAGCGCCACGGTGAGCTCCACGACGCCGAGGCCGGCACCGAAGTGCCCGCCCGAGACGCCCACGCTGTAGAGCAGGTAGGCGCGCAGTTCGTCGGCCACCCGAGCGAGCTGGGCATCGTCCATGGCGCGCAGGGCGGCCGGCGTTTCCAGGGTGTCGAGCAGCGGCGTGGCCGGGCGCTCGAGCGGAATGTCATCGAACAGCTTCATGAAGACTCTATCTGTCAGGGCGGCCGCGGGCCGCCTCAGTGGTCACGCTCGATCATGTATCGGGCCAGTTCGGCCAGGGGCGCGGCGGCCTCGCCCAGCGGCGCCAGCGACGCCACGCCCTCCTCGACCAGCTCGTCGGCCCGGGCCCTCGCACCCTCGAGCCCCAGCAGGCTCGGATAGGTGGGCTTGGCGCGGGCGGCGTCGGCGCCGGAGGCCTTGCCCAGCGTCTCGGTGTCGCCGGTGACGTCGAGCACGTCGTCATGGACCTGGAAGGCCAGGCCGATGGCCTCGGCGTAGCGCGCCAGGGCCGCCAGCCGGGGGTCGTCGTCGGCCACCGCGACCAGGCCCCCCAGGCGCACCGCGGCGCGGATCAGCGCGCCGGTCTTGTGGCGATGCATGGTGGCCAGCGCGGTGACATCAGGGTGGCCGCCCACCGCGGCCAGGTCCAGCGCCTGTCCGGCGACCATGCCGTCGCGGCCGGCGGCATGGGCCAGGGTGGCGATCATCGCCGGCAGCCGCGGATGGGCGGTCTCGGCCAGCACCTCGAAGGCCAGCGCCTGGAGGGCGTCGCCGGCGAGGATCGCCGTGGCCTCGTCATAGGCGCGATGCACCGTGGGCTGGCCGCGACGCAGGTCGTCGTCGTCCATCGCCGGCAGGTCGTCGTGGACCAGCGAGTAGGCGTGGATCAGCTCCAGGGCCGCGGCCGGGGCGTCCAGCTCGGCATCGGCGGCGCCCAGGGCGCGGCCGGCGGCGTAGACCAGCACCGGCCGCAGCCGCTTGCCACCGACCAGCACGCCGTGACGCATCGCCGCCTCGAGGCGGGCATCGGCCACCTCCCGGCGGGCGAAGAGCGTCTCCAGGCGGGCATCGGCCCGTGCGCGATCGGCGGCCAGTCGCGCCACCAGGGTGTCAGCGTTCACCATCGTCCTCCGCGGGCGGGGCGAAGGGCTGCAGATCGATGCCGCCGCCCTCGCCTTCGGTCAGGGTGCGCACCTTGAGTTCGGCCTCGTCGAGGCGGCGCTGGGCGTCGCGGGTCAGGCGCACGCCCTTCTCGAAGGCTTCCAGCGAGCCCTCGAGGGTCAGTTCGCCGGACTCCAGCCGCTCCACCAGCGCCTCCAGGCGCTCGACGGTCGCGGCGAAGTCCGCCGGTGCGGCCTCGCCTTCGGAGGGACTGTCTGCCTCGCCCCGGGGCCGGCTTTGCTGTTCCGCCATGGCTTTCCTCGTCGGTCGCTCCCACCATGAGGGCGACAGTATACACGCTCCCCCCCGGGGGTCGTCTGCCCCGGGCGTGCCGGGGCGGACGGCCCCCGCACGGCACGCCGGGCGGGCCTTATCATGCATGCGGCTCAAGTCGGCGACGCAGCATTTTCATCCCGGGATTTCCGCGCTGTGGTAGCATTAGCCACCTCATTTCGAGCCGACAGCGGTTCAGGCTTCCGCCCTGGCGAAGGGCGCCAGCACCGGCCTGAGCGGCATGCGGCGCGCACCGTAGAAGGGTTGATTCGACCATGGCCAAGACGTCCCTGGACAAGAGCAAGATCAAGATTCTGCTGCTCGAGGGCATCCACCAGAGCGCGGTGGACCACTTCCTCAATGCCGGGTACACCAACATCGAGCACCTGCCGACCTCGCTGGACGAGGAAACGCTGATCGAGAAGATTCGCGACGTCCACTTCATCGGCCTCCGCTCCCGTACCCAGCTCAACGAGCGCGTGTTCAGCGCCGCCGAGAAGCTGGTGGCCGTGGGCTGCTTCTGCATCGGCACCAACCAGGTCGACCTGGACGCGGCCCTGGTGCGCGGCATCCCGGTCTTCAACGCCCCCTACTCCAACACCCGCTCGGTGGCCGAGCTGGTGCTGGCCGAATCGATCATGCTGCTGCGCGGCATCCCCGAGAAGAGCGCCCGTGCCCACGAGGGCGGCTGGCTGAAGTCGGCCAAGAATTCCCACGAGGCCCGCGGCAAGGTGCTCGGCATCGTCGGCTACGGCAGCATCGGCGCCCAGCTCTCGGTGCTGGCCGAATCGCTCGGCTTCGACGTCATCTACTACGACGTGGTGACCAAGCTCGGCATGGGCAACGCCCGCCAGGTGGGCAGCCTCGAGGAGCTGCTGGCCCGCGCCGACATCGTCAGCCTGCACGTGCCGGACCTGCCCTCCACCCGCTGGATGATCGGCGAGGAACAGATCGCGCTGATGAAGCCGGGCAGCATCCTGATCAACGCCTCCCGCGGCAGCGTGGTGGTGATCGAGGCCCTGGCCGAGGCGCTCGAGGCCGGCCGCCTCAACGGCGCCGCCGTGGACGTCTTCCCGGTCGAGCCCAAGGGCAACAACGAGGAGTTCGTCAGCCCGCTGCGCGGCCTGTCCAACGTCATCCTCACCCCGCACATCGGCGGCTCCACCCTGGAAGCCCAGGAGAACATCGGCATCGAGGTCGCCGAGAAGCTGGTGACCTACTCCGACAACGGCACCACCATCACCTCGGTCAACTTCCCCGAGGTGGCGCTGCCGTCGCACCCGGGCAAGCATCGCCTGCTGCACATCCACGACAACGTGCCGGGCGTGATGTCCGAGATCAACCGGGTGCTGTCCGAGAACGATATCAACATCCTCGGCCAGTTCCTGCAGACCAACGAGCGCATCGGCTACGTGGTCATCGACGTCAACAAGGACTACGGCCAGAAGGCACTGGAAGCGCTGAGCCAGGTCACCCACACCAAGCGCGTGCGGGTGCTCTACTCCGAGACCAGCTTCGAGGGTTGATCGCCCGAACGCCCCTCGCCCCGCTGACGACCCCGGCCACGCGCCGGGGTCGTCGCGTTCGGGCCCGGGATGCGCCCGCATCGGCGGAGCGGTAGAATGCCGCCACCCCAACCCGGTCCGTCCTTTGCGAGGACGACAACCAGGAGATCACCATGACCACACCTCAGACCACGGGGGGCATCGTCGTTGCCGCCCTGTACAAGTTCGTCACCCTCGACGACTTCGAAGACCTGCGCGAGCCCCTGCGCCAGGCGATGCTCGAGCACGACGTGAAGGGCACCCTGCTGCTGGCCCGCGAGGGCATCAACGGCACCGTGTCCGGCACCCGCGAGGGCATCGACGCCCTGCTGGCCTGGCTGGCCCGCGACCCGCGCCTGGCCGACGTCGATCACAAGGAATCCTACTGCGACGAGCACCCCTTCTATCGCACCAAGGTCAAGCTCAAGCGCGAGATCGTGACCATGGGCGTGGACGGCGTCGACCCCAACGACACCGTCGGCACCTACGTCGATCCCGAGCAGTGGAACGCGGTGATCAACGATCCCGAGGTGCTGGTGATCGACACCCGCAACGACTACGAGGTCGCCATCGGCTCCTTCGAGGGCGCCGTCGACCCGCAGACCAAGTCGTTCCGCGAGTTCCCCGAGTACGTGAAGGCGCACTACGACCCCAGCCGCCACAAGAAGGTGGCGATGTTCTGCACCGGCGGCATCCGCTGCGAGAAGGCCTCCAGCTTCATGCTGGGCGAGGGCTTCGAGGAGGTCTTCCACCTCAAGGGCGGCATCCTCAACTACCTGGAGAAGGTGCCCGAGGACCAATCGATGTGGCGCGGCGACTGCTTCGTGTTCGACAACCGCGTGACCGTGCGCCACGACCTCAGCGAGGGCGAGTACGACCAGTGCCACGCCTGCCGCATGCCGATCTCCGCCGAGGACCAGCGCTCCGAGACCTACGAGCCCGGCGTCAGCTGCCCACACTGCTTCGACTCGCTGCCGGAGAAGACCCGCGCCGCCGCCCGCGAACGCCAGAAGCAGATCCGCCTGGCCAAGGAGCGCGGCGAGCCGCATCCGCTGGGCCGCGATCCGCGGCAGATGAAGCCGGCGCCTCGGCCGACCGCCGACGAGACCGACTGAGCCGGCACGGCGCCCCGGGCGTCGCCGGCCTCGCCCCTCGAAACCGCCGCGCCCTCGACGCGGCGGTTTTTTTGCCCGGGCGAAAACGCCAGGCTCCGTTAGACTTTCTAAGACTTTCGTCGCGAGACGGGCTCGACAGCGCCCCGTGTTGTACACAATACTGTCCTGGTCTGCGACACAGACGCCGTACACAACACAACAAAGGCACCTGAACCAAGGCCCCGCGCCGAGACTCGACGAGGCTTGGGTAACCCTTTGTTGTCCACCGCACCCTCGGGAGGACAACATGACCGCCAATGCCCAGACCCTGTGGATCCGCCACCCCCGCGCCTGCAGCGATCCCGCCGCCGCCGGCGGGGTGGTGATCCGCGATGAACGCATCGTCGAGGCCGTGCCGGCGGGCGCCACGCCCGCCACGCCGATCGATGCCGCCTTCGACGCCTCTCGTCACGTGCTGCTGCCCGGATTGGTGAACACTCACCACCACTTCTATCAGACCCTGACCCGCGCCTATTCGCCGGCGCTGAACAAGGCACTGTTCCCCTGGCTGACGACGCTCTACGACGTCTGGGCCCACCTCACCGAGGAGCAGCTGGCCGTCGCCAGCGAGCTGGCCATGGTCGAGCTGCTGATGAGCGGCTGCACCACCGTGGCCGACCACCACTACGTGTTCTCCGGCGCGCTTGAACACGCCATCGACGTCCAGGTGGCGGCCGCCCGCCGGCTCGGCGTGCGCGCCGCCCTGACCCGCGGCTCGATGAGCGTGGGCCGCGACGACGGCGGCCTGCCGCCGCAGTCGGTGGTGCAGGACGAGCGCACCATCCTCGACGAGAGCGCGCGGCTGATCGGCGCCTACCACCAGCGCGGCGACGGCGCCATGACCACCATCGCCCTGGCGCCCTGCTCGCCGTTCTCGGTGAGCCGCGAGCTGATGCAGGAGAGCGCGCGGCTGGCCGAGGCCAGGGACGTGCGCCTGCACACCCACCTGGCCGAGACCGAGGACGAGACCGCCTACTGCGAGCGGCTGTTCGGCATGCGCCCGCTGGACTACCTGGAGGCCACCGGCTGGCTCTCGTCGCGCACCTGGCTGGCCCACGGCATCCACTTCGACGACGGCGAGATCGCCCGGCTCGGCGCCGCCGGCACCGGCATCGCCCACTGCCCGTCGTCGAACATGGTGCTGGGCTCGGGGCTGTGCCGCACCCTGGAGCTGGAGGCCGCCGGCTGCCCGGTGGGCCTGGCGGTGGACGGCTCGGCCTCCAACGACCACTCCAACCTCGCCGAGGAGATGCGCCAGGCGCTGCTGCTCGGCCGGCTGCGCTACTCACCGAGCGAGGTCAGCCACGACGACGTGATCCGCTGGGCGACCCGCGGCTCGGCCGGCTGCCTGGGCCGCGACGACATCGGCGGCCTCGCCCCCGGCCAGCAGGCCGACCTGGCGCTGTTCCGCCTCGACGAGGCCCGCTTCTCCGGCGCCGAGAATCCCGTCGCCGCGCTGCTGCTGTGCGGCGCCCATCGCGCCGACCGGGTGATGGTCGCCGGCCGGTGGCGGGTGGCCGAGGGCCGGCCGCTGGGCGTCGACCTCGACGAGCTGCTGGCCCGCCACGACCGCGCGGCCCGGGCGCTGAGGGCGTAGCCAACGGCAAACCGTAAAGCGACAGCACACATCACAGGGTTTCCGCTTCAACAACGACAACAGGAGCCACCACCATGTCGACCCCCGAGACCACCGAGACCGCCGGCGAGGCGGCGACGCCACGGGTGCGCAGCACCCACGACGTCAACGCCATGCCGCCCCTGCACCGGGCGATCCCGCTGGGGCTGCAGCACGTGCTGGCGATGTTCGTCGGCAACGTCACCGTGCCGATCATCATCGCCGGCGCCGCCGACCTGCCCGAGGACCAGACCGCCTTCATGATCCAGGCGGCGATGTTCGTCGCCGGCATCGCGACCCTGGTGCAGTCGCTGGGGCTGGGGCCGATCGGCGCCCGCCTGCCGATCGTCATGGGCACCAGCTTCGGCTTCGTGCCGGTGCTGATTCCCATCGCCGTGGGCATGGGCCTGCCGGCGGCGCTCGGCGCGGCGCTGTGTGGCGGCATCGCCATGGCGCTGGTGGGGCTCTTTTTGCCCTGGTTCCGCTTCCTGTTCCCGCCGGTGGTCACCGGCACCTTCGTGATCATGCTCGGCACCCTGCTGATGCCAGTGGGCTTCGCCTACGCCGGCGGCGGCTTCGGCGCCGAGGACTTCGGCGCCCTGCACAACCTGCTGCTGGCGGCGCTGGTGCTGCTGGTCACCCTGGGCCTGCACCAGTTCGGCCGCGGCATCTGGTCCGAGGCCGCGCCGCTGATCGGCCTGGTCGCGGGCTATGCGGCGGCCTCCGCCTTCGGCCTGGTGGACGTCGGCCCGATCGCCTCGGCGGACTGGGTCTCGCTGCCCATGCCGCTGACCATCGGCCTGGAATTCCACCTGGCGGCCATCCTGCCGGTGGTGCTGCTGGCGGTGGTGACCTGCGCCGAGTCGATCGGCGACATCGTCGGCACCACCGCCGGCGGCCTCGACCGCGAGCCCACGGCCAGGGAGCTCTCCGGCGGGGTGATGGCCGACGGCCTGGCAAGCGTGTTCGCCGCCGTCTTCAACGCCTTCCCGCAGATCAGCTTCAGCCAGAACGTCGGCATGGTGGCGCTGACCGGGGTGGTCAGCCGCTTCGTGGTGGCCATCGGCGGCGGCTTCCTGGTGCTGGCGGGGCTGCTGCCCAAGCTCGGCGGGCTGATCTCGAGCATCCCCAACGCCGTGCTCGGCGGCGCCGTGCTGATCATGTTCGGCATGATCGCCAGCGCCGGCATCAAGATGCTCTCCCACATCGACTTCAACCGCCGCAACATGGTGATCATCGGCGTCTCGCTGTCGGCGGCCATCGGCCTGCCGGCCCAGGAGGGCCTCTACGCCGGCCTCGCCGACAACGTCCAGGCGATCATCGAGTCCGGGCTGATTCCCGGCGCGCTGTGCGCCATCGTGCTCAACCTGGTGCTGCCCGGCCGCGACCGCGTGTTCCGCAACGACGTCTGACGCGCGAGGCCCGCTCCGGCCAGCCCGACGGCCCCCTCCCGGCCGCCTCGCCCGAGGCGGCCGTCTCGTTGGCCCCCTGCGCGCCGGCCGGCAAGTTGGAAACCATTTCCGCTGGCAAGACAGTTCCTGCCCGACGCGGTATGCTGAACGACTACTCGACCAGTCGCAGCAGGAGATCAGGCAGTGAGTGAAGGCAAGCGCAGAACGGCGGGACGCCCGGCGAGCGGCAAGGGCAGCGGCGGCCACAGCCAGTCCCTGGTGCGCGGACTCAACCTGCTGGAGCGCCTGGCGGGCAATCCCGGCGGCCTGGCGCTGTCCGAGATCGCCGAGCAGGCCGAACTCGCCCCCTCCACCACCCACCGGCTGCTCCAGGCCCTGCAGAGCCAGGGCTACATCACCCAGGACAACGAGCTCGGGCTGTGGAAGATCGACGTCAAGACCTTCCGCATCGGCAACAGCTTCCTCGAGGCCCGCGACTTCGTCGCCGCCAGCCGGCCCTTCCTGCGCCGGCTGACCGCCCAGACCGGCGAGACCGCCAACCTCGGCGTGCGCGACGGCAGCACCGCGGTGTTCCTGGCCCAGAGCGAATCGCCGCAGATGATGCGCATGATCACCCGCCTGGGCTCCCGGGCGCCGCTGCACGCCTCCGGCGTGGGCAAGGCGCTGATGGCCTGGCTGCCCGACGACGAGCTGGAGCGGGTGCTCGACGAGCGCGGCCTGGCGCGGGTGACCGTCAACACCCTCCACGACCCGTCGACGCTGCGCGAGAGCCTGGCCGAGATCCGCCGCCAGGGCTACGCCTGCGATCGCGAGGAGCACGCCATCGGCCTGCAGTGCGTGGCCGCCTGCATCCACGACGAGCAGGGCATCCCGCTGGCCGCCATCTCGGTCTCCGGCCCCAAGGCGCGGATTCCCGAGGAGCGCCTGCCCGAGCTCGGCGAGCAGATCCGCGAGGCCGCCGAGGAGATCACCGCCCGGCTGGGCGGCCGCATTCCCGCCGCCGACGAACTGCCGGCCTGATTCGAGCCCGGCACCGCCGGGCCTTTCGGCTCAAGACCTTTCTCACGTCTCCAGCTTCGTCAGCTGGCTCTCCAGCCGGCTCATCAGCTCGAACAGCTGGCGATACTCCTCGATCGACAGCGGCGCCACCAGCTCGGCCTCCCAGGCGCGCGCCTCGGGAATCAGCGCCGCCAGCAGCGCCTCGCCCGCCGCGGTCAGACTGAGCTCGTGGCGGCGCTGATCCTCCGGCGAGGGCCGCCGCCGGATCAGCTCCCGCGCCTCCAGCCCCTGCACCGCCCGCGAGACCCGCGCCTTGTCCATGCGCGTGGCCTCGCGAATCTGCTTGGCGGTCAGCTCCTCGCGATGATGCAGCCAGGCCAGCACCCGCCACTGGGCCACGGTCAGGTCGTGGCGGGTCTCGTAGAGGCGCGCCAGCGCCTGGCTGATGCGGTCGGCCAGGTGGTTGAGGCGATAGGGCAGGAACTGGTCGAGGTCGAAGCGTTCGGCGGGGGCATCATCGGGCGTCATGGGCATCTCGTCGGGACGGTGTCGGGCGTACTACCAAGGTCGCGAGATGGTTGCATATGAAACCAATGAGGGCTAGCCTGCCCCTATAGTTTCATTTGAAACCATATCCCGCGAGGGCACCACAATGACAACATCGCTCGACCATCAGCCGGGCTTTCGCAACCACTTCGCCAGCGAGGCGCTGCCGGGCGCGCTGCCCGAGGGCCAGAACTCGCCCCAGCGCTGCCCCTATGGCCTCTACGCCGAGCAGCTCTCCGGCTCGGCCTTCACCGCGCCGCGCCCGCACAACCTGCGCAGCTGGCTGTATCGCATCCGCCCCTCGGTGGCCCAGAGCGCCTACGAGCCGCTCGATGCCGGCCGCGTGGCCACCGCGCCGCCGGCGCGCCCCGCCGCCGACCCCAACCAGATGCGCTGGGACCCGCTGCCGCTGCCCGAGGCGCCCACCGACTTCCTCGACGGCCTGCTGACCGTCGCCGTCAACGGCGACGCCGCCACCCAGACCGGCTGCGGCGTGCATCTCTACGCCTGCAACCGCGACATGACCGAGCGCTTCCTCTACGACGCCGACGGCGAGCTGCTGATCGTGCCCCAGCTCGGCGCCCTGCGGCTGCGCACCGAGTTCGGCGAGCTCGAGATCGGCAACGGCGAGATCGCGGTGATCCCGCGCGGGGTCAAGTTCCAGGTGCGCCTGGCCCGGGGCTGCGAGCAGGCCCACGGCTACGTCTGCGAGAACTACGGCAGCCCCTTCGAGCTGCCGGGCCTGGGGCCGATCGGCGCCAACGGCCTGGCCAACCCGCGCGACTTCCTGACCCCGGTGGCCGCCTATGAAGAGCTCGAGGGCGACTTCGAGCTGGTGGCCAAGTTCTCCGGGCGCTTGTGGCGCACCCGGCTCGACCACTCGCCGCTGGACGTGGTGGCCTGGCACGGCAACTACGCGCCCTACAAGTACGATCTGGCCAACTTCAACACCGTCAACACGGTGAGCTTCGACCATCCCGACCCGTCGATCTTCACCGTGCTGACCTCGCCGTCGGACACCGCCGGCACCGCCAATATCGACTTCGTGATCTTCCCGCCGCGCTGGATGGTGGCCGAGGACACCTTCCGCCCGCCCTACTTCCATCGCAACCTGATGAGCGAGTTCATGGGCCTGATCCACGGCGAATACGACGCCAAGGCGGAGGGCTTTTCGCCCGGCGGCGCCAGCCTGCACAACGCCATGTCGCCCCACGGCCCGGACGCCGAGACCTTCGACAAGGCCACCCAGGCCGAGCTCGAGCCCCGATATCAGGGCGACACCCTGGCCTTCATGTTCGAGAGCCGCTACGTCTTCCAGCCCACCGAGACGGCGCTGGCGGCGGACTTCCGCCAGCGCGACTACGTCGACGTGTGGCAGGGGCTGGCCTCGCACTTCGACCCGAATCGGCGATAACCGCTACCGAAGAAGATGAGCGCCGGGGACAAGACGCTCTGGAAACCGGACGCCCCGAATCCTCTGACATACCAACAGGAACGCCCCATGAAACTCGCCACCCTGAACGTCGGCCGCGACGGCGAACTGATCGTCGTCTCCCGTGACCTGACCCGCGCCGTGCGCGCCACCGACATCGCCGCCACCCTGCAGCAGGCGATCGAGCGCTGGGACGAGCTCGCCCCGCGCCTCGAGGAGCGCTACGCGGCGCTCAACGCCGGTCGCGCGGAGGGCGCCTTCGACCTCGACGTCGCCGCCCTGCACTCGCCGCTGCCGCGCACCTACCACTGGGCCGACGGCTCCGCCTACCTCAACCACGTGCAGCTGGTGCGCCGCGCCCGCGACGCCGAGATGCCCGAGACCTTCTGGACCGACCCGCTGATGTACCAGGGCGGCGGCGACAGCTTCCTGGCGCCCACCGAAGACATCGAGGCGGTCAGCGAGGACCACGGCATCGACTTCGAGGGCGAGCTCGCCGTGATCACCGACGACGTGCCGATGGCGGTGACGCCGGAGCAGGCCGCCGGCCACATCAAGCTGATCATGCTGGTCAACGACGTCAGCCTGCGCGGCCTGATCCCCGGCGAGCTGGCCAAGGGCTTCGGCTTCTTCCAGGCCAAGCCGGCCTCCAGCTTCTCGCCGATCTGCGTGACCCCGGACGAGCTGGGCGACGCCTGGCAGGACGGCCGCGTCCACCTGCCGCTGACCGTGCACCTGAACGGCGAGAAGTTCGGCGAGCCCGAGGCCGGCCCGGACATGATCTTCGGCTTCCCCGAGCTGGTCGCCCACGCCGCCCGCACCCGCCACCTGGGCGCCGGCGCCGTGGTCGGCTCGGGCACCGTGTCCAATCCCGACGCCGACGGCGGCCCCGGCAAGCCGGTCGCCGACGGCGGCGTGGGCTACAGCTGCCTGGCCGAGGTACGCATGGTCGAGAAGATCCTCCACGGCGAGAGCCGCACCCCCTTCATGCGCTTCGGCGACCGGGTGCGCATCGAGATGTTCGACCGCGAGGGCCGGAGCATCTTCGGCGCCATCGACCAGCGAGTCGTGAAGCACGAGGCGCAGTGAGGAGGCCGGCCATGACCACGCTCTACGGCTATTTCCGCTCGTCCGCCGCCTACCGGGTGCGCATCGCGCTGAACCTCAAGGGCCTGGCCTACGACCAGGCCCCGATCGACCTGGTGGCCGGCGAGCAGCGCGGCGAGGCCTATCTGGCCGACAATCCCCAGGGGCTGGTACCGACGCTGGTCACCGACGACGGCCTGCGGTTGACCCAGTCGCTGGCCATCTGCGAGTACCTGGAGGAGGTCCACCCCGAGCCGGCGCTGCTGCCCGAGGCGCCCGCCGAGCGCGCCCGGGTACGCGCCCTGGCCCAGCTGGTGGCCTGCGAGATGCACCCGCCGAACAACCTGCGGGTGCTCAGGTACCTGACCGGCGAGCTCGGCGTCGACGAGGCGGCCAAGCTTGGCTGGTATCGCCACTGGGTCCAGGAGGGCTTCACCGCGCTGGAGGCCATGCTCAGCCGCGAGGCCGGCAGCGGCCAGTTCTGCCACGGCGACGCCCCGAGCCTGGCCGACGCCTGCCTGGTGCCCCAGGTGTTCAACGCCGAGCGCTTCGACTGCGACCTCTCGGCCTACCCGCGCATCCGGCGCATCGCCGACAACGCCCGCGCCCTAGACGCCTTCCGGCGGGCGGCCCCCGGAGAGCAGCCCGACGCGCGCTGAGCGTTCGGCAGCACCTCCCCACATCCCATCTCATATTCCCCCGATGAAGAAGGGCGCCAACGGCGCCCTTCTTTTCGACGTGAACGCTCACTCACTTGAGCTTGCCGAGCAGCTCCCGGATCAGCTCGCGATGCTCGCCGTGGAGGCGATAGGCCACGTAGGCCCTGAGTTCGATCGGCGGCGCGTCCTCGACCATGAACAGCCGCTCCTCCCGGCAGTGAGGCGCCACGATGTCCCGCGGCAGGTAGGCGGCGCCGCCGCACTCCAGCAGCAGGTTCAGGGCGATGCGCCCGCTGTTGACCCGGCCCCGCGCCAGCAGCCGCTGGGGGAAGTGGCCCTCGTGGACGCTGGCGAAGGCGGTGCCCCACTCGACCCGGATGTAGCCATCGCCCACCGCCTGCTCGGCGCGCTGGCCGGGGCGGCTCGACACCATCACCAGCGGAAGGGTCGCCACCTCCTCGACGCCCACCTCGCGGATGCGCGGGGTATCGTAGAGGAAGCCGACGTCGATCATGTTCTGCTCGAGCTTCTCCACCACCCGCAGCGGCGTGCTCTCCTCGGCGCGGATGCCGAGCGCCGGGTAGGCGCGATAGATGTCGGTGAGCCACGCTTGGAGGAAGATATCCCACAGGCTGGCGACGCCGGCCACCACCAGCCGCCGCTGGTGGCGCTCGCTGAGCGCGGTGTCCTCATAGGCCCGCTCCCAGGCGTCGAGCAGGAAGCGCGCGTGGCGCTCCATGCGCTCCCCGGCGGGGGTCAGGCCGATGCGATGATGGCCGCGGCTGAACAGCGCCAGGCCCATGTGCTCCTCGAGCTGGCGGATGCGCGCGCTGACCGTGGAGGGCGAGACGCTGAGGCTCTCGGCGGCGCGGCCGAAGTTGCGCAGGCGGCTCACCTCGAGGAAGGTTTGCAGCAGTTGAGTATCCAGGGCGGTCACCTTCGGCTTTTCCGTTCATGAAGGCCAAAAAATTTTGTTTTTCAGGATAACGGCTTTTTTCTAGGCTAGCGCCTCCCATCCATCCGACATTCGAGGTTCCCCCATGGCGTCCCGACTCTCGCGTTACCTGCCGTTCCTGAGCTGGGGCCGGGACCTCGATCGCAGGATGCTCTCCGCCGACCTGATGGCCGGGCTCACCGGCGCCATCCTGGTGCTGCCCCAGGGCGTCGCCTACGCCTTCATCGCCGGCCTGCCGCCAGAGGTCGGCCTCTATACCGCCATCGTCGCCGCCACCGTCGCCGCGCTGTTCGGCAGCTCCTGGCACATGATCTCGGGGCCCACCGCGGCGCTCTCCATCGTGCTGGCCAGCGTGGTCGGCGGCCTGGGCACGCTGACGCCGGCGGAGTACCTGGGCGCGGCGATCACGGTCACGCTGCTGGTCGGGGTGATCCAGCTGGCCATGGGGCTGTTGCGCCTCGGCAGCCTGGTCAGCTTCATCTCGCACACGGTGGTGATCGGCTTCACCACCGGGGCGGCGATCCTGATCGCCACCAGCCAGATGCAGCACGTGCTCGGCATCGAGGTGCCCGGCCAGGGCTTCCTGGTCGAACTGGCCGGGCTCGTCCGCGCGCTGCCGGACACCAACCTCTACGCGCTGGCCGTCGCCCTGATCTCGCTGATCACCTCGGTAGTCGCGCGGCGCCTCAACCGCCGCAGCCCGCACCTGCTGCTGGGCCTGGCCACGGGCAGCCTGGCCTGCTGGCTGCTGGACGGCGAGGCCCACGGCGTCGCGCTGGTCGGCGCCCTGCCCGGCACCCTGCCGCCGCTGACGCTGCCCGAGCTGTCGCCGGACAGCCTGCGCGTGCTGACCTCCGGCGCCTTCGCCATCGCCCTGCTGGGGCTGATCGAGGCGGTGTCGATCGCCCGGGCCATCGCCCTGCGCTCGCGCCAGGTGATCGACGGCAACCAGGAGTTCATCGGCCAGGGGCTGTCCAACATCGTCGGCGGCTTCTTCTCCTGCTACGCCAGCTCCGGCTCCTTCACCCGCTCCGGCGCCAACTACGACGCCGGTGCGCGCACCCCGCTGGCCTCGGTGTTCGCCGCCGCGCTGCTGGTGCTGATCCTGGTCTTCGCCCCGGGCATCACCGCCTACCTGCCGCTGCCGGCCATGGCCGGCGGCATCCTGCTGATCGCCTGGAACCTGATCGACGCCCGGCACATCGTGCAGCTGGTGCGCGCCAGCCGCCACGAGGCGATGGTGCTGGCGGCCACCGTCGCCGCCACCCTGCTGGTGGCGCTGGAGTTCGCCATCTACATCGGCGTGCTGCTGTCGCTGGTGCTCTACCTCAAGCGCACCTCGCGGCCGACGGTGATGGAGGTGGCGCCGCGTCAGGATCATCCGCGCCGCCATATCCGCAACGTCCACCGCTACGAGCTCACCCAGTGCCCGCAACTGAAGATGCTGCGCATCGACGGCTCGCTGTTCTTCGGCGCCACCGACCACGTGCAGCGTCGCCTGCGGGTGTTCAGCGCCGCGCCCGGCACCCGGGTGCTACTGATCGGCAAGGGCATCAATTTCATCGACACCGCCGGCGTCGAGCTGCTGCTGCAGGAGGCCGAGCGGCTGCGCGACCAGGGCGGCGACCTGATGATCAGTTCGCTCAAGGGCACCGTGCTCGACGAGCTGCGCCGACGCGGCGACCTGGCCCGGCTGGGCGAGGAGCGCTTCTTCGAATCGTCCGCGGAGGCGCTCGACGCCATCGTGCCGACGCTGGACCCGGAGGTATGCCGGCACTGCACCCTGCGCGTCTTCGACGAGTGCGCCCAGATGCCCGCGCCGGACGAGGACATCCTGGCGCGGGAGGGCTGAAGCCAGGCGCCACGCGGAGTACACTAGCGCGCGACCCCCACCGCCAGCCGAGGCCCGCGCATGAGTTCTCACCTGCTCTCCGTCGATTCCCTGTCACGAGATGACGTCGATCACCTGATGCGCGTGGCGGCGCGCATGGAGCCGATCGCCCAACGCCGCAAGGTCACCCGGGTGCTGGAGGGCGCGGTGCTCGGCAACCTGTTCTTCGAGGCCAGCACCCGCACCCGCGTCAGCTTCCACACCGCCTTCTGCCGGCTCGGCGGCAGCGTCTGCGACACCACCGGCTTCACCTTCTCCTCCATGGCCAAGGGCGAGTCGCTCTACGACACCAGCCGGGTGATGAGCGGCTACTGCGACGCCATCGTGATGCGCCACCCGGAACAGGGCGCGGTGGCCGAGTTCGCCCAGGCCACCCACGTGCCGGTGATCAACGGCGGCGACGGCCCCGGCGAGCACCCCAGCCAGGCGCTGCTCGACCTCTACACCATCGAGAAGGAATTCGCGCGGCGCGGCAAGGCCCTGACCGGCGCCCACATCCTGCTGACTGGCGACCTGAAGTTCGGCCGTACCGTGCACTCGCTGATCAAGCTGCTGTCGCTCCACGACCCGATGCGCCTGACCCTGGTCTCGCCCCCCGGCCTGGAGATGCCGCAGCACCTGATCGAGCTGGTCGCCTCCCGCGGCCATCGGGTCGAGACCCGCGAGAGCCTGGCCAGCGACTTCTCCGACGTCGACGTGGTCTACACCACGCGCATCCAGAAGGAGCGCTTCACCGCCGAGATGAGCGAGGGCTTCAGCCTGTCGCGGGAGTACAGGGTGGACAAGGCGTTCATGGACCAGCGCGTCAACGACCACGCCATCGTCATGCACCCGCTGCCCCGCGACAGCCGCCCGGACGCCAACGACCTGGACGTGGACCTCAACGGCGATCCGCGCCTGGCGATCTTCCGCCAGACCGACAACGGCATCCCGGTGCGCATGGCGATCTTCGCCACCCTGCTCCAGGTCGAGGACCAGATTGAGAAGGACCTGCGCGACGTGCCCTGGTTCGTGCCGAAGACCGTCGGCGTGGACGACGCCCAGTTCTGACGGGCAAGAAGGAACGAGACAGACAGCCAGAAACGGTAACGGGCCGGCGAATGCCGGCCCGTTGCCGTCAGGAGAGCGGGAGCGAAGAGGATCAGGGCCGCGGCGGCAGCCCCTCTGCCCGCGCCAGCCAGGCCTCGAGGATCAGCACCGCGGCCAGGCCGTCGACGCTGTCCTCGCGGTAGTTGCCGCGGTGGCCGGCTTCCCGGGCGATGCTCTTGGCCTCGCGGGTCGAGCCGCGCTCGTCGGCCATCTCGCAGGGCACGCCATAGCGGCCGTAGAGGCGCTTGCCGAACTTGCGCGCGCGGGTGCTCATCACGCTCTCGCTGCCGTCCATGTTGAGCGGCAGGCCGACCACGAACAGGTCGGGCCGCCACTCGTCCACCAGCCGCGCGATCCGGTCCCAGTCGGGGATGCCGTCGCGCGCCGGCAGCGGCTCCAGCGCCCGGGCGCTGGCGGTGAGCTCGTTGCCCACCGCCACGCCGATGCGGCGGGTGCCGAAGTCGAAGCCCAGGATCAGGCGCTGGCCACTGGCACTCATCGGCAAGGCTCCTCGAGGCGGCACCCGACCGACGAACGCGCCGAGCGACGGCCAGGCCAGGCGCCCGGAGGCGAGTCAGCGGAGTTGACGCGGGGTTCAATGAGCATCGCGAGTCTCCGGGCAACACCGCCTGGGCGAGCGCAGGCCGTTCCGTTCATGTCAGCTGTGGCCCGCTTCGCGGGTCATCAGGTTCAGATCGATGCCCAGCAGGTTGGCGCTGGCGCCCAGGCGCTGCTCCGGCGGCACCTCGAAGAGCACGTCGGCGCGGCCCTCCACGGTCAGCCAGGTGTTGTCCATCAGCTCCTGCTCGAGCTGACCGGACTCCCAGCCGGCGCAGCCCAGGCAGACCAGGAACTTCTCCGGGCCGCGGCCGGCGGCCAGCGCCTCGAGCACGTCCATGGAGGTGGTCAGGGCGATGTCGTCGGTCACCTGCAGGCTGGAGTCCCACTGCTGGCTGTCACCCTCGTGGAGGATGAAGCCGCGGTCCTTGTGCACCGGGCCGCCGTAGTAGACGGGGGCGCTAAGGTGCGGACTGGCGCTGCATTCCAGCTCGAGCTGCTCGAACAGCGCCTCGAGGGTCAGCTCCTCCATGGGGTGATTGACGATCACGCCCATGGTGCCCTTGTCGTCGTGGTCGCAGAGGTAGCTGAGGGTGCCGGCGAAATTGGGATCTTCCAGGTGCGGCATCGCCATCAGGAAGTGGTTTTTCAAGCTTTGCATGGAGCTCCCCAGCGGAAGGCAGCGCGCATCGGGCGCGCCTGCCGTTTGTCTGCGCGCACCGCCGTCGGGTAGCTAGCGCGCGCCGTAATCGTTGCCTTCGCCGAACCGCCAGATGCGGCTGATGGACAGGCTGTCCAGCTCGCCCATGCCCGCATCGAAGGGGCGGTACGGCGCGGCGCCGTGGACGGTGTCCAGGGCCGCCCGATCGAGTTCGGGATGTCCCGAGGATTGTATCACTTCCGCCCGCCTGACCTGACCGTCGCGGCCGATCACCACGCGGATGCGCAGCTGGCCGGCGAGCTCGCGCGGCGCCGGGTGGACGCGGTTGCCGTAGTCCTCGACCCGGCGCGTCCAGTCGTCGATGTAGCGGGCCTCGGCGGCCCGCTGGGCCGCCGGCCGCACCGCCCCCGAGGCGTCGCCGGCATAGTCGGCGGACAGCCCCTGCTCGCGGATGCTGGCGGTGGCCTGGGCCAGCAGGTCGCGCCCCGAGGTCGCGGGCACGCTGGCGGCCGCGGGGGCCGTGGCCTCGGCCGAGCGGGGCGCGCTCTCNGCGCGGCTCGGGGCTGGCCGTCTGCTGCGGTCGCTCGGCGGTGGCCGGCGCCTCCGGCAGCGGGCGCGCCTCGGGTTCGGGAGATGCCTGGGCCTCGGGCTCCGCCGGCGTGGCCGGGTCTACCGCCTGGTCGACCTCCGCCGGCGGCGCCGACGCCTCGGCCCGGGGCGTGGCGCGTGACTCCGCCGGCGGCGATTCCACCGCCTCGCCGGCGGCGCGCTGGGCCGACTCGGCCAGCGCCTCGGCCGTCACCGGCGCCTCGGCGGGGCGCGTCACCAGCACCACGTCGAGGCTGGTGCGCTCCGGCGGCGCCGGGGCGAACTGGCGGCTGGCCACCACGCCGATGACCGCCAGATGCAGCAGCAGCGACACGCCCCAGGCCAGCCAGTAGCGGTAGGCGCGCGTCACCGGCGCATAGCGGATCGGATCGTTGACGGGGGCGGCCACGGCGGCGTCTCCCGGGTCAGCCCCGGCGCGCGGCGAGCCGGTCGGCGACGGCGTCCATCAGCTGGCCGGCGATGTCGGTGCCGCGCTGGTCGTCGATCTCGCGCACGCAGGTGGGGCTCGTGACGTTGATCTCGGTGATGTAGTCGCCGATCACGTCGAGGCCGACGAACATCAGGCCCTTCTCGCGGATCATCGGCTGCACCTGGCCGATCAGCCAGCGATCTCGGTCGGTCAGCTCGCGGCTGACGCCCTGGCCGCCGGCGGCCAGGTTGCCGCGGGTCTCGCCGGCGCTGGGAATGCGCGCCAGTCCGTATTCGACCGGCTCACCGTCGACCAGCAGGATGCGGGTGTCGCCGTTCTTGATCTCCGGCAGGTAGCGCTGGGCCATGATCTGGCGCCGGCCGCCCTCGGTGAGGGTCTCGATGATCGCGCCCAGGTTACGGCCGTCCGGCTGGACGTGGAAGATGCCGCTGCCGCCCATGCCGTCGAGGGGCTTGAGGATGACGTCGCCGTGCTCGGCGTGGAAGGCGCGCAGTTCGGCATCGCGGCAGGACACCAGGGTTGGCGCGCAGCACTGCGGGAACTGCTGGGCGAACAGCTTCTCGTTGCACTCCAGCAGCGCGCGGGTGGGGTTCACCACCAGCACGCCCTCGCGCTCGGCGAAGCCCAGCAGGTGCACGGCGTTGAGGAAGTGGCCGTCCACCGGCGGGTCCTTGCGCATCAGCACCACGTCGAGCTCGGCCAGCGGGCGCGCCTCGGCCTCGCCCAGCGTGTACCAGCGCTCGGCGTCGCGGAACACCTCGAGGTCGCACATCCGGGCGTGAGCCCGGCCATCGCGCAGGAACAGGTCTTCCTGCTCCATGTAGTGCAGCGACCAGCCGCGGTCCTGGGCGGCCCACAGCATGGCCAGGCTGGTGTCCTTCTTGAAGCTGAGGTCGGCGATGGGATCCATCACCACGCCGACCTTGAGGGGGCGTTGGCTCATCGGTCTACTCGTCTGCGCCGGGCGATCCCGGCGGGGAATGATGGCGAGCAGTATGCCGCAGGGCCGCCATGGACTCCAAGGCGCTCAGTCCTGCTCCCCGCCGGGCGCGAAGCGGATGCCGCCGCTCTCGATGGTGATGCGGCGCTGCTTGTAGAGCCGGCCGATGGCCTGCTTGAAGGCGTTCTTGCTGACCCCGAGCCGGGCCTTGATCTCGCCGGCGGGGCTGGCGTCGGACAGCGGCAGGTAACCGCCGCTCTCGCGCAGCGCCTTGAGCACCGCCTCGCCGACCACGTCGAGCCGCGCCGGGCCCGGCGGCAGCAGCGACAGATCCAGGCGGCCGTCCTCGCGGACCCGCTTCACGTGGCCCTCCAGGCGCTGGCCGCGGCGCAGCGGCCGGGTCACGTCGTCGTGATAGAGCAGGCCCCAGAAGCGGCCGTCGACCACCGCCTTGTAGCCGAGATCGGTCTGGTCGGCGATCACCAGCGCCACGGCGCTGCCGGCGGCCAGGCCCTCGGCATGGTCGTCGAGGTAGCGGTCGAGGCGCTGGGTGGCGAAGGGCCGGCCGCGGTCGTCCTCGCGGATCATCACCAGCACCCGGCGCCCCACCGTGGGGCGGAAGCGCTGCTCGCCGAAGGGCAGCAGCAGGTCCCGCGAGTGGCCCCAGTCGAGGAAGGCGCCGGTCTCGTTGAGCATCACCACCGGCAGGTAGGCAACCTCACCGACGCTGGCTCGCGGCTCACGGGTGCGGCGCATGGGCTCACGGCGGGAATGGGCCGCGCGTGGGGCGGATCGGCGGGAGTCGGACATGATCGGGATTCCACTGCGAGTGTGCCGTCATTATGGGCGCGGCCCGACGGCGGGAAAAGGCGCCGGGCGCGAGGGACTGGGGCGAACGGGGCTCAGACGTCGCCGAAGCGGTCCTGCAGCAGCGTCAGGGCAACCACCGGGGCGGTCTCGGTGCGCAGGATGCGTGGCCCCAGGGTCAGGGCGGCGAAGTCGGCGGCGGTGGCGGCGTCGATCTCGGCGTCCGAGAGGCCACCCTCGGGGCCGATCAGCAGCGCCGCGCTGGCGATGGCGTCCTCGCGGTCCAGCGCGCCCGGGGTGCCGGGATGCAGCACCAGGCGCAGCGCCTCGTCGCGCCCGGCCAGCCACTCGGCGAGCGCGACCGGCGCATGCACCGGCGGCACGGTGGCACGGCCGCACTGCTCGCAGGCGCTGGCGGCCACGGCCTGCCAGTGGGCGAGCTTCTTGACCTCGCGTTCGCCCTTGAGGCGCACGTCGCCGTGCTCGGTGTAGAGCGGGGTGATCTCGGCCACGCCCAGCTCCACGGCCTTCTGGATGGCGTAGTCCATGCGATCGCCCTTGGAGATCGCCTGGCCCAGGTGCACCGCCAGCGGCGACTCTCCGCGACCCTCATGGAGCGCCTCGACGCGGGCCACCACGCGCTTGCGTCCGGCCTCGACCAGCACCGCCTCGGCCTCGCTGCCGTGGCCGTCGAACAGCCTCAGGGGGGCGCCCTCGCCGAGGCGCAGCACCCGGGCCACGTGGCGGGCCGGACCTTCCGGCAGGACGACGTCGGCGCCGACGGCCAGCGCGGCATCGACATGGATACGGGGGGCCTTGATCGCCATGGGGAAGACACTCTCCTGAGGACGGTCGAAACGATAAGCGCCGGAGCAGGCCTGCGCGAGGGAGATGCCCTCGCGCCGCTCTGCCCCGGCGCGATGCTGCCGGCGACGGCCGCTTACTGCGTGGCCTGCTCGCCTTGCTGCTGCTGCTGGGCCTCGCGCTGCTTCTTCTGGGCGTAGATCGCCTCGAAGTTGACCGGCGAGAGCATCAGCGGCGGGAAGCCGCCGCGGTTGACCAGGTTGTCGATGCACTCACGCGCGTAGGGGAACAGCATGTTCGGGCAGAAGGCGCCCAGGGTGTGCTCGAGCTGGGAACCCTCGATGCCGCCGATGCGGAACAGGCCGGCCTGCTCGATCTCGGCCAGGAAGGAGGTGGTGCCTTCCTCGCTGTGGGTGACCTGGGCGGTGACCTTGATCACCACCTCGTAGAGGTCCTCGCCGACCTTCTGGTGGGTGGTGTTCAGGTCCAGGCCGACCTTCGGCTTGAACGGCTGCTGGAACACCGCCGGGGAGTTCGGCGCCTCGAAGGAGATGTCCTTGACGTAGATACGCTGCAGGGCGAACTGCACCTGGGGCTTGTCCTGCTGGCCGGCTGCCTCGCCGTTGGCGCCGCCGTTCGGGTTGTTGTCTTCCGCCATGGAAAGCAATCCTTTGGTCGTTGGAATGTTAGGAGGGCGCGATCACTTCTTGACCAGCGGCAGGCCGTCGGTCTGCCACTGGGTCATGCCGCCCTTGAGCTTGTAGACGCGCTCGAAGCCGGCCTTGGTCAGCTTGGCCATCGCCACGCCGGCGGTCTGGCCATGCTTGCAGGCCACGATGATCGGCTTGCTCTTGTACTTCTCGAGCTCGCCCAGGCGACCGTCGAGGCCGCTCTGCGGGATGTTGCGGGCGCCGGCGATATGGCCCGCCTTGAAGTCGTTTTTGTCGCGGATGTCGAGCACCACAGCGTCCTCGCGATTGACCAGCTGAGTGGCCTCGCTGGTGGTCACGCCGTTGGCCCCGCCGCTGCGGATCTCGTAGGCGATCCAGGCGACCAGCACCAGCGCGAAGGCGGCGACCAGTAGCGGGTGGTTCTGCACGAATTCGAACAGCTGATCGATCATGATTCGGAAAGACTCTTCTTCGGGTACGCGGTGAACGAAAACCGGCCGGGCCGGAGGCGCCAGTATACATGAAGCCGTGGGACCACCGGGGGGCGTGCGATATGACGCCCGGCGGGACCGTGCGATATGATGCCGCAAGCAGAGGCAAGTCGCGACCCCGCCCGAGGCCACAGGGCCAGGGCGGCAACGACCCAACCAAGAGGCTTCGACGCATGACCGACTCATCGACCCCGACTCCCCGCCCGGTGGCCCTGATCATCCTCGATGGCTACGGGTACAACCCGGACCCCACCGACAACGCCATCCTGGCCGCCAACACCCCGGTGATGGACCGGCTGTGGGAGACCCGCGCCCATGCCCTGGTTCACACCGACGGTCGCTACGTGGGGCTGCCGGACGGCCAGATGGGCAATTCGGAAGTCGGCCACATGAACCTCGGCGCCGGACGCATCGTCTACCAGGACTTCACTCGCATCACCAAGGCCGTCGAGGAAGGCGCACTGGCCGACAACGCCATCCTCACCGGCCCGCTGGACGCCGCCGCCGAGGCCGGCCGCGCCGTGCATCTGCTGGGCCTGCTGTCGCCGGGCGGCGTGCACAGCCACGAGGACCACATCCTCGCCATGGCCGAGCTGGCCGCGCAGCGCGGCGCCACGCGCATCTACGTCCATGCCTTCCTCGACGGCCGCGACACCGCGCCCAAGAGCGCCCGCGCCTCCATCGAGCGCGTCAACGCCAGGCTGGCCGAGCTGGTCGGCGCCGACAACGGCTGCGTGGCCTCGCTGGTCGGCCGCTACTTCGCCATGGACCGCGACAACCGCTGGGACCGCGTCGAGCAGGCCTACCGCCTGGCCACCGAGGGCAGCGCCGAGCACGTCGCCCAGAGCGCCGAGGCCGGCCTGGACGCGGCCTACGACCGCGGCGAGACCGACGAATTCGTCACCGCCACCGCCATCCTCAGCGGCGACGCCCCGGTGCGCATGGAGGACGGCGACGCCGCCTTCTTCATGAACTTCCGTGCCGACCGCGCCCGCGAGCTGACCCGCGCCTTCGTCGAGGACGACTTCGCCGGCTTCGAGCGCCAGGCCCGTCCGCGGCTGGCCGGCGGCAGCCTGGTGACCATGACCCAGTACGCCGCCGACATCCCGGCCCCGGCCGCCTTCCCGCCGGAAGAGCTGCACAACACCCTGGGCGAGGTGATGGAGAAGCGCGGCCTGACCCAGCTGCGCATCGCCGAGACCGAGAAGTACGCCCACGTCACCTTCTTCTTCTCCGGCGGCCGTGAGGCCGAGTACGAGGGCGAGACCCGCGTGCTGGTGCCCTCGCCCCAGGACGTGAAGACCTACGACGAGAAGCCAGAGATGAGCGCCGTAGAGGTCACCGACCGCCTGGTCGAGGCCATCGAGTCCGGCGCCCACGACCTGATCGTGTGCAACTACGCCAACGGCGACATGGTCGGCCACACCGGCGACTTCGATGCCGCGGTCAAGGCCGTGGAGGCCGTCGATGCCTGCGTCGGCCGCGTGGTCGAGGCGCTCGAGAAGGTCGGCGGCGCCTGCCTGATCACCGCCGACCACGGCAACGCCGAACAGATGGTCCACCCCGAGACCGGTGTCGCCCAGACCGCTCACACCACCTTCGACGTGCCGCTGATCTACGTCGGCCCGCGTCCGCTGAGCCTGGCCCAGGACGGCCGGCTGTGCGACCTCGCCCCGACCCTGCTGACGCTGATGGACCAGCCGGTGCCCGAGGAAATGACCGGCCGCGTGCTGATCGAGGCGTGAGTCGAGGGCGCTGCCCGGCCCGGCGGCGATGGCTGCCGGGCCTCGTGATGGCCGCCGCGCTGAGCGCCGCCCTGGGGGCCACCCAGGCGGCGGCGGTGGACGAACGCGAGGCGCGAGAGCGCCTCGATGCCATCGGCGAGCGCATCCAGGCGGCCACCCA
Source organism: Halomonas smyrnensis AAD6 (assembly GCF_000265245.1). Taxonomy (GTDB): domain Bacteria; phylum Pseudomonadota; class Gammaproteobacteria; order Pseudomonadales; family Halomonadaceae; genus Halomonas; species Halomonas smyrnensis. Next base: position 340,444 of record NZ_AJKS02000002.1, read on the forward strand.
GGACCTCTCCGCCACCCGCGACGCGCGGGACGACGCCAACGAGGACCTGCGCGAGGTCGAGACCGCCCTGGCCGAGACCCATGCCCGACTGGACGCGCTCCAGGCCGAGAAGCGCGACCTGCGTGACGAGGTCGCGGCGCTCGAGGACCGGCGCCAGGCCCTCGAGGACGAACGCCGGGCCCAGCTGGCGGCGATCGAGGAGCAGCTCGACGCCCTCTACCGACTGGGGCCGACGCCGCAGCTCAAGCTGCTGCTCAATCAGGACGACCCGGCCCGCCTGGATCGCCTGCAGGCCTACCTCAACCGCCTCGCCGAGGCCCGCCGGCAGCGGCTCGACGAGCTCGAGCGGCTCGACGCGGCGCTGGCCGACAATCGCCGCGCCCTCGATGAGCGCGGCGAACGCCTGGCGCAGCTGTCCGAGACCCTGCAGCAACAGGGCGCCGAGCTCGCCCGCCGGGTCGACGAGCGCGAGGCCCTGGTAGCGAGGCTCGACGACCGCTTCGCCAGCGAGCAGGCGCGGCTGACCGAACTCGACCAGGATCGCGCCCACGCCGAGCGGGTGCTGCGCCAGGTGCAGGAGCGCCTGGCACGCATGCAGCAGCCGCCGCCCTCCACCAACATCGCCGCCACCCAGGGCGACCTGCCGTGGCCGGTGCAGGGCGGCGTGACCTCGTCGTTCGGCCGCGGCGACGGCGTGCACCGCAACGGCCTGGTGATCCGCGCCCGCGAGGGCACGCCGGTCGAGGCGGTCCACGCCGGCCGGGTGGTGTTCGCCGACTGGATGCGCGGCTTCGGCAACCTGCTGATCCTCGATCACGGCGACGGCGTGATGACCCTCCACGCCCACCTGCAGCGCTTCACGGTCGGGGTCGGCGAGGCGGTCAGCGCCGGCGAGACCCTGGGCGCGGTGGGCGCCAGCGGCGGCCAGTCGTCCGCCGGGCTCTACTTCGAGGTGCGCCGCAACGGCGAGCCCATCGATCCCAATCGCTGGATCGCCCGGCGCTAGAGTTCATACTGGGGCAATGGCACCCCGGCAGCACCCCTCGAGGAGACGCATGAATACCTCCTTGTAGCTCCCGGCGCCGTCCATGGCGCAGGAGCTCCTCTGCGGAGTACTGCCGGGATCTCCTGCGAGAGCCTCCACTCTTCCGACAGCGTCCACTACCACGCCATTCATGAGCGTCCGCCGCCACGCTATTCCAATCGCGTCCGCCGCCACGCTATGCTGGAAACCCAACTGCGACACACCGCGAGAGAGTGCATGTTCCCGACGAACGCCCCGCTGCGGCGCCTGAAGGCGGCCCTGCTGCCGGTCGCCCTGCTGACCCTGCCGCTGCCCCTGCAGGCCGCCTCCGACGCCGAGCCGGCCGGCGACGAGCTGCCGGTGGCCGAGATCCAGGCCTTCGCCGAGGTGTTCGAGCGCATCAAGCGGGCCTACGTCGAGGAGGTCGACGACGCCACCCTGATGCGCAACGCCATGCGCGGCATGCTCAGCGAGCTCGACCCGCACTCCACCTACCTGGACGCCGAGGCCTATCAGAGCCTGCAGGAGTCCACCCAGGGCGAGTTCGGCGGCGTGGGCATCGAGGTCGGCAAGCGCGATGGCCAGCTCACCGTGATCACCCCCATCGACGACACCCCGGCCTCCCGCGCCGGCCTGCAGGCCCAGGATGTCATCCTGCGCATCGACGACACGCCCACCGAGGGCATGTCGCTGCAGGAGGCCGTCGACCTGATGCGCGGCGAGCCCGGCACCGACATCCGCCTGACCATCATGCGCGAGGGCGAGAATGCGCCCCGCGAGATGAACATCGAGCGCGAGGTGATCCGCACCGAGAGCGTCAAGCAGGAGCTGCTGGCCCCGGGCTACGGCTACCTGCGCGTCAGCCAGTTCCAGACCCGCACCGGCGAGCAGGTCGTCGATGCCCTGGACACGCTGCGCGACGAGGGTCCGCTGCAGGGCCTGGTGCTCGATCTGCGCAACAACCCCGGCGGCGTGCTGCAGGCCGCGGTCGACGTGGCCGACGCCTTCCTCGAGAGCGGCCTGGTCGTCTACACCGAGGGCCGACTGCCGGACAGCGCCATGCGCTTCTCCGCCCACCGCGACACCGCCGCGCCGGACGTGCCGCTGGTCATCCTGATCAACGGCGGCAGCGCCTCGGCGGCGGAGATCGTCGCCGGCGCCCTGCAGGACCAGCGCCGCGGCGTGGTGATGGGCACCGAGAGCTTCGGCAAGGGCTCGGTGCAGCAGATCATGCCGCTGGGCGACGACGAGGCGCTGAAGCTGACCACCGCCCGCTACTTCACCCCCAGCGGGCGCTCCATCCAGGCGCTGGGCATCGAGCCCGACGTGCAGGTGGTGCGCGGCCGCCTCGAGGTCGCCGAGAATACCGGCATGCGGGTACGCGAGGCCGACCTGGAGGGCCACCTGGCCGGCAACGGCGAGGACGACGCCCGCGGCGAGATGAGCGAACGGCTGCGCGACGACTATCAGCTCGGCGAGGCGCTCAACCTGCTCAAGGCGCTCAACGTGCTCGGCGAGCGCGGTGCCGCCGCCGTCGGCCGAGGCAACGACGGCTAGCGCCAAGCCGGCAGGCGCCGAGGGCTCCCAACGACCGGCGTAGCGCCCTCGGCATCAGACAAGCGCCCTCGACGGAAGGCGAGAGCCCTCAGCGCCTGAAAAGAGCCCTTGTTGGCAGGCGCCTTCAGCGGGGGGCGAGAGCCTTCAGCGCCTGAAAAGAGCCCTCATTGACAGGAGCCTTCAGCGGAGGGCGAAGGCCCTCATTTACAAGAGCCAGGCAGCCGGCCCCGGCGCCCCGCCGCCTGCTGCATCAGCAGCCGCTTGAGCGGCGACAGCCGGTCGACCCCGGACATGCCCAGGTTGCGGACCAGGGTCAGCGCCGGATGGCGGGCCCCGAACAGCAGCCGGAAGCCGTCCATCATCTTCAGCATGGCGGCGTTGTCGCCGCGGCGGCGCCGCGCATAGCGCGACAGCCACGCCTCGCTGCCCAGCCCCACGCCGCGCCGGCGCGCCGTCAGCAGCTCCTCGGCCAGCACCGCGGCATCCATCAGCCCCAGGTTCACGCCCTGCCCGGCCAGCGGATGGATGCTGTGGGCGGCGTCGCCCACCAGCGCCAGCCCCGGCAGCACGTAGCGCTCGGCGTGGCGCTGGGTCAGCGGCACCGCCAGGGCACCGTCGACCGGCTCCACCTCGCCCAGTCGACCGTCGAAGGCCGTGGTCAGCGCCTGGCCGAGGGCCGCGGGAGAGAGGCCGCAGAGCCGTTCGGCGTGCTCCGGCGTGGTCGACCAGACGATCGAGCAGTAATGCTCGTCGCCCTCCACCGTCAGCGGCAGGAAGGCCACCGGGCCGTCGGCCAGGAAGGCCTGACGCGCCACGCCGCCGTGGGGCTCGGCGGTATGCACCGTGGTCACCATCGCCGAATGACCGGTCTCGCTGGCCGTCACGCCGATGCCGGCCAGCTCGCGCAGCGGCGAACGGGCACCGTCGGCGGCCACCACCAGCGGGGCGCCGAGGCGTTCGCCGCCGTCCAGCACCAGCTCGCGCCCCCCCGGCCCGTGCTCGAGGCCCGTGACCCTGGCCCCGAAGCGCCGCGTCACCGTGGGCAGGCCGGCCAGCCGCGATTCCAGCGCCGCCACCACCACGTCGTTCTCGACGATATGGCCGAGCACCGGCAGGCCGGCCTCCTCGGCGGAGAACGCCACCTCGCCGGTGCCCTCGGCGTCCCACACGCGCATGCCGCGATAGGGGGTCACGCGCCGGCCCTGCATCCATGTCCAGGCGCCCAGCCCCTCGAGCAGGCGCTGGGAGACCGGCGTCAGGGCGCTGACCCGTCGCTCCGGGCGGCCGCGGCCCACGGCCTCGGCGTCCAGCGGCGCCGGGCGCGCGTCCACCAGCGTCACCGCCACGCCGGCCTCACCCAGCAGGCAGGCCAGGGTCGCCCCGACCATGCCGCCGCCGACGATGATCGCCTCGCCGGCCGGCGTCGCGTCGCGGCGCATGCCGCTCGTCTCGTCATTCACGCCGTCGTCCTCCTTCTTGGGAACCGTCGTCATCGCTCAACACCCATGGCCCGGCGGGCCAGGGTCCGGCGCAGCGGGCCCAGCAGGTTGAGCCCGATCAGGCCGGCGGCCCGGGCATGGGAGAGCAGGGGGCTGTCGAGGCCGAACAGCCGGATCAGGCCGTCGCTGAAGCGGATCACGTCGTGGCGGTCGCCGCCGCGGCGGGCCTCGAAGTCGGCGAGGGTCTCGGCGCTGCCGGCGGGTTCGCCGCGCGCGGCGCCGGCCTCGATGGCGGCCACCAGGTCCATCACCCCGCGCAGCGCCAGGTTGAAGCCCTGGCCGGCCACCGGGTGCAGCGAGTGGGCCGCGTTGCCCATCACCGCCAGCCCCGGCCGGGTGGTCTCCCGGGCCGTGACCAGCGACAGCGGATAGGCGTGGCGCTTGCCGACCCGGCGGAAGCGCCCGGCGCGGTCGCCGAAGGCGCGCTGCAGCTGGGCCAGGAAGTCGCCGTCGGAGAGCGCCAGGCGGCCCTTCTCCTGGCCCGTCTCATGGGTCCAGACCAGCTCCATGGCCTGGCCCTTGAGCGGCAGCAGGGCGATCGGGCCGTCGCCGGTGAAGCGCTCGTAGGCCCAGCCGTCGTGGGGCCGGTCGAGCTCGACGCCGGCGATCAGCGCGACCTGATCGTAGGGCCGCGCGCGGCTCTCGATGCCGAGGCGCTCCTTGAGCCCCGAGCGTCCGCCGTCGGCCAGCACCGTCAGCCCCGCCTCCAGGCAGGCGCCGTCGGAGAGCGTCAGCCGGTGGCCGCCGGCCACGGGCCGGATCTCCTCGACCCTGGCCGGGCAGTGCCAGTCCAGCGGCAGCTCGGCCAGGCGGCGATGCAGCACGCGCCCCAGCCAGGCGTTGGGAATCACCTGGCCCAGGGCCTCGCCGCCGAGCTCCTCGGCGTTCAGCCGGGTCGCGCCCAGGCGCCCCTGCTCGCTGACATGGATGCGGCGGATCGGCGAGGCCTGTTCGGCCAGGCCGTCCCACAGCCCCAGGGTGCGGAAGTGCGCCACCGAGCCCTGGGCGATGGCGCTGGCCCGGGCATCGAAGCTCGGCTGCCAGGGCGCGTCGAGATCCGCCGCCATGGGCGCGGGCTCGATCACGGCCACCGTCAGCCCCAGCCGCTCGATCAGCGGCGCCAGGGCACAGCCCAGGCTGGCGCCCACCAGTCCTCCGCCGACGATGGCGATATCCACGTGCCGCGGGGCCTCGCCCCCGCCCAGATCGCTCATGGCCGGCTCCTCTCATTCATCACGACTGTCATCACGGCCCTCGTCATCCGGCGCTCATGCCTCGGCGCCGGGGCGCCGATTCACGGCCCATTTTTCATAATGTACGTTACGTAACGGTAATGCTTTATCGCTTGCTAACGGTTATTCCTTGACCATCAGCGCCTCGATATCGGCCACCCGCTTGGGCACGTCGGCGGTCAATACCTCGTGACCCGCCTCGGTCACCGCCACGTCGTCCTCGATGCGGATGCCGATGCCGCGATAGGCGACGGGTATGTCGTCGTCCTCGGGCACGTAGAGCCCCGGCTCGATGGTCAGCACCATGCCCGGCACCAGCGGACGCGGTTCGCCGTCCTGGCGGTACTGGCCGACGTCGTGGACGTCGAGGCCCAGCCAGTGGGAGGTGGCGTGGAGATAGAAGCGCCGCCAGGCCTCTTGCTCGAGGCAGGCGTCCAGCTCGTCCGGCAGCAGGCCGAGCTCGATCAGCCCCTGGGTCAGGTCGCGCACCACGCCGCGATGGATGGCGGCCAGGGTGGTGCCGGGGCGCACCGCCTCGATGGCGCGCTGCTGGGCGCCGAGCACCACCTCGTAGAGCGCGCGCTGCGCGTCGCCGAAGCGGCCGCCGACCGGGAAGGTACGGGTGATGTCGCCGGCATAGAGGTCGAACTCGGCGCCGGCGTCGATCAGCACCAGGTCGCCGTCCTGCAGCGCATCGGCGTTCTCGATGTAGTGCAGCACACGGGCATTGTCGCCGCCAGCGACGATGCTGGCGTAGGCCGGGCCGCTGCCGCCCTGCCACCGGAACTCATGCTCGAGCTCGGCCTGCAGCTGGTACTCGGCGAGCCCGGGGGCACAGGCGCGCATCGCCCGGCGGTGGGCCTTGGCGCTGACCGCGCCGGCATGGCGCATCAGCGCCAGCTCCGCCGGACTCTTGATCAGCCGCTGCTCGTGCAGGCGCGCGGACACGTCGGCGAAGGCAAGCGGCGGCCGCGCGCCGCGACGGGCACCGGCCTGCAGCTCGGCGCGGATCGACTCGGCCAGGTTCAGCGCCTCGCTGTCGTCCAGCGGCAGATAGAGGGCGGTGCGGCCGTCGAGCAGCGCGGCGAGGGCCTCGTCGCGCTCGGCGTTGCCGAAGGCCTGGTCGAGGCCATGCACGCGCTCGGCCCCTTCCGCGCCCAGCCGGCGCCCGGTCCAGGCCTCCATCTCGGGATCGCGATCCTGGCAGAACAGCACGCTCTCGCCGTCCTCCCGGCCGGGCAGCAGCAGCAGCAGGGCATCGGGCTCGGGGAAGCCGGTGAGATAGTGGAAGTCGCTGTCCTGACGGAAGGCGTATTCGCTGTCACCGGAGCGGGTGACCAGCGCGGCGCCGGGCAGCAGCACGGCGGCATCGTCGGGCAGCGTGGCCATCAGGCGGCGGCGACGTTCGCGGAATTCATCGAGGCCGATGGCGGCGGGGCGAGGCAGGATCTCGGGCGGCATGGCAGCTCCTGGGGCAGGCGGGAGCCCCGCCGGGCGGCGGGGCGGGCATCGCGCGGTACCGGGCCGGCGGCCCGGGCCGTCTCAGTGCTTGGTGTAGGACTCGGGGTCGTCGACCTTCTCGACCTGCGGCTGGCCGGGATGCTGCTCGGTGTAGAGCATCATGGCGGCCATGCGGGCGTGCTCGGTGAGGGCGAAGAGGTCGTTCTCGTTCTCCGGGTCGTCATCGAGGTCGGTGTCGATGGCGGCCAGGCCCTTGAGGTCGTCGACCGCCTCGCGCAGCGGCTCGGACCATGCCTTGCGCGGCGCATCGCCGGCATCCTCGATCACCTCGAGGAAGCCCAGGGTCCAGTCCTTCAGGCCCTGGGCGCGCTCGCCGAGGGAGAACAGGTCGTCGGGCAGCAGCGGCTCGTAGTTCATCTCGCTGGCCGAGAGCGCCTCGACGGTCTGGCGGCGCCAGCCCAGCAGGCGCTCGGCGGAGGGCTCGTCGCGGGGCTGCTCGACGCCCAGGTTCTGGCACACGACTTCCAGCCAGCCCTCGGCGCTGAGGTCGTGCAGCGCCAGCGAGGCGCACAGGCGGCCGTCGAGGAAGGCCGGCGACTGCATGCTGCCGTGCAGCAGGAAGGTGTCGGCGATGTCGGAGAAATCCTGGCGTTCGTTGATCAGAGACATGGGACCATCCGGTGCGAGGGCCGCGCGGCGCGTTGACCGGCCGCAAACGGCTCTCTTATAGTGACTTGACGTACGTATACCCCACGATGTTAACGCATCGGGCCCCCATGGCGCCGCACCCCGCGTGCTCCTCCGGGCCCGCCGGAGCCCCCCATGACCGACGCCTCGCGGCCCACCACCGAGATCACCCTGCTGGAGCGCCAGTACGTCATCGCCTGTCCGCCGGACGAGCAGGACAAGCTGGAGCGCGCTGCCCGCTACCTGGACCGCGCCATGCAGGGCATCCACGCCCAGGGCAAGGTGGTCGACCGGGAGAAGGTCGCCATCATGGCGGCCCTGAACATCACCCACGAGCTGCTCGAGACCCTCGAGGAGCGCCGCGCCGGCGAGAAGAGCCTCGGCGAGCTCAGCGCGCGCCTGGAGAAGGCGCTGGCCGACGCGCCCTCGCGCTAGAGGATTCTTCGCTTTGGACGCAGGCCTCGCTCTGCTAGGATAGAGGCGTTCCCTGGGGTGTTCGCCAGTCGTTAAGTCCCTCGAGCCTATGCGCAGTACCCAGGGGGCCAACAGCTAGTCCGGACCCGTGTGCATGTCCGTGCGACGGAAAGCCTGACGGTCCGGCTGCGGCCACCCACCTTGAACCACAGGGTTCAAGGGCCAGAATGACAGCGGCACTCTGGGGAACTCCTTTCTGCATGACCGATCTGCAAGACACCGCCGCCTGCACCGTGCGTGACGACGAGCGACGCGCCCTGCGTCGTGACCTCCGACGTCGCCGTCGCCGGCTGAGCGCGCAAGAGCAATCTCAGGCCGCCCGGCGGCTATGCCACCAGCTGCGGCGCCTTCCCGAAGTGCAGCGCGCAAGGCGCGTGGCCCTCTACCTGCCCAACGACGGCGAGATCGACCCGACCCGCCTGGTGCCCTGGCTGAACGGCCGCGGCGTCCGCGTCCATCTGCCCGTGCTGCGTCCGCTTTCGCATAACGCCCTGTGGTTCGTGCACTACCACGCCGGCACGCCGATGGTGACCAACCGCTTCGGCATCCCCGAACCCTGCACCCGTCACGGTGCCCATCGCGCCCGCCGCACGCCGGCCTGGGCGCTGGACCTGATCCTGATGCCGCTGGTGGGCTTCGACGACGACGGGCAGCGCATCGGCATGGGGGGCGGCTTCTACGACCGCACCCTGGCCTTCACCCGCGGCCGCGGGCCGCGGCCGCGCCTGATCGGCCTGGCCCACGACTGCCAGCGCGTCGAGCGCCTGCCGGTGGCGCCCTGGGACGTGCCGCTGGATGCCATCGTCAGCGACCGGCGCGTCGTGCGCCCCTGATGGCCTCGCGGGCCATTCCGGCATGAAAAAAAGCGGCCGATACCTGAGCATCGACCGCTTTTTTTCGGGAATCGTCCTGACCGCTGGCGCTTACTGGCCGACCAGCGCCTGGGCGTAGCCGGTCGCCACGACACCGATACCGAAGATCAGCACCAGGATCATGACCAGGTCGGGCTTGCGCTTCATCGTCGACTCCCTTCGATGTGACGGCGCCGTGTCCGGATGACGTTCCGGGCATCGGCTGGCGTTGACTGCTTTCGACTATACGGCGTCGAGACCGCCGCGAAAGGCGCATTTGCCCCCCTCGAACACCGTTTGTTCACGGTTTCCGGCCACCCGGCCGCGAGAGCAAGGCCGGAGGCCCGTCGGGGCCGCCTCGAGCGGGGCCACAGCCTAGCCGAAGCGCCCGAGCATGACAACCGTCATGCTCGGGAATGAGCGCAAACGACGCTGTCATGGCCGAGCGCAGCGCGCAAGCAACCGCTTACTCACGCCGCCCGGGAGCGTCACGCCATGAACAGGCGATAGGCGGGGTTGTCCGACTCCTTCCAGTAGCGATAGCCGATCTCGTCGAAGTGCTCCTCGACGTGCCCGCGATCGTCCTCCGGCAGCTGCATGCCGACCAGCACCCGGCCGTAGGCGGCGCCGTGATTGCGGTAGTGAAACAGCGAGATGTTCCAGTCGTGGGGCAGGTGGGTGAGGAAGTTCATCAGCGCGCCGGGACGCTCCGGAAACTCGAAGCGATAGACCTCCTCGTCGAAGCGCTCCTGGGGGCGACCGCCGCCGAGATGGCGCAGGTGCAGCTTGGCCAGCTCGTTGTCGGTGAGGTCCTCCACCGGATAGCCAGCCTCGCGCAGCTTGTCGATCACCGCCTGGCGATCCTCGCCGCCCGGCTTGACCTGCACGCCGACGAAGATGTGCGCCTGCTCGGGATCGGCATAGCGATAGCTGAACTCGGTGACCATGCGCTTGCCGATGGTGCGGCAGAACTTCTTGAAGCTGCCCGGCCGCTCGGGGATGGTCACCGCCAGGATCGCCTCGCGCTGCTCGCCCAGCTCGGTGCGCTCGGCGATGTGCTGCAGGCGATCGAAGTTGGTGTTGGCGCCGGAGTTGATGCACACCAGGGTCTCGCCGCTGGCGCCGGTCTGCTGGATGTACTTCTTGAGACCCGCCAGCGACAGGGCGCCGGAGGTCTCGGAGACCGCGCGGGTGTCCTCGAAGATGTCCTTCACCGCGGCGCACATCTCGTCGGTGTTGACGGTGATGACGTCGTCCACCAGGTCGCGCATCACCGCGAAGGGCGCCTCGCCGACCTGAGCCACGGCCACGCCCTCGGCGAACACGCCGACCTGGTCCAGCACCACGCGCTCGCCGCGGTCCAGGGCGGCCTTGAGGCTGGCGCTGTCCTCGGACTCCACGCCGATCACCTTGATCTCCGGGCGCAGGTACTTCACGTAGGCGGCCACGCCGGCGATCAGCCCGCCGCCGCCCACCGGCACGAAGATGGCGTCCAGCCGGCCGGGGTTCTGGCGCAGGATCTCCACCGCCACGGTGCCCTGGCCGGCGATCACGTCGATGTCGTCGAACGGCGGGATGTAGGTGTAGCCGTGCTCCTCGATCAGTTCCTGGGCGTGGGCCGCGGCCTCGCCGAAGGCATCGCCCTTGAGCACCACCCTGGCGCCCCGGGCACGCACCGCGGCGACCTTGATCTCCGGGGTGATGCGCGGCATCACGATCACCGCCTTGACGCCCATCTGCCTGGCGGCCATGGCCAGCCCCTGGGCATGATTGCCCGCCGAGGCGGCGATCACGCCCTTGGCCTTCTGCTCGTCGCTGAGCTGCGCCATCTTGTTGTAGGCGCCGCGAATCTTGAAGGAGTAGACCGGCTGGAGATCTTCGCGCTTGATCAGAATCTGGTTGTCGAACCGCTTGGAGAGAAACGGCGCCGACGAGATCGGCGTTTCCCGGGCGGCCTCATAGACCCGGGCCTGGAGAATCTTCTTGACGGTATCTTCGAGCATCCTGACATTCCGATAGTAGCGCGAGGGGCCGCGTGACGCGGCGCGGAGGGAACCTCTATTGGTAGCATTCGCGCCGGCACGGCGTCCAGCACGGCGAGGCGCCATGGCCTATAATGGCGCGGCATTTCCACCCTCCAGCCAGACGAGCACTCCATGACCCAGGACGAACTCAAGGACGCCGTGGCCGCTGCCGCCATCGACGAGATCCGCCCGCTGCTCGGGCGCGACGTGGTGATCGGCGTCGGTACCGGCTCCACCGCCAATCGCTTCATCGACCAGCTGGCCGCGCTGAGCAGCGACTTCCGTGGCGCCGTGGCCAGCTCCGAGGCCAGCGCCGAGCGCCTGCGCAGCCACGGCATCGATGTCTTCGAGCTCAACGAGGTCGGCACCGTGCCCGTCTATGTCGATGGCGCGGACGAAGTGAACGCTCACCTTCAGATGATCAAGGGCGGCGGTGCGGCCCTGACCCGGGAGAAGATCGTCGCCGCCTGCGCCCAGCGCTTCGTGTGCATCGCCGACGGCTCCAAGAAGGTGAAGCGCCTGGGCGACTTCCCGCTGCCGGTGGAGGTGATTCCCATGGCCCGCTCCTACGTAGCGCGGGAGCTGGTCAAGCTGGGCGCCGACCCGGTCTACCGCGAGGGCGTGGTCACCGACAACGGCAACCAGATCCTCGACTGCTACGAGTTCATGATCGACGACCCGGTGGCCATGGAGGCGACACTCAACGCCATCGTCGGCGTGGTCACCAACGGGCTGTTCGCCGCCCGCGGCGCCGACGTGCTGCTGCTGGGCACCGACCAGGGCGTCCAGCGCCTGACGCCGGCCTGACGTCTCCTTGCACAGGGCCGGATATCGCCCGGCCCTGCCCCATCTCTCATACTCCCCCACGAGAAAAACCACCACAGCATAATTAGCCATTACAGGCGGTAGCGGTAGGCCCGCCCTCTTATCCTGCACCCAATAGGTTAATTTCTGTAACTGAGTAACCTTCCAGTTACGGAGATGGCAGCGGCCAGAAGAAGCCGTACGCCATGACAACACGGGGGGGTAAGGGAACATGACGCAGTTCGCCCATCGGGTACTGGTCACCGGCGGTGCCGGTTTCATCGGCTCCCACAGCGTCGAGTTACTGCTGGCAAGGGGGTATCGAGTGCGCGTGCTGGACAACCTTTCCAGCGGCAATCTCTCCAACCTGCCTCTGCAGAACAGGCGTCTGGAGTTCGTCAAAGGCGACATTCGCGATGCATCGAGCGTGGCACAGGCCATGCGTGACGTCAGCCTCTGCCTCCACCTGGCGGCTCAGGTGTCGGTCGTACGCTCCGTCGAGGACCCGGCCGCCTCGGCCAGCCACAATATCCTCGGTACGCTCAATGTGTTTCACGCCGCAGCGTCGGCTGGCGTCGAGCGCATCGTCTATGCCTCGTCTGCGGCCGTTTACGGCATCCCCCGATATTTGCCAATACGCGAGACACTCACTCCATCTCCGATCTCGCCCTACGGGCTGGAAAAGTGGGCGGATGAACGTTACGCAGAGTTGCTGCACACCTCTCAGGGTCTGTCGAGCCTGGGGCTGCGCTACTTCAATGTCTACGGCCCTCGTCAGGACCCGCAATCGCCCTATGCGGGTGTCATTGCACGCTTCCTCGACACGCTCCTGCTCGGACAGTCCCCTCGGATCTTCGGCGATGGCCTCCAGACTCGCGATTTCATCTACGTTCGAGATGTCGCGCGGGCCAACGTGTCGGCCCTGGAAACCGGATACCAGGGCGTCTGTAACGTGGCCACGGGGCAGCGCACCAACCTGTTGGGCTTGCTGGAGACTCTCGGCTCGCTGACCCATCACCCCCCCACCCTTCAGTTTTCGCCGGCCAGGCAAGACGACATTCGGGATTCGTGCGGGCATGCCCAGCGCCTCGAGCAGTGGCTCGGCATACAGGCGGAGTGGTCGCTGGAAGACGGGCTCCACGCCCTGGTGTCCAGCACGATTCAGCAGCAGCCGGCCGATGCCATCACGACGACGTCTCATGGTTGAGAGAAGCACGGCACCGCGTGCGAGGTAGAAAAGATGCGCAACATCGTTGGGCTACTCTTCATCGCGATAGCGCTGGCAGCGCTTCCTGACACCGCGCGTGCGGTCATTCCGGACGGCGCCTCTTCGCCCAGCGTAGCCTTCTACTACGGGAATGACGCCCCACTGGAGTTACTGGATCAGTTCGACTGGGTGGCGATAGAAGCGGCCAATCTCGCGCCCAGGCAGCGGGAGCGGCTGGAGCGCCATGGTACGCAGGCCTTTGCTTACGTGAGTGTCGGCGAACTCGATGCCTGGCGTCCCCAGCCCTCGCATCTTCCGGACTCGGTCCTCCTCGAGGACAACCCTCACTGGAACAGCAGGGTGGCCGACCTCACCAGCGAGGAGTGGCAACGCTACCTGCTCGAGGAACGCATCCAGCCACTGTGGAACGACGGCTACCGAGGACTCTTCCTCGACACCCTCGACAGCTATCGGCTGTTTGCCCCGGAGGGCAGGGCCGCTCGGCGTCAGCAGCAGGCGTTGGTCGAGCTGATCGGGGAGATACGACAACGCTTCCCCGACATGAAGCTGCTGGTCAATCGCGGCTTCGAGGTCCTCGATCGCATTCATGGCGATATCGTCGGTATCGCAGCCGAGTCCCTTTATCGTCGCTGGAACCCGGCGACCGGCATCTACGGTTCGGTGCCAGACACGGACAGTCAGTGGCTGCATGATCAGCTGAGTCGGGCGAGGGACGAATACGGCCTGCCCACCATCGCCATCGATTACGTGCCGGCCGCCGATCGTGCGCTGGCGCGCCGGACCGCCGAGCGGATAGCGGCCGAGGGGTTCATCCCTTGGGTCAGCGTGGCGCAGCTTAATCAGGTGGGCGTTGGGCTTATCGAGCCGGTGCCTCGTCGCATATTGATGTTGTATGACAAGGCCTCTACCGAGGCGGGTGAGCTGGCCAACACCAATGCCCACCGTTACCTGGCCATGCCGCTGGAATATATGGGCTATGCGGCGGAGTATCATGACGTCAACGCCGCACTGCCCGACGACGTCCTGAATGGCCGCTACGCCGGCATTGTCAGCTGGTTCGATGGTCCGATCCCCGATGGACAACGCTACGCCGACTGGCTGCTCGAACAGATGCGCGATGGCCTTCGCGTCGTCATCCTGGGTGACCCCGGGATTCCATTGAATGGCGCCTTGGGCAACCACATGGGACTCATCGAGGGCTCCGAGCAGCGCCAGCTGCGCATCGCGGACCACGACGACATGCTGGGATTCGAAGGCATGCCTTCACGCCCCGCGCCTTATCAGCACGGCTATCAGACAACACGTGCCGACATCATCCGCCACCTGACCCTGGAGGCCCCGGGGGGCCGTTCCCTGTCCCCGGTACTGAGCGGGCCCTGGGGCGGAATCGCCACCTGGCCCTGGATCCTTCAGCAGGCCGGTGAGGCGCAGCAGCGCTGGATTCTCGATCCCTTTGCGTTCCTCGAGACCGCACTGGCCCTCCCCGAGATCCCCGTACCGGACCCCACCACGGAGAATGGCGCCCGCTACTGGATGACACAGATCGACGGCGACGCCTTTGTCAGTCGAGCCGATTTTCCCGGCTCGCATTTCACCGGCGAACTCATGTTGACGGAGGTCCTGCAACGCTACCGGGTACCGACCACCGTGTCGGTGATCGAGGGAGAGTTCGGACCGCACAGCATGCATCCACATCTCCGCTCACAGCTGGAACCACTCGCCCGACGCATCTTCGAGTTGCCCTGGGTCGAGATGGCCAATCACACCTTCAGTCACCCCTTCCAGTGGGAAAAGCTCGACGAAGGCGATCTCGCCGGGCAGGGCGAGACCCAGGCCGGCTTCAACTACAACCTGCCGATACCAGGCTACGCGTTCTCTCTTGAGCGCGAGATCGCCGGCGCCACGGCATACATCAATGACCACCTGGCGCCGCCCGACAAGTCGGTGTCCGTGGTGCTGTGGAGCGGCAACACCTTGCCTCCGGAAGAGGCCCTTGCGCACGCCGAACGGATCGGCCTGCGAAACATGAACGGCGGCAACACCCACATCACCGACAGCTTCCCCACCTTGACCCGGGTGTCGCCCATGCTGCGTCCCCAGGGCGACTACCTGCAGGTATACGCCCCTCAGACCAACGAGAACATCTACACCAACCACATGCGCGGACCCCTGTGGGGCTATCGTCGTGTCATCGAAACCTACCGGCTGACCGATCGTCCCCGCCGGCTCAAGCCGATCGACATCTACTACCACTTCTACTCGGCGGCGAGCCCCGCCGCACTGAAGGCGCTGCAGCAAGTCTACGACTACGTCAGCACCCAGGAGACGCTCCCGGTCTATACCAGCACGTGGAGCGATGTTGCCAGCCAGTGGTACGACCTGGGTATCGCCCGCAGGCTCGACGGTGGTTGGCAGATCCGCGCCGCCACTCGGCTTCGCACCCTGCGCCTGCCCCCGGCCCTGGGCTGGCCGGATCTGGCAGCCTCCCGGGGCGTGGCCGGCGTCAGGGACACCGACACCGGGCGCTATGTCGCCTTGAGCGGCGCCGGTGATTCCCTTCTTCAGCTGTCACCACGGCCTCCCGAGACCCCCCACCTGAGGCTGGCCAACGGCCGTATCTCCCGCTGGGAGCGACACGACGCCAAACGCCTCTCGCTGCGCCTTGCCGCCGAACAGGTCTCCTTGCGCATCGAGCTGGCCGGCATGAATGACTGCGATATCGACGCCCCCGGTGCCAGACAGCAGCAGCAAGGCGACCGGGTGATCCTGAGCTACGCTGGGAGCCACTCCGATCGCATCGAGGTGTCCTGTGACGACTGATCCCCTTCGTTCCCGACACCGGCATCCCATGCGCGCCGGTCACCTGCTCCGCCCCTTGACCCTGCGGGGGCTGGGTATCCTGCTGGCGCTCATCCTGATCGGCCTCTTCCCGGCTCGCCACTTCCTGCAGCTCGGCGCCTCACCGGAGACCGCCTACGAACGCATGGCGATCCTCTACCATCAGGCCCTGCTCAGGGTCAGCCCCGACAACGTCGGACTGCGCCTTGCCCTGGCCCGCCAGCTCATGGAGATCGGCGAGCTCGCCGCCGCACGCGAGGCCTTGGCGCCACCGGGCGGCGACCACGACATCGACATCCAGTGGCTGCTGCTGGAGCTGAACTGGCAGGCCTACGCGGCCCTACCCGCAGAGGCTCCCGAGCGGGCTCGCCACCTCGAGCGGCTGACCCGGCAACTCGCTGCGCTCGAGTCGCGCGATGATCTTCCACCACCGCACCTGGCCACGATCGCCGATCACTGGCTGGCAATCGGCCATCCCGCCCGCGCGGCCCAATGCTACGAGCAGCTGGCCGAGCGTGACTCACCGAAGGGCTACCACTGGTTGACCCAGGCCGGCTACTGGTGGCTCAAGGCCGGCGCACCGGAGCGCTCGGCCAGGGCCTGGCACCGGGCCTGGCAGATCGCCGGGAATGCCCCTCACGATCTCGGCTGGCTGGGGTGGGTGATCCCCGCGGCCCATGCCCAGCAGGATTCCCTCGGCTCCGAGGACCCGCCACGCCGGGAAGCCGCCCTGGCCGCCTTGACCGCCGCCGAACAGAGCGAGAGCGACATCGGCGTGGCGTATGCACGGGAATATCTGAGCCACTATCCCGATGATGAAACGTTGCTGACGCTCGGGATTCGCCTGGCACTGGCTCATGACGAACCGGAACAGGCATTCGAATGGTCACAGCACTATCTCGATCTGCATCCCGATGACGTGGAAGCCCTCGAGCGCCACGTCTCGATCGCCCTGGGCCTCGACCGTCTGGGGTCGGCCATCCAGGGCCTGGAGCGGCTGCAGCGCCTGGAACCGAATCAGCTCGACCACCTCGAGCGCCTCGCCCATACCCAGCAGTGGGCCGACCAACACCGGCAGGCGCTGGACACTCTGGAGCGACTGGCCCGGGCCAGCGAACGGGCCGAGCATGATCGCGAGGTCGTGACCCTCGCGCTGAGTCTGCGCTATCGCACCACCGCCCTGGCCGCCCTGCGGCGCCTCAACGAGCGCGGCGAACTGACGCCTGATGAGCGCCATCTGCTGGTCGACCTACTCGATGCCTTGGGCGAGCCGGACGCCGCCATCGCCCAGATTCGCCGCTGGGAAGCCGCCGGCGACGGCGATCGGGAACTGCGCATTCGCCTGGCCACCTGGCTGGAACAGGTCGGCCGTCTCGATGACGCACAAGATGCCTGGGCCAGGCTAGCGGGGCATTCCGGGCTGGAAGTCGAGGCGACCCGCGAGCGGAGTCGCCTTCTGACCCAGCAGTGGCGACTCGACGAGGCCCTGACCGTCCTCGGCCGCATCGACCCCGACAGCACCTCGGCCATGGCCGACGAATACTGGCGCCAGCGCGCCGAGCTGGCCTGGCAGGTCGGCGATGCGAGGAGCAGCCGGCAGGCCTATCGGGCCCTGTTCGCCCGCCATAGCCTGGAGAACGATGAGGCGACGCGCCTCATCCGCACCGCGGGAGACAGCGGCGACCTGTCGCTGGCCATGCGGGTGACTCGCGAGCGCTGGGAAGCCGAGCGCGACACCGACGCGATCATGGAGATGCTTGACCTTGCCCAGCGTGAGTCTCGCCCCGACCTCACGCGAGCGCTCTTAGCGATGGTCGAGCAGGATCCCGCCCCCCTGGCCGACTCGCCCCACTACTGGGGGGCCCTGGGCGCCCAACGGCTGCGGGAACGGGATGCTCCCGGTGCCGTCTCGGCGTACCGGGAAGCCCTCGCCCTGGCCCCCGGCGAGCCCTACCTCCGCGCCGGGATGCTCTATGCACTGGCCGCCGACGGGGAGCACGAGAGGCTTCGCCAACGCCTCGGCGAATGGGCCGCCGCCGCCCGCGGTCATACCGACCTGATGGCCGCCATGGCCAATGGCCATCGCCAGCTGGGGGAGCTCGACCGGGCTTTGAGATGGTATCGCTCGGCAGCCCGGGCTGCGCCTCGGGATACCTGGCTCCGGCTCGATCATGCCGACACCCTGGCATTGACCGGTCACGCGGCAGCCGCCTTCCGGCTGCGTCATCAGGCGCTGGCCGACCTGCTGCCCCAACTCGCGGCCAACCCGAACGCCTCGACGCAGCCGGGCCGTGACGGCCGGGAAGATCGGGTCCGGGCACTGGGCACGCTGACGACGCTGGCCGGCCCCGACAGCGGCCGGGGCTGGTACCACACCCTGCTGCTGAAGGCGTTCGACGACACGCCACCGACGGTGGAAGACAGCGATTGGCTGTTCGACGCCAACCTGGCCCTGAACCGGCCGCTGCACGCCCGCTACCTGCTGCTGCGGGCCCGCGACCTGGGGCATCGCAGCCCCGACTGGCAGCGCCTGTCGGTCGCGCTGGAGAAGAATGATCGCGCCACCCTGAAGCGATTGCTCGACGATGACACGGCCGCCCTGTCCGCGGCCGACCGGCTCGCGGCCCTCCAGCGGCTCGACCGCCGCCAGGAAGCACTGGCGCTGGCCACCGACCTGACCGCCGCCGGCCATGACCAGCGAGCCGACGCCGTGGCGCTGGCCAACGAGCTGCCCCACCGCCTCGTCACTCGTGCCTCCCACGAGGAACTCGGCGACCTGAGCATCGACGGCGGCCAGCTGAGCTACGAGCGAGCCGGCGAACGCTGGTGGGGCAGGCTCGATCTGGCGAAGCGACGGCTGGATACCGGGCATCTCGATCTCGATGCGGACGGCCTGGAAGAAGAGAGCGTCGCAGGGCTGACCCTCGGCTGGAACGGCGCACGCAGCGATACCCGGCTGCAGCTGGGCGGCGTCGAGACCGACGACGACACTCGGGTCCAGCTCCGGCTCGACCAGCGCTGGCAGGCGACGTCGCGCCTGGCGGGCGGCGTCTACGGTGCGCTGGGCCAGACCTCCGAGATCGGCGACCTGATGCGAGTACTGGGGGTCGAAGACCGAGTCGGCGCCAATCTCGAATGGCAGCCCACGGCCCGTGACGTCCTGTCGTTCGATGCCAGTCATCTGATCTTCCGCAGCCGCGAGGAGCATGAACGACTGGGCGACGGCATGCGCCTGGAGGCGGATTGGAGCCACGCCCTGGTGGCGGGCGCCAGCCGGCGGCTGGAGCTGCGCCTGATGGCCAGTCACGAGCAACACGATCCGGTGGACCAATTGCCCGAGGACACCGCCGCCCGCCTACCCGCCGGCAGCACACCGGACCGGCTGCTCGACGACAGCAACACCTTCGTGGGCGTCGGGATAGGCATTGCGCGAGGCGAGCCGGGCCACGCCTACCCCCGGGTGGCCTCTCCCAGGCTGCGTTTCGACCTGGATGCCGGCTACCACATGCCGAACGACGAGTTCGCCATCAATACCACCTTCGCTGTCGGCTCCCGGCTGCTGGGCAATGACGAGCTGGGGCTGCGGCTCACCCTCGATCAGGGCACCGAACAGGGGGCAAGCAACAGCGACGACACGCGCTTCGCCATTGCCCTGACCTATCAGTACTTCCTGGGCCGCCAAAAGGCCGCCCGCCACTAGCAAGGAGTGATGCCCATGTCCCGCTCATTCGCTTCCTCACTGGCCATGGCGACGCTCATCGGTCTCTTCGCGCTCGGCGGCTGCGCCGTGACCGACGTGCACCGCTCGGCCCCCCTGGACCCCGATGCACGCTGGGCGCTGCTGCCGATCGCCAACCACTCCGAAACGCCGTTGGCCGGACGACGCGCCGAATCCGGCCTGACCACCCTGCTGCACCAGCATGGCGTCGCGTC
Source organism: Halomonas smyrnensis AAD6 (assembly GCF_000265245.1). Taxonomy (GTDB): domain Bacteria; phylum Pseudomonadota; class Gammaproteobacteria; order Pseudomonadales; family Halomonadaceae; genus Halomonas; species Halomonas smyrnensis. The sequence goes on from NZ_AJKS02000002.1 coordinate 360,056, forward strand.
GCTGACCCAGGCCCCCCACCCGCCTCCCTCCGGGCTGCTCGACCTCACCGGCGGCCATGACCTGCAGGAGGCCCTGAACTGGGCCCAGCAGCAGGGTATCCGCTATGGCGTCACGGGCTCCGTGGACGAATGGCAGTACAAGACCGGCCTGGATGGCGAGCCCGCCGTGGGCCTGAGCCTGCGGGTGGTCGACGTCAACAGCGGCGAAACGCTGTGGAGCGCCAGTGGCGCACGCAGCGGCTGGGGCTTCAGCACCACCAGCGGCGTCGGCCAGGAACTGATGGCCGATCTGGTCGACGAACTGCCCCTGGAGCGCTGAGGTGAATATGGCGACGCGTTTCGAGCACATCCCGGTCGAGCCGCCACCGCGCTGGCTACGGATGCTGGAGACCCTGGTCATCAGCCTGGCGATACCCGCGCTCGGCTTCATCCTGCATCCCGAGGATCCACTGCTGCTGGAGAGCGGAACGGCCTGGCTGCTGGTGGCGGGACCGCTGTTGATCGGCATTCGTTACGGGTTTGCCTTCGGCTTCGGCAGCGCCCTGATCAGCGTCGCCCTGATCGGCGCCGAGACCTGGTGGCGAACCGGGGCGCTGGTGCCGGACCAGGCGCAGGCACTGCCCAATGCCGTGGCGGTGGTGCTGGTGGGAATGCTGTCGGGCGAGATGGCCGACACCTGGCAACGTCGGCTGCGCCAGTTGGCCACCATCAACCACGATCAGGCCACTCGGCTCGACGAGTTCGTCCGACACTATCATCTGCTACGCGTCTCGCATGATCAGCTGGCCGAGCGCCTGGCCGCCAATCCGTTCACGCTGCGCGATGCGCTGCATCGGCTCGCCCAGCGCTTTCAGCATCTGGCCGAGCACGGAGCACCGCTCCAGCACCACGGTAGCGAGATACTCAGCTTCCTGGCGCTCAACGGCCGTATCCAGCAGGCGGCGCTGATTCGCCTCGACGAACATCATCGTCCCCTCAAGGAAGCACCGGTCTGCTACGGCGGCGGGGTCGGCATCGATCACCAGGACCCGATGATCCTCGCCTGCCTCGAGCAACGCGAGATGCTCTATGCCGGCAACGCCGTCGACCCCCAGCTACCCGAACAGGGCTCGCTGCTCGCGGTGGTGCCACTGATCGATGTGCATGAGCGCATCCATGCCCTTGTCGCGGTCACGCAAATGCCCTTTCTCGACTTCCATCGCGGACAACTGCATCTGCTGGCGGTGCTCGGCGCCCAGCTCGGCGACCTGCTTCACCGGGCCGAAGCGCGTCAGGGGCATGCCTCGCCCGCCGATCTATCCGCCAGCCTGGCGCGTTGGGTCGCCCAGGCCCGACGCAACCACCTGTCTTCACTCCTCGTCACCCTGGAACTCCCGGAGACACTGGACGAGACGCATGGCCGGACCATCATCGACGAAGCCTTTGCCCAGCTGCGCGCCCTGGATCAGGGATGGGTGTTCGGCACGAGGCTGCACACGACCTGCTTGCATATCCTGATGCCGCTGGCCGACGAGCGGGCCGCCACCGCCTTCGCCGAGCGTCTCTGGCAGCGCCTGGAGACCCAGCTGCCACAAGATCCTCGCCAGGAAGGCGTACGACTTAGCCATCGGCTCATCGACGGCCACCGCTCGGCCAGGGCACTTCTGGACGGCCTCGACCTTCAGGAGCGCCACCATGCGGCGGCCTGACGCGCCACCGCGTTCTCCGCTGCCGGTGATCATCCCGTGGCTGCTCGCCGGGCTGACCCTGGAGGGCATCGCCGCCTACTGCCTGCTGCTCACTCCCGAGCTGCTCTGGTGGCGCAGCCTGCCGCAGCACCTGATGGCCAGCCTGCTGCTCGCCGTCGGACTGTGGAAGGGACTGCCGAAGGATATCGCACACCCCATGGCCGGTACGCTGGCTTTCCTGCTGGCCTCGCTGATACTGCTGCCAGGCATCGGTGCCGTGGGGATCGCGCTGGGGGTGCTGCCCGCCCTGCACAGCGCTCGTCGCACCAGGCCGAAGACCTGGCGCCCGCTTCCCATCCCCGACCTGCCATTCCGCGCCGTCCCCCTTCCGGCCGCGAACGACCCCACCCTCCGCAACGGTCTGGGCAGCGTGCTGTCGGGAGTCGGCGATCCCCAGCAGCGTCAGCAGGCGATTCTGGCCTGTCGACACCTGCCCCGGCGGCAGGCCGTCCCTTTGCTACGCCAGGGGCTGATGGATGCCAGCGACGATGTCCGCCTGCTCGCATACTCGATGCTGAATGCCATCGAACGCGAGCTGGATAGCCGACTCCTCGCCTTGACCCGGACCATCGCACAGGGCGACGACCCGGCCGGCCACCGCGCCGAGGCCATCTCGACCCTGTACTGGGAGTATGCCTACCTGGGCCTGGCGCAGGGCAGCACGCTGCGTTATCTGCTCGAACAGGCCCTGGCGTTCATCGACCAGGCGCTGGAGCATCGGACAACTGCCCAGCGCTGGCTGCAGCGCGGCAGGCTGTGCGCGACGCTGGGCGATGTCGCGGATGCCGAGCGCGCCTTCGCGCATTGCGAGCGCCTGGGGATGAACGACGACGACCTGGCACCGCATCGCGCGGAGCTGGCCTTCCGGCAGCGACGTTTCGCGGAAGTGCGCCGGCAGCTGGCCCGGCTCAGTGCCGCCGCTGCCGGCGATCCCACCTTGCATCCGGTGGCCAGCTTCTGGCGTGTGGACGCCGCCCCTCGGGGCGACACGGACACGACCGCCGCCCGGGAAAGACAGGAGGCATGGCAATGACGGACGGCTGGCCGACACTCAGGCGGCGCGCGCGCCCCGCCGACATCATCCTGTTGCTCGAGGGCACCTACCCCATGGTACGCGGCGGGGTCGCCGGCTGGGTCGACCAGCTGATCCGAGGACTGCCCGACCTGCGCTTCGCCCTGGTCTTTCTGGGCGGACGACGACAGGACTACGAGGGGATCCTCTATGCACGACCGGAGAACGTGGTGCACCTCGAGTGCCACTACCTGTTCGACGACATGCTGCGGTCCGGCACGCCGCGGCAACGGCGCGGCAACAGGCGCGCCTTCGCAGCCAGTCGCGAGCTGCATGAGACCCTGCGCGCTCCCGAGGCCAGTCCGGACGCCGCCCTGTGTCAGGCCGCTCGGCTGCTGGGGCGTATCGGGGGCCTGAGTCAGGACGACTTCCTGTACAGCCAGGCCGCCTGGGAGCAGATCCTCGAGCACTACCATCGCGACTACCCTGATCCTTCCTTCATCGACTACTTCTGGTCGGTGCGCAACATGCACACCCCGCTGTTTCTGCTCTCGCGCATCGCCAGGAAGCTGCCGCCGGGACGCTGTCTGCATGCCATCTCCACCGGCTATGCCGGCTTTCTCGGAGCCCTGGCGCACCACATCACCCGACGGCCGCTGCTGGTCTCCGAGCACGGCATCTACACCAAGGAGCGCCAGATCGACCTGGTACAGGCCGACTGGATACGCGACCCGGCCGATCCCCTGACCCACGGCTTCCAGCCCCATACCGGTTACCTGCGACGCATGTGGGTTCGCTTCTTCCAGAGCCTCGGGCGCATGACCTACGCCTCGGCCTGCGGCATCACCACCCTCTACGAAGGCAATCGTCAGCGTCAGCTGCTCGATGGCGCCGCCGAGGACCGCACCAGCGTGATCCCCAACGGCATCGGCATCGAGCGCTTTCGCCCCCTGCGCGATACCACAGGGAGCGCAGGGCGGCAGGTCGTGACGCTGCTCGGCCGGGTCACGCCCATCAAGGACATCAAGACCTTCATACGCGCCATGCACCAGCTGTTGTCGCGCGTTCCCCAGGCCGAGGGCTGGATCGTCGGGCCGGAGAGCGAGGATCCCGACTATGCGCGCGAGTGCCACGACCTGGTGCAGCAGCTCGGCCTCGAGACGCGGGTGCGTTTTCTCGGCTTCCAGCGCACCGAGACGATCCTCGCACAGTCCCGCCTGGTGGTGCTGACCTCCATCAGCGAGGCCCAGCCCCTGGTGGCGCTCGAGGCCATGGCCGCCGGGGTGCCGGTGGTATGCAGCGACGTCGGCGCCTGTCGTGAACTGGTGCTGGGAAGCGATCGGTCAGAGCGACCCTCGGGGCGCATCGTGCCCATCGCCAGTCCCGGCGCCACGGCGGCTGCCATGGCAGAGCTGCTGGAAGACGACCAGGCCTGGCAACAGGCTCGGGAGGCGGGAATAGCCCGCGTCGAGGCGGAATATACCGAGGCGCTGATGCTCTCCCGCTACCGGCAACTCTACGTCGATGCCGGGGCACTGCCCGGTGACGGGAAGGAGACGAGCAAAGATGGCGGGGATCGGCTTCGAACTGCGTAGGCTGCTGCGGCAGGACAGTTACCTGGGGCTGCTGCGTGCCTACAGCTACGCGGGCATCATCGGCTCCGGCCCCTGGGTCTTGTCGATCCTGGCCGTGATGGCGCTGGGGATGATCTCGGCCTCGACCCGGCAGGGTGCCAGCGGTCACGTCACCGAGTTCCTGGTTTCGGTGACCTGGCTGGTGGCCGCGTCGCTGATATTTACCGGCCTGGTGCAGCTGCTGTTCACCCGCTTCGTGGCCGACCGGCTATTCGAGCACCACGCCGAGCGGGTGCTGCCCAACCTCTTCGGACTACTGACCCTGGTGACGCTGGCGGCAGGCACGCTGGGGCTGGCGGCGATGCCCGCCTTCGCCGGCACCGGCGTGGTCTATCGACTGGAGATGGCGGTCGCCTTCGTGCTGCTGAGCAACATCTGGTGCGTGGCTGTCTTCGTGGCGGGCGTCAAGGCCTACCATCAGGTACTAGGCGCCTTTGCCCTGGGCTATGGCGCCACACTCGGCGCGGGCCTGCTGCTGCGCGACCTGGGGCTCGAAGGGCTGCTGGGCGGTTTCGTGCTGGGTCAGGGGCTGCTGCTCTACTGCCTGCTCTTCATGGTGATCCGCCACTATCCCAGCGAGCGGCTATGGGCCTTCGACCTCCACCGTCGGGGGCAACGCCATCTCTCGCTGATCCTGATCGGCCTGAGCTACAACCTGGGCATCTGGGTCGACAAGCTGGCTTTCTGGTTCAATCCCGACACATCCGAGTCCATCATCGGCCCGCTGCGTGCCGCGCCGATTCACGACCTCCCGCTCTTCCTCGCCTACCTCTCCATCGTCCCCGGCATGGCCGTGTTCCTGATGCGCATGGAGACGGACTTCGCCGAGCGCTGCAGCGCCTATTACGAGGCCGTCCGCGGCGGCGATACCCTCGACCATATCGAGCTGCTGCGCGGCCAGATGATCACCAGCGTACGACGCGGCATCTACGATATCTTCAAGGTTCAGGGCATCACCATCCTGGCCCTGCTGATGGCCGGGCCGACCCTGCTCGACTGGCTAGGCTTCTCGGCCTGGTATCTGCCGCTGTTCAATATCTTCCTGGTGGCGGTAGGCATCCAGGTGCTGTTCATGGCGATCCTCAACGTGCTGTTCTATCTCGACCGCCTGAGGCCGGCGCTGTGCCTGTGCCTGTTGTTCGCGGGAACCAACCTGGGGCTGACGATGGTGAGCCAACAGCTGGGGCCGGCCTTCTATGGCTACGGCTATGCCCTGTCACTCCTGATCACCTCCCTGGTCGGCCTCGGCATGCTGGATCACGAGTTTCAGCGCCTCACGTATCAGACCTTCATGCTGCAGCCGCCTTGCCGCCCACCCCGGAGCCGCGCCTGATGCCGAAGGCGTGATGCAAGCAAGCACTCACTTCGCCTGGAGGAACCGATCCAGGCCTTCCAGCGTCCGCGCCAGGGCGCCGCGGTTGGCCTCGACCACCGCCCGCCCGGCCGCGGCCAGGCGTTCACGCTCCGCCGCATCGCCGAGCAGGCGTGCGAGCGCGTCGGCGAGTGTCGTGGCGTCACTGACCTCCACCAGCGCCTGCCGCTCGCGCAGCGCCTCGGCCACGTCGGTGAAGTTGGCGAGCTCGGGGCCGGTCAGCACCGGCACGCCCATGGCGGCCGGTTCCAGCAGGTTGTGGCCGCCGATCGGCACCAGGCTGCCGCCGACGAAGGCCGCGTCGCCCGCACCGTAGAGCGCGGACAGCTCGCCCATGGTGTCGCCCAGATAGACCGCGGTCTCGCCGGTCACCGCCTCGTTCCGCGAGCGCCGCGCCAGCGGCATGCCCGCGTGGCGGCACAGCTCGGCCGCCGCCTCGAAGCGCCGCGGATGGCGCGGCACCAGGATCAGCAGCGCCTCGGGACAGCGCTCCCGCAGCCGCGCATGGGCCTCGAGCAGTGCCTCGTCCTCGCCCTCGTGGGTCGACCCCGCCACCCACACCGGCCGCTTGCCGATCTCGGTGCGCAAGCGCTCACTCACGCCGAAGGCCTTGTCATCACGGGCCAGATCGAACTTCAGCGAGCCGGTCACCTCGGTCTTCCCCGCCGCCATGCCCAGCGCCCGGAAGCGTTCGGCGTCGGCCTCGGACTTGGCCCCCAGCCAGCTGACGTGGGACAGCGCCTCGGCCATCAGCCGCCCGAGGCGACGATAGCCCCGGAAGGCCCGCGGCGAGAGCCGGCCGTTGACCACCGCCACCGGAATGCCCCGTCGCTCGCAGCCGGCCAGCAGGTTGGGCCACAGCTCGGTCTCGAAGAAGATGGCGAGATCGGGGCGCAGGCGATCGAGGAAACGCCGCGCGGCGCCGGGGAAGTCCAGCGGCACGAAGTGATGACTCACTTCGGCCACATCCGCCTCGTACTGCAGGCGTTCGGCGACGGCATGGGCGCGCTCGGCCCCGGTGGCGGTCATGGTGGTGATCACCAGGCGGCGGTCGGGATGCCGGCGCGCCAGGGCCTCGATCAGCGGGCGGGCGGCCTGCACCTCGCCCACCGAGGCGCAGTGCAGCCACAGGCTATGGGCCCCCTCCGGCGAGGCGGCGATGCGCCCCAGCCGCTCGACACGGGAGCGCCCGGGCAGGCTCTCCCGCCACACTCGCCGCCAGACCAGCGGCGAGAGCGACAGCAGCGCGGCGGAGTAGCCGCGCCGCGCCCAAGGATGGCCGGCCATCAGGCCTCGCGGTCGAGGATGGTGGAGATCATCGCCGTGGTGGAGACGCCGTCCTCGAAGCCCAGCACCTGCACCTCGCCGCCGGCCGACCGCACGGCCTCGCCGCCGGCGATGTCCTCGGGCCGGTAGTCGCCGCCCTTGACCAGCACATCGGGCAGCACCGCCTCGATCAGCCGCTGCGGGGTGTCCTCGGCGAAGGGCACCACCCAGTCCACCGCGCCCAGCCCGGCCAGCACCTGCATGCGCCGCGCCAGCGGGTTGATCGGCCGCTTGGGCCCCTTGAGGCGGCCGATGGAGGCGTCGTCGTTGACCGCCACGATCAGCCGGTCGCCGAGCCGGCGGGCGTGCTCCAGGTAGGCCACGTGGCCGGCGTGGAGGATGTCGAAGCAGCCGTTGGTCATCACCACCCGCTCGCCGCGGGCCTGGGCGGCGCGCACCGCCTCGATCAGCGGCGCCTCGCCGATCACCCCGAATTCGGCCAGCTTGTCGCCGTGCAGGGCGGTGTAGAGCTCGGCCACGGACAGCGTGGCGGTACCGGGCTTGGCGACCACCAGGCCGGCGGCCAGGTTGGCCAGGGTCATGGCCTCGGGGAAGCCGTGGCCGGCGGCCAGCGCCAGCCCCAGCACGCCGATCACGGTGTCGCCGGCGCCGGTGACGTCGAACACCTCCCGGGCGCGGGTCGGCAGGTGCAACGGCTCGTGGCCCTCACGAATCAGCGTCATGCCCTTCTCGCTGCGGGTGATCAGCAGCGCCTCGAGCTCCAGCTCGGCGCGCAGCGCCTCGCCGCGTTCGGACAGGGTGGCATCGTCCGGGCAGGGGCCGGCGACGGCCTCGAACTCGGCCAGGTTGGGGGTGATCACGCTGGCGCCCCGGTACTTGCGGAAGTCGCTGCCCTTGGGATCGACCAGCACCCGCTTGCCAGCGGCCCGCACGCGGCCGATCAGCCCCTGGACATCGGCCAGGGTGCCCTTGCCATAGTCGGAGAGGATCACCAGGTCGGCGTCGTCCAGGGCCGTCTCGACCTCCTCCGCCAGTGGCCCGGTGTCCACGTCGCCGAGGCTCTGCTCGAAGTCGAGGCGGATCAGCTGCTGGTTGCGGCTCATCACACGGAGCTTGGTGATGGTCGGAATATCGGCGCTGCGAGCGAAGTGAGTGCTTACACCGGCGTCCTCGAGGCGGCGGCTCAGCAGGTCGGCGTTGTCGTCGTCGCCGACCAGGCCGGCCAGTGCCGCCCGCGCGCCCAGCGAGGCGATGTTGAGCGCCACGTTGGCGGCGCCGCCGGGACGGTCCTCGGCCTCCTCGACCCGCACCACCGGCACCGGGGCCTCGGGCGAGATCCGCGAGGTGCCCCCGTGGAAGTAGCGGTCGAGCATCACGTCGCCCACCACCAGCAGGCGTGAGTGCTCCAGGGCGGTCAGATCAAGCTTCATCGGAAGGCTCCCTTTCCTGACGGGACGCGGCGATGGCCAGCACCGCCTCGAGATTACGGATGACGTCGTCGGCCTGGATCAGCGACATGGCGTCGGGATGGCGGACCCGCTGCCCCCAGGACAGCGTCTCGGGATCCTTGTGCAGGAACTGGCGCACCGCGTCGGGATAGCGGTTCACCACGTGCTCGCGCCAGCAGTAGGGCGCGGCCCGGTCCGGGTTGGTGGTGGCGAACAGGCCGACCACGGGGGTATTCAGGGCGTTGGCCATGTGCACCGGGCCCGAGTCCGGCGCCACCACCGCCCGGGCGCCGTCGATCAGCGCCAGCAGGCCCTTCAGCGAGGAGCCACCGATGGCGTCGATCACCGCCCCGGGCTGGGACAGCGCCTGGATGCGGCTGCCCATCTCGCGCTCCTGGGTGCTGCCGCCGCCGGTCAGCACCGTCTTCAGCCCGTGCTGGACCCAGGCGTGCTCGACCACGCTGGCGTAGCCCTCCGCCGACCAGTTGCGGAAGTTGCGCAGCCGCGGGTTGGCGCAGGGGCTCATCAGGATATAGGGCGCGTCGCCGGTCAGCGTCGCGGCCTCGTGCCGGGCGGCGTCGGGGATCGGCATGTCCCACGCCAGCGAGAGATCCTCGACACCCAGCAGCCGGGCGAAGTCGAGGAACGACTCGAGCACGTGGGCGCGGGGGTGCGGTGCCAGCTGGCGGTGGGTGAACCAGTGCTGGGCATCCTTGGCGCGGGCCTTGTCGTAGCCGACGCGCAGGTCGGCCTTGAGGCCCAGCGAGAGCACGCTGGCACGCAGCGCCTGCTGCATGTGCAGCAGCACGTCGAAGCGCGTATCCGCCAGCTGCCGCCACAGCTCGCGCATCCCCGAGAGGCCGGTGGCCTTGTCGTAGACGACGAACTCGACCCCCGACATACCGGCCAGTAGACTGTGCTCGCCCTTGCCGATGATCCAGGTGATGCGCGCATCGGGCCACTGACGCTGCAGCGCGCGGATCGTCGGAACCAGGTTACAGACATCGCCCAGGGCGGAAAGGCGCAGCACGCCGATATGGGCGGGGCTGGCGGGCAGAGGATGCTTCATGCGATTGGCAACGCTTCAAACGGGAAAGGTTTACATTTTATATGATGCGGACAGTTTATGTGACGCCGATGGGGCGCCACAAATCGGCCCGTCGACCTTCGATCCCGACCACTGGCGCCGGCAGGGCCTGGTCACCGGCGAGGCCCCCGGCCGCGGCGCCAGCCTGTTCCTGGCCGCCGGCGAGGCCGAGTGGGTGCTGCGCCCCTACCGCCGCGGCGGCCTGGTGGCCCGGGTCAGCGAATCGCGCTACCTGTGGACCGGCGCCGAGCGCAGCCGTTCCTTCCACGAGCTGCGCCTGACCGCCCACCTGTTCTCGCTCGGCCTGCCGGTGCCCCGCCCGGTGGCGGCGGTCACGACCCGCCACGGCCCCGGGTACGAGGCCGCGCTGATCACCGTGCGCCTCTCCGGCGCCCGCGCCCTGGCCGAGCGGCTCCATGACGCCGACGACACCCTGCTGGCCCGGGTCGGCGCCACGGTGCGCCGCTTCCACGACGCCGGCCTCGACCACGTGGACCTCAACGCCCGCAACCTGCTGATCGACGACGCCGGCACCGTGTGGCTGATCGACTTCGACCGCTGCCGGCTGCGCGCGCCCGGCAAGTGGCAGGAGGCCAACCTCGAGCGGCTGGCCCGCTCGCTGGCCAAGTTCGACGCCGCCCCCGCCATGACCGCCATCCGTCGCGGCTACGAGGCCGGCGACGCCTGACCGGCGTACTCCGCCACCAGCGCCTCGACGTGGCGCGCCTGGGTGAAGTCCTCCAGCACCCGCGCCCGGCCCGCCGCGCCGAGCCGCTCGCGCAGCGCGCCGTCGTCGACCAGCTCGGCCAGGGCCGCGGCCCAGGCCTCGGGCATTTCGGGATCGGCCAGTCGCCCGGTGTTCGGACTCACCAGCTCCGGGATCGCCCCGCTCGAGGCCCCCACCACCGGCCGGCCGGCGGCCATGGCCTCGATCACCGTCAGCCCGAAGGCCTCGTTGCGCGACGGCGTGCAGACCACGTCCAGCGCCTGCAGGCAGCGCGGCAGGTCGGCGCGGAAGCCGGCGAAGGTCATGCGGTCACCGAGTCCCAGCGCCTCGACGCGCTCGCGCAGCGCCTCGACGAAGGCCGCGTTGCTGCCCTCCTCGGCCCTCAGCCCGCCGATCATCACGCCGTGCCAGGCCGCGTCAGCGCGCGTTTCGGCCAGCCGCGCCAGCGCCTCGACCCACACCCGCTGCCCCTTGCCCGGGGTGATGCGCCCCGGCAGGCCGATCGCCACCGCGCCCTCGGGCACGCCCAGCTCGGCGCGCAGCGTCGCGCGCTCGGCATCGGCCGGCTCGGCCACGTAGGGCGCCGGATCGATGCCGAGATAGAGCCGGCGGATGCGCTCGTCGGGCAGCGGGAAGGCCTGGAGATTGCGGGCGCGGGTCGCCTCGCTGATCGAGAACAGCCGGGTGACACGGCCGTAGGCCCAGCGATGGTAGACATCGCGCTTGGGCCGGGTGACGCCCATGTGGTCGGTGAAGAACAGCCGGAGCCCCGGGCGCAGCGTGGCCAGCAGCGCGCCCAGGCGCAGGTCGCTGGACTTGTGGCAGTGGATGGCCTCGATGCCGTGGGCCTTGAGGTAGGCCAGGATGCGCCCGACCCGCCACAGCGCCTGGCCGCGGGATGGCACCGTCAGCGGCGTGACGCCGACGGCCTCCAGGCTCGCCGCCACCCGCGAGCCAGCGAGCGCCAGGCCGTGGGCCTCCCACCCCTGACGGGCCAGCTCGGGTATAATCCGCGCAGGATACATTTCCAGTCCGCCCCAGCCGTTCGAGAGGCAGAGCTGCATGACCTTGGGTCTCAAGGCATCCTCCATTCGGTATCGGGGCTCGGGAGCCCCATGACGAGTTTCTCCGATCAACGGCCGCCGCGCCTGCTGGTGGTTCGCAACGACAAGCTCGGCGACTTCATGCTGGCCTGGCCGGCCCTGGCGGCCCTCAAGGCCGCCTCGCCGCGCCCCCACGTCAGCGTGCTGGTGCCGAGCTACACCGCCCCGCTGGCCCGCGCCTGCCCCTGGATCGACGAGGTGATCCTCGACCCGGGCGACGACGCCGGCCGCGAGGGCCGGCGCGAGCTGCTGGCCGAGCTCAAGGCCGGCCGCTTCGATGCGCTGCTGACGCTTTACTCCACGCCGCGCATCGGCTGGCTGGGCTGGCGGGCCGGCATTCCGCTGCGCCTGGCGCCGGCCACCAAGTGGGCCCAGCTATTCTACAGCCGCCGCGTCACCCAGCGCAGGTCGCGCTCGGAGAAACCCGAGTACGTCTACAACCTGGAGCTCGCCGAGGCGCTGCTCGAGGCGCTGGGCATCACGGTGCCGACGCGGCCGGCGCCGCCCTGCTGGCCGCTGGACGACGCCGAGCACGCGCGCCAGCGCCGTCTCGTGGCCGAGGCCACCGGGCTCAGTGATGACCGCCCCTGGCTGTTCCTGCACCCCGGCAGCGGCGGCTCGGCGGTCAACCTCGCGCCCGAGGCCTATGCGCGGCTGGCCCGCGGCGTCGACGCCCGGCTGCGCGAAGCGGACACGGCGCCGGCCTGGGTGATCACGGCAGGCCCCGGCGAGACCGACAACGCCGACGCCCTGTGCGAGATGCTGCGCGAGGCCGGGCTCGAGGCCCGGCGCCTGCTGCCGAGCGCTGGGCTGGAGGCCTTCGCCCGAAGCCTCGCGGCCGCCGATGTGTTCATCGCCGGCTCCACCGGGCCGCTGCACGTCGCCGCCTGCCTGAACCGGCCCACCGCGGGCTTCTACCCCTCGCGGCGCTCGGCCACGCCGCTGCGCTGGCAGACCTGCAACGCCGAGGACCGGCGCCTGGCCTTCTGCCCGCCCAAGGGCGCCCACGAGGCGGACATGGCATCCATCGATCTGGCCGCCGCCGCCGAGGCCATCGCCGCACGCCTGACCTCCCCTTCGATCAGCGAGGCCCGCCCATGACGCCCATCTCCGGCATCATCATCACGCTCAACGAGGCCGACAACGTCACCGACTGCGTCGTCTCCCTGCAACGGGTCTGCGACGAGGTGATCGTCGTCGACTCCGGCAGCCAGGACGACACCGTGGCGCTGGCCGAGGCCGCCGGCGCCCGGGTGATCCACCAGCCCTACCTCGGCGACGGCCCGCAGAAGGCCTTCGCCGTGCCCCAGGCCGCCCACGACTGGATCCTGGCACTGGACGCCGACGAGCGCCTCGACGACGACGCCATCGCGGCGATCCAGGGGCTGGCGCTGGATGACCCGCAGCAGGCCTACCGCTTCAGGCGCCGCAACTTCGCCGGCCGCCACTGGATCCGCGCCGCGGGCTTCTATCCCGATCCGGTCACCCGGCTCTACCACCGCACCACCTCGGGCTATCTGCCTAAAAAAGCGCACTCCTCGGTGCAGGCGCCCTCGGTGGTCGATCTGGATGCCCATATCCGCCACTTCACCTACCGCGACCTGTCGCACTGGATCAGCCGCATCGACGCGCTCTCCAGCCGCGACGCCTGGGCGATGAAGGAGCGCGGCAAGCGGCCCTCGGCGGTGCGGCCGGCGCTGCACGCGGCCACCGCCACCTTCCGCAAGTTGATCCTCAAGGGCGGCCTCTTCCAGGGCGCGGACGGTTTCACCGTGGCCATGACCACGGCATTTCACGCCTACATGAAGTACGCCAAGCTCAACGAACTCTACGAGAACGAGCGTGCCGATCATGACCCGCGCTGAGCACGCCCGGCCCATGCGATTCAGGCGCCCACGGAGATGGGCCCTGCTGACCCTCGGCCTGGCGCTGGGCTTCGCCGCCGTCACCGTGACCCGGCTACCGACGCTTGCGCTGTGGCCGATCGCCGCCGGCTGGCTGTGGCTGGCCCATCGCCTGCGCTGGGGTGACGACGCGGCCGCGTCGATGCCGCGCCGCCGCTGGCCCTGGTCGCTGCTGCCGCTGATCCTGTGGGGCATCTACGTCTACCTGGCCGACAGCTTCGGCAAGGTCGATCTCGGCGCGGTGTTCTTCCATCTGCAGGCCGGCATCAGCGATCACGGCGGCGGCGAGCGGCTGGTCGCGGCCGTGCTCTATACCCTGGCCGTGCTGGCGGTGCTGGCGGCCTTCACCTGGCTGGTCCGACGCGACGACCGCTGGGCCCGCCATGAACGCCTGCTGGCCGCGGTGCTGCTGCTCGGCAACCCGATGCTGCTGGGGCTCGGCCAGCGCGGCATGGCCCTGGTCACCGAGGACGGCGCCTGGCTCGATCGCCGCTATGTGGCGCCGGTGATCCAGGCGGCGCCGGCCGATCCGCCCAACCTGCTGGTGCTCTACCTGGAGAGCCTGGAGCGCACCTACGCCGACCGCGATCGCTTCGGCGACGCCTATGCGCCGCTCGCCGAGCTGGGCGAACGCGGCGTGGTCTTCGAGGGCGTGCGCCAGATCGACAACACCGGCTGGACCATGGCCGGCATGATCGCCAGCCAGTGCGGCACGCCGCTGATGCCCGCCGGCCTGCTCCACGACAGCCAGTTCGAGCCGCTGGAGCGGGTCGTGCCGGGCGTCGACTGCCTGGGCGACCTGCTGCAGGAGCAGGGCTATGCCCTGAGCTATCTCGGCGGCGCCAGCACCCGCTTCGCCGGCAAGGGGCGCTTCTACACCGGCCACGGCGTCACGCGGGTGCGCGGCCGCGAGACCCTGTCACCGCGGCTCGAGGATCCGGACTACCTCAACAGCTGGGGGCTGTACGACGACAGCCTCTACGACTTCACCCTGGAGGAGATCCGCCGCCGCGAGGCCGAAGGCGGCCCCTGGGGCGTGATCGCACTGAGCCTCGGCACCCATCCGCCCGCCGGCTACCCGGCCCGCGCCTGCGAGGCACGCCAGGGCGAGCACGACGGCGAGGACATCCTCTACGCGGTGGAATGCTCGGCCTGGCTGGCCCGGCGGCTGGTCGAGCGCCTGGAGGCCGAGGGGCTGCTGGACAACACCCTGGTGGTGCTCGCCAGCGATCACCTGACCATGCGCGTCTCGGCCTGGGACGAGCTGATCGCCGGCCCACGCGCCAATACCTTCATGCTGCTGCACAACGACCTGATACCGCGGCGCCTCGACCGCGAGGGTTCGACCCTCGACGTGCTGCCCACCGTGCTGGAGGCCATGGGCTTTCGCGTCGAGGACCACCGCGCGGGACTCGGCGTCTCGCTGCTGTCGCGGGAACCGACGCTGGTCGAGCGCCACGGCCTGGAGGCCATCAACGCCCGGATGCAGGAGGAGACCGCCCTGCAGCGCCGACTGTGGAAGGGGCTGGATCTGCCCCGCCCGGAGCCGACGTCGGTTCGGGCGGAGCATTCTGGCCAAGAGCCGCGGGCATTGCCTGAAAAGTCGGCGAGCGAAGGTTAGACAAGGCAAAAATCAACGAAAAGCCGGAGTTTACGAGCTGTAAATGAGGGCTTTGAGTTGAGTTTTAACGCCGTATAGCCGAGCGCAGACACTTTTCAGCATTGCCTAGCCGGCCAGGATGGCCGACAGGATCTTCTCCGGCGGCTGCCGCTTGAGGCAGTGGGTGTGCCCCAGCGGGCAGGTCCGCTCGAAGCAGGGCGAGCAGTCCAGCGCCAGGTAGTGGATCTCGGCGTTGCCGGTGAGCGGCGGCGTGTAGGCCGGCGAGGAGGAGCCGTAGATCGCCTGGATGCGGGTGCCCGCGGCGGCGGCCACGTGCATCAGCCCCGAGTCGTTGGTCACCGCCTGGCGGCAGTCGGCGAGCAGGTCCACCGCGTCGGCCAGCCGGGTCTTGCCGCACAGGTTATGGGCATGCTCGAGCCCGCCGGCGATGGTCTCGCCGGCGGGCTCGTCCTTGGGCCCGCCCATCACCCGCACCTCGAAGCCCTCGGCGATCAGCGCCTCGGCCAGGCGGCGGAAATACTCGAGCGGCCACTGCTTGGCGGGACCGTACTCGGCGCCGGGCATCATGGCGATGGCCGGGCGGCCGCCGATTCCGAGCGAGGCGTGCAGCGACGCCAGATTGGCGTCGTCGCGCCGCAGCGCCGGGCGCGGGATCGGGAAGTCGCCCCGCGCCGCCTCGCCGGCCGGCAGCCCCAGCGACACGAAGCGCTTCACGGTCTGGTCGAGCACGGCCTTGTCGAGGCGGCGACGCTCGTTGAGCAGCCCGTAGCGCTGCTCGCCGTGGAAGCCGACGCGCCGCGGGATGCGCGCCAGGAAGGGCACCAGCGCCGACTTCCATGAGCGCGGCAGCACGATGGCGCGATCGAAGCGCCCCCGCAGCGAGGCGGCCAGCCGGCGCCGCGCGGCCCAGCCGAACTCGCCGTGGCCGACTTCCAGCGCGGCCACCTCGTCGACCTCTTCCATCCGCTCGAGGATCGGTCGCGACCAGGCCGGCGCCACCACGCCGATGGTCGCCGCCGGGTCGCGTTCCTTGAGCGTCTTGAACAGGCTCTGGGCCATGACCATGTCGCCGACCCAGGACGGGCCGACGACCAGGATGCGCTCGCCCGGGTCAGGCATTCAGCCACTCCAGGTAGGCCTTCACGCCTTCGGCGACGGTGTGGAACTCGCGGTCGTAGCCGGCCTCGCGCAGCCGCGTGATGTCGGCGCGGGTGTAGCTCTGGTAGCGGCCCTTGAGCTCGTCGGGGAAGTCGATGTACTCGATCTTGCCCTTGCCGTAGTAGTCGACCACCGCCTCGCCGATCGCCTTGAACGGCTCGGCGCGGCCGGTTCCGAGGTTGAAGATGCCGGAGGCCTCGGGGTGGTCGAGGAACCACATGTTCACGTCGACCACGTCGCCCACGTAGACGAAGTCGCGGCTCTGCATGCCGGCCTCATAGCCATCCCAGGCGCCGAACAGCTTGAGGTCCTGGCCGCCGCTGATCTGGGTGTGGTGGTGGTAGGCGACGCTGGCCATCTTGCCCTTGTGCTGCTCGCGGGGGCCGTAGACGTTGAAGTAGCGGAAGCCGACCACCTGGCTCTCGAACTCGTCGTGGCGGGCGCGCACGTACTGGTCGAACAGCAGCTTGGAGTAGCCATAGACGTTGAGCGGCTTCTCGTGCTCGGGCTCCTCGCGGAACACCTCGCTGCCGCCGTAGGTGGCCGCGGAGGAGGCGTAGATGAAGGGAATGCCCTTGAGCTGGCAGAAGTGCAGCAGCTCCTTGGAGTACTCGAAGTTGTTCTCGAGCATGAAGCGGCCGTCCCACTCCGTGGTGTCGGAGCAGGCGCCCTCGTGGAAGATCGCCTCGATGGGCGGCAGGTGCGAGGTCTCGCCGTTCAGGGCGGCCTTCACCCGGGCCAGGAAGTCGTCCTTGTCCAGGTAGTCGCCGAGGGTGCAATCGGCCAGATTGACGAACTTGGTGCCGTCGCTCAGGTCGTCGACCACCAGCACGTCGTTGCGGCCGCGCTCGTTGAGTGCCTTGACCAGATTCGAGCCGATGAAGCCGGCTCCGCCTGTCACTACGATCATGGGGATTCCTCTCTATGCGGTTGGAGCCACCGCGGTTGGGCCGATGATGAGGGGCGCCGGGGACGGAGCGAAGAGAGGGTCCTACGCCATGGATGGCGTCGGTAGCGCCCAGGGAGGGGTTCACAGCGCCCTCTCGCAGCTCCGTCGACGGATCAGCCCCGAGCCCTCGCCCGACGACGATGGCCCAAGGTATTCCGGGCTGCGCCTATAACCGATCTGCCCGTGATTGTATACTTGACCGCTCGTGAATTCATGGCCAACGGTGACCCGCCAATGACACAGTCGACGCCAGACGTGACAACCTTCCAGGGCCTGATCCTGGCCCTGCAGCAGTACTGGGCCGAGCAGGGCTGTGTGGTCCTCCAGCCCCTGGACATGGAGGTCGGCGCCGGGACCTTCCACCCAGCGACCTTCCTGCGCTCCATCGGTCCCGAGACCTGGAATGCCGCCTACGTGCAGCCATCCCGCCGCCCCACCGACGGCCGCTACGGGGAAAACCCCAACCGCCTGCAGCACTACTACCAGTTCCAGGTGGTGATGAAGCCGTCCCCGGCCAATCTCCAGGAGCTCTACCTGGGCTCGCTCAAGCGTCTCGGCCTCGACCCGCTGGTTCACGACATCCGCTTCGTCGAAGACAACTGGGAATCCCCGACCCTCGGCGCCTGGGGCCTGGGCTGGGAAGTGTGGCTCAACGGCATGGAGGTGACCCAGTTCACCTACTTCCAGCAGGCCGGCGGCCTGGAGTGCTACCCGGTCACCGGCGAGCTGACCTACGGCATCGAGCGCATCGCCATGTACGTCCAGGACGTCGACAGCGTCTACGACCTGGTGTGGACCGTCGCCCCCGATGGCACCAGGGTCACCTACGGCGACGTCTTCCTGCAGAACGAGCGCGAGCAGTCGACCTACAACTTCGAGCACGCCGACGTGCCGGCGCTGTTCGCCGCCTTCGATCACCAGGAAGGCGAATGCACCAAGCTGATCGAGACCGGCCTGCCGCTGCCCGCCTACGAGCAGGTGCTCAAGGCCTCGCACACCTTCAACCTGCTCGATGCCCGTCACGCCATCTCGGTGACCGAACGCCAGCGCTACATCCTGCGCGTCCGCACCATGGCCCGTGACGTGGCCCACGCCTACTACGAATCGCGCAAGGCCGCCGGCTTCCCGCTGGCCCCCGAAGCCCTGCGCCGCGAACTGCTTGCCGAAGGAGACGCTTGAGATGGCAGCCGATAGCTTTCTGGTCGAACTGGGCGTCGAGGAACTGCCGCCGAGTGCGATCGACAAACTCTCCGATGCCCTGGCCGAGGGCGTGTCCCGCGGGCTGGCCGACGCCGATATCACCCACGGCGAGGTGAAGGCCTACGCCTCCCCGCGCCGCCTGGCCGTGCACGTCGAGGCGCTGGCCGACAAGCAGCCGGACCGCGAGGTCGAGCGTCGCGGCCCGGCGCTGGCCGCCGCCTTCAAGGACGGCGAGCCGACCAAGGCCGCCCAGGGCTTCGCCCGCTCCTGCGGCGTCGAGGTCGACCAGCTGATCCACCTCGAGACCGACAAGGGCACCTGGCTCGGCTACCGCGAGCAGCAGCAGGGCGAGGCCACCACCGCCCTGCTGCCCGCCATCGTCGAGAAGGCCATCGCCGGGCTGCCGGTGCCGAAGAACATGCGCTGGGGCGCCTCGCGCATCGAGTTCTCCCGCCCCGCCCACTGGCTGGTGATGCTCTACGGCAGCGACGTCGTGGAGGCCAGCGCCCTCGGCCTGAGCGCCGGCCGCACCACCCGCGGCCACCGCTACCACGCCCCCGAGCCGCTCGAGCTGGCCCACGCCGACGACTACCTCGAGGCGCTGGAACAGGCCTGGGTGCTGGCCGACCGCGACAAGCGCCGCGAGCGCATCCGCGAGCAGGTGCTGGCCGAGGCCGAGGTCCAGGAGGCCCAGGCGGTGATCGACGAGGAGCTGCTGGTCGAGGTCAGCGGCCTGGTGGAATGGCCGGTCGCCCTGGCCGGCGGCTTCGACGAGCGCTTCCTCGAGGTGCCGGCCGAGTGCCTGGTCTCCTCCATGAAGGCCAACCAGAAGTACTTCCACCTGCTGGACGCCGAGGGCAATCTCAAGCCCGGCTTCATCACCATCTCCAACATCGACAGCGCCGAGCCGGAGCAGGTGATCCGCGGCAACGAGAAGGTGATCCACCCGCGCCTGGCCGATGCCGCCTTCTTCTACGAGACCGACCGCCAGCAGCCGCTGGCTGCCCGCGTCGAGGGCCTCGCCAGCGTGGTCTTCCAGCAGAAGCTCGGCTCGCTGGGCGACAAGTCCCACCGCAACGCCGCCGTGGCCGCCTTCATCGCCGGCCGCATCGACGGCGACGTGCACCAGGCTCGCCGCGCCGCCGAGCTGGCCAAGTGTGACCTGGTCACCGAGATGGTGCTGGAGTTCCCCGAGCTGCAGGGCATCATGGGCCGCTACTACGCCACCCATGACGGCGAGGACGCCGAGGTCGCCCAGGCGCTCGAGGAGCAGTACCTGCCGCGCTTCGCCGGCGACGCCATCCCGCAGACCCGCGCCGGCCAGGCCCTGGCCCTGGCCGACCGCCTCGACACCCTGACCGGCATCTTCGGCATCGGCCAGCGCCCCACCGGCACCAAGGACCCGTTCGCCCTGCGCCGCGCCTCCATCGGCGTGCTGAACATCCTGATCCAGGGTGAGCTGGACCTCGACCTGCGCGAGCTGCTCGAGCTGGCCGCCGCCCAGCATCAGGAACTGCCCTACGCCGACGGCCTGGTCGACGAGGTGCTGACCTACATGCTCGACCGCTTCCGCGCCTGGGCCCAGGACGAAGGCATCGGCGCCGAGGTCTATCTGGCCGTGCGTGCCCGCCCGGTCACCAAGCCGCTGGACTTCGCCCGTCGCCTGCAGGCGGTGAACGCCTTCGGCCGCCGCGAGGAAGCCGCGGCCCTGGCCGCCGCCAACAAGCGGGTCTCCAACATCCTCGCCAAACAGGGCGGCGACGTGGCCGTCGAGGTCGACGCCGGCCTGCTGCAGGAAGACGCCGAGAAGGCCCTGGCCGAGGCGCTGAGCGGCTGCCACGAGCAGGTCGCCCCGCTGTTCGCCGAAGCGCGCTACAGCGATGCCCTGGACGTGCTGGCGACCCTGCGCGAGCCGGTCGACCGCTTCTTCGACGACGTCATGGTGATGGCCGATGACGAGGCAGTGAAGCGCAACCGTCTGGCCCTGCTGGCCAGCCTCCAGGCGCTGTTCCTCGAGGTCGCGGACATCGCCGAGCTCCAGCACTGAGCGAAGCGAGCGATGCGAAAGGGCCAGCGAGGCGACTCGCCGGCCCTTCTTTTTTCCGATGTTTCATGTGAAACATTGGGGCAAGGTGGGCAAGGCAAGAAAGCCTCCCTGCGACAGAAGGCGGCGACCACCGCTCCCCCTCCCCTCACGATCACCATGTTCCACGTGAAACATCTCGCGGTCACGGGGACTGACAGGCGTCACGAAACCACTGCTTCAACCAGGCCACCAGGGCCTCCAGCCGCTGGGGACGATAGCGATCTCTCGCCATCAGGGCATGCATGCCGGAGGACGGCGGCATGTAATCGTCCAGGGCGCTCTCCAGGACTCCCTCATCGAGAGCCGCACGAATATCAGCAGACGACTTGAGAATCACGCCCGCGCCTTCCATGGCCCAGCGCCTCAACAGCGTCCCGGAGTTGGCCCTGAGTGAGCCGGCAACCGGCACGCTCAAAGCCTTGCCGCCCTCCTGGAAGTGCCACGGGGTCTGCGGCTCCCCGTCTCGCGTCAGTACCAGACAGTCGTGCGCACGCAGTTCCCGCGGGTGCATCGGGCGACCGCGGCGCGCCCAGTAGTCTGGCGATGCCACGACCCGACGCTCGTCGTCGGCGAGCGGCACACCGATCAACGCACTATCGGTCAACGGGCCGACCCTGATGGCCAGATCGATCCCCCGACCGACGCCTCTCGATAGACCATCGCTGAGGTGCAATTCCAGCGAGACACGCGGATGGCGACGCTGGAAAGCGAGCAAGGCCGGAGCGATCCGTCGTTCACCCAAATCATGGGGAGCGGTCACCACCAGATCTCCGGACAGCGCGGCCTGGCGACGATGCATGCGATCCTCGGCCTGCTCCATGGCCGAAACGGCCTGCCGGCATCCCTGGAGGAAGGCCGCGCCCTCCTCGGTCAGCGACAGTACGCGCGTGGTTCGATTGAGCAGCGTGACGCCAAGACGATGTTCGAGGCGCTTTAATCGGTAGCTCGCCGACGATAGTGCCATGCCCTGCTGATGCGCGGCCGCCGACAGGCTGCCTGACTCTATGGTGGCAATGAAGAGTCGGTAGGTAAGAAGCTCGTCCATTATTCGACAATATTGAAGAGTGGTTTCGTCATACAAGTGTATATTGAATTCTCTACCGCGGTGAGGATGAATGCACATGCTACGCACGCGGAGGAGACGGACGCATGAAACGCTTCGATCAACAAACCCTCTTCATCGTCGGCGGCGGCTCCGGCATGGGCGCCGAGCTGGCCCGCCAGGCCAGCGCCCAGGGCGCGCGTATCGCCCTCGCGGGCCGTCGCCGCGAACGCCTGGACACCGTGGCGGCCTCCCTCGACGGCCCCGTCAGCGTTCACCCGCTGGACATCAGTCGGCGCGAATCGCTCGAGGCGGCATTGGACGAGGTCGGCCAGGTCGATCATATCGTCAGCACGGCCGCGGACCTCACCTTCAAACCGTTCATCGAGCTCACCGACGAGGATATCCAGCGCACCCTGGACAGCAAGATCTGGGCCTCGATCCAGCTCGGACGCGCCGCCCATCACTATCTGGCACCCAAGGGCAGCCTGTTGTTCTACTCCGGCGTGGCGGCCTACCGTCCGGCACCGGGAGCCAGCCTGGTCTCGTCCGCCAATCACTGGCTCGAAGGCATCATGAACGGACTGGCGGTCGAGCTCGCGCCGCGTCGAGTGAACGTCATTTTTCCTGGGGTGGTGGACTCCGCCACCTGGGACGGCATGGACGAATCCGCACGCCAGACGATGTTTGACGAGACGCCCAGGAGCCTGCCGGTGGGGCGTATCGGCCAGGTACAGGATCTGGCCACCGCGGGCCTCGCGATCCTCGAGAACGGCTATATCGACGCCCAGGTACTACACGTCGACGGCGGTGGTCGTATCGCCTGATCGACGACGCATCATCCTCGCCCCTCCCCTTACCCAACATGGAGGCCCCATGAGCCAGCCCATCAAGGCCCTGATCGCCGGTGCCAGCGGCATCATCGGTCACGGCGTGCACCGCGCCCTCGATACGCCACACAACGTGGTTAGGGGGCTGGCACGCCATCCCATCGACGGCATGGACACCCTGTGCGTCGACCTCACCGATCCCGAGGCCACTCGCCGGGTGATCGCCGAGCAGGCCGCCGACACCACCCACCTGTTCTATGCGGCCCTGTCACCGGACGATGACCTCGCCGTGGAAGCGCAACGCAACGCGGCGATGCTCGAGAATCTGCTGGATGCCCTGGAGGTAGCCGAAGCGCCACTCGAACGGGTCGTCATCTACCAGGGGTTCAAGATCTACGGCATCCATTTGGGCGCCAAGGTACCGACGCCCGCTCGCGAGGACGACCCCAGTCATCTGCCGCCCAACCTGTATCAGGCTCAGGAGGCCATCCTGACGGAACGCGCCCGCAGCGCCCGCTGGGATCATGTCGTGCTGCGCCCCGACCTGATGATCGATGGCAACGTCCATGGCAACCCCATGAACATCGCCGTCGTCATCGGTGTCTTCGCGGCGCTGTCGCGTGAGCTGGGCGTGCCGATGCGCTATCCCGGTACCGAGGCCGCCTATCGCGTACTGATGCAGTTCACCGATGCCGACCTGCTCGGCGAGGCCAGCGCCTGGGCGGCGACCGCCGAGGGCATCGCCGGCGAGGCCTTCAACATTACCAACGGTGACGTCTTCCGCTGGGAACGGCTGTGGCCGGAAGCCGCCGAGCACCTGGGGTTGGAAAGCGCCTCTCCCGTGCCGATTCCGCTCACGCAGCACATGGCCGACAAGCAGCCGGTCTGGGAGCGCATCGCCAGGCGTCACGATCTGGTCGAAGAGCGGTTAGATCGACTGGTCGGCTGGGGCTTCGGTGACTTCATCTTCCGTACCGAGTGTGACGTCATCTCCGACGTCAACAAGATCTACCGGTACGGCTTCACCCCCCGCTGCGACTCCCATGAGCGGCTCCTTCATGCCCTGGATCGTCTGCGGGAACGACGCGTCATTCCTTGAATCGCCCGTCGCCGGTCACCGGGCCGATTGACGCCGCACCAAGTCGAGCGTCGGGCGCCACCCGACGCTTGGCATCTTCTGTTTCACATGAAACACTTCCGTGACCGTTCCCATTCTGCCCGGAGCCGTCATGCCGTGTGACGAGGCGCCTGCCGCCCAGCTAGTCATCCTCGACCGGGATGGCGTGATCAATCGGGATTCCGACGACTACGTGAAGTCGCTCGACGAGTTCCTGCCCTACCCTCAGGCCATCGACGCCATCGCCCGCCTGTCGAAGGCCGGCTGGACGGTGGCCGTGGCCACCAACCAGTCGGGGATCGCCCGTGGCTACTACGACGAGGCAACGCTGGCGGCGATGCATGAGCGGCTGAAGGCGCTCGTCGCCGCGGCCGGCGGCGAGATTGCCCACATCGTTCACTGTCCGCATGGCCCCGACGATGACTGCGACTGCCGCAAGCCACTGCCCGGGCTGCTCGAGCGGCTGGGGGCCGCTCTCGAACTCGAGAGCCTCACGGGCAGCTGGATGGTCGGCGACAGCCTGCGCGATCTGGAAGCCGGCGAAGCGGTCGGCTGCCGAGCGGTGCTGGTACGCACCGGCAAGGGCGAACGGACCCTGGCCAGGCATCCCGAGCGCGCGAGTGACGATCGGACACGGGTGTTCGACGACCTGGCAGCCTTCGTCAACTGGCTGCTCGAACGACAGCCGTAAGCTGCCAGTCGGCAGACGGGAATCACCCACAGCAAAAAGAAAACCCCGAAGGCTTAACCTTCGGGGTTTTCTTGTGCGCGGCGCCAGCGATGTTTCACGTGAAACATCGTGCCGGGGATCAGATATCCAGATTGGCCACCAAAGCGTTGCGCTCGATGAAGTCGCGGCGCGGCTCGACCTCATCACCCATCAGGGTGTTGAACATCATGTCGGCGGCCACGGCATCCTCGATGGACACGCGCAGCATGCGCCGCGTCTCGGGATCCATGGTGGTCTCCCACAGCTGCTCCGGGTTCATCTCGCCCAGGCCCTTGTAGCGCTGGATGGACAGGCCACGCTGGGCCTCGTTCATCAGCCACTCCAGGGCATCGTAGAAGCTGCCGATCGCCTGCTGACGCTCGCCGCGGGCCACGAAGGCGCCCTCCTCGACCAGACCGTCCAGGGTCTCGCCGAGGCCGGCGATGGCGCGGTAGTCGGCGCTGGTGAAGAAGTCGACGCCCCACACGTAGTCGCTGGTGACGCCATGGGCGAGCAGGGTCACCGCCGGCAGGTAGAGGCCTCGCTCGCTGTCTTCTTCCAGGCGGAAGTGGTAGCGCGGGCCACCCTCGTAGTCCACCAGGGCATCCATCTCGCGCTGCAGGTAGTCGATCCAGCCCTGCATCGCGGCACGGTCGCGCAGGCTCTCCTCGCCCTCGACGCGCGCGGCGTGGACGATCTTGCGTAGCACCACGTCCGGATAGACCCGCGACAGGCGCTCGATGCGGCGCATCACGTCACGGTACTGATCCACCAGCGACTGCAGGTGCTCGCCGCCGATGCCCGGGGCGTCGGCGCTCACGTGAAGGCGTGCGCCGTCCAGGGCGGTGGTGGTCAGATAGTCGGTGAGCGCCTGTTCATCCTTGAGGTAGCTCTCCTGCTTGCCGCGCTTGATCTTGTAGAGCGGCGGCTGGGCGATGAACACATGACCGCGCTCGATCAGCTGCGACATCTGACGGAAGAAGAAGGTCAGCAGCAGGGTCCGGATGTGGGAGCCGTCCACGTCCGCATCGGTCATGATGATGATGGAGTGGTAGCGCAGCTTGTCGGGGTTGAACTCCTCGCGCCCGATGCCGCAGCCCAGCGCGGTGATCAGGGTGCCGACCTCGGCCGAGGACAGCATCTTGTCGAAGCGCGCCTTCTCGACGTTGAGGATCTTGCCCTTGAGCGGCAGGATCGCCTGGGTACGACGATCGCGGCCCTGCTTGGCGCTGCCGCCGGCCGAGTCACCCTCGACCAGGAACAGCTCGGACAGGCCCGGGTCCTTCTCCTGGCAGTCGGCCAGCTTGCCGGGCAGGCCGGCGATGTCCAGCGCGCCCTTGCGACGGGTCATGTCGCGGGCCTTGCGCGCCGCCTCGCGGGCGCGGGCCGCGTCCAGCATCTTGTTGACGATGGACTTGGCCTCGTTCGGCTTCTCGACCAGGTACTCGGCGAACTGCCGCCCCATCTCCTGCTCCACCGCGGTCTTCACCTCGGAGGAGACCAGCTTGTCCTTGGTCTGGGAGGAGAACTTCGGGTCCGGCACCTTGACCGAGATGATCGCGGTCAGGCCCTCGCGGGCATCATCGCCGGAGGTGCTGACCTTGGCCTTCTTGAGCAGGCCCTCGGCCTCGATGTAGTGGTTCAGCGTGCGCGTCAGCGAGGCACGGAAGCCGGCCAGGTGGGTGCCGCCATCCCGCTGGGGAATGTTGTTGGTGTAGCAGAAGATGTTCTCGGCAAAGGTGTCGTTCCACTGCATGGCGATCTCGACGCCGACGCCGTCCTCGCGCTCGATGTTGAAGTGGAAGACCGGGTTGAGCACCGTCTTGTTGGTGTTCAGGTGGTCGACGAATGCCTTGAGGCCGCCCTCGTAGTGGAACAGCTCTTCCTTGCCGGTGCGCTCGTCCATCAGCCGGATGGCGACGCCGGAGTTGAGGAAGGACAGCTCGCGCAGACGCTTGGCCAGCACATCGTAGTGGAACTCGATGTTGTGGAAGGTCTCGGGCGACGGCCTGAAGTGCACCCGGCTGCCGCTCTGCTCGGTCTTGCCGACCACCGACAGCGGCGCCACGGGCACGCCATGACGGTAGACCTGCTCGTGGACCTGCTCGTTGCGCCAGATGGTCAGCTTGAGCTCCTCGGAGAGCGCGTTGACCACCGAGACCCCGACGCCGTGCAGGCCGCCGGAGACCTTGTAGGAGTTGTCGTCGAACTTGCCGCCGGCGTGCAGCACGGTCATGATCACCTCGGCCGCCGACACGCCCTCTTCCTCGTGCACGTCGGTCGGAATGCCGCGGCCGTTGTCGCTGACCGTGATCGACTCGTCCGGATGAATGATCACCCGGATCTCGCTGCAATAGCCGGCCAGGGCCTCATCGATGGAGTTGTCCACCAGCTCGAACACCATGTGGTGCAGGCCTGTGCCATCGTCGGTGTCGCCGATGTACATGCCGGGCCGCTTGCGTACCGCATCCAGGCCCTTGAGGACCTTGATGCTCGATGAGTCGTAAGCCTGTTCGCTCATTGACTACTCCGTCATGAAGTCTGTCTGTCCGTTGGCAGCAGCTGCCCCTGCCCCGATTCGGTGCGTTTCACGTGAAACATCGCCACCGGCGTCTGCGCGCTCCACGCGCCGTCCAGCGCCTCCGGGTCGACACTGGTGATGAATGCCTGGCAGCGCATCCGTTCCAGCCAGGTGCAGAAGACTCGGCGGTGCGCTTCGTCCAGTTCGGCGGGAAGGTCGTCGATCAGATAGACGCAGGACTGGCCCGTGGCCTGCTCCAGCAGACGCCCCTGGGCCAGCTTCAGGGCACTCACCACCAGCTTCTGCTGGCCCCGTGAGAGCACCTCCACGGCCGGCCGCCGGTCGAGGCGAATGCCCAGGTCGGCCCGCTGCGGCCCCTGCTGCGTGAATCCCATCTGGCGATCGGTGTCCCGCCCCTGCTGCAGCACCTCGGCCAGGGAGCGCTTGCGGTCCCAGCCCCGCGAATAGCGCAGGGTCAGGCCCGGCAGCTCGATCAACCCGGCCAGGGTCTCGCTGAACACCGGCTGGAAGTCCGCCATCCAGTCGCGACGCAGGGCGTCCAGTCGTTCGCCCCACAGCACCAGTTCCTGCTCCCAGGCATCCAGTGAAGCATCGTGCATTCTACCATGCCTGAGCAGGGCATTCCGATGCTTGAGGGCCCGACGATAGCGCCGCCAGGCGTCGAGGAAATCGTGTTTCACGTGAAACACGCCCCAGTCGAGGAACTCGCGGCGGCCGGCCGGCGAGCCCTCGAGCAGGCGGAAGGCGTCGGGATTGATCAGCTGCAGCGGCAGCACCTCGACCAGCCCCGAGAGGCGGTCCAGGCGCTCGCCGCCGAGACGCAGCTCGAGCTCCTCGGCGTCGCGGCGGCGGCGCACGCCGAGCGGAACGGGCGGGTCGCCCACCAGGCGACCGTGGAGAGTCAGGCTCTCGGCATCGTGGGCGATGGCGTTGGGCAGGCGGCGCGTGCGGAACGAACGCCCCATGCCCAGCACGTGGATGCCCTCGAGCAGGCTGGTCTTGCCGCTGCCGTTGGCGCCCGTGAAGAGATTGATGCCCGGGCCGGGCGCGAGCTCCAGGGCCTGCAGGTTGCGCAGGCCCTGGAAGGAGAGACGATCGAGGGGCATTCCGTCAGAGGCGCATGGGCATGACGACGTAGAGGGCGTCGCCGCCGCCCGTCTCTTCCATCAGCGCACTGCTGTTGGGATCGGCCAGGGTCATCTGCACCCGCTCCTGGTCGAGCACGTTGAGCACGTCCACCAGATAGCCGACGTTGAAACCGATCTCCATGGCCGGCCCGGCGTATTCGATGGCCACGTTCTCCTCGGCCTCTTCCTGCTCGGGATTGTTGGCCATGACCCGCAGGTTGCCCTCCTCCAGGTTGAGGCGCACGCCGCGGTACTTCTCGTTGGAGAGGATGGCGGTACGCGACAGGACCTGACGCAGCTCGGAGCGCTCGGCGATGAACACCTTGTCGCCGTTGCGCGGCACCACCCGCTCGTAGTCGGGGAACTTGCCGTCCACCAGCTTGGAGGTGAAGGTGAAGTCGCCGGTGTGGGCGCGGATGTGGGTAGCGCCGAGGGTCAGGCTGACCGGCTCGTCGCTGTCGTCGAGCAGGCGCACCAGCTCGAGGATGCCCTTGCGCGGCACGATCAGCTTCTGTGACGGCTCGACCTGGATCTCGGCCGGACGCGAGCAGACCGCCAGGCGGTGGCCGTCGGTGGACACCGCGCGCACCAGGTTGCTGGCGAACTCCAGCAGCATGCCGTTGAGATAGTAGCGCACGTCCTGCTGCGCCATGGCGAAGGAGGTGGAGTCGATGAGGTGCTTGAGGGTGCCGCGGGGCAGGCTCAGCTCGACGCTGCTCTGGCCGTCCTCGATGCTCGGGAATTCGGCCACCGGCAGGGTCGAAAGCGTGAAACGCGAGCGGCCGCTGCGCAGCACCGCCCGCCCCTCTTCCAGCGACAGCTGAATCTCGGACTGGTCGGGCAGCGACTTGCAGATGTCCATCAGCTTGCGCGCCGGCACGGTGATGCCGCCCGGCTGTTCGACCTGGCTGGCCACGGTGCGCCCGATCAGCTCGACCTCGAGGTCGGTGCCGGTCAGCGAGACCTGGTCCTGCTCGACCTGAATCAGCACGTTGGACAGCACCGGCAGGGTCTGACGACGCTCCACCACGCCGGCGACCAGCGCCAGCGGGCGCAGCAGCGCTTCACGGGAGATGGAAAATTTCATGTCGACTCCACTTCTCTTGTCCTGGAGGGATGGGGGCCGGCGCCGCGCCCGGCCCTTCGCATTCGGGCAATCAGCTGGTCAGCAGACGCAGCAGATTCTTGTAGTCCTCGCGGATGTCCGCGTTCTCTTCCTGAAGCGCCTGCACCTTGCGGCAGGCGTGCAGCACGGTGGTGTGGTCGCGTCCGCCGAAGGCGTCGCCGATCTCCGGCAGGCTGTGGTTGGTCAGCTCCTTGGCCAGCGCCATGGCGACCTGGCGGGGGCGAGCCACCGAGCGCGAGCGCCGCTTGGAGAGCAGATCGGCGAGCTTGATCTTGTAGTACTCGGCGACGGTGCGCTGGATGTTGTCGACCCCGACCTGCTTGTCCTGCAGGGCCAGCAGGTCCTTGAGCGATTCGCGGATGAAGTCCTGGGTGATCGGCCGCCCCATGAAGTGGGAATCGGCGATGACCTTCTTCAGGGCGCCCTCCAGCTCGCGGACGTTGGAGCGGATCTTCTGGGCGATGAAGAAGGCGGCGTCATGGGGCAGATCGACCTTGGCCTGGTCGGCCTTCTTCATCAGGATCGCCACCCGGGTCTCGAGCTCCGGCGGCTCGATGGCCACCGTCAGCCCCCAGCCGAAGCGCGACTTGAGGCGCTCCTCCACCCCGCTGATCTCCTTGGGATAGCGATCCGAGGTCAGGATCATCTGCTGGCCACCCTCGAGCAGGGCATTGAAGGTGTGGAAGAACTCCTCCTGGGAGCGCTCCTTGCCGGCGAAGAACTGGATGTCATCGATCAGCAGCGCATCGACGCTGCGGTAGAAGCGCTTGAAGTCGTTGATGGCGTTGAGCTGCAGCGCCTTGACCATGTCGGCGACGAAGCGCTCGGAGTGCAGGTAGACGACCCGCGCGTTCTCGCGCCGCCCGGCCAGGGCGTTGCCGACGGCATGCATCAGGTGGGTCTTACCGAGGCCGACGCCGCCATAGAGGAACAGCGGGTTGTAGGCGCCACCGGGATTCTCCGAGACCTGACGGGAAGCGGCCCGGGCCAGCTGGTTGGACTTGCCCTCGACGAAGGTCTCGAAGGTAAAGCTCGGGTTCAGGCCGCTGTTGTGCTTGAGGCTGCCTTCCACCTGCACCTGGCGCTCGCTGCCGGGCCGGCGGGGCACGTCGCCGCCCTCGTCACGCAGCTGGTCGATCTCGCTCTCGTCGGCCACGTCGCCGCGCGGCGGGGTCTGTACCGCCGGGGCCCGAGGCGCGGCGGAGACGGGGTCGCCCAGTTCGCGGGTCTGCGGGGCCGGCGACGCCACGCGCCGACTGCCCACGGTCACCACCACCTTGGGCGGCTTGGCCGGCGACAGTTCACGCATGAGCTCGCTGATGCGCTTGGCGAACTTGTCGCTGACCCAGTCGCGCACGAAGCGGTTGGGTGCCAGCAGACGCAGCTGGTTGGCCTCACCTTCCTCCGCCTGCAAGGGGCGAATCCAGGTGTTGAACTGCTGAGAACTCAGTTCGTCCTGCAGGGTATCCAGACATTGTTGCCAGAGAGCGAGCGACACGCGACCTCACCATTCGGTTGAAGAACGACCGGACATTGTATCGCGCCACCGCCGGGTTATCCACATGGATGACCGCTGCGGACAACGCTGTGGAAAACCTGCCCGGGGAAACGGGAGGAAGCTGGGCGGAATCTGGGCACCATCCCGGTCCTGTGGATGAGTGGCATATCCATGCACCGCTCGTCCACCGCCTGTCTCGACCTTCCCAAGAGGCTATCCACACGATTGTGATAACGCCAAGAATCTGATGTGGAAAAGGTTGTCCCGGTTATCCACAGAAACCTTCCCCATCAATAATCACAGGGTGTAATAGAAAACCAATACTAGTAATGGTAGTGGATTCGCCATCGACGGGGAGAGAACGCCCCGGCGAAAAGTCGCAAGGAAAAATTGCGCCCGAGGCCCGATATCACTACAATTTCCGGTCCTGAGCCGAATCTACCCGGATTCCCCACCGGAACCCGGGCGCCTCTATTCGCCGATTTGTTCCAAAAACCACGTGGGAATAACGAGTTATGAAACGCACATTTCAACCCAGCGTTCTCAAGCGCAAGCGCGCGCATGGCTTCCGTGCTCGCATGGCCACCAAAAACGGTCGTGCCGTCCTGGCGCGTCGTCGCGCCAAGGGCCGCAAGCGCCTGAGCGCCTGATCGCGGACCTCCCGTGTCCAGTCAGGGCTTTCCCCGGCAGCTGCGCCTGCTGACTGCCGGGGACTACCGACGCGTCTTCGACAGCGCTGCCTTCAAGGTCCATGGCAAGGGATTGATGGCCTTGGCCTCCCCCAATGATCTGGGGCATCCCCGCCTCGGACTGATCTTCAGCAAGAAGAACGTGCGTCGGGCCGTCGACCGCAACCGCCTCAAGCGCATCGCGCGCGACTCCATTCGTCTTCGCCAACACCGACTTCCCCCTGTGGATATCGTGCTGCTCGCCCGACGCGGCGTTCAGGATCTGGACAACGCTACCGTCCACCGCCAGCTGCACGGCATGTGGAAGCGTCTGGAACGCGAAGCGAACAAGGCGACCGCCGGCGACGCATCTGCGGCAGAGCGTCGATGACGCTCCCTGCCCGTCGCTGTTGGCACCGCCCGGAGCCTGCATCCGCGTGATCACGCCAGACGCCATCCCGCTTGACCTCGTCGCGTTCCCAAGGGACGCTCTGCGAGCCAACGCTAGCCTGCCCCCGGCAGGCTTTCGCGTATGTCGGGCCGGCGAGCGGCATCGCGCCACCGGATTGTTCACCACCCATCGAGCAGACCCCTCATGGATGTAAAACGACTACTACTGCTGATTCCCCTGGCGGTCCTCGCCTACCTGATCGTCGTGCAGTGGAATCAGGATTACGGTCAGGTGGCCACCGCCCCCCAGGCCCCGACCATCTCCAACGAGAGCCAGACGTCCTCCTCCGGGGACAGCGGCGGTGACGACCTCTCGGTGCCGACCCAGAACCGCTCGGCGGACGACATGGCCAGCGAGATGCCCGGCCAGGCATCCGGCAACAGCCGCGATCTGGTGGCCGTCTCCACCGACGTGCTGGACGTGCGCATCGACCCGCAGGGCGGCGACATCGTCTACGCCGCCCTCCCCCAGCACCAATACGCGCTCGACTCCGGTCAGCCCTTCGTGCTGCTCTCCAACGACCGGACGCGCAGCTACGTGGCACGCTCCGGCCTGCAGCTGGAAGGCCACCAGGGCCGCCTGACCTTCTCTCCCGAGCAGACCGAGTACCGGCTCGCCGAGGGCGAGGACGCGCTGCAGGTGGACCTCTCGGCCAGCGTCGACGGCGTGGACGTCATCAAGCGCTTCACCTTCGACCGCGACAGCTATGCGGTGAAGGTCGACTACCTGCTGGACAACCAGGGCGAGACCCCGGTGACCGCCCGCTTCATCGGCCAGCTGGTGCGCGATGACAGCGCCGATCCGTCGAGCGGTCCGAAGATGGGCATGCGCTCCTACCTGGGCGCCGCCTACTCCACGCCGGAGGACAACTACCTCAAGGTCGACTTCGAGGAGATCCAGGAAGGCAACTTCGACAATCGCGACGTCGAGGGCGGCTGGGTCGCCATGATCCAGCACTACTTCACATCCGCCTGGGCGCCGCCCCAGGACCAGCAGAACCTGTACTACGCCACCACCGACTCCCAGGGCCGCAACGTGGCCGCCTTCGCCGGCGCCAACCAGAGCGTCGCCGCGGGCGGCACCGCCGCCCTGGGCGCCACGCTCTACGTGGGGCCGAAGGTCCAGGAGCGCCTCGAGGCCGTGGCGCCGCACCTGGAACTGACCGTCGACTTCGGCTGGCTGTGGTTCATCGCCAACCCGCTGTTCTGGCTGCTGGATCATATCCAGGACGTGATCGGCAACTGGGGCTGGTCGATCGTCATCCTGACCCTGCTGGTCAAGGCCGCGCTGCTGCCGCTCTCCGCCAAGGCCTACAAGTCCATGGCGCGGATGCGCAAGCTCGGCCCGGAGATGCAGCGTCTCAAGGAACAGTACGGCGACGACCGCCAGAAGATGTCCCAGGAGATGATGAAGTTCTACCAGAAGGAGAAGATCAATCCTCTGGGGGGCTGCCTGCCGATCTTGGTGCAGATGCCGGTCTTCATCGCCCTCTACTGGATGCTGCTCGAGTCCGTGGAGCTGCGCCACGCGCCCTTCATGTTCTGGATTCAGGACCTGTCGGTGAAGGATCCGTTCTTCGTGCTGCCGATCCTGATGGGCGCCTCGATGTTCGTGCAGCAGCTGCTCAACCCGACGCCGCCGGACCCGACCCAGGCGAAGATCATGAAGCTGCTGCCGGTGGTCTTCACCTTCTTCTTCCTGTGGTTCCCGGCCGGCCTGGTGATCTACTGGGTGGTGAACAACATCACCTCGATCGCCCAGCAGTACTTCATCACCCGCAAGATCGAGGCCGATCCCAGCGTCGGCAAGGGCATGAAGACCAAGTAACGGCTCGCCGTCACAGGTCTTCCCTCCCGCTCCAGACCCCCGCCTCGGCGGGGGTCTGGCGTTTGCGGGGCCGGAACCGGACAATAGCCACGTCTCACCGAGGAGCCACCGATGGCCGAAAGCCTCTATTCCCAGGACACCATCGCCGCCTTGGCCACGCCCCCGGGGCGTGGCGGCGTCGGCATCATTCGCGTCTCAGGGCCCGCCTGCCGGTCGATCGCCGGCAGCCTGCTGGGCCACTGCCCTGCCCCGCGCTTCGCCCTCTACGGGCCGTTCAGGGGCGAGCAGGGCATGATCGACGAGGGCATCGCGCTGTTCTTCGAGGGTCCGAACTCCTTCACCGGCGAGGACGTGCTGGAGCTCCAGGGCCACGGCGGCCCGGTGCTCATGGATCTGCTGCTGGAGCGCTGCGTGCGGCTCGGCGCCCGCCTGGCTCGCCCCGGCGAATTCTCCGAGCGCGCCTTCCTCAACGACAAGCTCGATCTGGCCCAGGCCGAGGCCATCGCCGACCTGATCGAGGCCAGCTCCCGGGGCGCCGCCGAGAACGCCCTGCGCTCGCTGCAGGGCGAGTTCTCGCGACGGGTCGAGGGGCTGGTGCAGCGCCTGATCGAGCTGCGCATGTACGTCGAGGCGGCCATCGACTTCCCCGAGGAGGAGATCGACTTCCTGGCCGACGGCCACGTGGCGGCCAAGCTGGCCGAGGTCCGCGGCGAGCTTTCCGAGGTGCGGGCGGCGGCGGCCCAGGGCGCGCTGATGCGCGAGGGCATGAGCGTGGTGATCGCCGGGCGCCCCAACGCCGGCAAGTCCAGCCTGCTCAACGCCCTCACCGAGCAGGAGACCGCCATCGTCACCGACATCGAGGGCACCACCCGGGACGTGCTGCGCGAGCACATCCATCTGGACGGCATGCCGCTGCACGTGATCGATACCGCCGGCCTGCGCGACACCCCGGACGCGGTGGAGCAGATCGGCGTGGCCCGGGCCTGGAGCGAGATCGAGAAGGCCGACCGGGTACTACTGATGGTCGATGCCGCCACCACGGATGCCCTCGAGCCCATGGCGATCTGGCCGGAATTCGTCGAGCGCCTGGCCGATCCGTCGCGGCTGACCCTGGTGCGCAACAAGGTCGACACCAGCCAGGAAACGCCGGGGCTCGACTTGTCCACAGCCACCCCGGTGGTGCGGCTGTCGGCGAAGACCGGCGAGGGTGTGGATAACCTCAAGGAGCATCTCAAGGCGGTGATGGGGTTCTCGGCCACCACCGAGGGCCGCTTCTCGGCCCGGCGCCGCCATCTGGACGCCCTGGATCGCGCCGAGCAGGCCCTCGGCAACGGTGAGGCCCAGCTGGCCGGCTACGGCGCCGGCGAACTGCTCGCCGAGGACCTGCGCGACGCCCAGCAGGCGCTGGGCGAGATCACCGGCGAATTCAGCGCCGACGACCTCTTGGGCGAGATCTTCGGCAGTTTCTGTATCGGCAAATAGCCGCGAGCAAGGCTCCCTTGGGGCCTTGTCTACTCGCCCACCCACCAGTCACCGCGATGGCGGGCGGTGGGCCCCCACAGCGGCAGCAGCGCCGCCATGGCCTCGTTGATCCGCTCGTCGAGGCCCCAGGGCGGATTCACCACCAGCATGCCGCTGCCGTACATGCCATGGCCCTCACCGGGGTCGCCCAGCGTCAGTTCACTGCGCCAGATCTTGCGCAGCCCGCCGTCGCGGAGGCCCTCCAGCAGCGCCTGATGACGCCCGGCGGGCAGCATCGGATACCAGATCATGACCACCCCGTGGCGCGCCTTGCGCATGGCCGACAGCACGGTGTCGGCCACCTCGTCGTATTCCGCCTTGCGCTCGTAGCTGGGATCGATCAGCACGCAAAGACGCGGCGTCTTCACCGGCAGCGCCTTCAGCAGCACGGCCAGGCCATCGCCCTGGATGCGCTTCACCGCCTGGGGCAAGGCCTGATCGGCCAGGTGGCCATGCTCGCCCGGGTGCAGCTCGAACAGCCGCAGCCGATCCTGCTCGCGCAGGCGATGCGACAGCCACCAGGGCGAGCCGGGATAGTGGTCGAGCCCGCCGCCCTGCTGGACCTCTGCGATCGCCGCCAGCCAGTCGCCCAGCAGCGGCGAGGCCTCCGACAGCCCCGCCCTCTTCGCCCATAGCCTGGCCACGCCCTCCTGGTATTCCTGCAGCCGCGCCGTCTCGGCCGCGGCCAGCGGATAGAGGCCTCGACCGGCGTGAGTATCCATATACGTAATGGATGATTTTTTACGTAACAAGTGGTCGACGACGGCGTAAAGCGTCAGATGCTTGTGAACGTCGGCGAAGTTGCCCGCATGATAGGCGTGCTGATAGGAAAGCATGGCAGTGGTCGCGTCATCGGAAAGAAAAAGGGCCCGCCCCCTGACGGGGACGGGCCCGGCGAACGTGGGAACCCGATCAGCCCTGGGAGATGGGCGTCAGGGTGATCTCCACGCGACGGTTCTGGGCACGGCCGGCTTCGGTCTCGTTGCTGGCCACCGGCTGGTTCTCGCCGTAGCCGTTCATGTAGAGACGGTTGGAAGCCACACCGCTCTGCGAGAGATAGTTGCCGACCGCCTGGGCACGACGCTCGGAGAGCTGCTGGTTGTAGCCGGCGTCGCCGGTGCTGTCGGTGTGACCGGCGATGTTGACGCGTGTCTCGGGATACTGGGTCAGCACCGAGGAGACGTCGTTCAGGGCGTTGCGCGCCTGCATGGTCAGATCGCTGGAATCGAAGCCGAAGGTCACGCTGCTGGGCATGTTGAGAATGATGTCGTTGCCCTGACGTTCGACCCCGATGCCGGTGCCTTCCATGCTCTGGCGCAGTTCCTCTTCCTGCTTGTCCATGTAGGCGCCGATGCCGCCACCGGCGGCGGCCCCCACGGCGGCGCCGATCAGCGCGCGGTCACGACGACTGGTGCTGCCGTCGCCGCTGAGCGCGCCGGCGGCGGCGCCGACCAGCGCACCGATGGTGGCGCCGGTGCCGGTCTGGCTGCGCTGGGTCTCACCGGTGTTCGGGTTGGTCGTGGTGCAGCCCACCAGCAGGGCGGCGGCCGCGAGCGGCGCGATCATGCGAACGGTCTTGGTCATAGCGTCGTCGACTCCATGTTGACGAATGGCATTCCGGCCGGCCCCTCTCCTTACCAAGCTATCTACCCGAGTCTTCACTCAGGCGTCGATCAGGGCCAGCAGCTCGTTCAAGAATAATAGACCCTGGGGGGAGGCTTGAAGCCTTTCGCCATCTTCCACCAGAAGTCCTTTTTTCCTCGCCGCTTCGAGACTTGCCTGCAGCCGGTCGAGCGGTCGGCCGGTGTGGGCCGACCAGGTCGACAGCGGCACGCCCTCGACGAGACGCAGCGCGTTCATGGCGAACTCGAGCGGCAGCTCCTCGGGCGAGATCGGCTCGCGACCGGCCACGAAGCCGCGCGGGTCATCATGCCGGCGCAGGTAAGCCTCTGGCTGGCGGGTCTTCCAGCGACGCTCGACATGAAAGCCGTGATCGTCGTGGGCGCTCAGCTTGCCATGGGCGCCGGCCCCGATGCCCAGATAGTCGCCGAATCGCCAGTAGTTGAGATTGTGGCGCGCGGCACGGCCTGGCCGAGCATAGGCGGAAATCTCGTAGCGCGCGAAGCCGGCGGCTTCCAGCCGCTCGTGGCCGAGCTCCTGGATGTCCCAGAGGGCCTCCTCTTCGGGCAGCACGGGCGGGCGCGAGTGAAACTCGGTGTTGGGCTCGAGGGTGAGCTGGTACCAGGACAGGTGCTCGGGGGAGAGTGCCAGGGCCTGGTCGAGATCGTCGAGTGCCAGCGCCGGCGTCTGGCCCGGCAGGCCATGCATCAGATCCAGGTTGAGGTTATCGAACCCGGCCTGGCGGGCCTCGGCCACGGCCAGCCGGGCCTCGTCACCGCTGTGGATGCGGCCCAGCTCGGACAGCTGGGCATCCTGAAAGCTCTGCACGCCGATCGACAGGCGGTTGATGCCCGCGGCGCGATAGCCGGCGAAGCGTCCTCTTTCGACGGTCCCCGGATTGGCTTCCAGGGTGATCTCGATGTCATCGGCGAACGTCAGCCGTGCCGAGATGGCATCGAGCAGGCGGCCATAGAAGTCGGCCGACATCAGGCTCGGGGTGCCGCCGCCGATGAAGATGCTGACCAGCTCCCGCCCCGCGGCCAGCGGCAGATCGGCGTCCAGATCGGCGATCAGTGCCGCCAGATAGGCCTCCTCGGGCAGGCTGGCTCCGGACCCGACACCGTGGGAATTGAAGTCACAGTAGGGGCACTTGCGCACGCACCAGGGCACGTGGATATAGAGCGCCAGGGGCGGCAGCAACAGGCTCATGAGGCGAAGGACTCGTCGCCGAGCTGCGCCACCAGGGCTTTCAGGGCGCGACCGCGATGGCTCAGCCGATTCTTCTCGTCGGCCGGGAGCTCGGCGGCCGTCCTGCCGCATTCCGGCACCCAGAACAGCGGGTCATAGCCGAAGCCCCCTTCGCCGCGAGCCTCGGTGAGGATCTCGCCGTCCCAGCTCTGCTGCACGATCAGCGGCACCGGGTCCTCCGCGTGACGCAGCATCACCAGCACGCACCAGTAGCGGGCCGTCCGTCGTGCCGCCGGCACATCCGCCAAGGACTCGAGCAGGTAAGCGTTGTTACGACCATCGTCCTTGGGCTCTCCGGAGAAGCGCGCGGAGTAGATGCCGGGGCGCCCCTGAAGCGCATCCACGGCCAGCCCCGAGTCATCCGCCATGGCCGGCAAGCCGCTGACGCGGCTCGCCTCGCGCGCCTTGAGCAGCGCATTCTCGACGAAGGTCAGGCCGGTCTCCTCGACCTCCGTCACGGCGAAGTCGGCCTGGGGGCGAACGTCCATGCCCAGGGGCGCGAGCAGCTGGTTGAATTCGCGCAGCTTGCCGGCATTGCCGCTGGCCAGCACAACAGTTGTCGTCATCTCGTCATCCGGTTGTTCATGATCATTGCGGCGGCATTTTAAGCGCCTCATGAAGTGAATGAAACACGCTGCGCTAGCGACGAATCTACCGCGCCCAAACATGAGAAAAAACACAGCCAAACCAAAAATCGATCAGTCTTTCGACTGATTTTATTCATCAATAGCGAGAGAAGAAATAACAACAGGATAATATAATTCTCTAACTACTTGATAAATAATGAAGACTTCAAAAGATCAAAAGGGAATATATATGATATTTTTATGCCTTTTTGTTAGTTACATTTTCTTACATTAAGGACGAGACTTATTAAGGCCTTACTCTCATCCTATTACTCGTAAGGAATAAGGGGTCGAGTATGTCAGACATTCTTTCGAGGTCCGGTTATGGAAAGCAATGATCGCCTTATACAGCTGGTGACCGCGAACACGCCCCAGTCTCAGCTGTTCGCTGACTACCTGCGCCAGCAGCTCGACTGCCAGGTCGCCATCGTGCCGCCATCCAGCATACGGAAACCCAAGGTGGCCAATGCCGATGAGGAAACCCTCATCCTGCTCGATGCCGACCATATGGACGATGCCGCGATGCAGGCCTGGCAATCTCATGTCGCGGAACGGCCTGAGACCTCCCTGGCGAGCTTCAACCTCAGGGACGAGGATCATGCCGTCGAGATATTGTCCTGTATGCATGTCAGGGGAATTTTCTACCGTGACGACAGCCTGCCACTCATCTGTAAAGGGCTTCGAACCCTCCAGGAAGGGCAGCTATGGATGTCACGCTCCCTGATGGGACGAATGCTGGAATTCTATCGGCGCCACCAGATCAACGCCTATCGACCGGCCTGCGGACTGACCCAGAGAGAGCTCGAGATCATCGGCCTGCTGGGAACCGGTGCTTCCAATATGGAAATCGCCGACCGGCTCTTTGTCAGCGAGCATACGGTCAAGTCACATCTCTATAATATCTTCAAGAAAATCGATGTCCATAACCGGCTACAGGCGGTCAATTGGGCACGGCATAACCTCGGCGCCCCACCTCCTATCCCTCAGAAATCTCATCACAGCTAGGTCGCCGAGACTAGAAAATTCATGAGCATTTTTCCCGAACCGAATGCTAGATTTCACGCCGGTAGAATGGTGCTTCGCCTCATTTTTTCGCAAACGATCGTTCTATAGAATATCAGGGATGTGCGATGAATCCTAACAAGAAGCTACTCTTCATTAGTCAGCCCATTGAAGATGGCGAAAGACTCATCGGGGAACTCGAAGCATATGGCTGGGATGTCACGCACATTCAAGAACTGGACAGCATCCCCTTCACAGAAACCTACGCGGATTATGGCGTCGGCGTCTTGTTCCTGACACAAGACGACCTCGATAATATCAAGAGTTTCGAGAATGCGGCCAACAGGCTCGACACCAGGCTGATAGCCATCTGCCACGAGGATGTCTTCGATAACCTTCGTCACCATCAGGGTATCGGTCGACTGTTCTTCGGTTATCATATTATTCCGGTCGAAACGGAGAGGCTACATCACGCACTCGAAAATCTCCTGTCGGTCATCAACCTGGATAAAGACATCCTTGAGGAAGGTAGCCACAGGGGAAGGCATGAATGCCAGATGGTCGGTGAAAGCCCTGTCATAAAGACACTATTAAAGACCATTCAAAAGGTCGGTGCCGTCGATGCCCCCGTTCTGATTCAGGGAGAGTCCGGTACGGGCAAGGAGTTGGCGGCCAAGGCCATTCACCGTTCCTCCGCTCGCGCGGAGTCTCCCTTCAATGCCATCAACTGCGGCGCCTTGCCGAGCAACCTGATCCAGTCGGAACTTTTCGGCCACGAGAAGGGATCCTTTACCGGTGCTTCACAGAGAAAGATCGGCATCATCGAGAATACGGATGGTGGAACACTCTTCCTGGATGAAATCGGCGATCTCCCCTTGGACATGCAGGTCAACCTGCTTCGGTTCCTGGAAAACCATACGATACAGAGGGTAGGGGGGCTCAAGGAAATCGAGGTCGATGTTCGCGTTCTGGCTGCGACGCACGTGGATCTGGAAAAGGCGGTAAAGGAAGGGAAGTTCAGAGAGGATCTTTATCACCGCCTTAATGTTCTTCAGATTCGAGTCCCCCCCCTGCGTGAAAGAGGGGATGACATCGCGACGCTGGCCCATTACTTCTTCAACAAGTTTTCCAGCGAAAAGTCTTCCATTGTGAACGGCTTCAGCAAGGACAGCCTGTCCGTCATGCAGCTTTATGAATGGCCGGGTAACATCCGAGAACTGATCAATCGCGTGAGAAGGGCGATGGTCATGAGCGAGCACCCACTGATTCGCCCCGGGGATCTTGGCCTGGAGCGTCGAGTGCTGAACTCTCGTCACGCGGCGAGTCTCGAGGAGGCGAGAGACCTGGCAGAACGGGGGGTCGTCCTGGCCTCTCTCACACGCCATTCCTTCAATATCCTACATGCCGCACGCGATCTGGGCATTTCCCGGGTCACTCTCTATCGCCTGATGGAAAAACACCAAATACACCGTGAAGATCAAGGGGGTGATGATTCGAGTCATGGGGAATCGGCGAGTTCGAAAAAACCTAACATACTGAATTTCAAGAGAATGAAGTGATATTACACCTCACCTGAACAAGCCGTTGGCGAACCCTTCGGCAGACCGGGCCGCTGCAGGCAGTCACACAGCGTTAGCCGGTAGCACCACGCTTACACTCAACAGAATGACATGTTGATCTATGCTCTCCATGAGCAGCACAAGAAAAGGCCCGATGACTTGAAAGCCGTAAGGCTCTTACAGCGCAAGGCCTTGAACCAAGGGATAAAAGGGATAACGTCATGAAACTGATCCAAAGAGGTTTCACGCTAGCCTGCGGCCTGGCACCGCTCGCCATGGCCGGACATGCCTGGGCTCAGACGGACAGTAACGGTGCCATCGACCCCGTGGGGCAGCGTCCGCCCCCGGTGGAAGAAGCGCCAGAGATTCAGGCCATCCCGGACATCGGTGGCGTTCTGACCCCCAAGGGACGCCTCGTCATCGAGCCCGAGTTCCAGTACTCCCACGCCAGCGTCAACCGACTAACCTTTAACGGCGTAGAAATTCTGGAAACTTTACAGATCGGCTTGTTGGCTGCCGAGGATATCGATCGGGATACCTTCACCGCCTCCGTCACCGGTCGGCTCGGGGTAACCGACCGGCTCGAGCTGGAACTCAGAGTTCCATATCTATATCGAGACGACTCAGCTAACTTTGGCAGCGAAAGTCCCGAGTTTGACCTTGAAAGCACCGAGTCGGGTAATGGACTAGGAGATATCGAACTGGCCGCCCACTATCAGATCAACAGCGGCCAGGGGGGCGGCCCCTTCTTCGTGGGTAACCTGCGCTACAAGTCGACCACCGGGACGGGGCCCTTCGACGTCGATCGCGACAGCAATGGCATCGAGCGCGAACTTGCCACCGGTTCGGGCTTCCACTCGATAGAGCCCAGCCTGACCGTGCTGGTCCCCTCCGCACCGGCGGTCTACTTCGCCAACCTGGGCTACCTGTTCAACCTCGAGGACGATGTCAACGAAACGATCGGCGAGGTCAGAGTCAAGGAGGTCGATCCGGGGGATGCCGTAAGGATGAGCCTCGGCATGTCGTACTCGATCAACCCACGCTCCTCCTTCACGCTGGGCTACAAGAACGACTTTATCCAGGAGACCGATACCACCTTCGTCAATACGGAAACCGGCAGTACCGTCACTCAGAGCGGTCGCTCGCTAAATGTGGGCTCCATGCTGCTCGGCTGGTCCTACCAGATGTCCGACGATTCGGTGTTCAACCTGGGGCTGGAATTCGGCGTGACCGAAGACGCCCCGGATACCACTCTCACCCTGCGGACTCCCTTCGGGCTGAATGTCTTCTGATCGACGATGACTCACGAGAAAGGCTGCCCGAAGGGGCAGCCTTTTTTTGTTTTTTTCGTGATATCGTTCAACGAGGAAGCATGCCCTGCAGCGAGTTGAGAATCGCCCCTCTCTGGCGGGAAGAGCGCATCTCGCCGATATTCATGACCTGCACGCTGACGTCGATCTCGTTACTGATGCTTTGCCCGCTGGCCGTGGTCGACAGGCTGCTGACGATCGCATCGCGCGTGATGTTGTGAAGCGCTGCCGTCATCCCCCCCTGGCCATCGCTCATCAGGA
This sequence comes from Halomonas smyrnensis AAD6, assembly GCF_000265245.1. GTDB lineage: Bacteria > Pseudomonadota > Gammaproteobacteria > Pseudomonadales > Halomonadaceae > Halomonas > Halomonas smyrnensis. The sequence continues at coordinate 402,455 of NZ_AJKS02000002.1, forward strand.
CACCGGAAAAGTCGGAAAGCCCGGTGAGGTCGATCTTGCCGCCGATACTCGCCGCATCGACGCCCCCCGGCCCACCCACCTGGGTGACGGACTCGGAACCCGATTGTTCCAGCGTGCTGGACAGTACCCTGGCACCGGCATTGTCGAAGGCAACCTGGGTGATGTAACGAACCCGTTCATTGATGGCCGTGGTCAGCTTGGCGCCGAAGTTGAGATCCATGCCCGCCAGTCGAAAGCCGCCACGAAGCTCTGCCATGCCTTCGTCAGGCAGCACTACCCCTCGGTAGTAAATATCGTGCGTTCCCGCCGACAGGATGCCCGAGGGGGATGTCGCGGCCGGGGATGCTGACGCCATCGCCAGGGAAACCGACGCGACCAGGAGGCCGATACTTCGCCGGCAGCCTCTCCACCGGCTCACCGCCATTGCGTGTCCTGCATGCTGCATGCTCATGGTTGATCACTCCTGCGAGATCATCACCTACCCAGCTCGTTGGCGCCTGGCAGTGTCAGCAGATACGATCCCACGCTGGTGCGTCGAACCCCCGACTCGATCGGCGAGGGGGGCCGCACGCGCCAGTCCCGTTCACTGTTGAAGTTCGCTCGTGCCACCTCGATTTCGTTGCGCACACCGAGCACCTTGTTGCTCCATAACGTCTCGAAGATATCCTTGGGCACCACGACCGTTCCAGCCGCCGGATCGCCCACCAGCACGTTGTCGGCATCCATTCCCTTGACGACGACGAAGTGCTTGTAGCCGGCGGTATTTATCAGCGTTATGGCCGGAACGCCGATGCGGATGAAGTCATCCAATGCGATCTCGAAGCCGTCGGCGTTGAGCCCGCTGTCATCCAGGAAGCGCTTCATGTCCAGCATGGAGAAGCCGTAGGTCTCGATCTGCTCACGATCTCCACGACGGATCATGGCCTCGAAGACCTCGCCCTCGCTGGTGGGGCGTTCATAGTGATAGGTCATCAGGGTGGCGACGGCCGCCGATCCACAGCTGTAGTCGTACTGCTGGCGCACGACACCCTCCCAGCTGAGTTCCGCCAGACTCTTGGCCTCGACCTCGAAGTGGCCGAACGGGTTGGAAATTCGAACGGGGCCCGCCTCGGCCGACGGCACAATGCCACCTCCCCCGACCAAGAGGGTAGCGACCAGGAAAGCCCCTTGCATCTCCTTGCGCATGATCACGACCTCTGAACGCTGCATCCTCTAAACCCGGCACCCTCTTGTCGTCAGGATGCCCCGGTCTCTCTTCAATTGTTTATGGATTGGCGATATAAACGCTGATACCTATCGCGTTATTGATCGCGTTGGCATTGCCGGTCACGTTGTTGAAGATGCCGGTACCGCTGTAATGTCCCATGGAACCGCTTTCGAAAGTGATATTACCGCTGATCATGTTGCCGCCGACATCGAAGCTCGCATCGCTGGAAATGGCCTTCATCTCCTGAATGCTCTGCACATTGACCTGCTCGAGATGCAGGTTGGCGCCATCACGCCCTCGGGTCTGCTCGAGGCTTTCCATTCCCATACTTTTCAGCGCCCCGAACCCTTCCAGTGCGCTACCTCCTACGTCTTCGGCCGCCATTGCGCCGCCGGACAGCGTCAAGCCAAACGCGACAAGCCACATCGACTGTACTGACCTTTTCATCGTCTTTCCTCCCACGACTGATATCGGCAGTGAAGGAACTGGCGGAGCATGACTCCACCAGTTCCTGACTCAGGCCGAACGGACCTCTATCGAGGCAGGAGCCATCAATTGCCGATGCTCACGCCGCTGTGCGCCGAGATGCTGGTACCGGACAGCTGGGAGTTGTAGAAGCCGGTGGAGTTGTTCATGTTGGCCACACCACCATAAACGCCCCCGGCCGCCACGGAGATGCTGGCTGCCCCGGTGCGCAGGACTGCCGCACCACCGTTGCCACCGTTGCCGGCGTTACCGCCATTAGCACCTGTGGCAGTGGCCGCACCGGCAATACCCTGGCCGCCACCGCCACCGCCGCCATAGCCATCACCGGTGTCACCGGCCACGGCGCTGGCCCAGCCGGCGCCCTTGCCGTCACCTCCGGTGCCGGCGCCGGCACCATAGCCGGTCCCGGTACCATCGGCACTGCCGGCCGTTGCACCCGCGAGGCCACCATCGGCATCCTGGTCATTGCCATCATCAGATCCCGGGAATCCCGGGAAGCCGCCGCCCAAGAGACGATTCGGACCGCCACGATCGCCACGACCGCTACCACCATTGGTATTCGTGGCAGAGGCATCGGCGTCGGCATCAGTATCGCCGCCATGCCCTGCACCCAGGCCAAGCCCGGCGCCATAGCCATCACCACCCCCGCCAAAGCCGAGGCTCAGTGCGCCGGCATTGCTGCCATCGCCACCATCACCGGCGCCGCCTTCACCGCCGATACCGACGCCGGCACTCACGGCAACGTTGGTGCCACCCTTGCCACCGAGGCTGAAGTGGCTTCCAGACCCGCCCTGCACGCTGATACCGCTGTTCCCAGAGACCTCAGAGTTCATCTTCTGCAGGGAGATCACGTTGACCTTCGACACGTTCAGGGTGTTGAAGGAGTCGCTCATCGCCCAAGCGTCGCCACCACGGCCGGTTGAGCCACCGTCGCCTCCTGCGCCGAGACCCATGCCAAGGCCGGACCCGCCATAGGCATCGCCACCATCATCACCACCATGGCCACCACCCCGGTGGGAATCATGCCTCTTGCCGCCACTACCACCAGCATCGGCATCCCCCCCGACACCAAGACCGAGGCCAGTGCCGTTACCGCCGTCAGCAGATCCGCTAGATCCCCCAATGGCGATGACGTTGTCTTCGACTTCGAACCCACCACCACCATTTCTGCTATCGGCCTGAGCGGTGGAAATCGCCATGACCAGCGCCAGCAGGGAAGTTCCCGCGATTGCATATGCTTTGGTACTCATGATCACACTCCCGTTCGATTCGACAGAATCCCTTGCGTCTTGCCGGACGATCTTCGGATCGTTGCCGGCGTCGGTGTCACGTCCTGCTGAGCCGGTGGTCTCTCTTGAACCCTTGTAGATCCCACTCGCAGGCATGAAACCTAGAGCACGGGGCGTGCCAGTTTTCGGTAACCTTTTGATAGTTCGGCTGAAGAAACCCGTCGAGGTCGGGTCGCGGGCGGGGCAGGCAGGACAGGAGCGGGATATCGCCGAGCGGAGTGTCAGGCTGATGAAACAGTGGCTTCGATCGTGGCGCAGGAATGCGTGATTAAGGTATTTAAAAACAATTATTTAACATAATGAAACATATTAGGTACAAACCTGTTTCAGTCTTGACACTTTCGTCACGCCTCAATACATTCATTTAATTTTCAATATCTTATGTAGTAACAGCCGACGCCGAACCGCAAGGCGGGGTGCCAAGCCGATGTAACACTCGGCCATGCGTGAAAGAGAGGCTACAGGGGAGACGGCATGGAGAGACCGGCCTCGGCGGCCGGTCTCGGCGGGCACCTCAGCTCCAGTGCATATGCTCCTGGATCAGCCCGGCCAGGGTCTCGCCGGCGTTGTCCGCCGTGGTGTCCAGCCGCACGAGGTGGAAGCGTTCCTCGTCGGAGAAGGGTTCGAAGGCCGCCTGCTGATGCGACAGCACCGCCAGGCCTTCCTCGGCGGTCACCCCGTGGCGACCGGCCCGCTTGGTGATGCGACGGGTCAGGGTCGCCTGATCCGCCTCGAAGCTGACCATCAGCACCGGCAGGCCACGGCTCTCGGCCTGATGCCGCAGCCAGTCGCGCTGTGCCTGGGTCAGGCAGGTCGCGTCGATGCAGGCCGGCAGGCCGGCATCCAGCAGATGGCCGGCACACTGCGCCAGGCGCTGGTAGGTGCGCTCGGTGGCCGTCTCGCCGAAGATATCCACAGCCGCCTCGCCCTCCACGGCCTGTGGAGAAAGTCCATGCAGGCGACGGCGCTCGGCATAGGAGCTGACGCGCACGGCACCCAGCCGCGTGACCAGGTTGCGGGTGAAGCGGCTCTTGCCGCTGCCCGACACGCCCACCCCGATCACCAGCGGGGGGAAGCGGAACTCGGCATGGCGCTCCGCCAGTTCCAGGTAGCGCCGGCAGGCGGCCATGGTCTCCGCCCGCAGGGCAGGGCGCTCGTCGTCGCCCTCGGCCGCCTCCAGCCGGCGCAGGGCCCGCCGTGCGCCGGCCAGGCACTCGAGCACCCGGAACACCGACAGCAGCCGGGCGGCCTGATAGTCGCCGCTCAGCCGCAGGTAGGCATCCAGCGCCTGGCGCGCCAGCCGGGCCTCGTCGCGCACCTCGAGCCCCACCAGCAGCGAGGCCAGATCCGCGGCGGGATCCTGCACGACCTCGGCGCCGTGGCCCTGAAGGTCGCGGTCGATGGCGTTGGCCATCACCACGCGTCCCTCGTCCAGCAGGCGGCTGTCATGCTGCTCGCAGGCCCAGCTGCGCGCGACGACATGGGCCTCGCGCGCCTCGAGCACGGGTGCCAGACGGGCGAGGTTCTCGTCCAGCCAGCGGCTCAGGGCCTGCAGCCGCTGGCAGTCTTCATCGGCGGCGATCAGCGACGTCAGGGCCTGCGTCTCGGCGGCCACCCGCTGACGCACGGCCTGCTGCAGGGAATCGGCCGCATCGATGGCGTGATCGGCATGCCAGGCGCTCAGGCTCTCGACCAGCGTCTCGAGGGTGAAATCGCGGGTCGGACTTCCGGGGGCGTGTCGCTGGTTCATCGTTCTTCTCCGTTCACGCGGTCTTGTCGGGTGCCGTCAGTCCTGGCGCATGGCGGCAAAGGCCACCTCGGCCGCGTCCAGGGTCAGCTGGATGTCCTCGGGCGCATGGGCGCTGGACATGAAGCCGGCCTCGAAGGCGGAGGGCGCCATGTAGACGCCCTGCTCGAGCATGGCGGCAAAGAAGCGGCGGAAGGCGTCGCCATCGCAGGCGGTGGCCTGGGCAAAGTTGTCGACCCGGCTCTGGCCGGTGAAGAAGATGCCGAACATGCCGCCGGCCTGCTGGGTGATCATGTCGATGCCGGCGGCATCGGCCCGCTCCTGGAGGCCGTGGCACAGGGTCTCGACGCGCTGGCTGAGGGCGTCGTGGAAGCCCGGTTCGCGCAGCTTGGTGAGCAGGGCGATGCCCGCCGCCATGGCCAGCGGATTGCCGGCCAGGGTGCCGGCCTGATAGACGGGACCCAGCGGCGAGATGTTCTCCATGATGCCGCGGCGGCCGCCGAAGGCACCCACGGGCATGCCGCCGCCGACGATCTTGCCCAGGCAGGTCAGGTCGGGCTGGACGCCGTAGTGCGCCTGGGCACCGCCCATGGCGACGCGGAAGCCGGTCATCACCTCGTCGAAGATCAGCACGCTCTCGTGACGATCGCAGACCCGGCGCAGGGTCTCGAGGAAGCCGGGCTGCGGCGGGATGCAGTTCATGTTGCCGGCCACCGGCTCGACGATGATGCAGGCCACCTGGTCGCCGATCTCCTCGAAGCACTGCTCGACCGCGTCCGGATCGTTGTACGGCAGGGTCACGGTGTGCTCGGCCAGGGCCGCCGGCACGCCCGGCGAGCTGGGCTCGCCGTGGGTCAGGGCGCCGGAGCCGGCCTTGACCAGCAGCGAGTCGGAGTGGCCGTGGTAGTTGCCCTCGAACTTCACGATCTTGTCGCGTCCGGTATAGCCGCGGGCCAGGCGGATCGCCGACATGGTGGCCTCGGTGCCGGAGTTGACCATGCGCACCATCTCGATGCTGGGGATCATCTCGCAGATCAGGTCGGCCATGGTGGTCTCGATGGCCGTGGGCGTGCCGAAGGAGAGGCCGCTGTCGAGCCGCTCGCGCACCGCGCCGAGCACTTCCGGGTCGGCATGGCCGGTGATCATCGGCCCCCAGGAGCCGACGTAATCCACATAGCGCTTGCCCTCGACGTCGAACAGGTAGGCGCCCTGCGCCCGCTCCATGAACACCGGCGGACGTTCCAGGCCCTTGAAGGCGCGCACCGGCGAATTGACGCCTCCGGGGATGTGGCGGCAGGCCCGTTCGAAGAGCTGAGCGGATGTGGTCATGTCAACCTCATTTGCTGTTGAAAGTAAGCGTCGTATCGCGCCGGAGCCGCGCGGTCACGGCCTTCGGCCTGTGGATAATTCTCTGGACAAACTCTTGGCGAGCGGTGATTCCCCGGTGAACGTCGCCCATTGCCATCGAAGATGTCTCCGTCATGGCTCATTCTCGATGTTGAGACCGTGGATGACCAGCCCGGCGCCTAGGCGCCCTGCTCGAAGCGGGCCACCGGCAGCCGCCACAGGCGCCTCGGCAGCCACTGGCCGGCGGCGTCATCGGCCTCGTTTTCATCCCCCGGGCGCCAGCCATGGGCCAGGGTCTGCCAGGTGTAGTCCTGGGCCTGCTCACAGGCGACCACCAGCGATTCGCCCTGGGCCAGCCGGGAGGCCAGCGCCGAGGCCAGGGTGCAGCCGGAGCCGTGGAAGGTGCCGGACAGTCGCGGCCAGCGCCACTGGCGATCCCCGTCCGGCACGTGCAGCGTGTGCACCACCTGGTCCACCGGCGCCCGCGCCTCGGGCTCGTCGGTGCCGGTGACCAGCACCGCCTGGCAGCCCAGATGCATCAGTTCGACGACCCGCTCGGTGTCGTCGCCGCAGTCGGGGCCGGCCAGGCGGGCCAGCTCGCGGCGGTTGGGGGTGAGGATATCCACAAGGGGCAGCAGCCGTCGGCGGAAGGCTTCGACCAGAGCGGGTGTGGACAACTCATGCCCGCCGCCGGCCCTGAGCACCGGATCGACCACCACCGGCACGCCCGGGCGGCGCTTGATGATCTCCACCACCGCATCGAGGGCCGCCTCGGAGGTCAGCAGGCCGACCTTGATGGCGGTGATCTCGATGTCCTCCAGCGCGGCGGCGGCCTCGCGGATCAGCGCGGCGTCCACCGGCTGCACGGTCGCGACGTCGCGGCAGTTCTGCACCGTCAGTGCCGTGGGCACGGTCAGCGCCCAGCCGCCGCAGGCGGCCACCGCCTCGCTGTCGGCCACCAGGCCGGCGCCGCCGGTGGGATCGTGGCCGGCCAGCACCAGTACCGCCGGCAGGTGAGGGTGGGTCTGCGCCTCCCCAGCCATCAGAACGGCTTCAGCACGGCGAGCAGGACGACCAGCAGCAGGGCGACCACCGGCAGCTCGTTGAAGATCCGGAAATAGCGATGGCTGCGGGTACAGCGAGCGTCGGCGAACTGCTTCAGATAGATCAGGCACACGTGGTGATAGGCCACCAGCGCCGCCACCAGGGTCAGCTTGGCGTGCATCCAGCCCTGGGACAGCCAGCCGGGATTCAGCGCCAGCAGCCCGCCGCCGAACACCAGCACGGCGATCATCGAGGGCGTCATGATGCCCCGGTAGAGCTTGCGCTCCATGGTCTTGAAATACTCGATGGCCTGCGACTCACCACGGTCCCGGGCCATGGCGTGATAGACGTAGAGGCGCGGCAGATAGAACAGGGCGGCGAACCAGGTCACCACGGCCACCAGGTGCAGGGCCTTGATCCAGAGGTACATGTCGACTCCTAGCCGGGGGATGCATCGCTGTAGCGATAGTAACGCTCGATGGCGTCGCGGGTGATGATACCGGAAATCCGCTTCTGCTTCGGCCGATGCCCGTGCTCCACGTAGAGCGCATCGGCGTGCTTGGTATTGAGCCGCGAGAAGGCTTCGGAGAGCGTCGCCTGCAGGTGGATCGGTGCCAGGTCGAGGCGCTGGCCGGGAATCTCCAGCAGGTCCAGGCGGTCCTCCTTGTCGATCAGCTTGTCGGTCTCGTCGTGCTCGAGCATCCAGCGCGCCAGGTCGGCCGCCTTCAGCGCCAGGGTCGGCTTGGCGTCGCTGGAGCGCTCGATCATGATCCACACGGGGTTGGCCTCGAGCAGCGTGCTGGCCTGATCGAGCGTCACCCGGCGCCGCGTGCGCACCAGCGCACGCTCCATCACCGCCGGCACCGAGACCCGGTTGAGGGCCTGCATCAGTGGCTGCTGCAGCGGATGAAGGCCGTGGCGCGTCACGCTGATGAAGAAGCCGTCGCAGCCGCACAGCTGGCGCGAGGTCAGGCATGCCACCACCACCGCCAGCATGCCGGGCAGGATCAGGTTGGGATTGTGGGTCAGCTCCAGCAGCGCCATCAGCGCCGCCAGCGGCGCCTGCAGCACCGCCCCCATCATCGCGGCCATGCCCAGCATGGCGTAGACGGCCGGGCCGGCGGCGAGCTCGGGCATGAGCTGAGCGCCCAGCAGGCCGCACAGCGCGCCGGCCGCCCCGCCGGCCACCAGCACCGGGCCGATGATGCTCACCGGGATGCCGCAGGCCACGGCGAAGGCGGTGATCAGCAGCTTGCCGATGGCCACCGCCAGCAGCACGTCGAGGCTCAGCGAGCCGCCGATGGTCAGCCCCAGGGTGTCGTAGCCCATGCCCTGCACCTGGGGATACCACCAGGCCAGGACGCCGACCACGCCCCCGGCCAGGGCGAAGCGCGCGGCGAAGGGCACCCGCTTGAGGCGATCGCCGGCGCGGGCCACGCGCACGAAGCCGCCGGCCAGCAGGCCGATGCCCAGCGCGCTCAGCACGATCCAGGGCAGGTTGAGCAGCGATCCCAGGGCGATGCCGGTGCCCTCGAAGGGCAGCTCGAAGCCGAACACCGCCTGGGACACCACCGCTCCCATGGTCGAGGCCAGGATCACCGGCATGAAGCCGGTGATGGTGTATTCCATCATCACCACTTCCATGGCGAAGATCACGCCGGCGACCGGCGTGTGAAACGAGGCCGAGATGCCCGCCGCGGTGCCGCAGGCCACCAGCACGCGCAGGCTGTTGTGGGGCAGGCGCAGGCGCTGGCCGAGCCCGCTGCAGGCCGCCGCGCCCAGGTGGATGGCGGGCCCCTCGCGGCCCGCCGAGAGCCCGCCCAGCACCGAGATCAGCCCCACCCACCACTGGGTGAACCAGTTGCGTACCGGGAAGCGTCCCTGATGGTAGGTCAGCCGCTCGATCACGTGGGCGATGCCGATCTGCCGGCCGGCGGGCCGCAGCCACCACAGCCAGGCGCCGATCAGCGTCACCGCCAGCATCGGCAGCAGGGCACGGGTCAGCGGCGGCAGCGCCTCGAAGTTTTCGGGATTGTCATCCGGCAGGAAGGCCATGGCACCCAGCAACAGCGCCAGGCGAAACAGCACCATCAGGCCCCCGGTGATCAGGCCGGACACCAGCCCCAGCACACAGAGCTGGGGCAGGGCATCCACGCTGGCCAGCTGGCGGCGGAAACGGTCGAGACTAAAGCGGGGGAGTGGCAGACGCGGCAAGGTATCCTTCCTGTTCGGCCCCGGCCCCTATTTCAACCCGGGCCCGGCGAGGCTGGGTGGGAGCCCTTTCTCTTGTGTATCATATCCTCCCACCCAGGTCCCAGCGTCCACCATTGAGGAGCCCCATCGTGATCAAGGTCGGAATCGTCGGCGGCACCGGTTATACCGGCGTCGAACTGCTCAGGTTGCTGGCTCGCCATCCGGAGGTCAGCGTCGAGGCCATCACCTCGCGCAGCGAGTCCGGACTCGGTGTCAGCGAGCTGTACCCCAACCTGCGCGGCCACTATGACGAGCTGCGCTTCAGCGAGCCCGACCCGGCGCGTCTGGCGGCCTGCGATGCGGTATTCTTCGCCACGCCCCACGGCGTGGCCCACGCCCTGGCCGGGGAGCTGCTCGAGCGCGGCACCCGGGTCATCGACCTGTCGGCCGACTTCCGCCTGCGCGACGCCGACGAGTGGGCCGCCTGGTACGGCCAGCCCCACGGCGCGCCCGAGCTGCTCGAGGAAGCCGTCTATGGCCTGCCCGAGGTCAATCGCGAGCGTATCCGCCAGGCGCGCCTGATCGCCGTGCCCGGCTGCTACCCGACCGCCGTCCAGCTCGGCCTGCTGCCGCTGCTGGAGGCCGGCCTGATCGACGCCGGGCGCGTGATCGCCGACTGCAAGTCCGGCGTCACCGGCGCCGGCCGCGGCGCCAAGGTGCCGTCGCTGCTGGCCGAGGCCAGCGAATCGATGAAGGCCTACGGCGCCTCCGGCCACCGCCACCTGCCCGAGATTCGCCAGGGCCTGGGCGACGCCGCCAACGGCCCGGTGGGCCTGACCTTCGTGCCGCACCTGACGCCAATGATCCGCGGCATCCATGCCACCCTCTACGGGCGCCTCACCGGCGAGCCGGACGACCTGCAGGCGCTGTTCGAGCAGCGCTTCGCCGACGAGCCCTTCGTCGACGTCATGCCCGCGGGCAGCCACCCGGAGACGCGCAGCGTCAAGGGCGCCAACGTCTGCCGGATGGCCGTGCATCGCCCCGGCGACGGCGACACCGTGGTGGTGCTCTCGGTGATCGATAACCTGGTCAAGGGCGCCTCCGGCCAGGCCGTGCACAACCTCAACCTGATGTTCGGCCTCGACGAATTCGCCGGCCTCGACGCCCCGGCGATGATGCCCTGACCCCTCCTCCCCCAGGGCAATCGCTGCCAGGCTTGGCGAGGGGCGCCGGCGACAGGTCGAAGAGGGGGTTTTGGCCATGGATGGCCAAAGTAGCGCCCAGGGAGGGGTTCACAGCGCCCCTCGGAGACCTGTCCCCGGATCAGCCCCGAGCGGGCGCGATAGCTGCGATAGCCCTGTCCCACCTCCAATAGTTGACCCTTTTGCTAAGGGTTATGGATAATCGTCGTCCTGCACGACATTCATCGATTTCCGGGGAGGTCACCCATGAGCGGTGCCGCATCCTTCGTTCCTACCCCTCTGCTGCTCTCCGACAGCGCCAAGGCCCGTCTCAAGGCCCTCGGCGAGGCGGAAGGCAAGTCCGGGCTCACGCTGAGGGTCTACGTGACCGGCGGCGGCTGCTCCGGCTTCCAGTACGGCTTCGACCTCGCCGAAGACACCGCCGACGACGACACCCTGATCGAGTTCGGCGACGTGGCGCTGGTGGTCGACCCGCTCTCCTACCAGTACCTGGTCGGCTCCACGGTCGACTACGAGGAAGGCCTGGCCGGTGCGCGCTTCCTGATCCAGAACCCCAACGCCACCACCACCTGCGGCTGTGGCGCCTCCTTCATGGTCTGATCGCGAGCGTTGACGACCAGCCCCGCCGCAACATTTGCCGAGACTTGACGCTCTCACGGCAACTCGCCATGGTTGATTTGTACTCCACAACAAATCACTCCAATGGAGAAGCACATGAAGCGTCAATTCACGGTCGCCTCACTGGCGTCCTGTCTCGCCCTGGGCCTCGCCACCTCGGCCCACGCCCAGGAGACCCTGGACGTCGTCACCGATCCGAGCTTCGTGCCCTTCGAGATGATGGACCAGGAAACCGGCCAGATGGTCGGCTTCGACATGGACATCGTCGCCGAAGTCGCCGAGCGGGCCGGGTTCGAGTACAACCTGCGCACCATGGACTTCAACGGCATCATCCCCGCCGTCCAGACCGGTAACGTCGACATCGCCATCGCCGGCATCACCATCACCGACGAACGCGCCGAGATCGTCGACTTCTCCGATCCCTACTACGACAGCGGCCTGCGCCTGCTGGTCAACGCCGGCGACGACAGCATCCAGTCCATCGAGGACCTGGCAGGCAAGTCGGTCGGTACCAAGATCGGCTCCACCAGCTACGACTACCTCCAGGCAAACCTGGGCGAAGACGCCGACATCACCCCCTATCCGGGCTCCAGCGACATGTACATGGCACTGCTCGGCGGCAGCGTCGATGCGGTCTTCTACGACGCCCCCAACGTCGGCTACTTCTCCCAGACCCAGGGCGAGGGCCGGGCCAAGGTCGTCGGCCCGCTCTACGAGGGCCAGCAGTACGGCATCGTGCTGGTCAAGGGCAGCGACTGGGTCGAGCCCGTCAACGAGGCCCTGGCCTCGATGAAGGAAGACGGCACCTACGACGAGATCCACAGCAAGTGGTTCGGCAGCGCCAGCGGCGAGTAATCGTCGCCCCACGCCGGAACGGGGTCGGGTCACATGACCCGGCCCCGTTACATTTCGGCGCGTCACTCTCCCGCGCACCCTGACGGAGTTCCCACGTGGACGTCACCTTTCAATTCGACTGGCAGGCGGCCTTCGCCTCCATTCCCCATCTGCTGACGGGGATTCCCTATACGCTGCTGATCTCCTTCGCCGGCCTGGCGATCGGTTTCCTGATCGGCATCCTGTTCGGCCTGCTGCGCATCAGCCCGTCGCGCTGGCTGCGGGTACCCGCCGTGGCCTACATCGAGGTCTTCCGCGGTACCCCGGTGCTGGTGCAGGTGCTGTTCATCTTCTACGGCCTGCCACAGCTGCTCGGCGGTCCCATCAACGCCCTGGTGGCCGGCATCGCCGCCATCGCGGTCAACTCCGGGGCCTATATCTCGGAGATCGTCCGCGGCGGCGTGCAGTCCATCGAACGCGGCCAGCGCGAGGCGGGGCTGTCGCTGGGCCTGTCTCGGCAACAGACCTTCCGCTACATCATCTGGCCCCAGGCCCTGCGGCGCATGATCCCGTCGCTCGGCAACCAGGGCATCATCAGCATCAAGGACACCTCGCTGTTCTCGGTGATCGGCGTGGGCGAGCTGGTCCGCCAGGGCCAGGTCTACATCGCCACCACCTTCAACGCCCTGGAGGTCTATCTGATGGTGGCCATGCTGTACCTGGTCATCACCCTGTCGCTCTCCGCGGCGCTGCGCCTGCTCGAGCGCAAGGGCCTGGTCGGACAATGAAGGAAGACACGCACATGAACCAACCGACGTCCCCCTCCGGCGGCGAGCGCATCGTCCGCATGGAGAAGCTCAACAAGTCCTTCGGCGACCTGCACGTGCTGAAGAACATCGACCTCGAGGTCACCCCCGGCGAGGTGGTGGTGATCATCGGTGCCAGCGGCTCCGGCAAGTCGACCCTGATCCGCTGCATCAACGGCCTGGAGGAGTTCCAGCAGGGCGAGCTGGAGGTCGATGGCAATCCCCTCAAGCCCTACGGCAAGGCCACCCAGGCGCTGCAGAAGATCCGCACCGAGGTCGGCATGGTGTTCCAGCAGTTCAACCTGTTCCCGCATCTGAGCGTGCTGGACAACGTCACCCTGGCGCCGATGAAGGTGCGCGGCATGGACCACCGTGAGGCCACCGACACCGCCGAGCGCCTGCTCGACCGGGTCGGCATCGCCGACCAGGCCGCCAAGTATCCGACCCAGCTCTCCGGCGGCCAGCAGCAGCGCGTGGCCATCGCCCGGGCGCTGGCCATGGAGCCACGGCTGATGCTGTTCGACGAGCCGACCTCGGCGCTGGACCCGGAGATGATCGGCGAGGTGCTCGACGCCATGCGCGAGCTCGCCAACGAGGGCATGACCATGCTGATCGTCACCCACGAGATGGGCTTCGCCCGCGAGGTGGCCGACCGGGTGATCTTCATTCACAAGGGCGAGATCGCCGAGGAAGGCCCGCCCGAGACGATCTTCGATTCGCCTCAGGCCGAGCCCACCCGGCAGTTCCTGTCCCGGGTGCTCAAGCACTGACGAGCGCCGTTCATCTCGGCCTCAACGGCCCCTGTCGTCCGCGACAGGGGCCTTTTTTTGGCCGTTTTCGGCCTGTGGACAAGATTTTCCGCGATGGGCGGTCCAGCCGGGCCATGGCGGGGCTGGGGACAGATCGGGGTGGTTGTTCACAGCCGCGGTGACAAGCCCGGAAGAACTCCGTGGACAACCCGTGTCCGAGCCGGCTTGTGGGTAACCCGAGGGGTTACCCACAGCCCCCGAACATGCCCTCCGCAGGCGGTCCGCGCCTTGTCCTTGTTTCAGTCAACATTACAAGTTGTTGATAGATAAGTTGTAAAGCCGGTTATCCACGGAAAATGTCCACACCAGTAATCACTACCACAACAGAACTTCTTCTTTATCTATATGTTTTTTTATTTAAGTCTCGGCGGACGGAAAGCGGATTAGCCTGGAGGGTGTGGAAAACCCTGACGATTACCCACAAGAGGGTTATACTGGCGGGCTGATTCGACCCCTGAACCGCAACATTCGGCGCGACGGCGCCGATCGAGGTGAACCTTGGAGTACCCCGACCGCTTCGACGTCATCGTCATCGGCGGTGGCCATGCCGGGACCGAAGCCGCCCTGGCCTCGGCTCGCATGGGCTGCCGGACCCTGCTGCTGACCCACAACATCGAGACCCTCGGCCAGATGTCCTGCAATCCCGCCATCGGCGGGATCGGCAAGAGCCATCTGGTCAAGGAGATCGATGCGCTGGGCGGCGCCATGGGACTCGCCACCGACATGGGCGGCATCCAGTTCCGGGTACTCAATTCCCGCAAGGGTCCCGCCGTTCGCGCCACCCGCGCCCAGGCCGATCGTGTGCGCTACAAGGCGGCGATCCGCGGCATGCTGGAAAACCAGGCCAACCTGACGATCTTCCAGCAGGCCGCCGGCGACCTGATCGTCGACGGCGACACCGTGCGCGGCGTGGTCACCGAGACCGGCGTGCGCTTCATGGGCGAGACCGTGGTGCTGTGCACGGGCACCTTCCTCGGCGGGGTTATCCACATCGGGCTGGACAACAGCCGCGGTGGCCGGGCCGGCGATCCGCCCTCCAACGCCCTGGCCGAGCGCCTGCGCGCGCTGCCGTTCCGCGTCGATCGTCTGAAGACCGGCACCCCGCCGCGCATCGATGCCAAGAGCGTGGACTTCTCGATGCTCGAGGAGCAGCCGGGCGATACCCCGACGCCGGTGATGTCTTATCTCGGCAGCCGCGAGATGCACCCGCGCCAGATCAGCTGCCATATCGCCCAGACCAACGAGCGCAGCCACGAGATCATCCGCGCCAACCTCGATCGTTCGCCGATGTTCTCCGGCAGCATCGAGAGCGTCGGGCCGCGCTACTGCCCGTCCATCGAGGACAAGGTGCATCGCTTCGCCGACAAGGCGAGCCACCAGATCTTCATCGAGCCGGAAGGCCTGGATACCCACGAGCTGTATCCCAACGGCATCTCGACCTCGCTGCCATTCGACGTCCAGCTGCAGGTCGTGCGCTCGATGAAGGGCCTGGAGAACGCCCACATCACCCGTCCGGGCTACGCCATCGAGTACGATTTCTTCGATCCGCGAGACCTCAAGCACTCGCTGGAGACGAAATTTATCCACAACCTGTTCTTCGCCGGGCAGATCAACGGCACCACCGGCTACGAGGAGGCCGGCGCCCAGGGGCTGCTGGCCGGCCTCAACGCGGCCCGTCGAGCCAGCGGGCTCGAGGCCTGGTGGCCGCGGCGCGACGAGGCCTACCTCGGCGTGCTGGTCGACGACCTGATCACCCTGGGCACCAAGGAGCCCTACCGGATGTTCACCTCGCGGGCGGAATATCGCCTGCTGCTGCGCGAGGACAATGCCGACCTGCGACTCACCGAAGCCGGCCGTGGCCTGGGCCTGATCGATGACCGCCGCTGGGCCGCCTTCAGCGCCAAGCGCGAGGGCATCGAGGCCGAGAGCGCGCGCCTCAAGGCCAGCTGGGTGCAGCCCGGCACCGAGGCCGCCGGTCGCGTGGCCGAGAAGACCGGCCAGCCCCTGGCCCGCGAATACAACCTGCTGGACCTGCTCAAGCGTCCGGAGCTCGGCTACGGCGACGTGGCGGGCCTGGTCGGCGAGCCGGTCGAGGACGATCGCGTCGCCGAACAGGTGCAGATCCAGGCCAAGTACCAGGGCTACATCGATCGTCAGCAGGACGAGATCGACAAGCTCAAGCGCCACGAGGCCACCCGGCTGCCCGACGACTTCGACTACGAGCAGGTCGAGGGGCTGTCCAACGAGATCCGCCAGAAGCTCATCGAGACGCGCCCCGAGACCCTGGCCCAGGCCGGTCGTATCTCCGGCGTGACCCCGGCGGCGGTCTCGATTCTGCTGATCCACCTCAAGAAGCGACGCCTGCTGGACGACACCCGAGTGGCCAACGGATGACCCCGAACGATACGATCCTGAACGACCGCCTCGAGCGCGGCCTGGCCGAGCTCGGCCTCGACGTGGCGGCGGATCGCCGCGAGCGGCTGGTGGCCCTGGTGGGCCTGTTGCACAAGTGGAATCGCGCCTATAACCTCACCGCGGTACGCGATCCCGAGGAGATGGTCGCTCGGCACGTGCTCGACAGCGCCGCCGTGCTGCCCTTCGTGACCGGTCCGAGCCTGCTCGATGTGGGCGCCGGCCCGGGCCTGCCGGGGCTGGTGCTGGCGATTCTCGCGCCCGAGCTCGACGTCACGCTGCTCGACAGCAACGGCAAGAAGGTGCGCTTCCAGCGTCAGGCGGTGATGGAGCTGGGCCTTGCGCGGGTCACGCCCGTGCAGGCCCGGGTGGAGGCCTTCGAGGCCCCCGCCGGCGGCTTCGATCAGGTCATCTCGCGGGCCTTCGCCAGCCTCGAGGACTTCCTCGCCCTCAGCCGGGAGCTGCCGGGGAAGGGCGGTCAGTGGCTGGCGATGAAGGGGCCCGCCGTGGAGGACGAGCTCGCCGGCCTGCCGGAAGGGATCGCGGCGGTGGCCCGCCATACGCTGAGGGTGCCCTTCTCGGTCGGCGATCGCCGCCTGGTGATCCTCGAGCGCGCCCCCGGCGAGCGCTGAGCCGCCCCCGGGGAGCCCGCCGGGCGCCGCCGTGAACCCTGTCTCCCAACGCAAGGATGTCGTCGTGACCAAGATTATCGCCTTGACCAACCAGAAGGGTGGCGTGGGCAAGACCACCTCCGCCGTCAATCTGGCCGCCAGCCTGGCCTCCCTGGAGCGCCGCGTGCTGCTGGTCGATCTGGATCCCCAGGGCCACGCCACCATGGGCAGCGGCGTCGACAAGCACTCCCTCGACGGCAGCGTGCTCGACGTGCTGCTGGGCGAGAAGCGTGCCACCGAGGTGATCCTGGACTGCCCCGAGGCCGGCTACGCGCTGCTGCCCGGCAACGGCGACCTGACCGCCGCCGAGGTCGAGCTGCTCGACCGCGAGGAAGGGCGCGAGCAGGGCCTGGTCAAGGCGCTGGGCGAGGTCGCCGGCGAATACGACGTGGTGCTGATCGACTGCCCGCCGTCGCTCAACATGCTGACCGTCAACGGCCTGACCGCCGCCGACGGCGTGCTGATCCCGCTGCAGTGCGAGTTCTACGCCCTCGAAGGGCTCTCGGCGCTGCTCGATACCGTTGAGCAGATCAAGGCCAGCGTGAACCCCGGCCTCGAGATCCATGGCATCCTGCGGACCATGTTCGACGGCCGCAACAGCCTGACCCGCGACGTCAGCAAGCAGCTCCGCGACTACTTCGGCGACGCCCTGCTCAAGACCACCATCCCGCGCAACGTGCGGGTCGCCGAGGCGCCCAGCCACGGCCTGCCGGTCACCAAGTACGCCCGCTTCTCGCGGGGCAGCCAGGCACACCGGGTGCTGGCCAAGGAACTGATTCGCCGCCTGTCGCTGTAGCCGACACCGTTTGGTGCTTACCGATGAGGGGAACTCGATGACGCGCAAACAACGCGCTCTGGGACGCGGGCTGGATGCCCTGATCGGCGCCGGCGCCCGCCGCCGCGAAAGCCTGGATCTGCCCGGGGCAGAAGAGGCGCCGGAGGAGGGCGAGCTCAACGGCGCCGAGCCGATGGCCCCCGCCGCCGACGAGCGGCTCGAGCGCCTGCCGCTTGGCCAGCTGTCCCGCGGCAAGTACCAGCCGCGCCGCGACATCCAGCCCGAGGCCCTCGAGGAGCTGGCCGACTCGATTCGCGCCCAGGGCGTGATGCAGCCGATCGTGGTGCGGCCGATCGGCGAGCAGCGCTACGAGATCATCGCCGGTGAACGGCGCTGGCGGGCCGCGCAGCTGGCCGAGCTCGACGTCATTCCGGCGGTGATCCGCGAGGTCACCGACGAGGTCGCCCTGGCCCTGGCCCTGATCGAGAACATCCAGCGCGAGAACCTCAATCCCATCGAGGAGGCGCTGGCGCTCAAGCGGCTGCTCGACGAGTTCGAACTGACCCAGCAGCAGGCCGCCGACGCGGTGGGCCGTTCCCGGGCCCAGGTGGCCAACCTGCTGAGGCTGCTGGCGCTGGACCCCGAGGTGCAGACGCTGCTCGAGCGCGGCGATCTGGACATGGGGCATGCCCGGGCGCTGCTGGCGCTGTCCGGCCCCAAGCAGCGCCAGGCCGCCCACGAGGTGGTCAACAAGGACCTCACGGTGCGCGCCACCGAGGCGCTGGTGAAGCGACTCGCCGAGGGACAGCCGGCCAAGGCCGAGGCGCCGGCCGCGAGCCCCGATGTGGCGCGTCTGGAATCGCGCCTCGGGGACCTGCTCGGCGCGCCGGTGAAGATCCAGCACGGCCGCGGCGGCAAGGGGCGAGTGACCATTCGCTATTCGAGCCTCGATGAGCTGGACGGCATTCTCGGCCATATCAAGTAGCCCCAATTAGGGTGCTAAACGGTTTGTCGAAACTTATCGACTTTTAGTCGTAAGCTGGGGCGTTTTCGCGCGATATCGGCCCGCGATCGGTTGAAGGCATCGAGGGGGTTCCCTATAATCGCGCCGGGCTCGCCATTGGCTACCGCGAACGGCGGCGCGAGGAAACGGGACGCCGACGTCGGCCCCAATGTCGGCAACGTGCACGGAGATCCCATGGCAGCCAGGTACAGGCGCCCGATTCTCGGATGGTTGATGGCCGCGCAGGTTGCTATGCTCGGTGCGCTGTCCGGCCTGGGATGGCTCCTGGGGAGCCCGGGAGACGCGGTCTCGATCCTGCTGGGCGGCGGTGTGGCGCTGATCGCCAACGGCTACTTCGCCTGGCGAATGTTTCGTCATCGGGGCGGCCGCCAGGCGCGCCGGATGGTGAGCGGCCTCTATCGTGCGGAGGCGGGAAAGTTTGGTTTGACGGTGGCTCTGTTCGCGATGGTGTTCATCGCAGTGCCCCCCTCAAATCATGCTTTATTCTTTGGCGTTTATGTGGTGATGCTGTTCGTTCACTGGCTGGCCGCCTGGCTGGGCACGCGACCATTACCCCACTGAAATCGAGGCAGCTCATGGCAGGCAATAACCCGACTCCTGTGGAGTATATCCAGCACCATCTGCAAAACCTGACATATGGCTACCACCCCGAGAACGGTTGGTCCATCGCGCACTCCGCGGGCGAGGCTCAGGAGATGGGGTTCTGGGCCATTCACCTGGATACCATGGGCTGGTCGCTGGCCATGGGCGCGCTGTTCATCTGGCTGTTCCGCAAGGTCGGCAAGGCCGCGACCACCGGCGTGCCCGGCAAGCTGCAGAACGCCATCGAAATGGTCTTCGAGTTCATCGAATCCACCGTGCGCGGCGCCTTCAAGGGCAAGAACCCGCTGATCGCGCCGATCGCGCTGACGCTGTTCGTGTGGATCTTCCTGATGAACCTGCTCAAGCTGGTGCCGGTCGATTTCGCCCCCGCCCTGTTCGCCCGCTTCGGGGTCGAGTACATGAAGCTCGTACCGACCACCGATCCCAATGCCACCCTGGGCATGGCGCTGGGCGTGTTCTGCCTGATCATCTACTACAGCATCAAGGTCAAGGGCCTCGGAGGGTTCGCCAAGGAACTGTCGCTGACGCCTTTCAACCACTGGCTGCTGATCCCCTTCAACCTGGTGATGGAACTCATTGGCCTGCTCGTCAAGCCGCTCAGCCTTGGCCTGCGTCTCTTCGGTAACATGTTTGCCGGCGAGGTGATCTTCATCCTGATCGCCCTGCTGCCGTTCTGGGTGTCCTGGACCCTCAACGTTCCCTGGGCCATCTTCCACATCCTGGTCATCACCTTGCAGGCGTTCATCTTCACCGTCCTGACGGTGGTCTACCTGAACGCTGCTCACGAGCATCACTGAATCGCGTAATACCCGATAAACCCTTGAAACTTAACCTCAACTCGTAAGGAGTATCATCATGGAACTCGTCTACATCGCCGCTTCCCTCATGATCGGCCTGGGCGCTCTGGGTACTGGTATCGGCTTCGCTCTGCTGGGCGGCAAGCTGCTCGAGACCACCGCTCGCCAGCCGGAGCTGGGCAACCAGCTGCAGACCAAGACCTTCCTGATGGCCGGCCTGCTGGACGCCGTGCCGATGATCGGCGTTGGTATCGCGATGTACCTGATCTTCGTCGTCGCCGGCTAACGATTGGCATACCGAGCGCGCTGCGCTCGGTTTGCTTGTTTCCGGTCGCCACGAATCTGTCAGAGGTACGCCCCTGTGAATATCAACATGACGCTTATCGGACAGATGATCGCCTTCGCGATCTTCGTCTGGTTTTGCACCAAGTACGTGTGGCCGCCGATCAGCAACGCGCTCCATGAGCGCCAGAAGAAGATCGCCGATGGCCTGGATGCTGCCAGCCGTGCTTCTCGCGACCTCGAACTGGCCGAACAGCAGGCCAGCGAGACCCTGCGTGAAAGCAAGGAGCAAGCGGCCGAGATCCTGGAACAGGCCCACAAGCGGTCCACCCAGATGATCGACGAGGCGCGCGACCAGGCCCGCCAGGAAGGCGAGCGCATGATCGCCCAGGCCAAGTCCGAGATCGACCAGGAAGTGAACCGCGCGAAGGAAGAGCTGCGTGGTCAGGTCTCGCGGCTCGCCATCGTCGGTGCCGAGCGAGTCCTGGAAGCCTCCATCGACGAGAAGCAGCACGGCAAGCTCGTTGACCAACTTGCCGAAGAGCTTTGAGGAGGAGGTGACCCATGGCGGAACTGTCTACCGTCGCTCGCCCCTACGCCAAGGCGGCCTTCGAACACGCCGTCGGACGTAAGGCGCTCGAGGACTGGTCCGGCATGCTCACCACCGTGGCGCATGTCGTCGAAGACGACGACATGCGCCGTCGAGTGCTGGGCAACCCGCGACTCTCCAGCGCACAGAAGGTGGATGCGATCGTCGAGATCTGCGGCGATGCCGTCGACGACGACGTGCGCAACTTCCTGCGTCTGGTCGGACAGCAGGGTCGCCTGACGGCCCTGCCGGTCATCGCCGAGCAATTCGAGCTGCTCAAGGCCCAGCAGGAGAAGCGCATGGACGTCGACATCGTCTCTGCCTTCCCGCTGGACGAAGCGCAGCAGGACAAGCTCGCGAGCGCGCTGGCCAAGCGTCTGAACCGCGAAATCTCCATTACCACTCAGGTGGATTCCACCCTCCTGGGAGGCGTCATCCTGCGCGCCGGCGACACCGTCATCGACGGGTCGGTGCGCGGTCGACTGAACCGCCTCCACGAGGCCCTTTCCGCCTGAGTCTGAGGGACATGGCATGCAGCAACTGAATCCTTCCGAGATCAGCGACATCATCAAGCAGCGTATCGAGAAGCTGGATGTCGCGACCGAAGCCCGCAACCAGGGCACCATCGTCAGCGTGTCTGACGGTATCGTGCAGATCCACGGCCTCACCGACGCGATGTTCGGCGAGATGATCGAGTTCCCCGGCGGCATCTACGGCATGACGCTGAACCTCGAGCGCGACAGCGTCGGCGCCGTGGTGCTGGGCGACTACCTGCAGCTCGAAGAGGGCATGACCGCCCAGTGCACCGGCCGCATCCTCGAGGTGCCGGTGGGCCCCGAGCTGCGCGGTCGCGTGGTCGATGCCCTGGGTAACCCGATCGACGGCAAGGGCGAGCTCGGCACCGACAAGACCGACGCGGTGGAAAAGGTCGCCCCGGGCGTCATCACCCGTCAGTCCGTCGACCAGCCGATCCAGACCGGCTTCAAGTCCATCGACGCCATGGTGCCGATCGGCCGCGGCCAGCGTGAGCTGATCATCGGCGACCGCCAGATCGGCAAGACCGCGATCGCCATCGACGCGATCATCAACCAGAAAGGCACCGGCGTCACCTGTGTCTACGTGGCCATCGGTCAGAAGCAGTCGACCATCGCCAACGTGGTGCGCAAGCTCGAAGAGCACGGCGCCATGGAGCACACCATCGTGGTCGCCGCCGGCGCCGCCGACCCGGCCCCGATGCAGTTCCTGGCCGCCTACTCCGGCTGCACCATGGGCGAGTACTTCCGCGATCGCGGTGAAGACGCCATGATCGTCTATGACGATCTGTCCAAGCAGGCCGTGGCCTATCGTCAGGTCTCGCTGCTGCTGCGTCGTCCGCCGGGCCGTGAAGCCTTCCCGGGTGACGTCTTCTATCTCCACTCCCGTCTGCTCGAGCGCGCCGCGCGCGTCAACGCCGACTACGTCGAGAAGTTCACCGACGGCGAAGTCAAGGGCAAGACCGGCTCGCTGACCGCGCTGCCGATCATCGAGACCCAGGGTGGCGACGTCTCCGCGTTCGTGCCGACCAACGTGATCTCCATCACCGACGGTCAGATCTTCCTCGAGACCGATCTGTTCAACTCGGGCATCCGTCCGGCCATCAACGCCGGTCTCTCGGTGTCTCGTGTCGGCGGCTCCGCCCAGACCAAGATCGTCAAGAAGCTCGGCGGCAGCGTGCGTCTGGCCCTGGCCCAGTACCGCGAGCTGGCGGCCTTCGCCCAGTTCGCCTCCGACCTGGACGAGGCCACCCGCAAGCAGCTGGAGCACGGTCAGCGCGTCACCGAGCTGATGAAGCAGAACCAGTACGCGCCGATGTCCGTGGCCGAGATGGCCGTCTCCCTGTATGCCGCCAACGAGGGCTACCTGGAAGACGTCGAGGTCAACAAGGTGCTGGACTTCGAACGTGCCCTGCAGGACTACATGAAGGCCGAGCACGCCGAGCTGCTCGACAAGATCAATGAGTCCGGCGACTACAGCGACGACATCAAGAGCGGCCTCAAGGCCGGTCTCGACAAGTTCAAGGCCACTCAGAGCTGGTGACCCCGCCGGCCCGCTCCCCCCGGGGAGCGGGCCCTGGAGCTTTCTGAGGGCCACGAACGGAGTAGATCGCTATGGCAGCTGCAAAAGAGATACGCACCAAGATCGGCAGCATCAAGAACACGCAGAAGATCACCAGTGCCATGGAGATGGTCGCTGCGTCGAAGATGCGCAAGGCGCAGGACCGGATGAAGGCCAGCCAGCCCTACGCCCAGCAGATCCGCAAGGTGGTCGGCCACGTCGCCGACGCCAACCCCGAGTACAAGCATCCGTGGATGCTGGATCGCGAGGTCAAGCGGGTCGGCTACATCGTGGTGTCGAGTGACCGCGGCCTGTGCGGTGGCCTGAACGTCAACATGTTCAAGGCCGTCGTCAAGGAGGCCAAGGCCTGGCGCGACAACGGCGCCGAGCTGGATTTCTGCGCATTGGGCAGCAAGGCCACCAGCTTCTTCCGCAAGTACGGCGGCAGCCTGGTCGCGGCCAAGAGCGGCCTGGGCGAGGCGCCGGAAGCCGACGAGCTGATCGGCAGCGTGAAGGTGATGCTGGACGCCTACGACGAGGGCAAGCTGGATCGTCTGTACGTGGTGTTCAACGAATTCGTCAACACCATGACGCAGAAGCCGGTGGTTCGCCAACTGCTGCCCCTGTCGCCCGAGATGGGTGCCGAAGAGCAGAACGAAGAAAACAAGCGTCCCGGAAACTGGGACTACCTGTATGAGCCGGATGCCAAGGAGCTGCTGGACAGCTTGCTCGTGCGTTTCGTCGAGGCGCAGGTCTATCAGGCGGTGGTCGAGAACGTGGCCTGCGAACAGGCCGCGCGGATGATCGCCATGAAGAGTGCCACCGACAATGCCGGCAATCTGATCGACGACCTGGAGCTGGTGTACAACAAGGCCCGTCAGGCGGCCATTACCCAGGAAATCTCCGAGATCGTCGGTGGCGCCGCCGCCGTATAACGCCGAGGAAGGGCGAATCCCTTCCGGCAACCGGGTTTCATTTGCAGGTATTTGAGAGGAACCAAGATGAGCGGACGTATCGTACAAATCATCGGCGCGGTGATTGACGTAGAGTTTCCGCGGGACGATGTTCCCAAGGTCTACGACGCGCTGAAGGTCTCGGATGCCGAGACCGTTCTCGAAGTCCAGCAGCAGCTGGGCGACGGCGTGGTGCGCACCATCGCCATGGGCTCCACCGAGGGCCTCAAGCGTGGCATGGACGTCACCAACACCCAGGCCGCCATCTCCGTGCCGGTCGGCAAGGAGACCCTGGGTCGGATCATGAACGTGCTCGGCGAGCCCATCGACGAGGCGGGCGAGATCGGCGAAGAAGAGCGCATGCCGATCCACCGCAAGGCACCGGGCTACGCCGACCAGGCCGCCACCAGCGAGCTGCTGGAGACCGGCATCAAGGTCATCGACCTGGTGTGCCCGTTCGCCAAGGGCGGCAAGGTCGGCCTGTTCGGCGGCGCCGGCGTCGGCAAGACCGTCAACATGATGGAGCTGATCCGCAACATCGCCACCGAGCACAGCGGTTACTCCGTGTTCGCCGGTGTCGGTGAGCGTACCCGTGAGGGCAACGACTTCTATCACGAGATGCAGGAGTCCAACGTTCTCGACAAGGTGTCGCTGGTCTACGGCCAGATGAACGAGCCGCCCGGGAACCGTCTGCGCGTGGCCCTGACCGGCCTGACCATCGCCGAGAAGTTCCGCGATGAAGGCCGCGACGTGCTGCTGTTCGTCGACAACATCTACCGCTACACCCTGGCCGGTACCGAGGTGTCCGCACTGCTGGGCCGCATGCCCTCCGCGGTGGGTTACCAGCCGACCCTGGCCGAGGAGATGGGCGTCCTGCAGGAGCGCATCACCTCCACCAAGACCGGCTCCATCACCTCCGTGCAGGCGGTGTACGTGCCCGCGGACGACCTGACCGACCCGTCCCCGGCCACCACCTTCTCGCACCTCGACGCGACCGTGGTACTGGCACGTTCCATCGCCGAGCTGGGTATCTACCCGGCCATCGACCCGCTGGATTCCACCTCTCGTCAGCTGGATCCGCTGGTCGTCGGCGAGGAGCACTACAAGACCGCCCGCGGCGTGCAGGGCGTGCTGCAGCGCTACAAGGAGCTCAAGGACATCATCGCCATCCTGGGCATGGACGAGCTGTCCGACGAGGACAAGCTGGCCGTGTCTCGGGCGCGTAAGATCCAGCGCTTCCTGTCGCAGCCGTTCTTCGTCGCCGAGGTCTTCACCGGCGCTCCCGGCAAGTACGTGTCGCTGAAGGAAACCATCCGTGGCTTCCAGGGCATCCTCGACGGCGAGTACGACGAGCTGCCGGAGCAGGCCTTCTACATGGTCGGCACCATCGACGAGGCCGTCGAGAAAGCCAACCAGATGAAGTAATCCCTCCACCTGGGAGACGTCATCATGACGAAAACCTTCAAGTGCGAGATCGTCAGCGCCGAGGCGTCGATCTTCTCCGGCGAAGCCGAGCATGTCGTGGCGGCCGGTCGCGCGGGGGATCTCGGGGTATTGGCGGGGCATACGCCGCTGCTCACCGAACTGGCCCCCGGCCCGGTGCGCATCGTCCGTGGCGGAGGTGAAGAGGATCACTTCTATGTCTCGGGCGGCTTCCTCGAGGTCCAGCCCGAGGTCGTCACCGTGCTCGCCGATACCGCCGTGCGCGCCGACGACCTGGACGAGGCCGCCGCCGAGGAGGCCCGCCAGCAGGCCCTCAAGGCGATGCAGGACAAGTCCGCCGAGATGGACTACACCCGCGCCACGGCCGAACTGGCCGAGGCCGCGGCCCAGCTGCGGACCATCCAGCAGCTGCGTCGCAAGGTGGGTCGCAGCAGCTAAGGCTGTGCGCCCCCGCCTCGTGCGATGACAGCGCCCCCGACTCGGTCGGGGGCGCTTTTTTATGGGCGATCCCCCGCAAGAGACGACGGTGCGGTGAATCGCCGCCCGGCGTGGGCATCACCGGCCGCCGTTTAGGATCCCGCCGATCACTGGCGGCCGACGCCTAGAACGGTGCCGGACGGGTGGGCGTCGCTGCGTCAGTGGTGGGAAGGCCTGGTCGGCGTCTGATCGGGCCGCCTTCCGATAGGGGAAGCTGACGCCCTCCACGCCCTGTGCGATCATGTTGCCCCCTGGCCCGGCCGGGGGGCGTTTTCGTTCGCGCCGGCACAGGGAGGACAAGATCATGCCGCTCAGCGATGCCCTGAATCGCCACAAGGAAGGCCTGCTTGCCGCCCTCGAAGCGGATGATCGCGCGCGCCTGAGCGCCCAGTTGCCGGAGCTGCGCTCCGCGGACATCGCCGAGATCCTCCAGGATCTGCTCGAACGCGAGCAGGAGCTGCGCGCCCGCGCGCTGCTCGACCGCCTGCCGCTGGAGCGGCGTGCCAACGTGATGGGCTATCTGCATGGCGAGGAGCAGCTGGCGATCGTCGCGGGCATGGGCGACGACCGCCTTCAGGCGGTGCTCGAGGAGATGGGGGGCGACGAGCGTGCCGACCTGTTCAAGGTCCTCGACGACGATCGCCGCGAGGCGCTGCTCAGGCGCATGGCGCATCAGGAGCGCGAGGAGCTCAAGCGCCTGGCCAGCTACGAGGAAGGCACCGCCGGCGCGCTGATGACCTCCGACTACGTGGCCATTCCCGCCGGGATGACGGTGTCCCGGGCGATGATGCGGGTGCGCCAGACCGCGCCGGACGCCGAGACGGTCTACCAGCTCTACGTGATCGACCCCGAGGGTCGCCTGGCCGGCACCATGTCGCTGCGCCAGCTGATGGTGGCGCGGCCCGGGGCCCGGGTCGACGACATGATGATCCATGACGTCATCCATACCTCGGTGGACACGCCTCAGGAGGAGGTCGCCCGGATCGTGGCCCGCTACGACCTGCTGGCCCTGCCGGTGGTCGACGAGATGCGTCGGCTGGTCGGCATCGTCACCCACGATGATGCCCTCGACGTGGTGGAATCCGAGGCCACCGAGGATTTCCACAAGGGGATGTCGATCGGCGCGCTGGAGGGCGGCGTCAGCCGGGTGCCGCTGCTGAGCCTGTATCGCAAGCGGGTGACCTGGCTGGTGCTGCTGGTGTTCGGCAACCTGCTCTCCGGGGCCGGTATCGCCCACTACGAGGCGACCATCTCGGCCCAGGTGACGCTGGTGTTCTTCCTGCCGCTGCTGATCGGCAGCGGCGGCAACGCCGGCGCCCAGGCGGCCACCCTGACGGTGCGCGGCATGGCCACCGGCGACGTCGGGGTGCGCGACTGGGGCAAGCTGTTCGGCCGCGAGCTGCTGGTGGCCGGCTCGCTGGGGCTGACCATGGCGCTCGCCGTGGCGCCGATCGGCGTGTTCCGCGGCGGCGAGGCGGTGGCCATGGTGGTCGCGGTCAGCATGATCGTCATCGTGCTGGTCGGCAGCCTGCTGGGCCTGTGCCTGCCCTTTGTGCTCGACCGCCTGGGCTGGGACCCGGCCACGGCCTCGGCGCCGTTGGTCACGACCCTGATCGATGCCACCGGGGTGCTGATCTACTTCGGCATCGCCACCATGGTGCTGCCCGTCGGGTAAGGGAACGCCAACACGAAGGGCGGGTCAGTATGCCCTCGTGACGTTTATATCTCCTTGAATTCGCTTGATTGAGACCGACCATGGATTGGCTACAGATCGTTGTGCTTTCTCTCGTCCAGGGGCTGACCGAGTTCCTGCCCGTTTCCAGCTCCGCACACCTGATCCTGGTGCCGGTCTTCTCCGACTGGCCCGATCAGGGGCTGGCCTTCGACGTGGCCCTGCACCTGGGCAGCCTGATGGCGGTGGTGCTCTACTTCCGCCACGAGCTGGTGACCATGACGGCCAGCTGGGGGCGCAGCGTCGCCGGCCGCGGCACCGACGACGATGCCCGCCTGGCCTGGTGGGTGATCCTGGCGACGATACCGGTGTGCGTGGTGGGGCTGGCCTTCCAGGACGTCATCTCGGAGGTGATGCGCTCGCCGCTGGTGCTGGCCGGTGGCCTGATCGTCTTCGGCGTGGTGCTGGGCATCGCCGACTGGCGCCATCGCGGCACCCGCAGCGAGTATCGCATGAGCGGCCGCGATGCCCTGTGGATCGGCCTGGCCCAGGCGCTGGCGCTGATTCCCGGCACCTCGCGCTCGGGCATCACCATGACCGCGGCGCTGGTGCTCGGCCTGTCGCGGGAGGCGGCGGCACGCTTCTCCTTCCTGCTGTCGATTCCGGTGATCGTGCTGGCCGGCGGTCTGGAGGCCCTGGAACTGGCTCAGGCGTCGGTGCCGGTGGCCTGGGGCGATCTGGCGGCGGGCACCGTGCTCTCCGGTATCAGCGCCTACCTGTGCATTCATTTCTTCCTGGTCTTCATCCGCCGCATCGGCATGCAGCCCTTCGTGGCCTATCGACTGATCCTGGGTATTGCCCTGATCTGGCTGTTCGGCTGAGGAAGCACTGATTTATTGCTGCGCTTGATATCCTGGTCGCCGGCGGTGCCGGGGCGCCGGTCCGATCGGAATCCTCATGTAGCAGGCTACACTCCGGTTCCTGCGCTCCGGCGGCAACCAGCCTCTCTTCGCTCGCGACATAAATCAGCGCATCCTTTTTGTTTATTTGTTGGAGGATTCATGCCACTCCCACGTCTTCGCTTCGCCTTCGTGACGCTGATGCTGATCGTCCTGCTGGCCGGCTGCTCCGAGCGAACGCTCGAGACGCCGGTCACGCTCGAGGGCGATATCTTCGGCACCTTCTACCAGGTGACGCTGGCCGACCCGATCACCGCCGAGCGCCGCGACGAGCTCGAGGCGGGCATCCTCGACGAGCTCGAGGGCGTCGATGCCTCGATGTCCACCTACCGCGACGACGCCGAGCTGGTGGCCTTCGATCACGCCCCGCTGGGCGAGTGGCAGGCGCTCTCCGCGTCATTGATCGAGGTGCTGTCGATCGCCCGTCGGGTGGGCGAGGCCAGCAACGGCGCCTTCGACGTCACCGTGGGCGGGCTGGTCAACCTGTGGAGCTTCGGCCCCGAGGCGAGGCCGCGCGAGGTGCCGGGAGACGCCCTGATCGAGCAGCGCCTCGCCGAGGTCGGCATGGACACCCTGGAGATCGATGCGGATCAGCGGCGGGCGCGTCGCCTCAAGGACGTGTTCGTGGACCTCTCCGGCGTGGCCAAGGGCTACGCCACCGATCGGGTGGCGGCCTATCTGGCCTCCCAGGGCCTCGACAACTATCTGGTCAACATCGGTGGCGAGCTCGAGGTGGCCGGCCATCGCGACGGCGAGGCCGAGCCCTGGCGCATCGGCGTCGAGATTCCCCGCGACGGTCGGCCCCGGGCCAAGTACGTGCTGCCGCTGGAGGACACCTCGGTGGCCACCTCCGGCGACTATCGCAACTACTTCGAGGAAGACGGCCGGCGCTACTCTCATACCATCGATCCGCGCACCGGCCGACCGATCCGGCATCGCATGGCCTCGGTGACGGTGGTGGACGATTCCAATGCCCGTGCCGACGCCTGGGCCACCGCCATGTCGGTACTCGGCGAGGACGAGGGCATGGCGCTGGCCGTCGAACATGACCTGGCGGTGATGATGCTGGTGCGCAACGCCGCCGACGACGACTGGGTCAGCCTGGCGAGCCCGGCCTTCGCGGCCCGCTTCGGCCGCGACCGGCTCGAGGAGATGGGCATCGAGGTGATGGACGAGCCGGTGGCCGGCGTGGCGGCCGAGGGGCCCTAGGCACTAGAATGGCCTGATTCAATGATGGATCGACAAGGAGTCACGATGAGTCTCGACGTGGTGATACTGGCGGCCGGGCAGGGGACCCGGATGCGTTCGACCCTGCCCAAGGTGCTGCATCGCCTGGCCGGCCGGCCCCTGGTGCGGCACGTGATCGACACCGCCGCCGGTCTCGAGGCCGATCGGACCCACGTGGTGGTGGGCCACGGCGCCGATCGCGTGCGCGAGGCGCTGGCCGACTGCCCGGTGCGGTTCGCCCGCCAGACCGAGCAGAAGGGCACCGGCCACGCCGTGGCCCAGACGCTCGATCATCTCGGCGAGGGCAAGGTGCTGGTGCTCTACGGCGACGTGCCGCTGACCCGGCGCGAGACCCTGCGCGACCTGCTGGCACGGGTCGACGAGCAGCACATGGCCCTGCTCACCGTGACCCTCGATGACCCCAGCGGCTATGGCCGCATCCTGCGCAACGAGGCCGGCGAGGCGGTGGCCATCGTCGAGCACAAGGACGCCTCCGAGAGCGAGCGCGCGGTGCGCGAGTGCAACACCGGCATCATGGCCATGACCGCCGCCCAGCTGCGCCGCTGGCTGCCGCAGCTGTCCGCCGACAACGCCCAGGGCGAGTACTACCTGACCGATGTCATCGCCATGGCCGCCGCCGAGGGCGTGAGGATCGCCACCGCCCAGCCGGCCCGGGCGCTGGAGGTCGAGGGCGTCAACAATCGTCTGCAGATGGCGCAGCTGGAGCGTGCCCACCAGCGCGACATCGCCGAGTCGCTGATGACCGCCGGCGTGGCCCTGGCCGATCCCTCGCGCCTCGATGTGCGCGGCACCCTGACCTGCGGCCACGACGTCGAGATCGATGTGGGCTGCGTGTTCGAGGGCCACGTCGAGCTGGGCGAGGGCGTGCGCATCGGCCCCTACTGCGTGATCCGCGATAGCCACGTGGGCGCCGAGAGCGAGATCGAATCCCACAGCGTGCTCGAGGGCGCCGTGGTGGCCGGCCACAACCGCATCGGGCCCTTCGCCCGGCTGCGACCCGGCTCGCGCCTGGCGGTGGGGGCCAAGGTCGGCAACTTCGTCGAGACCAAGAACGCCGAGGTGGGCGAGGGCAGCAAGATCAACCACCTCAGCTATGTGGGCGATGCCCGGCTCGGGCGCGACGTCAACGTCGGCGCCGGCACCATCACCTGCAACTACGACGGCGCCAACAAGCACCGCACCGAGATCGACGACGGGGCCTTCATCGGCTCCAATACCGCCCTGGTGGCGCCGATGCGCGTCGGCAAGGGGGCCACCGTGGGCGCCGGCTCCACGCTGAGCCGCGACGTGGCGGACGATACCCTGGCGGTGAGCCGCGGACGCCTGATCAGCAAGGACGACTGGCAGCGGCCGGTCAAGAAAGACGACCTCTAAGGAGCGAACCATGTGTGGCATCGTCGGCGCTGTCGCCCAGCGCAACGTACAGGGCATCCTGCTGGAAGGGCTCAAGCGGCTCGAATATCGCGGCTACGACTCCGCCGGCATGGCCGTGCCGGGGCGTGACGGCCGGCTCGAGCGTCGTCGTGCCTTGGGCAAGGTCGCGGCCCTGGAGGAGGCGCTGGTCGCCGCGCCCCTGGCCGGCCACAGCGGCATCGCCCACACCCGCTGGGCCACCCACGGCCGGCCCAGCGAGGAAAACGCCCATCCCCACCAGTCCGGTGAGCGCCTGGCGCTGGTGCATAACGGCATCATCGAGAATCACGAGGCGCTGAAGGCCGAGCTCGAGGCCGAGGGCTATGCCTTCAGCTCCGAGACCGATACCGAGGCGATGGCCCACCTGATCGCCCGCGAGGCGCAGGGCGGCGACCTGCTGGCCGCCGTGCAGCGGGTGCTGGCGCGCCTCGACGGGGCCTATGCGCTGGGCGTGGTCCACGTCGACGAGCCGGGCGTGGTGATCGGCGCCCGCCAGGGCAGCCCGCTGGTGGTCGGCGTCGGCATCGAGGAGGCCTTCCTGGCCTCCGATCCGCTGGCGCTGCTGCAGGTCACCGACCGCTTCATCTATCTGGAAGAGGGCGATGTGGTGCGCCTCTCCGGTGCCGGCAGGATCGAGATCTTCGATGCCGGCGGTGACGCCGTGGAGCGCCCGGTGCAGACCTTCGAGCACGGCGACGGCGCGGCCAGCAAGGGCGGTTATCGCCACTTCATGCTCAAGGAGATCCACGAGCAGCCGGCGGTGATTGCCGCGGCCCTGGAGGGCCGGCTCGGCGATCGCAGCGTGCTGGTGGAGAGCTTCGGCCCCGAGGCCGAGGCGCTGTTCGGTGAGGTCCGCCAGATCCACCTGGTGGCCTGCGGCACCAGCTATCACGCCGGCATGGTGGCGCGCTACTGGCTGGAGCGCTATGCCGGCGTGCCGGTGCAGGTCGAGGTGGCCTCCGAATTCCGCTATCGTCGCGTGGTGGTGCCCGAGGGCACGCTGTTCGTGACGCTGTCCCAGTCCGGTGAGACCGCCGACACCCTGGCCGCGCTGCGCTTCGCCAAGCGGCTCGGCTATCTGGGCAGCCTGGCGATCTGCAACGTGCCGGGCAGCTCGCTGGTGCGCGAGTCGGACCTGACGCTGATGACCCAGGCCGGTCCCGAGATCGGCGTGGCCTCGACCAAGGCCTTCACCACCCAGCTCACCGCGCTGATGCTGCTGACCCTGGCGCTGGGCCGGGTGCGCGGCCAGGACGCCGACGAGCAGGCGACGCTGGTCGAGGCGCTGCGTCAGCTGCCGGCCCGGGTCGGCGAGGTGCTGGCGCTGGATCCGGCCGTCGAGGCGCTGTCCGCGGCCTTCGCCGAGAAGCATCACGCCCTGTTCCTGGGGCGCGGGCCCGAGTTCCCGGTGGCGCTGGAGGGCGCGCTGAAGCTCAAGGAGATCTCCTACATCCATGCCGAGGCCTATCCCGCCGGCGAGCTCAAGCACGGGCCGCTGGCGCTGGTCGACGCCGAGATGCCGGTGATCGCGGTGGCCCCCAACGACGCCCTGCTCGACAAGCTCAAGTCCAACCTCCAGGAGGTCCGGGCCCGCGGCGGCGAGCTGTTCGTGTTTGCCGACGAGGGCGTGGCACTGGAGGACGGCGAGGGTATCCGGGTGCTGCGTCTGCCCAAGGTGGAGGAGGCCCTGGCGCCGATCCTCTATACCGTGCCGCTGCAGCTGCTCTCCTATCATGTCGCCGTGCTCAAGGGCACCGACGTCGACCAGCCGCGTAACCTGGCCAAGTCCGTCACCGTGGAATGAGGGACGAGGCCGACATGGCCGCCAGTGAGCCGCCGCGACTGCACCTGGGCCTGCCGATGTGGGCCAACCCCGACTGGCGCGGCGGGCTCTATCCGCCCCACGGCGGCAGCGACGATCTGCTGGGCGACTATGCCCGGGTGTTCTCCTCGGTGGAGGGCAACACCACCTTCTACAGCGGCGCGCCCCGCGCCGAGACGGTGGCGGCCTGGACGCGCCAGGCGCCGGCCGGCTTCCGCTTCTGCTTCAAGCTCCCGTCGTCGCTGACCCACGAGCGGCGCCTGGTGGACGTCGAGGCGGGCTTCGATGACTTCCTCGCGGCCCTGGCGCCGCTGCATGATCGCCTGGGGCCGATGATGGTTCAGCTGCCGCGGGACTTCGGCGCCGAGGAGCTGCCCCGCCTCGAGGCCCTGCTGGACCGCTGGCCGAGCTGGCTGCCCTGCGCGGTCGAGGTGCGCCACAGCGAGTTTTTCCACAAGGGGGCGGCCGAGACGGCCCTCAACAGGTTGTTGATAAGTCACGGCGCCAACCGGGTCATGCTCGACGTGCGGCCGCTGTTCTCCACCGCCGCCGGCGATCATCCGGGCATGCAGAAGGCTCAGCACGAGAAGCCGAAACGGCCGTTACATGTGATTTCCACAGGGGAATTTCCCGTGGTGCGCTTCATCGGCAATGTTGACGAGTCGATCAATATCGACTACTTCACGCCCTGGATCGAACGCCTTGTCCTGTGGATAAAACAGGGGAAAACCCCTTTCCTGTTTGTGCATACCGCCGATAACCGCCGCGCCCCGCAGCTGGCGCGTCGGCTCTATTCGTCGGTGGCGGCACGGGCCGGACTGCCGCCGACGGCGGACTTTCCGGGCGAGCGCCAGGCCGCGCTGTTCTGAGCCGCGGGGCGGCTCGTTTCGAACGCCAGGGCGCGCGCTGCGTGGTTTTGCCGCCATGGGTGGCCTCCGGGCAGACGATCGGATATGTTACCCCTCGCTCGTCACTTGCCATCGAATATCGTCGACCCTCACGCCTAACCCCTGTGGGGTGTCGCGATACCTCCTTGCGGTTTCCACCCTTCACCCCACCGGTGGAAACGTAGCCCTGGTAGTGATCCTGCTTGGCATGCGTTTTATGCCCTTGAATGCGCCGTACCGAGATCCGGCACGGCGTGGACGTGGCGACAACAATCAGAACGTCATCGCATCCGATCGATCGATGGCGACACGACCCTTCAAGGTGAATTATGTCCCTCAAGCAACAGCAACACGCGCACTGGTCGTCCCGGCTGGGCTTCATCCTCGCGGCCACCGGCTCGGCGGTCGGCCTGGGTAATATCTGGAAGTTCCCCTACATGGTGGGCGAGAGCGGCGGCGCGGCCTTCGTGCTGGTCTACCTGCTGTGCATCGCGCTGATCGGCCTGCCGATCCTGGTCACCGAGTGGATGATCGGCCGCCGCGGCCAGAACAATCCCGCCAACGCCATGGCCGACCTGGCCGAGGCCTCCGGCCGCACCCGGGCCTGGATGATCGTCGGCATCAGCGGCATCCTCGGCGCCTTCCTGATCCTGTCCTTCTACAGCGTGATCGGCGGCTGGTCGCTGTACTACACCCTGAACTCCGTCACCGGCGCCTTCAGCGGCCAGGATGCCGATGGCATCGGCGCGCTGTTCAATGCCATGCTGGGTAGCCCGGGCCTGCTGCTGGCCGGCCACTCGGTGTTCATGCTGCTGGTCATCGGCATCGTCGCCCGCGGCGTGACCAAGGGCATCGAGAGTGCCGCCCGCATCCTGATGCCGGCGCTGGGCGTGCTGATGGTGGTGCTGGTCGGCTATGGCATGACCACCGGCCACTTCGGTGAGGCCGTCTCCTACCTGTTCAATCCGGACTGGAGCAAGCTCTCCGGCGAGACCGTGCTGGCGGCCCTGGGCCATGCCTTCTTCACCCTGTCGCTGGGCATGGGCATCATGATGGCCTACGGCTCCTACCTGGGCGAAGAGGTCGACCTGCTCAAGACCGCGCGCACCGTGGTGATCATGGACACCGTGATCGCGCTGGGCGCCGGCCTGGCGATCTTCCCGCTGGTGTTCGCCAACGACCTCGACGTGGCCTCTGGCCCGGGGCTGATCTTCGTCACCCTGCCGCTGGCGTTCGGCCAGATGGGCGGCGGCATCGTGGTCGGCCTGCTGTTCTTCCTGCTGCTGACCTTCGCCGCCCTGACCTCGGCCATCTCGCTGCTCGAGCCGGTGGTGGAATTCGTCGAGGAGCGCACGCCGCTGCCGCGCGTGGGTTCCGCCCTGGTGGCCGGGGTGGCGGCCTGGGCGCTGGGCATCGCCGCGCTGCTGTCGTTCAACCTGTGGAGCGACCCGGTGCTGTTCGGCCTGAACGTCTTCGACCTGCTCGACCGGGTGACCAGCAAGTTCATGCTGCCGCTCACCGGCCTGGGCGCCATCGTCTTCACCGCTTGGTATCTCGACAAGGAGAGCGTGCGGCGCGAACTCGGCATGGACATCTACGACTTCAGCCTGTGGAGCCTGATCACGCGCTTCATCGCGCCGATCGGCGTGGCGGTGGTGTTCTTCACCAGCCTCTGAGGTCGAAGCCGTGGCGATACCGGGGCCGACCCCGACGCGAGAGCCCCGCCCCGTGCGGGGCTCTCCGCGTTCGGGTGCCTGAGGTGGCGGGAGTCGGGATCAGTGCATCTCGTCGGCGTCGTCCTCGGGCAGGTCGGCGATGTCCTGGCTGAGACGCTTGAACTCCTCGTGGAGCTCGATGCCGCGGCGGGCGCGCAGGTTGCGCTGGGCGGCGGTACGGGAGCGTTCTTCGTGCTCGACGACTTCCATGCTCATGAAGATGTCGAGGAGTTCGCTCTTGACGGAGGATAAGCGTTCGACATTACGCATGATCGACTCTCCTGTCTGCAGTGGGGGTGTCGGCATCGGCGTGGGGCGCTGCGCGACACTGCAATTCTTACTATACCCCTCTTGACAGAATGATGAAGATCGGAGTGTCAACGATCCTTTCGGCGCCTTGCTGCCCATGGGGGCGTCGGTTGGGGCATACTGTGGGCATTGCCCTCGAATCCGCCGACCCAGGAGTGCCGCGTGAGCCTTGGCCTGTTCGATGAAATGAGACGCCGCATGACGCACTTCCGCCGCTCCGAGCAGAAGGTGGCGAGGTTCGTGCTGCGCAATCCCGATGAGGTGATCCACATGCGGATCGTCGACCTGGCCACCGAGGCCAAGGTCAGCGAGCCCACCGTGGTGCGCTTCTGCCGCGCCCTGGGCTGCAACGGTTTCCAGGACTTCAAGCTCAAGCTGGCCCAGATGCTGGCCACCGGCAGCCAGTTCGCCCAGTTCTCGATGAACGACAGCGACTCGGTGGCGGAATTCTCCCAGAGCATCTTCGACTCCACGGTAGGTACCCTGCTGTCGGTGCGCGACCGGCTGGACAACGATGCGCTGAGCCAGGCGATCAATGCCCTGGGCATGGCCAATCGGGTCGAGTTCTACGGCTTCGGTGCCTCCGGCGCGGTGGCCTTCGATGCCCAGCACAAGTTCTTCCGTCTGCAGATCTCCACCGCCGCCTACACCGACCCGCACATGCAGAACATGTCGGCGGTGACCCTCAAGGAGGGCGATGTGGTGGTGGCGATCTCCCAGACCGGGCGCACCCGGGCGCTGGTGGCCAGCGTGCGCCTGGCCCGCGAGGCCGGCGCCACGGTGATCGGCCTGTGCCCCAGCGGCTCGCCGCTGGCCGAGGAGGTGACCCTGCCGCTGTACATCGACGTCCACGAGGACACCGAGATCTACACCCCGATGAGCTCGCGGATCGCCCATCTGGTGATGATCGACGTGCTGGCGGTCGGCGTGGCCAAGTCCCGCGGGCCCAGGCTCGCCGAGCAGCTCAAGTCGGTGAAGAAGAGCCTCAACTCGCTGCGCTATCCGGAGCCCGACGAGTCCTGAACCGGCCGTGACCGGCGCGATATGGTAAGCTGTCGGGCCATTTTCCGAGCAGCGATGCCTTCCCGCTATGGACGACGTCACGGCGATTCTCGACCACATGAACCCGGCCCAGCGCGAGGCCGTCAGCGCGCCCCAGGGCAACATGCTGGTGCTGGCCGGCGCCGGCTCCGGCAAGACCCGGGTGCTGGTGCATCGCATCGCCTGGCTGATGCAGGCCGAGGGGCTCTCGCCCTACGCCGTGCTGGCGGTGACCTTCACCAACAAGGCGGCCCGCGAGATGCGCACCCGCCTGGAGGCGCTGCTCGGCATCTCGCTGCGCCACGTCTGGGTCGGCACCTTCCACTCCATCGCTCACCGCCTGCTGCGCACCCACTGGCAGGACGCGCGGCTGCCCCAGCACTTCCAGATCATCGACGGCGACGACCAGCTGCGCCTGATCAAGCGGCTGCTCAAGGACAACAACGTCGATGACGAGCGCTTCCCGCCGCGCCAGGTGCAGTCGTTCATCTCCGGCTGCAAGGAGGAGGGCCTGCGCCCGCACCAGGTGGACGCCCACGGCGACGCCTACATGACCCAGATGGTCGAGCTCTATGAGCGCTACCAGCTGACCTGCGAGCGCGGCGGCCTGGTCGACTTCGGCGAGCTGTTGCTCAGGAGCCTCGAGCTGTTGCGCGACAATCCCGCCCTGCTGGCCCACTACCAGGAGCGCTTCGCCCACGTGCTGGTCGACGAGTTCCAGGACACCAACACCCTGCAGTACGCCTGGCTGAAGCTGCTCACCGGCATGACCACGCCGATGACCGTGGTCGGCGACGACGACCAGTCGATCTACGGCTGGCGCGGCGCGCGGATCGAGAACATCCGCCGCTTCGAGGACGAGTTCCCCGCCACCAAGACGGTGCGCCTGGAGCAGAACTACCGTTCCACCAGCGCCATCCTCGACGCCGCCAATGCCCTGATCCGCCACAACTCGGAGCGCATGGGCAAGGAGCTGTGGACCGCCGGCGACCGCGGCGAGCCGATCTCGCTGTACGGCGGCTTCAACGACCTGGACGAGGCGCGCTTCATCGTCGACACCATCCGCGAGAAGGTCGAGGAGGGCATGACGCGCCGCGAGATCGCCATCCTCTATCGCTCCAACGCCCAGTCGCGGGTGATCGAGGAGACGCTGATCCGCCAGGGGGTGCCCTACCGCATCTACGGCGGCCAGCGCTTCTACGAGCGCCTGGAGATCAAGAACGCCCTGGCCTACCTGCGGCTGCTGCTCAATCGCGACGACGATGCCTCGCTGGAGCGGGTGATCAACGTGCCGGCACGCGGCATCGGCACCCGCACCGTCGAGGTGCTGCGCGAGCGCGCTCGCCACGTCGGCATCTCGCTGTGGCAGGCGCTGCACGACGCCCAGCTCGACGGCTCGCTCAAGGGCCGCGCGGTATCCTCGGTGAAGGCCTTCGCCGACCTGATCGAGCGGCTCGACGACGAGACCTCCGGCATGGCGCTCCACGAGATCATCGATCACGTCAACGAGCGCACCGGGCTGGTCGAGCACCACCGCAACGAGAAGGGCGAGAAGGGCCAGGCCCGGGTCGAGAACCTCGAGGAGCTGGTCACCGCCGCCAAGGCCTTCAGCCAGGGCGAGACCCTGGATACCGTGGAGGCCGGCGAGGGCATGGCCGCGCTGGAGGCGTTCCTCGCCGAGGCCGCGCTCAACGCCGGCGAGCACGAGGCCGACGAGTTCGAGGACTGCGTGCAGCTGATGACCCTGCACTCGGCCAAGGGCCTGGAGTTCCCGGTGGTGTTCGTGGCCGGCGTCGAGGAGGGCCTGTTCCCGCACAAGATGTCGATGGAGGAGCCCGGCCGCCTCGAGGAGGAGCGCCGGCTGTGCTACGTGGGCCTGACCCGGGCGATGCAGAAGCTCTACCTGACCCACGCCGAGCTGCGCCGGCTGCACGGCAAGGAGACCTTCCAGCGGCCGTCGCGCTTCCTGCGCGAGCTGCCCGAGGACTGCCTCGAGGAGGTGCGGCTGCGTGGCCAGGTCTCGCGGCCGGTCACCGCCTCGCGCCCCGGCCCGCGCCAGGAGAGCGTCGACGGCGGCGCCGAGCTGCCCTCGCTGGCGCTGGGCCAGCGGGTCAGCCACCCGATCTTCGGCGAGGGCGTGATCCTCAACGCCGAGGGCGAGGGCGAGCGCGCCCGGGTGCAGGTCAGCTTCGAGGGCGAGGGCGACAAGTGGCTGGTGCTGGGCTTCGCCAAGTTGACGCCTCTCTAGCGAGCACACACCAAGAAACCAGGTCCTCGATGTGGTGAGGGTCGCCGGATCGGCCCCCAACTGTCCTGGGCAGTCGTTCGCTTGCTGATAAATGCCGCTTTCGCGATACTGCCCGGCGGACACCGGTATGCCGCTCGGCATGCGATACGAAAAGAACCGCAAGGAGCCGCCCTCCCCATGGAGCGTCGCAACTTTCTCAAGACCAGCCTCAAGACCCTGGGGGCCGGCACCGCCGGTGCCGTCGCCGCCCCCTTCGTCAACACCGCCAGCGCCCAGGAGACCATCACCTGGAACATGGTGACCTCCTGGCCCAAGAACTTCCCGGCCCTGGGCACCGGCGCCAACGACCTCGCCGAGCGCATCGAACGCATGTCCGGCGGCCGCATGCGGGTCCGGGTCCACGGCGCCGGTGAACTGGTACCGGCCCTGGAGGTGTTCGACGCGGTCTCGGCCGGCACCGCCGAGATGGGCCACTCCGCCTCCTACTACTGGCGCGGCAAGGTCGCCGCGGCCCAGTTCTTCACCGCCGTGCCCTTCGGCATGACCACCACCGAGACCAACGCCTGGCTGTACCACGGCGGCGGTCAGGCGCTGTGGGACGAGCTCTACGCCGAGCACAACCTCAAGCCCTTCGCGGTGGGCAACACCGGCACCCAGATGGGCGGCTGGTTCAAGAAGGAAATCCACTCGCTGGACGACATGCAGGGCCTCAAGCTGCGTCTGCCGGGCCTAGCCGGCGAGGCCATGAACGGCATCGGCGTGACCACCCTGACGATCCCGGGCAGCGAGATCTTCACCTCCATGGAGACCGGCGTGCTGGACGCCGCCGACTGGGTCGGCCCCTACAACGATCTGGCCTTCGGCCTGCATCAGGTGGCCGACTACTACTACACCTCGGCCTGGAACGAGCCCAGCGCGATCCTCGAGGGCACCGTCAACCTGGAGGCGTGGAACGCGCTGCCGGACGACCTCAAGGTGGTGGTCACCGAGGCCGCCCGCGCCTCCAACCTGGCGATGATCAGCGAGTTCGCCTTCCGCAACGCCGAGGCGCTGCGCAGTCTGGTCGACGAGCACGGCATCCAGCTGCGTCAGTTCCCCGACGACGTCATGGCGGCGCTGCACGAGTCGTCGCAGCGGGTCCTCCAGCAGCAGGTCGAGAACGACGAGGCCTCGAAGCGGATCTTCGAGGCCTATCGCGACTTCCAGCAGCGGGTCAGCGCCTTCACCGATATCGGCGAGCTGGCCTACCTGAAGTCACGGGAGACGCTCGTCGGCTGAAGGGAGATCGGGGCGGCTCAGCCGCCCTGACGCACCGCGCGGATGCGGCCGTTGTCGTCCAGCGCCACCGTCACGAAGCGGGCCTCGGTGACCTTGTGCAGTTCGTCGGGGTCGCGCTCGTGGGGCGAGCGGCTCCACACCTCGACGTCGATCTTGATCGAGCTGTGGCCGATCTCGCGGACGTCGGTGAAGATGTTGACCATCGAGCCGACCCGTACCGGGCACAGGAAGTCCATGGCCTCGACGGCCACGGTGGCGGTTCGCCCCCCGGCCTCGCGGCCGGCGGCGAGCTCGGCGGCCTGGTCCATGTGGCCGATCAGCCAGCCGGCGGGAATGTCGCCGTGGAAGTTGGTGTCCTGGCGGCGGGCGACCAGCTTGAGGGTCAGATGGCCGCGCGGGGTCGGGATGTCATCGAGTTCGCTCATGGCACGGGTTCGCCTGGCTTGTTGTTCCTGGATTCATAGAATAAACGCAGCACTTTGGCCCACGAGGTAGAGGCGGGAGGGGCAGCGCCGGTACCCTTCTCGGCTCACCTACCAAAGTGAAGCAGAGCATGGGATACCGACAGCTGACCCAGACCCAACGATACCAGATCTATGCCCGTCATGACGTGGGCATGAGCCGACGTCAGATTGCCAGAGAGCTTGGCATCCACA
>NZ_AJKS02000001.1 GCF_000265245.1 Halomonas smyrnensis AAD6
GCGGCGGCCGACGTCGCGGCCGGCGCGGCAGTGTCGCGGCTCGCCAGCATCTGCCCGGCCGGCGGCAGGGTGCGGCCCGGCAGCGGCATCAGCCGCTCGGCGGCGATCTCGGTGCGCGCCAGCCAGCCGTGGCCGTCGGCCAGGGCGGCGCGGGCGAAGCCGCGATTCAGCAGGTCGGCCATGTGCTCATCGCGGGAGGCCGCGGTGAAGCCGCCCATCACCACCGAGAGCATGCGCCGGCCGTCGTGCACCGCCGAGGTGGCGACGTTGAAGCCGGAGGCGCGGATGAAGCCGGTCTTGAGGCCATCGGCGCCCGGGTAGTTGGCCAGCAGGCGATTGTGGCCGCGGTAGGTGTTGCCGCGCCAGGTGAAGTCCTGCAGCGAGAAGTAGTGGTAGTACTGGGGGAAATCGAGCATCAGCCGACGGGCCAGCACCGCCATGTCGCGGGCGGTGGTGACCTGGGCGTCGTCCGGCAGGCCGGAGGCGTTGCGGAAGGTGGTGCGGCCCATGCCGAGCTCGCGGGCGCGCTCGGTCATCATCCGCGCGAAGTGGCGCTCGCTGCCGCCCAGCGCCTCGGCGATGACCACCGCCACGTCATTGGCCGAGCGCACCACCAGCGATTCGATGGCGGTCTCCACCGGAATGCTGTCGCCCGGCTTGAGGTAGAGCT
This sequence comes from Halomonas smyrnensis AAD6, assembly GCF_000265245.1. Lineage (GTDB taxonomy): Bacteria > Pseudomonadota > Gammaproteobacteria > Pseudomonadales > Halomonadaceae > Halomonas > Halomonas smyrnensis. The sequence goes on from NZ_AJKS02000001.1 coordinate 671, forward strand.
TGGTGGCCGGCATGGCCGCGGCCGCCTGCGAGACCGGCAGCGGCTGCCCCAGGCTCATGCTGCGCCCCTCGATGGCCTCGAACAGCAGGTAGAGGGTCATCATCTTGGTCAGCGAGGCCGGGAAACGCGGCGCATCGGCGTTCTCGGCGTAGAGGATCTCGTGGGTATCGGCGTCGATGACGATCCCCGCGTAGCGAGGGTTCTCGGCCTGGGCGAGCGGTGCCAGCAGCAGGCTGACCATGACGAGGACGGCAAGCAGACTCGCTCGCCAGCCGGAAATCTGAGTCGGCAGCATCGGTGTTCCCCTGAAAAATGACGCGCTTTATAAGTGCATTATGACCTAGGGGCCTGCCCTGTACAGGACGAAACGCGGCCCGCAGCGCCATTTCCACTTTTCGTTGTCGGACATCCAGCCTCGTGCTTGAGCGCTTCGATGTCCACCTCGTCGATCTGCGCCGCGGCCAGGAAGCGTGCGGCATAGTCGCGCCACACGCCGCTGTCGAGCAGCAGGGCAAAGACATCGGGGTCCAGATGGCCATCGCGGGCCATGCCGGCCAGGATCGACAGCGAGCGCGACAGCGTCAGGCCCGGCTTGTAGGGCCGGTCGGCGGCGGTCAGCGCCTCGAAGACATCGGCCACCGCCATGATGCGCTCCTCCAGGCTGGCCTCGGCCAGCACCAGCCGGCGCGGATAGCCCTGGCCGTCCATGCGTTCGTGATGGTTGCCGGCGATGGTCGGCACCCGCCGCAGGTGCGCCGGCCAGGGCAGCGACTCGAGCATCATGACGGTCTGGACGATGTGCTCCTGGATGCGGAAGCGCTCGATGTCGTTGAGCGTGCCGCGCGCCACCCGCAGGTTGTAGAGCTCGCCCTGGTCGCCGGCCACCTCCGGCGGCTGCATGGCGAAGCCCCAGCGGTTGCGCGGGTCGTCCTCGGCCACCGGCGGCGGCGCGACGGCCCAGTCGAGGCGATGCCGGGGGCGGTCGGCCAGCAGCCGCTCCTCGGCGGGGAGCGGGGCTTCGGGCTCGCGGGCCAATCGTGCGGCCTCCTCCTCGGACACGCCGAGCCGGTCGTCGAAGTGGCGCCACCAGCGCCAGTCGGCGATCGCCTCGAGCCGCGCCAGGCCGTCCGCATCGACCGCCTGGCCGCCGCGGTTGAGCTCGGCCACCCGTCCAAAGGCCTCCTGCAGCTCGGTCTGCCGGCGCTGGCGCGCCGCGGCCAGCGTGGGCTCGTCGCCGCCCTCGGCCAGCCCGCGCCAGTAGGCGACGTCGGCGTCGCGCCACAGCACCTCGAAGCGGGTGCGGATCTCGTGGATGCGGTTGTAGCGGGTCTCCAGCTTGGTGGCCTTCTCCATGACCTCGTCGGGCGTGGTCAGCTTGCCGCAGTCGTGCAGCCAGGCCGCCAGGTGGAAGGCGGTGCGGCGCTCGTCGTCCAGCGTCTCGTCGGCGAAGGGGCCGGTGGTCATGCGATGGGCGCCCTCCAGCAGCATCTCGGCCAACTGCGGCACCCGCGAGCAGTGGCCGCCGGTATGCGCCGACTTGGCGTCGGTGGCGCCGGCGATCAGCTCGACGATGGCATCCAGCAGGCGCTTCTCGCCCTCCAGCAGTCGACGGGTCTCGATCGCCACCGCCGCCGCGCCGGAGAGCTCCTCGACGAAGCGCCGCCAGGAGCGATCGCCGCCCTGCCCCGACGCGCGCAGCGCCAGCACCAGCAGCCCCATGCGATGGCCGCTGCGATTGCACAGCGGCTGCACCAGATAGCCGCTGGCCGCGGCCCGGCGCTCCAGCGCCGCCATGCCGCCCTCCTCGGGGGCCTTCAGGGTCAGGCACGCCGGCAGCGGATCGTCGGGATCGCCCTGGCCCCGCTCGGCCTCGCAGACGAAGCGGGTGGCATCGCTCTCGTCCTCGAGGTAGATGGCGCCGTGGCGGCTGTCGGTGATGTTCAGCAGGTCCTCGAGCACGGTGGCGAGCAGCGTGTCCAGCCGCGGCTCGCGGCTCAGCGTGCGGGTCATGCGCTGGAAGCCCGCGATGCCCTCGGCCATGCCCGTCAGCGCGCCGCTCAGCTGCTGCACCTCGCGCACCGGCGAGCGCACCCCGCGGCAGGCCGAGAAGTCGAAGTCGCCCAGCGCCCGGACCTGCTCGGCCAGGGCGTTCAGCGGGCGGCTGAGCCGATGCCCGACCCACACGCCCAGCGGCAGCAGCGCCAGGGCCAGCAGCACGGCCACCAGCGAACGCTGCCACAGCAGCTCGCGGGTGCCGGCGAGCAGCTCGCGCTCCGGCACCACCATCAGCAGCGTGGCCGGCTCCACGCCGGGGATGCGGAACGGCAGGCGCATGCCGAACCAGTCCTCGCCGTCGACCCGGAAGCTGGCGGAGGCGCCGAAGGCGTCGTCGCCGGAGGCCGCCTCGCCCGGGGCCGCGGCGCCCAGCGAGGCGCCCTCGTCCCGGGTCAGGTGGCCGAGCCGCCGCAGCACCGGGTCATCGAGCTCGTCCAGCGTCGCCAGCCGCGGCGATCCGCCAGGCGCGGCGAGCAGCGTCTCCACGTCGGGATGCGCCAGCAGCCGGCCATCGCGGGACACCACCACCAGCCGGGTGCCGGGCGTGATGCCCAGCGCGTCCATTTCGCTGCCGAGATCGGCCAGCGAGGCATCAAGCCCCACCACCGACCGACCGTCGCGGCTGCGCCGGGCCAAGGTGATGCCGATCTCGCGGGTGGTGAACAAGGCATAGGGCTCAGTCAGCCAGGGGCCGCTGGCCGCCATCGCCCGCCGATACCAGGGGCGCTCCCGGGGGTCGAAGACGTCGCCCGGCTGGAGCCGCCGGCCGAGCAGGTTCAGGTCGCGGTCGTAGAGCCGCCACTCGGCCTGGGCATTGCCGCCGGCATCGCGGTCGACCGCCTGCACCAGATACGCCGCCTCGTCGGCCTCGGGCACCTCGGGCAACCGCGCCTGCGGCACCCGCCCGGCCGGGCGCAGCAGCAGGAAGTCGCCGTCCTCGTAGCCCACGTAGACGGCGCTGGCCGCCGAGTGCACCTCCAGCGAGGCGGCCAGCAGCGGCAGATGGCGCAGGCGATCGACGAGCCGCTGGCGCGACGCCAGATCGTCCTGGGCCAGCAGCGCCACCACCACCCGGGCCGGGTCGATCAGCCGCCGCGCCCGCTCCTCGGTGGTCACGGCCAGCTGACGGCCGGTGTCCTCCACGGCGCGGACCATCATCTTGTCGGCACCGCGGACGCCGTGCCACAGCAGCACCCCGGCCACGATCAGCATCAGGCCGACGATCGACACGGCGGTCAGCGCGCGAAGGGAGAAGGAACGGCGCATGGGCGGCCTCGGCAGCGGCGAGTCGGGCGCCGACGAGGTGCCGGCACTGCCTTCAAGATACGCCAAGTCCGCCGAGGATGGCGGCACCTTGCGGGAACGCCTTTCAACGTGGGGAGCCGTGCGCCTGGCTCGGATAGCCCTCTCGGAGTCTCCGCTCAGCTACCCCAGAGGCGCGAAACGCCGAGCCAGACCAGCCGCAGCGAGAGCAGCGTCAGCACCAGCCGGAAGAGATCGTCGAAGCCCCGCCGGTATCCCCCGGCGGGGCCTGTCACTCCCAAAGTGCCTGGGGATACCCCAATCAGGCTGCGCCGATCATCTTGCGCAGCACGTAGTGCAGGATGCCGCCGTGGCGGTAGTACTCCAGCTCGTTGGCGGTGTCGATGCGGCACAGCGCCTCGAGGGTCTGCTCGCCCTTGTCGCTCTCGATGGTCACCTCGACCCTGCCGCCCGGGGCGAGATCGTCGAGGCCCTTGATGGAGACGCGCTCATCGCCGGTCAGGCCCAGGGTCTCGCGGGTCTCGCCCTCGGGGAACTGCAGCGGCACCACGCCCATGCCGATCAGGTTGGAGCGGTGGATACGCTCGTAGGACTCCGCCAGCACGGCGCGCACGCCGAGCAGCCGGGTGCCCTTGGCGGCCCAGTCACGGGAGGAGCCGGTGCCGTATTCCTTGCCGGCGATCACCACCAGCGGGGTGCCTTCCTGCTGGTACTGCATGGCCGCGTCATAGATGGCCATCTGCTGGCCGGAGGGCACGTGGCGGGTCTCGCCGCCGACCACGCCGTCGAGCATCTCGTTCTTGATGCGCACGTTGGCGAAGGTGCCGCGCATCATGATCTCGTGGTTGCCGCGCCGCGAGCCGTAGGAGTTGAAGTCCACCGGCTTGACGCCGCGCTCCTGCAGGTAGCGGCCCGCCGGGCTGTCGGGCTTGATGGCGCCGGCCGGCGAGATGTGGTCGGTGGTCACCGAGTCGCCGAGCATGGCCAGCACGTGGGCGCGGTGGACGTCCTCGGTGGGGGCGGGGTCGCGGCCCATGCCGTCGAAGAACGGCGGATGCTGGATGTAGGTGGAGGCCTCGTCCCACTGGTACACCTCGCTCTCGGGGACGTCGATGGCCTTCCACACCTCGTCGCCCTCGAACACCTCGGCGTACTCCTTGCGGTACATCTCGGTGCGGACCTTCTCCACCGCCTCGGCGATCTCGGCCTGGGAGGGCCAGATGTCCTGCAGGTAGACCGGCTTGCCGTCGCGGTCGATGCCCAGCGGGTCGCGGGCCAGGTCCTTGCGCACGTTGCCGGCCAGGGCATAGGCCACCACCAGGGGCGGCGAGGCCAGCCAGTTGGTCTTCACCTGCGGATGGACGCGGCCCTCGAAGTTGCGGTTGCCGGACAGCACCGAGGCCACGGTCAGGTCGCCGTCGGTGATGGCCTGCTCGATCGGGCCGGGCAGCGGGCCGGAGTTGCCGATGCAGGTGGTACAGCCGTAGCCGACCAGGTTGAAGCCCAGGGCGTCGAGGTCGTCCTGCACGCCGCCGGCGGCCAGGTAGTCGGTGACCACCTTGGAGCCGGGGGCCAGCGAGGTCTTGACCCAGGGCTTGGTGTCGAGGCCGCGCTCCCGGGCGTTACGCGCCAGCAGGCCGGCGGCCATCATCACGCTGGGGTTGGAGGTGTTGGTGCAGGAGGTGATGGCGGCGATCACCACCGCGCCGGGGTCGAGGCGGAAGGCCTCGCCCTCGAGGTCGACCTGCTGGCTGTCGTGGTGCTCGTAGCTCTCCTCGACGCCGACCGCGGTCTGGCCGCCTTCGGACATCAGCTTGCCCTTCTCGGAGGGCGCCTCGAGCGGCTTGCCGTCGTCTTCCATCACCTTGGCGAAGGCCGTCGGCATGTCGGCCAGGTTGACGCGGTCCTGGGGCCGCTTGGGGCCGGCCAGGCTGGCCTCGACGTCGCCCATGTCGAGCTCGAGGGTATCGCTGAAGACCGGCTCGGCGCCGGGTTCGCGCCACAGGCCCTGGGCCTTGCAGTAGGCCTCGACCAGGGCGATCTGCTCCTCGTCGCGGCCGGTCAGGCGCATGTAGGTGAGGGTCTCGTCGTCGACCGGGAAGAAGCCGCAGGTGGCGCCGTATTCCGGGGCCATGTTGGCGATGGTGGCGCGGTCGGCCAGCGGCAGGTCCTTGAGGCCGTCGCCGTAGAACTCGACGAACTTGCCGACCACGCCGCGGCTGCGCAGCATCTGGGTCACCGTCAGCACCAGGTCGGTGGCGGTGATGCCCTCGCGCAGCTTGCCGGTGAGCTTGAAGCCCACCACCTCGGGGATCAGCATCGACACCGGCTGGCCGAGCATGGCCGCCTCGGCCTCGATGCCGCCGACGCCCCAGCCGAGCACGCCCAGGCCGTTGATCATGGTGGTGTGGGAGTCGGTGCCGACCAGGGTGTCGGGATAGGCGAAGGTCTTGCCGTCCTCCTCCTTGGTCCACACCGTCTTGCCCAGGTACTCGAGGTTGACCTGGTGGCAGATGCCGGTGCCCGGCGGCACCACGCGGAAGTTGTCGAAGGCCTGCTGGCCCCAGCGCAGGAACTCGTAGCGTTCGCGGTTGCGCTCCATCTCGATGGCGACGTTGTCCTTGAAGGCGCTGGGATCGCCGAAGTGGTCGACCATCACCGAGTGGTCGATCACCAGGTCCACCGGCGACAGCGGGTTGATGCGCGAGGGCTGCTCGCCGAGGGTCTCGACCGCGGCGCGCATCGAGGCCAGGTCGACCACGCCGGGCACGCCGGTGAAGTCCTGCATCAGCACCCGGGCCGGGCGGTAGCCGATCTCGCGATCGGACGAGGCGGTCTTCTGCCAGTCGACCAGCGCCTGCATGTCCTCGCGCTCGACGCCTTCCTGATCGGCGAAGCGCAGCTGGTTCTCGAGCAGGATCTTCAGCGTCATCGGCAAGCGCTCGATGTCGCCCAGCGTCTCGGCGGCCTTGGGCAGGCTATGGTAGTGGAAGGTGGTGCCGGCGGCGTCGAGGGTCTGCAGCGTCTCCGGTAGGGACGAAGTGCTCATGGGGTCCTCCTGTCACGGCGGGTAAGATCGAACCATCCTGGTCCGCTATAGATTACATGGTCATGATAGATGGCCTTTTCAACCATCGCGCCGACGCTGACCCCGGCGCCCTTGAAAAGACGGCCGCGGCGCCCCATCTAACGGGGCAGTGATCCGGCCGGGGAGGACATCGTGCACGAGGAAGCACTGGACAGCCACGCGGTGCGCTGCCCCTACTGCGATACCGGCTTCGAGCTGCTGGTCGATCTTTCCCAGGGCAGCCACACGACCTGGGAGGACTGCCCGCAGTGCTGTTCGCCGATCCAGATGCGCATCGAGGTGTCGCTCCTCGGCGGCGAGCTCGAGTCGCTGACCCTGGGGCGCGACGACGAGGTGCTGTGAAACCGGTGCCGTGAGCCGCCATGCCGCGAATGGGCCGCCCCGATGCCGGCCATCGATTTTGACTATCCGTGCCATTGACTCGCTTCAGTGGTGCGGCGAGGATGCCTGACCTAGCGTGGGCATTCCGCTTCTACCCCCGATGAATGTCATCACTCACTCAAGGAGATCTGCATGAGCGTACTGGTTGGACGTCAAGCACCCGATTTCGAAGCCGCCGCCGTCCTCGGCAACGGCGAGATCGTCGACAACTTCAAGCTGTCCGACAGCAACGGCAAGCTCCGCGTGCTGTTCTTCTGGCCGCTGGACTTCACCTTCGTGTGCCCGTCCGAGATCATCGCCCACGACAACCGTCTGGCGCAGTTCAAGGAGCTCGGCGTCGAGGTGATCGGTGTCTCCATCGATTCCCAGTTCACCCACCACGCCTGGCGCCTGACCTCGCCGGAGAAGGGCGGCATCGGTGAAGTCGGCTTCCCGATCGTGGCCGACGTCAAGCACGAGATCACCCAGGCCTACGGCATCGAGCATCCGGAAGCTGGCGTCGCCATGCGCGGCTCCTTCCTGATCGACGAGAACGGCGTCGTCCAGCACCAGGTCGTCAACAACCTGCCGCTGGGCCGCAACGTCGACGAGATGCTGCGCATGGTCAAGGCCCTGCAGTTCCACCAGAAGAACGGCGAAGTCTGCCCGGCCGGCTGGGACGAAGGCCAGGAAGGCATGAAGGACACCGCCGAAGGTGTCGCGAGCTACCTGGGCAACCACGCCGGCGCCCTCTAAGCCCGTGTGATGTCCTTCGGGGCGGCCTGCGGGCCGCCCCTCGCGTCCCCGACAGCGGCCTTCGCGATGCCGACGGCTCGCCGCCATCGCCAAGCCCGTTGCTCCACCCCTTTCGAGAATTGCGAGGTTTCCCATGAGCGAAGCACGCCACGAACGCCTGATCATCCTCGGCTCCGGTCCGGCCGGCTACACCGCCGCCGTCTACGCGGCCCGCGCCAACCTGAAGCCGCTGCTGATCACCGGCATGCAGGCCGGCGGCCAGCTGACCACCACCACCGACGTGGACAACTGGCCGGGCGATGACACCGGCGTGCAGGGCCCCGAGCTGATGGAGCGCATGAAGCGCCATGCCGAGCGCTTCGAGACCGAGGTGCTGTTCGACCATATCCACGAGGTCGAGCTGCGCGAGAAGCCCTACACCCTGAAGGGCGACAACGGCACCTACACCTGCGACGCGCTGATCATCGCCACCGGCGCCAGCGCTCGCTACCTGGGGCTGGACTCCGAGCAGCGGTTCATGGGGCAGGGCGTGTCCGCCTGCGCCACCTGTGACGGCTTCTTCTATCGCCAGCAGGAAGTGGTGGTGGTCGGCGGCGGCAACACCGCCGTGGAAGAGGCGCTGTATCTCTCCAACATCGCCTCCAAGGTCACCCTGGTCCATCGCCGCGACAGCCTGCGCGCCGAGAAGATTCTCCAGGACAAGCTGTTCGAGAAGGCCGAGAACGGCAATGTCGAGCTGATCTGGAATCACACCCTGGACGAGGTGCTGGGCGACAACACCGGCGTCACCGGGGCGCGGCTGAAGTCCACCGAGGACGGCAGCACGCGCGAGATCGGCGCGCCGGGCGTGTTCATCGCCATCGGCCACAGCCCCAACACCGGCATCTTCGAGGGCCAGCTGGACATGGCCAACGGCTACATCAAGGTGCAGTCCGGCCTCGAGGGCAACGCCACCGCCACCAGCGTGCCGGGCGTGTTCGCCGCCGGCGACGTCATGGACCACGTCTACCGCCAGGCGGTGACCTCCGCCGGTACCGGCTGCATGGCGGCCCTGGACGCCGAGCGCTATCTGGAAACGCTCTGAGCCTGGGCCCGCCTGGCGGGCCCGAGCCATCGCTAGTAATGCGGCGGCACCTCGTCCTCTGGGCGGGGTGTCGCTGTATCCGCCTCCTGGAGCGCCTGACGCTGCTCGCGCAGCTTGTGCTGCATCAGCTCGTTGAGGCGCTCCAGCTGCATCAGGCGCCTTTCCTGGGCGGCCACCGTGCGGTCCAGCGTATCCAGCCAGTGTTCCTGGTAGGCCAGCCGGCTCTCCAGGGCCTCCAGTCGCGCCGCCGCGTCGGAGGGCGTGTCGTCGTCGTGCATGATAGACTCCTTATGCCGTGTCAAGCTCATCCTGGCGCGGCCTGCCGTGGCCTGTCCGCATCGTTGGCGTTCACCGATGGTTCGCATGGTGCCGACGCAGCCGGGTCGAGGGCGGCCTTCGTGCCGTTCGGTGCCTCGCCCCCATCACATCCGTTCCCTACGACAAGAGAGCATCCGAGGTTTATGAATCGAAAGGTCGTGTTTCGTTGCAGTATCGTCAGTCTGCTGCTGGCCGCGCCGGCGCCGCTGCTGATCGCGCTGTTCGTCCATCTCACCGGCGGTGAGCTGTCCCGCGAGCTGTTTGCCAGCCTCGAGGTCGGCGGGCTGGCGGTGGTCTATGTCGCGGCGGCCCTGGCGGTCTTCCTGCTGATGCTGGTGGCCACCCTGGCGATCAACGCCCTGACGCCCCAGCTGTCCAACATCGCCGAGGTCGAAGACGACGGCCGCGAGATCGGCGAGGTCAAGTGGTTCAACGTCAACAAGGGCTATGGCTTCATCACCCGCGACAGCGGCGAGGATGTCTTCGTCCATTTCCGTGCCATCCGCGGCCGCGGTCATCGCACCCTGGCCGAGGGTCAGAAGGTGAAGTATCACGTCTCGCGCAATGACAGAGGTCTGCAGGCCGACGACGTGACGGTCATCACGTGAAGAGCGTCAGGCTTTAGCCCCCGCCAACGACATCGCCCCGCATCCGCGGGGCGATGTCGTTTCAAGAGCCGCCGTTCTGGCCGCAAGATGAGCCGATCCGGTCACAAGCCTGCGCGAGGGCGCTGTAAACCCGTCCCTGGGGGCACCTTTTGCCCTGCAGCGCTCTCGCATCCTGCTTCGCTTGCAGGACCGGTGCTGGCCATCCATGGCCAGCCCGTTCGGCGAGAATCGCCTCACCCATGGCAAAAAAACCTCGCTCCGCCTTGTCACCGGCGCTCATCGGCCGTCGAGCGATCACTGCCCCGAGTCGGGCCAGTCGATGGTGGCTTCAAAGCCGTCGGGCAGCACCTGCAGGAAGCGGTCCGGGTCGTCGCCGGGCTGCCAGCCGCCCAGCGAGCAGCGCACCTCGCAGCCGAGTCGCGCGGCGGCGGCGCGGGCGAGGTCGCCGTCGGTGGGCCAGGGCGATTCGGCGCTGTCCAGCCACAGGCTGGCGAAGCCGTCGGCGGCCTTCTCGACCAGCAGCACCGGGATCTCGGCCCCGTCGTGGCGGCCCTGGGTGCGCCAGCGGTGCTTGCCGGCCGGCTTCAGCGGCGCGGCGTCGAGGGCCTCGCCGAGCCAGGCGTTCAGGGCGTCGGGCTCGACGCGGGCCAGATAGATCTCGATGTCGGGATAGCGTTCCATGGTGTCCTCAGGGGCGTGACGTGCCGTCGACGAACAGCCGGGTCATGATCGCTTCATAGACCCGGCTGAGGTCGTCCAGGTCGGCGGCGCGGACCCGCTCGTTGACCTTGTGGATGGTGTCGTTGCGCGGGCCGAGCTCGACCACCTGGCTGCCCAGGGTGGCGATGAAGCGGCCGTCGGAGGTGCCGCCGGCGGTGGACAGCTCGGGGCGATGGCCCATCACGTCCTCGACGCCGCCGACCGCGGCCTCCACCAGCGCGCCTTCCGAGGTCAGGAAGGGTTCGCCGTTGAGCGTCCAGTCGATGTGGAAGTCCAGGCCGTGGGCCTCGAGGATCGCCTCGGTGCGCTGGCGCAGCGTCTCGTGGGTCAGGGCGGTGGAGTAGCGGAAGTTGAACACCACTTCCACCTCGCCCGGAATCACGTTGGTGGCGCCGGTGCCGGAGCGGATGTTGGAGACCTGGAAGCTGGTCGCCGGGAAGAAGGCGTTGCCGCCGTCCCAGTGCTCGCGCACCAGGGCGTCCAGCGCCGGGGCGACCTCGTGGATCGGGTTGCGCGCCATGTGCGGGTAGGCCACGTGGCCCTGCACGCCCCTGACGTGCAGCACGCCGCCCAGCGAGCCGCGCCGGCCGTTCTTGATCACGTCGCCGAGCCGGTCGGTGGAGGAGGGCTCGCCGACGATGCAGTAGTCGAGGCGGTCGTGGGACTCGCGCAGGTGCTCGACCACGGCGCGGGTGCCGTCCACCGCCGGGCCTTCCTCGTCGGAGGTGATCAGGAAGGCCAGGCGCCCCGGATGATCGGGGTGGGCGGTCACGAAGCGCTCCACGGCGGTGACCATGGCGGCCAGGCTGCCCTTCATGTCGGCGGCGCCACGGCCGCACAGCATGCCGTCGTCATCGATGCAGGGCGCGAAGGGCGGGTGCTCCCAGTTCACCTCGGGGCCGCTCGGTACCACGTCGGTGTGGCCGGCGAAGGCCAGCACCGGGCCGTGATGGCCGCGCACCGCCCAGAAGTTCTCGACGTCGCCGAACGGCAGGCGCTCGACGGCGAAGCCCAGGCGCTCCAGGCGTTCGATCATCAGGTCCTGGCAGCCCAGGTCGTCGGGGGTCACGGAGGGGCGGCGCATCAGCGCCATGGCGAGTTCGAGGGTCGGGGAGAGCGTGGGGTCGGAGCTGGTCGAGGTCATGCGGGATTCCGGCGGGCCGCACCCCGGCGCCGTGAGGCGCCGGGGCAGGGCTCAGTTGTGGGCGTGCAGGGCTTCGTTGAGTGCGATGGCGCTCTTGTTGGTCAGGCACTCGATGCGGCCGTTCTGGGAGTTGCGGCGCAGCAGCAGGTCGTCCTGGCCGGCCAGTTCGCGGGCGGCCACGACCTCGGCTTCCTGGCCCTGGTCGTCGAGCACGGCGACCTTGGCGCCGGCGGTGATGTAGAGGCCGGCTTCGACGGTGCAGCGGTCGCCCAGCGGGATGCCGATGCCGGCGTTGGCGCCGATCAGGCAGCCTTCGCCGACCTTGATGATGATGTTGCCGCCGCCGGACAGGGTGCCCATGGTGGAGCAGCCGCCGCCCAGGTCGGAGCCCTTGCCGACCATCACGCCGGCGGAGATGCGGCCCTCGATCATGCCCGGGCCTTCGGCGCCGGCGTTGAAGTTGACGAAGCCCTCGTGCATCACGGTGGAGCCCTCGCCGAGGTAGGCGCCCAGGCGCACGCGGGCGGTGTCGCCGATGCGCACGCCGGTCGGCACCACGTAGTCGGTCATCTTGGGGAACTTGTCGACGCAGTCCACCGACAGGGTGCGGCCTTCCAGGCGCGCCTTGAGGCGGCGGGCCGGCAGCTCCTCGATGTCGATCGGGCCTTCGCTGGACCAGGCGATGTTGCGCAGCAGGCCGAACATGCCGGTCAGGTCGGTGCCGTGGGGCTTGACCAGGCGGTGCGACAGCAGGTGCAGCTTGAGGTAGACCTCCGGGGCGCTCTGCGGCGGCAGGTCCTCGGCGATGAAGGTCGCCACCAGCGGGCGCCGGCTGGCGGCCATGGCCTCGGCGAGCTCGGCCTGGTCGGCGTGGCCGGCGGCCTTCAGGGCCTCGGCGAGCGCGGTGCACTGCTCGGGCAGGAAGCTGACGGCGGCGTTGCCGGCGGGGGCGTCGAGCACCTTGGCGGCGGCCTCGACCAGGGCGGCGTCCGGATTCAGCAGCGGCGCCGGGTAGTAGATCTCCAGCCAGTCGCCCTGGGTGTTCTGGGTGCCGATTCCGAGTGCAAAGCTGAGCATGTGGGGTCCTCTCGATGGGGGCAGGTCGGCCGCGTGGCCGCCTAGAGATTGTCGTAGTCGCCGTCGCGGAAGCCGACGAGGATGTCGTCGCCGGTGTCGAGCAGCGGGCGCTTGATCAGGGTGGGGTTGGCCATCATCAGCCGGCGGGCCTTGTCGCCATCGATGTCGGCCTTGTCCTCGTCGGGCAGCTGGCGCCAGGTGGTGCTGCGCTTGTTGAGCAGGGTCAGCACCGGCACCCGCTCGAGGATGTCCTCGAGCAGCGGGGCGGACAGGCCGTCCTCGCGCAGGTCGTGGAACTGAAAGGGTTGCCCCTGGCCTTCCAGGGCCTTGCGCGCCTTGCGGCAGGTATCGCAGTTCTTGATGCCGAACAGCGTCATCATGGCGGTCTCTCCTGATCAGGCGTGTCGTTCGACGTGGCGGCGCAGGCGGTGGGCGGCCTCGACGGTGGCGTCGAGCTCGTCCACCAGCGCCAGGCGGATGCGGCCGGCGCCGGGGTTCACGCCGTTGGCGCCGGGGCGGCCCATGTAGCTGCCCGGCAGCACGCTGACGTGCTGCTCGGCGAACAGCGAGCGGGTGAAGGCCTCGTCGTCGCCGCCGGGCACCGCCGGCCACAGGTAGAAGCTGGCCTCGGGCGCGGGGAAGTCCATCACCGGGGCGAGAATCTCGGTCACCGCGGCGAACTTCTCGCGATAGGCGTCGCGGTTGGCACGCACGTGGGCCTCGTCGTTCCAGGCGGCGATCGAGGCGTGCTGCAGCGGCAGCGACATGGCGCAGCCGTGATAGGTGCGGTAGCGGCGGAAGGCCGCCAGCAGCGCGGCGTCGCCGGCCACGAACCCCGAGCGCAGCCCCGGCAGGTTGGAGCGCTTGGACAGCGAATGGAACACCAGGCAGCGCCGGTAGTCGTGGCGGCCGAGCTCGGCGCAGGCCTGCAGCAGGCCCGGGGGCGGGGCGCCCTCGTCCAGGTAGAGCTCCGAATAGCACTCGTCGGCGGCGACGATGAAGTCGTGCTCGTCGGCCAGGGCGATCAGCTTCTTGAGCTCGTCGAGCGGCGTCACCGCGCCGGTGGGGTTGCCCGGCGAGCAGGTGAAGACGATCTGCACGTCGCGCCAGGTCTCGGCCGGCACGGCGTCGAGATCGGGACGAAAGCCGTGCTCGGCGCGGCAGTCGAGATAGAGCGGCGTGCCGCCGGCCAGCAGGGTGGCGCCCTCGTAGATCTGGTAGAAGGGGTTGGGCACCGCGACCCGCGCCGGGCGGCTGCGGTCCAGCGCCGCCTGGACGAAGGCGAAGATCGCCTCGCGGGTGCCGTTGACCGGCAGCACCTGGGATTCGGCGTCGAGGCCCTCGAGGGCGAAGCGCCGCCGGGCCCAGTCGGCGATGGCGCCGCGCAGCTCGGGCATGCCGGGGGTGGCCGGATAGCGGGCCATGTCGCCGATGTGCGCGGTCAGCGCTTCGAGGGCGCCGGCATAGGGCGCGTGGCGCGGCTCGCCGATGGTCAGCGGGATGTGCGCCAGGTCCTCGGGCGTCGTCACGTCGGCCTTGAGAGCGGCGAGCTTCTCGAAGGGATAGGGCTGCAGGGCGTCGAGATCGGGGTTCATGGCGCGTCCAGTGGGGGCCGTTATCGGCGTCGTTATGATGCTTGTGGTTCGATCGAGCGCTGGGCAAGACGCCGATTATAGGGAACCCCCGGTGGGGCCTCAAACGCGAGACACTGCGCAGGCTGACCCGGCGCCCGGCGCCGTTCAGCCGCGGATATCGAGCGTCTCGATCAGTCGCTCGCGCAGGCGCTGCTGGCGCTCGGGGTCGGTGATCGGATCGCCGGCCCGGTCGGTGATGAAGAACACGTCCTCGACCCGTTCGCCCAGGGTGGCGATCTTGGCCGCCGAGAGGGCGATGTCCTGCTCCATGAAGATGCGCCCGACCCGGGCCAGCAGGCCGGGACGGTCCGGCGCGGTGAGCTCCAGCAGGGTGCGGCCGCCGGTCGGGTCCTGCTCGATGATGACCTGGGTCGGCACCCGGAAGTGCTTGAGCTGGCGCGGGGTGTGACGGCTGACGATCTGCGGGTAGTCGTCCGGGTCGTCGAGCTCTTCCACCAGGTGGCGACGGATCTCCTCCAGGCGTGCCGGTTCGCGGATCGCCAGGTTGTCGTCGTCGAGCACGATGAAGGTGTTGAGCGTCCAGTCGTTGCTCGAGGTGGCGATGCGGGCGTCGTGCACCGAGAGGCCGAGCTGCTCCATGGCCGCCGAGGTGGCGGCGAAGAGGTTGTCCACCGAGCGGGTATGGATGAAGACCTTGGTGCCGCCCTCGGCCATGTCGGCGGTGGGGGCGCTGATCATCACCAGCGGCAGCTCGCTGCCCTGGTGGTCGAGGATGCCCTGGGTCTGCCAGGCGATCTCGCTGGGGGCGTACTGCAGGAAATAGTCCTCGCCCAGCGACTCCCACAGCCGGTCGACCCGGTCCATGTCGGCGCCCACCGTGGCCAGCAGCGAGTGCGCCTCGTCGCGGGTCTCGCGCACCGAGTCGTCGCGCTCCATCGGGTTCTCGAGCCCGCGGCGCAGGGCGCGCTTGGTCTCGGCGTGGAGCTGGCGCAGCAGCGAGGCGCGCCAGCCGTTCCACAGCGTGGGGTTGGTGGCGGTGATGTCGGCCACGGTCAGCACGTAGAGATAGTCGAGGCGTGTCTCGTCGCCGATCTCGCGGGCGAACTCGCTGATCACCTCCGGGTCGCTGATGTCGCGCTTCTGGGCGACCATCGACATCAGCAGATGATGCTCCACCAGCCAGGCCACCAGCCGGGTGTCGCGGACGGAGAGGCCGTGCAGGGCGGCGAAGGCCTCCACGTCGCGGGCGCCGATCATCGAGTGGTCGCCGCCGCGGCCCTTGCCGATGTCGTGGAACAGTCCGGCGATCCACAAGAGTTCCAGCTTGGGCAGCTGCTGGATCAGCACCGCGGCCACCGGGTAGGTCTCGCGGGCCTCGGCCTTGCGGAAGTTGTGGAAGCACTTGAGCAGGCGCAGGGTGTGGGCGTCCACGGTGTAGATGTGGAACAGGTCGTGCTGCATCAGCCCCACGGCCTGGCCGAACACCGGCAGGTACTTGCCGAGCACGCCGTAACGGTTCATGCGCCTGAGCTGACGGGCGACGTTGCCGCTGGAGCGCAGCAGGGCCATGAACAGCCGCTGGTGGCGCGGGTCCTCGCGGTAGCGGTCGTCGATCAGGTGGCGATGATCGCGGATCAGGCGGATGGTGTCGGCGCGCACGCCCTCGATCTCGGGGTGCTCGGCCATCAGCAGGAACAGTTCGAGCAGCGCCGAGGGCGCCTCGCGGAACACCGTCCGCGAACGGGCCTGGATGTAGCCGCCGGTGATCTCGAAGCGGGCGTTGAGCGGCACCGTCTCGAGCTCTTCGCCGTCGCGCAGGATGGCCTCGTCGAAGTGCTGCAGCAGCATGTCGTTGAGCCCGGCGAGCGCCGTCACATGCCGGTAGTAGCGTTTCATGAACTGCTCGACGGCGAGGCGCTCCGGGGTGTCCTGATAGCCGAACAGCTCGGCGATGGTGGCCTGGTGGTCGAACAGCAGGCGGTCCTCTGCGCGCCCGGTGAGCATGTGCAGTGCATAGCGGACCTGCCACAGGAAGGCCTGGCCCTGGCTGAGGATGCGCAGCTCGGCGTCGTTCATGAAGCCGATGTCGACGATGTCCTCGTAGCGCTCGGTGGCGAAGTGTCGCTTGGCGACCCAGCCGATCATCTGGATGTCGCGCAGCCCGCCGGGCGAGCTCTTGATGTTGGGCTCGAGGTGATACTCGGAGTTGTTGAAGCGGTAGTGGCGGGCGATCTGCTCCTGCCACTTGGCCTCGAAGAAGCGGTCCGCCGGCCACAGTCGGTCGGTGGCGATGCGCGCCTGCATGGCCTCGCGCAGCCGCTCGGGGCCGGCCAGGGTGCGCGATTCGAGCAGGTTGGTGATCACCGTGACGTCGGCGGCGGCCTCGCGCTCGCAGTCGGAGAGCGAGCGCACGCTGTGGCCGATCTCCAGGCCGATGTCCCACAGGAAGGTGATGAAGGCGGTCAGCGGTTCGCGGAACGGCTCGTCGTCATCGTGCTCGAGCAGCAGCAGCAGGTCGATGTCGGAGCGGGGATGCAGCTCGCCCCGGCCGTAGCCGCCCACGGCGAGCAGGGCGATGCCGTCGGGCCAGTCATGCTGCTGCCAGGCGAGCGCCAGCAGGCGGTCGAGGCACCAGGCGCGGCCGTGCACCAGGTCGCGGATGTCGGCACCGGCGTGGAAGCGTTCGTCGAGGCGCGCCTGGATCGTGGCCAGGGCCGCCTTGAACGGCGCGATCGGCGATCGGCTGCCGGTCAGCTCGGCGCGGAAGTCCTCGACGTCGAACAGGCTCTCGTCGGGCGTGAAGGCGTAGTGGTGCAGCAGCATGGCGGCCGGCTCAGTGGGCGAGGAAGGAGAGGTCTTCGTCGCTGCGCGCGGTCAGCACCTCCACGCCGCTGGCGGTGACCAGCAGGGTGTGTTCCCACTGGGCGGTGAGGCCCTTGTCCTTGGTGACCGCGGTCCAGCCGTCGCGCAGCACCTTGGTGCGGTGGTCGCCCACGTTGATCATTGGCTCGATGGTGAAGCACATGCCTTCCTCGAGGGCGATGTCCGCCTCCGGCGCATAGCCGTCGTAGTGCAGCACCTGCGGGTCCTCGTGGAAGCCGGCGCCGATGCCGTGACCGCAGAAGTCGCGCACCACCGAGTAGCCGCTGGCCTCGGCGTGCTGCTGGATGGCGCGGGCCAGCTCCGAGAGATGCACGCCGGGACGCACCAGGGCGATGCTTTTGTAGAGGCATTCCTGGGTGACGCGGCACAGGCGGCTGCCCTGGATGCTCTCGCCGACGATGAACATCACGCTGGAGTCGCCGTGGTAGCCGTCCCGGGTCTTCACCGTGACGTCCAGATTCATGATGTCGCCCTTCTTCAGCTTCTTGCCGTCGTCGGGGATGCCATGGCAGACCACGTGATTGATCGAGGTGCACACGGACTTGGGGAAGCCGTGATAGTTGAGCGGGGCGGGCGTGGAGCCGAGCTCGTCGACGATGTAGTCGTGACAGCGCCGATCGATCTCGCCGGTGCTGACGCCGGCCTGGACGTAAGGGGCGATCATCTCGAGCACGCTGGCGGCCTGGCGGCCCGCTTCACGCATCTTCTCGATCTCGTCGGGCGTTTTGATGGGTACGTTCATGGAATCTCGGAATCGGAGGTGGTGTCGCCGGGCTCGAGGGCGCGGGAGGCGTCGGGCGACTTCATCTTGGGAGTGATCCATGGTATAAAGCTGCGCGCTTTCCTGCAATCGCGGAGCCTCGCCGAGTCCTCGGCGCCTCGGCGACCCCCAGGGGAGTACGTCAATCAACGCAATGCCTTGAAAACACACATGCACCGGCACATGGTCTCGGGTGCTGTCGTGGCCATCCTCGATGACGCGACGGTCGGATCCATGGGGTGCGTGGAGGCCTAACCCGATTTTTCAGGAGTCATCCATGGCACACGTCAACATGCGTGACCTGCTCAAAGCAGGCGCCCACTTCGGTCACCAGACCAAGTACTGGAACCCGAAGATGAGCAAGTTCATCTTCGGCGCTCGCAACAAGATTCACATCATCAACCTCGAGCACACCCTGCCGGCCCTCAACGAGGCGATCGACGTGGTCGAGAAGATGGCTGCGGCCAACAACAAGATCATGTTCGTCGGCACCAAGCGCAGCGCGAGCAAGATCGTCAAGGAAGAGGCCACCCGCGTCGGTCAGCCGTTCGTCAACCACCGCTGGCTCGGCGGCATGCTGACCAACTACAAGACCATTCGCGTCTCCATCAAGCGTCTGCGCGAGCTCGAGGCCATGCACGAGGATGGCACCTTCGAGAAGCTGACCAAGAAAGAAGTGCTGATGGCGACCCGCGAGCAGGACAAGCTCGAGCGGTCCGTGGGCGGTATCAAGGAAATGGGCGGCCTGCCCGATGCCCTGTTCGTGATCGACGTCGATCACGAGCGCATCGCCATCAACGAAGCGAACAAGCTGGGCATTCCGGTCATCGGCGTGGTGGATACCAATTCCAACCCCGATGGCGTCGACTACGTGATCCCGGGCAACGATGACTCCATCCGCGCCATCCAGATCTACGTCAAGGCCATCGCCGACGCCTGCGGTCGTGCGAAGGAAGGTCGTCCGGACGAGTTCGTCGAGGTGACCGAAGCCGAAGAGAGCCAGGGCGACGCCGCCGAGTGATCGTCGGCCCGCCTGGGTCGGCCCGACTGCCGTCACTTCGGTGACGGCTCGCCGAGCAGGCGCAAGGGGGCTCAGGCCCCCTTTTCTCTCTTCTTCCCCGCTATTATTTCAGGTCGAACCATTCAGAGGACACTACCATGGCAGCTATCAGCGCCTCTCAGGTCAAGGAACTTCGCGAGCGCACCGGGCTCGGCATGATGGAGTGCAAGAAGGCCCTCACCGAGGCCGGCGGTGACATCGACACCGCGATCGAGAACCTGCGCAAGAACTCCGGTCTCAAGGCCGCCAAGAAGGCCGGCCGTACCGCCGCCGAAGGCGCCGTCGTCACCCGCGTTGCCGAAGACGGCAGCTATGGCGTGATGGTCGAGATCAACTCCGAGACCGACTTCGTCGCCCGCGACGACAACTTCACCGCCTTCGCCGACCGCGTGGCCGATGCCTTCTTCGCCGCCAAGAGCGAAGACGTCGCCGCCATCATGGAAGGCGAGCTGGAAGAAGCCCGCGAGCAGCTGGTGCAGAAGATCGGCGAGAACATCGGCGTGCGCCGCAGCGTCGTCGTCGACGCACCGGAAGGCGGTCTGGTGGGCGCCTACGTCCACGGCGGCCGCATCGGCGTGCTGACCACCCTCAAGGGTGGCACCGCCGAGGCCGCCAAGGACGTGTCCATGCACGTGGCCGCCATCAACCCGGCCGTCGCGCTGCCGGAAAACATGCCGCAGGACAAGCTGGACGCCGAGAAGGCGATCATCCTGGCCCAGCCGGACATGGCCGGCAAGCCGGAGCAGATCGCCGAGAAGATGGTCCAGGGCCGCCTGAAGAAGTACCTGGCCGAGAACAGCCTGACCGAGCAGGCCTTCGTCAAGGATCCGAACCAGACCGTGGCCGAGTACGTCAAGGCCGCCGGTGGCGAGGTCATTGGCTTCACCCGCTTCGAAGTGGGCGAGGGCATCGAGAAGGAAGAGGTCGACTTCGCCAAGGAAGTCATGGAACAGGCGCAGCGCAGCTAAGGCGCCAGCCGGTTCCAGCATGAAGATGGCGTGCGCGAGAGCGCACGCCTTCGCGTATCCGGCCGGTGCATCCGGCCATCCAGATTCCTCGAGTTTCCGGGAGACATGCCATGAGCAGTGCCGAGCCACTTTCCACCAAGACCGACAAGCCTCGCGCCGAGGTCTCTAAGTACAAGCGCATCCTGCTCAAGCTGTCCGGGGAGGCCCTGACCGGCGACGCCGAATTCGGCATCGACCCCAAGGTGCTCGACCGCATGGCGCTGGAGATCGGCCAGCTGGTCGGCATCGGCGTTCAGGTCGGCATCGTGGTCGGCGGCGGCAACCTGTTCCGCGGCGCCGCGCTGCACGAAGCGGGCATGGAAAGGGTCACCGGCGACCACATGGGCATGCTGGCCACGGTGATGAACGCCCTGGCGATGCGTGACGCCCTGGAGCGCTCCAACATCCGTTCGCGGGTGATGTCGGCGATTCCCATGAGCGGCGTGGTCGAGCACTACGACCGCCGCACGGCGATCCGCTACCTGACCTCCGGCGACGTGGTGATGTTCTCCGCGGGAACCGGCAACCCCTTCTTCACCACCGACTCCGCGGCCTGCCTGCGCGGCATCGAGATCGACGCCGACGTGGTGGTCAAGGCCACCAAGGTGGACGGGGTGTACGACAAGGACCCGGTCAAGTATCCCGATGCGGTCAAGTATGAGCAGCTGTCCTACGATGACGCCATCGACCAGAAGCTCGGGGTCATGGATTTGACCGCCATCTGCCTGGTGCGGGACCATGACATGCCGGTACGCGTGTTCAACATGAACAAGCCGGGGGCGCTGCTGAACCTGGTGGTAGGCGGCCGGGAAGGCACGCTGATTGACAGAGGGTGAGAACGTGATTGACGAGATCCAGAAGGACGCAGAAAGTCGCATGAAGAAGAGCCTCGACTCTCTTCATCACAACTTCAACAAGATCCGCACCGGCCGGGCGCATCCCAGCATCCTGGAGGCGGTGACCGTCGATTACTACGGCGGCCAGGTGCCGATCAATCAGGTGGCCTCGGTGAACATTGAGGACGCCCGGACCCTGACCGTGGTGCCCTGGGAGCAGCAGATGGTGCCGAAGGTCGAGAAGGCCATCATGACCGCCGAGCTGGGCCTCAACCCGGCGAGCGCCGGCAACGTGATCCGCGTGCCGATGCCGATGCTCACCGAGGAGACTCGCAAGGGCTACATCAAGCAGGCGCGTCAGGAAGCCGAGAATGCCCGGGTGGCGGTGCGCAACGTGCGCCGCGACGCCAACGGCGACATCAAGGCGCTGCTGAAGGACAAGGACATCACCGAGGACGAGGCGCGTCAGGGTGAGGATGCCATCCAGAAGCTGACCGACAAGGTCGTCGCCGAGATCGACAAGACCCTGGAAACCAAGGAACACGACCTGATGCAGGTCTGACGGACGGGCCGGCGGCACCTCCGGGTGCCGTCGTTCATGGAATGCCCCGTCCCACCCGCCATGCGAGACATCATGACGTCACCCCAGTCTCCCCAGCCCCGAGCCGACGGGGACCGCCTGCCGCATCACGTCGCCATCATCATGGATGGCAACAACCGCTGGGCCAAGGCCCGCGGCATGTCCGGCGTGCGCGGCCATCATGCCGGCGTCGAGGCCGTGCGTGCGGTGATCCGCCGGGCCGCCGAACGCGGCATCGAGACCCTGACGCTGTTCGCCTTCTCCAGCGAGAACTGGAAGCGGCCCGCCGTCGAGGTCAACGCCCTGATGGAGCTGTTCCTGATCGCGCTCAAGCGCGAGGTCAAGAAGCTGCATCAGCACGACATTCGCCTCTCGGTGATCGGCGATCGCAGCGGCTTCTCGTCCTCCATCCAGAAGCGCATCGAGCAGGCCGAGGCGCTGACCGGCGACAACCGTGGGCTGCATCTGGTGATCGCCGCCAACTACGGTGGCCAGTGGGACATCGCCCAGGCGGCCCGGCGGCTGGGGGAGCGGGTGGCCGCGGGCGAGCTGGCCCCCGAGGCGATCGACGAGGCGGCGATCGGGGCCGAGCTGAGTCTCACCGCCCCGGTGGACCTGTGCATCCGCACCAGCGACGAGAAGCGCATCTCCAACTTCCTGCTCTGGCAGCTGGCCTACGCCGAGCTCTATTTCTCTCCGCTGCTGTGGCCCGATTTCGACGGCGACGCCTTCGACGCGGCCCTGGCCGACTTCGCCGGGCGCAAGCGCCGCTTCGGCATGACCGACGACCAGGTCGAGGCTCAGCAAGGTGCTTAAACAACGCATTCTCACCGCCGCCTGGCTGGCGCCGCTGGCGCTGGTCGGGCTGTTCGGGCTCGACGGCGTCGCCTTCGCGCTGTTCACCGCGGCCATCGTGCTGCTCGGGGCCTGGGAATGGGCCAATCTGGCCGGCCTCGGGGCCGGCGCCCGCCGGCTGAAGCCGGTGCTGGGCCTCGCCGTCCTGATGGCGCTGCTGGGCCTGACCGGCCAGCACCAGGCGAGCTGGGTGCTGTGGCTCGGCGCCCTGGGCTGGCTGCTCAACCTGCGCTGGGTGGTCGGCTATCCGTCACGCCTCGCGCAGTGGGGCTCCACCGGCATGCGCCTGGCCATGGGGCTGTGGGTGCTGCTGCCGGCCTGGGTCGGCTTCAACGTGCTGCGCGAGGCCGGCGGCGTGTGGCTGCTGTTCGTGCTGCTGCTGGTGTGGGGCGCCGATGTCGGCGCCTACTTCGTCGGCAAGTCGCTCGGCAAGCGCAAGCTGGCGCCCCGCGTGAGCCCCGGCAAGACCCGCGAGGGCGTGATCGGCGGGCTGGTGGTGACCGAGCTGCTGGCGCTGGTGTTCGCCGACTGGCAGGCCCTGTCGTTCGGCGCGACCCTGGCGCTGCTGGCGGCGACCGCGGTGGTCACCCTGGCCTCGGTGGTCGGCGACTTGCTCGAGAGCATGCTCAAGCGTCACCGCGGCATCAAGGACTCCAGCCAGCTGCTTCCCGGTCACGGTGGGGTGCTGGATCGCATCGACAGCCTGTGCGCCGCGGTGCCGCTGTTCGCGCTGCTGCAGGTCGGAGGGTTCGGCGCATGAGCCAGCCCCAGGCCGTCACCGTTCTCGGCGCCACCGGTTCGATCGGCGCCAGCACCCTGGACGTGCTGGCGCGGCACCCCGACCGCTATCGCGTCCATGCCCTGACCGCCCACCGTTCCCGCGAGGCGCTGCTCGCGCAGTGCCGGACCCATGCCCCGGCGCTGGCCGTGCTCGACCGCGAGGAAGACGCCGCCTGGCTGCGCGAGCGGCTGGGCGAGGCGGGGCTCGCCACCGAGGTGCGCTGCGGCCCCGAGGCGCTGGTCGAGGTCAGCGAGGCGTCGGAGGTCGAGGTGGTCATGGCGGCCATCGTCGGCGCCGCCGGGCTGCTGCCGACGCTCGCCGCGGTGCGCGCCGGCAAGCGGGTACTGCTGGCCAACAAGGAAGCGCTGGTGATGTCCGGGTCGCTGTTCATGGACGCCGTGGACCGTCACGGCGCGACCCTGTTGCCGATCGATTCCGAACATAATGCCATCTATCAGTGTCTACCCGTCGAGCATCGCGGCGGGCTCGCGCGCCACGGCGTCACCCAGCTGCTGCTGACCGCCTCCGGCGGCCCCTTCCGCGGCTGGTCGGCCGAGGCGCTGGCCGGGGTCACCCCCGAGCAGGCCTGCGCCCATCCCAACTGGTCGATGGGGCGCAAGATCTCGGTGGACAGCGCCACCCTGATGAACAAGGGCCTCGAGCTGATCGAGGCCTGCTGGCTGTTCGATGCCCGGCCGTCGCAGATTCAGGTAGTGGTGCACCCGCAGAGCGTGATCCACTCGATGGCCGCCTATGCCGATGGCTCGGTGCTGGCCCAGCTGGGCAACCCGGACATGCGCACCCCGATCGCCTACGGGCTGTCGTGGCCGGAGCGCATCGATGCCGGCGTGGAGGCGCTGGATCTGTTCCAGATCGCGCGGCTCGACTTCGAGCCCGCCGACGAGGCCGCCTTCCCCTGCCTGCGGCTGGCCCGCGAGGCCATGGAGGACGGCGGCACGGCGCCGGCGGTGCTCAACGCCGCCAACGAGGTGGCCGTGGAGGCCTTCCTTGACGGCCGGCTGGGCTTCGCCGGGATCGGCGAGCTGGTGGCGCGGGTGCGCGAGGCCTGCCCGCTCGAGCCCGCCGATGCGCTGGAAGGGATTCTCGCCGCCGATGCCCGGGCGCGCCGTGAGGCCGAGGCCTGGCTGGGGCGCCGCTAGCGCCTTCTTTCGTCAACTTTACCGGAGATAGCCATGGGTCTGATCCAGAACGTGCTGGCCGTGATCGTGGTGCTTGGCCTGCTGATCACCTTCCATGAGTTCGGCCACTTCTGGGTCGCCCGGCGCTGTGGCGTCAAGGTGCTGCGCTTCTCCGTGGGCTTCGGCAAGCCGCTGTGGTCGCGGGTCGACCGCCACGGCACCGAATTCGCCGTGGCGGCCATTCCGCTGGGCGGCTACGTCAAGATGCTCGACGAGCGCGAGGCGCCGGTCCCCGACGACGAGCGTCACCTGGCCTTCAACCACAAGGGCGTGTGGCAGCGCATCGCCATCGTCGCCGCCGGCCCGGTGGCCAACTTCCTGCTGGCGCTGGTCGCCTACTGGCTGCTGTTCGTGGCCGGCACCACCACCGTGGTGCCGGTGATCGGCGAGGTCGCGCCCGACTCGCCGGCCGCCCGCGGCGGCCTGGTCGCCGGCCAGGAGATCACCGCGGTGCGAGGCGAGGCGGTCAACTCCTGGGAAGACATCAATCTCGAGCTGGTCGCGGCCATCGGCGCCAGCGGCGAGCTGACGGTCAAGGCCCGCGACGAGGGCG
Source organism: Halomonas smyrnensis AAD6 (assembly GCF_000265245.1). Taxonomy (GTDB): domain Bacteria; phylum Pseudomonadota; class Gammaproteobacteria; order Pseudomonadales; family Halomonadaceae; genus Halomonas; species Halomonas smyrnensis. The sequence continues at coordinate 25,253 of NZ_AJKS02000001.1, forward strand.
ACAGCCGGGCCAGCGAGCATCGCCTGCCGGTGCAGGACTGGCTGGTGCGCCAGGACCCGCCGCGGCCGCTGCAGACCCTCGGCGTGACCCCCTGGCGGCCGACCCTTCCCGCGGTGCTCGGCCAGGTGGTCGAGGGCGAACCGGCCGCCGAGGCCGGCCTCGCGGCCGGCGACGAGATCCTGGCCATCGACGGCGAGCCCGTGGCCGACTGGAGTGACTTCGTCCAGCGCGTCCGCGGCCGCCCCGGCGACACCCTGTCGCTGAGCGTGGACCGCGACGGCGAGCGGCGTTCGCTGTCGCTGACGCCGCGACCCCGGACCCTCGATGATGGCTCCACCGTCGGCCACGTGGGCGCCGGCGTCGCGTCGGTCTCGTGGCCGGAAGAGTATCGCCGCGAGATCCGCTATGGGCCGCTGGCCGCCGTGGGGCAGGCGGTGTCGCGTACCGGCGAGATGACCGTGCTGACGCTGGACTCGATCCGCAAGATGCTGGTCGGGCTGATCTCGCCGTCCAACCTCTCCGGGCCCATCACCATCGCCCGCATCGCCGGTGATTCCGCCCGTTCGGGGCTGGAGAGCTTCATCAGTTTCCTGGCCTACCTGTCGATCAGCCTCGGCGTGCTCAACCTGCTGCCGATCCCGGTGCTCGATGGTGGCCACCTGCTGTATTACCTGGTGGAGGCGGCCCGGGGGCGGCCGGTGTCGGAGCGGACCCAGGCGATCGGCCTGCGCGTCGGCCTGACGCTGGTCGGGACCCTGATGCTGATGGCGCTGTATTTCGACCTGATGCGGCTCTGGTAGCCGGCCCCTGGCTTGTCAGTTACCCGTGCAAATGTATAAGGTGCCTGTCTGGACAGGTAGGCAGATCAACGCGAGCGAATCGACTGCATGAAGATCAAGACCATCGGACTGGCGGCGCTGCTGCTCGCCGGTGCCGGCAGCGGCACGGCACAGGCGGAAACCTTCGACGTAAAGGACATACGAGTGGAGGGGCTGCAGCGCGTATCGGCGGCCTCCGTCTTCAATGCCTTTCCTGTCAATGCCCCGGACACCGTCGACGACCGAGAGCTGGCCGAGGCGGCCCGACAGCTGTTCGCCACCGGCCTGTTCGAGGACATCCAGCTGGCCCGCGACGGCGACGTGCTGATCATCGAGGTGGAAGAGCGCCCGACCATCACCAGCCTCAACATCGAGGGCAACAGCCAGATTCCCGAGCAGGATCTGCGTGACGGCCTGCGCGAGGCCGGCCTCGACGAGGGGCAGGTGCTGCAGCTCTCCACCCTGGAAGAGATCCAGCGCGAGCTGTCCGGGGTCTATCAGGCCCAGGGCCGCTACAGCGCCAGCATCGACACCGAGGTCCAGGAGCTGGGCCAGGGCCGCGTTCAGGTCAACATCGACATCGATGAAGGGGCGGTGGCCAAGATCCGCCAGATCAACATCGTCGGCAACCGGGACATCGACGACGAGACCCTGCGCGACGTGCTCGAGCTCGAGGACAAGCCGGGCTGGTTCTTCGGCTGGTTCTCCAGCGACGAATATTCGCGCCAGGCGCTGTCCGGCGACCTGGAGCGACTGCGCTCCTATTACCTCGATCGCGGCTACGTCAACTTCGCCATCGAGTCGACCCAGGTCTCCATCGGCCCCGACAAGTCGAAGATCTTCATCACCATCAACGTCAGCGAGGGCGAGCGCTACCGCCTCGGCGACATCGACTTCGCCGGCGACCTGCGCATCCCTGAGCGCGAGGCCCGGGAGCTGCTCGAGGTGCAGAGCGGCGAGGTCTTCTCGCGCAGCGACGTGACCGCCTCTTCCGAGGCGCTGCGCTCGCGGCTCGGCGCCGAAGGCTTCGCCTTCGCCAACGTCGATGGCATCCCCGAGACGCGCAGCGACGGCACCGTCGACCTGACCTTCCGTGTTCAGCCCGGCAACCGCGCCTACGTGCGCCGGATCGAGTTCGTCGGCAACACCACCACCCAGGACGAGGTGCTGCGTCGCGAGATGATCCAGATGGAGGGCGCGCCGGCCTCCACCGAGTCGATCAGCCAGTCCCGCGAGCGCCTGGAGCGGCTGGGCTTCTTCAAGCAGGTCGAGGTGCAGACCGAGCCGGTGGCCGGCTCCGACGACCAGCTCGACGTGACCTACAATGTCGAGGAGCAGCCGTCCGGCTCGATCTCCGCGAGCATCGGCTTCTCCCAGAGCGCCGGCGTGATCTACGGCGCCTCGCTGTCCCAGAACAACTTCCTGGGCACCGGCAACCGGGTCAACATCGGCGCCCAGCGCAGCGACACCTACACCAACCTGAACTTCGGCTTCACCGATCCCTACTGGACCCTCGACGGCATCTCCCGCGGCTACAACCTGTTCTACCGCGAGACCGACTACGAGGACTCCGACATCTCGACCTATTCGACGGATGCCTACGGCGGCGGCATCAACTTCGGCTATCCGATCAACGAGCTGACCCGGCTCAACTTCGGGGCCGACGTCGAGGACCTGACCATCGAGACCTACGACGACACGGCCTCGGAGATCCAGCGCTACGTCGACGAGGAGGGCGACAACGCCCAGGCCTTCAAGCTGACCGCCAGCTGGACCCGCAACGACCTGAACCGCGGCATCATGCCCACCGCCGGCAACTACCAGCGCCTGTCGCTGGAGACCGCGGTGCCCGGCAGCGATTCCGAGTACTACAAGCTGCGCGCCCGCGCCCGGCAGTTCTTCCCGATGAACGAGGAACAGACCTGGTCGTTCAAGCTGCGCGGCGAGGTGGGCTATGCCGACAGCATCGGCAGCGATCCCTATCCGTTCTACGAGAACTTCTACACCGGCGGCCTGGGGTCGGTGCGCGGCTTCACCAGCAACACCCTGGGGCCGAGCACCACGCCGCCCACCGACAGCGACGACGACGAGGACCGCACCCTGGGCGGTAACGTGCTGATCGAGGGCGGCGCAGAGCTGATCTTCCCGATGCCCTTCGTCGAGGACAAGCGCTCGGTGCAGCCCTCGGTGTTCCTGGACGCCGGCAACACCTTCCTCACCGACTGCTACGAGGTGCGCGACGAGGAGGCCGGTCAGTCGAACTGCAGCTCCGGCGTCGACCTGGGCGAGCTGCGCTACAGCGTGGGCCTCGGCGTCTCCTGGCTGACCCCGGTGGGCCCGCTGACCTTCAGCATCGCCGAGCCGCTCAATGCCGAGAGCGACGACGATACCCAGTTCTTCCAGTTCTCGCTGGGTCAGACCTTCTAGTCCGGCCGCCGGCGGGCCGCCTCGTCCGGAACGGGGGAGGCGGCGATGCCACGGCTCCGGGGCCTCGACTCGCGTCATCGACGCCGTCGGGGCCCATCGATATCGAACCGGCGCGGCGGCCGTCGCCAGCGCAGAGTGTTTTCCCAACCGACATCGGGTTCCCATGACACAAGACTCTCCTTCCCTGACGCTGGCCGAGATCGCCACGCAGCTGGGGGCCGGCCTCCAGGGTGACGGCGAGCGCCGCGTGCGTGGCCTGGCCACGCTGCGCGATGCCGGGCCCGATCAGATCGCCTTCCTGGCCAACCGCGCCTACCTCAAGGACCTGCCCGAGACCCGCGCCGCGGCGGTGCTGCTGCACCCTAGCCATGCCGGGGAATCTCCGGTGCCCTGCCTGACCCTCGACAATCCCTATCTGGGCTATGCCCAGCTGTCGCGGCTGTTCGACCCGCTGGCCGGCCGCGAGGCATCGGGCGTGCATCCCTCGGCGACGGTCGCCGAGGATGCCCGGCTGGGCGAGGGCGTGGTGATCGGCCCCCAGGCGGTGATCGAGGCCGGCGTCGAGCTCGGCGACGGCGTGGTGATCGGGCCCGGCTGCGTGGTCGGCGCCGACACCCGGATCGGCGCCGAGTCGCGGCTGCATGCCAACGTGACCGTCTACCATGGGGTCAGCATCGGCGCGCGGGTGATCCTGCACAGCGGCTGCGTGATCGGCGGCGACGGCTTCGGCTTCGCCCATGACGGGGCCGGCTGGCACAAGATCGCCCAGCTCGGCGGCGTGGTGCTGGGCGATGACGTCGAGGTCGGCAGCTGCTCGAGCATCGACCGCGGCGCCCTGGGCGACACCGTGATCGGCGAGGATGTGAAGATCGACAGCCAGGTGCAGATCGCTCACAACGTGCAGGTCGGCGCCCACAGCGCGCTGGCCGGCTGCGTCGGCATCGCCGGCTCGACCCGGGTCGGGCGGCACTGCATGCTGGGCGGCGGCGTGGGGCTGTCCGGCCACCTGACGGTGTGCGACGGCGTCCAGGTCACCGGCATGAGCCTGGTCACCAACTCGATTCACGAGCCGGGGGTCTACTCTTCCGGGACCGGTGCCATGGAGAATGCCCAGTGGCGTCGCAGTGCGGTGCGCTTCAAGCAGCTCGACGACATCGCCCGCCGGCTGAATCGCCTGGAAAAAGCCGGGCGGGATGCTTGAGGCCGCCCCCTCGGGCGGTATAATCCCCGCCCGTCCGTCGCCACGCGCGCGGCGACGGTCGCGCCCGCGATGCGGGGCATTCTGTCATTTCAGAGGTTGCTACGATGGTAATGGACATTAACGAGATTCGTGAGTATCTGCCCCACCGGTATCCCTTCCTGCTGGTGGACCGGGTGACGGAGCTTACCCACGGCGAATCCATCGTTGCCTACAAGAATGTCAGCATCAACGAGCCGTTCTTCAATGGCCACTTCCCGCATCACCCGATCATGCCGGGCGTGCTGGTGGTGGAAGCGCTGGCCCAGGCCTGCGGCATCCTCGGCTTCAAGACGGTCAACAAGCTGCCCGCCGACGGTTACGTCTACTACCTCGTGGGCAGCGACAACGTCCGCTTCAAGCGCCCGGTGATGCCCGGCGACCAGCTGGAACTGCGCGCCGACGTGATCCGCGAGAAGCGCGGTATCTGGAAGTTTCAGTGCAAGGCCAGCGTGGCCGGCGAGGTCGCCTGCGAGGCCGAGATCACCTGTGCCGAGAGGAAGGTCGCTTGATTCATCCCACCGCCATCGTAGATCCGGCCGCGCGCCTGGCCGATGACGTCGAGGTCGGCCCCTTCAGCGTGATCGGCGCCGACGTCGAGATCGGTGCCGGCTCGCGCATCGGCCCCCATGTGGTGATCCAGGGCCCGACGCTGATCGGCGAGCGCAACCGGATCTTCCAGTTCGCCTCGGTCGGCGAGGAGTGCCAGGACAAGAAGTACGCCGGCGAGCCCACCCGCCTGGTGATGGGCGACGACAACGTCGTGCGCGAGGGCGTGACCCTGCACCGCGGCACCGTCCAGGATCGCGGCGAGACCACCATCGGCTCGCGCAACCTGTTCATGGCCTACGTCCACGTCGGCCACGACTGCGTGATCGGCGACGACTGCATCCTGGCCAACCAGGTGACCCTGGCCGGCCACGTCAAGCTGGGTGACTTCGCGATCATCGGCGGCCTGTCGGCGATCCACCAGTTTTGCCACTTCGGCGACCATGCCATGGCCGGCGGCGGCTCGATCATCACCAAGGACACCCCGGCCTACGTGATGATCAACGGCAATCCCGCCGCGGCCCACGGCCTCAACCTCATCGGCCTGCGCCGCCGCGGCTTCTCCAACGAGGCGATCCGCGCCCTGGGCGAGGCCTACAAGCTGGTCTATCGCCAGGGCCTGACCGTGGAGCAGGCGCTGACCGAGATCCGCACCCAGTACGCGCTGCCGGAAACCGAGGCGTTCGTCGCCTCCATCGAGGCCTCGACCCGCGGCATCGTGCGCTGACGCCATGACGATCGCGCGCGTCTACCTGGTGGCCGGCGAGCTCTCCGGCGACATCCTCGGCGCCGGCCTGATGCGCGAGCTCAAGGCCCGCCACCCGGGCGTCGAGTTCCGGGGCATCGGCGGGCCGCGCATGATCGAGCAGGGCATCGACAGCCGCTTCCCGCTCGAGACCCTCTCGGTGATGGGGCTGGTCGAGGTGCTCAAGCACCTGCCGGGCCTGGTGCGCGTGCGCCGCACCCTGCGCCAGGACGCCCTCGACTGGCGGCCCGACATCGTGATCGGCATCGACGCGCCGGACTTCAACCTCGGGCTCGAGCGCCAGCTGCGCGAGGCCGGCCTGACCACCGCCCACTACGTCAGCCCCTCCGTGTGGGCCTGGCGCCAGGGGCGGGTCAAGGGCATCGCCCGCTCGGTGGATGCCATGCTGACCTTCCTGCCCTTCGAGGCCGCCTTCTACGCCCGCCACCGGGTGCCGGTGGCCTTCGTCGGCCATCCGCTGGCCGACGAGCTGCCGCTGGTCAACGACCGCGGCGAGGCTCGCGAGGCGCTCGGCCTGCCCGCCCGGGGCGTGTCCGACGCGGCGCCGCTGCTGGCCGTGCTGCCCGGCTCCCGGGCCAACGAGATCCGCTTCCTGGGCGCGACCTTCCTCGATACCGCCGAACGGCTGTGTCGCGAGCGCGACGCGCTGCGGGTGGTGATTCCCGCCGCGACCCCGGCGCGGCGCGCCGAGCTGGAGGCGCTGCTCGAGGGCCGCGAGACGCTGCGCGAGCGGGTGACCCTGGTCGATGGCCAGTCCCGCGAGGCCATGGTGGCCGCCGATGCCGTGCTGCTGGCCTCCGGCACCGCGGCGCTGGAGGCCATGCTGTGCCACCGCGCCATGGTGGTGGCCTACCGCATGGCGCCGATGACCCACTGGCTGGCCAGGCGGCTGGTCAAGACCGAATGGATCTCGCTGCCCAACCTGATCGCCCGGGAGGCGCTGGTGCCGGAGCTGATCCAGGACGACGCTAGCCCCGAGGGCATCGCCGCCGAGCTCGCCTCACTGCTCGACGACGCCGAGGCGCGCCACGCCCTCGAGGCGCGCTTCGCGGCCATGCACGAAGGGCTGCAGCGCGACGCCAGCCGCCGCGCGGTGGACGCCGTCGAGGCGCTGGTGGCGCGCCGCGCGCTGCCGGCCTCGGTGGCGCCCGAGGCGCTGGAGGAGGGCGCATGAAGGCCGAGGACTTCCCGCCGCTGGTCGTCGACTATCGCGGCACGCACCTGGCCGGGGTCGACGAGGTCGGGCGCGGCCCGCTGGTCGGCCCGGTGATGGCCGCCGCGGTGATCCTCGATCCGGCCGCGCCGATCGACGGGCTGACCGACTCCAAGAAGCTGACCGCCAGGCGCCGCGAGGCGCTGGACGCCCGGATCCGCGAGCGGGCGCTGGCCTTCGCCGTGGCCGAGGCCAGCCCCGACGAGATCGATGGCCTGAACATCTATCACGCCACGCACCTGGCCATGCGGCGCGCCATCGATGCGCTGTCGCCGGCCGCGGAATATCTGCTGGTGGACGGTAATCGGCTCCCCGGGCATCATGTGCCGGGCCAGGCGGTGGTGAAGGGCGATGCGCGTCATCCGGCGATCGCCGCGGCCTCGATACTGGCCAAGGTGGCCCGCGACGCCGACATGCTGGCGCTGGACGCGCGCCATCCCGACTATGGCTTCGCCCGCCACAAGGGCTACCCGACGCCCGAGCACCTGGCCGCCCTGACGCGCCTCGGCGCGCTGCCCGAGCACCGTCGCTCCTTCGCGCCCGTCAAGCGCCAGCTGAACCTGCTCTAACTTGTCCACATCCCGTCGCGCAGGGGGCAGGCCGCAGAGGAGGTCCTACGCCAGGGATGGCGTCGGTAGCGCCCAGGGAGGGGTTCACAGCGCCTCCTCGGAGGCCTGACGCCTGCTTGCTTTCTGACGCCGTGACAGACAGCGTCGACCCATTTCCATCATCAAGCCCGAGTCCGCCATGACCGCTCCCTTCGTTCATCTCCGTGTGCACAGCGAATTCTCCCTGGTCGATGGCCTGGTGCGTCTCAAGCCGCTGATCAAGGCGGCGGGCAGCCAGGGTGTGCCGGCGCTGGCGCTCACCGACGAGGCCAACCTCTTCGCCCTGGTCAAGTTCTACGGCGGCGCCCAGGGGGCCGGCCTCAAGCCGATCATCGGCGGCGACTTCTGGCTCGCCAACCCCCACGACGAGGCCCATCCCTATCGCCTGACGCTGCTGGCCATGAACGATGTGGGCTATCGCAACCTCACCGAGCTGATCTCGCGGGGCTGGGTCGAGGGGCAGAAGGACGGCATGGCGCTGCTGGAGCGGAACTGGGTGCTCGAGCAGAGCGAGGGGCTGATCGCCCTGTCCGGCGGGCGTGAGGGCGACGTCGGCCGTCACCTGCTGACCGATCACCACGCCGAGGCCCGGGCCCTGCTCGACGAATGGCAGGCCGCCTTCCCCGGGCGCTACTACCTGGAGCTGACCCGCACCGGCCGGCCGCTGGAGGAGGAGTGCGTGCACCTCTCGGTGGATCTGGCCGTCGAGACCGGCACCCCGGTGGTGGCCACCAACGACGTGCGCTTCCTCGAGCGCGAGGACTTCTGGGCCCACGAGACCCGGGTCTCGATCGGCGAGGGCAAGGCGCTGGACGACCCGCGCCGCGAGCGTCGCTACACCGAGGAGCAGTACTTCAAGAGCCCCGAGGAGATGGCCGAGCTGTTCTCGGACCTCCCCGAGGCGCTGGAAAACAGCGTGATGATCGCCGCGCGCTGCAACGTCGACGTGCGCCTGGGCGAGATCTTCCTGCCGGAATACGGCATCCCCGAGGGCATGACCCAGGACGAGTTCTTCCGCAAGATCTCCCACGACGGCCTGACCGAGCGCCTGGACTTCCTCTACCCGGTGGAAAGGTATCCCCGCGACGGCGACGAGTACGCCGAGATCGATGCCCGCTACCGCCAGCGGCTCGACTTCGAGCTCGACATCATCCTGCAGATGGGCTTCCCGGGCTACTTCCTGATCGTGATGGACTTCATCCAGTGGGCCAAGGACAACGACGTCCCCGTCGGCCCGGGGCGGGGCTCCGGTGCCGGCTCGCTGGTGGCCTACGCGCAGAAGATCACCGACCTGGACCCGCTCGAGTACGACCTGCTGTTCGAGCGCTTCCTCAACCCCGAGCGTGTCTCGATGCCCGACTTCGACGTCGACTTCTGCATGGAGAAGCGCGACCGGGTGATCGACTACGTGGCCGAGCGCTACGGCCGCGACGCCGTCTCGCAGATCGTCACCTTCGGCACCATGGCCGCCAAGGCCGTCGTGCGCGACGTGGCCCGCGCCCAGGGCAAGCCCTACTCGCTGGGCGACAAGCTCTCCAAGCTGATTCCCTTCGAGGTCGGCATGACGCTGGCCAAGGCCATCGAGGACGAGCCCCAGCTCAAGGAGTTCCTCGACGCCGACGAGGAGGCCCAGGAGATCTGGGACATGGCGGTGAAGCTCGAGGGCATCACCCGCGGCACCGGCAAGCATGCCGGCGGCGTGGTGATCGCGCCGACCAAGCTCACCGACTTCTCGCCGCTGATCTGCGACGAGGACGGCAGCGGCCTGCGCGTGCAGTACGACAAGAACGACATCGAGGACGCCGGGCTGGTCAAGTTCGACTTCCTGGGGCTGCGTACCCTGACCATCATCGACTGGGCGCTGGAGATGGTCGACAAGGTGCGCGTCAAGGAAGGGCTGGGGCCGCTCAACATCGACGCCATCCCGCTGGACGACAAGCCGACCTTCGAGATGCTCAAGAAGGCCGAGACCACGGCCGTGTTCCAGCTCGAATCCCGCGGCATGAAGGAGCTGATCAAGCGCCTGCTGCCGGACTCGCTGGAGGACATGATCGCCCTGGTGGCGCTGTTCCGGCCGGGGCCCCTGCAGTCGGGCATGGTCGACGACTTCATCAACCGCAAGCACGGCCGGGCCGAGGTTGCCTATCCGCACCCGGACTACCAGCACGAGCTGCTCAAGCCGGTGCTCGAGCCCACCTACGGCATCATCCTGTATCAGGAGCAGGTGATGCAGATCGCCCAGGTGATGGCCGGCTACAGCCTGGGTCAGGCCGACATGCTGCGCCGCGCCATGGGCAAGAAGAAGCCCGAGGAGATGGCCAAGCAGCGCGCCGGCTTCATGGAGGGCTGCGCCGAGAACGGCATCGACAAGGATCTGGCCGGCAACATCTTCGACCTGGTGGAGAAGTTCGCCGGTTACGGCTTCAACAAGTCGCACTCGGCGGCCTACGGCCTGGTGTCCTACCAGACCGCCTGGCTCAAGGCACACTATCCCGGGCCCTTCATGGCGGCGGTGATGTCCACCGAGATGGACAACCTCGACAAGGTGGTGCCGCTGATCGAGGAGTGCCGCCACATCGGGCTCACGGTGACGCCGCCGGACGTCAACGTCGGCGGCTACAAGTTCACCGTCGATGACGAGGGTCGGGTGGTCTACGGCCTGGGCGCCATCCGCGGCGTCGGCGAGGGCCCCATCGGCGCCATCGTCGAGGCCCGGGAGGAGGGCGGCGCCTTCCGCGACCTGTTCGATTTCTGCAAGCGGGTCGATCCCAAGCGCATGAACAAGCGCACCCTGGAGGCGCTGATCCGCTCCGGGGCGCTGGACAACCTGGGGCCGAGCCGCGCGGTGATGGCCGCCTCGCTGGAAGCCGCGCTCAAGGCCGCGGCCCAGAACCAGGCCAACCAGAACCTGGGCATGATGGACATGTTCGGCGAGGCCTTCGCCGCCTCCGATGAAGAGGAAGACACTGACGTCTATGCCGACTATCGCGGCGCCCGCGACTGGACCGACAAGGAACGCCTGGGCGGCGAGAAGGACACCCTCGGGCTGTATCTGACCGGCCACCCCATCGACGAGTACGAGAAGGAGCTCGAGCGCTTCGTCTCCACCCGTATCGGCGACCTCAAGCCGTCGCGAGAGCCCCAGCGCGTGGCCGGGCTGGTGGTCGGCATGCGCACCATGAAGTCCAAGCGCGGCGACACCATGGCCTTCGTCACCCTGGACGACCGCACCGGCCGCATCGAGGCCTCGCTGTTCGGCGAGCTGTTCGACCAGGTGCGCAGCCGCCTGGACACCGATCAGGTGCTGATCGTCGAGGGCGAGGTACAGAGCGATGACTACTCGGGTGGCCTGCGCCTGCGCGGCAAGGAGATCACGCCGATGGTCGACGCTCGCACCCGCTACGGCCAGGCGGTGGAGCTGGCGCTGGACGGCGAGCGCGCCAACGGCCGGCTGGTGGACAGCCTGCGCGACAGCCTCGCCCCCTATCGCAGCGACGAGGGCCTGCCGGTACGGCTGCGCTACCGCAGCGCCGCGGCCAGCGGCTGGCTGGAGCTGGCCGAGGAGTGGCGGGTCACGCCCTCCGACGAGCTGCTGATCGCCCTGCGCGAGGTCGAGGGCCAGGACGGCGTGCGCCTGCGCTACCGTTGATTCGCGTCGCTCCGACAATGTGCAGGCACCCTGGCTCGCCTTGCGTGGGCGTGTCAGGGTGCGATAATGAACGCCGTTTGACGCTTCCCCCCGGTCGCCCCTTCGGCCGACGAGACAAGGCTATCCCATGAACCCCAACTACCTAGACTTCGAACAGCCCATCGCCGAGCTTCAGGCCAAGATCGAGGAGCTGCGCCTGGTCGGCAACGACAGCCAGGTCAATCTGAGCGACGAGATCGGTCGGCTCGAGGAGAAGAGTCGCAAGCTCACCGAGTCGATCTTCAAGGATCTGACCGCCTGGCAGGTGTCACAGCTGTCGCGCCATCCGCAGCGCCCCTACACGCTCGACTACCTCGAGCACGTCTTCACCGACTTCGACGAGCTGCACGGTGATCGCAACTTCGCCGACGACGCCGCCCTGGTCGGCGGCGTGGCGCGGCTGAACGACAAGCCGGTGATGGTCATCGGCCACCAGAAGGGCCGTGACGTCAAGGAGAAGGTGCGTCGCAACTTCGGCATGCCGCGCCCCGAGGGCTACCGCAAGGCCTGCCGACTGATGGAGATGGCCGAGCGCTTCAGGATGCCGGTGCTGACCTTCATCGACACCCCGGGCGCCTATCCGGGCATCGACGCCGAGGAACGCGGCCAGTCCGAGGCCATCGCCTACAACCTGGCGGTGATGTCGCGGCTCAAGACCCCGATCGTCTCCACCGTGGTGGGCGAGGGCGGCTCCGGCGGCGCGCTGGCCATCGGCGTATGCGACGAGCTGGCCATGCTGCAGTACTCCACCTACTCGGTGATCTCGCCCGAGGGCTGCGCCTCCATCCTGTGGAAGAGCGCCGAGAAGGCCTCCGAGGCCGCCCAGGCCATGGGCATCACCGCCGAGCGCCTCAAGGAGCTGGGCTTCGTCGATACCCTGATCCCCGAGCCGCTGGGCGGCGCGCACCGCAAGCCGGTGGACACCGCCGAGCGCATCCGTACCGCGCTGACCGAGAGCCTCGAGCGCCTCGAGGGCATGGAGACCGACGACCTGCTCGAGCGGCGGTACAAGCGCCTGATGAGCTACGGCGCCCCCGTCTGATATCGGGCCTTTCTGCGCTCGATCTGGCGGTGTTGGAGAAGACCTCATCCTGCTCATTTAGCCGCAAGTAAACTCCGCGGCTTCGGTCTTCTCCGCCTAGCCAGATCGTCGCTCGAAGAGGCCGAGAACTCGGTGGATGCCGTCTCGCCACCTTGGTGGTGGCACACCCTGCTTCCTCTGAGTCATTTTCCTGCCCATGAGCCTCGCGTCTTCTTCCCTGCAAGCCACGATCGACAGCGCCCTGGCCCAGACCCCGCCGGGGCGCGGCGTCTGGGTGGCGCTCTCCGGCGGGCTCGATTCCGCGCTGCTGCTGACCCTGGCCGCCGACGCCTGCCGGCGTCATCCGCGTCCGCTGCGGGCGCTGCACGTGCATCACGGCCTGCAGGCCGCCGCCGACGACTTCGAGCGTCACTGCCGGCGGCTGTGCGCCTGGCTCGGGGTGCCGCTGTTCGTCGAGCGCGTCGCGGTCGATGCCTCGGCGGGGCGGGGGCTCGAGGGCGAGGCGCGGGCCGCGCGCCATGCGGCCTTCGCCCGCCGCGTCGGCGCCGGCGAGACCCTGTGGCTGGCCCAGCATCGCGACGATCAGGCCGAGACCCTCCTGCTGGCCGCGCTTAGAGGCGCCGGCCCCCGCGGCCTCGCGGCCATGCCGCCGATGCGCGACCTCGACGGGCGTCGCCTCGTCCGCCCGCTGCTCGACGCTTCCCGCGCGGCGCTGGAGGCCGAAGCCGGGCGCCTGGGCCTCGCCTGGGTCGAGGACCCGAGCAACGTCGACACCGCCCTGGACCGCAACTTCCTGCGCCACCGGGCGCTGCCGCGGCTGGCCGAGCGCTGGCCGGACGCCACGGCGGCGCTCTCGCGCAGCGCGGCGCTGGCCGGCGAGGCCGACGGCCTGCTCGAGGAGTTCGCCGCCGAGGACCTGGCGCGACTCGGCGGCGATCCCGCGCGTCTTTCCTGCGAGGCCCTGCTCGGGCTCTCTGTCCCGCGCCGTCGGCTGCTGATCCGCCACTGCCTCGAGCGACGGGGGCTGCCGCGGCCGCCGGCCGCCCGCCTCTCGACCCTGCTCGACCAGCTCGAGGCGCGCGACGACGCCGAGGTGCGCATCGTCTGGGCGGGCGCCGAGGCGCGGGTCTGGCGCGGGCGCCTGTATCTGCTGGCGCCGGTCGTGTCGCTGCCGGCCGAATGGCGGGCCGCCTGGGACGGCCGCGTGCCGTTGTCCACGCCGCTGGGGCCGCTGGCGAGCGGGCTGCTTCGCGAGGACGGGGAGCCGGTCAGGCTGACGCTGGCGCCGCGGCTGGGCGGCGAGCGGCTGCGCCTGACGGGCCGGGGACGCCGCGATCTCAAGCGCCTGCTGCAGGAGTGGGGGCTGCCGCCCTGGGAGCGGGGCGGGCTGATCGTCGCCTGGCGTGGCGATGACGTGGTCGCGGTGGGGCGGCCCTCGGGCTGGCTGGCCTGCGCCGAGGGCTGGCGCAGCGGCTGAGCGGGCTCGGCCGGCGTCCAGGGTCAGTCGGCGTCGAGGATCAGCGTCAGCTCGGCGGCCTGCTGGTAGCCGACCTCCTGCTCCAGATCGGCGAGCAGCAGGCTGGGTTCCTGTTCTTCCACCAGGCCGAGCCGCAGGCTGGTCTCGCCGTCGGCCGCCAGCGTCGGCGTGTCGGGCGGCTGTTCCGGACGCGAGTGGTTGAGGATCACCGCCAGGCGCAGCAGCCGGGCTAGCCGCGACATGGCGGGACGCTCGGTGGCGGGCAGCGCCTGCCACTCCTTGAGCGGGAACTTGCGCCGGTGGGCGCGGACCAGGAAGGCCAGCTGGCGCTGGTCGGGGCGCGAGAAGCCGGCCAGGTCGGAGTGCTCCAGCAGGTAGGCGCCGTGGCGATGGAACTGGCTGTGGGAGATCGCCAGGCCGACCTCGTGGAGCCGGCTGGCCCACTCCAGGAAGCGCGCCTGATCCTCGTCCAGCCGCCAGGCCTCGCGCACCTGCGCGAACAGCGCCAGCGCCGTGGCGGCGACGTTGTCGGCCTGGCGGGCGTCGACGCCGTAGATGCGCTGGAGGTTGGACAGCGTCTTGAGCCGCGAGTCCTCGGGGCTGTTGCGGCCGGCCAGGTCGTAGAGCACGCCCTCGCGCAGGGCGCCGTCGGAATAGCGCATCTCCTCCAGGTCGAAGGCCTCGAAGATGGCGCCGAGGATGGCGATGCCGGCGGGGAAGACCCGGGCACGGTCGTCCTTGAGGCCGTCCATGGCGACCTTGTCCAGGCGCTTGCACTTGAGCAATCGCTTGCGCAGGTCGGCGAGGCCCTGGCGGGTGATCACGCCCTCGGGCGACTTGCCGGCGGCGGCGATCACCGCCGCGGCGGCCTTGATGGTGCCGCTGGAGCCGACCGGGTCGCTCCAGCCGAGCTTCTGGAAGGGCTTCTTGATGTTGGCGAGCTCGGACAGCGCGGCCAGTTCGGCGCGGCGCATGCGCTTCTCGGTGATCTCGCCGCCGTCGAAGAAGCGTCGGGTGAAGGTCACGCAGCCCATGCTCAGGCTCTCCAGGGCCTGGGGCTCGAAGTGTTCGCCGATGATGAACTCGGTGGAGCCGCCGCCGATGTCGACGATCAGCCGCCGACCGTCCTCGGCCACGGCGTGGGCGGCGCCGAGGTAGACCAGGCGGGCCTCCTCGCGGCCGGCGATGATCTCGATGCGGGTGCCGAGCAGGGCCTCGGCGCGATCGATGAATGCCTGGCTGTTGTCGGCGTCGCGCAGGGCGTTGGTGCCGACCACCCGCCGGTCCTGCGGGGCGATGCCCTCGAGGAAGGGGGCGAAGCGGGCCAGGCAGTCCAGTGCCCGGGTCATGGCCTCCTCGGTGAGGCAGCCGTCGTCGCCGAGGCCCGCGGCCAGCTGGACCTTGTCGCCCTGGCGGGCGACGACCTGCAGGCGGTCGTCCCGATAGTTGGCCACCAGCAGGTGAAAGCTGTTCGAGCCGAGATCGATGGCGGCGAGTCGGCGGGGGGCGAGCTCGGGCTCGCTGGCATCGGCGTCGTGCCGGTCCGTAGGCGCGGTCATGGCGGGTCCTTCAGGGAGACTGGCCAAAAGGTTGCGGTCGTCCATCGGGCTTGTCAATCGCGCCGGGGCGGGGCCGGCGCGGGTATTGCGTTTCCCGTCACCCTTGACTAGTATCGGGGCGTTCGCCTGTTCCGAATGCTTCCCGACCGCGCATGGCAACCACGCCACGGTCATTTTATCCAAGTCGTCAGATAGCCCTCTGCAATCAGCCCTCTTCCCGGCCCATGGCCTGTTGCGCTGATTTCAGGCGAAAACGAACCTGCTCCCTCGCTCCCGAGACTGGCCCGGCATCCTCAGCGGTTGCCCGCCCGTGGCCATGACCCGCATTCGACGAGAGGCAGCCTGTCCGGGCTCTGAACGCATCCACGCGGCGTTAATGTCTCGCCTCTTTTCCCATACGGCGCACGACTGCCCGGCTTTCACGAGCAACTTCTGAACACACCGATGAATCTTACCGAACTCAAGCAAAAGCCCGTGCCGGAACTCCTGGAGATCGCCCGTGAGATGGGCATCGACAACCTGGCACGTTCCCGCAAGCAGGACATCATCTTCGCCATCCTCAAGAAGCACGCCAAGAGCGGCGAGGCCATCTACGGCGACGGCGTGCTGGAAATCCTGCAGGACGGGTTCGGCTTCCTGCGCAGTGCCGACTCATCCTACATGGCCGGCCCCGATGACATCTATGTGTCGCCTTCCCAGATCCGGCGCTTCAACCTGCGCAAGGGCGACTCCATCTCCGGCAAGATTCGTCCGCCCAAGGAAGGGGAGCGTTACTTCGCGCTGTTGAAGGTCAGCGAGATCAACTTCGACAAGCCCGAGAACGCCAAGCACAAGATCCTCTTCGAGAACCTCACGCCGCTGTTCCCCCAGGAACGGCTGCGCATGGAGATCGGCAACGGCTCCACCGAGGATCTCACCGCGCGGATCATCGATCTGACCGCCCCCATCGGCAAGGGCCAGCGCGGCCTGCTCGTCTCGCCGCCCAAGGCGGGCAAGACGCTGATGCTGCAGAACATCGCCACCTCGATCACGCGCAACAATCCCGAGTGTCACCTGATCGTGCTGCTGATCGACGAGCGGCCCGAGGAGGTCACCGAGATGTCGCGCACCGTGCGCGGTGAGGTGGTGGCCTCGACCTTCGACGAGCCGCCGGCCCGCCACGTGCAGGTCGCCGAGATGGTGATCGAGAAGGCCAAGCGCCTGGTCGAGCACAAGAAGGACGTGGTGATCCTGCTCGACTCCATCACCCGCCTGGCGCGCGCCTACAACACCGTGGTGCCGTCCTCCGGCAAGGTGCTGACCGGCGGCGTCGACGCCCACGCCCTCGAGAAGCCCAAGCGCTTCTTCGGCGCGGCGCGCAACATCGAGGAAGGCGGCAGCCTGACCATCATCGCCACGGCGCTGGTCGACACCGGCTCCAAGATGGACGAGGTGATCTTCGAGGAGTTCAAGGGCACCGGCAACATGGAGGCCCACCTGGACCGCAAGCTCGCCGAGAAGCGCGTCTATCCGGCCCTCAACATCCGTCGCTCCGGCACCCGCCGCGAGGACCTGATCGCCTCCGAGGACGAGATGCAGCGCATGTGGATCCTGCGCAAGCTGCTCAACCCGATGGACGATACCGCGGCCACCGAGTTCCTGATCGATCGCCTGAAGGATACCAAGACCAACCTCGAGTTCTTCGAGGCCATGAAGCGACGCTGATCGGCGCTATTGCGCTTGCGGATACGGCGTTGAATCCTCGCTCGGCCTGCTCATGTACGGCTCGTACACTCCGCGGCCCTCGCTCGGATTCGCCTTGTCTCCGCTGCGCTCATGACGCGCCGATGGCCAGCTGACCGAGCTCGATAGGCCATGGGTCAGGCTCATGGCGGCCAGGCGCAGCATCCCGAAGGGGCAGCATGCTATGCTGCCCCTTTTGCGTCGTTCGGGATAACGGGAAGGCCGCATGAAGTACAAGGACCTGCGCGAGTTCATCGCCGCGCTGGAAGATCAGGGCGAGCTCAAGCGCATCACCGCCGAGGTGGATCCCTATCTGGAGATCACCGAGATCTGCGACCGCACCCTGCGGGCCGGCGGACCGGCGCTGCTGTTCGAGAACGTCAAGGGCCACGACATGCCGCTGCTCGGCAACCTGTTCGGCACGCCGAAGCGGGTCGCCCTGGGCATGGGCCAGGAATCGGTCACCGCGCTGCGCGAGGTCGGCGAGCTGCTGGCCTTCCTCAAGGAGCCGGAGCCGCCCAAGGGCTTCCGCGATGCCCTCGACAAGCTGCCGGTCTACAAGCAGGTGATGAGCATGGGGCCCAAGCGGCTCAAGCGCGCGCCGGTGCAGGAGGTGGTGCTGGAGGGCGATGACGTCGACCTCGACCGCCTGCCGATCCAGCACTGCTGGCCCGGCGACGCCGCGCCGCTGGTCACCTGGCCGCTGGTGATCACCAAGGGGCCGCACAAGTCGCGCCAGAACCTCGGCATCTACCGCCAGCAGAAGCTCTCGCGCAATCGCCTGATCATGCGCTGGCTGTCCCATCGCGGCGGCGCCCTGGACTTCCAGGAATGGTGCCGCGAGCATCCCGGCGAGCCCTTCCCCGTGGCGGTGGCGCTGGGCGCCGACCCGGCGACCATTCTCGGCGCCGTGACGCCGGTGCCGGACTCGCTCTCCGAGTACGCCTTCGCCGGGCTCTTGAGAGGCTCGCGCACCGAGCTGGTCAAGTGCGGCCACGCCGACCTCGAGGTGCCGGCCTCCGCCGAGATCATCCTCGAGGGCTTCCTCTACCCGGACGACACCGCCCCCGAAGGCCCCTACGGCGACCACACCGGCTACTACAACGAGGTGGAGACCTTCCCGGTGTTCACGGTCACGCGCATGACCATGCGCCGCGACGCCATCTATCACTCCACCTACACCGGCCGTCCGCCGGACGAGCCCGCGGTGCTGGGGCTGGCGCTGAACGAGGTGTTCGTGCCGATCCTGCGCCGCCAGTTCCCCGAGATCGTCGACTTCTACCTGCCCCCGGAAGGCTGCTCCTACCGCATGGCGGTGGTGACCATGAAGAAGCAGTATCCCGGCCACGCCAAGCGCGTGATGATGGGCGTGTGGAGCTTCCTGCGCCAGTTCATGTACACCAAGTTCGTGGTGGTGCTCGACGACGACGTCAGCGCCCGCGACTGGCAGGACGTGATCTGGGCCATCACCACCCGCATGGACCCGGCGCGGGACACGGTGATGGTGGAGAACACCCCCATCGACTATCTGGACTTCGCCTCGCCGGTGGCGGGGCTGGGCTCCAAGATGGGCCTGGATGCCACCGACAAGTGGCCCGGCGAGACCGATCGCGAGTGGGGCACGCCCATCGTCATGGACGAGGCCGTCAAGGCCCGCGTCAGCGAGCGCTGGGACGAGCTGGGCATCGATACCCCTGATAACCACAAGAGGCATTCATGACGGCAAGGACCCTGACCTGCCAGGTCGTCGAGGTCGAGGACCTCACCCCCGACGTCTTCCGGGTGCGCCTGGAAGGCCGCGCCGAGGCCATGGCCCACGCGCCCGGCCAGTATCTGGAGATGGAGCTCGACCCCGAGACCTGGGTGCCGTTCTCCATCGCCAATGCCCATGAGGGCGACGGCCGGCTGGAGCTGCACATCCAGCACTGGCCGGAGCGCTCCAACTCGGCGCGGCTGCGCGAGCTGCTGGTGGAGGCGCAGCACCTGACCCTGCGGCTGCCGAGCGGCGACTGCGTGCTCGACCCGGACAGCACTCGCCCGCTGCTGCTGGTCGCCGCCGGCACCGGCTTCGCCCAGATGAAGGCGATCGTCGAGGCGGCGCTGCACGCCGACCCGGCGCGCGAGATCGCTCTGTGGTGGGCGGCCAAGGAGCGTCGCGAGTTCTACCTCGAGAGCCTGGCCCGGGAGTGGGCGTCCCAGCACCCGAACCTGACCTTCCACGGCGTCAGCGAGCAGGGCATGGGCGACGATTTCGCCGACGAGCGCGTCCGGGGCCATGCCGGACGCATCGACGCGGCACTGGGCGCGGCGCTCGACGACGTCGATGTCTCCGGCCATGACGTCTACCTCTCCGGTTCGCCGGGCATGGTCTACGCCTGCGTCGACGTGCTGGCCTCGCTGGGGCTCGAGCCCTCTCGGGTGTTCTCCGACGTCTTCGCCTACGCGCCGCGTGACCCGCTGGTGCCCACCGTGGGCAGCCTGGTGAGGGAAGGCCGGGCATGAGCGCCTCGCCGATCCTGATCACCGGCGGCGCCCAGCGCCTGGGGCGTCACTGTGCCGAGCGGCTGGTCGACGAGGGCCATCCGGTGATCGTCAGCTACCGCCGCGAGCGCGAGGCCCTCGAGGCGCTGCGGCGCCGCGGCGTCGTCACCCTGCAGGCCGACTTCGACAGCCAGGCCGGCATCGAGGACTTCCTCGAGCGCCTCAGGGCCGAGACGTCCTCGCTGCGCGCCATCGTCCACAACGCCAGCGACTGGGCGCCGGACGTCGCCGGGCCCGAGGCCGGCGAGAACTTCGAGCGGCTGTTCCGGGTGCACATGCTGGCGCCGTACCTGATCAACCTCGGCGCCCGCGAGCTGCTCGAGGCCTGCAGCGAGCCGATGCGCGACATCGTGCACATGACCGACTTCGTGGCCGCCAAGGGCTCGCGCAAGCACGCCGCCTACGCCGCCTCCAAGGCCGGGCTCGAGAACCTGACGCTGTCGTTCGCCGCCATGTACGCGCCTTCGATCCAGGTCAACGCCATCGCGCCGGCGATGATCATGCTCAACGAGGACGACGACGAGGCCTATGCCGAGAAGGCCCGTTCCAAGTCGGCCATGGGGCTGATCCCCGGGCCGGGCGTGATCCACCAGAGCCTGCGCTACCTGCTCGACAACCGCTACGTGACCGGCATCACCCTGCCGGTCGATGGCGGGCGCCATCTCCGCTAGCGTCGGGGGAGGGCTCGCCGTCGCACGGCATTCCGCCTAGACTGGCGGTATTCCCGACGAGGCGAGGAGGGTGCCATGTCCGAACACGACGATGACGTCAAGGACGACAGCGGGCTGCTGGCCGTCTTCCTGGGGCTGGCGGTGCTGGTCGGCATGAGCGGCCTGCCGGCCACCATCGCCTGGATCCGGTTCGCCACCGGCTGAGCCTTGCCATCCGGCCCGTTAGCGGGCAGGATGGGGCCTGACATTCAGGATCACCCTCACGCGAACCGTCGCGAAACACCGAGCGCCCCATGACACCGAGCCCGTCCCTGACCCCGCGCCGCCCGATCACCGCCTTCCCGGCGGCGATGGCCGATGGTCACGCGACCGTCGTCGGTGACGCCTATTATTGGCAGGGCTACTGGTTTAGCGCCGGCGTGCCGGCGGCCGTGTCCTGATCGCACAGGACGACGCCGCGAGGCACGCCCGCCAAGGGTTGCCTCCGACACGCAGAACCCCCGGACGGCAATCCCGCCCGGGGGTTCTGCGTTTCTGGCCTGACACGCTGCATTCGAGATTCGAGGAGACACTCATGACCGCATTCGATCGCCACCACGCCGAGTTCCGCACCCTGGGCCGGGACTATTACGGCTATGGCTGGCGATTTATCGACGTGCGGTCGGCTCAGTGCGCCACCTCCGACCGTGGGATTTCCGGTGGCATGACCCTGTCCCGACCTTCACGCTCACGGAGTTGATGCTCATGAATGCCCCCGTTTCCCTCGCCGCCACCGCCGAATCCGCCTCCCGCCGCGACGCCCGCGCGCTGCCCACGCCGGCCGAGCTCCACCACGCCCTGCCGCTCGAGCCGGCCCTGGCCCGCCGCATCGAGGGTCAGCGCCAGGCCATCCGCGATATCCTGGCCGGGCGCGACGACCGTCTGCTGGTGGTCATCGGCCCCTGTTCGATCCACGATCCCGAGTCCGCCCTCGAGTACGCTCGCCGCCTGGCCGAGCTGGCGCCGCGGGTCGAGGATCGCCTGCTGCCGGTGATGCGGGTCTACGTCGAGAAGCCGCGCACCACCGTCGGCTGGAAGGGCCTGGCCTACGACCCGGACCTGGACGGCAGCGGCGACCTGGCCCGCGGCCTCGAGCTCTCCCGCTCGCTGATGCGCGAGATCGCCGGCCTCGGCCTGCCCGTGGCCACCGAGCTGTTGCAGCCGATGCTGGCGCCCTATCTCGACGACCTGCTGAGCTGGGTGGCGATCGGCGCCCGCACCACCGAGTCCCAGCTGCATCGCGAGCTGGCCAGCGGCCTGGAGGCGGTGGTCGGCTTCAAGAACGCCACCAGCGGCGACCTGCAGGTGGCGGTGGATGCCATGCGCGCCGCCGCCCATCCCCACCAGCACTTCGCCATGGGGCCCGACGGTCGCCCCGAGGTGTGCGAGACCCCCGGCAATCCGCATACCCATGCGGTGCTGCGCGGCGGCCACGGCGAGCCCAACTTCCGCGCGCCCCAGGTGGCGGCGGCGCGCCGGACCCTGGAGGACGCCGGCCAGAACCCGCGGCTGATGGTCGACTGCAGCCATGCCAATGCGCAGAAGGATCATCGCCGCCAGAGCGAGGTGATGCTCGACGTGCTGAATCAGCGGCTGGCCGGCGACGCCTCGCTGGCGGGGCTGATGCTGGAGAGCCATCTCCACGAGGGCAAGCAGCCGCTGGTGCCGGGCGCGCTGCGCCACGGCGTCTCGGTCACCGATGCCTGCATCGGCTGGGACACCACCGAGCATCTGCTGACCACGGCCGCGGAGCGCCTGCGCGACGCCTGAGCCCGACGCGACACCCGCGCACGCAAAAGCGCCTCCCCGGCCGGGCCGGGGAGGCGCTTTGCATTGTCGCCTCGATCGATCGCGTCAGGCGTGGGCGGCGTAGGCGTAGAGCAGCGTCTCCTGGGCGCTGATCGGCGCGGCGTCGCCGGGGGCCTGCTTGATGTAGGTGCCGTCGGGCTGCAGCAGCCAGCTCTGGCAGTTGTCGACCAGGTAGGTCTCCAGGTCCTTGCGCACCTGGGCCGCCAGCTTCTTGTCGAGCAGCGGGAAGCAGGTCTCGACCCGGTGGAACATGTTGCGGGCCATGAAGTCGGCGCTGGAGCCCCAGGTCTCGGGCTTGCCGTCGTTGTGGAAGTGGAACACCCGGGTGTGCTCCAGGAAGCGGCCGATGATCGAGCGCACCCGGATGGTCTCGGAGATGCCGGGCAGGCCGGGGCGCAGGCAGCACATGCCGCGGATGATCAGGTCGCACTCCACGCCGGCCTGGGAGGCCCGGTAGAGGGCCTGGATCAGCTTGGGCTCGGTCAGCGAGTTGCACTTGATGATCAGGTGGGCGCGCTTGCCCTTGCGGGCGAATTCGGCCTCGCGATCGATCATCGCCACCAGCCGCTCGTGGAGGGTGAAGGGCGCGTGCAGCAGCTTCTCGATCTGGCGCGCCCGGCCCATGCCCGAGAGCTGCTGGAAGACCTTGTGCACGTCGGCGCACAGCACCGGGTTGGCGGTCAGCAGGCTGTAGTCGGTGTAGAGCTTGGCGGTCTTGGAGTGGTAGTTGCCGGTGCCCAGGTGGGCATAGTGGCGCAGCTGGCCCTTCTCGCGGCGCACGATGTGCATCATCTTGGCGTGGGTCTTGTAGGCCATCACGCCGTAGATGACGATGGCGCCGGCCTCCTGCAGCCGCGAGGCCAGGGCCAGGTTGTCGGCCTCGTCGAAGCGCGCCCGCAGCTCGATCACCACCGTGACTTCCTTGCCGTTGCCGGCGGCCTCCACCAGGGCATTGACGATGGGAGAGTCGGCGCCAGTGCGGTAGAGGGTCTGCTTGATGGCCAGCACCTCGGGGTCGCGGGCGGCCTCGCGCAGCATCTCCTCCACCGGGGAGAAGGAGTGGAAGGGGTGGTGCAGCAGGATGTCCTGCTCGGCCATGGCCTGCAGCACGCTGTCGCGCTTGCGCAGCGCCTTGGGCAGGCCGGGGGTGAAGGCGCGGTAGCACAGCTCCGGGCGCTCGACCTCGCCCAGCACCGACATCATGCGGGTCAGGTTCACCGGGCCGTTGACCCGGTAGAGGTCGGCCCCCTCGAGATTGAACAGCTTGAGCAGGAACTCGGTCAGCTCTTCCGGGCAGTTGTTGGCGACCTCGAGGCGCACGCCGCTGCCGTAGCGGCGCGAGAGCAGCTCGCCGCGCAGCGCCGAGGCCAGGTCGGAGACGTCATCGGGGTCCACCGAGAGGTCGGCGTTACGGGTCAGGCGGAACTGGTAGCAGCCGTTCACCTTCATGCCGGGGAACACTTCCTCGGCGTGGGCGTGCATCATCGACGACAGGAAGACGTACTCGGTGAAGCCTTCCTCGCAGAGCTCGTCGGGCAGGGCGATCACCCGGGGCAGCGAGCGCGGGGCGGGCAGGATGGCCAGCCCGCCCTCGCGTCCGAAGGCGTCCTTGCCCTCGAGCTCGACGATGAAGTTGAGGCTCTTGTTGACCAGGCGCGGGAAGGGGTGCGAGGGATCGAGGCCGATGGGACTGATCACCGGCATGATCTCGCTCTCGAAGTACTCCTTGACCCAGGTGCGCTGGGCCTCGCTCCAGTCGCCGCGGCGGCGGAAGCGCAGGCCCTGGCCCTCGAGGGCGGGCAGCAGGGTGTCGTTGAGGATGCGGTACTGGCGATCGACCTGCTCGTGGGCGATCTGCGAGATCTCGCTCAGCACCGAGCGCGGCGAGCGGCCGTCGGCGCCTGAGGAGGCGTCGCCGACCATGATCTGGTTCTTCAGGCCGGCCACGCGGATCTCGAAGAACTCGTCCATGTTCGAGGAGAAGATCAGCAGGAACATCAGCCGGTTGAGCAGCGGGTGCGCCTCGTCCAGGGCCTGTTCGAGCACCCGCACGTTGAACTGCAGGTGCGAGAGCTCGCGGTTGAAGTAGAGCCCGGGGTCGGCGAGGTCGGCCTCGGGGTCCGGCAGCGCCTTGGGCTTGATCCCCGTGCGCGTCTGGTTGATGCGCGGGGCGGGCATCTCGCTCTGGGGCTCGCCTGTCGCGGCGGGCTCGGAGGGGATCGAGGTGTCGGGGCTACGTGAATCGTCCATGGAAGTACCCTGTCGTCGGCCCGCGGGCGGCCGCGTCGCTCGCCGGGCGTTATCGTTCATGATGCCGTCCTGCCCGTGGCGCCGGGAGGCGTCATGCATCGCCTGTTGCGGGAGGCGATCAGGGGCAGGCGGGGCCGGGCTCGGCCGCCGTGGCAAGTCTGGTGCCCATAAATGACAGAATGATGACAGTCCTCCGCCGGGGGCGATGTCCTGAGTATATCAGCACGCTTCGACGCCGAAAGACGCGCCTTGTCGCGCTTACGGGGACTCTCTAAAGTGGTGGCTTCATGTTCATCGGCCCCGTCGACGACCGGCGGGGGGCGCACAAGGAGACGCATAATGAGCAAGCAGGTGGCGGTCATTCTGTCGGGATGCGGTGTCCAGGATGGCTCTGAGATCTACGAGACCACCCTGACCCTGTTGCGCCTGGACCAGCTGGGCATCGGCTATCGCTGCTTCGCCCCGGACATCGACCAGCATGACGTGGTCGATCACCGCAGCGGCGAGGCGGCCGAGGAGCGCCGCAATGTGCTGGTCGAGTCGGCGCGCCTGGCGCGCGGCGAGATCTCTCCGCTGGCCGAACTGGAGGCCGACGAGTTCGATGCCGTGATCCTGCCCGGCGGCTTCGGGGCGGCCAAGAATCTCTCCAACTTCGCCGAGGCCGGCGCCGACATGGTGATCCACGAGGAGCTGGTGGGGGCCATGGCCGAGTTCCACGAGGATCGCAAGCCGATCGGCCTGATGTGCATCGCGCCGGTGATGGTGCCGCGCCTGCTGGGGCCGGGCATCGCCGTGACCATCGGTCACGACCCGGGCGTGGCGGGCGCCATCAGCAGCATGGGGGGGCTGCATCGCAGCTGCGGCGTGGAGGACATCGTGGTCGACTTCGACAACCGCGTGGTCACCACCCCGGCCTACATGCTGGCCACCCGCCTCGGCGAGGCGGCGACCGGCATCTTCAAGCTGGTGGATCGCATCGACGAGATGATGGATCTGTAAGCGCCGGGCCACGAGCGCCGAGCGACGAGAAACCCCGAGGGCCAGGCCTTCGGGGTTTCTTTTGCTCCGGGCGATGTGCGGCTCGCGGCTTATTGCTCGTCGGCGGCGTCCCGGTCGCGCCTGCGACGCACCAGCCGGCCGAACAGCAGGCCGACCTCGTAGAGCAGGTACATCGGCACCGCCAGCAGGCTCTGGGAGACCACGTCCGGCGGGGTCATCAGCATGCCCACCACGAAGCAGCCCAGCACCACGTAGGGGCGCTTCTTCGACAGGCTCTCCACCGTGGTCGCCCCGCTCAGGATCAGCAGGAAGGTGGCGATCGGGATCTCGAAGGCCACGCCGAAGGCGAAGAACAGCTTGAGCACGAAGTTGAGGTACTGGTTGATGTCGGTCATCACCGCCACGTCCTCCGGCCCGGTCTGGGTGAAGAACTGGAACAGCAGCGGGAAGACCACGTAGTAGGCGAAGGCGGCCCCGGCGTAGAACAGCGCCACGCTGGAGGCCAGCAGCGGCAGCGCCAGCGCCTTCTCGTTGTCGTACAGCCCCGGGGCGATGAAGGCCCAGGCCTGATGCAGCACGAAGGGCACGGCGATGAACACCGCCACCACCAGGGTCAGCTTGAAGGGCGCCAGGAACGGCGAGGCCACCTCGGTGGCGATCATCCGCGAGCCTTCCGGCAGCAGCGCCATCAGCGGCTCGGCGACGAAGGCGTAGATGTCGTTGGCGAAGGCGTAGAGGCCGAGGAAGATCACCAGTATCGCGATCACCGCGCGCAGCAGTCGCGAGCGCAGCTCGACCAGATGCTCGATCAGCGGGGCATGGCCCGGCCCCTGGGAGTCGTCGGTTTGGCTCATCGGGAAGAGGCGTCCTCGTGGGCGTCGGCGTCGGAGTCATCGGTCTGACGGCGGGCGCGACCCAGGGCATCGTCGAGGCGACGCTCGGGCGTGGCCTCGGCGCGTTCTCGGGGGGCGGCGCCGGTGCCGCGCTCGCTGGG
Organism: Halomonas smyrnensis AAD6; assembly: GCF_000265245.1. Classification (GTDB taxonomy): domain Bacteria; phylum Pseudomonadota; class Gammaproteobacteria; order Pseudomonadales; family Halomonadaceae; genus Halomonas; species Halomonas smyrnensis. The sequence continues at coordinate 51,662 of NZ_AJKS02000001.1, forward strand.
CGTCTCCACCGAGCGTTCGACGTCGCGCTTGACCCGGTCGAGGCCCTCGTCGAGCTTCTTCTGCTGCTCGTTGAGCTTCTGGCGCAGCTCCTCCGCCTCGAGCTGGGCGTTGATCTCGCGCTGCATGCCGGAGACCGTGCGCTTGATACGGCCGATCCACATCCCGGCGGTGCGGGCGGCCCTGGGCAGACGCTCGGGGCCCAGCACCAGCAGGGCGACCACGCCGATGAACAGGAGTTCGAGAAAGCCGATGTCGAACATGGCGGCTTACTTGCGCTCTTCCGATTCCTCGGCCTTGCGCTCGGCGTGGACGTCGTAGGTCCGGCCTTCGTCGTCGTGGCGCACCTGGGCCTGGGGCTTGTCGCCCTCGTCGCTCTTCTCTTCCTCGCCCATGGCCTTCTTGAAGCCCTTGACCGCGCCGCCGAGGTCGCCGCCGACGTTGCGCAGCTTCTTGGTGCCGAAGATCAGGATGATGATGCCGAGGACGATCAGGAGTTGCCAGATACTGATGCCGCCTAACATAGGGTATACCTCAGGTTGCTGCGCCGGAGATCGGCGTCGTTGTCTTATCGGGGCCGCGCGGCCTTTTCGTCGTGGCCGGACAGACCGAAGCGTCGGGACAGCTCGTCGAGGACCTCGCGATGGCTCAGCCCCATGTGCGACAGCATCACCAGGCTGTGGAACCACAGGTCGGTCGTCTCGGCGACCAGCGCCTGGCGCGCCGCCTCGTCGCCCTGTTCGGCGTCCTTGGCCGCCAGCAGCGTCTCGGTGGCTTCCTCGCCGACTTTCTCGAGTATCTTGTTCAGGCCCTTGTGATGCAAGCTGGCCACGTAAGAGTCGTCGGGAGCGGCCTGGCGGCGGCTGGTCAGGACCTCGTCGAGGCGGTCGAGAATATCGCTCATATGAGACGTTTCCGTTGCAGTGGGTGAATCAGTTCCAGGCCAGCAGCGCCGCGCCGATGGCCACCGCCCCCAGCACCGGCCAGGGCTGGCCGTCTGCCCATTGGACCAGCGGCTGCCAGGCGAGTGCCACCGCCACGATCACGAGCCCCAGGCGCAGGCGGCGCTGGCGCCTGCCCTGGCCCTCGAGGCGGCGCTGGATGGCACCGATGGCCTCGCTCTGGCGCTGGCGCTGCTGATGGCCGTGTTCGGCCCGGGCCAGGGCCTGGTGCGCGAGCACCGGCAGCTCCGGCAGCTGTCGCGAGAGCTCGGGGGCCTGGCGCTTCATGGACTCCCAGAGCCCGCGGGTGCCGGCGCGCTCCTTCATCCAGTCCTCCAGGTAGGGCTTGGCGGTGGCCCAGAGGTCGAGGTCCGGGTACAGCTGGCGCCCCAGGCCCTCGATGTTGAGCAGGGTCTTCTGCAACAGCACCAGCTGCGGCTGGACCTCCATGTTGAAGCGCCGGGCGGTCTGGAACAGGCCCAGCAGCACCTGGCCGAAGGAGATGTCCTTGAGCGGCTTCTCGAGGATCGGCTCGCACACGGTGCGCACCGCGGCGGCGAACTCGTTGGCCCGGGTGTCCTCGCTGACCCAGCCCGACTCGATGTGCAGCGCCGCCACCTCGTAGTAGTCCTGATGGAAGAAGGCCAGCAGGTTGCGCGCCAGGTAGTCCTGGTCCTCGCGGGTCAGGCTGCCGACGATGCCGCAGTCGATGGCGATGTATTGCGGGTTCCAGGGCGTCTCGCGGGACACGAAGATGTTGCCCGGGTGCATGTCGGCGTGGAAGAAGTTGTCGCGGAACACCTGGGTGAAGAAGATCTCCACGCCGCGCTCGGCCAGCCGGCGCAGGTCGGTGCCCTGGGCCTCGAGGGCCTCGAGATCGGCCACCGGGATGCCGTGGATGCGCTCCTGGACCATCACCCGGCGGCGGGTCAGCGCCCAGTGGATGGTCGGCACGAACAGCAGCGGCGAGCCCTTGAAGTTGCGCTTGAGCTGGGAGGTGTTGGCGGCTTCCTTGGTCAGGTCGAGCTCGTCGAACAGGGTCGACTCGTAGTCGCGGACGACCTCCACCGGGCGCAGCCGGCGGGCCTCGGGAATGCGCGCCAGGCCGGCGGCCAGCCGGTACATCAGCGCCATGTCCTGGCGCATCACGCGTTCGATGCCGGGGCGGATGATCTTGACCACCACCTGCTCGCCGTCGGGCAGCCGGGCGGCGTGGACCTGGGCCACCGAGGCCGAGGCCAGCGGCTCGGACGAGAACTCCGAGAAGGCCTCGTCCAGCGACATGCCAAGCTCTTCCTCGACCAGCCCGCGGGCCAGGTGGCCGGGGAAGGGCGGCACCTGATCCTGCAGCCGGCGCAGCTCGTTGCCGATGTCGTCGGGGAACAGGTCGCGGCGGGTCGACAGCACCTGGCCGAACTTGACGTAGATCGGCCCCAGGGTCTCCAGCGCCAGGCGCAGCCGCTCGCCGCGCGGACGCTGGCCCACCGGCACCAGCCGCAGCGGCGACAGCGCCAGCAGGCCGCGCAGCCACCAGGGCAGCCGCTCGTGGGGGATCAGGGTATCTAGGCGATAGCGGGTGACCACCCAGGCGATGCGCGCGAGCCGCCGGATCATGCGCCGTCTCCCGCCGAGATGAGGCGGCGGCGCAGGCGCTCCAGGCGCGCCTCGAGGCGGTCGGTGGCGACTTCCAGCTCGGTGAGGTGATCGCGCAGCCCCTCGAACTGATGGCGGCCGGGCAGCAGGCGGGCCTCCTCGAAGACGTACTCGGAGACGTCGGCGCACAGCTCCTGGCGAGTGCGCAGGCCCCAGCGGCCGAGGCTGCGCATGCCCTCGGCCAGGCTGTGGGCCGGCACGTCGCCGAGCCAGTGGGCCAGCTCGCCTTCCCAGTCCAGGTCGAGGTCGAGCAGCAGGTCGCGGGTCGCCTCGAGCAGGGGGATATGCCCGCGTACCGCGAGCTTGCCCTGGAACATCAGCCGCTCCACCGAGGCGCCGCCGAGCAGCTCGCCCAGGGTCTCGGGGTCGAGTTCGACGACGGCGTCGAAGGCGTGCTCGGGCTCGTCGTCCGGGCGCATCAGGTCCACGCCCTGGGCGTGGTAGGCCATGGCCACGGCCAGCGGCGAGCCCTCGAGGCGCACCAGCAGGCGCTGGCCGGCGAGGCGGGAGAGCCGCGCGGGCGCGGCGGGGTCGCGGGCCAGCAGGGCGTTGAGGCTGCGTTCGAGGCCGCCCAGCAGCAGGGTCGGTGTCAGCGCCATCTCGTCCTCACAGCTTGATGCCGCGGTGCAGGGCGACGATGCCGCCGGTGAGATTGGTGTACTCGACCCGCTCCAGGCCGGCGGCCTCCATCATGCCCTTCAGGGTCTCCTGATCGGGGTGCATGCGGATCGACTCGGCGAGGTAGCGGTAGCTCTCGGCATCGCCGGCCACCAGCTCGCCCATGCGCGGCAGCAGGCGGAAGGAATACTGGTCGTAGGCCTGGCTCAGCAGCGCGTTGTCGGGCTTGGAGAACTCCAGCACCAGCAGTCGGCCGCCGGGCTTGAGCACCCGCGCCATGGAGCGCAGCGCGGCGTCCTTGTCGGTGACGTTGCGCAGGCCGAAGGCGATGGTGATGCAGTCGAAGGTGTTGTCCGGGAAGGGCAGGGTCTCGGCGTTGGCCTGGACGTACTCGACGTTGCCGCCGACGCCCCGATCGAGCAGCTTGTCGCGGCCGACCCGCAGCATCGATTCGTTGATGTCGGCCAGCACCACGCGCCCCCGGGGACCGACCAGTCGCGAGAACTTCAGCGTCAGGTCGCCGGTGCCGCCGGCGATGTCGAGCACGCTGTGACCCGGGCGGACGCCGGCGCGTTCGATGGTCAGGCGCTTCCACACCCGGTGGATGCCGAACGACATCAGGTCGTTCATCACGTCGTAGCGGGCGGCCACCGAGTGGAAGACGTCGGCCACGCGGGAGGCCTTCTCGTCGACCGGAACTTCCTGGTAACCGAAGTGTGTGGTGCGCTTGTCGCTGGGGGTCATGCGAGGGAGGCTCCCGGGTCAGCTGCACAATGGGGGCGAGGCCGACGGCCCCGCGTGTTGGGCCGCATTGTAGCGCCCCCCGGGGGGCCTTGTCTTGACGGTGGAGGCGGTTGCTCTGGCCCCTGTAACCGGGAAGTTGCATGGGGCTGATCCGGCGACGAGTCCACGAGGGGCGCTTTGAACCCATCCATGGGCGCTACTTTTGCCATCCATGGCAAAAACCCCCTCGACGACTCATCCCCGGCGCCTCCGGAGCGTGCCGATTCCTACAGCTGCTTGATCTCGATGCCCAGCGCCTCCCGCGAGGCCCCGGCGTCTTCGAGTCGCTGCAGGTAGTCGGCCCAGTTGGCCTCCCGGTGCTCGATCAGCTCGTGCAGGTAGTCCCAGCTGTAGAGGCCGCTGTCGTGGCCGTCGTCGAAGTGCAGCTTGAGCGCGTAGCGGCCGGCCTGGGTGATGTTGGCCAGGCCGACGTGCTTCTTGCCGACCTGCAGGGTCTCCTGACCCTGACCGTGACCGCGCACCTCGGCGGAGGGGGAGAAGACACGCAGGTACTCCACCGACAGCCGGTGGCTCTCGCCGCCTTCATAGGTCAGCTCCAGCTCGCGGGCCTGCTTGTGGTAGTGCACTCGGGTGGGGATCGGGGCGGACATGGGCACCTCCGGTGAAATGTCCGAGGGATGCGGGGCGCGAGGGGGAGGGAGGTCGGGCCTCCCTCCCCATGCGATCGCCTTTTCGCGTCGCGCCTAGAGGATGTAGCGCGACAGGTCCTCGTCCAGCGCCAGCTCGCCGAGCTGGGAGTCGACGTAGGCGGCGTCGATGGTCAGCGGGCTGCCCAGGTCGCCGCCCTGGTAGGAGGCCTCCTCGAGCAGGCGCTCCATCACGGTGTGCAGGCGACGGGCGCCGATGTTCTCGGTGCCTTCGTTGACCTTCCAGGCGATCTCGGCGATGCGTGCGATGCCGTCGTCGGTGAAGGTCACGTCCAGGCCCTCGGTGGCCATCAGCGCCCGGTACTGGCGCGTCAGCGCCGCGGACGGCTCGGTGAGGATGCGCTTGAAGTCGTCCGGCGTCAGGGCGTCGAGCTCGACGCGGATCGGCAGGCGGCCCTGCAGCTCGGGGATCAGGTCCGACGGGCGCGACAGGTGGAAGGCACCGGAGGCGATGAACAGGATGTGGTCGGTCTTCACCATGCCGTACTTGGTGGACACGGTGGAGCCCTCGATCAGCGGCAGCAGGTCGCGCTGCACGCCCTCGCGGGAGACCTCGCCGCCGCTGGAGTTGGCGCTGCCCTTGGCGACCTTGTCGAGCTCATCGAGGAACACGATGCCGTGCTGCTCGACGGCCTCGATGGCGCGGCTCTTGATGTCGTCCTCGTTGACCAGCTTGCCGGCCTCCTCGTCGCGCAGCAGCGCGAAGGCGTCCTTCACGGCCACCCGGCGGGTCTCGGTCTGCTGCTTGCCCATGCTGGAGAACAGGTTCTGCAGCTGGCTGGTCATCTCCTCCATGCCCGGCGGGGTGTTGATGTCCATGCCCTGGCCCTGGGGCGTGACCTGGATGTCGATTTCCTTGTCGTCGAGCTGACCCTCGCGCAGCTTCTTGCGGAACGACTGGCGCGTGGCGTTCTCGGTGCGCGGCTCGTTCTCCTGGCCGCGGGGCGGGGGCAGCAGGGCGTCGAGGATGCGGTCCTCGGCGGCGTCCTCGGCGCGATGGCCGACCTCTTCCTTGGCCTGCTCGCGGACCAGCTTGATGGCGGCCTCGGTGAGGTCGCGGATGATCGACTCGACGTCGCGGCCGACGTAGCCCACCTCGGTGAACTTGGTGGCCTCGACCTTGATGAAGGGCGCGCGGGCCAGCTTGGCCAGGCGGCGGGCGATCTCGGTCTTGCCCACGCCGGTGGGGCCGATCATCAGGATGTTCTTGGGCGTGACCTCCTGGCGCAGCTCGTCGTCGAGCTGCATGCGGCGCCATCGGTTGCGTAGCGCCACGGCCACGGCGCGCTTGGCGTCCTGCTGGCCGATGATGTACTGGTCCAGGGCGTGGACGATCTCGCGCGGGGTCATCTGGGTCATGATCAGAGCTCTTCCAGCGTGACGTTGTGGTTGGTGAACACGCAGATGTCGCCGGCGATCTCCAGCGATTTCTCGGTGATCTCGCGGGGCGACAGCTCGGTGTTCTCGAGCAGGGCGCGGGCCGCGGACAGGGCGAAGTTGCCGCCGGAGCCGATGGCGATGATGCCGCGTTCGGGCTCCACCACGTCGCCGTTGCCGGTGATGATCAGCGAGGCGTTCTTGTCGGCCACGGCCAGCAGCGCCTCGAGGCGGCGCAGGGCGCGGTCGGTGCGCCATTCCTTGGCCAGCTCCACGGCGGCCTTGGTCAGATGGCCCTGGTATTTCTCGAGCTGGGCCTCGAAGCGCTCGAACAGGGTGAAGGCGTCGGCGGTGCCGCCGGCGAAACCGGCCAGCACCTGGCCGCGGTAGAGGCGACGCACCTTGCTGGCGTTGCCCTTCATCACGGTGTTGCCCAGCGACACCTGGCCGTCGCCGGCCAGCGCCACCTGGTCGCCGCGACGCACGGAAACGATCGTGGTCATGGAGGGGACTCTCCTTGTGGGAGCGTTCGGCTCCCGATGACTTTGGAATGGCGGAACAAGGGGCGCGGGCGAGGCATGTCGCGCCGCTCGCCGGCTCGTGCCGGCGATTCCCCTGCGGCGCCGCGAGAGGCGGCGCCGTGCATGAGCTACTGGGGAGGTGTGGGCGCCGGGCCCGGAATTCAAGCGCGGCGCGTCACTGCAGCTGGATGAGCAGCGGCTCGATGCCCTGGGTGGACATCAGATCGCGGGCCCGGGACAGCTCGCGACGGTCCTGGTAGGGGCCGACCTGGACGCGGTGCCAGGTCGCGCCGTTGCCGGTCTGGACCTCGCTGATGTTGGCCAGCAGGCCGAAGTCCTTGAGCCGGCCGGCCAGCTGCCGGGCGTCGCCGGCCTGGCGGAAGGAGGCCGCCTGCAGCACGTAGCGCTTGCCGTCCTCGGCGTTGCGCGTCGTGTCCTCGGCCGGTGCGCTGTTGGCGGCGATCACCTGGGCGATGGGGTCGTCGGCCGAGACGGACTCGGCGCTGGAATCGTCCTCCTCGTCATCGTCCTCGGCGGGCCGCGGGGGCGGCGTGGCCGTGGAGGAGGCCGCCTGCTCGCCCGGGGCGATGACCTCGGATTCCGGCAGCAGGGTGTAGAACTCGAAGGTCGGCATCGGCGGCTCGTCGTCCGCCGGCGCCTGGCCGCCGGACCGGCCCTGGGGCTCGCCGGCGGTCAGCGGCGCCGGCGAGGCCGGGCCGTCCTGCCAGGGGGCGGTGCCGTGCTGGTGCTGCGAGATCAAAAAGCCGGCCACCAGGCCGGTCAGGCCCCATAGCCAGCCGGGCACGCCACGCCGCGGCGCCGGTGCCTTGGCGGGGCGCTTCCGGGAGCTGGTGGCGCCTCGCTTGCGGCTGTTGTCGGCGGGCTTGCGGCTGGCCATGGCTTACATCTCCTCGGGGGCGCCGACGCCCATCAGGTCCAGGCCGTTGCGCAGCACCTGGCGGGCGGCCAGGAACAGCGCCATGCGGGCGTTGCGCAGGGCATCGTCCTCGACCATCACCTTGACGGCGTTGTAGCAGGTGTGGAACTCGGCGGCGAGGTCGAGCAGGTACTGGGCGATCTGCTGCGGCTCGCGGCTGGCGGCGGCGTGGGCCACCACCTCCGGGTAGCGGGCCAGGCGGTTCATCAGCGCCTTCTCCTGCTCGGCCTCCAGGCGCGCCAGGTGGTCCATGGCCTGGCCGTGGTCGAACGGCTGCTCGAGCGACTCGGCCTTGCGCAGCATGCTGCACACGCGGGCGTGGGCGTACTGCACGTAGTAGACCGGGTTGTCGTTGGACTGCGAGCGGGCCAGGTCGATGTCGAAGGTCAGCTGGGAGTCGGCGCGGCGCGCGGCGAGGAAGAAGCGCGTGGCGTCGCGGCCGACCTCGTCGATCAGGTCGCGCACGGTGACATAGCTGCCGGCGCGCTTGGAGAGCTTCACCTCCACGCCGGAGCGGGTGACCATCACCATCTGGTGCAGCACGTAGTCGGGCCAGCCCTGGGGGATGTCGGCCTCCAGCGCCTGCAGCCCGGCGCGCACGCGGGTCACGGTGGAGTGGTGGTCGGCGCCCTGCTCGTTGATCACGGTGGTGAAGCCGCGCTGCCACTTGTCGAGGTGATAGGCGACGTCGGGCAGGAAGTAGGTGTAGTGGCCGTCCTGCTTGCGCATCACCCGGTCCTTGTCATCACCGAAGTCGGTGGTGCGCAGCCAGGTGGCGCCGTCCTGCTCGTAGGTGTGGCCCTTCTCGGCGAGGCGCTCGGCGGTGGCCGCCACCTTGCCGTCGCGGTACAGCGAGGACTCGAGGAAGTAGACATCGAACTCGACGCCGAAGGCGCGCAGGTCGAGGTCCTGTTCGCGGCGCAGGTAGGCCACGGCGAACTCGCGGATGGCGTCCAGGTCGTCCGGGTCGGCGGCGCCGGTGACGTGGCGATCGTCGGCGTGGATGGTGTCGCCGGCCAGGTAGCCGTTGGCCACGTCGATGATGTAGCCGCCGCGATAGCCGTCGGCCGGCCAGCCGTCGTCCTCGGGGGCGATGCCCTTGACGCGGGCCTGCACCGAGAGCGCCAGGTTGGAGATCTGGGCGCCGGCGTCGTTGTAGTAGAACTCGCGGGTGACGTCATAGCCCACCGCCTCGAGCAGGCGGCAGATGCTGTCGCCGATGGCCGCGCCGCGGCCGTGGCCGACGTGCAGCGGGCCGGTGGGGTTGGCGGAGACGAACTCCACCTGGACCTTCTGGCCCTGGCCGCTGAGGCTGCGGCCGAAGGTGTCCCCTTCGTCCAGCACCCGACGGATGACCTGGGCCGCGGCGTCGGTGGCGGCGAAGAAGTTGACGAAGCCGGGGCCGGCGATCTCGACCTTCGACACGGCGTCGCTTGCCGGCAGCGCCTCGACCAGCGCCTCGGCCAGTTCGCGGGGCTTCCTGCCGGCGGGCTTGGCCAGCATCAGCGCCAGGTTGGTGGCGTAGTCGCCGTGGGCCTTGTCCTTGGTCGGGTCGACCTTGATGGTCGGGGCGAGCTCGGAGGGCAGGACGTCCTGGCGCTTGAGTTCGTCCAGGGCGCCCTCCAGCAGGGAGATGATGGTGTCTTTCATGGGGAATCTGATGTCCTGTGGCGCGGGCGGGTCGAACGCCCGTCGGCGGGCATTTGGCCGCACATTATCGACAATTGCGCGCGGGCTTTAAACCCCGGGCCGGCCGCGGCGCCGGCGCGCCACGGGCCTTCGATGCCCTCAGCTCAGCGTCTGGGGGTCGATGTCCAGCGACCAGCGCACCCGCCGCGCCGCCGGTTCGGCTTCCAGCCAGGCGGCCAGCCAGGCGCCGGCCTCGTGGAGCCGGCTGCGCTTCTCGGCGGATAGCATCAGCTGCAGGTGATAGCGGTTCTGGCGGCGCTCCATCGGCGCCGGCACCGGGCCCAGGCAGTCCACGTCCAGCTCGCGCGCCTCGAGGTGCTCGCGCAGCGCCGCGGCGGCGCGGCCGCCTAGCTCGGTGACCGCCGCCTCCTGGGCACCCTCCAGGCGCAGCAGCGCCAGGAAGCGGAACGGCGGCAGGGCGGCGACGCGGCGTTCCTCCAGCAGCTGCTCGGCCAGGGCGTCGTAGCCGCGGGCCGAGAGCAGGCGCAGGTGCGGGTCGTCGGCGTGCATGGTCTGCACCAGCACGCGGCCCGGATGGGCGGCGCGCCCGGCGCGGCCGGCCACCTGCTCGAGCAGCTGGGCGCTGTGTTCCAGGGCGCGGAAGTCGCTGGCATAGAGGCCGGCGTCGGCGTTGACCACCACCACCAGGGTGACGTGGGGCAGGTGATGGCCCTTGGCCAGCATCTGGGTGCCGACCAGCAGGCAGGGCTCGCCGCGGCGCACCTCGGTCAGGGTCTGCTCCAGGGCGTCGCGGCGCCTCGTGCTGTCGCGATCGATGCGGTGCACCGGCACGTCGGGGAAGCGCTCGGCCAGCGTCTCCTCGGTGCGCTCGGTGCCGCTGCCCAGCGGGCGCAGGTCGGCGCTGCCGCAGTCGGGGCAGGCATCGGGCAGGGCGCGGCGCTGGTCGCAGTGGTGGCAGGCCAGCAGCGGCGGCTGGCGATGCAGGGTCAGGCGGGCGTCGCAGTGGTCGCACTCGGCGAGCCAGCCGCAGGCGTGGCAGCTGAGCGTCGGGGCGAAGCCGCGGCGGTTGATGAACACCAGCACCTGATGGCCGGCGGCCAGGGTCTCCTCGACGGCCTCGAGCACCGGCGGAATCAGCCCGCCGCGGCGGGGCGGCCGCGCAGGTCGACCAGCTCCAGGCGCGCCGGGGCGTGGCGGCTGGCGCGCTGGGTCAGGCGCAGGTGGCGGTAGTCGCCGTTCTGGGCCCGGTGCAGGGTCTCCAGCGACGGCGTGGCGCTGCCCAGCACCAGCGGGATGCCGTGATGGTGGGCGCGGGCCACGGCCAGGTCGCGGGCGTGGTAGCGCAGCCCCTCCTGCTGCTTGAAGGAGCCGTCGTGTTCCTCGTCGACGATGATCGCGCCGGGGGCGGCCAGGGGCGTGAAGATCGCCGAGCGGGTGCCGATGACGATCGGCGCCCGGCCGCTGGCCGCGGCTTCCCAGGCGTCGAGCCGCTCGTGATCGGTGAGCCCCGAGTGCAGCGCCACCACCGGCACCCGGAAGCGGCGCTTGAAGCGCGCCAGGGTCTGCGGCGTCAGGCCGATCTCGGGCACCAGCACCAGGGCCTGGCGGCCGCGGCCGGCCACCGCCTCGATCAGCTGCAGGTAGACCTCGGTCTTGCCGCTGCCGGTGACGCCGTGCAGCAGGCAGGGATGATAGGCGTCGAGGCCCTCGTGAAGCGCGGCCAGGGCGGCGGCCTGCTCGCGGTTGAGCGGCAGCACCGGCTCGGCCAGCAGCGGGCCGCCGGCCTCGGCGGGGCCGGTGCGCGGCTCCTCGCGCCGCGTGACCAGCCCCTTCTTCTCCAGGGCCTGCAGCTGGGGGCGGGTGAACGACTGGGCGAGGATGGCCTGGGCGAGCAGTCCTTGAGGATGCTGGCGCAGCATGGTCAGCAGCTCGGCCTGGCGCGGCGCCCGGCCGAGGCTCTCCGGCGTCTCGCCGGCGCCGGCCTCGGTGACCTGCCAGCGCTCCCGGGTGCGGGCCTCCAGGGCGCGGCCCTGGCGCAGCAGCGCGGGCAGCGCCTGATGCAGGGTGTCGCCGGGCGCGTGCTGGTAGTAGCGGGCGGTGAAGCGGCACAGCCACAGCCAGTCCGCCGGCAGGGGGGCGTCGTCGAGGCGGTCCTCGATCGGCTTGAGACTGGCCAGCGGCAGGTCGCTGTCGTCGCGGCACTCCACCACCACGCCGACCACCCGGCGCGGGCCGAAGGGCACTCGCACGCGCAGCCCCGGCTGCCAGCCGCCTTCCGGCGGGGCGCCGGCGGGGCGGTAGTCGAACAGTCGGCGAAGCGGGGAGGGAACGGCGATGCCCAGCACGGCGGGGGAGGAAACGGACAATTGGCCTCCGGAGGCGGCTCTGCTAGAATGCTCGGCCGCCGCGTCACCCTAAGTGGGGCGGCGCCCGGTTTGAACGTTCAGACAACCCGTATGCGGTGCCTGGCATGAGATCAGGTGGCGGCATACAGCGTAGCGAGGCTCAAGATGAAACAAGGTATCCACCCGAATTACAAGACGGTCAACGCCACCTGCTCCTGCGGCGCCACCTTCCAGGTCGGCACCACCAGCGATCAGGACCTGTCCCTGGACGTCTGCTCTCAGTGCCACCCGTTCTACACTGGCAAGCAGAAGCAGGCGACCACCGGTGGTCGCGTCGAGCGCTTCAACAAGCGCTTCGGTGCCGCCGTCAAGCGTTGATGCGTCGCCGGCGCCCGGCGCCGGCTTCGGCAGCATCCGAAAGAACCCGCCCTCGTGGCGGGTTTTTTGCGTGCCCGACGCGCGGCGCCGCCGCCTCGATAAGGGATTCTTTATGGCAGGGCGGCCAAGTATAAGTTGCGATAAATGGTGGTGAACGTCTGCGAAAGCGGTTGCTAGATTGTGTAACTTTACTAAGTTGAGAAGTGGAAGTTTTTTTTATAATCTCGCTGACCCTCAACATCACTCTGACCGGATCCTGAGCATGACAGACGCGAAGAAACAGGCGGCACTGGACTATCACGCGAAGCCCATTCCCGGGAAGCTGTCGGTGGAGCTGACCAAGCCCACCGCGACCTCCCGGGATCTCGCCCTGGCCTACAGCCCGGGCGTGGCCGAGCCGGTGCGCGAGATCGCTCAGGATCCGGAGAACGCCTATCTCTACACCGGCAAGGGCAACCTGGTGGCGGTGATCTCCGACGGCAGCGCCATCCTGGGGCTCGGCAACCTGGGCGCGCTGGCCAGCAAGCCGGTCATGGAGGGCAAGGGCGTGCTGTTCAAGCGCTTCGCCGGCATCAACTCCACCGACCTGGAGGTCAACGCCGAGAGCCCGCAGGCCTTCATCGACACCGTGGCGCGCATCGTCGATACCTGGGGCGGCATCAACCTCGAGGACATCAAGGCGCCGGAGTGCTTCGAGATCGAGCGCGCGCTGGTCGAGCAGTGCAGCATCCCGGTGTTCCATGACGACCAGCACGGCACCGCCATCGTCACCGCGGCGGGCATGCTCAATGCCCTGGACATCGCCGGCAAGTCCCTCGAGGAGGCGAAGATCGTCTGCCTCGGCGCCGGGGCTGCGGCGATCGCCTGCATGAAGCTGCTGGTGTCCTGCGGCGCCCGCGCCGAGAACCTGGTGATGCTGGACCGCAAGGGCGTGATCCACAGCGGCCGCGAGGATCTCAACCAGTACAAGGCGATGTTCGCGGTCGACACCGACAAGCGCACCCTGGACGACGCCATCGACGCTGCCGACGTCTTCATCGGCCTGTCCGGCCCCGGCCTGATGAGCGCCGACCACATCCGCAAGATGGCCGACAATCCGGTGGTGTTCGCCTGCACCAACCCGGATCCGGAGATTCACCCGGACCTGGCCCGCGAGACGCGTCCCGACGTGATCATGGCCACCGGGCGCTCGGACTACCCGAACCAGGTCAACAACGTGCTGGGCTTCCCGTTCATCTTCCGCGGCGCGCTGGACGTGCGGGCGACGCGCATCAACGAGGAGATGAAGGTCGCCGCGGTGCACGCGCTCAAGGACCTGGCCCGCGAGCCGGTGCCCCGGGCGGTGCTGGAGGCCTACGAGGCGGAGAGCATGAGCTTCGGGCGCGACTACATCCTGCCCACGCCGGTGGACGTGAGGCTGCTCGAGCGGGTCTCCTCGGCGGTGGCCCAGGCGGCGGTGGACTCCGGCGTGGCGCGCAAGCCCTATCCCTCGCACTATCCGCTCAAGACCGTGGACGACGTCTACGGCGGCTGATCGCCAAGGCGGTGCGTGAACGACGACGCCGGCCCTCGGGCCGGCGTCGTTGCGTCTGAGGGGCGCAGGAAGCAGCGCCTCGATGGCCTACCAGTCGTAGAGCAGCGAGACGTTGGTGATGCGGTCGGTGCGCGCCTCGGCGGTGTCGGGCGGGCGGGTGTTGTGCTTGATCTCGTAGGAGAGCTTGAGCGCCAGGTGCTCGTTGAGGCGCGAGGTCAGGCTCGAGAGCGAGCGGGCGGTGAGGTTGCGATCGGTGCCTTCCAGCGACAGCTCCTGGGCGAAGGAGGCGGTGTCGGAGAGGTGCCAGCGGTAGTCCATGGCGCCGTAGACCACGCCGAGCCGCTCGGTACGCTGGTCGGTCACGCTGTCGACCCGGTAGCCGGGCCCGGCTTCCAGCGACAGCACATGGCGGTCGTTATCCAGCACCTGGCGGCCGTAGCCGCCGATCACGGTGGCCTGATAGTCGTAGCCGCTGAAGCGGTCGTCCTCCCAGCGGGCGAAGCCGAAAAGATAGTGCGGGCCTTCGATGTCGTAGCGCTCGCGGGCCGCCAGCAGATACTGCTCGGCGCTGGTCTCCTCGTCCTGGGTGACGTGGCGGGCCTCGCCGCGCAGGCTGTGGGTGAAGGCGCCATCCAGCCATACCAGGCGGCCCTTGGCGATCAGGGTCTGGCTGTTGGTGTTGCCCTGCAGATGGGTGAAGCCGAGCTCGGCCTCGCCGGTCAGCGGCGGGGCATCGCCCGTCGGCTCGGGCGGGGCATAGAAGGGGGAGGCCGTGGCATCGCCGGCCAGCATCAGCAGGCCGAGCCCGCAGGCGAACATCACCTTGGAGCGCATGGTGCTTTCTCGCGGTCGGTTCGGGGGTGAGTGTTAAGGAGGGCCGGTGCGGCGGCGGGCCGCACCGGCGAAGGGGCGATCTAGAAGATGGCTTCGTAGGCGCCGGTGCCCTCGGAGCCGCTTTCCTGCTCGACGGCCTGATCGACGCGCCGGGGCTGGTAGCTGGGCAGATGGTCGGCGCGGAATATCTCCTCGATGCCGCCGGACTGGTCGTCGTGCAGCAGGCGGCCGGTATCCGGGTCGACCCGGCGGCTGACCACGCCCTCCGGGCGCTCGGGCCAGTGCTCCGGGGTCCCGTCCAGGGCCTTGCCCATGAAGTCGACCCAGATCGGCAGGGCGGCCTGGGAGCCGTATTCCGCGGTCGAGCTGTTGTCGTCCTTGCCGACCCACACGGTGGCGGCGAGCTCGGTGTTGAAGCCGGCGAACCAGGCGTCACGCTGCTCGTTGGTGGTGCCGGTCTTGCCGACGATGTCGCTGCGGTTGAGGGCCAGGGCGCGGCGAGCGGTGCCGCGCTCGACCACGTCGCGCAGCATGTCGCGGATCAGGTAGGCGGCCTCCGCCTCGACCACGCGCGGCGCGACCCGATAGGTCTTGCCGTCACGCTCGACGGTCTCCTGGTCGGCGGCACACTCGCGGCAGGCCACGATGGGATCGGCTTCCTGCACCACGGTCTGCGCCTCGCCGCTGGTGATCTTCTCGATCAGCCAGGGTTCGATGGCGAAGCCGCCGTTGGACAGCACCGCGTAGCCGCGGGTCATCTCCAGCGGCGTCAGGCTGGTGGTGCCGAGCGCCAGCGACAGGCCATGGGGCAGTCGCTCGGGGTGGAAGCCGAAGTTCTCGAGGAAGTCGATGGTGCGGTCGAGCCCCAGGGTCTGCAGCAGGCGGATGGTGACCAGGTTGCGCGAGCGGGCGAGGCCGACACGCAGGCGGGTCGGGCCGAGGAAGTCGCCGCTGGAGTTGTTGGGCCGCCACAGTTCGCTGCTGCCGTCCTCCATCACCACCGGGGCGTCGTTGATGATGGTGGCCGGATTCACCTCGCCGCTGTTCAGGCCGGCCAGGTAGATGAAGGGCTTGAAGATCGAGCCCGCCTGGCGGCGCGCCTGGAGTGCGCGATTGAACTTGCTGGCGTCGTAGTCGAAGCCGCCCTGCAGGGCTAGGATGGCGCCGGTGTCGGGGTCGAGCACCACCAGCGAGCCCTGGGCATCGGGCTGCTGGGAGAGGCGCCAGCTGCCGTCCTCGCGCTGCAGCACGCGGACCAGATCGCCGGGGCTGGCGATGTCGGCGGCGGAGTCCGGCGCCGCGCCGCGATAGCGGGCGTTGCGATAGGGCTGAGCCCAGTCGAGGCCGTCCCAGGCGATGGTGCGGACCTCGCCGCCGCGGGTCAGCACGCGCATCTCGCGGCCCTCGGTGGAGGCGACGATGGCCGGCTCCAGCGGGCCCAGCACCGGCGTGCGCTCCAGCACCTGCAGCCAGTTGCTGACGTCGCCGTCGATGCCCTCGACCTCGGTCTGGCTGCGCTCGGCGGCCTGGCGGGCGGTGCTCATCACCTCGGGAGACTCGGCTAGCTCTTCCTCGAGGCCCTCGGGGTCGGTGTTCTCCTGGGCTTCCGCCAGGCTGCGCGGAATGTCGCTCTGCTCGGCGCCGCGCCAGCCGTGGCGGGTGTCGTAGGCGATCAGGCCGTTGGCCAGCGCCTGGCGCGCCTGGGGCTGCAGCTCGCTGTCCAGGGTGGTGGTGATGCGATAGCCGCCGGTGTAGGCGTCGTCGAAGCGGTCGACGGCGTACTGGCGGGCCATCTCGGCCACGTAGTCGGCGGTGACCTCGGCCTTGGTCTGATGGCGGCTGGCGGTGATCGGCGCCTGGACGGCCTCGTCGTAGGCGGCCTGGTCGATGTAGCCGAGGTCGCGCATGCGGAACAGGATCCAGTTGCGGCGGATCAGCGCGCGTTCGGCGTTGGCCAGCGGGTTGAAGGCGGAGGGGGCCTTGGGCAGGCCGGCGATCATCGCCTGCTGGGCCAGGCTCAGCTCGTCGAGCGGCTTGTCGTAGTAGACCTCGGCGGCGGCGGCGATGCCGTAGGCGCGATGGCCGAGGAAGATCTTGTTGACGTAGAGCTCGAGGATCTCCTGCTTGCTGAGGATCTGCTCCATCTGCAGCGCCAGCAGGATCTCGCGGATCTTGCGGGTGAAGGTCTGGTCCAGGGTGAGCAGATAGTTGCGCGCCACCTGCATGGTGATGGTGGAGCCCCCGGACTGGATGTTGCCGCCGCTGCCGACCAGTTCCACCGCGGCGCGGGCCAGGCCCTTGGGATCGACGCCGTGGTGGTCGAAGTAGGAGGCGTCCTCGGCGGCCATCAGCGCATCGATCATGCCCTGCGGAATCTCGTCGAAGTCCACCGGCTGACGACGCTCCTCGCCGTACTCGCCGATCAGCTTGCCGTCACGGGTGAAGATGCGCAGCGGCGTCTGCAGTTCGAAATCCTGCAGCTGCCGGACGTCGGGCAGCCCGGGGGCGAAGTAGAGGGCGGCCCCCGCCACGGCCAGCACCGAGGCGGTGGACAGCGAGACCAGCAGCCAGAATGCCGAAAAGGTCAGGGTTCTGATGAACTTCATGAAAACGCGGTATCCATGCTGTGAACGAGTGCGAAGCGGCGGGGGCGAACGAGGGTACAGATGCGCCGGCCATTATAGGAAGCCGTCAGCGCGACCACCAGCGTTGACGTCTGGCGACACCCGTTCGTGTGAGATCAGGAAAATTCATGTAGCCTCGAATTACAGGATAAGCATGATGACAGCTGGTATCAGTTGCTGATGCCGGCGCCATACTACTATGAGCGGTTTAACGCAGGTATTCAGTCGGGAGCATGACCTAGATGCGAATCGGGGCAACCGGCAAGGGGCTCATCGGGGTCGATATCACGTCGGCCACCGTCAAGCTGATCGAACTCAAGTGGGTCGGCGGGACCTATCGTATCGAGAGCTACGCCGTGCGTCCGCTGCGCGAAGGCGCCGTGGTGGAGCGGCGTATCCGCGACATGGATGCGGTGGTCGATGCGCTCAAGCGCGTAGTGGACCACGCCAAGCCGACCAGTCGGCGCGTCTCGGTGGCCGTGCCGGCCAGCGCGGCGATCACCAAGACGCTGATGCTGCCGGCGACGCTCTCCGACGACGAGATCGAGACTCGCATCCAGCTCGACTCCGACAAGCACATTCCCTTTCCGTTCAGTGAGGTGGCCTTCGACTTCCAGCGGCTTGGCCTCAACGATCGCTATGGCGATCAGCAGGACGTGCTGCTCGTCGCCTGTCGTCAGCAGGATGTCAGCCAGCTGACCGAGGCGGTCAGCCAGGTGGGGCTGACGCCGTCCATGGTGGACGTCGAGACCTTCGCCATGGAGCGCGCCTACACCGAGCTGGCGACCCAGCTGCCGGCCGGCGGCGCCGAGGATGGCGGCGTGGCCCTGGTGGATATCGGGGCCAACATGAATGCCTTCCACGTGCTGCGCGACGGGCGGATCACCTACAGCCGCGACACCGTCTTCGGCGGTCGGGCGCTGACCGAGGAGATCCGCAACCGCTACGGGCTGAGCCTCGAGGAGGCCGGCCTGGCCAAGAAGCGCGGCGGGCTGCCGGACGACTATCGCCGCAGCGTGCTCGATCCCTTCCTCGATACCCTGGTGCAACAGGTCGGGCGCTCGCTGCAGCTCTACTACACGGCCGGCCGCAAGCAGGAGGTGCATCGCATGATCCTGGCCGGCGGCACCGGCGTGCTGCCGGGGCTCGCCGACCGCCTGGCGGCGGAAACCGGGATGGAGGTGGTGATCGCCAATCCCTTCCGGCGCATGAAGATGAGCTCGCGGGTCGACGTGCAGACCCTGTCCGGCGATGCGCCGGCCATGCTGACGGCCTGTGGGCTGGCGATGAGGGCGCGCGGATGACCATCGAGATCAATCTTCTGCCCTGGCGTGAGGCGCGGCGCCAGCGGCGCAGCAAGCGCTTCTACCTGGCCCTGGGGCTGGTCGCCCTGATCGGCCTGGGCGGTGGCTATGCCGTGACCGGGTACTACGCGCAGCAGCTGACGACCCAGCAGCAGCGACACACGCTGATCCGCCAGCGCACCGCGGAGCTGGATCGCGATATTCGCACCGTCAGCGAATACGAGGCGCGGCTCGAGACCCTGGAACGACGCATCGCGGTGCTGCAGGAACTGCAGGCCGAGCGTCCCCAGACCGTGCATGTCTTCAATGCCCTGACGGCCAGCCTCGAGGAGGGCGTGTACTACGCCGACCTCCAGCGTCAGGGCGACCGTCTGCGCCTGACCGGCCTGGCCGAGGACAATCGCCGCGTCTCGGCCCAGCTGCGGGCCCTCGAGGCCTCGCCGGTGCTCGACGTGCCGGTGCTCTCCGAGGTGGAGGCCGAGGAGGGCGCGCGCCGCTTCGATCTCAGCGTCGGCCAGCACATGCCGGGCACCGCGAACGATACCGGGAGCGACACCGGGAACAAGGAGGTGGCGCCATGAACCTCGCGACCGAATGGCGGCGCCTGAAGGACGTGGAGCCGGGCGAGCTGGACATCAAGGAGGCCGGCGGCTGGCCCTTCCTGCTGCAGCTGATCTGCTGCCTGCTGATGGTCGGGCTGACCTTCGCCGGTCTCTACTGGTATCTGGCGGCGCCCAAGGCCCAGGAGCTGGAGAGCGCGCGGCAGGAAGAGACGCGCCTGCTGCGGGACTATCGCAGCAAGGCGGCTCAGGCGGCCCACCTGCCGATGCTGCGCGAGCAGGTGGAGACGCTGGACGGGCGCCTGGACGTGCTGGTGGGCATGCTGCCGAGCGGCCCCGAGATTCCGTCGCTGATCGACGACATCAGCGAGTCGGCCATCGACAGTCAGCTGGTCATCGACGCCATTCGCCTGCGCACCCCCGTCGAGCGGGAGTTCTACGTCGAGCACCCGTTCGATATCCAGGTCCGCGGCGATTACCACCGTATCGGTTCCTTCCTCGCCGCCGTCGCCGATCTGCCACGCATCGTGACCCAGCACGACTTCACGCTCGAGCCGACCGAGGGCGGGCGGCTCGAGCTGTCGATGCTGGCGCGGACCTACAGCTATCGGCCGCCGGAAGCGGCCTCCGACGAGGAGGAGGCGCCATGAAGAGCTGGGGGCATGGCCTGGCGCTGCTGGGGGTGGTGCTGTCGCTCGGCGCCTGCCGGGACGCCGATACCGGCGATCTCGAGCAGCAACTGGCCTCGCTGCGGGCCGATCCCGGCGAGCTGGCGCTCGAGCCGCTGCCGCCGATGCCGGTCTATCACGCCGTGGACTACCGTTTCGCCGACCAGCGCAGTCCCTTTCAGGTGCGGCTGCCGGAGAGTCGCACCCTGCCGGAGGGCGACGTCGACCTGGCGCCGGACACGTCGCGGCCGCGGGAGCCGCTGGAGGTCTATGATCTCGGCCAGCTGGACCTGGTGGGCACGCTCACCGTGGGCGGCGCCCCCTCGGCGCTGGTGCGGGCGCCGGACGGCAACGTGCATCGGCTTCGCGTCGGCGACCACATGGGCTCGGATTTCGGACGCATCGTCGACATCACCGCCGCCTCGGTGCAGCTGGTGGAGATCGTGCCCACCGGACGCGGCGGCTGGATCGAACGCAGCACCCAGCTAGCGCTGGACGGCTAGACAACACGCGCAAGCCCGCCCGGAGACGGCGGGGCCTGGAGGGGAAAGGGAACCATGAAAACGACGATGCGAGCTCTCGCGGCCCTGGCCATGCTGGTGGTGTCCACCTCGGTCATGGCGGCCTCGACGCTGACCGGCCTGGACTACCGTCAGGGGGCCGGCGGTGCCCTGGAGGTCGACCTGTCCTTCGACGGCGGCGTGCCCGAGGTGCGCGGCTATCGCCTCGATGAGCCGGCGCGGCTGACCATCGATCTGATCGAGACCCGCAGCGCCCTGGAGCGCCGTCGCCAGGAGCTGGGCGTCGGGGGTGTCGAGCGGGTCACGGCCCTGGAGGCGGGCAGCCGCACGCGCCTGGTGTTCGACCTGGAAGGGCCGCTGCCCTACGACACCGTCCAGCAGGGCGATCGCCTGCGGCTGTCGATCGGCGGCAGCGTCGCGTCGTCCGCGCCCGAGGCCACCGGCGGCTCGGCCGCGGGCTCGTCCGTCTCCGCGTCGGCGGCGGCCGTGGCCGGCCCGAGCATCACCGACATCGACTTCCGGCGCGGCGAGGACGGCGCCGGACGCGTGGTGGTGTCCTTCGATCGCGGCGGCGTGGATGCGCGCGTCAGCGAGAGCGGGCGCTCCGACATCGTCGCCCGGCTGAGCGGCGTGCGCCTGCCGGCCTCCCTCGACCAGGTCTATGACGTCACCGATTTCGGCACGCCGCTGCGCCGCATCACGCCGCGGGCCGGCCGTGACGGCGTCACGCTCGACATCCAGGGCAGCGGCGACTTCGCCATGCTGTCGACCCAGAGTGGCCGTCGGCTGACGATCTCGGCCCAGCCGGTCACGCCCCAGCAGCGCGAGCAACAGGCGCGCGAGCAGTTTTCCTACACCGGCGATCGCATCACCCTCAACTTCCAGGACATCGAGGTGCGTTCGGTGCTGGCGATCATCGCCGACTTCACCGGGTTGAACCTGGTGGCCAGCGACAGCGTCACCGGCCGCGTCACCCTCAACCTGCAGGACGTGCCCTGGGATCAGGCGCTGGATCTGGTGCTCAAGAGTCACGGCCTGGCCAGTCGGCAGGAGGGCAACGTCATCGTGGTGGCGCCGGCCGAGGAGCTGGCGGCCCGGGAGCAGCTGGAGCTGCAGACCCGCGAGCAGCTGGAAACGCTGGCGCCGCTGGAGACCGAGTACATCCAGGTCAAGTACGCCAAGGCCGACGATCTGGCGCAGCTGCTGCGCGGCGAGAGCGGCTTCGGGCTCTTGACCGAGCGCGGCCGCGTCGCCGTGGATCCGCGCACCAACACCCTGCTGCTGCAGGATACCGCCGACCAGATCAGCAACATCATGGATACCCTGGAGCGCCTCGACGTGGCGGTGCGTCAGGTGCAGATCGAGGCGCGGATCGTGATCGCCCGAGACAGCGCCACCCGCGAGCTGGGGGTCAGCTGGGGGCTGTCCAACAACGAGGGAGGCTCGCCCAACGGTCTCAACGCCGGCGGCGCCTCGTCCGGGGTCGCCGACAGCGGCGGGCTGTCCGTGGATCTGGGGGACGAGCTGAATCCGTCCACGGCCTTCAGCTTCGGCTATCTCTCCGGCGACGTGCTGCTCGACCTGGAGCTGCGCGCGCTGGAGAGCGAGGGCAAGAGCCAGACCATCTCCCAGCCGCGGGTGATCACCGCCAACCAGAGCACCGCGATCATCAAGCAGGGCACCGAGATTCCCTATCAGGAGTCGACCTCGAGCGGGGCGACCGATACCGAGTTCAAGGAGGCGGTGCTGTCGCTGGAGGTGACGCCGCAGATCACGCCGGACAATCGCATCATCATGGATCTGGCGATCAACAATGACACCGTCGCCGATCAGTCCTTCAACGGCGCCCCGGCCATCGACACCAACGAGATCATGACCCAGGTGCTGGTGGACAACGGCGAAACCGTGGTGCTTGGCGGCATCCTGACCACCGAGCAGGTGCGCAGCCTGTTCAAGACGCCCTTCCTGGGCGACATCCCGGTGCTCGGAAATCTCTTCCGCTATACCGAGGACTCCAACGATAAGGTAGAGTTGCTGGTATTCATCACGCCCCGAATACTGGATGACAACCTGGCCATTCGCTGATGCCGGCATTACCCAATCTGATTTTGATCGGCCCCATGGGGGCCGGAAAGAGCACCATCGGCCGCCTTCTGGCGGCCGAGCTGTCCCGAGACTTCCACGACAGCGATCATGAGATTCAGGATCGCTGCGGCGCCGATATCCCGTGGATCTTCGACGTCGAGGGCGAGGCGGGCTTCCGCGAGCGCGAGACCCAGATGATCGATGAGCTGTCGGCGCTGGAGGGCGTGGTCATCGCCACCGGCGGCGGCGCGGTGCTGCGCGAGGAGAACCGGCGCATGCTGCGCGACAGCGGCACGGTGATCTATCTCTACACCACCGTCGAGCAGCAGCTGCGGCGCACCGCCAAGGATCGCAATCGTCCGCTGCTGCAGCGCGATGACAAGGCCGAGCTGCTGGAGCAGATGTTCGCGCAGCGCGATCCGCTGTACCGGGCCACCGCCGATGTGGTGGTGCGCACCGATCGTCGCGGCCCGCGCGCCGTGGTCAACGAGATCGTGCGCCGCGTGGAGCGCCTGATCGACCCCCTGCACTGCAAGGCATGAACATGACGCGATCCAACGATGCCCGGCGCACCCTGACGGTGTCCCTGGGCGAGCGAAGCTATCCCATTCATATCGGCCCCGGGCTGCTGGGCGATCCGCACTGGCTACGGCCGCATCTCGCCGGCCGCCAGGTGATGATCGTCACCAATGAGACGGTGGCCCCGCTTTATCTGGAACGGCTCAAGGCCGGCCTCGACGACGACCTGACGGTGCGCGAGGTGGTGCTGCCGGACGGCGAGGCGACCAAGACCCTGGCCAGCGTCGAGCGCATCTGGGATGCCCTGCTCGAGGCCGGCTTCAACCGGCGCTGCACCCTGGTGGCGCTGGGCGGTGGCGTGATCGGCGACATGGCGGGTTATGCCGCGGCCTGCTACCAGCGCGGCGTGGCCTTCGTGCAGGTGCCGACCACGCTGCTGTCCCAGGTGGATTCCTCGGTGGGCGGCAAGACCGGCGTCAACCATCCCCGCGGCAAGAACATGATCGGCGCCTTCTGGCAGCCCCGGGCGGTGCTGATCGATACCGACACCCTCTCGACCCTGCCGCCCCGCGAGCTGTCCGCCGGCCTCGCCGAGGTCATCAAGTACGGGCTGATCCGCGACGCCGACTTCCTGGCCTGGCTGGAGGCGAGCATGGCGGCGCTGCGCGCGCTCGATGCCGAGGCCCTGGCCTGGGCCATCGAGCGCAGCTGCGGCCTCAAGTCCGAGATCGTCGCCGAGGACGAGACCGAGCAGGGCGTGAGGGCGCTGCTCAACCTGGGGCATACCTTCGGGCACGCCATCGAGACGCATCAG
Source organism: Halomonas smyrnensis AAD6 (assembly GCF_000265245.1). Taxonomy (GTDB): domain Bacteria; phylum Pseudomonadota; class Gammaproteobacteria; order Pseudomonadales; family Halomonadaceae; genus Halomonas; species Halomonas smyrnensis. The sequence continues at coordinate 74,994 of NZ_AJKS02000001.1, forward strand.
GGCTATGGCCGCTGGCTGCACGGCGAGGCCGTCGGTACCGGCATGCTGCTGGCCGCCGAGCTGTCGCAGCGGCTGGGCTGGCTGTCCGGCGAGGAGGTGGCGCGGACCCGGCACGTGCTGGCGGCGGCCGAGCTGCCGCTGGCGGCGCCGGCGGACATGGGCGTCGACGACTTCCTGTCGATCATGCGTCTCGACAAGAAGAATCTCGACGACCGGCTGCGGCTGATCCTGCTGCGGCGACTCGGCGACGCCTGCATCCATGACGAAACGCCGCCCGAGACCCTGGCGGCCCTGATGGAGGCCTTTCCCCGGCAGTGATCGCTCGCTCTCGTGATGTCGCACGATCAACGCCCGCTGCTTCCGGCAGCGGGCGTTGTCGTTTCCGAGGGTGTGGGTGACGCCTTCGCGAGTGAAATGCGTGAATCTGTATGCGGTATGCAGTATCGGTATGGGGTGAAAACGTCATTTAAGACTAAAGTCTAATGCATGGGTCGCGGTGAAAATGCCTCGGGTCGGTCGTTTGCAACTCGTTGAGTTAGCGTGGTTTTTTCGTTGAGGGTTGCGGCAAGTCGCGGATTTGCCGAAGGTTTTTGGCGCCCTGGGGATGGCGTGGCATTGCGCGGTCGAGGGGGGATGGCTATTCTGTGAAGCCTTTTGCCGCGCAGTTTCGATGCCGCGAATCGGGCATCAAATAAGAAGAAAAACCTCTAAGCATACCATAAAAAACTGCGAATAAAACTCTTTCGATACCTGAGGCACGCCCATGAACAGAGGTCTTCATCAACCCGGCGAGTTTCGTGACAACTGCGGGTTCGGTCTGATCGCCCACATGGAGGGGCAGGCCAGTCACGATCTGCTGCAGACGGCCATCGAGTCGCTGACCTGCATGACCCACCGCGGCGGCATCGCCGCCGACGGCAAGACCGGCGACGGCTGCGGCCTGCTGCTGAAGATGCCCGAGGCCTTCATGCGCGCCGTGGCCAAGGAATCGCTCGGCGTGGAGCTGGGCAGCCGCTTCGCGGTGGGCTCGATCTTCCTGCCCGACGACGACGCCCGCGAGGCCGCCGCCCGCGCGACCCTCGAGCGCGAGCTCGAGTCCCGTGGCCTGACCGTTCAGGGCTGGCGCGACGTGCCGGTCGATCCGAGCGTCTGCGGCCCCATGGCGCTGGACTGCCTGCCGCGCATCCGCCAGCTGTTCGTCGAGCCCGGCGACACCGCCGCGGACACCTTCGACGTCGAGCTCTTCATGGCCCGTCGCCGCGCCGAGCAGGCGCTGCGCGACGACGAGGACTTCTACGTCAGTTCGCTGTCCTCCGAGGTCGTCTCCTACAAGGGTCTGGTGATGCCGGTCGACCTGCCGGCCTTCTACCGCGACTTGGGCGACGAGCGGCTGGAGACCGCCATCTGCGTCTTCCACCAGCGCTTCTCCACCAACACCGCGCCGCGCTGGCCGCTGGCCCAGCCGTTCCGCCTGCTGGCCCACAACGGCGAGATCAACACCATCGAGGCCAACCGCGGCTGGGCGAATTCCCGCAAGGAGAACTTCGTCAGCGAGCGCCTGCCCGACATCGCCGAGCTCGACGAGATCGTCAACACCTCCGGCTCCGACTCCTCGAGCATGGACAACATGCTGGAAGTGCTGCTGACCGGCGGCATGGAGCTGCATCGCGCGGTGCGCATGATGGTGCCGCCGGCCTGGCAGAACGTCGAGATCATGGACGGCGACCTGCGCGCCTTCTACGAATACAACTCCATGCACATGGAGCCGTGGGATGGCCCGGCCGGGGTGGTCATGACCGACGGCCGTCAGGCGGTCTGCATGCTCGACCGCAACGGCCTGCGTCCGGCGCGCTGGGTGATCACCAAGAACGGCTACATCACCCTGGCCTCCGAGATCGGCACCTACGACTACAAGCCGGAGGACGTGGTGGCCAAGGGGCGCGTGGGCCCGGGCCAGATCCTGGCCGTGGACACCCAGACCGGCGAGGTCCTGCACACCCAGGACATCGACTCGCGTCTCAAGTCGGCCTATCCCTACAAGCGCTGGCTGAAGCAGGAGGCCAACTATCTGGAGTCCGCGCTGACCGAGCTGGCCCGCTTCCAGAACATGGATGCCGAGACCCTGGCGGTGCGACAGAAGATGTTTCAGGTCAGCTTCGAGGAGCGTGACCAGGTGCTGCGTCCGCTGGCCGAGAGCGGCCAGGAGGCGGTCGGCTCCATGGGCGACGACACCCCCATGGCGGTGCTGTCCGGCAAGCAGCGCCTGCTGACCGACTACTTCCGCCAGAAGTTCGCCCAGGTCACCAACCCGGCCATCGACCCGCTGCGCGAGTCGATCGTGATGTCGCTGGAGAGCTGCATCGGTGCCGAACTCAATGTCTTCGAGGCGACCCCGGATCACGCCCACCGCCTGGTGCTGACCACGCCGGTGCTGTCGCCGCGCAAGTTCACCGCCCTGGTGAACCATGAAGACCCGGCCTTCAACAGCCACAGCCTGTCGCTGGCCTACGATCCCGAGACCATCGGGCTCAAGGGGGCGCTGCAGGCGCTGTGCGACGAGGCCGCCCAGGCCGCCCGCGACGGCAAGGTGCTGCTGGTGCTGTCCGACGCCGAGGTGGCGAAGGGGCAGCTGCCGATCCACGCCGCCCTGGCGGTCGGTGCCGTGCACCATCATCTCGGCCGGCTGGCGCTGCGCCCGCGGGTCAACCTGATCGTCGAGACCGGCTATGCCCGCGACGCCCACCAGATGGCGGTGCTGTTCGGCGTCGGCGCCACCGCGGTCTATCCGTGGCTGGCCTATCAGGTCATGGCCGACATGCATCGTACCGGCGAGCTGGTCGGCAACCCGGCCGACGCCCGCGAGAACTATCGCAAGGGGCTGCAGAAGGGGCTGTTCAAGATCCTGTCCAAGATGGGCATCTCGACCCTGGCCTCCTATCGCGGCTCCCAGCTGTTCGAGGCGGTGGGCCTGGCCTCCGAGGTCATGGACCTGTGCTTCACCGGCATGGCCTCGCGCATCGAGGGCACCGGCTTCGCCGAGCTGCAGTTGCAGCAGGAGCTGCGGGCCAAGGACGCCTGGTCGCCGCGCAAGAGCATCTCCCACGGCGGCCTGATGAAGTACGTCCACGGCCACGAGTACCACGCCTACAACCCGGACGTGGTCAAGGCCCTGCAGGAAGCGGTGCAGGAGGGCGATTACGCCAAGTGGAAGAGGTTCGCGGGCCTGGTCAACGACCGCGAGCCGGCCACCATCCGCGACCTGCTGCGCCTCAAGCCCGCCGAGACGGCGCTGCCGCTGGACGAGGTCGAGCCGATCGAGGACCTGCTGCCGCGCTTCGACAGCGCCGGCATGTCGCTGGGCGCGCTGTCGCCGGAGGCCCACGAGGCCCTGGCGCAGGCGATGAACGAGGCCGGCGGTCGCTCCAACTCCGGCGAGGGCGGCGAGGATCCGGCGCGCTACGGCACCGTCCGCAGCTCCAAGATCAAGCAGATCGCCTCCGGTCGCTTCGGCGTCACGCCGGCCTATCTGGCCAACGCCGAGGTGCTGCAGATCAAGGTGGCCCAGGGCGCCAAGCCCGGCGAGGGCGGCCAGCTGCCCGGCGGCAAGGTCAACGGCCTGATCGCCCGGCTGCGCTACGCGGTACCCGGCGTGACCCTGATCTCGCCGCCGCCGCACCACGACATCTACTCCATCGAGGACCTGGCGCAGCTGATCTTCGACCTCAAGCAGGTCAATCCGAGCGCCCAGGTGTCGGTGAAGCTGGTCTCCGAGCCCGGTATCGGCACCATCGCCACCGGCGTGGCCAAGGCCTATGCCGACCTGATCACGGTGTCCGGCTATGACGGCGGCACCGCGGCCAGCCCGCTGACCTCGATCAAGCACGCCGGTAGCCCCTGGGAGCTCGGCCTGCCCGAGGTCCATCAGGCGCTGCGCATCAACGGCCTGCGCGACAAGATCCGCCTGCAGACCGACGGCGGCCTGAAGACGGGCCTCGACGTGATCAAGGCGGCGATCCTCGGCGCCGAGAGCTTCGGCTTCGGTACCGCCCCGATGGTCGCCCTGGGCTGCAAGTACCTGCGAATCTGCCACCTCAACAACTGCGCGACCGGCGTGGCCACCCAGCATCAGGCCCTGCGCGACGAGCACTTCCGCGGCACCGTCGACATGGTCAAGCACTACTTCCGCTTCATCGCCGAGGAGGTGCGCGAGCTGATGGCCCTGCTGGGCGTGCGTCAGCTCACCGAGCTGATCGGCCGCACCGATCTGCTCGAGGCGATCGAGGGCGTGACGGACTCCCAGCGTCGTCTGGACCTGTCGCCGCTGATGACCAACGACTTCGTGCCCGCCGAGGCGCCGCAGTTCTGTCAGGTCAGCCGCAACGTGCCCCACGATCCGGGCGCCAAGAACCAGGAGGTGCTCGAGGCGCTCGAGTCGGCCATCGAGCACAAGTCCGGCGGTGAGTTCGATTTCACGATCACCAACTGCGACCGCTCCGTCGGCGCGCTGATCTCCGGCACCATCGCCAAGCAGCACGGCGAGGCGGGCCTCGAGGATGCGCCGCTGACCGTGCGCTTCAACGGCGTGGCCGGCCAGAGCTTCGGCGTGTGGAACGCCCGCGGCCTCAACCTCTACCTCGAGGGCGACGCCAACGACTACGTCGGCAAGGGCATGAACGGCGGCAAGGTGGTCATCGTGCCGCCCCGCGACAGCGGCTTCGAGAGCCACAAGACGGCGATCATCGGCAACACCTGCCTGTACGGGGCCACCGGCGGCACGCTGTACGCCGCGGGGACCGCCGGCGAGCGCTTCGGGGTGCGCAACTCCGGCGCCCGGGCGGTGATCGAGGGGGCCGGCGACCACTGCTGCGAGTACATGACCGGCGGCCTGGTCACCGTGCTCGGCGAGGTCGGCGTCAACTTCGGTGCCGGCATGACCGGCGGCTTCGCCTACGTGCTGGACGAGGACCGCAGCTTCGTCGACAAGTACAACCATGAACTGGTGGAAATCCACCGCGTCAACACCGAGGCCATGGAGGCCCATCGGCGACACCTGAGGGAAATCATCGAGGAATACGTCGCGGAGACCGGCTCCCGGCGCGGTCACGACATCCTCGAGGACTTCAGCGACTTCATCCGTCACTTCTGGCTGGTGAAGCCCAAGGCGGCGAGTCTCGCCAGCCTGCTGGATGAATCCCGTCGGCGTCCCGAGTAAGCCTGGAGAGAGGAGCGAGTAACATGGCCAACCGTTTGAACAACGACTTCCAGTTCATCGACGTGGGTCGCCAGGACCCCGAGAAGAAGGCGGCGTCGACGCGGGCGAAGCAGTTCGCCGAGATCTACGAGCCGTTCCAGCCGCAGGACGCCGCGACCCAGGCGCATCGGTGCCTGCACTGCGGCAACCCCTACTGCGAGTGGAAGTGCCCGGTTCACAACTACATTCCCAACTGGCTGCAGCTGGTCAGCGAGGGCAACATCCTGGAGGCCGCCGAGCTCTCCCACCGCACCAACTCGCTGCCCGAGGTGTGCGGCCGGGTGTGCCCGCAGGATCGCCTGTGCGAGGGCGACTGCACTCTCAATGACGGCTTCGGCGCGGTGACCATCGGTTCGGTGGAGAAGTACATCACCGACACCGCCTTCGCCATGGGCTGGCGCCCGGACATGTCCCGGGTCACCTGGACCGACAAGAAGGTGGCGATCATCGGCGCCGGCCCGGCCGGCCTCGGCTGCGCGGACATCCTGGTGCGCAACGGCGTCAAGCCGGTGGTGTTCGACAAGAACCCCGAGATCGGCGGCCTGCTGACCTTCGGCATCCCCGAGTTCAAGCTCGAGAAGACCGTCATGGAGCGTCGTCGCGCCGTCTTCGAGGAGATGGGCGTCGAGTTCTGCCTGGGCGTGGAGATCGGCCAGGACATGCCGTTCGACAGGCTGCTCGCCGAGTACGACGCGGTGTTCCTCGGCATGGGTACCTACAAGTACATGGAAGGCGGCTTCCCGGGCGAGGATCTGCCGGGCGTGCACAAGGCGCTCGACTACCTGATCGCCAACGTGAACCACTGCCTGGGCTTCGAGAAGGATCCGGCGGACTACGTCTCGCTGGAAGGCCAGAAGGTCGTGGTCCTCGGCGGCGGCGATACCGCCATGGACTGCAACCGCACCGCCATCCGCCAGGGCGCCGAGGCGGTGACCTGTGCCTATCGTCGCGACGAGGACAACATGCCCGGGTCGCGCAAGGAAGTGGCCAACGCCCGCGAGGAGGGCGTCGAGTTCCTGTTCAATCGCCAGCCGGTGGCGGTGGTCGGCGAGGACAGGGTCGAGGGCGTGAAGGTCGTGCGCACTCGCCTCGGCGAGCCCGACGAGAACGGTCGCCAGCGTCCCGAGGTGGTGCCGGGCTCCGAGGAAGTGGTGTCGGCCGACGCCGTGGTCATCGCCTTCGGCTTCCAGCCGAGCCCGGCGCCCTGGTTCGAGACCGTGGGCATCCAGGTCGACGAGAAGGGTCGGGTCAAGGCGCCGGAGCAGGGGGCCTACGCCTTCCAGACCACCAACGAGAAGATCTTCGCCGGGGGTGACATGGTGCGCGGCTCCGACCTGGTGGTCACCGCCGTGTACGAGGGGCGTCAGGCCGGCGAGGGCATCCTCGACTACCTGGACGTCTAAGCGCCGAGCGACGCTTAAGCGCCGAGCGACGCTCGACACGCCAACCCCGAGGCGCCGGCCTCGGGGTTTTTCGTTGCCGGTGGGGCGGGAGGCGGCCGGCGCGCAGCCCAAATTGAGCCGGGGAACGCTCTCTGCTATCCTGTCGTCCCATCCTGGCGCGGCTTCCTGCCGGGCCTACCGATCACGTTTCGACAGGTTCTCCATGACACGATATATCTTCGTGACCGGCGGCGTTGTGTCCTCTCTCGGCAAGGGCATCGCGTCGGCCTCGCTGGCGGCGATTCTCGAGGCACGGGGCCTCAAGGTCACCATGCTCAAGCTCGATCCCTACATCAATGTGGATCCGGGCACCATGAGTCCCTTCCAGCATGGCGAGGTGTTCGTCACCGAGGATGGGGCGGAAACCGACCTGGACCTCGGCCACTACGAGCGTTTCATCCGCACGAAGATGAGCCAGGCCAACAACTTCACCACCGGGCGCGTCTACGAGCACGTGCTGCGCAAGGAGCGCCGCGGCGACTACCTGGGTGGCACCGTGCAGGTGATTCCGCACATCACCGATGAGATCAAGCACCGCGTCTATGAAGGCGGCAAGGATGCCGACGTGGCGCTGGTCGAGATCGGTGGCACCGTGGGTGACATCGAGTCGCTGCCGTTCCTCGAATCGATCCGTCAGATTCGCAGCGAGCTGGGCGCGAGCCGGGCGATCTTCATGCACCTGACCCTGGTGCCCTACATCCAGACCGCCGGCGAGACCAAGACCAAGCCGACCCAGCACAGCGTCAAGGAACTGCGCTCGATCGGCATCCAGCCGGATATCCTGATCTGCCGCAGCGAGGTCGAGCTCGAGGAGACCGAGCGCCGCAAGATCGCGCTGTTCACCAACGTCGAGGAGCGGGCGGTCATTCCGCTGCAGGACGCCGATACCATCTATCGCATTCCGCTGATGCTCCACGAGCATGGCCTCGACGAGTTCGTCTGCGACAAGCTGCGCCTGGAGGCCGGCGAGGCCGACCTGACCGAGTGGATCCGCGTGCTCGACGCCAAGCTCAATCCGCTCAAGTCGATCAACATCGCCATGGTCGGCAAGTACATGGAGCTGCTCGACGCCTACAAGTCGCTCAACGAGGCGCTGGTGCACGCCGGCATCCAGAGCCGCGTGAAGGTCAACATCGACTACATCGACTCCGAGGACATCGAGCGTCATGGCCCGGAACGCCTGGCCGGCAAGGACGCCATCCTGGTGCCCGGCGGCTTCGGCGAGCGCGGCGTGGAAGGCAAGATCGAAACGGCCCGCTTCGCCCGCGAGAACGACATCCCGTATCTCGGCATCTGCCTCGGCATGCAGGTCGCGGTGATCGAGTTCGCCCGCCACGTGGCCGGCTGGACCGACGCCAACTCCACCGAGTTCACCCACGACACCCAGCACCCGGTGGTGGGCCTGATCACCGAGTGGCTGAGCCCGGAAGGCAAGATCGAGCTGCGCGACGAGGCCTCCGATCTGGGCGGCACCATGCGCCTGGGCGGCCAGGTCTGCCATCTGGCGGCCGGCTCCAGGGCCCGCGAGGCCTATGGCAACGAGGAAATCGTCGAGCGTCACCGTCACCGCTACGAGGTCAACGACCAGTTCGTCGCCGACCTCGAGCAGGCCGGCCTGGTGGTCTCCGGTCGCAGCGTCGACAGCTCGCTGGTGGAGATGGTCGAGCTGCCCGATCACCCCTGGTTCGTGGCCTGCCAGTTCCATCCGGAGTTCACCTCCACGCCGCGTGACGGCCATCCGCTGTTCACCGGCTTCGTGAACGCGGCGCTGGAACACAAGGCGGCGCGCACCCGCGCCCAGAGCACCCCACAGGAGTGAGCGTCATGTCCGTCCCGGAACGCCTGATCGACATTGCCGGCCTCCGGGTCGGCAATGACCAGCCGCTGACGCTGTTCGGCGGCATGAACGTGCTGGAATCCCGCGAGCTGGCCCTCGAGGTGGCCGAGGCCTACGTCGAGGTCACCGGCCGGCTCGGCATGCCGTACGTGTTCAAGGCCAGCTTCGACAAGGCCAACCGCAGCTCCATCCATTCCTTCCGCGGCCCCGGTCTCGACCGGGGGCTCGAGATCCTCGCCGAGGTGAAGGAACGCTTCGGCGTGCCGATCATCACCGACGTGCACGAGCCCTGGCAGGCGGCCCCCGCCGCCGAAGTGGCCGACGTCATCCAGCTGCCGGCCTTCCTCGCCCGCCAGACCGATCTGGTGGTGGCGATGGCCGAGACCGACGCGGCGATCAACATCAAGAAGCCCCAGTTCCTGGCGCCTCACGAGATGCGCCACATCCTGCGCAAGTGCGAGGAGGCCGGCAACGACCGGCTGATCCTGTGCGAGCGCGGCACCAGCTTCGGCTACAACAACCTGGTGGTCGACATGCTCGGCTTCGGCGAGATGAAGGAGACCGGCTACCCGCTGCTGTTCGACGTCACCCACGCCCTGCAGCGCCCGGGCGGTCGTTCCGACAGCGCCGACGGGCGTCGCGCCCAGGTCGCCGAGCTGGCCCGCGCCGGCGTGGCCGTGGGGCTCGCCGGGGTGTTCCTGGAGTCCCACCCGGACCCAGACAACGCCAAGTGCGACGGCCCCTGCGCCCTGCCGCTCGATCGTCTCGAGCCCTTCCTGTCCCAGCTCAAGGCGCTCGACGAGCTGGTCAAGGGCTTCGCGCCGCTCGAGATTTCCTGACCCCAACGCTGACTCATTAAGGACGAGACAACATGACCAAGATCGTCGATGTTCGCGCCCTCGAGGTGCTCGATTCCCGCGGCAATCCCACCGTTCAGGCCGAGGTGCGGCTGGAGAGCGGTGCCGTGGGCACGGCCTGTGCCCCCAGCGGAGCCTCCACCGGTTCCCGCGAGGCCCTCGAGCTGCGTGATGGCGACAAGTCCCGCTATCTGGGCAAGGGCGTGTTGAAGGCCGTGGAGGCCGCCAACGGCGTCATCCGCGAGCGTCTGGTCGGCATGGACGCGCGTGACCAGCGTGCCCTGGACGAGGCCATGCTCGAGCTCGACGGCACCGACAACAAGGCCACCCTGGGCGCCAACGCCATCCTCGCGGTGTCGCTGGCCGCCGCCAAGGCCGCGGCCAACGCCAAGGGCACGCCGCTCTACGCCCACATCGCCGAGCTCTACGGTCAGCCGAGCCGGTTTCGCATGCCGGTGCCGATGATGAACATCCTCAACGGCGGCGAGCATGCCGACAACAACGTCGACATCCAGGAGTTCATGATCCAGCCGGTAGGCGCGCCGAGCTTCCGCGAGGGCCTGCGCATGGGCGCCGAGATCTTCCACGCCCTGAAGAAGGTCCTCGCCGGCCGCGGCCTGTCCACCTCCGTGGGCGACGAGGGCGGCTTCGCGCCGAACCTGGCGTCTAACGCCGAGGCCCTGGCGGTGATCAAGGAGGCGGTGTCCGACGCCGGCTACGAGCTGGGTCGCGACATCACCCTGGCGCTGGACTGCGCCTCCTCCGAGTTCTACAAGGACGGCGTCTACGACCTCTCCGGCGAGGGCAAGCAGTACGACGCCGCCGGCTTCGCCGACTACCTGGCCGACCTCAGCGAGCAGTACCCGATCGTCTCCATCGAGGACGGCATGGACGAGTCCGACTGGGCGGGCTGGAAGGCGCTGACCGACAAGATCGGCGACAAGGTCCAGCTGGTCGGCGACGATCTCTTCGTCACCAACACCCGCATCCTCAAGCGCGGCATCGACGAGCAGATCGGCAACTCGATCCTGATCAAGTTCAACCAGATTGGCTCGCTGTCCGAGACCCTGGACGCGATCCGGATGGCCCAGGACGCCGGCTTCACCGCGGTGATCTCCCACCGCAGCGGCGAGACCGAGGACACCACCATCGCCGACCTGGCCGTGGGCACCGCCGCCGGTCAGATCAAGACCGGCTCGCTGTGCCGCTCCGATCGCGTCGCCAAGTACAACCGTCTGCTGGTGATCGAGCAGGAGCTCGGTGAGCGCGTCGACTACCCGGGCCTGAGCGCCATCAAGGGGCAGTGAGCGGCGCTCGTCGGTGGCCTTCGTGTAGGAGATCGCCTACACGGCGCTGACGAGATTCGTGACATTTTGCTCGGGAAAACCGGCGCTCATCGGGCGCCGGTTTTTTTATGTTATTGTTATTTAAGGGAATTTTTCCTGTTTGTGCGCGAGAGGATGGTGCCCTGAGCGAGAGGGGGGTGGTTGAGAACTCCTTCAGGGCTGACAGAATGGGCAGCGGGACAAGGGAGAGCGGAGCCTCTCCCGGCAGGACGCCACGGGATGCAGTCTCAAGCCGAGCCCGGTGTCGCAGGATGCGGTTTCCGGGCAGGGAAGGCTAGGAGTTCGAGCGGAGGGAGCCGCTCAAGGATGGCTAGGAGCGGGCGGTCTTCGGGCCGCCTTCTTTTGTCTGGATGTTCTCCTTCATCGCAGCACGAAACGACGACGCCGAATGTCGAGAGACATTCGGCGTCGTCGTGTTCGGGCGCGCTACCCGGGCGCGGCGTCCGAGGCTCAGCGCTCCAGCAGCTCGGCCTTGCCGGTCTTGCCGTCCCATTCCTCGGCGTCGGGCAGCGGGTCCTTCTTCTCGGCGATGTTCGGCCACGTCTCCGCCAGTTCGGCGTTGATCTCGATGAACTGCTCCTGTCCTTCCGGCAGCTCATCCTCGGAGAAGATCGCCTCGGCCGGGCACTCGGGCTCGCACAGCGCGCAGTCGATGCACTCGTCCGGGTGAATCACCAGGAAGTTGGGCCCCTCGTAGAAGCAGTCCACCGGGCAGACCTCGACACAGTCGGTGTACTTGCACTTGATGCAGTTCTCGGTGACGACGAATGTCATGCCAGTCTCCCTTCCTCGGGCCGGGGCGAGCCGCGGCCAGTCGGTCTTGAATGTCGAATTAGGTTATAAAAACTTTTGCTTTTATAATAAGTGGAACTTGATCGAACCATTCTAGTCGGCCGGCCATGCTGCCCGCAAGCCATGGCGTGTCAAGTCGATGACGATCGCCCTTGCTCGCCGTTGGCGCCCCGCCCTACAGGTTCTGCTGCCACTGATACAGCCATTCCAGCGCCTGGCGCGGGCTCAGCTCGTCCAGTGCCAGCCCCGAGAGGCTCTCCACCACCGGATGCGGCGCGCTGGCGAACAGGTCGTTCTGCTGGGGCGCGGTGTCGGCGTCGTTCGATGTGCTCGGCGTGCGCTGGCCCTGGTCGACCTCCTGCTGCTCCAGGGTGGCGAGCTTCTCCCGGGCCCGGGCGATCACGCCCTGGGGCACGCCGGCCAGCTGGGCGACCTGCAGGCCGTAGCTCTGGCTGGCCGGGCCGTCTTCCACCCGGTGCATGAAGACGATGCCGTCGCGATGCTCCGCCGCCGTCAGGTGCACGTTGGCCACCCCGGCGGCCTGCTCGGGCAGCGCGGTCATCTCGAAATAGTGGGTGGCGAACAGCGTGAAGGCGCGGGTGCGGGTCAGGTGCTCGGCGCTGGCCCAGGCCAGCGACAGACCGTCGAAGGTGCTGGTGCCGCGGCCGATCTCGTCCATCAGCACCAGGCTGTGGTCGGTGGCGTTGTGCAGGATGTTGGCGGTCTCGGTCATCTCCACCATGAAGGTCGAGCGGCCGCCGGCCAGGTCGTCGGAGGAGCCGATGCGGGTGAAGATGCGGTCCACCGGGCCGATGCTCGCGCTGTCGGCCGGCACGAAGCTGCCGGTGTGGGCGAGCAGGGTGATCAGCGCCGCCTGGCGCATGTAGGTGGACTTGCCGCCCATGTTGGGGCCGGTGATCACCAGCATGCGCCGCTCGTCGTCCATCACCATGTCGTTGGGCACGAAGGGCGCCTCGCTGACCCGCTCGACCACCGGGTGGCGGCCGCCGCGGATGTCGAGGCCCGGCGCCTCCGGCAGCGCCGGGCGGACCAGGTCCAGCGAGCGGGCGCGTTCGGCCAGCGCGGCCAGCACGTCCAGCGCGGCCAGCGAGCGGCCGGTGGCCTGCAGCGGCGCCAGTTCGGCGTTGAGGTCGTCGAGCAGGCCGTCGTAGAGCAGCTTCTCCCGGGCCAGGGCGCGGGACTTGGCCGACAGCGCCTTGTCCTCGAACTCCTTGAGCTCGGGGATGATGAAGCGCTCGGCGTTCTTCAGCGTCTGGCGGCGGATGTAGTCCACCGGCGCCTCGCGGGCCTGGGCGCGGGGGATCTCGATGTAGTAGCCGTGGACCCGGTTGTAGCCGACCTTGAGGCCGGAGAGCCCGGTGCGCTCGCGCTCGCGGGTCTCGAGCTGCACCAGGTAGTCGCCGGCGTGCTCGGCCAGGCCGCGATGCTCGTCGAGCTCGGCGTCGAAGCCCTCGGCGATCACGCCGCCGTCGCGGATCACCACCGGCGGGTTCTCGACCAGCGCGCGGCTCAGGGTATCGGCGAGCGCGGGATAGGGGCGGATATGGCGCTTGAGCTCGTCCAGCGCGGTGCCGTCGTCGTACTCGGCGAGTTCCGCCTCGAGCTCGGGCAGCGCCGCCAGGGCGTCGCGCAGCCGGGCGAGGTCGCGGGGGCGGGCGCTGTACAGCGCCACCCGGGCCAGGATGCGCTCCACGTCGCCGATCGCCTTGAGCGTCTCGCCCAGCGGCAGGTAGCCGTCGCGGTCGAGCAGGGCGGCCACGGCGGCCTGGCGGGCGCCGACCTGGTCGCGGTCGCGCAGCGGGCGGTTGAGCCAGCGCTTGAGCAGCCGCGAGCCCATGGCGGTGGCGGTGGTGTCGAGCACGCTGGCCAGGGTGTTGTCGCTGCCGCCGCCCAGGTTGATGTCGATCTCCAGGTTACGGCGGCTGGCGGCGTCGATCACCACGGCGTCGTCGCGGTTCTCCACGCCGATGGCGGTGACGTGGGGCAGCTGCGAGCGCTGGGTGTCGCGGGCGTAGTCGATCAGCACCCCGGCGGCGGTGAGCGCGGCCTCCAGGTGGGCGCAGCCGAAGCCGCGCAGGTCCTGCACGGCGAACTGGTCGCACAGGGTGCGGGTGGCCGATTCCAGATCGAACAGCCAGTCGCTCTGGCGGCGCAGGCCGCGACGCTCCTCGAGCGACGGCGGCAGGCTCAGGCCGTCGGCCACCAGCAGCTCGGCCGGATCGAGGCGGGTCAGCTCGGCCAGCATCTCGGACTCGCCTTCCACCTCGAGCACGCTGAAGCGCCCGCTGGAGAGCTCCAGCCAGGCCAGACCCCAGCGCTCGCCGGTCGGGTGGATCGCCACCACCAGGTTGTCGCGGCGGGCGTCGAGCAGCGCCTCGTCGTAGAGGGTGCCGGGCGTGACGATGCGCACCACCTTGCGCTCCACCGGGCCCTTGGCGGCGGCCGGGTCGCCCATCTGCTCGCAGATGGCCACCGACTCGCCGGCGGCGACCAGGCGCGCCAGATAGCCCTCGGCGCTGTGATAGGGCACGCCGGCCATGGGAATCGGCTGGCCGGCCGACTGGCCGCGCTGGGTCAGGGTGATGTCCAGCAGCGCCGCGGCGCGCTTGGCGTCGTCGAAGAAGAGTTCGTAGAAGTCGCCCATGCGGTAGAACAGCAGCACCTGGGGGTGCTCGCGCTTGATCTTCAGATACTGGGCCATCATCGGCGTGTGCGGCTTGGTGCTGGCCTGTGACATGGGCTTCCCTGGCTGGCGGTGGAGACGGTGAGAAACGCGGATATCGGGATGGCGTGAGGTGCCATGCATCTCGCGGACAAAGCCAGTATTCTACGCCCAAGGATGGCCTTCGTCAGGGTCATCAAGACAACCTCGGGGCCAGCGTTGCCGTCGTTGCGGCGGGCTGATCCGGCGACAGATCTGCGAGGGGGCGCTGTGAACCCTTCCGTGGGCGCTACCGATGCCATCCCTGGCATAGGACCCCCTCTGCGATCTGTCCCCGGCGCCCGCTCATCGTGATCCGTGGCGACCGGCCGCATGCGAGAATCTGGAGAAAAGCCGATGTCCGTATCGCCCGAGACGCGCCGTCTCGCCGAGCGCCTCGGCGCGCTGTGCCGCGAGCGCGGCGCGAGCGTCGCCACCGCCGAGTCCTGCACCGGCGGCGGGGTGGCGAATGCCATCACCGAGATCGCCGGCAGCTCGGGCTACTTCGAGACCGGCTATGTGACCTATTCCAACGCCGCCAAGACGCGCCTGCTGGGCGTGCCCGAGGCGCTGCTCGAGCGCTGCGGGGCGGTCAGCCACGAGGTGGTCGAGGCCATGGTGGCCGGCGCCTGCACCGAGAGCGGTGCCGATCTGGCCGTGGCCATCAGCGGCGTGGCCGGCCCCGGCGGCGGCAGCGCCGAGAAGCCGGTGGGCATGGTGTGGCTGGCCTGGGGCGCCCCGGGGCGGGTGCGCACCGAGCGTCGCCACTTCGCCGGCGAGCGCGATGCGGTGCGCGACCAGGCCGTGAACGTGGCCCTCCAGGGGCTGATCGCCGAGCTGGAAGACGGCTAGTCCGGCCTCGGTCGACGGGGTCGGTTCGGGGTGGCCGAGCGGCCGCTTTTTCGTCATACTACTGTGCAGTCATACAGTGCTTTCGGCGGCCGCTGCGCCGTCATTCCGCCAATGTTTCGTCATCGCCGTGCGTCACGGCGATCGCTTAGGAGACCCTCATGGCTCAGGACGACAATCGTTCCAAGGCGCTCAACGCCGCGCTTTCCCAGATCGAGCGCCAGTTCGGCAAGGGCACCGTGATGCGCCTGGGCGATACCCCGCGCGTGGTGATGCCGTCGGTGTCCACCGGTTCTTTGGGGCTGGACATCGCCCTGGGCATCGGTGGCCTGCCCTACGGCCGCGTGGTCGAGATCTTCGGCCCGGAATCCTCGGGCAAGACCACCCTGACCCTGTCGGTGATCGCCCAGGCCCAGAAGCAGGGCAAGACCTGCGCCTTCATCGACGCCGAGCACGCCCTGGACCCGAGCTACGCCGAGAAGCTCGGCGTCAACCTCGACGACCTGCTGGTCTCCCAGCCGGACACCGGTGAGCAGGCCCTCGAGATCTGCGACATGCTGGTGCGCTCCGGCGGCGTCGACGTGATCATCATCGACTCGGTGGCGGCGCTGACCCCGCGCGCCGAGATCGAGGGCGAGATGGGCGACTCCCACGTCGGCCTGCAGGCCCGCCTGATGTCCCAGGCGCTGCGCAAGATCACCGGCAACATCAAGAACGCCAACTGCATGGTGGTGTTCATCAACCAGATCCGCATGAAGATCGGCGTGATGTTCGGCAGCCCCGAGACCACCACCGGCGGCAACGCGCTCAAGTTCTACTCCAGCGTGCGCCTCGACATCCGCCGCACCGGCTCGGTCAAGCAGGGCGACGAGGTCACCGGCAACGAGACCCGCGTCAAGGTGGTCAAGAACAAGGTCTCGCCGCCGTTCCGCCAGGCCGAGTTCCAGATCCTCTACGGCAAGGGCATCTACCACGCCGGCGAGGTGGTCGACCTGGGCGTGCAGTGCGGCCTGGTCGACAAGGCCGGCGCCTGGTACAGCTACCAGGGCAGCAAGATCGGCCAGGGCAAGGCCAACGCCGCCCAGTTCCTCGAGGATAACCCGGCGATCATGGAAGAGATCGAGAGCCAGATCCGCGCCCAGCTGCTGTCCACGCCGGAGCCCAAGGAAGAGGACGCCGAGGCCGAGGCGAGCACCGACGCGGGCGGCGAGTCGTCCTGATCCATGGTGGGCCCTGTGCGATCGGAGGACGCCACGCCCCGTGACGACGCCATCCGCCTGCTGGCCCGGCGCGAGTATGCCCGGGCCGAGCTGCGCGATCGCCTGGCCACCAAGGGCCACGCGCCCGAGGCGGTCGAGGCCTGCCTCGACGAGCTGATCGAGCAGGGGCTGCAGTCCGATGCGCGCTTCGCCGAGAGCTTCCTGCGCTCCCGGGTCGCTCGCGGTCAGGGCCCGGTGCGCATCCGCGCCGAGCTCTCCCGGCGCGGCGTCGATGACGCCACCACCCACGGGGCCTTCGACGAGGCCGGCGGCGAGGTCGACTGGTTCGAGCTCGCCGCCGCGACCCTCGCCCGGCGCTTCTCCGGCCCCGGGAAGGAGCCCCGCGAGCGGGCCCGGCGCGAACGCTTCCTGGCCGGCCGCGGCTTCGATTTCGACCAGCTGCGGCATGCCATGACCCATGCCTGGGACGACCCCTGACCTCCCGCCCTCTTTAGTCGTCCGACCACTGCGCTATAATGGCTCCCTTTGCGGAGAAGACACTGCCTGAATGCCGGCGCGGTTCGATCACCGCGCGTCGCGGCGCTCGCACGCCAGGACGGTCGCCGCCAGGGCATTCTTTTGCCGCCTCGCTGCGCCGCTCGCTTGAGCCAGCTCATTGATTTGTGCAGTGTTTTCCAGTGCCCCGGGTGGCAGTCCGATGATGGCTGCCGTGCCCGTCCTGCGGGCCACCATGCCTATCGCCACGGATACCCCATGAAAAGTGCAGACATCAGACAGGCCTTTCTGAGTTACTTCGAGGAGCAGGGGCATACCATCGTGCCGTCCAGCTCCCTGGTGCCGGGCAACGACCCGACGCTGCTGTTCACCAACGCCGGGATGGTGCCGTTCAAGGACGTCTTCCTCGGCCGCGATCCGCGTCCCTACGTCCGCGCCACCTCGGCCCAGCGCTGCGTGCGCGCCGGCGGCAAGCACAACGACCTCGACAACGTCGGCTACACCGCCCGCCACCACACCTTCTTCGAGATGCTGGGCAACTTCAGCTTCGGCGACTACTTCAAGCGCGACGTCATCGGCTTCGCCTGGACCTTCCTCACCGAGGTGCTGGGCCTGCCGAAGGAGAAGCTGTGGGTCACCGTCCACGTCAGCGACGACGAGGCCGAGCGCATCTGGAAGGACGAGATCGGCGTCGACCCGGAGCGCTTCTCCAAGCTCGACGAGGACAACTTCTGGCAGATGGGCGACACCGGCCCCTGCGGCCCCAGCTCCGAGATCTTCTTCGATCACGGCGCCGAGGTCTGGGGTGGCCCTCCCGGCAGCCCCGAGGAGGACGGCGACCGTTACATCGAGATCTGGAACCTGGTGTTCATGCAGTTCGATCGCGACGCGGCCGGCGAGATGCATCCGCTGCCCAAGCCGTCCATCGACACCGGCATGGGCCTGGAGCGCATCGCCGCGGTGATGCAGGGCGTGCACTCCAACTACGAGATCGACCTGTTCCAGAACCTGCTCGAGGCGGCGGCCCGGGCCACCGGTCATGACGACACCGCCACGCCCTCGCTGCGCGTGATCGCCGACCACATCCGCTCCTGCGCCTTCTTGATCACCGATGGCGTGCTGCCCTCCAACGAGGGGCGCGGCTACGTGCTGCGCCGGATCATCCGCCGCGCGGTGCGCCACGGCCACAAGCTGGGCGCCAAGGGCAACTTCTTCCACCAGCTGGTGGGCGCGCTGGACGCCGAGATGGGCGGGGCCTATCCGGAGCTGCGCGAGGCACGCCCTCAGATCGAGCGCGTGCTGCTGAAGGAAGAGGAGCAGTTCGCCCGCACCCTCGATCACGGCATGGGCCTGCTCGAGGAGGCGCTGGCCGGCCTCGAGGGCGACACCCTGCCGGGCGAGACGGTGTTCAAGCTCTACGATACCTACGGCTTCCCCTACGACCTGACCGCCGACGTCTGCCGCGAGCGCGGCGTGACCCTCGACGAGGCCGGCTTCGAGCGCGAGCTGGAGGCCCAGCGCGAGCGCGCCCGGGCGGCCAGCCAGTTCGGCGCCGCCTACGAGGCGTCGCTCGACCTGGAAGGCGAGACCGACTTCACCGGCTACGAGCGCCTCGAGGATCGGGCCGCCGTCACCGCCCTCGTCGACCGCGAGGGCAACCCGCTGGACGGCCTCGAGGTCGAGCAGCGCGGCATGGTGGTGCTGGATCGCACGCCCTTCTACGCCGAGTCCGGCGGCCAGGTGGGCGACACCGGCTATCTGGAATTCGAGGGTGGCCGCTTCCTGGTCACCGATACCCAGAAGCAGGGCGGCCACCATCTGCACCACGGCGTGCTGCTCGAGGGGGCGCTGGCGGTCGGCGACGCGGTGACGCCGCGGGTCGACGCCGGCCTGCGCGCGGCCAGCGTGCGCAACCACTCGGCCACTCACCTGATGCACCAGGCGCTGCGCATGGTGCTCGGCGAGCACGTCGAGCAGAAGGGCTCGCTGGTGACGCCGGAGCGCCTGCGCTTCGACTTCAGCCACTTCGAGCCGATGACCGCCGAGCAGCTGGCCGAGGTCGAGCGCCTGGTCAACGAGCAGGTGCTGGCCAACGCCGATACCGTGATCGAGCACATGACCCTGGACCAGGCCAAGGAGAAGGGCGCCGCGGCGCTGTTCGAGGCCAAGTACGCCGACAGCGTGCGGGTCTTGACCATCGGCGCCGACGACTTCTCGATCGAGCTGTGTGGCGGCACCCACGTGCGCCGCAGCGGCGACATCGGCTGCTTCCATATCGTCAGCGAGGCCGGCGTGGCCTCCGGCGTGCGCCGCATCGAGGCGATCACCGGCGAGGCGGCGCTGAGCTACTTCCGCGAGCAGGAAGCCCGCGTCGAGCGCATCGGCGAGCGCCTCAAGGCCAAGCCCGAGCAGGTCGAGGAGCGCGTCGAGTCGCTGGTCGAGCGCAACCGCGGCCTGGAGAAGGAGCTCGAGCGGCTCAAGGCCAAGCTGGCCAGCGCCGCCGGCAACGACCTGCTCGACGAGGCCCGCGAGATCAAGGGCGTCAAGGTCCTGGCCAAGCGCCTGGAAGGCGTCTCCGGCAAGGAGCTGCGCGGCATGCTCGACCAGCTCAAGAACAAGCTGGGCTCCGGCATCGTGGTGCTCGGCGTGGCCGATGAGGCGGCCGGCAAGGTCAGCCTGATCGCCGGCGTCACCGATGATCTCACCGCCAGGGTCAAGGCCGGGGCGCTGGTCAACCACGTGGCCGGTCAGGTCGGCGGCAAGGGTGGCGGCCGACCCGACATGGCGCAGGCCGGCGGCAGCGACGCCGCGGCCCTGCCGGCGGCGCTGGAGAGCGTTCCGGCCTGGGTCGAGAGCGCGCTCTAGGCGTCATGGGGCCGAAGACGGCAGCGTCTTCGGCCCCTCGTGTATCCGGCCTCGCTTACCTTTCATTCATTCCAATGCTAAATCGACAGAGGGACAACGACGCATGGCACTATACGTACAGAAGTTCGGCGGTACCTCGGTGGGCTCCGTGGAGCGCATCAAGGCCGTGGCCGAGAAGGTCAAGGGCTTCCGTGACGCCGGCCATCAGGTCGTGGTCGTGGTTTCCGCCATGAGCGGCGAGACCAACCGCCTGATCGGCCTGGCCAACGACATCAACGACGAGCCGACCCCGCGTGAAATGGACATGCTGGTCTCCACCGGTGAGCAGGTGACCATCTCGCTGCTGACCATGGCCCTGCACAAGCTCGGCGTGCCGGCCACCTCCTACACCGGTTCCCAGGTCGGCATCATGACCGACAGCGCCCACACCAAGGCGCGCATCCAGCGCATCGAGACCGACGACATGCGCCAGGACCTGGACGACGGCCAGGTGGCCGTGGTCGCCGGTTTCCAGGGCGTCGACGAGGAGGGCAACATCACCACCCTCGGTCGCGGCGGCTCCGACACCACCGGCGTGGCCCTGGCCGCGGCCCTGAACGCCGACGAGTGCCAGATCTACACCGACGTCGACGGCGTCTACACCACCGACCCGCGCGTCTGCTCCCGCGCCCAGCGCCTGGACTCCATCACCGTGGAGGAGATGCTGGAGCTGGCCAGCCTCGGCTCCAAGGTGCTGCAGATTCGCGCCGTCGAATTCGCCGGCAAGTACAACGTCCCGCTGCGCGTGCTGTCCAGTTTCCAGGACGGCCCCGGCACCCTGATCGTTGCAGACTCCGACAAAGACGAGGACTCCATGGAAGAACCGCTGATCTCCGGTATCGCCTTCACCGCCAACGAGGCCAAGCTGACCCTGCTCAACACCCCGGACGTGCCGGGTGTGGCCTCCAAGATTCTCGGCCCGATCGCCGATGCCAACATCGAGATCGACATGATCGTGCAGAACGTGGCCCCGGCCGGCGACTACACCGACTTCACCTTCACCGTCGCCAAGGGCGACTACAAGCAGACCCTGAAGATTCTCGAGGAGCAGGTGCTGCCCGCCCTGGGCGAGGGCGAGGTGAAGGGCGACGACAAGATCGCCAAGGTCTCGCTGGTCGGGGTCGGCATGCGCTCCCACGCCGGTGTGGCATCGAAGATGTTCCGCGTGCTGTCCGAGGAGAACATCAACATCCGCATGGTCTCCACGTCCGAGATCAAGATCTCGGTGGTGGTCGACGAGAAACACATGGAGCTGGCGGTTCGTGCCCTGCACCAGGCCTTCGGTCTGGACAAGGACGACATCGAAAGCGAATAAGGCCTCGCAGCCTGCCGTCAGCTTCTACGCTTGTAGGAGAGCCCGTGGCAGCGCCTGAATCGCGCTTCCATTCAACGAAGCTTCTGGGGTGTCATGGGCCATGCTTGCGGGCAGGGGGCGGGTGAGCGCCGGCCCCCTGCATCGCACAAGCGCATCCCGCAGTCAGAAGTCTGAGAAGGAGATCAGTCATGCTCATTCTGACCCGCCGTGTCGGCGAAACCCTGATGATCGGTGATGACATCACCGTGACCGTGCTGGGCGTCAAGGGAAACCAGGTCCGTATCGGCGTCAACGCCCCCAAGGACGTTGCCGTGCATCGCGAGGAGATCTATCAGCGCATCCAGCGCGAGAGAACCGACGAGGATGACGACGGCGAGGCGAGGGAGTGACGCGCCCGCGATCCGTCGGTGAGTCCGGAAGGGGAGAAAAATTGCCTGCCCCTATGGACAAACCCCAATCGGATCGGTAGGATACGCACCTGTCGATGAGGGAGAGGTGGCCGAGTGGCTGAAGGCGCTCCCCTGCTAAGGGAGTAAGGGGTTTATAGCCTCTTCGAGGGTTCGAATCCCTCCCTCTCCGCCAGCATCGACAGATGGAAGACAAGCGCCCGTAGCTCAGCTGGATAGAGTACCTGACTACGAATCAGGTGGTCGGAGGTTCGAATCCTCCCGGGCGCGCCATCTTCCTTTGGATGATGACTTCATCATCCCGCGATGAGTCCGCTCATTGCCGAAAGCGCCCGTAGCTCAGCTGGATAGAGTACCTGACTACGAATCAGGTGGTCGGAGGTTCGAATCCTCCCGGGCGCGCCAGATTCCGGACCCGCTCTCCTCGTGAGGGCGGGTCTTCTGTCTTTTGTACCCCGCTTTTTGCTAGCCGGACACCCTGCCCATAGAGGGGTCGGTGTCCGTGATCGTTAAGGCGCCGTCGCAATGCGACGTGCGCCTTTTTTTTGCTTTGCGACTTGTCCCTTCTCTATCTCTCTTCCTGGTTTCTCGCCGCGTGGCGCCTTCAGGCGCTGGCGACGTCGAGCCTGTCGCTCGGCACGGCGTCCTCGGCCGACAGTCCCGCGAGGAAGTCGTCCAGGTCGGTGACCCGGCGCAGTGCCTGAAAGCGTCGCGCGGCTTCGGCGTCGCGACTCCGCATGTGGTTCAACCATTGTTTGAGTAGCGAGACCACGATCTTGCTGGGTAACATGGTTCGCTGCGACGCAGCATAGTCGCACAGGACGCGGGCGCGCTCGCTCCAGCGCGTCGCCGGCAGGCGCTCGCCGGTGGCCTGCCAGTGGCGGAGGCGCGGCGCCAGGCCGGGATCGGCGAGGGCGCCGCGGCCGAGCATCACGTCCTGGCAGCCGGAGAGGGTGCGCGCCTTCCAGTAGTCCTCTAGAGTCCAGATGTCGCCGTTGGCGATCACCGGAATCGACAGCCGGGCGCGGATGCGGCCGATCCACTCCCAGTGGGCCGGCGGGCGGTAGCCTTCGCGGCGGGTGCGCGCGTGCACCACCAGCTGGCGGGCGCCGGCGTCCTCGGCGGCGTGGCTGCAGGCCAGCGCCAGGCGGCGGTCGTCGAAGCCCAGGCGGATCTTGGCGGTCACCGGAATGGCGTCGCCCACCGCCTCATGCACGGCGGCCACGGCGGCATGTACCCGGCGCGGGTCGCGCAGCAGCGAGGCGCCGCCGTCGTGACGGTTCACCAGCTTGGCCGGGCAGCCGAAGTTCAGGTCCAGGCTGCCGACGCCGAGCTTCAGCGCCTGGCGGGCATTGGCGGCCAGCGCCGCCGGGTCGGAGCCCAGCAGCTGCAGGTGCACCGGCACGCCGGTCGGCGTCGCCGGATGGCGGTCGGCCAGCTCCGGACAGTGGCGATGGAAGACCCGCGGCGGCAGCCGCGCGTCGACCACACGCACGAACTCGGTGACCGTCCAGTCGAATCCCGGCGCCCGCGTCAGCATCTCGCGAGTGACGGCATCGATCACCCCCTCCATGGGGGCTAGGCCGATGCGGCCGGGATGTAGTAATTTAACAACGTCAGCTTCCACCATGGTGCCATCGCGATCCTTTGGGAGTGTGGCAGCTTATACGCTCAGCGTTCATGCGCAACTCGCGCGCCCCATCGGCGGGGCGTGCCGGGGCGCGCGAGGAGGTCAACCATGCAGGATTCGCAGCTATTGAACGAGGGCCTGGCCCTGATGGGCCTCGGCATGGGGTTCGTGTTCGTCTTTCTGACCGTGCTGGTGTTCGTCACCACCCTGATGTCGCGCGTGATCGGGCGCTTCTTCCCCGAGCCCGCGGCCGATGCCACGCCGGCCGCCGCCACGCGCGCGCCGGCCACGCCGGATGAGGACCTGACGGCCGTGATCAGCGCCGCGGTCCACCGCTATCGCCGCGAGCATCGCCGCTAGCCCCGACACCCTCTCACTCCATCAACGACAACGACAAGGAACTCCCATGACGGAGAACGCTCGCCCGCTGGGCATCACCGATGTGGTGCTACGAGACGCCCACCAGTCCCTGTTCGCCACCAGGATGCGTCTCGACGACATGCTGCCGATCGCCGAGAAGCTCGACCGGATCGGTTTCTGGTCGCTGGAATCCTGGGGTGGGGCGACCTTCGACGCCTGCATCCGCTACCTGGGCGAGGATCCCTGGGAGCGGATTCGCGCGCTGAAAGCGGCCATGCCCAACACCCGCCAGCAGATGCTGCTGCGCGCCCAGAACCTGCTCGGCTATCGCCACTATGCCGACGACGTGGTCGACCGCTTCGTCGAGCGCGCCCGCACCAACGGCGTCGACGTGTTCCGCGTCTTCGACGCCATGAACGACCCGCGCAACCTGGAGCGCGCCATCCAGGCGGTGCGCGCCAACGAGGGCCACGCCCAGGGCACGCTGTCCTATACCCTGAGCCCGGTGCACACCCTCGACGGCTGGGTCGAGCTCGGCGAGCGCATCGCCGCCATGGGCGCCGATTCCCTGGCGATCAAGGACATGGCCGGCCTGCTCAAGCCCTACGACGCCTACGAGCTGGTCTCGCGCCTGAAGCAGGCCGTGGACATCCCGATCCACATGCAGTGCCACGCCACCACCGGGCTCTCCACCGCCACCGCGCTGAAGGCCATCGAGGCCGGCATCGACAACGTCGACGCCGCCATCTCCTCGATGTCGATGACCTACGGCCACAGCCCCACCGAATCGCTGGTGGCGATGCTGCAGGGCACCGAGCGCGACACCGGTCTCGACCTCGAGGCGCTGGAGGACATCGCCGGCTACTTCCGCGAGGTGCGCAAGAAGTACGCCGCCTTCGAGGGCTCGCTCAAGGGCATCGACTCGCGCATCCTGGTGGCCCAGGTGCCGGGCGGCATGCTCACCAACATGGAGAACCAGCTCAAGGAGCAGGGCGCCGGCGACCGTCTCGACGACGTGCTGCAGGAGATCCCGCGGGTGCGGGAGGATCTCGGCTATATCCCGCTGGTCACGCCGACCTCGCAGATCGTCGGCACCCAGGCGGTGATGAACGTGATGATGGGTGAGCGCTACAAGTCGATCTCCAAGGAGGTCCAGGCCCTGCTCAAGGGCGAGTACGGCGCCGCGCCGGCGCCCTACAACGCCGAGCTCCAGGCCCGCGTGCTGGAAGGCGGCGAGCCGATCACCTGCCGCCCGGCCGATCGCCTCTCCCCGGAGATGGACCGGCTGTCCGCCGAGCTCAAGGAGAAGGCCGGCGCCGAGGGCATCCGCCTCGCCGAAGGCGAGCGCGAGATCGACGACGTGCTGACCTATGCGCTGTTCCCGCAAATCGGCCTCAAGTTCCTCAAGCATCGCGACGACCCCGACGCCTTCGAGCCGGCGCCGAGCGCCCCGGCGGCCCGGTCCGCCGCGTCCTCGGCCCAGGCGCCCGCCGGTGGCCCCGAGACCTACACCGTCACCGTCAACGGCAAGTCCTACGTGGTCGAGGTCGCCGAGGGCGGCGAGATCGAGCACATCCAGGAGCAGGGCGGCGGCGCCGTTTCGACCGCCTCCGCGGCGCCGGCGGCCTCCTCGGGCGCCGCGTCGTCCGGCGAGACCATCAGCGCGCCGCTCGCCGGCAACATCTTCAAGGTCAACGTCAAACCGGGTGACTGGGTCGCCGAGGGCGACGTGGTGATCATCCTCGAGGCCATGAAGATGGAAACCGAAGTGCGCGCGGCCAGCGCCGGCACCGTGTCGGCGGTGAACGTCGGCGAAGGCGACAGCGTGGCCGTGGGCGACGCCCTCGTCGTGCTCTAGAGGACGGACCCATGATCGACAAGATTCTGACCCTGTGGACCGGCTCGGGGCTCTACAACCTGAGCCTCGGCCAGGCGGCGATGATCGCCGTCTGCCTGCTGCTGCTGTGGCTGGCCATGGCCAAGAAGTTCGAACCGCTGCTGCTGGTGCCGATCGGCTTCGGCGGCATCCTGGCCAACATCCCCGAGGCGGGGCTGGCGCTGTCCGCCGCCGAGCAGGCGGCCCATCTGGGGCGCCCGGAGCTGCTTCGCGAGCTGGCGGCGTCGCTGCAGATGACCCTGGCCCCGGGCGGCGACGTCGAGGCCTGGCGCCACGGCCTTGAGGAGGTGCTGCACGGCGATACCGCGCCGGAGCTGATCCGCGCCGCCAACGACGTGGCCCTGGGCGCCGGCTTCGCCCACGGCATGCTGTACCAGTTCTACAGCGTGGCCATCGCCTCCGGCATCGCGCCGCTGGTGATCTTCATGGGCGTCGGCGCCATGACCGACTTCGGGCCGCTGCTGGCCAATCCGCGCACCCTGTTCCTCGGCGCCGCGGCGCAGTTCGGCATCTTCGCGACCCTGATCGGCGCGGTGGGGCTGACCGCCATGGGCGTGATGGACTTCACGCTCAACCAGGCCGCCGCCATCGGCATCATCGGCGGCGCCGACGGCCCCACCTCGATCTACGTCTCGAGCATCCTGGCGCCGGAGCTGCTGGGGGCCATCGCGGTGGCATCCTACTCCTACATGGCGCTGGTGCCGCTGATCCAGCCGCCGATCATGCGCGCCCTGACGTCCAAGGGCGAGCGCGAGATCGCCATGACCCAGCTGCGGCCGGTGTCCAAGCGCGAGAAGATCGTCTTCCCGCTCAGCCTGCTGATCCTGGTGGTGCTGTTCCTGCCGGATGCGGCGCCGCTGCTGGGGATGTTCTGCTTCGGCAACCTGATGCGCGAGTGCGGCGTGGTGGAGCGGCTCTCCGATACCGCCCAGCACGCGCTGATCAACACCGTGACCATCTTCCTCGGTCTCTCGGTGGGCTCCAAGCTGATGGCCGACCGCTTCCTGGCCGTGGAGACCCTGGGGATCCTCGGGCTCGGCATGGTGGCCTTCGCCATCGGCACCGCCTGCGGCGTGCTGATGGCCAAGCTGCTCAACGCGGTCAGCAAGACGCCGATCAACCCGCTGATCGGGTCCGCCGGGGTCTCGGCGGTGCCCATGGCGGCGCGGGTGTCGAACAAGGTGGGGCTGGAGTCCAACCCCCATAACTTCCTGCTGATGCACGCCATGGGGCCCAACGTGGCCGGCGTCATCGGCTCGGCGGTGGCCGCGGGCGTGATGATCAAGTATCTCGGCTGAGCCCGTTTCGCCATGAGCCCGCCACACGGCGCCCCTCGGGGCGCCGTGTCTCGTTTCGGGGCGCCATCTTCCTGTCACCTGCCGGCCCTAGCCTGAGCACAACGGCGCCGCGACGGCGTTCGGCGAGGAGGGGACGGCATGATCGATATCGAGCGGGCCCTGCGCGACAAGGCTCCGGGGCTGGCGGCCCGGCCGCCCTGGCTGTTCGGGCCGCTGGTGGCGGGGCTGCGGCGCCTGGTACACGAACGCGAGATCAACGACTTCCTGGCCCGGCACGGCGAGCTCGGCTGGTGCGAGTTCATCGACCGGGTGTTCGAGCATCTCGACGTCGGCTACACGCTGTCGTCGAAGGACCGGGAGCAGATCCCCGAGACCGGGCGGGTGGTGGTGGTCGCCAATCACCCGCTCGGCGCCCTGGACGGCCTGGCGCTGCTGCGCATGGTGGCCGAGGTGCGTCCCGACGTCAGCATCCTGGCCAACGATCTGCTGCTGCAGCTGGCGCCGCTGTCGGACGTGATCGTGCCGGTGGACAACCTCTCGCGGCGCGGGCTGCGCCGCAGCCTCGCGCGCATGACCGAGGCGCTGGAGGCGGAGCGGGCGGTGATCGTCTTTCCCGCCGGCGAGGTCTCCCGGGCCGGGCCGCGCGGGGTGCGCGACGGCAGGTGGCACTCGGGTTTCCTGCACGCCGCGCGGCGCACCAACGCGCCGCTGCTGCCGGTCCACGTTCGCGGCCGCAACTCCTCGCGCTTCTATGCCCTGACCTCGCTGCGCAGCGACGTCGGCACGCTGCTGCTGCCCGGGGAGATGTTCCGCCAGCGCGGCCGGCACATCGCCCTGCGGGCCGGCGGGCCGATTCCGCTGGCGCAGTTCGATCGCGACGACCTGGCCACGCCGGTCAAGCTCAGGCTGCTGCGCAAGCACGTCTATCGGCTGGGGCGCGGCAAGCGCGGCGTGTTCGTCGGCGAGACCGGCATCGCCCGCCCCGAGCCCCGACAGGCGCTGCGCGAGGAGCTGCGCGACGCCGAGTCGCTGGGCGAGACGGCCGACGGCAAGCGCATCCTGCTGGTCGACAGCCATCCCGACTCGGCGGTGATGCGCGAGATCGGCCGGCTGCGTGAGGTCGCCTTCCGCCGCGTGGGGGAGGGCAGCGGCCGCAAGCGCGACCTGGACGAGTTCGATGCCTATTACCGCCACCTGGTGCTGTGGGACGACCGCGACCTGGAGATCGCCGGCGCCTACCGGCTCGGCGAGGTGGGGCGGATCCTCGAGCGCCACGGCATCGAGGGGCTCTACAGCGCGACCATCTTCCATCTGGAGCAGGCGCCCTGGGCGCAGTGGCGCCACGGCCTGGAGCTCGGCCGCAGCTTCGTCCAGCCGCGCTACTGGGGGCGGCGCAGCCTGGACTATCTGTGGGTCGGCCTCGGGGCCTACCTGCGTCGCCATCCCGAGGTGCGCTGGCTGTTCGGGCCGGTGACCCTGCCCAACCATCTGCCGCTCCTGGCCAAGGAGCTGCTGGTGAGCTACTACCGCCACTACCACGGGGACGGCGACAGCCGGATACGGCCGCGGGCGCCCTGGCGGCTCTCGCCGGCCGGGGAGCAGGAGGCGGCGCGGCTGTTTCGCGGTGACGATGCCAAGGAGGACTTCCAGCGCCTGCGCCACGGGCTGCAGGCGCTGGGGGCCGGCGTGCCGGCCCTCTACAAGCAGTACACGGAGGTCACCGAGCCCGGCGGCACGCGTTTTCTGGCCTTCGGCGTGGACACCGCCTTCGGCTACTGCACCGACGGCCTGGTGGCGGTGGACCTGGCGCGCCTGAAGCCGGAGAAGCGGGCGCGCTATATCGGCGCGGAGGGCGAGGTGGGCAGCGCCGGGCGGGCGGCCTCAGGCGGCGTCGGGGTCGAGGGTCTCGAGGCGCCCCTTGAGGCGGGAGGTGAGCGCTGAGAGATCACGCTCGGTATCCCGGGGCCAGCCCAGCGTCAGCACCACGCCGTCGGCGGCGTAGTCGGCGGCGTCCACCGGGATGTCGCGCTCGGCGCACCAGGCCCGGGCCTGGGCCTCGCCGGCGAAGTCGACCTTCAGCCGCAGCGGGTCGCGCTCGGTGACCTCGCGGGTCGGCAGGGTCTCCAGCGCCTCGTTCACCGCCTGGCCGTAGGCTCGCGCCAGGCCGCCGGTGCCGAGCTTGGTGCCGCCGAAGTAGCGGGTTACCACGCAGCCCGCCTGGCCGATGCCGGCGCCTTCCAGCACCTGATACATCGGCCGGCCGGCGGTGCCGCCGGGCTCGCCGTCGTCGGAGAAGCCGATGGCGTTCTGTTCGCCGGGCGGGCCGGCGATGAAGGCGCTGCAGTGGTGGCTGGCGTTGGGATGCGCGCGCCGGGCCTCGGCCAGCAGCGCCTCGAAGGCGGCGGTATCCGGGGCATGGCAGACCCAGGCGATGAAGCGGCTCCTCTCCACCTCGAGCTCGGTCTCGCGCCACTCGCCGGCGGGCAGGTCGGGAACGGGGTAGCGCATCAGGCGGCCAGGTCCGTCTGGCGCACCACGCCCATCACCAGCCCCAGCACCTGGATATCGCTGTTCTTCAGGTGAATGGGTGGCATGGCCTCGTTGGCCGGCTGCAGGCGCACGCCGGACTTCTCGATGTAGAGCTTCTTCAGGGTGACCTCCTGGTCATTGATCATCACCACCGCGGTCTCGCCGTTCTCGGCGCTCTCGCGACGTTCGATGATGATCACATCCCCGTCGAAGATGTTGCAATCGATCATCGAGTTGCCGCGCACGCGCAGCGCATAGGTGTTGCGCTTGACCATGCGCCTCGGCACCTCGACGCTGCCGGCATCGATGCAGGCGTCGATGGGCACGCCGGCGGCGACGCTGCCCAGCAGCGGCACCTCCACCAGGTCGCGGTCATCGAGCGGGGCCCAGGATTCGGCGATGGGCAGATTGGGCTGGCGGAGCAGGTACTGGGGGGCGAGTGACATGCGCGGCATCTCCCGTCGGCGGTGACTGTTGATACATACAGTACTTGGCCAGCATAGCAGGCGGTCGATATCTGGCAAGGGCGACCTTTCCACGCGGCCGTGATGCAGGTCAGGCGCACCGGCCGTGGCCCGGGCGTCGGCTGGCGATGAAAACCCTTTCCGTGTAGAGTGCCGGCCATGTGATCCGCGCCTGGAGAGTGCCTTGAGCCTGCGCCTGAACGCCCGCCGGCTGGCCTGTGAACGTGACGACCGCTGGCTGTTTCGCGATCTCGATCTGGAGATCCGCGCCGGCGAGATCCTGCGCGTCGAGGGCCCCAACGGCAGCGGCAAGACCACTCTGCTCAAGATCCTCTCCGGCCAGCTGATGGATCACGAGGGCGAGGTGCTGTGGAACGGCATCCCGCTGCGCCGGGCGCGGCGCGACTTCCTCGCCAGCCTGCTGTATCTGGGCCATGCCCCGGGGGTGAAGGCGGCGCTGACGCCGCTGGAGAACCTCGCCTGGTATCAGGCGCTGGCCGGCGAGCACGGCGATGAGGCAGCGCGCCTGGCGGCGCTCGCGCGGGTCGGCCTGGCCGGCTTCGAGGACCTGCCCGCCGCCCAGCTGTCCGCGGGGCAGCAGCGTCGCGTGGCCCTGGCGCGGCTGGAGCTGACGCCGCGCCCGCTGTGGGTGCTCGACGAGCCCTTCACGGCCATCGACCGCGACGGCGTGGCCGCCCTCGAGGCGCGCCTCGAGGCGCACACCGCCCGCGGCGGCAGCGTGCTGGTCACCACGCACCACGCGCTGCGGGCCTCGACGCGCCTGCGCCGCCTGACGCTGGGCGAGGGAGGCGGCGATGTCGCGCGCTGACTCGCGGTCGACGCCGTTGCCCGAGGCCGGGGAGCCGGCCGACGGGCTCGCGGTCGCCTGGCGGGCGACGCTGCATCGCGATCTGGTGCTGCGGCTGCGTCGCCCCGGCGAGGTGCTGAACCCGCTGGCGTTCTTCGCCCTGGTGATCACCCTGTTTCCGATCGGCATCTCGCCGGAGGCCCCGCTGCTGGCGACCATCGCCCCGGGCCTGCTGTGGGTGGCGGCGCTGCTGGCGGCGCTGCTGTCGCTGGACGGCGTGTTCCGCGACGATGCCGAGGACGGCAGCCTGGAACAGCTGCTGCTGTCGCCCCAGCCGCTGCCGGTGCTGGCGCTGGCCAAGGTGGCGGCGCACTGGCTGCTGACCGGCCTGCCGCTGGCGCTGATGGCGCCGCTGCTGGGCGTGATGCTGTCGCTGCCGGCGGGCAGCTACGGCGTGCTGGCGCTGTCGCTGGCGCTGGGCAGCGCCAGCCTGAGCCTGATCGGGGCCATCGGCGCCGCGCTCACCGTGGGCGTGGCCCGCGGCGGGGTGCTGCTCTCGCTGCTGGTGCTGCCGCTCTACATCCCGGTGCTGATCTTCGGCGCCGGCGCCGTGCAGTCGGCGATCCTCGGCGGCGGCGTGACGGCCCATCTGGCCATCCTCGGCGCCCTGCTGGCGGCGTCGCTGATCTTCGCGCCCTTCGCGATCGCGGCGGCGCTGCGCATCAGTCTCAACGGTTGAGGAATCGACTGCCATGTGGGCCTTCCTTCACAAGCTCGGCTCCCCCAAGGAGTTCTACGCCATCACCGCGCGCTGGCTCACGCCGCTGTGGCTGGCGGCGGTGGCGCTGATCCTGGCCGGTGGCGTCTGGGGGCTGGCCTTCGCGCCCGCCGACTACCAGCAGGGCAACAGCTTCCGCATCATCTACGTCCACGTGCCGGCGGCCTTCCTCGCCCAGTCGATCTTCGTCGCCATGGCCGCGGCCGGGCTGGTGTTCATGGTGTGGAAGATCAAGCTGGCCGACATGGCGGCGGCGATGATGGCGCCGCTCGGCGCCGGCATGACCTTCGTGGCGCTGTTCTCCGGGGCCGTGTGGGGCGTGCCCACCTGGGGCACCTGGTGGCAGTGGGACGCCCGGCTGACCTCGATGCTGATCCTGTTCTTCCTCTATATCGGCGTGATCGCCCTGCGCGGCGCCTTCGTCAGCCGCGAAGGCGGCGCCCGGGCGGCCTCGGTGCTGGCCATGGTGGGGGTGATCAACATCCCGATCATCAAGTTCTCGGTGGACTGGTGGTACACCCTCCACCAGCCGGCCAGCTTCTCGATCACCGAGAAGCCGGCCATGCCGGCCGAGATGTGGCTGCCGCTGCTGCTGATGGTGCTGGGCTTCTACGCGTTCTTCATCGCCGTGACCCTGACCCGCACCCGCAGCGAGATCCTGCGCCGCGAGTCGTCCAAGCGCTGGGTGCGCGCGCTGGTCGAGGAGGGGCGCTGATGGCCTTCGAGTCGCTGTCCGCATTTCTCGCCATGGGCGGCCACGCGCCCTATGTCTGGAGCGCCTACGGCGCCACCGCCGCGCTGCTGCTGGTCGTGGGCTGGCACGCCCGGGCCGAGCGCCGCCGGGTGCGGCGCGACCTCGAGCGCCGGGCCCGCCGCGAGCGGCGCCAGGCCGAGGCGGCCGACGCTTCCCACGATGAGAGGGTGTCCCGATGAGAGCCAAGCGCAAGCAGAGACTCTACGCCATCCTGGGGCTGGTCGCGCTGGCCGCCATCGCCGTGGGCCTGACGCTCTACGCCCTGCGCAGCAACATCAACCTGTTCTTCAGCCCGGTGCAGATCGCCGAGGGCCAGGCCCCGCTGGAGCGCTCGATCCGCGCCGGCGGCATGGTCAAGGCAGGCAGCGTGGCCCGGGACCCGGACAGCCTCGACGTCGCCTTCACCGTCACCGACTATGTCGAGGACCTCGAGGTGCGCTACAGCGGCATCCTGCCCGACCTGTTCCGCGAGGGGCAGGGCGTGGTGGTGGTGGGCGAGCTGCAGCCGGCAGGCTGGCTGCGGGCCGACAAGGTGCTGGCCAAGCACGACGAGAACTACATGCCCCCCGAGGTCGCCCAGGCCCTGGAAGACGCCGGCTATGCGCCGGAGGACTATCAGGACAAGGCCGCCGAGATGAGGCAACGGCTCGAGGCCGAGGACTGACCCGGAGACGCCATGCTGACCCCGCTGATCCCCGAAATCGGCCACTTCGCGCTGATCATCGCGCTGCTGATGGCCGCCCTGCAGGCCAGCGTGCCGCTGGCCGGGGCGGCGACGCGTCGGCCGCTGTGGATGGCCTATGCCCGGCCCATGGCCGCCGGCCAGTTCCTGTTCCTGGTCGTCGCCTACGCCTGCCTGACCGCGAGCTTCCTGCTCGACGACTTCAGCGTGTCCACCGTGGCCGAGAACTCCAACTCGCTGCTGCCCTGGTACTACAAGGCTAGCGCGGTGTGGGGCAACCACGAGGGCTCGGTGCTGCTGTGGAGCCTGATCCTCGGCGTCTGGACCTTCGCCGTCAGCCGCTTCTCCCGCGAGCTGCCCCGCGACATGCTGGCCCGGGTGCTGGGCGTGATGGGGCTGGTCTCCACCGGCTTTTTGACCTTCGTGCTGGTGACCTCCAACCCCTTCGCGCGGCTGCTGCCCAACCCGCCCGCCGACGGCGCCGATCTGAATCCGCTGCTGCAGGACATCGGCCTGATCATCCACCCGCCGATGCTCTACATGGGCTACGTGGGCTTCTCGGTGGTGTTCGCCTTCGCCATCGCGGCGCTGCTCGGCGGCCGCCTGGACGCCGCCTGGACCCGCTGGGCGCGGCCCTGGACCAACGTCGCCTGGGCCTTCCTCTCGGTGGGCATCGCGCTGGGTAGCTGGTGGGCCTACTACGAGCTGGGCTGGGGCGGCTGGTGGTTCTGGGACCCGGTGGAGAACGCCTCGCTGCTGCCGTGGCTGGCCGGCACCGCGCTGATCCACTCGCTGGCGGTGACCGAGAAGCGCGGCGCCTTCAAGAGCTGGACGGTGCTGCTGGCGATCTCCACCTTCTCGCTGTCGCTGCTGGGCACCTTCCTGGTGCGCTCCGGGGTGCTGACCTCGGTGCACGCCTTCGCCAACGACCCCTCCCGGGGGCTGTTCATCCTGGCGCTGCTGGGCCTCACCGTGGGCGCCTCGCTGCTGCTGTTCGCGGTTCGCGCCCCCCGGGTCAGCCAGCGGGCCGGCTTCACCTGGCTGTCCCGCGACGCCCTGCTGCTGGTCAACAACATCCTGCTGGTGATCATGACGGTCACCGTGCTGCTCGGCACCGTCTATCCGCTGCTGCTCGATGCCCTGGACCTCGGCAAGATCAGCGTCGGCCCGCCCTACTTCAACGCCCTGTTCGTGCCGCTGACGGTGATCCTGTGCCTGTTCATGGGCATCGGCCCGCTGGCCAACTGGAAGCGCACCCGGCCCCGCGAGCTGGTCCGCCGGGTGTGGCTCGCCGGCGGCGTGGCGCTGATCATCGGCCTGCTGGCGCCGCTGCTCCACGGCGGCGAGTGGAACCTCAAGGTCACGCTGGGGCTGGTGGCGGCGCTGTGGGTGGTGCTGCCGCTGGTGCGCGACCTGTGGACGAAGAGCCACCATAGCGAGGGGCGCCTGGCCGGCCTGCGGCGGCTGTCGCTGGCCCACTGGGGCATGGTGCTGGGCCACCTGGGCCTGGCGGTGACCATCGTCGGCGTCACCGTGGTGTCGAACTACGCCGTGGAGCGCAACGTGCGCATGGCGGTGGGCGACAGCGTCGAGGTGGGCGGCTACACCTTCGCCATGACCGACCTCGGCCATCGCCGCGGGCCCAACTTCGTCGCCGACACGGCGCGCCTCGAGGTGCGTCGCGGCGACCGCGAGCGCGGCTTCGCCATGACCCCGGAGAAGCGCGTCTATATCGCCCGCGGCATGCCGATGACCGATGTGGCGCTGCGCCCCGGGTTATTCCGCGATCTCTACGTGGCCATGGGCGAGGACCTGGGCGACGGCAGCTGGGCGCTGCGCATCCAGGTCAAGCCCTTCGTGCGGTGGTTGTGGCTGGGCGCGCTGCTGATGGCGCTGGGCGGCGTGCTGGCGGTGGTCGATCGCCGCTACCGGCGCGCGGCCACCGCGCCCGACCCCGAACGCCACGCCCGGGAGGTGAACGCATGACGCGTCGTCTGTTGCTGCTGCTGCCGCTGGCCGGCTTCCTGGTGCTGGCGGTGTTCCTCTACCGCGGGCTGTCGATCGATCCCGCCGAGCGCGACTCGGCGCTGATGGCCGAGCCCTTCCCGGCCTTCACGCTCACCACCCTGGCAGACCCCGAGCGAAGCCTCGACGAATCGCTGCTGAAGGGGCGGGTCACCCTGGTCAACGTCTGGGGCGAGTGGTGCCCGACCTGCAAGCAGGAGATGCCCCAGCTGCTCGAGCTGGCCGACCGCGGCGTGCGCCTGGTCGGGGTCGACTACAAGGACACCCGCGAGAAGGGCCGCGAGTTCCTGTCCGAGTTCGGCAACCCCTTCGAGGTCAACCTGTTCGATCCCGAGGGCAGCCTGGGCTTCGATCTCGGTGTCTACGGCGCGCCGGAGACCTTCCTGGTCGACGCCGAGGGGGTGATCCGCTATCACCACACCGGCTACATCACGCCCCAGGACGTCGAGCGGGTGATCCTGCCGGAGGTGGCGACATGGCAGGACTGATCCGTGCGCTGCTGATGCTGGCGCTGCTGGCGCCGGCCCTGGCGCAGGCCGCCATCGAGGTGCGCGACTTCGACGATCCGGTGATGCGCGAGCGCTTCGAGTCGCTGACCGCGACCCTGCGCTGCCCCAAGTGCCAGAACCAGGCGATCGGCGACTCCGACTCGCCGATCGCCGGCGACATGCGCGAGCGCGTCCATGAACAGCTGCAGGCGGGGCGCTCCGACAAGGAGATCCTCGACTTCATGGTGCGCCGCTTCGGCGACTACGTGCTCTACAACCCGCGCCTCGAGGGCCGCACCCTGCTGCTGTGGGGGCTGCCCGCGGCCCTGGTGCTGGGCGGCGGCCTGCTGGTGGCGCTGCTGGTTCGCGCGCGCCGGCGCGCCTCGGCCGGCCGGCTCTCCGACGAGGAACGCGCCCGGCTGGACGCCCTGCTCGAGCGGGAGGATGACCGATGATCGCGCTGTGGATCGCCTTCGCCCTGCTGCTGGTTCCGGCGCTGTGGCTGCTGGTGCTGCCGCTGCGGCGCGCCGGCGCGGTGGCCCGTGCCCTGGCCGATGACGAGGCCAGCGATCGCACCGAGCGGCAGAACGTCGCCGTCTACCGGCGTCGCCTGGCCTCCCTGGAGGCCGCCCGCGACCGCGGCGAGATCGATGCGGCGCGCTTCGACGAGGATCGCCTCGAGCTCGAGCGCAGCCTGCTCGACGACACCGCGACCTCGACCCGCTCGCCGCTGAAGCCGGCCCGCGCCGGGCGCTGGCTGGTGCCGCTGGCGATGGTCGTCCTGGTGGTGGCCAGCGCGAGCTGGTATCGCTGGGAGGGCGCCGAGGGCGACCTGGCGCTGTATCGCCTCCAGCAGCAGGTGATGGCCGACCCCGAGGCCTCGCTGCCCCGACTGCTCCAGCGCCTGGAGGCCGAGGCCGCGCGCCAGCCCGACAACCCCAACGTCTGGCGCTCGCTGTTTCCGCTGTATCGCGACAGCGGCCGCGTCGATCGGGCCGATCACGCCCTGACCCGGCTGCTCGACCTCGAGGGGCGTCGCCCCTGGCTGCTGGCCGAACTCGCTCAGTTGCGGTATTTTGCCGCCGGCCGCGAGCTGACCCCGAACGTGCAGGCGCTGGTCGACGAGGCCCTGGCCGCCGATCCGGCCCAGCCGACGGTGCTCGGCCTGCTCGGCATCGAGGCCTTCGAGAACGCCGACTACGAGACCGCCATCGAGCGCTGGCGCCGGGCCATCGCCGGCATGAACGACGCCGAGTCCGCCGAGGCGCTGCGCCAGGGCATCCGCACCGCCCAGCGCCGCCTGGGGCAGACGCCCGAGGCCGCCGAGGGGCCGGGCATCCGCGTGCGCGTGAGCCTGGCGCCCGAGCTGGCCGATCGTCTGGCCCCGGACACCGCGGTGTTCGTGGTGGCCCGCGACACCGCCGGCGAACTGCCGCCCCTGGCGGTGGCGCGCACCACGCTGGGCGCGCTGCCGACCACCCTGACCCTCGACGACGGCGACGCCATGGCGCCCATGGCCCGGCTGTCCCAGGTCGAGGAGGCGCGTCTGGTGGCACGGGTCTCGGCCAGCGGCCGGGCCGATCCGCGGCCCGGCGATCTCGTCGGCCGCCGCGCCCCGGCGGCGGTCGGCGAGAACGGCGGCGACCCGGTAGAACTGATCATCGACACCATCGTGGAATAACGCATGCGACTGAAGTCGATACGCCTGGTGGGCTTCAAGTCGTTCGTCGACCCCATCACCGTGCCCTTCGACGGCAACATGACCGCCGTCGTCGGGCCCAATGGCTGTGGCAAGTCCAACATCATCGACGCCGTGCGCTGGGTCATGGGGGAGTCCTCCGCCAAGACCCTGCGCGGCGAGTCGATGACCGACGTCATCTTCAACGGCTCCACCGGCCGCAAGCCGGTGGGCCAGGCCTCCATCGAGCTGCTGTTCGACAACCGCGACGGCACCATGGGCGGCCCCTATGCCCAGTACGCGGAGATCTCGGTCAAGCGCCAGGTCACCCGCGAGGCCCAGTCCACCTACTTCTTCAACGGTCAGAAGTGCCGCCGACGGGACATCTCCGACCTGTTCCTCGGCACCGGCCTGGGGCCGCGCTCCTACGCCATCATCGGCCAGGGCATGATCTCGCGGCTGATCGAGTCGCGCCCCGAGGAGCTGCGCGCGACCCTCGAGGAGGCCGCCGGCATCTCCAAGTACAAGGAGCGCCGCCGCGAGACCGAGAACCGCATGCGCCGCACCCAGGAGAACCTGGAGCGCCTGGAGGACATCCGCGAGGAGCTCGACAAGCAGCTCGAGCGCCTCAAGCGCCAGGCCGACGCGGCGCGCCGCTACCAGACCCTCAAGCAGGAGGAGTACCGGCTCAAGGGCGAGCTGGCGCTGCTGCGAGGCCGCGCCCTGCGCGCCAGCCAGGGCGAGGAGGAGAGCCGCGTGCGCGAGCTCGAGACCTCGGTGGAGCGCGAGGTGCTGGGCCTCAGGCAGTGCGAGACGCGCCTCGAGGAGGCCCGCGCCGAGCACGACCGACTGGCCTCCGAGCTCGAGGGCTACCAGAACCGCTTCCACGAGACGACCACCGCCATCGCCCGGCTCGAGCAGGACCTGGAGCACACCCGCTCCCGGGACCAGCAGCTGGCTCAGGACCTGGAGGCCGCCCGCCGCGAGCTGGCCGACCTCGACCGCCTCGGCGAGGACGACGGCGAGCGCCTGATGCGCCTCGACGAGCGCCTCGAGACGCTCGGCCCCGAGCAGGAAGAGGTCGCCGAGCGCCTGGCCGAGCTGGAGGCCGCCCTCGAGGAGGCCGAGCCGCTGGCCGAGCAGGCCGACGCCGACTGGGAGGCCTTCGGCGAGACCTGGCAGGCCGATACCCGCGAGGCCGAGCGCGCCCAGGACCGCCTGCGCGAGCAGGAGGCGACCCTGGAGCGCCTCGAGGGCGACGCCCGCAAGCGCCGCCAGCAGCGCGAGGAGCTGCCCGACATCGCCGGCCTCGAGGCCCAGCGCGGCGAGGTCGCCGAGCGCCTGGCCGAGCTCGAGGAGCGCCTGGCCGGGCGTGAGGAGCAGCGCGAGCAGTGGCAGGCCGAGCGCGACACCGCCCGGGAGGCGGTGCGCGAGGCCGAGGCCGCCCGCGAGACCGACCGTCAGCGGCGCAGCACCCTGCAGGGCGAGCTGGCCTCGCTCGAGGCGCTGATCCAGGCCGCCCTGGCCGATCACGACGAGACCCTCGATGCGCACCTGGCGGCCCGGGGACTGGCCGAGGCGCCGCGCCTCGGCGAGCGCCTCGAGGTCGAGGGCGGCTGGGAAGACGTCGTGTCCTGGGTGCTGGCGCCCTGGCTGCGTGCCCGTCTGGCGCAGCTGTCCGAGGGCGATAGCGTGCTGTCTTCCGAGCTGGCCCCGGAGCTGGGGCTGCTGGAGGACGCCGAGCGCGAGGCCCCGGCCGGCAGCCTGGCCGCCCGGGTCAGCGGCGCCGGCGCCGCGGCCCAGTGGCTCGCCGGCGTGCGCTGCGTGGACAGCCGCGAGCAGGCTTGGGCCGAGCGCGACGGCCTGGCCGCCGGCGAGAGCCTGATCACCGCCTGCGGGCTGTGGGTGGGCGACGGCTGGGCGCGCCACCGCGGCCAGGACGAGGGCCCGGATGCGCTGCTGGTCAGCCGCCGCCGCGAGGCCGAGGTGCGCGAGGAGCTCGCCGCCGTGGAGGAGCGCCTCGAGGCCCAGGAAACGCGCCTGGCCGAGGCCGGCGAGCGCGTGGAAAAGGCCGAGGAGCGCCTCGAGGCGGTGCGACTCGAGGAGCGCGACCTCGATCAGCAGCGCCAGCAGCTGGCGGTGCAGGACAGCGGCCTGGCCAGCCGGCTCGAGCATCTCCAGGGGCGGGCCGGCGAGCTCGCCGAGGAGCTCGAGGGGCTGGCCGAGTCGGCCGAGGAGACGCGGCTGGCCATCGAGGAGACCCGCGAGCACTGGCAGGCGGCCATGGAGCGCCTGGAGCGCGGCGCCGAGACCCGCGAGCGTCTGGAGCGGGCGCGTCACGAGGCCCGCGAGCGGCTGACCCAGCTGCGCAGCCAGCAGCGGCCGCTGGCCGAGCAGTCCCAGCGGCTGGCGCTGGAGCATCAGCGGCTGACCACCGAGCGCGCCGGCCTGGCCGAGCAGCAGGGCCGCGCCGGCGAGGCCCGGGAGCGGCTCGAGCTGCGCTGCGCCGAGCTCGAGGAGGCCCGCGAGGGGCTGCACGAGCCCGACGAGGAGCGCCGCGAGCGCCTCGAGGAGCTGCTGCACCGCCGCGAGCGCGAGGAGCGCGAGCTCAACGCGGCGCGCTCACGGGCCGCCGAGCTGGTGGAGCGGCTGCGCGAGGACGAGCAGGCGCGCCAGGGCCACGAGCGCCAGCTCGAGGGCATCCGCGAGCGGCTGCAGGAGGCGCGGATGCAGGTCCAGGCGCTGGCGCTCAAGGCCGAGACCCAGGACGAGCAGCTCAAGGAACTGGGGCACGACGCCGAGGCGCTCACCGAGGGGCTCGATCCCAACGCCACCGAATCGGCCTGGCAGACCCGCCTCGAGGAGGTCGGCGAGCGTATCCGCCGGCTGGGCGCCATCAACCTGGCGGCCATCGAGGAGTACGACCAGCAGGCCGAGCGGCGCGACTATCTTGAGGCCCAGCACCGCGAGCTCAGCGAGGCGCTGGAGACCCTCGACCGGGCGATCCGGCGCATCGATCAGGAAACGCGGACCCGCTTCCGCGACACCTTCGAGCGGGTCAACACCGGTCTGCAGACGCTTTTCCCCAAGGTCTTCGGTGGCGGAACCGCATGGTTGACCCTGACCGGCGACGATTTGCTGGAGACCGGGGTGGCCATCATGGCGCGCCCCCCCGGCAAGAAGAACAGCACCATTCATCTGCTCTCCGGGGGAGAAAAGGCGCTGACCGCGTTGTCCATGGTATTCGCGATCTTCCAGCTCAATCCGGCCCCCTTTTGCATGCTCGACGAGGTCGATGCACCACTCGATGATGCGAATGTCGGGCGATATGCCAAGCTGGTGAAGGAGATGTCGGAGTCGGTGCAGTTCATCTACATCACCCACAACAAGATCGCCATGGAAGCCTCCGAACGTCTCATGGGGGTGACCATGCAGGAACCCGGAGTGTCACGCCTGGTGGCGGTCGGGGTCGATGAGGCAGCGGCCCTGGCCGAGGCATGACGGACTTGAACGCCATGGGCAAACG
Source organism: Halomonas smyrnensis AAD6 (assembly GCF_000265245.1). Classification (GTDB taxonomy): domain Bacteria; phylum Pseudomonadota; class Gammaproteobacteria; order Pseudomonadales; family Halomonadaceae; genus Halomonas; species Halomonas smyrnensis. The sequence goes on from NZ_AJKS02000001.1 coordinate 115,348, forward strand.
GGTTAACAAGGAACAAAAGCGAGATAGCACCGCATGGTGACGAAGGGATTCTTGAAGGGCGATTGCACAGGACCGATGCAAGTCCGGCCACAAAAAATCCGGCTTGACAATCAAAATTGTTGGTCCTTTTTTGGGCAATCGCGCTATGCTGTTCACGGAAACCATCAGGCATGGCGCCTTAGCAAAAAGGCATGACGACCCATGGAACTTAGAGAGTGGCTGATCATACTGGGACTGGCACTGGTGACGCTCATCGTCATCGACGGCGTACGTCGCCTGCAGCGCCAGCGCAGCGTGCCGCGCCTTGACCAGGCCGGACAGGATGCCCCGACGGCGGAGAACGTCGAAGACGATCCCGAGGCGGCGGCACGGGAGGCGGAACTCAACTGGGAACTGCCTAATGGAGGGGCGCGCGTCGTCAGGCCTGCCGAAGAGCAGGGCGTGAAGGCCAAGCCCAAGCTCGAACGCCAGGACCATCCCGGTCCGTCCCGCGTGCTGTCGGAATTCCGCCGCCAGCAGGGCGAGGCGTCGTCGCCCGAGCCGACGGCGGCGGTGTCCGCTTCCTCGCGCCGGCCCGAGCCGGCGGCGAGCGCCGAGCCCGAGCGCCGCGAGCCCTCCCTCGGTGACGCCGACCGGCAGGAAGCGGCCGCCGAGCCGCTGGTCGCCGATCCGGCCGACCACGACGGCTACGACGAGGAGCACTATCGCCTGGTCGACCTCGAGGGCATGGGCGATTCGCTGAAGAGCGGCTCCAAGCGGGTCGGCTCCTCGGTGCAGCGCTTCGGCGCCTCGCTGCAGAAGGGCATCTCCGAGCGGCGCGACCAGAAGAAGGCGCGCCGCGAGCAGGAGAAGGCGCGCCGTGAGCAGGAGGAGGCCGAGAAAGCCGAGAAGGCCGAGCAGGCACGCCGCGAGCAGGCCGCCCGCCAGCAGCAGGAAGCCGACGAGGCGGCCCGCCGTCAGCGCGAGGCGGAGGCCCTGGAGGCCGAGCGTCGCCAGGCGGCCGCGGCCGACGACAACGACCCGCTGTTCGCGCCCCGTCACGAGGCGGAGTGGTCCGAGGACGCCGCCGAACAGCCGCCCCGGGACGACGTGGTGCGCACGCACCCGGTGCTCGAGAAGGCGCTGCGTCACGACGTTCAGGACGCCCACGCCCGCGACGCCCTCGGCGACGCCGAGCAGCTGATCGTGATCAGCGTGATGGCCCGCGACGAGGGCGGCTTCGCCGGCAGCACCCTGCTCGAGCTGATGATGGCCTGCGGCCTGCGCTACGGCCGTGACATGAACATCTTCCATCGCTTCGAGACCGAGGAGCCGGGCAGCGCGCTGCAGTTCTCGATGGTCAACGTGGTCAAGCCGGGCACCTTCCCCCTCGAGGCCATGGACGAGTTCTCCACGCCGGGCGTCACCCTGCTGATGCCGCTGCCGAGCGCCACCGACACCTCGGCGGCCTTCGAGGCCATGGTCGAGACCGCCATGGTCATCGTCCGCCACCTCGGCGGCGAGCTGAAGGACGAGAACATGAGCGTGATGACTGCTCAGACCGTCGAGTTCGCCCGCCAGCGGGTGCAGGAGTTCGAGCGGCGCCATCGCCTGCATCGCCAGGTCAACTGACCCTCGCCTGCCACGCGGCCCCCAGACGCCCCCCGACGGTATCCCGTCGGGGGGCGTTGCTTTGGTAAGCTAGCGCCACCCGGCCTCGTGCGACGAGGCCCTCGCTATCGATCGAGAACCAGACATTCCCATGACCCAGCCCGACCCCGCGATTCAGGACGAGGCGGCGCGTCTGCGCGCCGAGCTCGAGGACGCCAACTATCGCTACTACGTGCTCGACGAGCCGCGCATGACCGACGCCGACTACGATCGTCGGCTGCGCCGCCTGCAGGAGATCGAGGCCGAGCATCCCGCCCTGGTGACGCCGGACTCGCCGACCCAGCGGGTCGGTGCCGCGCCCGCGGAGGGCTTTCCCGAGATCCCGCACGCGGTGCCGATGCTGTCGCTGGACAACGCCTTCGACGAGGACGAGCTGTCGGCCTTCGCCAGGCGGGTCGCCGATCGCCTGGAGACCGACCCCGACGGCCTGGCCTTCTGCTGCGAGCCCAAGCTCGACGGCGCCGCCGTGTCGCTGGTCTACGAGAACGGCGAGCTTGCCGCCGGCGTGACCCGGGGCGACGGCCGCACCGGCGAGGGCATCACCTCCAACCTGCGGACCCTGAGGTCGATTCCGCTGAAGCTGCGCGGCGAGGCCGGGCCCGAGCTGCTCGAGGTGCGCGGCGAGGTCACCATGCGCCACGACGCCTTCGAGGCCATGAACGAGCGGGCCCGCGCCGAGGACACCAAGGTGTTCGCCAACCCGCGCAACGCCGCCGCCGGCAGCCTGCGCCAGCTCGATCCGCGCGTCACCGCGACCCGCCCGCTGGAGTTCAGCGCCTACCAGGTGGCGCGCATCGAACCCGATGCCGGCGATGCCAGCCACAGCCAGCTGATGGCACGCCTCGCCGGGCTCGGTTTCCGCACCAGCGCCGAGCTCGAGGTGGTGCAGGGCGCGGCGGGCATCATCGACTACTGCCGCCGCCTCGGCGAGAAGCGCGATGGCCTCGGTTACGACATCGACGGCGCGGTGATCAAGGTCGACGACCTGCGCCTGCAGCGGGAGCTGGGCTTCGTGGCCCGGGCGCCGCGCTGGGCGATCGCCTTCAAGTTCCCCGCCCAGGAGCAGATCACGCGGCTCAACGACGTCGAGTTCCAGGTCGGCCGCACCGGCGCCATCACCCCGGTGGCGCGCCTGGAGCCGGTCTCGGTGGCCGGCGTCACGGTCTCCAACGCCACCCTGCACAACGCCGACGAGATCGCGCGCCTCGGGGTGATGATCGGCGACACCGTGGCCGTGCGCCGGGCCGGCGACGTCATTCCCCAGGTGGTGCGCGTCCAGCTCGACGAGCGCCCCGAGGACGCCCGCGAGATCGTCTTCCCCGAGCGCTGCCCGGTGTGCGACTCCCAGATCGAGCGCCTTGAGGACGAGGCCGTGGCGCGCTGCTCGGGCGGGCTCTACTGCGCCGCCCAGCGCAAGGAGGCGCTCAAGCACTTCGCCAGCCGCCGGGCGCTGGACATCGAGGGCCTCGGCGAGAAGCTGATCGACGGGCTGGTGGAGCGCGATTGGGTGAAGACGCCGGCGGACCTGTTCGGCCTCGAGGCCGAGCGCCTGGCCACGCTGCCGCGCATGGGAGAGAAGTCCTCCGAGAACCTGGTGGCGGCGCTGGAGAAGGCCAAGGCGACCACGCTTGCGCGCTTCATCTACGCGCTCGGTATCCGCGAGGTGGGCGAGGCCACCGCCGCCAACCTGGCGCGCCACTTCGGCACCCTCGAGGCGCTGATGGCCGCCGGGCGCGAGGCGCTGGAGGCGGTGGACGACGTCGGCCCCATCGTCGCCGCCCACGTGCACACCTTCTTCCAGCAGCCGCACAATCGCGAGACGCTCCAGGCGCTGCTGGACGCCGGGCTTTACTGGGAGGAGGCCGAGGTCGAGGCCGGCCCCACGCCGCTGGAGGGCCAGACCTGGGTGCTCACCGGCACCATGGAGGCCATGACCCGCGACCAGGGCAAGGCGCGCCTGCAGGCGCTGGGGGCCAAGGTATCGGGCAGCGTGTCGAAGAAGACCGCCTGCCTGGTGGCCGGCGAGGCCGCCGGCAGCAAGCTGACCAAGGCCGAGCAGCTCGGCGTCGAGGTGATCGACGAGGCGACCTTCATCGAGCGCCTCGCGAGCTGGGAAAGCGGCCAGACGCCACAGGACACGCAGGAGAACGACGCATGAGCGGAGACCGTTTCGTCGAAGTGCCCTATCGCATGCTGCCGGGGGAGACCCTGGACGGCCTGCTGGAGGCCTTCGTCACGCGCCAGGGCTACGACACCACCGACACCGGCGAGGGCATGAGCGGCTGGGTCGGCGAGCTGCGCCGCCAGCTGGAGCGCGGCGAGCTGATCATCGCCCATGACCTGCGCACCGAGACCACCGAGGTGATGACCCTGGCCCAGTGGCGGGCCTTCGGGCGGGATCTGGCGGACGACGAAGAGGAGGGTTGATCCCGCGAGTCGAGTGCTCGAACGCAAACGGCGCCCCGAGGGGCGCCGTTTGCGTCGGTGGCGGGCTCGCCTCAGGCGAACAGCAGCGGCACGACCACGCTCGAGATCAGCAGGATCAGGGCGCCGCCCAGCCTTGAAGAGATCTGCGCGAACGGCATCAGCGACATGCGGCGCGCCGCGGACAGCACCGCCACGTCACCGGTGCCGCCCATGTTGGCCATGCACAGGCCGGCGGTGATCGCCGACTCGATGGGGTAGAAGCCCACCAGCTTGCCGACCAGGCCGGCGCCGAAGGCCGCTCCGGCGACCACGGCGAGCACGATCAGCACGTAGGTCACGGAGATGGCGTCGATCACCTGGCCGAGGTCGGTGTAGGCGATGCCGATGCCGAACAGCAGGGCGAAGGTCCAGTTGCGGGCGACGAACTGGAACCACTGGGCGGCCGATTCGTTGACCGATTCCGGCAGCATGTCGAGCACCTTGAGGGTCGCGACCAGCACGATCATCAGCGCGTAGGGGTGCAGCGGGATGACGGTGCCGAGGATCTGGCCGGCGGTGAACAGCATCAGGGCGGCGACGATGCCCACGCCCAGCTTGCCGAGGTCCAGAGTGTGCTCGGGCTCCTCGACGTCGACGCCGGGCATCATCTGGCCGTTGCCGGTCAGCCCCGGGAAGCGCTTGCCCAGGCCGTTGAGCAGGCCGGCGATGATGATCGCGAAGACGTTGCCCAGCGCCAGGGCCGGCACCAGGATCGAGATATAGTAGCTGGCCGGCTGGCCCAGCAGCTGCTCGTAGATCTGGCTCATCGGCACCGCGCCGGCGCCCATGCCGCCGCCGAGGATCGGCATGGCGATGACGACCACCGCGTCCTGGGCGGAGAAGCCGAGCAGCGCGCCCATGGCCACGGCGAACAGCGAGGCGCCGAGCACCGCGCAGCACAGCGGCAGCGCATAGCGCGAGCCGACCTTGATCAGCACCCGGGAGTCCATGCCGAGGATGCTGCCGGTGATCAGCGCGGCGATGTAGAAGTTGAGGAAGCCGCCGCTCTTCATGAAGGCGGTGACGTTGTCGACCACCGGGGCGGGCAGCCACTCCAGGTAGACCATCGCGGCCGCGCCGAAGATCGCCAGGATGGCGCCGCCGCCGAGGTAGGTCTTGACGATCGGCAGGCGGTCGCCGATGAAGCCCATCAGCTCGCCGAGCAGCATCATCACCAGCAGGGCGCCGATCATGCCGGTGGGCAGGCTGTCGGTGGCGATCGCCGCCGCCATCACCGCCAGGGCGAGGGCGAAGAACGGCAGCGGCATGCCGAAGATGCGCTGGGCGAGCCAGGCGCTGGGCGACGCGGACGGTGTCGCGACGGTGTCCGTCAGAGATTGACTCATGGGAGCTCTCCTTGGGGAACGGCCTCGCGCGAGCCGCGCGGGACAGCGTTGTTCGAATCTCGCCCGGGCGGCTCGGCCGCCAGGACGCAGGGCTGGCGACGAGCATAGGCGCGCCATCTCTGGCGCCAAGCTTGCGCAAGTTGTTAAAGCGTTCTGAAACTATTGAAAACGACGGCCTTCTTGACGGCACACCGGCGCCGTGTAGGGAATGCCACCAAGGTCGAATCCCGGCCAACCATTCCCTTCGCCCGATGTCTCTGGAGCCCCCCGCCATGCCTCGTCTTCGTCTGCGCCTGAATACCTGGATCTCGCTGCTGGTCGCGGTGATGGTGGTGCTCTCGCTGGGGCTCGCCTTGTGGCTGTTCACCGTCCAGCTGCGCGATACCCTGGAGGAGGCCCAGGCCACTCGGGTCACCGATCTGGCGCGGACGCTCGCCGCCGATCCGGAGGTGCAGACGGCACTCCACGAACGCCTCGGGGCGCCCGTCGACGATGGCGCCCTGCAGGCGCGCATCGACGGCCTGAGGCGCGAGCTCGGGGTCGATTTCATCGTGGTGATGGATGCCGGCGCGATCCGCCTGACCCATCCGGACCCCGCGCGCATCGGCCGGCACTTCCAGGGCGGCGACGAGGGGCGGGCGCTGGCCGGCGAGGCCTATCACTCCCGGGCCGTGGGCACCCTGGGCACCAGCATCCGCGGCTTCGCCCCGGTGACGGCCGGCGACGGCGAGGTGGTCGGTGCGGTCTCTGTGGGCGTGACCCTGACCTCGCTGGCGCCGCTGCTGGCCGACAACCGACGCGGCGTGATCCTCGGCGTGCTGGCGCTGATGATCATCGGCGGACTGGCGGCGCGCTGGCTGTCACGCACCATCAAGCGCGTGCTGCTGGGCCTCGAACCGCACCAGATCGCGCGGCTGGTCGAGGAGCGTCAGGCGATGCTGGCGTCGGTGCACGAGGGCATCCTGGCGGTGGACCGCCAGGCGCGCATCACCCTGGTCAATCCGGCAGCCCGGCGGCTGCTGGCCGAGGCCGGGCTGGGCGAGCCGGCGCCGGGGGCGCCGGTGGTCGACTACCTGCCGCACAGCGGCCTGCCCGAGGTGCTGGATGGCGGCGAGCACGAGGGTCAGGCGCTCGACCGTGAGCTCGATCTCAACCTCAACGGCCAGGTGGTGCTCGCCAATCGCCTGCCGATCCGCCATCGCGGACGGACGATCGGCGCCATCGCCACCTTCCGCGACAAGAGCGAGGTCAACGCCCTGGCCGAGCAGCTCACCGGGGTTAGCCGCTACGCCGAGGCGCTGCGCGCCGCCACTCACGAGTTCAAGAACCAGCGTCACGTGATGCTGGGCTTGGCGCAGATGGGCGATCTCGATAGTCTGCGCGGCTACCTGGACGAACTGGCCGATCATCGCCTGGCGCCGGGCATGGCCGTGGTGGAAGACGTGGCCGATCCGGTGATGGCCGGTTTCCTGCTCGGCAAGCGCAGCGAGGCCCGGGAGCGGGGGGTGGTACTCGAGGTGCGTCTCGAGACGCCGATGCCCGAGCTCGGCGGGGCGCCGCTGGCCCACACCCTGGTCACGGTGCTCGGCAACCTGCTGGAGAACGCCTTCGATGCGGTCGAGGGGCGCGACGAGCGGCGAGTGACGCTGACCGTCGAGGCGGACGAGGCGCTGGTCGCCCTGCACGTCCAGGACACCGGCGGCGGCATCGACCCGGACATCCGCGAGCGGGTGTTCGAGGCCGGCGTGTCCACCAAGGGCGAGCGGCGCGGCCTGGGGCTCGCCGCGGTGCGCGAGCGGGTCGAGGCCGCCGGCGGCCGCCTGGCGGTCTACAGCGAGGCGGGGCGTGGAACCCTGTTCGAGGTCGAACTGCCCCTCGGGCAGCAACACGAGAGCGATGCGGAAAGCGAATGATGGGCAAGAGTGGCGAGGGAGAGACATGATGCGCGTGCTGATCGTCGAGGATGACCCCATGGTCATGCGCCTCAACGTCGAGTACCTCAACCGGCTGGACGACATGCGGCTGGTCGCCCAGTGCGAGAGCGTGCCGGCGGCGCTGGAGGTGCTCGAGCGCGAAGACGTGGACCTGGTGCTGCTCGACGTCTACCTGCGCAACCGTAGCGGCCTGGAGGTGGCCCGCTACCTGCAGCGCAGCGGCAGCGACGCGGGGGTGGTGCTGATCACCGCCGCCTCGGAGCTCGACACGGTGCGCGAGGCGTGGCGGCTGGGCGTCAGCGACTACCTGGTTAAGCCGTTCGCCTTCGAGCGCTTCCGCGACGCCGTGCTGGCCTGTCGCCAGGCCCGCGATGCGCTGGCCGAGCTGCCCGGCGAGATGGAACAGCGCGACATCGACAAGCTGTTCCAGCCCGGGACGCCGGCCACGCCGCGCCGCCCGGGCGACCTGCCCAAGGGCCTGACCGTGCCGACCCTGGCCCGGGTGGCCGCGGCGATCCTGGCCCTGGACGAGGAAGCCTTCAGCACCGAGGCGCTGCTGCCCGCCACCGCCATGTCGCGGGTCTCGGTGCGCAAGTACCTGAAGTACCTGGCCGAGGTCGAGCTGCTCGACGAGTCCTTCCACTACGGCCAGGTGGGTCGCCCGTCCTTCACCTACCGCTGCCTCGACCGGGACGCGCTGCAGGCGCTGGCCGCCTCGGCCTGACGGTTCAGGCCGAGGTCCCGGCCAGGAAGACTTCCACGCAGCGGCGCGCGCGGGCCTCGCGCTGCGATGCGTCGAGCGCCATCGGACGCCCGAGCAGGGCGTCGAAGTGCCACTCGCCGAGCAGCATGCCCATGAACAGGCCGGCCGCCTCGCGCGGGTCCTCGAGGGTCAGCCGGCCGCGCGCGACCTGATCGGCCAGGTAGTCGGCCAGCGCCGCGCGGGTGCGGTCGGGGCCGCGGGTCAGGAACAGCTCGCCGAGCTCGGGCACCCGCTCGGCCTCGAAGGCCAGCCCCCGCACCAGGCGGATCACGCCCGGCTGCAGCACCAGCGCCAGCATGCGCCGGCCGAGCTCGAACAGCACCTCCTCCGGGGCCTGACGGTCGCGCTGCCCGGCCTCCAGCACCTCCCAGGCGGTGGCGATGTGGCGCTCCATGGCCGCGGTGAACAGCCCCTCCTTGTTGCCGAACTGCTTGTACAGCGTGGCCAGCGAGCCGCCGGCCCGCGACACCACCTCGTTGACGCTGGCCGCGGCATAGCCCTGCTCGAGGAAGACGTCGCGGGCGGCGTCGAGCAGCCGTTCGCGACGGGCCACGCCGCGTGGCGTGAGGGAGGTATCGGCGTTGTCGGGTGCGTGGCGAGACATCGTGACTCCGGAACGAGTGGCGGGGAGACGGGCGCATGGTATCGCAGCCGTGATGCACGGCGCTGGTGGTCATGTAGTGTAGCATTCATTACACTTGTGATTTACCCACCCATCAGGAGGCGTCATGGCAGCCGAGGACAAGCAGGTCGCGAACGCCGGCGAGGCCGGCAGCGAGGGTGGGGGCGCGCGCCGCTCGCGGGGGCGGGTCGTGGCCGGGCTGGTGGCGCTCGTCGCGCTGGCGGCGCTGATCTGGTGGGCGATCGGCTGGTGGCAGGTCGGGCGCTTCGTCGAGGAGACCGACAACGCCTACGTGCGCACCGACAGCGTGGCGGTGCGCGCCGAGCTCTCGGCGCGGGTCGCCGAGGTGCTGGTGGACGACAACCAGCACGTCGAGCGGGGCGAGCTGCTGGTGCGCCTGGACGACGAGAGCCATCGGGATCGGGTGCACCAGGCCGAGGCCCAGCAGGCCGTGGCGGCGGCCTCGCTGACCCAGGCGCAACGTAAGGTAGAGCTGCAGCAGGCCGCCATCGACCAGGCCCGGGCGCAGCGCGACGCGGCCGAGGCCGACGTCGACCAGGCCCGCCAGCACCTCGAGCGCTCCTCGTCGCTGGCGGCCAGCCAGTACGGCTCCCGCCAGCAGCGCGAGGATGACCAGGCCGCGCTGCGCGTCGCCCGGGCCAATCTCGCCGAGAGCGAGGCGGCGCTGGTGTCGGCGCGTCGCCAGCTGGCGGTGGCGGAATCCGAGGTGGGCCAGGCCGAGGCCAACCGCGACGCCGCGGCCGCGGATCTTGCCTATGCCCGCCATCAGCTCGACAAGACCCGCCTGCGCGCGCCCCGCGCCGGCGTGGTCGGCAACCTCACCGTGGAGGCCGGCACCCTGGCGCAGCCGTCGCTGACGCTGCTGCAGCTGGTGCCGATCGAGTCGGCCTACGTGATCGCCAACTTCAAGGAGACCCAGCTTGCGCGGATGCGCGTCGGCCAGCCGGTCGAGGTGAGCCTCGACGCCTATCCGGACGTGACCTATGAGGGCGTGGTCGACAGCCTGGCGCCGGCCACCGGCACCGAGTTCAGCCTGCTGCCCCAGGACAACGCCACCGGCAACTTCAACAAGATCGTCCAGCGGGTGCCGGTGAAGATTCGCGTCGTCGGTCCCGAGGACGCGCTGCCGCGGCTGCGCGCCGGGCTCTCGGCGGTGCCCGGCGTCGATACCCGCGAGCTCGATCCCGAGCCTGCCCAGCGGGCTGAACGCGAGCCGCGAGTCGCCGATGCCAGTGAGGTGGCCGAGGCCGGGAGCGGCTCGTGAGCGAGGTGGCGGCCGGCGCCTGCGCGCGCCCCGATGACCTGCCGCCCTGGCCGCAGCGGATCGGCTTCATCGCCGCGGTGTTCGGCATGTTCATGGCTATCCTCGACATCCAGATCGTCGCCAGCTCGCTCAACGAGATCCAGTCGGGGCTCTCGGCCAGCGAGGACCAGATCTCCTGGGTGCAGACCTCCTACCTGATCGCCGAGATCGTGATGATCCCGCTGTCGGGCCTGCTGATGCGCATCCTCTCGACCCGGGTCGCCTTCACGCTCTCCTGCGCCGGCTTCACCCTGGCGAGCCTCGGCTGCGCGCTGGCGAGCTCCATCGAGCAGCTGATCGTGCTGCGCGCCATCCAGGGCTTCGCCGGCGGGGCGATGATCCCGATCACCCAGGCGGTGAGCTTCTCGATCTTCCCGCGCCGGGTGATGGGCAGCGTGCAGGCGGTGATCGGTATGGTGGTGACCATGGCGCCCTCGATCGGGCCCACGGTGGGCGGCTTCGTCACCGAGTCGCTGAGCTGGCACTGGCTGTTCCTGGCCAACGTGGTGCCCGGCGTGCTGGTGTGCTGGGCGGCCTGGAACTTCCTCGACATCGACCGCGCCAACTACGCGCTGGCCAGGCGCCTGGACCTGATCGGCCTGGTGCTGATCGCGGTGTTTCTGGGCTCGCTGGAGTTCGTGCTCGAGGAAGGGCCGGGCGACGACTGGTGGGCCAGCGACCTGATCCTGGCCATGTCGCTGATCTGCGCCGCGGCCGGGGTGTGGTTCTTCGCCCGCACGCTGCGCCACGACCATCCGATCGTCGACCTGCGGGCCTTCGCCAACCGCAACTTCGCCGTCGGCGCCGGCATGGGCTTCATCCTCGGCATCGCGCTCTATGGGCTGGTCTACCTGATGCCGCTGTTCTTCGGCTACGTGCGCCAGTTCTCGAGCCTGCAGATCGGCCAGGTGATGTTCGTCACCGGGCTGACGATGTTCCTGTGCGCGCCGGTGGCCGGCCAGCTCTCCAACCACCTCGACCTGCGCGGGCTCTTGTTCCTCGGCCTGCTGCTGGTCGGCATCGGCACCATGATGAACGCCAACCTGACCGTGGAGTCGGGCTTCTGGCAGTTCTTCCTGCCCCAGGTGGTGCGCGGCATGGGGCTGATCCTGTGCATCATCCCGGCCTCGCGCATCGCGCTCGGCACCCTGCCGCCCGCCGAGGTGGGCAACGCCAGCGGGCTGTTCAACGTGATGCGCAACCTCGGCGGTGCCATCGGGCTGGCGCTGATCGACACCGTGCGCGACGTGCGCGAGGACTTCCACTGGAACCAGCTGATCCCGGCCATCGACACCGGTCGCGAGGTGGTGGTCGCCGAGATCGCCCGCTACGAGGCGATGCTCGCCGGCTCGGTGCCCGACGCCCATCAGGCCGCGATCGGCATGCTATCGCGGCGGGTGATGGAGCAGGCCCAGGTGCTGGCCTTCAACGACATCTTCCTGTGGATGGGCGCGATCTACCTGCTCAGCGTGCCGCTGGTGTTCCTGCTGCGGCGGATCGAGGCCTGAGGGGCGAATGACGGCGACGAGCGTCTCGCCTCACAGGTGGTGGCGGGCGCTCTCGTCGCCGACGACCGACGGGTCGAAGGCCGGGCGGCTGAAGATGCGTCGCACCATGGGCGCGAAGTGCTCGAGCGACCGGGTCGGGTAGTCCGGATCGAAGGAGGCCTGATCCCAGCGCTCGCAGAAGTCGACGCAGCGCTGGTACCAGGGATGGCCCTTGTAGCGGTCCCGCTCCAGCGGGTCGCCGCCGAAGTGGTGGATGTAGTAGTAGTTCTGGAACAGCCCGTGGTGCTCGATGATCCAGGTCACCTCGGCCCGCACATAGGGGCGGATGATCGAGGCGGCGTACTGGGAGTGGTTGTGGGGCGCCAGGTCGTCGCCGAGGTCGTGGATCAGCGCCGCCACGATCATCTCCTCGTCCTCGCCGTCGTCCTCGGCGCGGGTGGCGGACTGCAGCACGTGCTCGAGCCGCGAGACCCGGTAGCCGGAGAGGGTGTTCTCCAGCGCCTTGAGGGCCTCGAGGATGCGTTCGGGCAGCGCCTCGACGAAGCGTTCCTCGAGCTCGCCGAGCAGCTCGTAGTCGGCCTTGGTGCCGTCCTTCATCTGGGTGAACGATACGGTAGTCATGCGGCGGTCACGCTCTCGTTGGTCGCGGTGGCTTGTTGGGCGCGCTCCTGCTTGACGATCGCCCGGTAGTGGCCGGTGGGGCCGTCACGGTCGATGTAGCAGCCCTGCAGGTGGCGGAAGCCCTCGTTCTGGTCGTAGGAGGTGCGGCCGTGCAGCACCCGGTTGTTGTCGAACATCATCAGCTCGCCGTCGCCCAGCGGGAACTGGATCTCGTAGTCCGGGTGGGAGAACAGCTCGCCGAGGCGGCGGCGGGCGCGGTGAAAGGCCTTGGTGCTGTGCTCGTCCATCAGCGGCAGGTAGTCCAGGCGCGGACTGTAGTGCACGCCGTCCATCTTGCCCATGGCATCGAGGTGGATCATCGGCCGGCGCTCGATCAGCTCGACCCCGTCGTCGATGAAGCGGAAGCGCACCGGCACGGTGGCCAGCAGGTGATAGCCCTCCGGGTCCTCGGCGCGCAGCCGCTCGGCGACGGCCAGGCTGTCGACCAGCGTCGACAGGCCACCGGTGGTCTCGTTGGTCAGGCAGTGCAGCAGCTGGATGCCGGGGACCGGGTCGCGATAGGGATTGTCGGTGTGCGGCGCCAGCGGCACGCTGCGATAGGCCAGGTCGTTGGACTCGGGGCGCGAGCAGACCTCGAAGTACTTGCCGAAGTTGGTCGAGCGCACGTGGCCGAAGGTCTCGCCGACCTCGACCAGGCGCGCGCCGTCGGTGGGCACGTTCCTGAGGATGATCACCCCGTGGCGCAGGTAGGTCTCGAGAGCCTCGCGGAAGGCGTCGTGATCCGAGAGCGCCTGCCAGTCGCGGGTGATGGAGGCGAAGTCGATGTCGCTGGTCCAGGGCCGCGGGGTGGGCAGGCCGTCCTCGTGATCGAAGTCGTCGGCGAAGTGGCGCAGGTCATAGCGCCCGCTGTGGCCGTCGCTGAAGGTCAGCCGCGCCCAGTGGCCGCCGAGAGGCTCGGCCGCCACCAGGGTCAGCTCCGGGTCGAGCCGGTGCGGGTTGAACAGCCGCTGCTGGGTGGGGCCGTCGAGGCTCTCCGGTTCCTGGCAGCGCTCGCGAAGCCACAGGGCCGGCAGCTCGGTGCGGGTGCCGGAGGCATCGGTGGCGAAGACCTTGGCGGGGGATTCTTGGACGTGAAACATGGGGTCTGACATCATCTTGGCCCTGACGAAACGTGTGGGCCGGCATTCTACGCATCGGCCAGGCGCCAGGTAGGCGCGCCCATCTTATGCCTCCCATAGAGTTGCCTTATGGCCGACACCGACGACGCACTGCCCAGCCTCAAGGCGTTGATCGCCTTCGAAACCACCCTGCGCCTCGGCTCGCTGACCGCGGCGGCCAGGGCGCTGGGCGCCACCCAGCCGGCGATCTCCCAGCGCATCCGCGGCCTCGAGGGCCAGGTGGGGCTGGTGCTCTTCGAACGCAGCGGCGCCGGCCTGGCGCCGACCCGGGAGGCGCTGCGCTACTACGACGAGATCGCGCCGGCGCTCAAGCGCCTCACCGGCGCCACCCGCGAGCTGCGGGCGCGGGCGCGCTCGACCCGGCCCCGGGTGCTGATCGCCGCCAACTTCGGCTTCGCCCACCTGTGGCTGCTGCCCAGGCTCGCCCGGCTCGAGGCGGCCTTCCCCCGGGTGGACATCGAGGTGCTGGCGGTCGACCGGGACGATCAGGATCACCTGGCCGATATCGCCATCCACTGCGATCGCGAGAGCGAGCCGGGCGATCTCTTCACCCCCGAGGAGGTGTTTCCGGTCTGCAGCCCCGCCTTCGCCGCCGCGCACGGGATCGAGGCGGGGGATGGCCCGGAACGCTGGATGGCGCTGCCGCTGCTGCACATGGACGAGCGCAATTCGCGCTGGATCGACTGGCGCGAGTGGTGTGCGCTGGCGGGGGTGCCGTTCGAGGAAGAGGGGGCGGTGTTCCGCTACAACAACTATCCGCTGCTGATCAATGCGGCCCAGGCCGGCAAGGGCATCGCGCTTGGCTGGGATCTGCTGGTCGAGGAGGCGCTCGGAGACGGTAGCCTGATCCCGCTGGCGCCGCCGATCCGCCGCGAGAGCCACGGCTATATCCTGCGCACCCGCTATGCCCACAGCGCCCTGATCGGCGAGATCATTCGCTGGGTGACCGCGGAGATCGAGCGCCGCGAGCCGGCCTAGGCCGCGCGCCTTGCCCTGGCGTGACCGCGGCACCAGGCCGCGGCGGGCGCCACCGTGTCAGCGCCCCTGGCCCCTGATCAGGTCGCGGATCACGCGTCGCCCGGGATGCAGATGGTCGGCCAGCGGTGTCTCCAGCGGCAGCGGTTCGTCGCAGAGGCGCGAGGCGATCAGCTCGGCGGTGAGCGGCGCGCTGGAAAGGCCGCGGGAGCCATGGGCGGCGCTGATCCACAGCCCCGGGTGATGGCGGCCCGGCGTCGCCGGGATCCGGGTGGCGTCCTTGGCCATGGCGGCATAGTCGTGGCGCCAGGCCTCGGCGTCGGGCACCGGGCCGGCGTAGGGCGACTTGTCGGGGCTCGCCGCGCGCACCGCGGCGCGCCCGCCCAGCGCCGCCGGCGAGAGATCGGCGCCGGCCTCGGCCAGCGCGGCGGGATAGCCGGGCAGGGTGCGCTCGAGCTCCTCGAGGTTGAAGGCGTGATCGGCCTCGCGGGCGGTGGCGTCGGCGTCGTTGGGCGCGAAGCTGGCGCCGAAGGTCAGTTGGCCGTTCAGCGGCGGCATGGCGTAGCCGCCGGCGCAAACCACCCGCGCCGGCGCGGGGGCGCCTGGCGGCAGCGTCAGCCGCGAGATCTGCCCGCGCACCGGCTGCAGGGGCAGGGCGGCGGTCTGATCGAAGCCGTTGGAGGCGGTGGCCGCGGCGATCACCACCTGATCGACCTCGAGCGTGTGCTCTTCGTTTTTATCCCCGCCATCGTCGCCTGACAGCGTCAGCCGCCAGCCGCCGTTCTCGTCGTCTTCCGCGATGGGCGAGAGCCCGCGCACCTCGCCCCGGACGGCGCTCACGCCGTCGCTCGCCGCCAGCCGGCGGCACAGCGCATCCGAACGCACCCAGCCGGCCAGGGGATAGTCGAGCCCGCCGTGGGGCAGGTCGAGCCCGGCGAGCCGGCCGGCTTCCCCGGCGTCGACGCCGCGCACCACGCTCGCCGGCAGCGGATGGTTGGCCAGGAAGCGGGCCTGGCGGCGCGCCTCGCGCTCGCCGGTGGCCAGCTGCAGCACGCCGCCGGGCGACCACAGCGCCTGGTCGGGGTCCAGCGCCTCGAGCCAGCGTCGGGCATGCAGCAGCCCGGCCAGGTAGGCGCGGCTCTGCAGGTTGGTGTCGGCGGCGAGCTTCACGTAGAGCGCGCCCTGGGCGTTGCCCGAGGCGCCGGCGCCGGGGCCCTCGCGGTCGATCAGCGTCACCGCCACGCCGCGACGGGCCAGGGCGGCGGCCACGGTGGTGCCGGCGAGCCCGGCGCCGATCACCGCCACGCGGCGGGCCGGTCGCGCCGCGGGCGGCGTGAACCAGGGCGTGGCGCGGCGGCGTTCGTCCGCCGGGGGCGTCTCGATCTCGCCGGCCAGCATCTCGCGCTTGCGGCCGAAGCCCGGCACCTTGCGCCAGGCGAAGCCGGCGGCCCTGAGGCCGCGCTTGACCACCCCGGCGCAGGTGAAGGTGGCGAAGGTGGCGCCCGGGCGCGAGCGCGCGGCCATGGCGGCGAACAGCGCGTCGTGCCACATCTCGGGATTCTTCGACGGCGCGAAGCCGTCCAGGAACCAGGCGTCCACGGCGCCGTCGAGCAGCGCCAGGCGCTCGGTGGTGTCGCCGAAGTGCAGGTCCAGGGTCACGCGGCGGTCGAGCCACAGGCGATGCACGCCGGCCACCGGCTCCGGCCACTGGGCCACCAGCGCGGCGGCGCGCTCGGCCAGGTCCGGCCAGGCGGCGAGCGCCCGGGCCAGGTCATCGCGGGCGAGCGGAAACTTCTCGGTGGAGACCAGGTGCAGCCGGGCGTCGGCCGGGGCGTGGGCGTCGAAGCAGGCCCAGGCGCAGAGCATGTTGAGCCCGGTGCCGAAGCCGGTCTCGCCGATGACGAAGGGGCGCGTCGCCTGCCACTCCCGGAAGCGCTCGGGCAGGCGATTGGCGGCCAGGAAGACGTGCTCGGTCTCGGCGCGGCCGTCATGGCGCGAGAAATAGACGTCGTCGAAGGCGCTGGAGTGAGGGGCGCTCTCGCCGCTGTCGTCCTGGCGCCAGTCGAGGCGGGCGCTCTCCAGGCCGGCCAGCGGCGGCAGATGATCGGGGGCGGCGGTCAAGATCGGCTCCGGACGTGAATCGGCTGGTCAAAAAATGATCGATTTCGCCGCGGCGCCTTTACGACCGGGCTGGCGCCAGGACTCCGCGGCGTTTCAACAATGTTATCCACAGAAGCTGTGGGGAAAGCCCCTGTTGACAAGTGGCTTCGCGGCCGTTTCCCGGGGACACAAAAAGCGAGCCGGCGACAGCTGCCGCCGGCTCGCTTCGTGGTCAATGCGGTTCGGCCTAGGGCAGGGCCTTCTTGAAGGGCTTCACCGTCACCTGGGCGTAGACGCCGGCGATGATGTAGGGATCGGCGTCGGCCCAGGCCTGAGCGCTGTCCAGGTCGTCGAACTCGGCGACCACCAGGCTGCCGCTGAAGCCGGCCTCGCCCGGGTCTTCGCTGTCCACGGCGGGATGGGGGCCGGCCAGCACCAGGCGGCCCTCGTCGCGCAGCTGCTCGAGGCGAGCCAGATGATCGGGGCGGGCGGCCAGGCGCCGTTCCAGGCTGTCGTTCACATCTTCACTGATGATGGCGTAGAGCATCTCGGAATATCCTCGGCTGAGCGGCTCGCGCCGCGGGAGCGAGTGGCTCGGTTGACCGGGGTGGGTCGGGCGAGCACCATGGGTGTCTATTCTGTCAAAGACACCTGCCCGCGTCATGCCGAACCCCGCACTTCCCGCGCGCTTCGAGGGAAGCGATGCCCTCACCATCGACCTGCACATGCATTCCACCGCCTCGGACGGCGCCCTGTCGCCCACCGATCTGGTGGCGCTGTGCGTCGAGCGCGGCCTCACCCATATCGCCCTGAGCGACCACGATACCGTGGCCGGGGTGGACGAGGCGGTGAGCGCCGGCGCGGACGCGGGCCTGGCCGTGCTGCCGGCCACCGAGCTCTCGACCCAGTGGCGCGGCATCAACCTGCACGTGGTGGGGCTGCTGCCCGAGGGCGCCAGCGGCGCGCTGGCCGACGGGCTCGTCGCCCAGGCCGAGGCCCGGGAGCGGCGCGCGGTGACCATCGCCGAGCGCATGGAGAAGATCGGCCTCGACGACGCCCTGACCCGGGCCCGCGAGCAGGCCGGCTCCGACCGCCCGCTGGGGCGCCCGGACTTCGCCAAAGCCCTGGTCGCCGCGGGCCTGGTGCCGGACATGTCCACCGCGTTTTCCAGGCATCTGGGCAACGGCAAGGCCGGCGACATCAAGGCGCTGTGGCCGCATCTCGCCGAGGGCGTGCGCTGGATCCTCGAGTCCGGCGGGGTGGCGGTGCTGGCGCATCCGCTGCGCCACAAGCTGACGCGGCGCAAGCGCGGCCTGCTGCTGGACGATTTCCGCGAGGCCGGCGGCCGCGCCGCCGAGCTGATCAGCGGCTTCCAGAACGCCGACGTCACCCGCGACCTGGCGCGCCAGCTGCACGAGCGCGACCTGATGGCCTCGCTGGGCAGCGACTTCCACTTCCCCGGCGGCCACCTGGCCCCGGGCAGCATGAGCCCGACGCCGCGCACCTCGGTGGCGCCGGTCTGGACCCATCCGCGGCTGGCGGCCTGGATCGAGCGAGCGGCGGCCGCCGCCTGATCCGCCGTTTCGCCGTCCGATTTCCACGAGAACAGGGAGTGCCCATGAGCCAGTTCTTCCAGGTCCACCCGGACAATCCGCAGAAGCGCCTCATCGACCAGGCGGTCGAGATCATCCGCAAGGGCGGCGTGATCGCTTATCCCACCGATTCCGGCTATGCCCTGGGCTGTCACCTGGGCGACAAGAAGGCCATCGAACGCATCAAGTGGCTGCGCTCGCTGGACGACAAGCACAACTTCACCCTGGTGTGCTCCGATCTCTCCGAGATCGGCACCTACGCCAAGGTCGACAACGCCGTCTTCCGGCTGCTCAAGGCCCATACCCCCGGGGCCTACACCTTCATCCTCAACGCCACCACCGAGGTGCCGCGCCTGCTGCTCCACCCCAAGCGGCGCTCGATCGGCGTGCGGGTGCCCGATCACCACATCACCCGGGCGCTGCTCGATGCCCTCGGCGAGCCGCTGATGAGCGTGACGCTGATTCCCGAGGGCGAGGAGCTGCCGATGACCGACGCCGAGGAGATCCGCGACCGCTTCGGGGCGCATCTGTCGCTGGTGATCGACGGCGGCGCCTGCCACCTGGAGCCGACCAGCGTGATCGACCTGCGCGAGCTGCCGCCCACCGTGGTGCGCGAGGGGCGTGGCGACGTCGCCCCCTTCCAGGACTGACCTTCCAGGACTGACCTTCCAGGACTGACCTTCCAGGACCGACCTTCCAGGACCGACCTTCCAGGACCGACCTTCCAGGACAGGGCAAGCCTCGCTGCCGCATTCGTACCGGCTCGGCCTTCTGGCCGAGCCGGTTTTTTCATGGCCGCCGGCGCCTCCGGTGATTGTTTGAACAGTTGATTAAAATAAAATATGATCGAATCGCTTTTCTTCGATAACAAGGCGTAATCGGGTGCGGGTCGATGTCGTGTCCGAGCGCGCCGACGACAAGGAGAACTCTATGCCGATGTCCGCTTACCGTCGTGCCGGCGGTGCCGCCGCCCTGGCCGGCCTGATGGCCCTTCCGCTGGCCGCACCGGTGGCCGCCGATGATTCCATGGTCTGCGCCCAGGCGGCCTATGCGATGGGCCTGCGCTACCAGCAGCAGTCCGCCGAGGTGGCGGCGCTGCAGCGCCAGGGCTTCGCGCTCGCCCGCTATCGCCTCGAGGACCGCCTCGAGGCGCTGGGCGAGGATGCCGCCCCGGCGATCATCACCGACCTCGACGAGACGGTGCTGGACAACAGCGCGCTGCTGGCCCGTGACATGGGCGAGTGCCACGACTTCACCACCTGGGACACCTGGAAGCACTGGGAGCGTGAGGGCGAGCCGCGCCTGATCCCCGGCGCCGAGGCCTTCCTGGACTATGCCGACGAGCACGGCGTGGCCATCTACTACGTCTCCGATCGCTACCAGGAGAACGAGGCCGACACCATCGCGACCCTGGAGGCCCTGGGCCTGCCCCAGGTGTCCGAGGACAGCGTCATGCTGCTGGGGCCGCCCAAGGCCGAGCGTCGCGCCCAGGTGGAAGAGGGGCATACCCTGGTGATGCAGCTCGGCGACTCCCTGCACGACTTTTCCGGCGAGTTCGCCGATGCCGATCTCGCCGCTCAGCGGGCCCTCGTCGAGCAGAACGCCGAGCGTTTCGGCCAGGACTGGATCGTGTTCCCCAACGCCGGTTACGGCGACTGGAGCGAGGCCGAGCTGGACGCCTGGGAGGCGCCGCTGGAGACCGAGTGAGTCGGCCGCCTCGAGAACGCGCCCGCGAGACGCCCCGGGATCACTCCCGGGGCGTCTTCGTGTCCGGGGGCTCGTCGTGGGTCTCCTCGCGTGGGTCGGGGGTGTTCTCGTCGAGCCAGGTGCCGCACTTGAGGCAGTAGCGGGCCTTCTTCTCGTGGCGGTCGTAGCCGCAGCCGGGGCAGGCCTCGTCGGAGTAGCGATCGGCGCGGATCGAGCGGATCACCTCGGCGGAGAAGACCCCGGTGGGCACGGCGATGATCGCGTAGCCGATCAGCATCACCATCACCGAGATGGCCTGGCCCAGCGGGGTGACCGGGGTGATGTCGCCGTAGCCCACCGTGGTCAGGGTGACCACGGCCCAGTAGATGGCGGTGGGAATGCTGGTGAAGCCGGCCTCGGGCGGCTCGATCAGGTAGATCAGCGAGGCGAAGATGGTCACCAGCATCAGCACGGTGAACAGGAACAGGAAGATCTGATGGCTGCTGCGCACCAGCGCGCCGATCAGCAGCCGCCCCTCGCCGACGAACTCCATCAGCCGCAGGACCCGGAAGATGCGCAGGGTGCGCAGCAGGCGCACCACCACCAGCGACTGGGCGCCGGGCACCACCAGCGCCAGCCAGGTGGGCAGGATGGCGACGAGGTCGATGACGCCGTAGAAGCTCTTGAGATACTGCCAGGGCCGCTCGAGGCAATAGAGGCGGATGATCAGCTCGGCGGTGAACAGCAGCGTGAAGCCCCACTCGAAGCGCCGGAACCACACGCCGTGGTCGGCATCCAGCTGCGCCACGCTCTCCAGCATCACCACCAGTACGCTGGCCAGGATGACGCCGATCAGGGCGATGTCGAAGCCCTTGGCCTGCGGCGTGTCGGACTCGAAGATGATCTGGAAGACCCGGGTGCGCAGGGCGCCCGCGGCGGGCTTGAAGCGATCGTGATTCACGGCGTTCCCTCGTGCTGTTCGCCCGCGACGGGCGGCGTCCCTGGCGCCGGGGTCAGCCCAGCGCGACCGCCTCGGGCAGGCGTCGCGACAGGGCAAGCAGCTGCCCGCCGGTGTCGGCGGTCAGCCAGTCATCGTGGGCCAGCGCCGCGGCCAGCCGGCCGGCGAGCCGGCCCTCCTCGCGGCCGTCGCCTAGCGCGTCGGCCAGCCGCCGGAGTGCCTCGCGGGCGGCCTCGCGGAAGGCCTGGTCGCCGGTATCGGCGTGGGCGTCCAGCGCCACCACGGCGCGGTGCAGCCAGGCGGGCGCCGAGCCGCCCTCGGGCAGCGTCCAGCCGCCGGCGAGCAGGGCGCCGCCGCGGGCGGCCTTGCTGGTGTCCGAGGGGCGCAGCGGCACGTCCTCGGCCAGGGCCTCGGCGAGCTCGAGCAGTGCCGCGGGCTCGCCGGCCTTGAGCTCGAGCTCCAGTTCGCGGATCGGGGCGGTGCGGTCGTCGCTCTTGATCTCGCCGAGGTCGAGGGCGATCTCGACGCTGGTGCCGTCGCGCTCCCACCACCAGGTCTCGCGTGCGAAATCGGTGGCGAAGCGCGGCACGAGCTCGCCCAGCACGCCTTCACCGAGGGCCTCGATCGGCGGCAGGTCGGCCAGCCGGGCCAGGTCGAGCCCCGGGCCCATCACTTCCCACTCCCATTCGCCTCGGGTCGAGAGGCCGCCGCTGCCCTGGCCGCTGGTCTTCAGCGTCTGCAGGATGCGGCTGTCGGCGTGACGCAGCCGCAGCGCCATGCGCTCGGCTTCCAGGCGCCCGTCGGGGGTGTCGAAGTAGGTGTTGCCGAGGCGCGTGGTGCGGGGTTCGAGGCCGGCCAGTCGCGGATGCCGGCGCAGCGCTTCCGGGCCCGCCGGGGCCAGGGCGAGTTTCAGTTCGATCTCTTTTGCCATCGAAGGACTGCCTTGTTTGCATGTTCGTGAAGATTAGATGATTTTCTCATGACGCCGGCTTAGGCAGTCACTATACTGACGCCGCCATTTCCAAGTGCCTAGATGCCCCATGGTGACATCCAATCCCTTCTCCGCGATGTTCGGTCGCTCGCCATTCCAGCCGCTGCTGGCTCATATCGTCAAGGTCAGCGACTGTTCGGAAGCCCTGCTGCCGTTCTTCGAGGCTACGCTCACGGGAGACTGGCAGGAAGCCGCCCGACAGCGCGAGTCGATCACTCGGCTCGAGCATGAGGCCGACGAGCTCAAGACCGAGCTGCGCCTCAATCTGCCCAATACCATGTTCCTGCCGGTGTCGCGCTCCGACCTGCTGGACCTGATCAGCGTCCAGGATCAGATCGCCAACAAGGCGCGCGACATCACCGGCATCATGCTGGGTCGCAGCATGCAGGTGCCCGAGGTGCTCGCGCAGCCGATGCGCGACTACATCCGCACCTCGGTGGCCTGCGTGGCCCAGGCCCGCGAAGCCCTGGAAGAGCTCAAGGACCTGCTCGAATCCGGCTTCGGTCGCAATGCCTCCGACGTGATGCAGACGCTGATCCGCGAGCTGCACACCCTGGAGCAGCAGACCGACGAGCAGCAGGTCGCCATCCGCCGCCAGCTCTTCACGCTCGAGAGCGAGCTGCCGCCGGTGGACGTGATGTTCCTCTACAAGATCATCGACTGGGTCGGTGAACTGTCCGATCGCGCCGAGCGCGTCGGCAGTCGCCTTCAGATCATGACGGCCAACTGAGCGGGATCCTCCCGCAGCGACAACCGCCACCTTCTGACCCGATACAAGGTTTCCGTCCTATGTCGATCATCGCGCAATACGGCGACATCTTCATCATTCTCGCCTGTGCCTTCGGTTTCTTCATGGCCTGGGGCGTCGGTGCCAACGACGTGGCCAACGCCATGGGCACCTCCGTCGGCTCCAAGGCCATCACCATCAAGCAGGCGATCATCATCGCCGTCATCTTCGAGTTCCTCGGCGCCTGGCTGGCCGGCGGCGAGGTCACCAACACCATCCGCAAGGGCATCATCGATCCGACCCTGCTCGCAGACGATCCGCAGCTGCTGGTCTACGGCATGCTGGCCTCGCTGCTGGCGGCCGCGACCTGGCTGCTGATTGCCTCCATGCGCGGCTGGCCGGTGTCCACCACCCACTCCATCGTCGGCGCCATCGTCGGCTTCGCCATGGCCGGTCTCGGCATGCAGGCCGTGGGCTGGGGCAAGGTCGGCCAGATCGCCGCCAGCTGGGTGGTGTCGCCGCTGATGTCGGGCTCGATCGCCTTCATGCTGTTCAAGTCCGTGCAGCACCTGATCTTCGAGAACCGTGATCCCTTCGCCGCGGCCAAGCGCTACGTGCCGATGTACGTGTTCCTGGTCGGCTTCATCGTCGCCATGGTGACCCTGACCAAGGGCCTCAAGCACGTCGGCCTCGATCTCGGCTTCGGCGAGAGCCTGCTCTATGCGGTGCTGCTGGGCATCGCGGTGATGCTGCTCGGCGGCCTGCTCGAGCGCCGCGTGGGCGCCGAGAAGCGCAAGGGCGACGCCTTCGGCTTCGACGGCGTGGAGCGCGTGTTCGGCGTGCTGATGCTGTTCACCGCCTGTGCCATGGCCTTCGCCCACGGCTCCAACGACGTGGCCAACGCCGTCGGCCCGCTGGCCGCGGTGATCGGTGTGATCTACAGCGACGGCGTGATCGGCGGCGATTCGCTGATCCCCTGGTGGGTGCTGGTGCTCGGCGGCGGCGGCATCGTCGTCGGCCTGGTGACCTACGGCCACAAGGTCATCGCCACCGTCGGTACCGGCATCACCGAGCTGACCCCGAGCCGCGGCTTCGCCGCCACGCTCGCGGCCGCCACCACCGTGGTGCTGGCCTCCGGCACCGGCCTGCCGATCTCCACCACCCACACCCTGGTCGGTGCGGTGCTGGGCGTGGGCCTGGCCCGCGGCATGGCGGCGCTCAACCTGCGCGTGATCGGCACCATCGTGATGTCGTGGCTGATCACCCTGCCGGCCGGCGCGATCCTGGCGATCATGTTTTTCTTCATGTTCAAGGGCATGTTCGGCTAAGCGCGGCGATTGGCTGCTGCGTTCGATATCCTGGCCGCCAGCGGTACTGGCGCGCCAGCCCGGTCGGGATCCTCATTTACGATCAAGTAAACTGCGGTTCCTGCGTTCCGGTGGCGGCCAGCCTATCTTCGCTCGCGACGCCAATCCTTCGCGCTTAGCGTGTCTGATTGGCGATGGACGGCGGCACCGCAAGGTGCCGCCGTTTTTTTGCGTCTGGTATAGTCAAGGCTCTCATTTCCCCTCATCTGCTGCCGGAGCGCGGCCCTTGGACACTCGTTTTCCCTTCGTCGACTGGTTCCGCAATTCCTCGCCGTATATCAACGCGCACCGAGGATGTACCTTCGTCATCCTGATCGAGGGCGAGGCCGTGGCGCAGGGCCGAGGCGAGCAGCTGATCCAGGACCTGGCGCTGCTGCATACCCTGGGCGTGCGCCTGGTGGTGGTGCTGGGCATCCGCCCCCAGGTGGAACGGGCCCTGACCGAGGGCGGCATCACGCCGCGGCGTCATGACGGGCGCTGGGTGGCCGACGAGGCGATCATGGCCCGGGTCGAGCGGGTGGCCGCCGAGCAGCGTCTGTGGCTGGAGTCACGGCTGTCGCTGGGGCTGCCCAATACCCCGCTGCACGGCGTGGAGATGACGGTGGTCTCGGGCAACCTGGTGATGGCCAAGCCGCTGGGCGTGCGCGACGGCATCGACTTCGATCGCAGCGGCGAGGTGCGTGGCGTTCGCCACGAGGCGATCCGCGGCCTGCTGGACCAGCGTTCGCTGGTGCTGCTGCCGCCGCTGGGGTATTCCAGCACCGGCGAGGTCTTCGACCTGGATGCCGCCGAGGTCGCGCGCCATACCGCCACTGCGCTGTCCGCCGACAAGCTGATCCTGCTCGGTGAGGCCAGCGGCCTGTGCGACGAGGGCGGCCAGCTGCGCCGCCAGCTGGCGCCGGTCGAGGCCGAGCCGCAGCTGGCGGCCGCCGAGACCGGCAGCGAGCTGGCCCGCCATCTGGGCGCGGCCATCGGCGCCGCCCGCCACGGCGTGGCGCGCACGCATCTGCTGTCGTGGCAGGATCACGACGCCCTGCTCGGCGAGCTGTTCACCCGCGATGGCGTGGGCACCATGATCACCCAGCATCGCTACGAACAGCTGCGTCGCGCCGGGATCGACGACATCGGTGGCCTGCTGGAGCTGCTCGAGCCGCTGGAGCGACGCGGCATGCTGGTGCCGCGCTCGCGGGAGCGCCTGGAGTATGAAATCGACGACTACGTGGTCATCGAGCGCGACGGCATGGTGATCGGCTGTGCCGCGCTGCACGCCTTTGCCGAGGCGCGCATGGGCGAGCTGGCCTGCGTCGCGGTGCACGGCGACTATCGCGGCGGCGCCCGGGGCGACCTGCTGCTCGGCGAGGTCGAGCGGCTGGCCCGCTCGCGCGGCATCGAGGCGCTGTTCGCGCTGACCACGCATACCGCCCACTGGTTCTTCGAGCACGGCTTCGCCCTGGCCGGCATCGACGACCTGCCGCCTCTCAAGCGCGAGGCCTATAACCAGGCCCGCCAGTCCAAGATCCTGATCAAGTCGCTCATCTGAACGCTGTTCGGCCCTTGGTGTCGCCCGATGCCATCACGCCGGAGGCCGAATGTCTCCAGATGGAGACGATATAAAGCACTGTTTCGACAGTGCTTTTTGTTTTTCACGGAAAGTGGTGTCGCCATAAGGCAACGAAAATGCCCGCCTGATGCCACCGTGGAGGAGGCGTCGTCGAGCGTGCCAGCCTTGAGATTTCTATAACTTTTTGATTTTTATGGGTTGCGAGTGTTTGTGGCATGGGTTTGGCAATACTCAGGGCGAGCAAGCGGAAGGCGGTTCAAACGGCTCGAACCGCTTTCCGGTCGCCGGGAGGCAGATGACGACACTGCCCTGTGCCCTGGCCTCACGGCGACCAACGTCTGCTCCAGCGATGTGTGACTTTAGGTTGCGATGAGACGGTACCGACGACCTCGTCATGGACGGGTACCGATAGGGCAAGGATGCCCTGGCAAGGATGCCTCTCCCCCGACAGGGGGACGAATTGCACGGCCGCGCCCCGGCGGGGCCGTCAGAGGAAGCGAGGCGGTGAGCCGCCTCAGGAATCCTCCCTGACTGAATGGGGATTCCGCCGCTTCATGGGCCTTCGGGCTCCGGGAAATGATCGAGCGACGCACCAGTCGTCGGTCGAACGGTTTCCCACCCCTTCAGTTCCCTGCGTATTGGGCCGGCTATGCCGGCCTTTTTTTTGCCTTTTCGGCCCCACTGCAGCACGGGTGACAGGCCGAACTCTGGTATTCTCGGGTAAACGATAGTGGTTGCCGACTCACTCCTTTTCCGAACGCTGGCCATGACATCTGCCGTTTCACGCCGCTGGCGGCCGCGCTCGCTGCTTCAGCTGGTGCTGCTCGCCTTCCTGATGGTGATGCTGCCGCTGGCCGTGCTGATGTTTCAGGCCGGACAGGCGCTCTCCGAACTCTCGCGCCTGGCCGACCAGAGCGCGCGACAGGCCGTGGACGAGACTCGCCGCGCCCGCACGCTGGGCGCCCTGGCGCTCGAGATGGAGCGTGGCGCCCGACAGTATGCCGTGCTCGAGCAGGAGAGCCTGCTCGAGATCTTCGACGAGCGCCTGGCGGAATATCGCCGCCTGCTGGCCAAGCAGCGAGAACTGCTGCCCGATGACCCCGACGTCGAGGCGCTGTCCGGACAGCTCGACCGTCTCGCCGAGCTGCCGGAGCTGCCGCTGGAGGAGTTCCAGCGGCGGCTGACGGACTTCCTGCCCTTCGCCGAGCATACCGAGGCGATGCGTCACGCCACCAACCGGCGCATCGACGACCGCCTGGACGTGATCCGCGAGCGCGCCGAGACCGTACAGTATCGCCTGTGGTGGCAGACCGCGGCGCTGGTCTCGGCCAGCCTGATCCTGATGCTGCTGTTCACGCGTCTGATCGTGCGGCCGGTGCGCCAGCTCGAGCGGCGCATCCTGAGCATCGGCAGCACCGGCAAGACGGCCCAGCCGACGCTCGTGCAGGGGCCCGCCGAACTGGTCAGCCTCGACGAGCGGCTCGACTGGCTGTCCTCGCGGCTCGGCGAGCTGGAGGAGCAGAAGCAGCAGTTCCTGCGCCACATGTCTCACGAGCTCAAGACGCCGCTGGCCAGCGTGCGCGAGGGCTCGGCCCTGCTGGCCGACGGCGTGGCCGGTGAGCTCACCCGCCATCAGCGCGAGATCCTCGAGCTGATCGACGCCAGCGGCAGCGAACTGCAGCAGCTGATCGAGCAGCTGCTCGACTACAACCTGCTGCAGCACAGTCAGCGTCTCGAGCTCGAGCGGCTCGACGTCGCCACCGTGGTCAAGGAGGTGCTGGCCAAGCACCATCTGGCGCTGCAGCAGAAGGGCATGGCGGTGCACTGTTTCGACGGTCCGCGGACCTGGCGGCTCGATCGCACCGCCACGGCCCGCGTCCTCGACAACCTGATCTCCAACGCCATCGCCTACGGCGAGGACGGCGGAGAGCTGGAGATTCGCGCCCGTGCCACCCAGGACTGGCTGATCGTCGAGGTGGCCAACAGCGGTGAACCGATTCCCAAAGAAGATCGGAGCCGGCTGTTCGAGGCCTTCTATCAAGGGCGCATTCGCCGCAAGGGCGCGCTCAAGGGCTCCGGTATCGGGCTGTCGGTGGCTGCCGACTGCGCACGGCTGCAGCACGGCCAGCTGACGCTGGTGGAAGACGACCGCCTGGCGGTGTGTTTCCGCCTGTCGCTGCCGCGTCCGGCCCCGGAAGCCGATCAACAGAAAACGCTAGCCGCTCCGGCGGAATAAGCCGACGCAAGGAACGATTCATGATGATCCCACGCCCCCTGCTGCTGTGCCTGCTATCGGCCGGACTGACCGGCTGTCAGTGGCTGCCTGCGCAGCTGTCGGGACAGCCCCGCGAGCCCGCGGTAGAGGAACATGCCGGCTGCTACGCCGAGATCCCCGACTTCGGCGAGCCGGCCTGCCTGCTGGAAGAGTGGGTGGCCCTGGGCCTCGCCTCCCAGCGGGGCGACCGTGAATGGCGCGATGTCACGCTCATGCGCGTCTCCGGCGACTCGCACGATCAGCGCCTGGCCCGGGCCGTGGTGATGGCCTGGGGCAACGAGCGTGAGTGGACCCAGGCCTCCGAACTGTTCAAGGCCGACCTCCACACGGCCCCCTCGCGGCTGCAGCCGCTGCTGCGCTACTGGCTCAACGAGCTGGAAGGGCGTCGCGCCCTGGGCCAGCGCCTGGAAGAGAGCCGTCAGGAACGCCTGGCGGTGGAGGAAGAAAAGGCCGCGCTGGACGAGAAGCTGGACGCTCTCACCGATATCGAGCGAAACATCAACTCGCGACAGCAGACCGAGTAAGCGGGAGACACGAACATGATGCCAAGCGGAAGCCCTCAAGCTCCGAACCAGGGAGCCAACATCCTGCTGGTGGATGACGACCCCAGCCTCCTCAAGCTGCTGGGCATGCGCCTGGAAAGCCGCGGCTATCGGGTGACCACCGCCGAGAGCGGACGCGCGGCCCTCAAGCACCTGGACGCCGGCAGCCCGGACCTGGTGCTCTCCGACATGCGCATGGACGAGATGGACGGCCTGGCGCTGTTCCAGGAGATCCAGCGCCGGCTGCCCGGCCTGCCGGTGATCATCCTCACCGCCCACGGCTCGATCCCCGACGCCGTGAGCGCGACCCGTCAGGGCGTGTTCGGCTTCCTGACCAAGCCGGTGGATCGCGAGGAGCTGTTCACCACCATCGACGAGGCGCTGAGCCAGTCCAGCGCCGCCGGCGGCAGCGACGGCGACGATCGCTGGCGCGAGGCGATCATCACCCGCAGCCCCGAGATGGAGCGGCTGCTCGAGCAGGCGCGGATGGTGGCCACCTCCGACGTCAGCGTGCTGGTCACCGGCCCCTCCGGTTCGGGCAAGGAGCTGATGGCCGAGGCGATCCACAAGGCCAGCCCCCGCGCCGACAAGCCGTTCGTCGCCATCAACTGTGGCGCGCTGCCCGAGCAGCTGCTGGAGAGCGAGCTGTTCGGCCACGCCAAGGGCGCCTTCACCGGCGCGATCAGCGAGCACAAGGGCCTGTTCCAGGCGGCCGACGGCGGCACCCTGTTCCTCGACGAGATCGGCGACATGCCGCTGCCGCTGCAGGTCAAGCTGCTGCGCGCCCTGCAGGAGCGCCAGATCCGCCCGCTGGGCTCCACCACCTCGGTGCCGATCGACGTGCGGCTGATCTCGGCCACCCATCGCGACCTGGGCCAGGCGATGCACGACGGCGAGTTCCGCGAGGACCTCTTCTACCGCCTCAACGTGGTCAACCTCAAGCTGCCGCCGCTCAAGGAGCGCGCCGAGGACGTGCCGCTGCTGGCCAAGCACCTGGTGGCCCAGGCCGCCGAGCGCCACAAGCCGTTCGTGAAGGGCTTCTCGCGCGAGGCCCTCAACCTGCTGGCGGGCTGCGCCTGGCCCGGCAACGTGCGCCAGCTGGTCAACGTGGTCGAGCAGTGCGTGGCCCTGACCAGCGCGCCGATGATCCCCGAGGCGCTGGTCGCCCAGGCGCTGGCCGCCGAGGACAATGCGCTGCCCACCTTCAGCGATGCCCGCGCCGGCTTCGAGCGCAGCTACCTGATCAAGGTGCTCAAGATCACCGAGGGCAACGTGACCCAGGCCGCACGCATCGCCGGGCGCAATCGCACCGACTTCTACAAGTTGCTGGCGCGCCACGAGCTGGAGCCCTCGACCTTCAAGCCGGGCACCGCGCAGAGCGAGGCGTCCTGACGCGAAAGCGTCAGTCGGCGTCCTCGTCGGGCAGCACCTCGAGGGCCAGTCGGCCCTCGCCGAGCCGCGCCGCCAGGCGCTCCCCGGGCCGGGTATCCGCCGCATGGCGGATCACCCGGCCTTCGTCGTTCTCGAGGATGGCATAGCCGCGGCCCAGCACCGCCAGCGGGCTGACCGCCTGCAGCTCGCGGGCGACGGCACCCAGCCGTTCGCGGTGATGGGCCAGCGCCCGGGGCATGGCCTGGTGCAGGCGCTGACGGGCCTGCGTCAGGCGCCGGGTCTCCTGCTCGAGGCGGCGCTCGGGCGAGCGCAGCGCCAGGCGCCGCCCGAGTTCCGCCTGGTGGCGGCGGGCGGCCGCCAGCCGTGCCTGCATGGCCCGCCGTAAACGCCCCTCCAGCTGCTCCAGCTGACGCCGCCGGAAGGCCAGCACCTCGCCGGGGTGGCGCAGCCGTGCGCCCAGGTGATCGAGCCGCTGGGCCTCGGTATCGAGCCGGGCGCGCTGGGCGCGGGTCAGTCGCTGCTCGAGCGCCCGCAGGCGCTGTGCGAGTTCGCGGGCATCGGGCACCAGCTGCTCCGCCGCCGCCGAGGGCGTGGGCGCGCGGCGGTCGGCGGCGAAGTCGGCCAGCGTCGTGTCGACCTCGTGGCCCACCGCCGACATCACCGGCAGCCGCGAATGGAAGATCGCCCGGGCCAGGTGCTCGTCGTTGAAGGCCCACAGGTCCTCGAGGCTGCCGCCGCCGCGGGTGATCAGGATGGCATCGCGCGCCGGGTCCAGCGCCGACTGACGGTTGAGCAGGCCCAGCGCGGCGATCATCGCCGGCGTCGCCTCGCGGCCCTGCACCGGCACCGGAATCAGCGTCACCTGGGCCAGCGGCCAGCGCGCGGCCAGCACCGCCAGCACGTCGCGGATCGCCGCCCCGGTGGGCGAGGAGAGCACCAGCAGGTGGCGTGGCGGATAGGGCAGGGCGCGGGTGTTGGCGAATACCCCCTCGGCGTCGAGCCTGGCCTTGAGGCGCTCATAGGCCGCCAGCAGTTCGCCTTCGCCCGTCGCCTGTACCGCCTCGGCGATCAGCTGGTAGTCGCCCCGCGGCTCGAACAGCGACACCCGGCCGCGCACCTTGACCCGGTCGCCGTCGCGCATCGGCGCGGCGACGAAGCGCGCGCGTGTGCGGAACAGCGCGCAGCGCAGCTGGGCCCGCTCGTCCTTGAGGGTGAAGTAGACGTGGCCCGACGAGGGCCGCGACACGCCGGACAGCTCGCCCTCGACCCAGACGTCGCCGACGTCCTGCTCCAGCGCCTGGCGGGCGCGGCGGTTGAGTTCGCTGACCGAGAGGGCGGTGTCGTCGCTGGGGGGCATGGGCATCCTGAGTGGGCAAGGGTCGGTGGCAGAGCGCCGGCGCCTCGTACTGTAGCGGATACCCGAGACTCGCCGCTAGGCGGGTGGCGGCGCCAGGCGCTTCAGCAGCGCCGGCAGGACCAGCACCAGCACGCTGATGCGCAGCAGGTGGTGGGTGGTCACGAAGGCCGGGTCGATGCCCAGCGTCAGCGCCACCAGGCTCAGCTCCGGGGCGCCGCCCGGCATGTAGGCGAGCAGTGCGGCGGCGGGAGAATAGCCGGTCAGCAGATGGCCGACCCAGGCGGCCAGCACGGCGATCGCCAGCAGCACCAGGGCCTGGCCGACGGCCATCACCAGCGTATGGCCGACCCGGGCCAGCGAGGTGCCGGCGAAGCGCACGCCCACCGAGATGCCGATCAGCACCTGGGCCAGGGCCAGCAGCGTCGGCGGCACCGCGGCGTGGGTGACGCCGGAGAGGTGCAGTGCCGCCGACACCAGCGCCGGGCCGAACAGCAGCGCGTTGGGCAGGCGCAGCAGGCGCGCCAGCCAGATGCCGCCGAGGCCGGCGGCCACGAGCCAGGCGGCATCGATGGGGGCGGGCAGCCACAGCCACTGTGCGAGGTCCGGCGTGGCGCCGGCCAGGTCGACGTGGCCGATCGCCTGCAGCACCGGCGGGATCGCCACCAGCAGCACCAGGATGCGCACCGCATGGGTCATGCCCACCACCCGCAGGTCGGCGCCGGAGGCCATGGCCATCACCGTGACCGTGGAGACCCCGCCCGGCACGCCGGCGTACAGCGATGTCTCCCGTGTGTGGCCGGCCACGCGCTGCGAGAACCACACCGAGAAGGCCATCATCACCGCCGTGGCCACCAGCATCACCGCCAGGCTCAGGCTCCACAGGCCCAGGTCGCCGGACATCTGCGGCGTGAAGGCCGAGCCCAGCATCACACCGATCACCACCAGCACGCCCTTGCGGCCGCGGCCCGGCGAGCGCAGCCGCACGCCGGCCAGGCTCGTCACGGTGGTGGCGATCATGGCGCCGAGCAGCCACGGCAGCGGCAGGTTGACGGCGAAGGCCAGCGCCCCGCCGGCGATGCCGAGCAGCAGGGTGGGCAGGAAGCGCAGCAGGGCGGCAAGGGTGGAGGGCAAGCGATATCCTTCAGGAGAGTGGTAAGTTCATGAGAAGGCTAAACAGTATACCGGCGAGCGCCGAGTCGGGCGACAGGGGCTGTGATCCGCCTCGGGCGGGCGTGAATCCCCCAGCGCCGCGACGCCTTCCTGGCCCGCTGGCGCCGAGAGTTCCGGCGCGACGACTGAGGGCGAATCGCTGCCCGGATTGCCGGAAAGCGGCCTGCGGCGTTATAATGGTTGATTAACTTCATCGCCCTCCCTCCACCAGCGCACTGGGTGTTGCCGACTATGCTACGTATGGCCCAAGAAGCTCTTACGTTCGATGACGTATTACTCGTTCCCGGCTATTCGGAGGTCCTGCCCAAGGACGTCAGCCTCCGCACACGCCTGACCCGCGACCTATACCTCAACATCCCGCTCCTCTCCGCCGCCATGGACACCGTGACCGAGGCTCGCCTGGCCATCGCGATGGCGCAGGAAGGGGGCATCGGCATCATCCACAAGAGCATGACCATCACCCAGCAGGCCGCCGAGGTGCGCAAGGTCAAGAAGCACGAGAGCGTGATCGTGAAGGATCCGGTCACCGTCGGCGCCAAGGCCAAGCTGGCCGACCTGCTGGCCATGGCCCGCGAGCACGGCTTCTCCGGCTTCCCGGTGGTGGAAGGCGAGACCCTGGTGGGCATCGTCACCGAGCGTGACATGCGCTTCCAGCCCAACCACGGCGACAGCGTGGCCGACATCATGACCCCGCGCGAGAAGCTGGTCACCGTGGCCGAGGGCACCGAACTCTCTGTGATCAAGGGCAAGATGCAGGAGCACCGCGTCGAGAAGATGCTGGTGGTGGACGACGAGTTCCGCCTGCGCGGCCTGGTCACCTTCCAGGACATCGAGAAGGCCCGCACCTTCCCCAACGCCGCCAAGGATGAGGACGGCCGCCTGCTGGTCGGCGCCGCCGTCGGCACCGGCCCCGAGACGCCGGACCGCATCGCCGCCCTGGCCGAGGCCGGCGTCGACGCCATCATCGTCGATACCGCCCACGGCCACTCCCGCGGCGTGATCGACCGCGTCGCCTGGGTCAAGGAGCACTTCCCGAAGATCCAGGTGATCGGCGGCAACATCGCCACCGCCGAGGCGGCCAAGGCGCTGGCCGAGGCCGGCGCCGACGGCGTCAAGGTCGGCATCGGCCCCGGCTCCATCTGCACCACCCGCGTCGTCGCCGGCGTCGGCGTGCCGCAGATCACCGCCGTCTCCAACGTCGCCGCGGCGCTCAAGCCCTACGACATCCCGCTGATCGCCGACGGCGGCATCCGCTTCTCCGGCGACCTGGCCAAGGCCATCGCGGCCGGCGCCAGCGCGGTGATGGTCGGCGGCCTGCTGGCCGGCACCGAGGAGGCCCCGGGCGAGGTCGAGCTCTACCAGGGCCGCACCTACAAGGCCTACCGCGGCATGGGTTCCATGGGCGCCATGTCCCAGACCCAGGGCTCCAGCGACCGCTACTTCCAGGACAAGGACGCCGGCGTCGAGAAGCTGGTGCCGGAAGGTATCGAAGGCCGCGTGCCCTACAAGGGCGTGATGGGCGCCATCGTCCACCAGATGATGGGCGGCCTGCGCGCCTCCATGGGCTACACCGGCTGCGCCAGCATCGACGAGATGCGCACCAAGCCGGAGTTCGTGAAGATCACCGGCGCCGGCTTCAACGAGTCCCACGTCCACGACGTGCAGATCACCAAGGAAGCCCCGAACTATCGTGCCGGCTGATGCCAGCCTGACGCCGTAGAACGATGAGCTGGAAGCGCGCCGCCGGGCGGCTTCCAGCTTTTCGCTTCCGGCCCGCGAAATTTGCTCCCCGTTTTGCCCGCCTCGTATAGGAATGGCCAGATGACCGACATTCACGCCCACAAGATCCTGATCCTCGACTTCGGCTCCCAGTACACCCAGCTGATCGCCCGCCGGGTCCGCGAGATCGGCGTCTACTCCGAGATCCGCGCCTTCGACATCACCGAGGAAGAGATCCGCGAGTACGCCCCCAACGGCATCATCCTCGCCGGCGGCCCGGAATCCGTCACCGAGCTGGGCTCGCCCCGCGCCCCGCAGTGCGTGTTCGAGATGGGCCTGCCGGTGCTCGGCATCTGCTACGGCATGCAGACCATGGCCGAGCAGCTCGGCGGCGCCGTGGAAGGCTCCAACAAGCGCGAGTTCGGCTACGCCCAGGTGCGCCTCGACCTCGAGACCGCGCTGTTCAAGGACATGGCCGACCACATCGACTCCGAGACCGGCAAGAGCCTGCTCGACGTGTGGATGAGCCACGGGGACAAGGTCGCCCAGGTGCCGGACGCGTTCAGCGTGACCGCTTCCACCCCGAGCTGCCCGATCGCCGCCATGGCCTGGGAAGAGAAGCGCTTCTACGGCGTGCAGTTCCACCCCGAGGTGACCCACACCCTGCAGGGCCAGCGCATCCTCGAGCACTTCGTGCTGGATATCTGCCAGAGCGAGCGCAACTGGACCCCGGCCCAGATCATCGAGGACCAGATCGCCCGCGTGCGCGAGCAGGTCGGCGACCGCCACGTGCTGCTGGGCCTCTCCGGCGGCGTGGACTCCTCCGTGGTCGCCGCGCTGCTGCACAAGGCCATCGGCGACCAGCTGACCTGCGTGTTCGTCGACAACGGCCTGCTGCGCAAGGACGAAGGCAACCAGGTGATGGAGACCTTCTCCCAGCACATGGGCGTGCGCGTGATCCGCTCCGACGCCGAAGACCTGTTCCTCGGCAAGCTCGAGGGCGTGGCCGACCCGGAAGAGAAGCGCAAGATCATCGGCAACACCTTCATCGACGTGTTCGACGAGCAGGCCGCCAAGATCGAAGGCGTGGACTTCCTCGCCCAGGGCACCATCTACCCGGACGTGATCGAGTCCGCTGCCTCAAAGACCGGCAAGGCCCACGTCATCAAGTCGCACCACAACGTCGGCGGCCTGCCCGAGACCATGAAGCTCAAGCTGGTCGAGCCGCTGCGCGAGCTGTTCAAGGACGAGGTGCGCAAGCTCGGCGTCGAGCTCGGCCTGCCCTACGACATGGTCTACCGCCACCCCTTCCCGGGGCCGGGCCTGGGCGTGCGCATCCTCGGCGAGGTGAAGAAGGAATACGCCGACATCCTGCGCGAGGCCGACGCCATCTTCATCGAGGAGCTGCACAACGCCGGCTGGTACCACAAGACCAGCCAGGCCTTCGCCGTCTTCCTGCCGGTGAAGTCGGTGGGCGTGGTCGGCGACGGCCGCCGCTACGAGTGGGTCATCGCCCTGCGCGCCGTGGAGACCATCGACTTCATGACCGCCCGCTGGGCGCACCTGCCCTACGAGCTGCTGGAGAAGGTCTCCAACCGCATCATCAACGAGCTCTCCGGCGTCTCCCGCGTCACCTACGACGTCAGCAGCAAGCCGCCCGCCACCATCGAGTGGGAGTGATCGAAGCGCTGCCGGGCATTAGCTGGTAGCCTTCGGGAGGCCACTCGAGACATCGGGTGGCCTTTTCATTGGCTCCTCCTGAGCCGCTCGATGCGGAGTAAGCGATGGACAGCGACGAAGAGATCTCGGCCGAGGCGCTGGCGTTTGCCCGGCAGAACAGGCAGCGCATCGCCCGAGAGCGGACGGATCGGGAGCGTTTTGCCCCTGAAGAACATCCTGTCTCCATCTTCATGGCGGGATCACCCGGCGCGGGCAAGACCGAGATATCCAAGGAGTATGTAACCGCCCTCGATGAGCTTCGTGAAGAAGGCATGGACGGCTTGGGCCGGATACTGCGCATCGATCCGGACGACCTTAGGACTGATCTGCCCGGCTACACCGGCAGCAATTCCTGGCTGTTCCAGCGGGCCGTATCGATCTTAGTGGAGAGAATACATGACCTGATGCTGAAACAGCGTCAGTCGTTCATCCTCGATGGGACGCTTGCCAGTCTCGACGTGGCTCGAAAGAACATCGAGCGCTCGCTGAACAAAGACAGAGATGTGCAGATTTTCTTTGTCTATCAGCATCCTAAACTCGCTTGGCAGTTCGTGTGCAGCCGTGAAGAGGTCGAGGGCCGAAATATCCCGCTCGATAGCTTCATCCGCCAGTTTCTGGGCGTTCAGGACGTCGTGCGGCAGATCAAGCAAGACTTCGGCGATCGGGTGACACTGGACATGATCGTCAAGAACAACGATGGTGCGAATCAGCTCTGGGAGGCGGACATCGATTCGATTGATGCCTACCTGCCCGAGCGCTACACTCGTGAGCAGCTAGAGAGTCTGCTCGTAGGTGAGGATTGAGCATGAAAGAACACGTCGCCAAGTCGACCCCCTTGACCCATTTTGCTCGCCACGCGACTGCTGAGCAGAAACAGGCGGTGCGTAACAAGGTGATCAGCAACGCCATTGCCCGCCAGAAGCGCGTCCTCGAGCAGGCCAAGGAACAGCGCTGACGGCAATCATTGCTGCGTGTCCTGAGATGAACACCAATGGAACCCGCCACAAGGCGGGTTCTTTTTTGCCTCGGGCCTGTGCCCCGGCTACTCTGCTCGCTCCCTTTCCGCCGAACCCCACCCAGGAGCCCCACCATGCCGACCCTCTCACGCCGCCAGGTCCTCGGGACGATAAGCGCCGCCGGCGCCATGCTGGCCGTTGGCCAGCCGGCATTTGCTAGTGCGTCCACCTCGTCCTCCGGTGCGGCTGATCTTGAGCGGCAGTTGGGTGAGCTGGAGCGGTCGGCCGACGATCGCGTGGGCGTGGCGCTGATGAACGTGGCTACCGGCGCGGTGGCGAGCCATCGCGGCCACGAGCGGTTCCTGTTCAACAGCACCGGCAAGTGCTTCATCGCCGCGGCGGTGCTGGCCCGGGTGGACGAGGGCCGCGAGACGCTGGATCGCCGCATCGTGATCGAGGAGGGCGATCTCGTCGGCTGGACGCCGGTCACCGAGAAGCGGCTGGGCGAGCCCGGCCTCACGGTCGCGGAGCTGTGCCAGGCGGCGGTGGCCTGGAGCGACAACGCGGCGGCCAACGCGCTGATCGAGAGCGTCGGCGGGCCGGAGGCGGTCACCGCCTTCCTGCGCGCCATCGGCGACGATACCACCCGACTGGATCGCGTCGAGCCCGCGCTGAACACCCACGACCACCCGGGCGACGAGCGCGACACCACCACGCCGCTGGCGATGATGGCGACGCTGCGCACCCTGCTGCTGGGCGATGCCCTGTCGCCCTCGTCGCGGCACCAGCTCGCGTCCTGGATGATCGAGGGCAAGGTCGGTGACGCCCGGCTGCGCGCCGGCATGCCGTCGTCGTGGCTGGTGGGCGAGAAGACCGGCACCAACGGCGTGGGCAACGCCAGCGATATCGGCATCGCCTGGCCGGGCGATCGCGGCGCGGTGATCGCCGTCGCCTATACCTTCATGCCCAACGCGACCGGCGCCGAGCGCGACGAGACCATCGCCGCCGTCGGACGGCTGGCCGCCCGGGTATAATGTCGCCCGGCGCGCCATCGGGCAGGGGGCGAGGGCGCGACCGTGAACACCGCCGGGGCATGAGCGCGTCATGCCGCGCGCCATGAACGCAGCAACAAAAGGGGATGGGCGACCCATG
This sequence comes from Halomonas smyrnensis AAD6, assembly GCF_000265245.1. Lineage (GTDB taxonomy): Bacteria > Pseudomonadota > Gammaproteobacteria > Pseudomonadales > Halomonadaceae > Halomonas > Halomonas smyrnensis. The sequence continues at coordinate 152,999 of NZ_AJKS02000001.1, forward strand.
AGCATCACATCGTTCGAGGCGTTGGCCTGCCCGCTGGACGGCGCTTCCTCGAGGCCGTCCACTATCGGCCATCGCCGAGGCGGTCGGCCGCCCCGTGCTGGCGGAAGCGCCGACCGGCGCCACGCTGAGCTGCCTGAACCAATCGGATACGGACCCTAATTTATCTTCGCATCCGCGCCCATAAGGCCCCCATCGAGGCTGGCACCGAGCCGCTGATGGGAGCCGTTCGGACTCGGCTTCGAGATCTGATGGTACTCTCTTGAACGAGAGTAATCGTTGGGTGGCAGGACAATCTTGCCGCCTTGCTCATTCGTGAGCCTGCTGGTGCCGGTGGGGAAGGGCAGGCACCATGCGTGGCATACACGGTGTATCGACGTGCGCCCACGGCGCCGGGAGGCCAGTATGACTCGTACCACTCGCCTGCAGGAGCTCATCCGTCTCCTGCGCCATCGCCAGGAGCCCATGCCCGGCCCCGCACTTGCCGAGGCGCTGGGCTGCTCGCTGCGCACCCTCTACCAAGAGATCGCCGTGCTGCGCGCGGTGGGGATCGAGGTAGTCAACGAGCCCGGCCAGGGTTATGTGCTGCCGCCCGAGGTCACGCTGCCGCCGCCGGCCCTGGCGGAGCCCGAGGCGGCTGGGCAGGGCGATGGTGCCTTGCCCGAGCCAGCGCCCGCACCCGCCGAGCTGGTCTTCTATACCAATCCTCTCTCCCGTGGCGGCATCGTGCATTGGATGCTGGAGGAGCTCGGCGTCAATTATCGCACGGTGACGCTGGAGTACGGCGCCGCCATGAAGTCGTCGGAGTACATCGCCATCAACCCGTTGGGCAAGGTACCCGCCATCCGCCACGGCGACACCGTGGTGACCGAGGCCGCGGCCATCTGCGCCTACCTGGCCGATGCCTTCCCAGAGGCGGGGCTGGCTCCGTCGCCGGCCGCGAGGGGTGACTACTACCGCTGGCTGTTCCTCGCCGCCGGTCCACTGGAGAGCGCCATCGCCCTCAACACTCTGGGCGTTACGCCCACCCCGGAGCAGGCAATGCGCTTGGGCTGCGGCGACTACTGGTCCCTCATGGAGACCCTGGCCGGCGCCGTGGCGAACAGGCCCTTCATCGCCGGTGACGCCTTCAGCGCGGCGGATGTCTACGTGGGCTCGCACATCGGCTGGGGCATGCAGTTCGGCACCCTGCCGCGCCGGCCCGAGTTTGAGGCCTACTGGGCCGGCCTGCGCGAGCGCCCGGCCCTTCGGCGCTGCGAGGCCTCGGTTGACCTGGCGTTGGCCGGCGGCGCCTGATTCTCCCTCAGGAACGGTGCAGCTCTGTAGGGGCACGTCACTCAACGGCGGGATCAGTTTTTTTGCCTCGCGCCAGACCGCCCGGCGACTCTGCTCGCCGCGGGTCAGCCGGCATTTGCTAGCGTGTTCACCACATCCGCCGGTGCGGCTGATCTCGAGCGACAGTTGGGTGAGCTGGAGCGTTAGGCCGACGACCGCGTTGGCGTGGCGCTGATGAATGTGGCCACCGGCGCGGTGATCGCCGTCGCCTATACCTTCATGCCCGATGCGATCGGCGCCGAGCGCGACGAGACCATCGCCGCCGTCGGAAGGCTGGCCGCCCGCGTATAATGTCGCCCAGCGCGCCATCGGGCGGGGCCCGATGGCGCGACCGTGAACACCGCCGCGGCATGAGCGCGTCATGCCGCGCGGAAGGAACCCAGCAAAGGAAGGGGATCGGCGACCCATGAGCACCACATCGTTCGAGGCGCTGGCCTGCCCGCTGGACGGCGACCCGCTGGAGCGTCGCGACGGCGCCTGGCGCTGCCCGGCCGGGCACAGCTTCGATATCGCCCGCCAGGGCTACGTGCACCTGCTGCCGGTGCAGAACAAGCGCTCCCGCGATCCCGGCGACAGCAAGGCGATGGTGGCGGCGCGGCGGCGCTTCCTCGAGGCCGGCCACTATCGACCCATCGCCGAGGCCGTCGGCCGGGCCGTGCTGGCCGAAGCGCCCGCCGGCGGCACGCTGAGCTGCCTGGATGCCGGCTGCGGCGAGGGCTTTTATCTACGAGCGCTGCGCGAGCTTGCCGGTGTGGCGGCCGAGAGCGAGACCGCGCAGGGCGGGGCGGCCACGCTGTCGCTGCTGGGCGTGGACATCTCAAAGTGGGCGGTGCTGGCCGCCGCCAAGCGCGAGAAGGCCGCCACCTGGGTGGTGGGCACCAACGCCCAGCTGCCGGTGCAGGCAGAGAGCCTGGACCGCGTGCTGTGCCTGTTCGGCTTCCCCGTCTACCCGGAGTTCGCCCGGGTGCTGAAGCCGGGCGGCGAGCTGCTGCTGGTCGAGGCCGGGCCGGATCACCTGCGCGAGCTGCGCGAGATCATCTACCCCAGCCTGAAGCCGCCCCGCGAGGACGACGAGGTCGCGCCCGAGGGCTTCACGCGGAAGCCCGCCGAGGCGCTGCGCTATCCCATCGCGCTCGAGGGCGCCGAGCCCATCGCCGACCTGCTGGCGATGACGCCTCACCTGCACCGCGCCAGCGCCGAGGGGCGCGAGAGGGCCGCGGCGTTGACCTCGCTCGGCCTCACCGTGGACGTGCGGCTGACGCGGCTGGTGCGAACCTAGGGCGATCCGGCCCACCGCTGGCGCACACCCCCGGGTGGGGCGAAGGGTCGCAGTGGATAGGGCGCTAACCGGGCGCCATGTTAGCGTAGGCGCCTGACCCCACATTCCCAGGCCCTGGCGCGGCGCCCAAGCGCGCCGCGAGGGGCCGACAAGCGGAACCATGAACATGAGCCAACTCGAAGTCTCTCCCCTGCGTCGTCCCCGCCGGCTGCGTCAGTCGCCGGCCATGCGTGATCTGGTCCGGGAGCACGATTTCTCCCTCAACGACCTGGTGCATCCGATCTTCATCGAGGAAGGCATCGACGAACCCAAGGAGGTGTCCGCCATGCCGGGCATCGTCCGCTACCCGGAGGCCATGGTCGAGGCCGAGATCAAGGAACTGGCCGCGCTGGGCGTGCGCTACGTGATGCCGTTCGGCATCTCCCGGCACAAGGACGAGCTGGGCAGCGACACCTGGAACGACGAGGGCCTGCTGGCCCGCATGATCCGCACCATCAAGCAGGCCTGCCCGGAGATGGTGGTCATCCCGGACATCTGCTTCTGCGAATACACCAGCCACGGCCACTGCGGCGTGGTCGAGGACGGCCACGTCTGCAACGACGCCACGGTGGAGAACCTGGTCAAGCAGAGCGTCGCCGCGGCCCGCGCCGGCGCCGACATGCTCGCGCCTTCGGCGATGATGGACGGCCAGGTGCGCGCCATGCGCGAGGGCCTGGACGCCGCCGGCTTCGAGCAGGTGGCGATCCTCGCCCACTCGGCGAAGTTCGCCTCGGCGTTCTACGGCCCCTTCCGCACCGCGGTGGACAGCGAGCTCCAGGGCGACCGCAAGGGCTACCAGCTCGACATCGCCAACGGCCGCCAGGCGCTGGTCGAGGCGCTGCTGGACGAGGACGAGGGCGCCGACATCCTGATGGTCAAGCCGGGCACGCCCTACCTCGACGTGCTGGCCAACCTGCGTCAGCGCACCGACCTGCCGCTGGCCTCCTACCAGGTCGGCGGCGAATACGCCGGCATCAAGTACGCCGCCATGGGCGGCGCGCTGGACGAGCAGCAGGTGGTGTTCGAGACCCTGGTCGGCTTCAAGCGCGCCGGCGCCGACCTGATCGTCAGCTACTACACCAAGCAGGTGGCGGAGTGGCTGGCGGGGAAATAAGGCCCGACCCGCGCCGCGCCCTGCCGTGAGACGAGAACCACCGCCCGAGAGGGCGGTGGTTTTTTTGTGCGCGCGGGGAGGCCATCAGCCTCGCGGTGGGCGATAAGTGTGCCCTAAGGGGTTGATAGGATGCTAACGTGATCCCACGTGTTAGTCTGTTGCCAACATCCGATAGCCAGGAGGTCCCATGAGCCAAGGTAACGCGTACGTTCCGCCGAAGGTATGGAGCTGGGAGAAGGCCAGCGGCGGTACCTTCGCCAGCGTCAATCGCCCCATCGCCGGGCCGACCCACGACAAGGCGCTGCCGGTCGGGAAGCACCCGTTCCAGCTCTACTCCATGGGCACGCCCAACGGGGTGAAGGTCACGGTGCTGTTCGAGGAGCTGCTCGAGCTGGGCTATCAGGACGCCGAGTACGATGCCTGGCTGATCCGCATCGGCGACGGTGACCAGTTCGGCAGCGGCTTCGTCGATATCAACCCGAACTCGAAGATCCCGGCGCTGGTCGATCATGGCCCGGACGAGCCGATCCGGGTGTTCGAGTCCGGCTCGATCATGCTCTACCTGGCCGAGCGCTTCGGCGAGTTCCTGCCGGGCGACCTCGAGGGGCGCACCGAGACCATGAACTGGCTGTTCTGGCAGATGGGCAGCGCGCCCTTCCTCGGCGGCGGGTTCGGCCACTTCTACGCCTACGCGCCGGAGAAGCTGGAGTACCCGATCGACCGCTATGCCATGGAGACCAAGCGTCAGCTCGACGTGTTGAATCGCCGCCTGGCCGAGTCGCCCTATCTGGCCGGCGACGCGTACACCATCGCCGACATGGCCGTGTGGTCGTGGTACGGCCAGCTGGTGCTGGGCCGCCTGTACGACGCCGCCGAGTTCCTGAGCGTGCACGAGTACGAGCACGTGGTGCGCTGGGCCAAGGAGATCGATGCCCGTCCGGCGGTGCAGCGCGGCCGCATGGTCAACCGCACCTTCGGCGAGCCGGAGACGCAGCTGCACGAGCGTCACGACGCCAGCGACTTCCAGTACAAGACGCAGGACGTTATAAGCTCCTAACCATCTGGTCTTTGCACACAAGGCGCCGCGGGCCTAAGGTCCGCGGCGCTTATCGTTTCCGAAGAGGTCAAGATGTCCACTCTCCTGTTTCCCCTGTGGCGCGGCTATCGCGACAGCTCGCTGATCCTGCGCGTCACCATCGCCCTGGTGCTGGGCGCCGTGGTCGGCCTGATCGGCGGCCCGGCCGTCGGCCAGGCGCTGGCCCCGCTGGGCGAGCTGCTGATGCGGCTGTTGAAGTTCATCATCCTGCCCATCGTGCTGTTCACCCTGATGTCCGGCGTCAACCAGGGCCGCGACGGCAGCCTGGGGCGCATCGGGCGCAAGGTGTTCCTCTACTACCTGGTGACCTCGGCGCTGGCGATCGTCGTCGGCCTGACGGTGGCGAGCCTGCTGTCGCCGGGGGAGGGCATGACGCTCGAGGGCGCCGGCTCGGTGTCGGTACCGGAGAATCCCGGCATCCTCTCGGTGCTGCTCGGCATCGTGCCGACCAACATCGTCGGGGCCTTCGCCGAGCAGAACCTGCTCGGCATCATCTTCACCGCCCTGGTGTTCGGCCTGGCCGTGGCCCGGCTGCGCCAGTCCGAGACCCACGCCGAGCTGGGCGAGCGCCTGCATGGCCTGATCGAGGCGCTCAACGCCGCGACCCTCAAGGTGATGAGCGGCATCCTGCACGTGGTGCCGGTGGGCGTGTTCGCCATCGTCGCCGGCACCGTGGCGAAGCAGGGCGTCGGCACGCTGCTGTCGCTGGGCGACATGGTGGTGGTGCTCTACGTGGCGCTGGGCGTGCAGCTGCTGGTCTATCTCGGCCTGCTCAAGGGCTTCGGGGTGAGGGCACGCCACTTCTTCCGCGAGGCGCGCACGCCCATGGCCACCGCCTTCGCCACCCAGAGCAGCTCCGGCACCCTGCCGCTGACCCTGGACGCCGCGCGCCGGCTGGGGCTGTCCCGCGGGCTCTACGGCTTCAGCCTGCCGCTGGGCGCGACCCTGAACATGGACGGCGCGGCGATTCGTATCGCCATCTCGGCGGTGTTCGCCGCCAACGTGGCGGGCGCGCCGCTGGATCTGGCCAGCATGGCGCAGGTCGTGGTGGTCGGCACGCTGATCTCGGTGGGTACCGCCGGGGTGCCCGGTGCGGGCATCGTGATGATCGCCACGGTGTTCTCCCAGGTCGGCCTGCCGATCGAGGCCGTGGCGCTGTTGACCGCCATCGATGCCCTGGTCGGCATGGGTTGCACGGCGCTGAACGTCACCGGCGACCTGGTCGGCACCGCCGTGATCGGCCGCAGCGAGGGCGAACGCCTGAGCGAGCGGCCCGTCGAGGACGACGAGGCGGCCACGGAAGGCGCCCGCGCGTGAGCGGGGTGGCACGGCACGCTGCCGAGCCGAGTCGCTGAGACGAGAAAACCCGCCATTCGGCGGGTTTTCTCATGCGGCGTCACTCGTCGTCCGGGGCCCGCATGGCGAAAGCGAGGCGAGGGCGCTCGAACGGAACGGAAACGCCACAACGAAAAGGGCCCGCCGAAGCGGGCCCTTTTCTGGTGAACCGAGGCTCACCGGGTCATCGCGATCCGGGGATCAGTCGATGGCCTTGATGTTAGAGGCCTGGAGGCCCTTCTTGCCCTGAGTCACGTCGAAGGAGACCTGTTGGCCTTCCTGCAGGGACTTGAAGCCTTCAGCCTGAATTTCGGAGAAGTGGGCGAACACGTCATCGCTGCCGTCGGACGGAGAAATGAAGCCGAAACCCTTGGAATCGTTGAACCACTTGACGGTACCAGTAGCCATGTATAAATCCTCTCGCGCTAAGCGCCTAGTAAAGTTTCTGGTATTACCCAGGATCAGTAGCGGGTACAACAAGAAATACAATTACAGGCGGTCGAAAGAAATCGATTGCTTCTGGAACCATGCTGCTTGCTCACCAACTGGCGCCACATTGTCACGTCCGGCCGTCCAGGTCAAAGGCTTTCGACGATTATTTTCTCCGCGTGCTCGGCGCACGCCGCCGGTCGGGCTCAGGACGCGATGAGCAGCCTGCCATCGGCGACGCGGCCGGGGGCGCCGTAGCGCCAGGGGCGGTTGTGCAGGCCGTGGCCGCTGGGCAGGCCGGTGTAGAGCGGCAGGCCGAGCGGGGCCAGGGTCTCGGCGACGATGGCCTCGAGCGGCGTGTCGCCGTAGGGCCGGCAGCCCTCGAAGGTGCCCAGGCACACCGCGGCGGCGTGCTCCAGGGCGCCGCCGTGCACCAGCTGCCACAGCGCGCGCTCCAGGCGGTAGTAGGGCTCGCCCACGTCCTCGAGGATCACCAGCGAGCCGGGCGGGGCGCAAAAGCCGGCGGGCGTGCCGATCAGGCTGGCGATGGTGGCGAGGTTGCCGCCGGTGACCGGCCCTTCGAGGCGGGTCGGCGCGTTCGCCCAGGGGGTGAGGGGGTAGTCGAGGGCGGTCGGCCCGTTGATCAGCGCCAGGGTCTCCTCGAACTGGCGGCGCACGATGTCGCGCTCGTCGGCCTCGCCTGTTCCGTCACCCCCGAGCAGGTCGCCGGCGGCCTTGGCCACCGGGCCGTGGATCGCCGGCACGCCGTGGCGGTGGCAGTGGTCCAGCAGCACGGTGACGTCGGAGTAGCCGATCAGCGGCTTGTTCGCCCGGGCCAGGCGGTCCCAGTCGATGCCGTCGACCAGCTGGGCGGCGCCGTAGCCGCCGCGCACCGCCCACACCGCCCGGGTCTCGGGGTCATCGAAGGCGGCATGCAGCCGGGCCAGGCGATGCTCGCGGCTGCCGGCCAGGTAGCGTTCGGGGGCCTGCAGCGGTGCCTCGACGTGAACCTCCACGCCCAATGCCTCCAGGCCGCGAATGCCGGCATCGATGGCGTCGGGGGCGGTGAAGGACGATGGGGCGATGAGGCTGACGGCGAGCGGCATGGAAGACTCCACGTGGACGATGGGCGCAGCCCGGCATTGTCGGCGGGATGCGGGCGGCTGTCACGGGGCGGCGGCCGTCATGATCGTGGCGTGTGTCGGGGATGAACGCCTCGGAGCCTCAGTCGAGGCGCCTGTCGGGAGGCGTCTCGAGCCGGTCTTCGTGTCGATCTTCGAGCCGATCTTCGAAAAAGTCGGCCAGGGCCGTCAGGGCGAGGGTCTGGAGCCGGGCGGTGTCGGCCCAGCATTTCAGGACATAGCTGTCGAAGATCGCGGTGGTGGACGGCATGGTGGCGGTCCTCTCGGGGGAGATACCGTCAGTGTAGCTCGTTTTGTTGCAGTGCAGCATGGCGATTCGGTGACCGTTGCCGCCCCGCCCATGGCAGGGCGGCGGATCGCGGTCAGGGTTTGGGATCGGTGGCGGCCCGTTCGAAGAGCTCCGCCTTGGCATCGCGCATGATGTCCTCGCAGGCGGCCTGCTGGGTGAGCTCGGTGAGCAGCCCCTGGGCCAGGAGGAAGCCCTTGCCGAGGCAGTCGTCGATGTCTTCCCGGGCCACGGTCGGCTCGGTATGACAGTGGAGCCTGATCGTCCTTCCACCGCCGTCCAGGCGGTCGGCGAGCCGTCTCAGCCGCCAGGCGAGGCGGGTCTTCCAGCTGGCCGATGCTTCCGCGCCTTCGGTCACGCTCAGGGTGCAGCGCCATTCGGGCTTGTAGACCTTCATGCGAACCTCCTTATCGGCTTTGGCTTGGAATGAATGATCGATCGTGGGGCAGGCTCCGTCGGAAGAAGAACACAGCGGCCGGCTCGGGGCCTGGCACCGTCTGCTCAGGTTAGTTGCACCTCGCCCAGCGCGCTCGTCAGTCGTTCCAGCAGCGCGCCGCTGTGGCGCCAGAAATGCCAGTAGAGCGGCACCTCGAGGCAGTGCGACGGGGCCAGGCTGGCGAGCCGGCCGGCGTCTTCCAGATCGGCCACCTGGCGCCGCGGCATCATGCCGTAGCCGATGCCGGCGGTGGCCAGGCGCACGAAGCCCTCCGACGAGGGGCAGAGGTGATAGGGAAAGGCGCCGTGATAGCCGCACTGGGCGAGGAAACGGTGCTGCAGCTGGTCGTGGGGGCCGTAGACGATCGCCGGCGCGTGGCGGAAGGCCGCCTCGGTGGGGCCGTCGGGGAAATGGTGGGCGATGTAGGCCGGCGTGGCGAAGGGATGATAGACCATGGTGCCCAGCGGCACGCAGCGGGCCCCGGCGATGGGCTGGTCGCTGGCGCACAGGCAGGCCGCCACCTCGCCGTCGCGCAGCCGCTTGAGGCCCACGTCCTGGTCCTCGATGACCAGGTCGAGCAGCAGCCCTTCCTCGCGGCACAGCTCGGCGACGGTCTCGGCCCACCAGGTGGCCAGGCTGTCGGCGTTGATGGCGATGCGCAGCCGCGGCGAGGCGGCGTCCAGGGTCGGCAGGGCGGTACGCAGGTCGCGCTCCAGCAGCTGCACCTGCTGATAGTGGTTGAGCAGCCGCCGGCCCGCCGGGGTGGGGGCCAGTTGCGGATGGCGGATCAGCACCGGCTGGCCGAGGCGGATCTCCAGCGCCTTGATGCGTTGCGAGACCGCCGACTGGGACAGCCCCAGCGTCTCGCCGGCGCGCTCGAAGCCGCCGGTCTCGATCACCGTGGCCAGCGCCTCGAGCAGCTTGTAGTCGATCATAAGAAGAACTGATGCAGTATTAGGAAGATGATTTTTCAGTATAACGCCCCGCGGCTAGTCTGGCGCTCACGACGGCCCGGGAATGCCCGGCGCCGTGCCATGTTCATCGGACGATCGGGAGGATCGATGCTGGAGAGTTATCTGGCCGGGCTGGTGGTGTGCGGCGGGATCATCGTCGCCATCGGTGCACAGAACGCCTACGTGCTGGGGCTTGCCGTGCGGCGCCGCTATCACTGGTGGTCGGCGGGCCTGTGCATGAGCACCGACCTGCTGCTGCTGACTGCGGGCATGTTCGGCATGAGCGCGCTGCTGCTGGCGTTCCCCGGCACCCTGGCGGCGCTGCGCTGGCTGGGCGTGGCCTTCCTCGGCTGGCTGGCCGTCCAGGCGCTGTATCGCGCCGCCGTCGGTCGCGCCGGGCTGGCGGTGGAGCAGGCTCGCGACACCGGCATCGCCCGGGTGCTGCTGGCGACGCTGGCGGTGACGGTGCTCAATCCCCAGGTCTATCTCGATACCCTGCTGCTGATTCCCTCGATCGGCGCCCAGCAGGACAGCGCCGTGGCGTTCGTGGTCGGCGCCGGCAGCGCCTCGATCCTGTGGTTCAGCCTGCTGGCCTGGGGCGGGGCGCTGCTCTCGCCGTGGCTGTCGCGGCCGCTGGCGTGGCGCTGCATCGACGGCGCCATCGGCCTGATGATGGCCGCCATCGCCCTGCAGCTGGTCATCGCCCCGCCCGCGGCCATGGCCTGACGCCGCTGCGCTGTCCCGGCTCGTGCTGGTACACACTATATAAGCGTTAACTTATTAGATGATGGCGGCCGATTCGGCGACGTTGCGCGGGTTCCGGCGCGTCGCCACGGCCCGTGTCATGCGCTACAGTGCCCCCTGGTGCCCCGATCGGAGTCGCGGGCGGGGCGGTAACATGACAAGGGGTCGAAGATGGCCGGATGCCAATCGATCGCCCGGTTCGCCGTGCAGCTGGTCGTGCTATGGATGGTGGTGATGCCAGGGGAGTCGGCGCGAGCGGCGAACGACTTCATGCGCATCGATGACTACCTGCAGCGCCATCCCGAGCAGCCGGCGCTGATGGCGGACTTCAACGCGCGGGTCCAGGCGCCGGCCCTGCCGCTGACAGCGCCGCCCCGGCGCGAGATCCGCATCGCCGTCATCTATCCCGCCCTGCAGGCCTCGGACTACTGGCGGCGCAGCCTGGCGTCGATGGAGGCCAGGCTGCGCGCGCTGCGCCTTCCCTACCAGCTGAAGATCTACCTGTCGCGGCCGACGGTGGACGTGGACCTGCAGGCCCGGCAGCTGAACACGGCCCTGCAGTGGCGTCCGGACTACCTGATCTTCACCCTCGATACCGTGCCGCATCTGCGCATGATCGAGCGCGTGCTGGCGCTCGGCCGGCCGCGGCTGATCCTGCAGAACATCACCACGCCGCTGGCCGACTGGGAGGACGATCAGCCCTTTCTCTATGTCGGCTTCGACCACGTGCAGGGCACGCGGCTGATCGCCGACTGGATGCTCGAGCGGGCCGGCTACCGGGGCAAGTACATGACGCTGCACTTCTCGTCCGGCTACGTCAGCCGCATGCGCGACGGCACCTTCAACGCCATGGCCGCCCGCCACCCCGAACTGGAAGAGGTGGAGAGCTATGACACCGACGGCGACCCGGAGAAGGCCTATCGGGCCACCCTGCAGACCCTGCAGGAGCATCCCGACCTGAAGATGATCTTCGCCGGCTCCACCGACCTGGCGCTGGCGGCGCTGCGGGCGCTGCGCGAGACCGATCGCATGGACGTGCTGCTCAACGGCTGGGGCGGCGGCGCGGCCGAGCTGGAGGCGCTGCAGGACGGTGGCCTGGACGTCACCGCCATGCGCATCAACGACGACAACGGCGTGGCCATGGCCGAGGCGATGCGCCTGGTGATGCTCGATCAGCAGGCCCGGGTGCCGGCGATCTTCGCCGGCGATATCGCGCTGGTGACGCGCGACACGCCGCCCGAGCGCATCGACGAGCTGAAGCGGCGCGCCTTTCGTCTGAGCGAGCCGCCCGACGATGGCTAGCACCGGCCCGCGTGGGTGTCGGTGGTCGGCCCGATGCCTCATGGTTGTTACACTGGAACCGTCACGCTCGCGGATGGCCGCCCGGCAGACATCGGGCGAAGGACCGTCCTGACACTTCAGCCTTCTTCTATCGAGGTATCGCCATGCGTCATTGGTTTGCAGGATGCATCGTCTCGCTGGCCGCCGCGCTGCCGGCCGCCGCCCTGGCCCAGATGGAGCCCATCGCGGCGCCGTCCGACGCCGAGGTCTACTTCATCACGCCCGAGGACGGCGCCACCGTCGAGGGCCCCGTCACCGTGCGCATGGGGCTCGAGGGCATGGGCGTCGCCCCGGCCGGCAACGAGGTGGAGAACACCGGCCACCACCACCTGCTGATCGACACGCCCCTCGACGAGGTGGATCTCACCGCGCCGATGCCTGCCACCGAGCAGACCCGCCACTTCGGCGGCGGCCAGACCCAGACCACGCTGGAGCTGTCGCCCGGCGAGCACACCCTGCAGCTGCTGTTTCTCGACTATCGCCACCTGAGCTTCGAGCCGGTCGTGGCCTCCGAGCCCATCACCATTCACGTGGAGTAGGCGGCGGCGAGGGCGCGCGCGACCCTTCTTCACTGGCCTCGGGGCCGGCGGCTCTTCCGCTTGCCCCGGGGCCGGCAACTTTTTCCCTTGCCCCGAAGCCGGCAACTGGGTAGCGTCGCCCTCCCGCTTTCATGCCGTTCCAGACAGGTCTCCCTCCGTGACTGATGCCCCTTCCCAGGACGCCGCCCTCGGCGCCTTCTCTCGCCTGCCGCTTTCCGCCGAGCTGCTCGCCAACCTCGATTCGCTGGGCTACCGGCAGATGACCCCGGTCCAGGCCGAGAGCCTGCCGGCGATGCTCGACGGACGCGACGTGATCGCCCAGGCCCGGACCGGCTCGGGCAAGACCGCGGCCTTCGGGCTGGGCCTGCTGTCGCGGCTCGTGCCGGCCAGCTTCCGGGTGCAGGGGCTGGTGCTGTGCCCGACTCGAGAACTCGCCGATCAGGTCGCCGAGGAGCTGCGCCGGCTGGCGCGGGGCCTGCCCAACATCAAGGTGCTGACGCTGTGCGGCGGCGCGCCCCTGGGGCCGCAGCTGGCCTCGCTGGCCCATGGCGCCCATCTCGTCGTCGGTACCCCGGGGCGGGTGGAGGAGCACCTGCGCCGTGGCAGCCTGGCGCTGTCGGACCTCGACACCCTGGTGCTGGACGAGGCCGACCGCATGCTCGACATGGGCTTCCAGGCGACCCTGGAGGCGATCATCGCCGCGACCCCGGAGAGCCGCCGGACCTGGCTGTTCAGCGCCACCTACGGCGACGGCGTGCGCCCGCTGGCCGAGGAGCGCACCCGCGACCCGGTCGCGATCTCGATCGAGGAGCCCCACGACGAGGACACCATCCGCGAGCACTTCTACCGGGTGGCGGACGACGCGGCGCGCTTCGAGGCCCTGCGCCTGCTGCTGCTGCACCGGCGCCCGACCGTCAGCGTGGTGTTCTGCAACACCAAGCAGGAGACCCGCGAGCTGGCCGAGGCGCTGGACCGGGCGGGCATCAGTGCGCTGGCGCTCCACGGCGATCTGGAGCAGAAGGACCGCGACCGGCTGCTGGTGCTGTTCGCCAACCGCAGCGCCTCGGTGCTGGTGGCCACCGACGTGGCGGCCCGGGGGCTGGACATCGCGGCGCTCGACGCGGTGTTCAACTACCGCATCGCCCGGGAGCTCGAGGTGCACGTGCACCGGGTCGGGCGCACCGGCCGGGCCGGCCACCAGGGCGTGGCCTTCACCCTGGTCGGCGAGAACGAGACGCATCGACTGGAACGGCTCGAGGCCTTCCTCGGCCAGACCCTCGAGACCGAGGCGCTGCCGCGCCTGAAGGGCGAGCCGATGCCGCTGCGGGCGCCGATGGCGACCCTGCAGCTCGGCGCCGGCAAGCAGCAGAAGATCCGCCCCGGCGACATCCTCGGCGCCCTCACCGGCGAGGGCGGCCTCGACGGGGCGCGGATCGGCAAGATCAAGGTGCTCGCGCGCAGCACCTATGTCGCCGTCGAGCGCGAGCTGGCCGAGCCCGCCCTGGCGCAGCTGAACGGCGGCCGCCTGAAGGGACGCACCTTCCGCGCCCGCCGCATCAGCGGTTGATGGCCTGACGGCGAACCTTGGGTCATCACGCCGGTCGAAAGCACGCTTTTTGACTCATCAACAGGATGATGGCCCATGAAACGACTCTTTCACTTCTTTTATTTTCTGATTGTGGCGCTGTGGCTGGCAGGATGTGCGGCCGTCGAGCGTTCTCCCCAGGCCGAGGCGGCACTCGGCGAGCTGCCGGCCAGCTATCGCGGCGAGCTGCCCTGTGCCGACTGTGCGGGGATTCGCTACCAGATCTCGCTGTTCCCCGACGGCGTCTACACCCTCTCGTCGGTCTATCTGGGCGACGACGACGGTCGCCGCTTCCATGAGCAGGGCGAGTGGTCGCTGGATGCCAGCGGCGAGACCCTGACGCTGGCGGGCGGCGACGCGGGGCCGCGCCAGTGGCGGGTCGTCGAGGGCGCCGACAGCCTGGAGATGCTCGACCTCGAGGGCAACGCGATCGATTCCTCGCTCAACTACCGCGTGCAGCGCACCGGGCAGTTCGTCAGCGAGACCCTCGAGGACAGCTACTGGAAGCTGATCGAGCTGGGCGGCGAGCCCGTCGACGTGGCCGAGGGCGCGCGCGAACCGCATCTGGTCTTCCACGGCGAGCGGGGGCGGCTGGCCGGCTTCGGCGGCTGCAACCGGCTGACCGGGGAGTATCGTCGCGAGGGCGACGGCCTGAGCATCGGCACCGTGGCGAGCACGCGCATGGCCTGCGTGCCGGGCAACGATCTCGAGCCGCGTTTCCTCGCCATGCTCGAACACGTGGCCGGCTATCGGGTGCGGGCCGACCGGCTCGAGCTGCTCGACGCCGAGGGCGAGGTGATCGCCCGCTTCGAGGTGCGCCATCTGACCTGACGCCGACGTCATCAACGACAGCGGCCGGCTCCCGAGGGAGCCGGCCGCTGTCGTTTCTGCGCTGTCGTTGCTGGCCCTGGGGCCCGGGAGGCTCAGGGCAACTCGGCGCTGTGGTAGACGTTCTGGACGTCGTCCACGTCGTTGAGCATGTCCAGCAGCTTCTCGAACAGCGCCACGTCGTCGCCTTCCACCGGGGTGGTGACCTGGGGCAGGAACTGGATCTCGTCGGTCTCGAAGTCCAGCTCGCCGAAGGCGTCGATCAGCGCCTGCTTGGCCTTGGCGTACTCGGTGTGCAGCGCGAAGACGGTGATGTGGCCGTCCTCGTTCTCGAGGTCGGTGACGTCGACGTCGGCCTCCATCAGCGCCTCGAGCACGGCCTCCTCGTCGCTGCCCTGGAAGGCCAGGATGGCGCAGTGGTCGAACATGTGGCTGACGCTGCCCGGGGTGCCCAGCTTGCTCTTGGTCTTGGTGAAGCAGGTGCGCACGTCGCCGATGGTGCGGTTCGGGTTGTCGGTCAGGCACTCGACGATGACCATGGCGTTGCCCGGGCCGAAGCCCTCGTAGCGCGCCGGCTCGAAGTCCTCGCCGCCGGCGCCGCTGGCCTTGTCTAGGGCCTTGTCGATCACGTGGGACGGCACCTGGTCCTTCTTGGCGCGCTCGATCAGGCCGCGCAGCGCCAGGTTGCCGTGGGGGTCGACGCCGCCCTGCTTGGCGCAGACGTAGATCTCGCGGCCGTACTTGCTGTAGACCTTGGTCTTGGCGGCGGCCGTCTTGGCCATGGATTCCTTGCGGTTCTGGAAGGCCCTGCCCATTGCGTTTTCCTGTTGCGACTGTTCTCGGCACTGGATTCTACGAGACAGCGGGCGAGGGTGACAGCCCTGATTTTCCCGCCGCCGCCCTGGCGTCTGGCGTCTACACTGGCCCAAGGCCCCCCGCTGGAGTCCGCCGCATGGATCATCACGCCTATCGCCACGCCCTCGCCGAACGCCTGGCCGGCAGCGAACTGCCGGTGCCCGAAGCCGAGCTCGACGCCCGCTGCCGGCGCCTGCGCGAGGCCATGGCCGCGGCCGGCCTGGATGCGCTGCTGCTCACCGATCCCGCCGATCTCTACTATCTCACCGGCTATCACACCTTCGAGGTCTCGGTGCACGCCTGCCTGGTGGTCGATGCCGCGCGCCTGGTGCTGCAGGTGCCGTCCATCGAGACCGGTCCGGCGGTGGTCACCGCCCGGGTCGACGAGGTGCTCGGCTATCGCTGGGAGAGCCCTGAGGAGGTGGTCGCGCCGCTGGCCGAGACGCTGGCCCCCCATCGCGCCATCGGCCTCGACCCGCTGAGCGCCGGGCTGCGTCACGGCGTGCTGGTGCCGCTGCAGGAGCGGCTCGGCACCGGGCGCTTCCGCGACGACGGCGGGGCGCTGGTCGATGCGCTGCGGCTGGTCAAGAGCCCGTGGGAGCTCGATTGCCTGCGCGAGAGCGCGCGGATCACCGGGCTCGGCATCCGCGCCGCCCGCGAGGTCATCGCCCCCGGCGTCACCGACAACGCGGTGGCGGCGGAGGGCGCCCGGGCGATGCTGGCGGCGGGCAGCGAGTTCATGAGCCTGCAGCCCATCGTCACCGTCGGGCCGCGTTCCGGCACCATCCACGTCAATCACAAGCGGCGCACCATCGGCGCCGGCGAGCCGGTGTTCCTGGAGTTCGGCTCGGCCTTCGAGCGCTACACGGCGCCGATGATGAGCACCGCCGTGGCCGGCCGCGCCGACGACGAGATGCGGGCGCTGCGCGACGCCTGCCGGGCCGCCTTCGAGGCGCTGTGCGCGGCGATGCGGCCGGGCAACACCTTCGACGACGCGGCCCGGGCCGGCGAGGCGGCCATCGCCGGCTTGAACGCCGGGATCGCCGAGCGGGCCTTCTTCTCCGGCGTCTTCGGCTACTCGGTGGGCGCCCAGTTTCCGCCCAGCTGGGTCGAGGGCACCGGCTATCTCGCCCGCGGCCAGGAACGCGAGCTCGAGGCGGACATGGTCTTTCACCTGCCGCTGTGTCTGCGCCTGCCGGGGCGCTTCGGCATCGGCGTGAGCGATACCGTGCGCGTCACCCCGAGCGGGGGCGAGCCGCTCACCGACAATGACTGGCAGTTGCACGAGCGGCCTTGAAGGTCGCGCGGATGCCCCCATTGTGTTTTACGTTAGCAAGCTATTAAACGAATCAGGAGGCAGCATGCAGGTCGTCAATCTCAAGGCCCCGGGCGGGCTCGATCGGCTCGAACTCGGCGAGCAGCCGGCCCCCGGCGAGCCCGGCCCCGGCGAGATCCGCGTGCGCCTGCACGCCAGCTCGCTCAACTTCCACGACTACCTGGTGGTGACCGGCGCGTCGCCCGCCGAGGACGGCCGCATCCCGATGTCGGACGGCGCCGGCGTGGTCGAGGCGGTCGGCGAGGGCGTGAGCGAGTTCGCCGTCGGTGACGCGGTGGTGTCCACCTTCTTCCCCGAGTGGCTGGACGGTCCGGCGCGCCACGGCGACTTCGCCACCGTGCCGGGGGACGGCATCGACGGCTACGCCCGCGAATCGGTGGTGCGTCCGGCGACCGGCTTCACCCGTCAGCCGGAGGGCTGGTCCCACGCCCAGTCGGCGACCCTGACCACCGCCGGCCTGACCGCCTGGCGTGCGCTGGTGGGCGATGGCGGCCTCAAGGCCGGCGATATCGTGCTGGTGCTGGGCACCGGCGGCGTGTCGATCTTCGCCCTGCAGTTCGCCCGCATGATGGGCGCCCGGGTGATCGCCACCTCGTCGTCCGAGGCCAAGATGCAGCGGCTGCGCGAGCTGGGCGCCGAGCATGTGGTCAACTACCGCGAGGACCCCGAGTGGGGCCGCAAGGTGAAGGAGCTGACCGGCGGCAAGGGCGTCGACCACGTGATCGAGGTGGGCGGCCCGGGCACCCTGGCGCAGTCCATCGAGGCGGTGCGCATCGGCGGCCACATCTCGCTGATCGGCGTGCTGACCGGCGTCGGCGGTGAGGTGCCCACGGCCAAGCTGATGGCCAAGCAGGCCCGCCTGCAGGGGTTGATCGTCGGCAGCCGCACCCAGCAGCAGGAGATGGTCCGCGCCATCGAGGCCAACGGCATGATGCCGGTGATCGATCGCGAGTTCCCGCTCGGCGAGATCGCCGACGCCTTCCGCCACCAGGAAACCGGCCGCCACTTCGGTAAGATCTGCCTGACCTGGTGATCCCCCCGCCTGAACCCCGCGGGTAGCCCCATCGCGCCGCCGCGCCCTTGCCGGGTGTCGGCGGCGCGCGCATTCTGGAGGCATGCCCGCTGCCCGGAGGCGCCGATGTTCCGCTTCTTCGAGACCCTGGTCGATCCCTATCCCGAGCGCGAGATGGGCGTGCCGCCGCGCGGGCTGTTCGCCTTCATCCGCTTCTATTCGCGCCCGGTGGCGGGGCTGCTGGTGGCCATGTCGGTGGTCGCGGGGCTGGTCTCGGCGGTGGAGCTGGTGTTCTTCCACAGCATGGGCCAGCTGGTCGACTGGCTCTCCAATGCCGAGCGCGAGGGCTTCTTCGCCGCCCACGGCTGGCGCCTGGCGGGGCTGGCGGCGCTGGTGCTGGTGGGCCTGCCGCTGCTGGTGCTGCTGCGCTCGCTGCTCACCCACCAGGGCATCTTCGGCAACTACCCGATGCTCGGCCGCTGGCTCTCGCACCGCCAGATGCTGGCCCAGAGCATGGCCTTCTTCCAGGACGAGTTCGCCGGCCGTGTCTCGCAGAAGGTGATGCAGACGGCGCTGGCGATCCGCGAGACGGTCATGAAGCTGATGGACCTGCTGGTCTACGTGGCCGTCTACTTCGTCGGCGCCATGTGGCTGCTGGGCAGCGCCGAGCCCTGGCTGGTGGCGCCGCTGGTGCTGTGGCTGGCCGGCTATATCGGCCTGATGCGGATCTTCGTGCCGCGGCTGCGCGCGGTGTCCATGGCCCAGGCCGACGCCCGGGCGCGCATGACCGGGCGCATCGTCGACAGCTACAGCAACATCCAGACCATCAAGCTGTTCGCCGACCGTCGCCGCGAGGAGGCCTACGCCCGCGACGCCATGGAGGGCTTCATGACCACGGTGCACGGCCAGATGCGCCTGGCCACCTGGCTGTCGGTGTCGCTGACCGCGCTCAACTCGCTGCTGCTGGCCTCGGTGGCGACGCTGGCCATCGGCGCCTGGTACCTGGAGATGGTGTCGCTGGGGGTGATCGCGGTGGCCATCGCCCTGGTGATGCGCATCCGCTTCATGTCCGACTGGATCCTGTGGGAGGTGGCGAGCCTGTTCGAGAACATCGGCACCGTGCAGGACGGCATCAACACCATCGCCCGCACGCCGGCGGTGCAGGACGCGCCGGACGCGCGTGAGCTTTCCGTGAGCCGCGGCGAGATCCGCTTCGAGGCGCTGCGCTTCGGCTACGAGCGCCCCGGGGCGGCGCTGGAGCGGCCGGTGTTCGACGGCTTCGACCTGACCATCGCCCCGGGCGAGAAGGTCGGGCTGATCGGCCGCTCCGGCGCCGGCAAGTCGACCCTCGCCCACCTGCTGCTGCGCTTCTACGACCTGCAGGGCGGGCGCATCCTGATCGACGATCAGGACATCGCCGGCGTCACCCAGGAATCGCTGCGCCGGCACATCGGCATGGTCACCCAGGACACCTCGCTGCTGCACCGCTCGGTGCGCGACAACATCCGCTACGGCTGCCCGGAGGCCGACGACGAGGCGATCATGCGCGCGGTGCGCCAGGCCCACGCCGACAGCTTCCTCGACGAGCTGGTCGATCCCAGGGGGCGGCGAGGCCTGGACGCCCACGTCGGCGAACGCGGCGTGAAGCTCTCCGGCGGCCAGCGTCAGCGCATCGCCATCGCCCGGGTGCTGCTCAAGAACGCGCCGCTGCTGGTGCTCGACGAGGCCACCTCGGCGCTGGATTCCGAGGTCGAGGCCGCGATCCAGGAGCAGCTCTACGCGCTGATGGCGGGCAAGACGGTGATCGCCATCGCCCACCGGCTGTCGACCATCGCCATGCTCGACCGGCTGGTGGTGGTCGACGAGGGGCGCATCGTCGAGGTCGGCAGCCACCGCGAACTGCTGGCCCGCGATGGCCTCTATGCGGCGCTGTGGCGGCGCCAGTCCGGCGGCTTCCTGGGGCTCGAATGCGAGGAGGCCCGCGCCGAATCCGCCGCGGAGCGCTGAGCCTTCAGCGAGGCGGGGCCTCGTCGTCCATCCCGACCACCTGCGCCAGATAGTCTCGGGCGTAGCGCCCCAGCTGCCGGGCCAGCGGATCGTCGCTGGCGCCCAGACCGGCCAGCACGCCGGCCCGATCTTCCCGCGAGCGGTGCTGGCCCAGCTTGGCGGTTCCCTCGAGCGTGTCCAGCCGAATCCTGACACCGACCACGCCGGCGAGCAGTCGCTCCCGATAGGCCTCGCTCATCAGCGTGGCGTCGTCCAGCAGTTCGGGCTCGTATCGGGCCACCAGCGCATCCAGGGAGGCCAGGGTGGCGGCCTCGTCGAGGCATTCGACGCGGCCGCGGGCGTGCACAGCCGCGTAGTGCCAGGTCGGCACCGCCGGCCCGGCGGCGTACCAGCGTGGCGACACGTAGCCGTGGGGCCCGTGGAAGACCGCCAGCACCCGCCGGCCGTCCAGCTCATTACCGTTTGGATTGGCGCGGGCGAGGTGGCCGTAGAGGCTGCCCAGCTCGCCCTCGTCGCGCTCGAGCACCAGTGGCAGATGGCTGACCCGAAGGCGGTCGTCGGTGAGTGTGGCGAAGCCGTGGGCGTCGATCAGCGCCTGGGCCTGCGCCAGGGGCATGTGCGTATCGCTAAGGGGCATGGACAGGGCTCCGTGAGGGCTCTCTAGTCGGGTCGGGGGCTAGCCGAGGGTCAGGGCGTAGTGATGGAAGGCCTCGTCGCGCCGCCAACCCTCGGATTCGTAGAGGGCCTGGGCGGTCCGGTTGTCGATGCCGGTGGCAAGCGTCAGATGATGGACGCCCTCGGCCCGGGCCAGCTCGGCGGCGGCCCGCATCAGGGCGCGGCCGACGCCCCGGCCACGGGCATCGGGCGCCACGAACAGGTCGTTGAGTCGCCACTGGCGGGCCAGGCGCACGGTGCTGAACAGCGGGTAGCACTGCACGAAGCCGGCCAGGTTGGCGTCGTCTTCCTCGTGCACCAGCAGGTGGGAATCGCCCTGTTCCAGGCGCCGGCCGATGAAGTGCCGGGCGGCGTCCGGGTCGCTGGCCTGGCCGTAGAAGACGCGATAGCCATCGAGCAGCGAGGCCAGGGGCTCGAGGTCGTGGCAGCGGGCGTGACGGATGGACATGGAAGACTCCTCGGATCGGTGGGCGATGACAGCCTCGGAGTCTGTGGGCATAGTGGTTCCCTGATAAGAACCACTATTGGAGAAAACGATGGAACCGGTTGTCGCCGCGCGGGCCGACTGGCTCGGCGAGGCGCTGGGCATGGTGTTGGGCGAGACGTCCTCGCTGCCGCTGACGCGCCGCCTGTATCGGGCGCTGCGCGACTGGGTGCAGTCGGGGCGCCTGGCCAGCGGTGCCCGGCTGCCGTCTTCCCGCCGCCTGGCGCGGGAGCTGGGCGTGGGGCGCAACACCGTGCTGGACGCCCTCGACCAGCTGGTCGCCGAGGGCTTCCTGGAGGCCCGGCCCGGCGCCGGCACCTATGTGGCCGATCTGCCGTTTTCTCACGTCGAGGCGCCGTCGTCGGAAGCGTCGGCCGACCCATCGCCGACGGCGGCGCTGTCGGCCCGGGGCGAGCGGCTGCTGCGTCTCAGCGGCGCCTCGGCCGGGCACCACGAGGCCTTCCCGCCGGGGGTGCCGGCCCTCGACCGCTTCCCCGACGAGCTCTGGCAGCGCCTGCTCCGGCGCCACCGGCGTCGCGCCCCCGAGGCCTGGCGGGATTATCGCGCCGAGGGCGGCGTGCCGGCGCTGCGCGAGGCGCTGTGCGACTACCTGCGACTGTCGCGCTCGGTGCGCTGCCGCCCGGAGCAAGTGCTGGTGGTGCAGGGGGCCCAGCAGGGCTTCGAGCTGATCGCGCGGATGCTGGCCGATCCCGGCGAGGCGGTGTGGATGGAGGAGCCCGGCTACGGCGGCGCCCGGGCCTGCTTCGAGGCCTCCGGCCTTTCGCTGGTGCCGGCTCCGGTGGACGACGAGGGCCTGAATCCGGCGCGCGTGCCGGCGGGCCACGGCGACCCGCGGCTGATCTACCTCACGCCCTCCCACCAGTATCCCTGTGGCGTGACCATGAGCCTTGCGCGGCGACTGGCGCTGCTCGAGGCGGCCGAGCGGCACGGCGCCTGGATCGTGGAGGATGACTACGACAGCGAGTTCCGCTACGGCCAGCGGCCCGTCGCCGCCCTCCAGGGGCTCACCGAGGCGGCGCGGGTGATCTACGTCGGCACCCTCAGCAAGGTGCTCTATCCGGGGCTTCGGCTCGGCTACCTGGTGTTGCCGGCGCCGCTGGTGGAGCCCTTCCGGCGCGCCAACGCGAGGCTGCATCGCGAGGCGCAGTATCCGGTGCAGGCGGCGCTGGGCGAGTTCATCGCCGCCGGGCACTTCTCGCGGCACGTGCGCCGCATGCGCGAGTGCTACCGCCAGCGCCAGGCGCTGCTGCGTCACGCGCTGGCGCCGGCCGTGGCGCGGGGCCTGGTGCTGTCGGAGGGGCAGGCCGGCATGCATCTGGTGGCCTGGCTCGACGATCCCGCCCTCGAGGCGGCCCTGGTCGAGCGCGGCGAGGCGGCCGGCATCACCCTGTCGCCGCTGTCTGGTTTCTATCAGCAGGCGCCGGGGCGTCCTGGACTGGTGCTGGGCTACGCCGGCACCCGCGACGAGGAGATCCTGCGCGCCGGATGCTGGCTGGCCGAGGCCTGGCTGGCGCTGGTCGAGGGCGCCGATCGACGGAACTGATCGACGGGCACGGCCGAGCCCCCGGCGCCGGGCTCCATTCTTCTCCGACGGGAGGTGGCCGGCTCCGAGGGACGCCGTCACTGCCACCAGG
This sequence comes from Halomonas smyrnensis AAD6, assembly GCF_000265245.1. GTDB lineage: Bacteria > Pseudomonadota > Gammaproteobacteria > Pseudomonadales > Halomonadaceae > Halomonas > Halomonas smyrnensis. The sequence goes on from NZ_AJKS02000001.1 coordinate 175,501, forward strand.
CCACGCCTAACCCGACCAGCAGCGACAGCAGCATCGGCGGTGCGACCCGCTTGCCCAGCGCCGCGCTGCCGAGCCCGGCGGCCATGCCGGCCTTGATCAGGTTGTTGATCGAGGCGGCCAGGATGATGCCGAGCACCGCGGTCGATGGCGGGATGGCGTCCCGCGAGAGGCGGGTCAGCGACAGGGTGATGGCGTCCACGTCGGCCACGCCGGAGGCCGCCGCCAGCAGGTAGATGCCGGCATCGCCGAGCCAGGCCTGGAGCCACTGGCCGAGCAGCATGATCGCCGCCAGCAGCACGCCGAACAGCAGCGCCATGCGCAGTTCCAGCGGGTTCTGGTGGCGCTCGGGGCGCTCGATGCGTGCCTCCTGGCGATGGCGGCGCCACAGCACCAGGGCCGGCAGATAGAGCAGCAGGGTCATCAGCGCCACCGGCAGGATCAGGCGCGGCAGCAGCGCCGGATGGATCACCAGGCAGTAGAGCAGGATGCGCGGGAACATGGTGCCGCAGGCGATCAGCACGCCGGCCGCCAGCAGCGGCGCGAGGGTCGCCTGCTGGCGCGACAGGCGGCTGAAGTGCAGGGTCAGGGCGGTAGAAGAGCTGAGCCCAGCGAACAGGCTGGTGAACAGGATGCCCTTGGCGGCGCCGCCGAGGCGCATGGCGAAGTAGCCGATGAAGGAGATGCCGGCGATCATCACCACCATCCACCACAGTTCGCGCGGATTGAGCGCCTCGCCGGGGCCCAGGCCGCGGGCGGGGAGCAGCGGCAGCATCACCACCGTGATCAGCAACAGCTTCAGGCCCGCGTCCAGCTCGTGGGCCTGCAGGCGATTCAGCAGGCCGTGGATCTCGCGCTTGTTGTCGAGGATCAGGGCGGTCACCACCGCGCAGGCCGCGGCCAGCGCCAGGTCCACGGCCACCGCCACGGCGCCGAAGCAGAAGGTCAGCAGCAGGCCGACCAGGCCGGTGATGCTGTAGTCCCGACTCTGCGGCAGCCGCGCGCGATAGGCGCTGCCGGCCAGCGCGGCGACGACGACCAGCAGCAGTGGAAAGGCCCATTCGGTGACGGCCTCGGCGAGCAGGGCGGCGAGGCCGCCGAGCAGGCCGACCAGGGCATGGGTGCGCACCCCGGCGATGCGTTCGCCGGCCTTTTGTTCGCGCGCCACCCAGCCGCGCTCGATGCCGATCAGGGCGCCGAGCAGCAGGGCCACGGCCAGCCGGATGGCGGCGTCGTGCCCGGCGAGAAACTGCTGGGTGACCTCTTCCATGCGGCACTCCTGCATGCGATCGAGCCTGTTTCCAGCATAGGCGGTGGCGCCGGTCCGCTCGCGTTGGCCCGGTGCCTTGGCCGTCGATGCTCAGGCCTTGACGGGCACCGGGTGACGAGCTCGCCGAGCGCAAGAGGATGGGCTATACCGCAAATGAGGTGACCCTCGAGCCGTCCGGTGGCGGCGCAGCGGCTCTTTCATGCCATAGCGGAGGGAATTGTCATGCCCATGGAGCGCGTCAAACGCTTTCTCGACGAGAACGGCGTCAAATATGTCATCCAGCAGCACTCGCCGGCCTACACCGCCCAGGAAGTCGCCGAGGTGGCCCACGTGCCCGGCCGCCACTTCGCCAAGAGCGTGATGGTCGAGATCGACGGCCGATTGGCGCTGGCGGTGCTGCCGGCCACCGACCGGGTCGACCTGCAGCGCTTCGCTGGGGCCGTCGGCGTCCGCCGCGTCGAGCTGGCCAGGGAAGCGGACTTCCAGGACCGCTTTCCCGACTGCGAGCCGGGGGCGATGCCGCCCTTCGGCAACCTGTTCGAGATGGAGGTGTTCGTCTCGCCGCACCTGGCCGAGGCCGATCTGATCGCCTTCAGCGCCGGCAGCCACCACGAGGTGATGCAGCTGGCCTTCGGCGTGTTCGAGGACCTGGTGAAGCCGGCCGAAGTGGCGATGTAGGCGGATCGCGGTATCGCGATACGGGGCGTGGCGGCTGCGATGACCGGCGTGCCCGGCGGCTCAGTCCGCCGGGCGCTGCGGTGGGGCCTCGCGCTGCTTGACCTGCCAGGCCTCCAGCGAGAAGGCCGGCGCCGTTGATGGCGGCAGCGGCTCGCGGCCGAGGACGTGGTCGGCGCCCTTCTCGCCGATCATGATGGTCGGTGCATTGATGTTGCCGTTGGTGACGCTGGGCATGATCGAGGAGTCGATCACCCTGAGGGCCTCGATGCCATGGACGCGGCACTCGGGGTCGACCACCGCCATGGCGTCGGTGCCCATGCGACAGGAGCCGCAGGGGTGATAGGCGGTCTCGGCGGTCTCGGCGACCCAGGTGTCGATCTCGGCATCGCTCTGCACCCCGGGGCCGGGGGAGAGTTCCTCGCCGCGATAGGGGTCGAAGGCGGGCTGGGCGAAGATCTCGCGAGTCAGCCGCAGGGCGCGGCGGTAGTCGGCCCGGTCTTCCTCGTCGTTCAGGTAGTTGAAGAACATCGAGGGCGGGGCCTCGGGGTCGGCACAGGCCAGCCGTACGCGCCCGCGGCTGCGAGGCTTGTTGGCGCCCAGGTGGACCTGGAAACCGTGGCCCTCGGCGGCGCTGGAGCCGTCGTAGGCGATGGCGCCGGCCAGGAAGTGGTACTGGATGTCCGGGTAGCGCAGCCCCTCGCGGCTGCGGATGTAGCCGTTGGACTCGAACTGGTTGCTGGCGCCGAGCCCGGTCTTGAAGAAGAACCAGCGGGCGCCGATCAAGGCCCGGGCCAGCGGGTTGAGCCAGCCGTTGAGGGTGATCTTCCGGGTACAGCTCTGCTGCACCCAGACCTCGAGGTGGTCGTGGAGGTTCTCGCCCACCCCGGGCAGATTGTGGACCACCTCGATGCCGTGCTCGCGGAGGTGATCGGCGGGGCCGATGCCGGACAGCATCAGCAGCTTGGGCGAATTGAGGGCGCTGGCCGAGAGGATCACCTCGCGCCGCGCCCGCACGCGAAGCGTCTTGCCGCGCTGGCGGTATTCGACGCCCACGGCGCGCTTGCCGTCCATCAGTACCCGGGTGGTCAGGGCGTGCATCTCGAGCGACAGGTTATCGCGTGACAGCGCCGGCTTGAGGTAGGCGTTGGCGGTGGAGCAGCGCACGCCGTCACGCACCGTCATGTCCATGCGGCAGAAGCCTTCCTGGCGATAGCCGTTGTAGTCTTCCGTCTCGCCATAGCCGGCCTGGCGGCCGGCCTCGATGAAGGCGCGGTAGAGCGGGTTGGCCATGTTGTTGCCGTTGCAGACGCCGAGCGGGCCGCCGCTGGCGCGATAGGGATCGGCGCCGTAGAGGCAGTCCTCGGCGCGCTTGAAGTAGGGCAGCACCTCGGCATAGCTCCAGCCCACGGCGCCGCGCTCCACCCACTCGTCGAAGTCGCCGGCGCAGCCGCGCACGTAGGCCATGCCGTTGATCGAGGACGAGCCGCCGATCACCTTGCCTCGCGCCTGGTGAATGCGCCGCCCGCCGAGGCCGGGTTCCGGCTCGGTGTGGAACTCCCAGTCGAAGCGGGGCTTGTTGAGCGGGATCGAGAAGGCGATGGGCATCTGGATGTAGATGGAGTCGTCCTTGCCGCCGAATTCCAGTACCAGCACCTGGTGCTGGCCATCGGCGCTCAGCCGGTCGGCCAGCACCGAACCGGCCGAGCCCGAGCCGACGATCACGTAGTCCACGATCCGGTCGAAGGTCTCATCGTTCATGGCGTCGTTCCTCGTCGCGTCATCAGTCGCCGCTGGCGGAGGGGGCGTCGGGCATGGGGGCCTCCCCGCCGGGAAGCTCCCGCTGGGTGTGCAGGAAGAACAGGTGGCGTTCGTACTGGTCGAGGATGTCGGCGATCACCTGCTCCTTGGTGTAGCCGTAGATGTCGTAGCCCTGGCCGCCCTCGCCGATGTGCACCTGCATCCGGTAGTAGTGGGTCCCGGCATGGGTGGCGCGGATCGAGAAGGCGGGCATGGCGCAGCGATGCGGCCAGACCTGGTAGGTGAAGCTCGGCTCATCGCCGAGGTCGACGTTGAACTCGAGGTGTTCCTCCGCTCCCTCGCCTGCGACCAGGGCCGCGCTGACGCCCTGATCGCCGAGCACCTCGCGAATCTCCTCCATGGCCGGCCGGACCGCCTCGCCGAGGAAGCGCCGGGCCTGCTCGTGATTGGGGAAGTTCATGGCCCGCGAGAGGCGCCGGCGCCAGGAGTGTCCCGCGGCTTCGCCGGGCAGGCGGCTCGACAGGTGGCCGGCCATGCTGCCGCGCAGGCTGTCCTCCTTGAGGCCCTCGACCTTCAGCGCCTTGAACAGGCCGATCATCATCAGGAACAGCACGAAGGCGAAGGGCAGGCCGGTGATCACCACGGCGCTCTGCAGGGCGCCCAGGCCGCCGGCCATCAGCAGCGCCAGGGTCAGGATGCCGATGATCGCCGCCCACAGGATGCGCATCCAGGAGGGCGCGTCGTGGTTGGGGTCGGTGAGCACCGAGGTCAGGTTGGAGAGCACCAGCGAGCCGGAATCCCCGGAGGTGACGAAGAACACGATGGCCAGCACCGTGGTGACGCCGGTGGTCAGCCAGATCCAGGGGTAGTTCTGCAGGAACAGATAGATCGACGAGCCGGGATTGTTCATGGCCTGCTCGCCGAAGTCGGCGATGCTGGCGCTGCCGGCCATCACCAGATCGATGGCGCTGTTACCCATGATCGACATCCACGCCATCATGAAGGTCAGCGGCAGGATCAGGGTGCCGGTGACGAACTGGCGGATGGTGCGGCCCCGGGAGATGCGGGCCAGGAACAGCCCGACGAAGGGGCCCCAGGCGATCCACCAGGCCCAGAAGAACACCGTCCAGGCATTGAGCCAGTCGGCGGGCGGGTCGAAGGCGTAAGTGTCGAACGACAGCCGGACGAAGTGGGCCAGGTAGTCGCCGACGTTCATCACCAGGGCATTGAGCAGGAACAGCGTCTTGCCGGTGAACAGCACGAACAGCAGCAGCGCCACGGCCAGCGCCATGTTGAACTCGGACAGCCGGCGGATGCCCTTCTCGACCCCGGTCACCGCCGAGATCGCCGAGAAGACCACGATCAGCACCGCCAGCGCCGCCTGGGTGACGGTGTTCTCCGGCAGGCCGAACATGTAGTGCAGGCCAAAGTTGAGCTGGATGATGCCGATGCCGAGGCTGGTGGCGATGCCGAACACGGTGCCCAGCACCGCGGCGATGTCCACGGTGTGGCCGATGGGGCCGTGAATGCGGCGCCCGAAGAGCGGGTAGAGCGCCGAGCGGATGGTCAGCGGCAGGCCGTGGCGATAGCTGAAGAAGGCCAGCGACATGCCGACCAGGGTGTAGATGCCCCAGCCCGATAGCCCCCAGTGCAGGAAGGTCAGCTCCATGGCGTGGCGGGCGGCCTGTTGGGTGCCGCCCTCGCCGACCGGCGGGGCGAGGAACTGGGTCACCGGCTCGGCGATGCAGAAGAACAGCAGGTCGATGCCGATGCCGGCGGAGAACAGCATCGCGGCCCAGGTGATGACGTTGAAGTCCGGCGTCGAGTGCGCCGGGCCCAGGCGCAGCTTGCCGTAGCGAGAGAGTCCGATGCCGATCACGAAGACCAGGTAGGCCACCACCGCGAGGAAGTAGAACCAGCCGAAGCTGTCCGAGATCCAGGCCAGCACGGCATTGATGACGCCGCCGGCCGCCTCGGTGAAGAACATGGTCCACAGCGCGAAGGCAACGATGCCGATGGCCGAGCCGTAGAACACCACGGGGTTGATGCGATCGCGGGGCGATTCGCTGGGAGCGTCGGTATGGGCCATGCGTTGACTCCTTGTGGGCCTCGTCCTGGGCGGTGAGGCTTCGTCCGCAGCCGTGCCCGGGCGGGGCCGCCGGGGCGGAGGCCGAGGGGGCTCGACGGGACGCCTGGGGATATCTGGGTATAGGTAGGTAGCCGCACGGGCGTCAAGTGGCGTCTCGGGCACGGGGCATTCGACTTGCCACTTCGAGGGTGTCGCTTGATACTGTTTATAAATACAGTATTCGAAGGAGGCCGCCATGCCGCTATCAGGAGCGTCGATCGCCGTCGGGACAGGCCGTGCCGGATCGGCGCAGCCGTTACTGGGATGCCGGGTGCGAGCCGGTTTCCCGAGCCCCGCCGACGATCATCTGGACGTGGAGCTCGACCTGCACGCCCACGTGGTGCGTCGCCCGGCGTCGACCTTCTTCGTGCGCGCCGAGGGCGACTCGATGCTCGGCGACGGCATTCATGACCGCGACCTGCTGGTGGTGGACCGCAGCCTGGAGCCGCGGCCCGGGCGGGTGGTGATCATCGCCGTGGACGGCGAGCCCACGGTCAAGCGGCTGGTTCGGCGCGGCGACGCCCTGGTGCTGGAGGCCAGCAATCCGCGCTACGCGCCGATCCCGCTGGCCGGCCGCGAGTGCCACGTGTGGGGGGGGGTCACCCATGTGCTGCACGCCCTGCCGGGGGCGACACCGTGATCGCCCTGGTCGACAGCAACAACTTCTACGTCAGCTGCGAGCGGGTCTTCGACCCGCGCCTGGAGGGCCGGGCGGTGGGCGTGCTCTCCAACAACGATGGCTGCGTGGTGGCGCGCTCGGCGGAGCTCAAGGCGCTGGGCGTGGCGATGGGCATGCCGGCGCACCAGATTCCGCCCGCGCAGCGTCGCCGGATGACGCTGCTGTCCAGCAACTACGCCCTCTACGGCGACATGAGCCGGCGCGTGAACCGGGTGCTGGGCGAGTTTTCGCCGGCGATCGAGACCTATTCCATCGACGAGAGCTTCGTCGGCCTCGACGGCCATGAGCCCGACGACCTCGAGGCCTGGGGCCATCGGGTGCGCGGGCGGGTGCTGCGCGATACCGGCATCCCGACCTGCGTGGGGCTGGCGCCGACCCGGGTGCTGGCCAAGACCGCCAATCGCGTCGCCAAGACGCACCCCGCACTGGGCGGCGTCTGCCGCCTCGAGGCCGACGCGCCCGAGACCCGGCGCGTGCTCGAGGCGCTGCCGGTGCACGCGCTGTGGGGCATCGCCCGGCGCAGCGCCGAGCGGCTGGCGCTGCAGGACATCCACACCGCCTGGCAGCTGCGCCAGGCCGATCCCAAGCAGATCCGACGCACCTTCTCGGTGGTGATGGAGCGGCTGGTCTGGGAGCTGCGCGGCCGGCCGGCCATCGCCCTGGAGGACGTCACCGAGCCGCGCCAGCGGATCATGGTGTCGCGCTCCTTCGGCCGGTTGACCGGCGAGCAGGCCGAACTACGGGCGGCGATTCGCCAGCACGGCGCCCGGGCCGCCGAGAAGCTGCGCCGCCAGGGCAGCCGCGCCTGCGCGGTGCTGGTGTTCGTGCGCAGCGACCCGCACCGGCTCGGCGAGCGCCAGTACCGCAACGGCCAGGTGGTGGCACTGCCCGGCCCCAGCGACGACACCCGGGAGCTGATCGCCGCCGCCCAGCGCGGCCTGGCGGCGATCTTCCTCGACGGCGTGCGCTATCAGAAGTGCGGGGTGATGCTGCTCGACCTGGTCGACGCCGAGCGTCATCAGCTGTCGCTGCTGCCGGCCGGCGACGGCCCCGAGCGGCGGCGCGGCGAGGCGCTGATGGCCACCCTCGATCGCCTCAACGGCCGCATGGGCCGCGACACCGTGCGCTTCGGCGTGCCCGGCGAGCACGCCGCCTGGCCGCTGCGCTGCGAGCATCGTACCGCGCGCTACACCACCCGCTGGAACGAGTTGATGAGGGTCAAGGTGCGCTGAAGCCTCTCACGGATAGCGGCCGCTGCGGCGGTTTTCCACCAGTACCTCGAGGATGGCGTTGGCCTCGCGCATCACCGGTGAGGGGCTGCAGAGCCTCGACATCGGCGCCTCCTTCTGGGCCCTGGTGCTGGGCGTGTTCATCTCGCTGGTGTTCGAGACCAAGGACTTCGAGTTCATTCGCCGGGCCGCCCACGAGCCCAGCGCCTGACACCGGGCCCGCTTCGCGATACCGTCTTCTCCGTTGGTCCGTGGCTGCCTGGCAGTGCGGGCCTTTTTCCTCTCGCGGTGGCGCCGGCTCGGCGTCTCCGCCCGGATCTCGCCAAGGAACTCGCCATGCGACGCTTCAAGGACTGGTCGATTCCCGCCGTCACCGCCGGCTTCGTGGCGGTGCTGATCTCCTATGCCGGCCCGCTGGCCATCTTCTTCCAGGCCGCCCAGAGCGCCGATGTCTCGCCGGCGATGATGACCTCCTGGGTGTGGGCGATCTCGATCGGCGCCGCCGTGTCCGGCATCGGCCTCAGCCTGTGGCTCAAGGTGCCGGTGGTGACCGCCTGGTCGGCGCCGGGCACGGCGCTGCTGGTCACGCTGTTTCCGGAGCTCTCGCTCAACGAGGCGGTGGGCGCCTATCTCACCGCGGCGGCGGTGATCTTCGTGATCGGCGTGAGCGGCTCCTTCGATCGCATCATCCAGCTCATTCCGCCCGGCATCGCCAGCGCCATGATGGCCGGCATCCTGTTCCAGTTCGGGGTCGGCGTGTTCGAGTCGCTGGCCACGGTGCCGGCGCTGATGATCGGCATGCTGCTGGCCTATCTGGTGTTCAAGCGCCTGACGCCGCGCTATTGCCTGGTGTGGCTGCTGATCGTCGGCGTCGGCCTGGCCGTGGCCCTGGAAGGCGCGAGCCTGGATGGCGTCAGCGTGCAGCTGGCCTCGCCGACCTTCATCGCGCCCGAGTGGACCTGGCAGGGCACCCTCGGCCTGGCGATCCCGCTGGTGCTGGTCAGCCTGACCGGGCAGTTCCTGCCGGGCATGGCCATCCTGCGCACCTCCGGTTACAACACCCCGGCCCGGCCGATCGTCACCGTGGCCGGCCTGACGTCGCTGGTCACCGCCTGCTTCGGCGGCATCACCACGGTGATCGCGGCGATCACCGCGGCGATCTGCACCGGTGAGGAGGCGCACCCGGACCGCGACAAGCGCTACGTGGCGGGGATCGCCAACGGCCTGTTCTATCTGATCGGCGGCACCTTCGCCGGCACCATCGTGCTGCTGTTCACCTCGCTGCCCGGGGAGTTCGTGGCGGTGCTGGCCGGGTTGGCGCTGATCGGCGCCATCGCCAGCAACCTCAGCGACTTCGCCGCGCGCAAGGAGCATCTTGAGGCCTCGGTGATCACCTTCCTGGCCACGGCCTCTGGCGTCAGCTTCCTGGGTCTCGGCTCGGCCTTCTGGGGCGTGGTGATCGGCGCCGTCGCCTATAACGTGCTGCATCGCGGCTTCGCGCGGCGCGAGGAAAGGAAGCAGGTCCCGAAGACGCGCTAGGCCAGGCGTCGCGGGGCGTTGTGGCACTCGGCGGGACCGTGACGGGCAAGGTTTTTAGACTAAAGTCGTTAGACTAAGGTATAGTGTTATCGTCATCCATCGACGCAAGGAGTCACACCATGACGACTGCCACTGCCCGTCCTTCCCTGGCCAAGCGCTTCGGCAAGCGTGCCTACCGCGTACTGGAAGTGATGACCGAGAACGCCTATCGCAACTTCCAGAACCGCATGGCCTACGCCTACATCTAAGGCGCAGGGTTCGACCGGCACCTGATCCTGGCGGTCCGCGACCTCGCGGACGCCGGGTGCCGGCCACCTTTCCCTCGTTCCCGCTCCTGTTCTGCCGTATCTCGCCGAACGTCCATCCCCGATGCAGGGACTCCCCCCGGACGCGGCGCCCCGCTCAAGCCTCTCCCCATCCTGGCCGATAACCTTCCGACGCGTCAGGGAGGACGACTCGTGCCGTGAGGGGATGCAAGCCAGATGATCGATCGTGAAACCCGGCGTGGCCGCCGACCCGGCGGGCGTCTGTTCGTCTGCCTGTCGAGCGCGCTGCCGGATCTTTCCATTCGAGACGATTGCGGGCGCACTTTGCCGCCGCCGGAGGGCACCCTGCTGGCGGCCAGCGTCGGGCGCTGAGGCCTCTTGGCAGCGCGGCGTGTCGGGTCGTATGATGCCCGGCACGCCGGCGTAGCTCAGCTGGTAGAGCAACGCACTCGTAATGCGTAGGTCGGTGGTTCGAGTCCACTCGCCGGCACCAGAAAGACCATGAAAAACGGCCACTTGCGATTGTTCGTAGTGGCCGTTTTTGCGTTGGTGCTGGCGCGAGTGCCAGCCAGGTGCCGGTGAGGTGCCGTCAGGCCGGGGTGATCCGTCCGAGCGCGTCGCCGGCGGCGAGCGTGCTGCCGGCCTGGGCCTCGATGACGAGCGTGCCGTCGCGGCCGGCGACGATCTGGGTCTCCATCTTCATCGCCTCCATGATGGCGACGACCTGGCCCTCCTTGACCGAGTGTCCATCCTCGACCTGCCAGGCCAGCAGCGTGCCGCTGATCGGCGCGCTGATACCGCCTTCGTCGGCGTCCGCGGTGTCCTGGCCGGCGACCGCTTCTCCGCCGAGCGAGAGCCCCTGAAGCAGGCCGGTGGGCAGGCCGATGCGATGGCGCTTGCCGTCGATGTCGATCATGGCGTGCAGCATGCCGGGCTCGCTGGCCGGCGGCTGGCGGGGCGCCCACTCCAGGGCGTCGTCGAAGTCGGTCTCGATCCAGCGCGTATGCACACGGAAGGCGTCCTTGCCGGTGAAGTCCGGGTGTGCCATGACGGCGCGGTGGAAGGGCAGTACCGAGGCGACGCCCTCGATCTCGAACTGCGCCAGCGCCCGGCGGGCGCGGGCGATGGCCTGCTCGCGGGTGGCGCCGGTGACGATCAGCTTGGCCATCAGCGAATCGAAGTGGCCGGAGACGCTGTCGCCGCCTTCGACGCCGGTGTCGAGCCGCACGCCGGCCCCGCCGGGGGCACGGAAGGTGGCGATGCGCCCCGGGGTGGGCAGGAAGCCCTTGGCCGCGTCCTCGGCGTTGATGCGGAACTCGAAGCTGTGGCCGCGCGGCGCGGGCGACTCGCTGAAGGATAGCGGCAGCCCCTCGGCGATGCGCAGCTGTTCGAGGACCAGGTCGACGCCGGCGGTCTCCTCGGTAACGGGATGCTCGACCTGCAGCCGGGTGTTGACCTCGAGGAACGACAGGGTGCCGTCGCTGCCGAGCAGGAACTCGACCGTGCCGGCGCCCACGTAGCCGGCCCGGGCGCAGATGTCGCGGGCGGCGCGATGGATCTCGTCGCGCTGCTCATCGCTCAGGTGCGGCGCCGGCGCCTCCTCGACCAGCTTCTGATTGCGCCGCTGCAGCGAGCAGTCGCGAGTGCCGACCACCACGACCGTGCCGTGACGATCGCCCAGCACCTGGGCCTCGATATGACGGGGGCGGTCGAGGAACTGCTCGACGAAGCACTCGCCGCGTCCGAAGGCGGCCTCGGCCTCGCGCACCGCCGAGTGATAGAGCTCGGCGACCTCGTCCATGCGCCAGGCGACCTTGAGCCCGCGCCCGCCGCCGCCGAAGGCGGCCTTGATGGCGATCGGAAGGCCATGCTGCTCGGCGAAGGCCACTACCTCCTCGGCGCTTTCCACCGGGTCCTGGGTGCCCTGCACCAGCGGGGCGCCGGCTTCCAGCGCCAGCCGGCGCGCCTCGACCTTGTCGCCGAGCGCCTCGATGGTCTCGGGGTTCGGGCCGATCCACACCAGCCCGGCGGCCTCGACGGCGCGCGCGAAGTCGGCCCGCTCCGAGAGGAAGCCGTAGCCGGGATGCACGGCATCGACGCCGGCGCGATGGGCCGCATCCAGCAGCTTGTCGATCGACAGATAGCTCTCGCCCGGGCGCTCGCCGCCCAGCGCGAAGGCCTCGTCGGCCAGGCGCACGTGCATGGCGTCGAGGTCGCCGTCGGCATAGACGGCCACCGAGGCGGCGCCGTAGTCGCGGCAGGCGTGAATGACGCGCACCGCGATTTCGCCACGGTTGGCGATCAGCACCCTGCGGATGGGCCGATGCGCGGTGTGGGTGTCGGAGATGGCGTGATGGTGGTGGGGAGTGTTCATGAGGAGGCCTCGCCGCCGAGCGGTGAAAAGTCGGTGATCGGGTTGAAGCGGATATGGGCATCGGCAGGAATCTGCCCCGCCAGGTCCAGGTGATGGTCAGCCACGCAGGCGATCACCGGGTAGCCGCCCGTCAGAGGATGGTCGGCCAGGAACAGCACCGGCTGCCCGCTGGCGGGCACCTGGATGGCGCCGGTGACCGTGCCTTCGCTGGGCAGCTCGGCGTCGTCGGCGCGCTCGAGCGCTTGCTCGCCCTCCAGGCGCAGGCCGACGCGGTCCGATTGCGGGGTGACCCGCCAGTGCTGGGCGCAGAGCATCTCCCGGCCCCGGGCCGTGAACCAGTCGCTGCGCGGGCCCATGACCACATCCAACGTCACCGTCTGGCCGGACCGCGGCAGCTCCCGGCTGGGGGAGGGCTCGAGGGACAGCGCCGTGACCGGCAGGTCGGCCGCCCGCAGCTGGTCGCCGCGGGCCAGTGGTGCGGGCCCCAGCTTGGCCAGGGTGTCGGTGGCGCGGCTGCCGAGCACTGGGGCGACCTCGAAGCCGCCACGCAGGGCGAGATAGCTGCGAAGGCCGGCGCTCGGCGTGCCCAGCGTCAGGACGTCGCCGGCGGCCAGCTCGATGGGCCGGTCGCCGGCGGGGAGTTGCGTCTCGCCGGTCGCGGTGCGGATCGATACCGCCAGCGGCGCGCCGGCCAGGCCGATCAGCACGGGGCGATGGCAGCGCAGCCTGAGCCCGCCGAGTGCGATCTCGAGGGCGGCGGCATCCGAGGGGTTGCCGACGCGTCGGTTGGCGGCGCGCAGGGCGCCCTGGTCCATGGCGCCGGCCGTGGAGACGCCCTGGTCGGTCTGCCCCGGGCGGCCGAGGTCCTGGAACAGGGTCTGGAGGCCGGGCTGGATGACCTCCAGCATCGGCACAGGGAGGGCGCCGCCGTCGGCGCGGGAGGTGTCGCGAGCGGGCGTGTCGATGTCGGGCGCGGGCACGCTGGTGCGCTCGGGCGGGGCGTCGGTGGCGATGAAGCGGACCCGCATGCCGGGCTGCAGCAGGGCCGCCGGCGTGCGCTCGACGTCCCACATCTCCAGCGGCGTGGTGCCGATCAGCTGCCAGCCGCCGGGGCTGGCCGTCGGGTAGATGCCGCTGAAGGTGCCGGCCAGTGCCACGGCGCCGGCGGGAATCCGGGTGCGGGGCGTGGGGCGGCGCGGCACGTCGAAGCCGGCACCGCCCGCGAGATAGGCGAAGCCCGGGGCGAAACCGCAGAAGGCGACGCGATAGTCGTGCTCGCCGTGGCGCCGGATCACCTCGTCGGTGGTGAGGTCCAGCAGCCGTGCGACGTCATCGAGGTCCTCGCCGGCGTAGTGCACGGGAATCTCGATCCGCTCGCCCTGGCGATGGTCGCCGCCGCTCGGCGGCTGGGCGAGCAGGCCCCGGGTCAGCTCGGCGGCCGTGATGCGCTCTGGCGCGAAGTGCACCAGCAGCGTGCGTGCGGCGGGCACCAGCGTGGTGACCCCGGCGATCGGCGCTTGCTGAAGGCGCTCGTGGAGCCCGAGCGTCTGCGCCAGGTCGTCGAGCTCGACCAGCAGGGCGCGCTGGTTGACGGGAAGAATTCTCATGCTGGCTCCCGGGACGTTGCGGAACCGGTTCCGACGAAGGCACGCAGGTTTACGCCGGCGGCGAGCAGGCGCTCACGCACGGCCTGGGCCATGGCGATCGCGCCGGGGCTGTCGCCATGCACGCAGATGGAGTCGGCGGCGATGGCGACCTCGTCGCCTTCCACGCTTTCGAGCGTGCCATGCCGGACCAGGCGCAGCATGCGTTCGGCGACGAGATCGACATCGTGCAGCACCGCGCCGGCCTCGCGGCGCGAGACCAGCCGGCCGTCGCGATGGTAGGCGCGGTCGGCGAAGGCCTCGGCGGCGGTGGCGAGGCCGGCGTCCCGGGCCCAGTCGTTCAGCGGCGAGCCGGCCAGCGTCATCAGTACCAGGGAGGCATCGGCGGCCTGGATGGCCTCGATCACCGCGTCGGCCTGGCGCCGGTCGTGAGCGATGGCGTGATAGAGCGCGCCGTGCGGCTTGACGTAGCGCACGGCGGTACCGGCCGCGCCGGCCATGCCCTGCAGGGCGCCGATCTGGTAGATCACATCGGCGCGCAGCTCGTCGCTGGCGATCTCTATCGGGCGGCGGCCGAAGCCGACCAGGTCCGGGTAGCTGACGTGGGCGCCGACGGTCACGCCGTGCTCGGCGGCGGCGGCCAGGGTGCGGGCCATGCCGGCGGGGTCGCCGGCATGGAAGCCGCAGGCGATGTTGGCGCTGGTGACCAGGCCCAGCATGGCGTCGTCGTCACCCATGCGCCACTGGCCGAAGCTCTCGCCGAGATCGCTGTTCAGGTCGATGCGGGACATATGCGGACTCCTCGATCAGGTCGCCGGCGACAGGAAGGCGAAGATGGGGCCGATGGACTGATAGCCCATGTACCAGGTCAGGGCGCAGACCGCGGTACCGGAGACCAGCAGCCAGCGCGGGTAGCGGTGGCCGTGCATGAGGTCGCTGCGACGCCAGGCCACGTACAGGAAGAGCGTCAGGCCGATCGGCAGGACCAGGCCGTTGAAGCCGCCGGCGAAGATCAGCAGGGCGGCTGGCGGCGTGCCCAGCGACAGGAAGACGAGCAGCGAGGCGCCGATGAACACCAGGGTGGCGCGATTGCGCGCCGGCTCGCCGATGCTCGGGCGGAAGGCGCTCAGGAAGGTCATGCAGGTATAGGAGGCGCCGATGACGCTGGTGATGCCGGCGGCCCACAGGATCAGGCCGAAGGCGCGCAGGCCGAGCTCGCCCGCCGCCGCTTGAAAGGCCTGGGCCGCCGGGTTGGCGTTCTGCCCGGAGACGTCGATGATCACGCCGCTGGCGACCACGCCGAGGATGGCCAGGAACAGGATGTAGCGCATCACGCCGGTGACCAGGATGCCGCGCAGGGCCGCCCGGGAGACGGTCTCGACGTTCTCCGCGCCGCCCAGGCCGCGGTCCAGGATGCGGTGCGCCCCGGCATAGGTGATGTAACCGCCGACGGTGCCGCCCACGATGGTGGTGATGGTGGCGAAGTTGATGGTGTCCGGCAGTATGGTCTGGCGCAGGGCCTCGCCGATCGGCGGCTGGGAGGCCAGCGCCACGAACACCGTCATGGCCAGCATCACTACCCCCAGCACGATGATGATGCGGTCGATGGCGATGCCGGCACGGCGCGACGAGAAGATGCCCACCGCGACCAGCGCGCTGATCAGGCCGCCCCACTGGGTATCGAGCCCCATCAGGGCGTTGAGCCCGAGCCCGGCGCCGGCGATGTTGCCGACGTTGAAGGTCAGGCCGCTCACGATGATCAGCACCGCGAGCAGGTAGCCGCTGCCGGGCAGCGCGGCATGGGCGACTTCCGGTGCGCGCAGGCCGGTGACGGTGACCACCCGCCAGATGTTCAGCTGCACGACCAGGTCGATCACGATCGAGGCCAGGATGCCGAAGGCGAAGGCGGCCCCCATCAGCGAGGTGAAGGTGGCGGTCTGGGTGATGAAGCCGGGGCCGACGGCGGAGGTGGCCATCAGGAAGATGGCGCCGATCAGCGAGGCCCGCCGGGAGCGGACGAACCCGGCATCGGTTGCACTAGCCATGTAGAGGAACTCCAGGATGGGGATTGTTATGGCTCGTCGAGGCAAGTTGCATGCCATGTTCCGACGATTTCTTTGTTTTGTAGCCTATGGTTGGTGTGATTGTTCAACAATAGAGATGTTGTTCATGACGGGATATGCGACTTGTGTCTCATGTTGGGGCGACATCCGGGGGCAATGCGCCAAGAGGGTGCGTCGTGCGAGCTTGTCGTGTGGGGGCGTAACCGCGAACATGAGCGGCAAAGGCGACGATCGGGACGGGCAGGCATGAACAGGCAGGGAGTAGAGGGCAGGGGCCGGGCGCTGGGAGAAACCGTCGGCGACGAGATACGTCGCCTGCTGGTGGAGGGCGAGCTGGTGCCGGGGCAGCGGCTGTCCGAGAGCGCCCTGGGGGAGCGGCTGGGCGTGTCACGCAATACGCTGCGCGAGGCGTTTCGCGGTCTGGCGCACGAGGGGCTGGTGACGCATCGCCCCAACCGTGGCGTCTTCGTGACCACGCCGAGCCTGGCCTCGCTGGTCGATATCTATCGGCTACGGCGCTTTATCGAGTGTCAGGCGCTGAGGGAGGCCGTGCCGGGCCATCCGGCGGGGCAGCGGATGCGCACGGCCATCGAGCAGGCCCGTGACGGCCGCGAGCGGCAGGACTGGCAGGCGGTGGGATCGTCCAACATGGCCTTTCATGCCGCGATCGTGTCGCTGGCCGACAGCCCGCGGCTGGATGCCTTCTTCCGCCAGGTTTCGGCGGAGCTGCGCTTGGCCTTCGGCATGCTGAGCGACCAGGAGTGGCTTCACGGTCCCTACGTCGAGCGGAACCTGCACGTCCTGGAGGCCTTCGAGGGCGGCGATCCGGCGCAGGCGGCGACGCTGCTCGAGCAGTATCTGTCACAGTCGGAGCGCACGCTGCTGGCGGCCTACGCTCGTGACAATCCTGCCGACTGAGGGCGCCGCGCGCGTTCACTCATCCAGCCGGGTCAGGCCTTCCTGAGTGCTGGAGGCGACCAGGCGGCCCTGGCGGTCGTAGATGCTGCCGCGAGTGAAGGCGCGGGCGCCGCCGGCCCAGGGGCTGTCCATGTCGTAGAGCAGCCAGTCGTTGACCCTGACGTCGCGGTGGAACCACAGCGAGTGGTCGAGGCTGGCGATGCGCAGGTCGGGGTCGCCGAAGCGCTTGCCGTGGGGCACCAGCGCGGTGGTCAGCAGGTGGAAATCCGAGCTGTAGGCGAGCAGGTAGCGGTGCAGCGCCGGATCGTCCGGCAGCTCGCCGGCGAGGCGGAACCACAGCCGCTTGCGCGCCGGACGCCCGGGAACGGCGTCCTCCTCGACGTGGCAGAACTCGATGGGATGGCCGGGAAAGCGCTCGTGCAGGTTGGCCCGGTCGAGCGCTTCCGGGGAGGGCACCTCGGGCATCGTCGGCTGGTGGTCGAGGCCGTGGTCCTGGCCGTGGAAGGAGGCGCTGCAGAAGAAGATCGGCCGGCCCTTCTGGATGGCGGTGATGCGGCGGGTGGTGAAGCTGCGGCCGTCGCGCACCGCGTCGACCTGATAGACCACCGGGCGGCTGGCGTCGCCGGGGCGCAGGAAATAGCCGTGCAGCGAGTGCACCCGCCGGCTGTCATCCACCGTGTGGGTGGCGGCGGAGAGCGCCTGGCCGAGGACCTGGCCGCCGAACAGCTGGGGCAGGCCCAGGTCCTGGCTGCGGCCGCGGAACAGGTTTTCTTCCAGGGGCTCGAGGCGCAGCAGGTCGACCAGATCGTTCAGGGCGTCGCTCATTCCGGGTATCCTCCATGGGCCACGGCATCCGCACATGCCGGGCGGTCATACGAATGTTTCATTGTCAGTAGTCTACGGGAGTCGGCGGCCATGCGCAGTGACGAGTTCTACATGCATCGCGCCCTCGAGCAGGCGCGGCTGGCCGGGGAGGCCGGCGAGGTGCCGGTGGGCGCGGTGGTGGTGGACGCCGAAGGCGAGATCGTGGGCCGTGGCTACAACGCGCCGGTGGCCGGCCACGATCCCAGTGCCCACGCCGAGATCCGGGCCCTGCGCGATGCCGGGGCGCGCCTCGGCAACTACCGTCTCGACGGTTGCACCCTGTTCGTGACCCTGGAACCCTGCCTGATGTGTACCGGGGCGATCATCCACGCGCGGCTGGCGCGGGTGGTCTACGGCGCCGCCGAACCGCGCACCGGCATGGTCGAATCGAAGGCCAACCTGTTCGCCCAGCCCTGGTACAACCACCGGGTGGCGGTGGAGGGCGGCGTGCTGGCCGCCCGGGTCTCGAAGCTGCTGAAGGCCTTCTTCGCCGAGCGTCGCTCGGCCGCCTCCGACGATCGCTGAGCCCGCGGGGCGTCAGCTCGACGGGTCGTGTGGCCCGGCGGCGAGCTCGATCCGGTCGCGCCCCAGCGACTTGGCCCGGTAGAGCGCGTCGTCGGCGGCCTGCAGCAGCTCGTCGGGCTCCAGCGCCCCCTCTTCCAGGGTGGCGATGCCGATGCTCAGCGTCAGCGGCGCGCCGTCCTGGTGGGGCAGCCGAGCCTCGGCGAGGGCTTCCTGCAGGCGTCTCGCCGCCGCTTCCGCGTCTTCCACGCTCGAGCCGGGCAGGCAGGCCACGAACTCCTCGCCGCCGAACCGGGCGAAGGTGCCGCCCACGGCGTCGAACGCCTCCTGCCCCAGGCGGCCCAGCTCGGCCAGGTAGCGATCGCCCACCAGGTGGCCGAGGCGGTCGTTGATCAGCTTGAAGTGATCGATATCGCACAGCAGCACGCTCAGCGGGCGGATGCCGGCATGCTCCTCCAGCACCTGCATGAAACGGCGACGGTTGGGCAGCCGGGTGAGCTCGTCGTGGGTGGCGAGCCACTCGACTTCCCGCTGCAGCCGGGCGCGGTTGCGGACCTCGCGGCGCAGCTCGCGATTGGAGCGGCGAGTCTCGTGGTGCTGCCTCTGGAGATGACGGCGGGCGAACAGGGCGAGGTAGAGCAGATAGGCCAGCGTCAGCCCGACCGCCAGCGTGACCACGGGCAGGCGTGAGCGCCGGGCCAGCAGGGTATCGAGGCCGGGGCGGGTGACCAGCGTCAGCGATAGCTCGTCGAGCATCAGCGGCGCCGCATGATGCCAGGGGCCGGTCCGCCGGGCGGGCCCCTGGTAGGCGAGCAGCCGCTCGCCGTCGAGCAGCGTCAGGGCGGCGGTGTCGGGCGTGACCTGGCGGAACAGGGTGTCCGCCAGGTCACGCAGGCCGATCACCACGCCCACCGCTCCCCGGATACGGCCGTCGCGGGCCCGGGTCACCGGCAGGTAGTGGATCATGCCGGGCTGGCCCTGCAGCAGCTCGATGACGCGCGTCTGGCCGGTGACACCCTCGTGCAGCGCCGTCCCCAACGCCTCGCGTCCCTCCGGCTGGGCCTCGAACAGCCGGGTGCCGAGCAGCGCCGTGTTGTCGGGGGGCGGGTGGACGCGCAGGATGCGGCTCTGCGGGTCGATGAAGGCGATGTTGAGCAGATACGGGAAGTCGCGGTGATACAGCTCGGCCTGGTAGGCCCACTGGTCGGCCGATGGCGGGCCGTTCATCCAGTGCCATGAGGCGGCGAAGCGGCGCATGGCGGCCAGATGGTCGTCGATCTCGGCCGACAGCCGATGCGCCAGCCGCTGTCCCAGATCGGCGATCTCCTGCTGCTGCCGACGATCGGTGGCCTGATGCTGTTGATACCACAGCGTCAGCGTCAGCGCCGCCAGCAGCAGCGAGGGCCACAGGGCGCGCAGGATGCTGAGGCGCGAGGTGCGCCAGCCGCCGAGGCTATCGACCAGCTGGGCGAGCAGCAGGCAGGCCTGGGCGGCCAGCATGGCACCGCCGGCGCTCAGGGCCAGCGGCCCCGGTGACGGATGCGGCACGAGCAGCTGGGCGAGCAGCGCCAGGCCGGCGGTGCCCATCAGCAGCGGGGCGCCGAGGTTGGCCCGGGTGCGGGTCAGCAGGCTGAGATTGAGCAGGCTCAGGCACATCAGCGTCAGCAGCGGAGGGCGCCAGTCGTCCACGTGACTGCCCGCGACCAGATGTTCCGCCCAGCGGTTCCAGCCGGCCTGGGGGACCCAGTCCTCCGGCAGCAGGTAGCTGCACAGGCCGAGGGCGAGCCAGGCCAGCGCCGGCCACGCCGCCAGCCGCACCAGGCGCAGGCGCCGCAGATGCCAGGCCAGCTGGCCGGCGGCGGTCAGGCCGATGAGAATCAGGTTCGCGCCGGTGCCGGGAGGAGCGGCCGGCAGCAGGCCGGCCAGCGCCACCAGCGGGGCGACGGCGGACAGCGGCAGGGCGCCGAGCCGGTGTTTCATGAACGGCCCTCAGCCGCTCGGCGGCACGCGATTGAAGCGGGTGTCGTCCGCGGGCAGGGGCTGGCGGGCGCTGAGGCGATGAAACTGCTGACGGCTACGGTCCACATAGGTGAGGATCTCGTGGTAGCGGCGAATGTTGCGAACGTAGATGACCGGCTCGCCGCCCCTGGCATAGCCGTAGCGGGTCTTGCTGAACCATTCGCGTTCCTGCAGCAGGGGCAGGGCATCGCGCACGTCTTCCCAGGCATCGGGATCGCCGCCGCGCGTCTCGGCGATGCGGCGGGCGTCGTAGAGGTGGCCCAGGCCCACGTTGTAGGCGGCCAGGGCCATGAACAAGCGGTCCTCCCCGGTTATCGACTCGGGCAGCCGATCCTTTAGCGAGCGCAGGTAGCGCGCGCCGCCGTTGATGCTCTGAGCCGGGTCGAGCCGGTTCGACACGTTCATCTCGGCGGCGGTGGCGTTGGTCAGCATCATCAGGCCGCGCACCCCGGTGGGGGAGGTGGCCTGAGGGCGCCAGTGGGATTCCTGGTAGCCCACCGCGGCCAGCAGCTTCCAGTCGAAGCCGCTTTGCCGGGCGGCCTCGCGGAACAGCGTGTCGTACTCGGGCAGCCGTTCGTGGACATGGCCGATGAAGGTCCGTGCGCCGACGTACTCCAGATAGTCGTCGCGGCCCAGGTAGCGGGTCTCGAGGCGGGCCAGCAGGCCGCTGTCCTGCAGCGTCGCGAGGAAACGGTTGGCCTCGCGCAGCAGGCCGAGCCCGCGCTCGCTGGGGAAGGCCCAGGCCAGCGACAGCGGGCGCCCCAGCCGGAACCCGTCCTCCACCTCGGGGAAGAACAGCCGGTTGAGGCGGAACTGGCGCTCGAAGACCACGGCGGCGTCCAGGGTGCCGTCGCTCACCCGGCCGAGCAGCGCCGAGACCTCGATATCATCGGCCTCCTGCCAGCTCAGCCAGGGGTGCTCGGCCTGCAGTTCACGCATCACCCGATCGGTGCCGGTATTGCTCAGGGTGCCGATCGAAAGCCCCTCGAGGTCGGCGATCTCGGCGGGCGGCGGCAGGCCGCGCCGATACACCAGCAGCGGCTGCAGCGGCATGATCGGCCGGCTGTACATCAGCCCGTCGCGGGTCGGGTCCAGCGGCAGGGCGGCGGCGCCGAGATCGCCCTCGCGGCGCACCGCCTCGAGCGCCTCGGCGATGTTGTGATCGGCATCCAGGTTGAGGCTGACGCCCAGATAGTCGGCGAAGCGGCGCATCAGCTCGTATTCGAAGCCGGTCGGCCCCTGACGGCCCTCGTAGTAGGTCGTGGGGGTGTTGCGGGTCTGGATGTTGAGGAAGTCACGCGCCCGCACGTCCTCGAGCTGAGCCTCGGAGGCGCGGTGGGGGCGATCGGTGATCAGGCCGAGCCCCAGCAGCGCGCACAGGGTCGCGTAGTGGCGCCGCCGCCGGCGCAGATGGTCGAGCAAGGATGCCAGCATAGTGATGTCGGGATGCGATGGGTGATGTCACCTTACCCAGCGCCTCGGAAGCTGTCATCCACGCCGATTTCTCGCCGCCCGCGCTTTCCAGTATCATGTGCGCTCATTGCCGCCGGCCGCGGCCCCGTCTTTACTGCATTCTGCTTGTTTCAGAGGCCCCAGGATATGCTCGAACTGCGTGGCGCGCCCGCCCTCTCCGCCTTCCGTCATGCCAAGCTGCTCGAAGCGCTGCACGCCGTGGCTCCACAGGTCGAGGCGCTCGGCGCCGACTACGTGCACTTCGTCGACCACGACGGCGAGCTGGAGGACGACGACCGCCGCCTGCTCGAGCGCCTGCTCGACTACGGCCCGGCCCACGATACCGGCGACCTTGGCGAGGGGCGTCTGTTCCTGGTGGTACCCCGCATCGGCACCCAGTCGCCCTGGTCCTCGAAGGCCACCGACATCGCCCGCAACTGCGGCCTGAGCCAGATCCGTCGCCTCGAGCGCGGCATCGCCTACCGGGTGCGCTTCGCCGGCGAGCTCTCCGAGGAGGCCTATGAGGCGGTGCTCGCGGCGCTCCACGACCGCATGACCGAGACGGTGCTGTTCGACGCCTCCGATGCCGCCAGGCTGTTCGCCCACCACGAGCCGGCGCCGCTCGGTCAGGTGGACATCCTCGGCGGCGGCCGCCCGGCGCTGGAGGAGGCCAACGTCGAACTGGGCCTGGCGCTGGCCGAGGACGAGATCGACTACCTGTGCGAGGCCTTCGAGGGCCTGGGCCGCAACCCGGCCGACGTCGAGCTGATGATGTTCGCCCAGGCCAACTCCGAGCACTGCCGCCACAAGATCTTCAACGCCGACTGGGTGGTGGACGGCGAGGCGCAGCCGCGCTCGCTGTTCAAGATGATCAAGAACACCTTTGAAGCCTCGCCGGACGACATCCTCTCGGCCTACAGCGACAACGCCGCGGTGATCCGCGGCAGCCGGGCCGGCCGCTTCTTCGCCGCGCCGCTGACCGGCGACGCCGCCGAACGCGCCGTCTACGCCGCCCATCAGGAGCCGGTCAACATCCTGATGAAGGTGGAGACCCACAACCACCCGACGGCCATCGCGCCGCACCCGGGCGCGGCCACCGGCGCCGGCGGCGAGATCCGCGACGAGGGCGCCACCGGCATCGGCGGCAAGCCCAAGGCGGGCCTGACCGGCTTCACCGTCTCCAACCTGCGCATCCCCGAGTTCGTGCAGCCCTGGGAGGCCTTCGATTACGGCAAGCCCGAGCGCATCGTCAACGCCCTCGAGATCATGCTCGAGGGGCCGATCGGCGGCGCCGCCTTCAACAACGAGTTCGGCCGCCCCAACCTGACCGGCTACTTCCGCAGCTACGAGCAGGACGCCATGGGCGCCAACGGCGTCGAGCGTCGCGGCTTCCACAAGCCGATCATGATCGCCGGCGGCTACGGCAACATCCGCGAGGACCACGTCCAGAAGGGCGAGATCCCGGTCGGCGGCAAGCTGATCGTGATGGGCGGGCCGTCGATGCTGATCGGCCTGGGCGGCGGCGCGGCCTCCTCCATGGCCTCCGGTGCCTCCAGCGCCGACCTGGACTTCGCCTCCGTGCAGCGCGACAACCCCGAGATCGAGCGTCGCGTGCAGGAAGTGATCGACCGCTGCTGGTCGCTGGGCGACGACAACCCGATCTGCTTCATCCACGACGTGGGCGCCGGCGGCCTGTCCAACGCCCTGCCGGAGCTGGTCAAGGACGGCGACCGCGGCGGCCGCTTCGAGCTGCGCGAGGTGCCCAACGCCGAGCCGGGCATGAGCCCGCTGGAGATCTGGTGCAACGAGGCCCAGGAGCGCTACGTGCTCGCCGTGGCCCCGGAGAACCTCGCCGCCTTCGACGCCCTGTGCCAGCGCGAGCGCTGCCCCTACGCCGTGGTCGGCGAGGCCACCGAGGCGCATCATCTGGAGGTCCGCGACGGCCACTTCGACACCAGGCCGGTCGACCTGCCGATGAGCGTGCTGTTCGGCAAGCCGCCCAAGATGACCCGCGAGTTCCGCCGCGAGAGCCGCGAGATGCCGGGCATCATGCTCGACAACCTCGACCTGCGCGAGGCCATGGACCGGGTGCTGCGCCTGCCCACCGTGGCCTCCAAGAACTTCCTGATCACCATCGGCGACCGCTCGATCACCGGCCAGGTGGCCCGCGACCAGATGGTCGGCCCGTGGCAGGTGCCGGTCGCCGACGTGGCGGTGACCACCGCCACCTTCGATACCCATGCCGGCGAAGCCATGGCCATGGGCGAGCGTCCGCCGGTGGCGCTGATCGATCCGGCGGCCAGTGCCCGCCTGGCGGTGGCCGAGACCATCACCAACCTGGCCGCCGCGCCGATCGCCAAGCTCGGCGACATCAAGCTCTCCGCCAACTGGATGAGTGCGGCCAGCCACCCGGGCGAGAACCAGGCGCTGTATGACGCCGTTCACGCCGTGGGCATGGAGCTGTGCCCGGCGCTGGGCATCGCCGTGCCGGTGGGCAAGGACTCCATGTCCATGCGCACCGCCTGGCAGGACGAGGAGGGCGAGGAGAAGAGCATCACCTCGCCGCTGACCCTGGTGAGCACCGGCTTCGCCCCGGTCACCGACGCCATGAAGACGCTGACCCCGCAGATCGACCTGACCCAGGACGAGTCCGACCTGATCCTGATCGATCTCGGCGGCGGCCAGAACCGCCTCGGCGGCTCGGCGCTGGCCCAGGTCTACGGCCAGGTCGGCGACGAGTGCCCGGACCTGGATGACCCCGAGGACCTCAAGGCGTTCTTCACCGTGATCCAGGGCCTCAACGCCGACGGCAAGCTCTTGGCCTACCACGACCGCAGCGATGGCGGCCTGCTGGTGACCCTGCTGGAGATGGCCTTCGCCGCCCACGCCGGCCTCGAGATCAAGCTCGACTGGCTGATCGACGAGCCCGCCGATGCCTTCAACGCGCTGTTCGCCGAGGAGCTCGGCGCGGTGATCCAGGTGCCGCGCGAGCACACCGAGGAAGTGCTGGCGCAGTTCGCCGGCGCCGGCCTCGAGAGCTGCGGCGTGATCGCCCGGCCGCGCTACGACGACCAGGTCCGCGTGACCCTGTTCGAGGAGCCGCTGCTCGAGACCACCCGGCTGCTGGCCCAGCGCACCTGGAGCGAGACCAGCTATCGCATGCAGTCGCTGCGCGACAACGCCGAGTGCGCCAAGAGCGAGTTCGATGGCCTGCTCGACGGCCGCGACCCGGGCCTCTCCGCCCAGCCGAGCTTCGATGTCGACGAGGACATCGCCGCGCCGTTCGTGAACACCGCCAGGCCGGCGGTGGCGGTGCTGCGCGAGCAGGGCGTCAACGGCCACCTGGAGATGGCCTGGTCGTTCGACAACGCCGGCTTCGAGGCCGTCGACGTGCACATGAGCGATATCCTCGAGGGGCGCGTCGGCCTGGAGGAGTTCAAGGGCCTGGTGGCCTGCGGCGGCTTCTCCTACGGCGACGTGCTGGGCGCCGGCGGCGGCTGGGCCAAGTCGGTGCTGTTCAACGAGCGCGCCCGCGAGCAGTTCGCCGGCTTCTTCGGCCGCGACGACAGCTTCGCCCTGGGCGTGTGCAACGGCTGCCAGATGCTGTCCCAGCTCAAGGAGCTGATCCCCGGCGCCGAGGCCTGGCCGCGCTTCGTGCGCAACGAGTCCGAACAGTTCGAGGCCCGCGTGGCCATGGTGCGCGTCGAGGAGAGCCCGTCGATCCTGCTCTCCGGCATGGAAGGCTCGCTGCTGCCGATCGCCGTGGCCCACGGCGAGGGCCGCGCCGAGTTCCGCGACAGCGCGCACCTGCGCGGCATGCAGGGCTCCAGCCAGGTGGCGCTGCGCTACGTGGACAACTACGGCCAGGTGACCACCCGCTATCCGGCCAACCCCAACGGCTCGCCCTCCGGCATCACCGGCCTGACCACGCCCGACGGCCGCGTCACCGCCATGATGCCGCACCCGGAGCGCGTGGTGCGCGCGGTGACCAACTCCTGGCGCCCGGCCGAGTGGACCCAGGACGGCGCCTGGATGCGCCTGTTCCGCAACGCCCGTCGCTGGCTGGGCTGATGTCCCGCCGCTAGACGAAAGACGCCCGGGCCACTGGCCCGGGCGTCTTCATTGCCAGGCGAGATATCGCGTCAGGACGCCTTGTCGTCCGACTCCTCGTTCTCCTTCAGGTGCGCCTCCACGTCGTCGAGCAGGTGGCGGAACTGGGCCTGCAGGTAGTCATAGCGGCCGAAGTCGTGACCGCAGTCGTCGCAGTAGACGTGATACTGGTCCTGACGCCCCGGCGGCAGGCGCTTGACGCGGCTGCCGCACTTCGGGCACTCGGGACTGGTCTTCACTTGCATGGGCGACTCTCCTGTGTCGAATCGGGGCGATGATGTGTCTCATAGATAGCATGGCAGAGGCTGGCGTGGTCAAGTCTCACGCTGCAACGACGCTTTGTGTCGATGTGGCGAGGTGCGCTCGTTAAGATGGCGCCTTCATCGTCGAGAGGCCCGTCATGACCGAAACCGCCCCGCCCAGCCTGCGCCCCTACCAGCGGCAGGCGGTCAGCCGCGTGGTCGAGCACTTCCGCGCCGGCGACGATCCCGCCGTGGTGGTGCTGCCCACCGGCAGCGGCAAGTCGCTGGTGATCGCCGAGCTGGCCCGCCTGGCCCGCGGCCGGGTGCTGGTGCTGGCCCACGTGCGCGAGCTGGTCGAGCAGAATCACGCCAAGTACCAGGCCTATGGGCTCGAGGCCGATATCTTCAGCGCCGGCCTGGGGCGCAAGGAAACCGCGCGCCAGGTGGTGTTCGGCTCGGTGCAGTCGGTGGTGAGGAACCTGGACAGCTTCGACGACGATGCCTTCACGCTGCTGGTGATCGACGAGTGCCATCGGGTATCGCTGGACGAGGATTCCAGCTATCGGCGGGTCATCGCCCACCTGCGCGAGCGCAATCCGCGGCTCAAGGTGCTGGGCCTGACCGCCACGCCGTACCGGCTGGGCCAGGGCTTCCTCTATCACCGCCACTATCACGGCATGGTGCGCGGCGGCGAAGACTGCTTCTTCCGCGACTGCGTGTTCGAGCAGCCGCTGCGGCTGATGGTCAAGCAGGGCTATCTGGCCGAGCCGCGGCTGGTCGATGCCGCCGTCGAGCGCTACGACTTCTCGGCCCTCGAGCCCGGCAGCGGCGGCCTGTTCCAGGAGGCGGAGCTGAACCGGGTGGCGGCCGGCAATCGGGCGACGCCGGCGATCCTCGAGGAGGTGATCGGCCACGCCGCCGAGCGCGCCGGGGTGATGCTGTTCGCCGCCACCGTGGCCCACGCCGAGGAGGTCCTCGGCTATCTGCCCGCCGACGAGGCGGCGCTGATCACCGGCGCCACGCCGGCCGCCGAACGCGAGGCGATCATCCAGGCCTTCAAGGCCCGCGAGCTCAAGTACCTGGTCAACGTGGCGGTGCTGACCACCGGCTTCGATGCGCCCCACGTGGACCTGATCGCGATCCTGCGGCCCACAGAGTCGGTGGGACTCTACCAGCAGATCGTCGGGCGCGGCCTGCGCCTGGCGCCGGGCAAGCGCGACTGCCTGATCCTCGACTACGCCGGCAATCCCTGGGATCTCTATGCCCCCGAGGTCGGCAGCCCCAAGCCCGCCGGCGACACCGAGCCGGTGCAGGTCGAGTGCCCGCAGTGCGGCCACGCCAACCTGTTCTGGGGCCGGCTCGACGGCGAGATCGTCATCGAGCACTTCGGCCGCCGCTGCCAGGGCCTGGTGGAGGAAGAGCGTGGAGATGGCGCGGCGTCGGGCGCCGGCAAGAGGCAGCAGTGCAGCTTCCGCTTCCGCTTCAAGGTCTGCGATCAGTGCGGCGCCGAGAACGACACCGCGGCGCGGCGCTGCCACGGCTGCGAGGCGCTGCTGGTGGACGCCGACGACAAGCTGCGCGAGGCGCTGAAGCTGCGCGATGCCCGGGTGCTGCGGGTCTCGGGCATGCAGCTCGAGGCCACCGTCAACGGCCGTGGCCTGCCGCGACTCAAGGTCGTCTATCACGACGAGGACGGCGCCACCCTGGCCGAATGGTTCGCCCTGGAGACGCCGGCCCAGCGCGGCGCCTTCGCCGCGGCCTTCCTGCGCGAGCACCTGCGTGCTCCCGGCACGCGCTGGTCGCCGACCACGCCGGAGGAGGTGGTCGCCGAGCAGCACCGGCTGCGCGCCCCGGACTTCGTGATCGGCCGCAAGGCCGGCCGCCACTGGCAGGTGCGGCGCAAGCTGTTCGACTACACCGGCCGCTATCGCCTCGCCGCCGAGGCGGGATGAGTCACGGCTTACCCTGATCCTCGCCGCTTGGTAGACTGTGCGGTCGATCATTCGCCGCCCCACCAGCTACCGGAGGCCTGCCCCGCGTGAGCGAGACGCCCCCGTCCACCGAGACACCCGACGACGCCCCGGGGTCCCCCGCCGACCCGACCGTCGCCGAGGGCGCCGGGGCGGGCGACGCCGAGCAGCAGGCGATCAGCCAGAGCGCGGCGGTGCTGGGCCGGCTGTTCGACGAGCCGATCACCGAGCTGCCGGAGGATCTGTATATCCCGCCGGAGGCGCTCAAGGTCTTCCTCGAGGCCTTCGAGGGGCCGCTCGACCTGCTGCTGTACCTGATCCGGCGCCAGAACCTGGACATCCTGGCCATCGACGTGGCCGCCATCACCCACCAGTACATCGAGTACGTGGAGCTGATGAAGGCCATGGAGATCGAGCTGGCCGGCGAGTACCTGCTGATGGCGGCGATGCTGGCCGAGATCAAGTCGCGCACCCTGCTGCCCAAGCCGCCGAAGGAAGGGGGCGACGAGGACGAGGAAGACCCGCGCGCCGAGCTGATCCGCCGCCTGCAGGAGTACGAGCGGCTCAAGAATGCCGCCGAGGCGCTGGCCGAGCTGCCGCGGCTGGGCCGCGACTGGTTCCCGGCCCGGGCGGCGCTGCCGCCGCTGGAGAGCCGGGTGGTGCATCCCGACGTCGAGCTCGACGAACTGCTCGGCGCCCTGGCCGGCATCCTGCGCCGCGCCGAGCTCAACCAGGCGCACCAGGTCAGCCGCGAGACGCTCTCCACCCGGGAGCGCATGCTGGCAATCATGGAACTGCTCGACTTCGAGCGCTACACCGCCTTCGAGGCGCTGTTCACCCTCGAGGAAGGCCGCGCCGGCGTGGTGGTGACCTTCATGGCGATCCTCGAGCTGGCCAAGGAGTCGATGATCGAGATCGTGCAGAACGCCCCGCTGTCGCCGATCCACGTGCGCGCCCGGGGCGGCCCGCAGGACGACGAGGCGCAGGACGCCTACGCTGACGACGAGCCAGAAGGGGAGAGCCCCTTCGCGGATGACGACGACCAAGGGAGCGAGTCGCCATGACCGCCATGGAAATCCCCGATGCCCTGGACGAGATCCTCGAGGCCGCGCTGCTCGCCGCCGGCGAGCCGCTCTCGCTGGAGCGGCTGGAGAACCTGTTCGATGACCACGAGCTGCCGCCCCGGCGCGCCCTGCGCGAGGCCCTGGGGCGCCTCGAGACGCGCCACCAGCGCGGCGCCATGGAGCTGCTGGAAACCGCCTCGGGCTACCAGCTGCGCATCCGCCCGCGGCTCTCGAGCTGGGTCTCGCGGCTGTGGGACGAGCGCCCGCAGCGCTACTCCCGGGCGCTGCTGGAGACCCTGGCGCTGATCGCCTATCGCCAGCCGGTGACCCGCGGCGACATCGAGGAGGTGCGCGGCGTCACCGTCAGCGGCCAGATCATGCGCACCCTGGTCGAGCGCGGCTGGGTGCGGGTGGTGGGGCATCGTGACGTGCCGGGGCGCCCGGCGGTCTATGCCACCACCCGCAGCTTCCTCGACGACTTCGGCCTCAAGACCCTCGACGAGCTGCCGCCGATGCACGAGCTCAAGGGCTTCGAGGAGGCGGAGCAGACCCTCGAGGACACGCCGCCGCCGCCCCAGCACGACCTGCTGGCCCAGGCGGACGAGCCCGTCGACGAGGGCGACGAACGGGAAAAACCCCACGAGGAGGTGGCGGAAACGGACGATCGGACCGACACTGCCACCCGCGACGACACCCGTGAAGAGACGACCGCCGCCGAGGCCACCGCGCCTGCGGCCGGCGAGACGACGGCCGGGACGGCCGACGATGACCACGCCGGGACGGCGTCCGAGCGGACAGGCCTGAGCTTCGCCGATCTCGAGGCCCGCCTGTCCGAACGTGCCCGGGGCCGCGTCGACGATGACGCTGCCCCGGGGGCGGAATCCACTACCAGCGAGACAGACGACTGATGAGCACCACCACCGAGAAACTGCAGAAGGTCCTGGCCCGGGCCGGCATGGGCTCGCGCCGCGAGATGGAAGCGGCCATCGCCGACGGCCGGGTCAAGGTCAACGGCCAGGTGGCGACCCTGGGCGATCGCATCGAGCCCCGCGACAAGGTCGCCCTCGATGATCGCCCGGTCACCCTGCGCGCCGCCGAGGAGGTGCCGCGGCGCGTGATCATGTACAACAAGCCGGAAGGCGAGCTGTGCACCCGCAAGGATCCGGAAGGGCGGCGCACCGTGTTCGACCGCCTGCCGCGCCTCAAGGGCGAGCGCTGGATCGCCATCGGCCGCCTCGACATCAACACCAGCGGCCTGCTGCTGTTCACCACCGACGGCGAGCTGGCCAACCGGCTGATGCATCCCTCGACCCAGATCGAGCGCGAGTACGCCGTGCGCGTGATGGGCGACGTGCAGCAGTCCCACGTCACGGCGATGGTCGAGGGCGTGATGCTCGACGACGGACCGGCACGCTTCACCGACGTGCAGGAGTTCGGCGGCGAGGGCATCAACACCTGGTTCCACGTGGTGATCATGGAGGGCCGCAACCGCGAGGTGCGCCGCCTGTGGGAATCCCAGGGGCTGACCGTCAGCCGCCTCAAGCGCGTGCGCTACGGCAACATCTTCCTCGACAAGCGGGCCAAGGCCAGCGAGTGGGTCGAGCTCTCCCAGGAGGAGATCGACGACCTCGCCGGCATGGCCGGCCTGCCGGCGCGCAAGGTGCCGGAGCTGACGCCGGACGAGAAGAATCGCTGGAGCCGCGACAAGCACAAGCGTCGTCCGGTGCAGGCGATGCGCAAGCCCAAGTCGCGTCGTCAGTAAGGCGCGCATAACGAGGAAGGCTCGCCGGCGAACGGCGCCGCGGGCCTTCCCGCGCCGGCAGGCGAGAAAATTCGCCTGAAGGTGAAAAAGCGCTTGCCATGCCGGGGGCATATCCGTATTATCTGCACCCGTTCGGAAGGGTCGTTAGCTCAGTTGGTAGAGCAGTTGGCTTTTAACCAATTGGTCGTAGGTTCGAATCCTACACGACCCACCAACCGAACCTGGATTCATGGCGACTGAGCCGCCATGCATCAACGGGTCGTTAGCTCAGTTGGTAGAGCAGTTGGCTTTTAACCAATTGGTCGTAGGTTCGAATCCTACACGACCCACCAGATTCGACGCCCCTGCCTCCCCGAGGCAGGGGCGTTTTTCGTGCGCGCCCGGAAATCGGTGCCGCTTGCAAGCGGGACGGGACGACGTCATGCTCCACGCTTGTTCTTTCGTCTTGCAGGACGCGTGTTCGGCGCGGTTTCCGGCTAGAATGAAAGCGGGTTGGCCAGGGCGGAAGACGCCGCGGCTGGCCCACGGTGTGTCGCGGCGTGCGGAGCGCACGCGTGTCGGCACCTGGTGCAATGCAGGGGGAGCCCCTGCCGGTCACAGTGGTAGACACGATGACGATCATGACTTCCCGTGCCGAGCTGCGTGAGCAGCTGGCGCGTACCTATTGCCCCACGCGCATTCCCGCCGAGGACGAGGCCCGCATCGAGGAGATCAAGCGTCTGCTCGAGGCCAACAACGCCGTCCTGGTGGCTCACTACTACACCGATGACGCCATCCAGCAGCTGGCCGAGGAAACCGGCGGCTGCGTGGCGGATTCCCTCGAGATGGCCCGCTTCGGCGCCCGCCATCCGGCCGACACCCTGGTGGTGGCCGGCGTGCGCTTCATGGGCGAGACGGCCAAGATCCTGTCGCCGGAGAAGCGCGTGCTGATGCCGACGCTCGAGGCGACCTGCTCGCTGGACGTGGGTTGCCCGGCCGACGAGTTCAGCGCCTTCTGCGACCAGCATCCCGATCGCACCGTGGTGGTCTACGCCAACACCTCGGCGGCGGTGAAGGCCCGTGCCGACTGGGTGGTGACCTCGTCGATCGCGGTCGAGGTGATCGAGCATCTCCAGGCCCGCGGCGAGAAGATCCTGTGGGCGCCGGACAAGCACCTCGGCGGCTACATCCAGAAGCAGACCGGCGCCGACATGCTGCTGTGGGACGGTGCCTGCATCGTCCACGAGGAGTTCAAGGCCAAGGGCGTCGAGGACCTCAAGGGCCTGTACCCGGACGCCGCGGTGCTGGTGCACCCCGAGTCGCCGTCCACGGTGGTCGAGCTGGCCGACGTGGCGGGCTCCACCTCCCAGCTGATCAAGGCCGCCAAGGAGCTGCCCAACGAGGAGCTGATCGTGGCCACCGACCGCGGCATCTTCTTCAAGATGCAGCAGGCGGTGCCCGAGAAGACCCTGTTCGAGGCGCCCACCGCCGGCAACGGCGCCACCTGTCGCAGCTGCGCCCACTGCCCGTGGATGGCGATGAACGCCCTGGACAACCTCGCCGGCGCGCTGCGCGAGGGCACGGGCGAGATCCAGGTCGGCGACGAGCTGCGCCGGGCCGCGCTCAAGCCGCTGACGCGGATGCTCGAGTTCAACGCCTGACCGGGCCCGATCTGTCTGGCACCCAAGAGCCCGCGACCGTGTCGCGGGCTCTTCGCGTTTGAGGGGGAGGCGTCACTCGCGGGTGTCCAGCAGCCAGTCGTGCAGCCTGGCCACCGGCTGGGTCGGCGCGTGGTTCAGGTTGAGCCCCAGCCAGTAGTGGCGTCCCGTGCGCAGGCCGATCTCACCGAGGCGCTCGAGGCGCCCCTCCCCGAGCCGGGCATCGATCTGATGACGGGTGCCCAGCGCGACGCCCTGTCCCTGTTCGGCGGCCTCGATCAGTGCGGCGTAGTGGCTGTAATGCGCACTAGGCGTCAACCAGTCGGTGTCGGCCCCCAGCCCCTCCAGCCAGCGTCGCCAGTCCACCCAGTTCGGTTCGATGCGATCGAAGTCCAGCAAGGCATGATCGCGCAGCGCCGACACGCTATCGAGCCTGCGGCCGTGGAGGTCCAGATAGCCCGGGGAGGCCACCGGGAAGAGCTCCTCGGCGAACAGCGGCGTCAGCTGCCAACCGTCGTGCTCCCGCACGTCATACAGCACGGCCAGGTCGACCTCGTCGCCGAGCAGCTCCGAGGTGATGTCCGAGGTGAGCAGCCGGATGTTGCCGCCCGGGTCGTCGTGTGCCCGGTCGAAGCGGCGCATCGCGGGCCCCAGCCACAGCTGAGACATGGCCGTGTTGGCCGACAGCACGATGCCCCGAGGCGGCGTGGCGGCGCCGACCGCCTCGACGGCCTCGCAGAGGAACTGCAGGGAGGCCCCGACCTTGGTCTGCAGGTAGTGGCCGTCACCGGTGAGGGCGACCCGACGGCCGTTGCGCACGAACAGCGACACGCCGAGGTGGTGCTCCAGCTCCTTGATCTGCTTGCTGACGGCGGCCTGGGTGACGTGCAGTTCCTGGGCCGCCAGGGTGAAGTTCAGATGCCGGGCGGCGGCTTCGAAGATCAGGAGGCCGTTCAGCGGAGGGAGGCGGTGTCGAAAGCTCTTCATAACCTCAGGTTGTCAAAAAGGGTGAAAAAGGACGGCATATACAGGATCAGGGGAGGTTCCTAGACTCTTTCTCGTTCGAATTCCCCCTTCCTCGACGAGAGATATTCCCATGGCAGACATCGATTGGCATGCCGAACGGCAGGGCCTCGAGCCTCTGGAACTGCTGGACGCCGCCCCGGAAAGTCAGGGCATCAAGCTGAAGGAAGTGCGCCTGTATCGCCTCCAGCGTGTGCGTGAGCAGATGGCTCGGCATCGGGTCGATGCCTTGATCGTGTCCGATCCCGTCAATATCCGCTACGCCACCGGTGCACGCAACATGCAGGTGTTTTCGGCGCGCAATACGCCGGCTCGGTACCTGCTGTTGACCCAGGATCGTTCCATCCTCTTCGAATTCACCGGCTGCGAGCATCTGGCCGCCGGCCTGGAGACCATCGATGAGGTGCGCCCGGCGATGACCGCGAGCTTCGTCGCCGCGGGTGACGACATCGCGTCTCGTGAGGTGCGGTGGGCGACGATGATGGCCGGTGAGATCCGCCGCCTGGTGGGAGCCTCGCCGCGGGTGGGCATGGAGCGCATGAATGCCGGAACGGCCATCGCCATGTCGCGGCAGGGCGTCGAGGTGGTCGATGCCCAGCAACCCCTGGAGCTGGCCCGCGCCATCAAGTCGTCGGAAGAGCTCAAGTGTGTGGTCGCCTCGCTTCGCGCCACCGAGCGGGCGGTGCACAAGCTGCGTGATGCCATCCGTCCGGGGATCACCGAAAACGCCCTGTGGTCGGTGCTGCATCAGTCGGTGATCGAGGAAAACGGTGACTATTGCGAGACACGGCTGCTGAATTCCGGGGCGCGCACAAACCCCTGGTTCCAGGAGACGGCGACCAAGCGGCTGGCAGCCAACGAGCTGGTCGCTCTGGATACCGACGTGGTGGGCTGTCACGGCTACTATTCCGATTTCTCCCGCACCTTCCACGTCGGCCCGGACCGTCCCAGTGCGACGCAGCGCGAGCTGTATCGGCTGGCCCATGAGCAGGTACATCACAATCTCGGCATCCTCGAGCCCGGCATGACGTTCCGGGAATACTCCGAGAAGGCCTGGAACATTCCCGCCAAGTATCACGCCAACCGCTATTACCTGTCGGCCCACGGCTGCGGCATGACGGGGGAGTTCCCGTATCTGTACCACCATCACGACTATCAGGATGCCGGCTATGACGGCGTCATCGAGCCCGGAATGGTCCTCTGTGTCGAGAGTTACATCGGTGCCGAAGGCGGTCACGAAGGCGTCAAGCTCGAAGAGCAGGTCGTGGTGACGAATACCGGCATCGAGCTTTTGACCCAGTTTCCCTTCGAGACCGACTTGCTCGGTGAGTAAGGCAGCTTGTTTGGCCCTAGAGGAGATGACGTATTTTTTGCCTTAACCCCATCCCTGACACCAAGAGGTTCCCTGCATGAAGCCAACAATAACAATCGACAGATGCCCCGAGGGCATCTACCGAGGACTGAATCTCCCCGTCACCCTGATCAGCAAGCTCGTGGTGGCCGCCCTGGTCGTTTTCGCCGTGGCATTTCCCGACCAGGCCGTCGGCGTTCTTGGCTCACTCAATGCGGCGATGCTGTCGTCTTTCAATGCCTACTATATCTATGCCGTCGGGCTGATGCTCTTGTTCTGCCTGATCGTAGGCTTCGGGCCTTGGGGAAGCATTCGCCTGGGGGCCCCGGAAGATCGCCCTGAATTTTCCCGCTTTGCCTGGTTTTCGATGATGTTCGGGGCCGGCATGGGCATCGGGCTCTTGTTCTACTCCATCGGCGAGCCGCTGTCGCATTTCCAGCAGAACCCGGCGCTGATCGAGGAGGGCATTGCCCCGCAGAGTGCCGAAGCCGTATTGAGCTCCATTCGCTATACCTTCCTCCATTGGGGGCTGCATGGGTGGGCGATCTACACCACGGCCGGGCTCGCCATGGCCTTCTTCGCCTACCGCATGGGGCTGCCGTTGACGATTCGCTCGACGCTGTCGCCGCTGTTCGGCGATCGCCTCAATGGTGTGCTGGGGCACCTGATCGACATCATCGCTGTCGTGGCCACCACGCTGGGCATCGCCACGACCATGGGGGCCGGCGTGAGCCAGCTGGTGTCCGGGGTCGAATTCGTGACCGGCATCGACAGCCTGGTCGGCCCTGACGGGGCCCCGGGAGCCCTCCCCTTGATGATCACCCTGCTGGTGGTAATGAGCCTGTCGACGCTGTCGGCGGTCACCGGCGTCAAGCGCGGTGTCAACTGGCTCAGCCAGTTCAACATGGCGCTCTCCATGGTCTTGCTGGCGGTGTTCGTGGCGTTCGGTGCCACCGGCTTCGCCTTCCACCTGATGGGGGAGAGCCTGTTCGACTATCTGGCAGCGCTCCCCGAGATGAGCGTCGAGATATGGCCGGTGTCATCCGATCTCGGCCAATGGCAGGTGGACTGGACCATCCTCCAGCGAGCCTGGTTCATCGCCTTCGCGCCGTTCGTCGGCCTGTTCCTGGCGCGCATTTCGCGAGGCAGGACCCTGCGTGAATTCGTGCTGGGCTGCGTCGTGGTGCCGAGCCTGATGTGCTTCGTCTGGATCCTCTTCCTGGGCGGGACCAGCCTGCAGCTCGAGGTCTCCGGGGTGGCCGGCGGGCAAGTGATCGAAGCCGTCAACAACAATATCGCCTCGGTGCTGTTCGTCACCATCGACTTCCTGAACCTTTGGGGGCTCGAAACCGCGATCGTGATCATGTCCGTGCTGCTGATCATCACCTACCTGGTGACGTCTGCCGATTCCGGTGTGCTGGTGCTCAACACCATCATGGCGGGAGGGGACAGCGAGCCGGCACCGCGCCATCGGGTGATCTGGGGCGTGCTGATGACGCTGGTGGTCGGCTCCTTGCTCCTGGCGGGAGGCCTGTCGGCGATCCAGAAGGCCATGCTGATCGCGTCGTTGCCCTTCTCGGCACTGATGCTGCTGATGTGCGTCTCCATGCTCAAGGCCCTGCTCGGCGGCCAGGCTCGGCACGCTCGGGCCTGACGGGGCATGAATCCTTGGCCGCCGGTTCGACGGTGGGCTTCCCCGTAAGACCTTCCGCCTCATCGATGGAGGCATCGCCAGGCCCCGGCCTAGCGAAACGTCTCCATCGTCTCCCGGTAGCGGACGAAGGCCTCGCGGCGCTGCTCGATGCGCGCCAGGGTATTCGGGTCGCCCTCGTTCTTGGCGATGTCGCTCGCGACCTCCAGCTGTTCGATGCCGCGGTCGATGCGGCCGGTCAGCTGCAGCTGCTCGGCCCGGGCGAGATGCCCCCAGGCGCGGTGGCCGCTGCGTCCGGCGGCCTCGGCCAGCAGGGTGAAGACCTGGGGATTCTCCGGCTGGCGGGCGGCCAGTTCGCGCAGCACGCGATAGGCCTCGCCGGGGTCGCGCTGCAGCAGCGCCTCGCCCAGCAGCAGGCTTGCCGGCGCGTAGCCGGGCATCAGCCGCAGCTGGTGGCGGCTGCGGCGGATGGCATCGTCGATCCGACCCGCGTCGAGGGCGACCTGGGCGGCCGTGGCCGGCAGCAGTGCCAGGTCCGGCAGCTGCGCGGCCAGGGCCTCGAGGGTCGAGAGTGCCGCGTCGGTCCTGCCTTCCTGGGCGTCGATCAGCGCCGTGACGTAGCGCCGGGCCGCGCGTGGCGCGTCGTCACGCTGCAGCCGCGTCAGCGCCTGTCGAGGCGCCTGGTCGTGGATGGCGAGCAGGGCCCGGGCGCGGACCATCTGGTATTCGGTGTCATCGCGGCGGTTGCCCCCGGCCGGCAGCTGGGCGACCCGCGCCTGGGCGTCGCTGATGCGCGACTCGGAGACCGGGTGCGTGAGCAGGAATTCCGGCGGATGGCCGCCCTGCAGGGCGGACATTTGCTGCATGGCGCGGAACATCTCGACCATGGCCTGCGGATCGTAACCCGCGTTGGCCAGCGTCTGCAGGCCCAGGCGGTCGGCCTCGCGTTCGAAGCGTCGCGAGTAGGCGAGCTGGTCCTGGAACAGCGCGGCCTGGGAGCCCATGGCGGCGGCGATGCCGGCGTCACCGCCGCCGCCGGCGGCGAGCAGCATGCCGGCGAGCATGGCGGCCATGGCCGGCAGGCGGGTCTGCTCGGCGCGCCGCTGGCCGCGGGCGTAGTGGTTCTGCGAGAGATGGCCGAGCTCGTGGGCCAGCACCGAGGCCAGCGGTCCCTCGCCCTGGGCGAAGGCGAACAGCCCGGCATTGACGCCGATCACCCCGCCGGGCACGGCGAAGGCGTTGAGCCGCTCGCTGGCCACCAGGGTGATGACCGGATCGACGCCGCCGACCCGGCTGTAGGGCAGCAGGCGTGCCACCAGCGAGGCCAGGTAGTGCTCGGCGAGCGGGTCCTGCCACAGCGGGGCGTGGGCGCGGAACTGGCGCAGCCAGGCGCGGCCGAGCCGCGTTTCCTCGCCGCTGACCGCCTGAGTGTCGCGTTGGGTCAGGCTCGGCAGCTCGAAGGTCGGCGATTCGTCGAGGGTCGAGGGGGTGGTGGCCCGGTCCGGCAGCTCGAGCGACAGCGTCTGGCCGGCGGCCGGGGCGCTCAGTGCCAGGCTCAGGGCGATCGCGGTCAGGCGGGGCAGGGGGCGACGCAGCATGGCCATCCTCGGTCGTCGGGCGCACGCTCGGGCGCGCGGGGCTGTTCCCTCCGACATTGATTCAGCGGGGAAAGTGCCTTTAAATCGCAGGCATTCATGCCGTTCGCGACGATGAGCGCGACGGCTTCAGGCATTCTCGCGGGAGACGACATGGCTGTGCAACCCGACGACGTCCTCGATGCCAGAGGGCTTTCCTGTCCGTTGCCTCTGCTCAAGGCCAAGCAGGCGCTGTCGCGCCTGGCCCCCGACCAGGTACTGGAAGTGATGGCCACCGATGCCGGTTCCTGGCGCGACTTCGAGTCCTTCATCGCCCAGAGTGCCCACGAGATGCCGGCCCGCGAGGAGCGGGGCGAGGTCTATCACTACTGGATCCGCAAGGGTGGGGAGGCCGGCTCATGACGCTGCGTTCGCTGCTGCGCGGCTGGGTCGATCACTATCTCTCCGACGAAGAGGCGGTGATCCTGCTGGTGGTCCTGGTGCTGGGCTTCGCGGTGGTGATCTGGCTGGGCCAGATGCTGGCCCCCTTCCTCACCGCGCTGGTCATCGCCTTTCTGCTGCAGGGCGGGGTGAATGCCCTGACCCGGCGACGGGTGCCGCACTTCCTGGCGGTGATGCTGGTCTACCTGGCCTTCGTCGGCGTGGTGCTGGCCATGGCGCTGGTGCTGCTGCCGCTGATCTGGACCCAGCTGGTCAATCTGCTGCAGGAGGCGCCGCGCATGTTCGCCAGCGGCCAGCAGCTGCTGGCCGATCTCCAGGCGCGCTATCCCGATCTGGTGACGCCGGCCCAGATCCAGGACTGGGTGGGCATGGCCGGTCGCGAGGTGACGCAGCTCGGCCAGCGGGCGCTGTCGCTGTCGCTGGCCTCGCTGGGCAACGTGGTGGGGCTGATCGTCTACCTGGTGCTGGTGCCGATCCTGGTGTTCTTCATGCTCAAGGATCGTGACCTGCTGGTGGGCTTCACGGTCTCGCTGCTGCCGCGCCGCCGCGGGCTGATGACCCGGGTGTGGCAGGAAATGGACGCCCAGATCGCCAACTACGTGCGCGGCAAGGTCACCGAGATCGTGATCGTCGGCACCGTGTCCTTCTTCACCTTCGCCTTCTTCGGGCTGCCCTATTCGGCGCTGCTCGGCGTGCTGGTGGGGCTCTCGGTGCTGGTGCCCTACATCGGCGCCGCCGTGGCGACGGTGCCGGTGGCGGCGGTGGCCGGCTTTCACTTCGGCGTCGGCGACCAGTTCCTCTACGTGCTGGTCGCCTACGGGGTGATCCAGGCGCTGGACGGCAACGTGCTGGTGCCGGTGCTGTTCTCCGAGGCGGTCAACCTGCATCCGGTGTCGATCATCCTGGCGGTGCTGTTCTTCGGTGGGATCTGGGGCTTCTGGGGCATCTTCTTCGCCATCCCGCTGGCGACCCTGCTCAAGGCGCTGGTCTATGCCTGGCCGCGGGGCATCCAGCAGCATCGCCAGGAAGAGGCCGCCCACCGCGCCCCGGACGGCGCCGACGAGGCCTGACGACACCATCGCGCCGGCCCGGCCGGCGCGCTCGCCGCGGTTTACGCGCCGGGCATCGGTTCGCCGGCGTGAAGGGCCTGGGCGGCCTGTAGCACCTCGTCCACGTGGCCCTTGACCTTCACCTTGCGCCACTCCCGGGCCAGCGTGCCCTCGGCGTCGATCAGGAAGGTGCTGCGCTCGATCCCGAGATGCTCCTTGCCGTAGAGCTTCTTGAGCTTGATCACGTCGAACAGCCGGCACACCGCCTCGTCCTTGTCGGACAGCAGCGTGAAGTTGAAGTCCTGCTTGGCCTTGAAGTTCTCCTGGGCGCGGATGCCGTCGCGGGAGACGCCGACGATCACGGTGTTGGCGGCGTCGAAGGCGTCCTTGTGGTCGCGGAAGTCGCCGCCCTCGGTGGTGCAGCCCGGGGTGCTGGCCTTGGGGTAGAAGTAGATCACCACCTGGCGGCCGCGCAGCTCCGAGAGGCTCAGGGTGGTATCGCCGGTGGCGGTGGCGGTGAAGTCGGGCACCGGCTGGCCGAGGCTGACGCTCATGACGGGTCTCCAATCGGGGAATGAACGTCATGATTACACGCAACCCGCCGGCGACTGTAAAGTCGCCGCTGTACAGGCTCTCGAGCCCTGAGTACCATTTGGCCCCTGGCATCGCGCCCACGGGCGAGGGCGGGTTTTTCATGGCGACCGAGCCCTGCGGTCGCCGGCAGGCTGCGAGAGGACAAGACGAGGATGATCACGGGTAGCATCGTCGCGCTGGCGACACCGATGAAGGTCAACGGCGATATCGACTGGGAAGCCCTGCGGGCCCTGGTCCACTTCCATCTGGACAATGGCACCGACGCCATCGTCGCGGCGGGCACCACCGGCGAGCCGACCACCATGTCGTTCGCCGAGCACTTCGACGTGATCCGCACGGTGGTGGAAGAAGTCGGCGGCCGGGTGCCGGTCATCGCCGGCACCGGCGCCAACGCCACCTCCGAGGCGGTCGAGCTGGCGCGCTATGCCAGCGAGGTGGGGGCGGACTACTGCCTGTCCGTGTGCCCCTACTACAACAAGCCGACCCAGGAAGGCCTCTACCAGCACTTCAAGGCCGTCGCCGAAGGCAGCAACCTGCCGGTGATCCTCTATAACGTGCCGGGTCGCACCTGCTCCGATCTCTACAACGAGACCGTGCTGCGCCTGGCCGAAGTGGACAACATCGTCGGCCTCAAGGATGCCACCGGCAACCTGGAGCGCGCCGAGGACCTGATCGCGCGCCTCAAGGGCAGCGACTTCATGCTCTACTCCGGCGACGACGGCACCGCCTGTGACTTCATGCTGATGGGCGGCCACGGTGACATATCGGTGACCGCCAACGTTGCCCCGCGCGCCATGCACGACCTGTGCGCCGCGGCGGTGGCCGGCGACTCCGAGAAGGCGCACCAGATCAACACCCGCCTGATGCCGCTGCACACCAATCTCGGCATCGAGGCCAATCCGATTCCCGTCAAGTGGGCACTGAATCGCATGGGCCTGGCGGAAGCGGGCATCCGCCTGCCGCTGACCTGGCTCTCCGAGAAGTACCACTCCACCGTCAGCGAGGCCCTGCAGCTGGCCGGCGTGATCGACGACTGAGGTCGACGAACCGAGAGTGACGACTGACGCGGCGCGATACGCCGCGACCTGGATAACTTGAGCAAGGTGGACGCATGAGCTCTGCGCTGAAATGGATGCCGCTGGTGGCGGCGCTGGCCCTGGCCGGCTGTGCCCGCGACGGCTACTACGATGACCGTGCCGCCGACTACGTCGAGGCCGAGCCGAGCGCGCCGCTGGTGCTGCCCGACGGCCGCGATATCCGTCGCTACGGCGATGCGATGCCGGTTCCCGAGGCGCAGGGCACCTTCGTCTCCCAGGGCGAGGACTTTCGCGTGCCGCCACCCCGCGCCCTGGGCGCCGGCGGTGGCGTGCAGGCCGGCGGCGTGGCGCTGCGCGAGGCCGCCGGTCAGCGCTGGCTGGTGATCGGTGCGGCGCCCAGCGTCGTGTGGTCGGAGCTCGAGGACTTCGTCGCCGAGCGTGGCCTGACGGTGGTCCAGCGCGATGCCAATCGCGGCCTGCTGGTCACCGATCAGGCGAGGCTCAGCGTTCGCCCCGGCCTGCAGCAGGGGGCCAGCGAGCTGCGCTGCGAGCAGGGCGAGGCGACCCAGCAGCGCTGCCTGCGCGCCCTGCAGCGGCACTTCGAGGCGCGCGGTGCCACCGCCAGCGCGTCCTCGCTGGCGGTCCAGCGTCCCGAGGATCACGCCAGCCCGCTGCTGACCCAGTCCGGCGGCGAGTGGCACCTCGAGGTGCCCTACGCGGCGGACCGCACCTGGGCCGAACTGAGCT
The DNA here is from genome assembly GCF_000265245.1 of Halomonas smyrnensis AAD6. Classification (GTDB taxonomy): domain Bacteria; phylum Pseudomonadota; class Gammaproteobacteria; order Pseudomonadales; family Halomonadaceae; genus Halomonas; species Halomonas smyrnensis. Next base: position 217,134 of record NZ_AJKS02000001.1, read on the forward strand.
ATCAGCTTGAGGCGGACTTCGCGGTGGATGAGCGTCGCGAGCTGCTCGAGCAGGACGCCGAGGCCGGCACCTTCCTGGTCGATTACCTGACGCTCAGCGCCCGCAGCGCGGGCATCTGGGACACCCTGACCAGCTTCGGCGGGGCGGACCCCCAGCGCATTCGCCTGTCGCTCGAGGCCTCGGGCCCCGAGAGCACCGTGCTCAAGGCCGATTCCGCCGATGACCGCGAGCTCTCCGACGAGGATCGTCGCGAGCTGCTCGAGCGGCTGGCCGGCCTGCTGGGCTGATGACGGAGGTCGCGACGCGGCGGCTGCACTTCGCTTCGCTCGGCAGCGGCAGCAAGGGCAATGCCACCCTGGTCAGCGACGGCGAGACGCGGCTGCTGATCGACTGCGGCTTCGGTCTCAAGGAGACCGAACGCCGTCTGGCGCGCTTCGACCTCCATCCTCGCCAGCTCGACGCCGTGCTGGTCACCCACGAGCACGGCGACCACATCCGCGGGGTCGGCCCGCTGGCGCGACGACACAAGGTGCCGGTCTACCTCACGCCCGGGACCTGGCTGTCGGGCAAGCTCGGCGAGGTGCCGCACCGGCACTGGATCACGCCCCAGGCGCGCTTCGCCGTGAAGGGGATCGAGATCGACCCGGTCACGGTGCCTCACGATGCCCGCGAGCCGGTGCAGTTCCGCCTGAGCGCCGCCGGCCGACGGCTCGGCCTGCTCACCGACCTGGGCCATCCCAGCGAGCACGTGGTCGAGGCCTTCCGCGGCTGCGACGCCCTGGTGCTGGAGTGCAACCACGACGTCCACCTGCTGGAGGTTGGCCCCTATCCGCCGAGCCTCAAGCGCCGGGTCGGCGGCCAGTGGGGGCACCTGGCCAACGCCCAGTCCGCCTGGCTGCTGCAGCGGCTGGGGCTGGACGGCCTGCAGCGCATCGTCTGCTCGCACCTTTCCGAACACAACAATCGCCCCGAGCTGGCCCTGGAGGCCCTGGTGCCACTGCTCGACGGCGACGAATCGCGCCTGACGGTGGCGGCCCAGGATCAGGGGCTGGACTGGCAGGCGATCACCTGAGATTCCAGAATTCCATCTGACTGTTGCCTGTGGAGGCTCCCATGGAAAAGCGTCAAGAACTCTATGCCGGCAAGGCCAAGTCCGTCTTCGCCACCGATGACTCGGATCGCCTGATCCTGCACTTCCGCGACGACACCAGCGCCTTCGACGGCGAGCGCATGGAGTCGCTGGAGCGCAAGGGCAAGGTCAACAACCGCTTCAATGCCTTCATCATGGGCAAGCTCGAGGAGGCGGGCATCCCGACGCATTTCGAGGGCCTGCTCGGCGACAACGAGTGCGTGGTCAAGAACATGGACATGCTTCCGGTCGAGTGCGTGGTGCGCAACATCGCCGCCGGCGGCCTGGTCAAGCGCCTCGGCGTGGAAGAGGGCAGCGAGCTCAATCCGCCGACCTTCGAGCTGTTCCTCAAGAACGACGCCCTGCATGACCCGATGATCAACGAGTCGCTGGCCGAGACCTTCGGCTGGGCGACCCCGGAGCAGCTGGCCGAGATGAAGGCGCTGACCTTCCGCGTCAACGAGGTGCTCAAGCAGCTGTTCGCCGCCGGCGACCTGCTGCTGGTGGACTACAAGCTCGAGTTCGGCCTGTTCCAGGGTCAGATCGTGCTGGGCGACGAGTTCTCCCCGGACGGCTGCCGCCTGTGGGACGCCGAGACCCGCGAGAAGCTGGACAAGGACCGCTTCCGTCAGGGGCTGGGCGGCGTGATCGAGGCCTACGAAGAGGTGGGCAAGCGTATCGGCGTCGACTTCAGCTAAGACGACTGCCATGCCGAACGAAGGGCCCTGCGGGGCCCTTTGTCGTTTCTGACATCCGGCACTCGGCATAGGCGAGATGCGCGCCGGGGCAAGGTGGCGCGAGGGTTTTTTGCCATGGATGGCAAAAGTTAGCGCCCAGGGATGGGTTCATAGCGCCCTCGCGACGCCTTGACGCCGGAAAAGCGCATCAGCTGGCCTTACGCCGCCACGATCTCGACGACCTCCAGCGCTGTCTCGCCGGTCTCACCGGCCAGCGCCCGGAAGCGCACGTCCACGTCGCGCAGCCGCACGCCGTAGAGGCGCTCCTCCGCCCCCTGGCGATAGGCGGGGCGCGGGTCCTGGGCCAAGACCTGATGGATCAGTGCGCGCAGCGAGGCGCCGTCGGGACGCGCAGCCAGCGCCGCCTCGGCCATCGGCGTCAGGCGCACGGGCAGGGCGGTCGGCGCCTCGGGGGCGAAGCCGGCCCGGGCCTCGGGGCGTGATTCCGCCCAGGGCAGGTAGGGCTTGATGTCGAGCACCGGGGTGCCGTCGACCAGGTCGGCGCCGCGCAGCCGCAGGCGCACGCCGTTCTCGACGTCGATGCCCTCGAGCTCGACCAGCGACAGCCCCAGGCGGTTGGGGCGGTGGGTGCTGCGGCTGGCGAACACGCCGACCTTCGCGTTGCCGCCCAGGCGTGGCGGGCGCACCAGCGGCGTCCAGCGCTCGGGGCTCAGGTGGAAGACGAAGGTCACCCACAGGTGGCTGAAGGCCTCCAGGCCGCGCACCGCCAGCGGGTCGTCGTGGGGCGGCGTCAGCACCAGGCTGGCCCAGGCGGCGTCGGCCAGCCCCGGCTGGCGGGGGATGCCGAACTTGTCGGGGTAGTCGCTCTCGATGCGCCCGATGGGCGTCAGGGCGAAGGTCTCGGGAGTGTCGTTCATGGGCGCTTCCGCTGGTTGCCGCCGCGATACGCCGCCGTCCTGGTCGGGGGCATTGGCGTGGCGGCATCGCTTCGGTAGTCTCGTGGCGTCTTCATCGTCGCAGGATGCCCTTCATGGGTCAGTTCGATACCCCGCGCGCTACGGCGCCGCGTCTCGTCTATCGTGAGGCCCGCGCCCAGGACGGCGCCGATCAGGCCGAGGTCTTCCATCACGCCGTCATGCAGGGCGCCATGAGCCACTACACGCTGGCCGCCCGGGAGGCCTGGGCGGCGGTGCTGCCCCGCGAGGCCAGCGCCTGGGTCGCCCGTCACGCCCTCTACACCACCCTGGTGGCGGCCTGTGACGGTCGCTGTGTGGCCTTCCTGGAGTTGGACCCGGCCGCGGGACACGTGGAGTCGCTCTACGTCTGGCCGTCGCTGGCTCGTCGCGGCATCGGCAGCGCCCTGCTGGGCCATGCCGAGCGCCTGGTGCGCGAGCGGGGCGCAGAGCGGCTGAGCATCGATGCCAGCCTGGTGATGGCCGATGGGCTGGAGCGCAGCGGCTGGCGTCGGGTGCGCGAGGAGTGGGTCGAGCGCGGCGGCGAGCGGCTGCCGCGCCGGCACCTGGAGAAGCCGCTGGCGCCGCAGCCCGCCTGAGCCTCAGGCCTGCTCGAGGAAGCGCATCGACAGGTCGATCGCCTTGACGTCCTTGGTCAGGGCGCCGCTGGAGATGCGGTCGACGCCGGTCTCGGCGATCGCCTTGAGGGTCGTCTCGTCGACGTTGCCCGAGGCCTCGAGGATGGCGCGCCCGTCGTTGCGGCGCACCGCCTCGCGCATGTCATCGAGCGAGAAGTTGTCGAGCATGATGATGTCGGCCCGGGCGGCCAGCGCCTGGTCGAGCTCCTCGAAGGTCTCCACCTCTACCTCCACCGGCAGGTCGCGGGCGATGCGCCGCGCGGCCTCGACCGCCGCCGCGATGCCGCCGCAGGCCGAGATGTGGTTCTCCTTGATCAGGAAGGCGTCATGGAGGCCGATGCGGTGGTTGATGCCGCCGCCGCAGGTCACGGCATACTTCTGCGCCAGGCGCATGCCGGGCAGGGTCTTGCGGGTGTCAAGGATGCCCACGCCGGTGCCGTCCAGCAGGTCGACGTAGTGGCGGGTGCGGGTAGCGGTGGCGGACAGCGTCTGCAGCAGGTTCAGCGCCGCGCGCTCGCCGGTGAGCAGGCTGCGCGCCGGCCCCTCCAGCTCGAGCAGCGGCGCGCCGGCCTCGAGGCGGTCGCCGTCGGCGGCCTGCCAGCGCAGCGCCACCCGTGCGTCGAGGCGGCGGAACAGCTCGTCGACCCAGGCCACGCCGCACAGCACCGTCGGTTCGCGGGTGATCACCCGGGCCCGGGCCCATTCCTTCTCGGGGATCAGCTCGGCGGTGATGTCACCGGGACCGACGTCCTCGGCCAGCAGCCGGGCGGCGCTGTTGCGGATCTCTTCGGCGAGGGCATCCTGATAGTGCATGGTGGCGTGATCTCTGTCCTGGGAAGCTCGGGCCGTCCATTATAGGGGAAAGGTCAGGACCGACGTCAGGGGGAAAGATGCCGATTCACGAGGGCTGGCTGAGCGGGGCCCGCCGGGTGCCGTCACCCAATCACAACGCGCGACCGGAGGGCGAGGTCTCGCTGCTGGTGCTACATTCCATCAGCCTGCCGCCGGGCGAGTTCGGCGGCGATGACATCGAGCGGCTGTTCACCAATCGCCTGGACCCGGACCGGCATCCGTTCTTTGCCGGGATCGCCGGGCTTCGGGTCTCGGCGCATCTGCTGATCCGCCGCGACGGCGAGTGCGTGCAGTTCGTGCCCTTCCACGAGCGGGCCTGGCACGCCGGCCGCTCGCGCTGGCGGGACGGCGAGGTCGAGCGCGAGGGGCTGAACGACTTCTCGGTGGGCATCGAGCTCGAGGGCGACGAGGTCTCGCCCTACACGGCCGCCCAGTACGCGGCGCTGGCCAGGGCGACCCGGGCGCTACTGGCGGGCTATCCGGCGATGACGGCATCGCGCATCACCAGTCATGCCCGTGTCGCGCCGCTACGCAAGACCGACCCCGGGCCGGCCTTCGACTGGGCCTTCTTCCGCCAGCGCCTGGCCGCGACGGACATTTTCTCGTAATAAAACATTGTTACCGAGCCTGTGGTGAACCGGAGGAACGTGTCGGTGAAGCGGCGTGGAAGGAGTAGATCACCGCCGATCTGGCTCGATTCAGCAGGAAATGGCGAATGGAGACGGGTTTCAATATTTTGAAAAGACTTTCCATATCTGCTTCAATTGGCAGCCGCCAGCGTTTGCGGTATCGTCGGCGCACCCGCCGACTTTAGTCGTGCTGACTTGTAAAACGACTACAACAGAAACTTCCGGCATGGAGGTGATCCTTCCATGACCGTCATCATGCGCCACACCCCCTTGCTGGGGGCTGTTGCCCCCAACGTCATTCGGAGAGACGTCTATGAGTCTTGAGACAAGAGAAGATCTCGATCCGGTCGAAACCGCGGAATGGTTGGATTCCCTGGAATCGGTACTGGATCGCGAGGGCGAGGAACGTGCCCGGTATCTGATGACCCGCCTGGCGGATCGCTATCGCCATGACGGCATGCAGGTGCCTTTCTCGGTCACGACGCCGCACCGCAACACCATTCCGGTGCACCGCGAGGCGCCGATGCCCGGCGATCTCTTCATGGAACGTCGAATCCGCTCGCTGATCCGCTGGAACATGGCGGCGATGGTGACCCGGGCCAACAAGGCCAACAAGGGCATCGGCGGCCACCTGGCCAGCTTCATGTCCTCGGCGACCCTCTATGACGTGGGCTTCAACCACTTCTTCCGCGCGGCCAACGGCGACTTCAAGGGCGACCTGGTGTTCATCCAGGGCCACAGTGCGCCGGGCATCTACGCGCGCTCCTTCCTGGAAGGGCGCCTCACCGAGGCGCAGATGGACAAGTTCCGCCAGGAAGTCGACGGCGACGGCCTGTCCTCCTATCCGCACCCCTGGCTGATGCCGGACTACTGGCAGCTGCCCACCGTGTCCATGGGCCTCGGCCCGATCATGGCCATCTACCAGGCCCACGTCATGAAGTACCTGGACCAGCGTGGCCTGCAGCCGATGCAGGACCGCAAGGTCTGGGCCTTCCTGGGCGACGGCGAATGCGACGAGCCGGAGACCCTGGGCGCGATCCACCTGGCCAGCCGCGAGAAGCTCGACAACCTCAACTTCGTCATCAACTGCAACCTGCAGCGTCTCGACGGTCCGGTGCGTGGCAACTCCCGCATCATGGACGAGCTCGAGGGCGTGTTCCGCGGTGCCGGCTGGAACGTCATTAAGGTCGTCTGGGGTCGCCACTGGGACACCCTGTTCGAGAAGGACAAGAAGGGCGTCCTGCAGAAGCTGATGGACGAGACCGTCGACGGCGAGTACCAGAACTGCAAGGCCAATGGTGGTGCCTATACCCGGGAGCACTTCTTCGGCAAGTACCCGGAAACCGCCGAGATGGTCAAGGACATGTCCGACGAGGACATCTGGAAGCTCAACCGCGGCGGCCACGACCCGTTCAAGGTCTACGCGGCCTACCACGAGGCCTTCCACAACGACAGCGGCCGTCCCACCGTGATCCTGGCGCACACCGTCAAGGGCTACGGCCTGGGTGCCGCCGGCGGCGAAGCCGACATGGAAGCGCACCAGATCAAGTCCATCGACGATCAGGACGTGCTCAAGAGCTTCCGCGACCGCTTCGGCATCCCGGTGTCCGACGAGGCCATCGAGAACGAGATGCCGTACTACAAGCCGGGCGACGACAGCCCGGAGATGAAGTACATGCATCTCCAGCGCGAACGCCTGGGCGGCTACCTGCCGGCGCGTAACCCGGACTTCGAGGCGCTCGACATCCCGGGGCTCGACGACAAGATCTTCTCGTCGCAGACCGGCGGCTCCAAGGGCCGTGAGGTCTCCACCACCATGGCCTTCGTGCGCATCCTGAACGGCCTGGTCAAGCACAAGGGCTTCGGCAAGCAGGTCGTGCCGATCGTGCCCGACGAGGCGCGTACCTTCGGCATGGAAGGCATGTTCCGTCAGCTCGGCATCTACACCTCCGAGGGCCAGAAGTACGAGCCCATGGACAAGGGCCAGCTGATGTTCTACCGCGAGGACAAGGCCGGCCAGGTGCTCGAAGAGGGCATCACCGAGGCCGGCGCCATGTCCTCCTGGATCGCCGCCGCGACCTCCTACAGCAACCACGGGCTGCCGCTGCTGCCGTTCTACATCTACTACTCGATGTTCGGCTTCCAGCGCATCGGTGACCTGGCCTGGGCCGCCGGCGACATGCAGGCGCGCGGCTTCCTGGTCGGCGGCACCGCCGGTCGTACCACCCTCAATGGCGAGGGCCTGCAGCACCAGGACGGTCACAGCCTGATCCAGGCCTCGACCATCCCCAACTGCCGCAGCTACGACCCGACCTACGCCCACGAGGTCGCGGTCATCGTGCAGGACGGCCTGAAGCGCATGTTCGCCGACAAGGAGAACTGCTTCTACTACCTGACGGTGATGAACGAGAACTACGAGCATCCGGCCCTCGAGGAGGTCCCTGCCGACGACATCATCAAGGGCATGTACCTGCTGCGCGAGACCCAGGGCGACAAGCGCGTCCAGCTGATGGGCTCCGGCACCATCCTGCGCGAGGTCGAGGCCGCCGCCGAGATGCTCGCCGAGGAGTGGGGCGTGGGCGCCGACATCTGGAGCGTCACCAGCTTCAACGAGCTGCGTCGCGAGGCCCTGGAAGTCGACCGTCAGGCATTCCTGCATCCGGCCGACGAGCCGGGCAAGCCGCACGTCACGCGCTGCCTGGAAGGCCGTGAGGGGCCGGCCATCGTCTCCACCGACTACATGAAGCTGTACGCCGACCAGGTCCGCGCCTGGGTGCCGACCGACTATCATGTGCTCGGTACCGACGGTTTCGGTCGCTCCGATACCCGCGAGAAGCTGCGTCACTTCTTCGAGGTCAACCGCTACTTCGTCACCGTGGCCGCGCTCAAGGCGCTGGCCGACCGCGGCGAGATCGATCGCAAGGTCGTCGGCGAGGCCATCGAGAAGTACGGTATCGACCCCAGCAAGCCGAGCCCGCTCTCTGTCTGAGGCGTCGACCGACCGGTGGCATGGCGGGCCTGTCGAAAGGCCCGCCCCGTGAAGAGTTTGAAGGAGCGCGACCTTGAGTAGCGAAATCATCAAAGTGCCCGACATCGGTGGCGACACCGATGTGGAAATCATCGAGATCGCGGTGGCGGTCGGCGACGTCATCGCCGCCGAGGACTCCCTGATCACCCTGGAATCCGACAAGGCTTCCATGGACGTGCCGTCGCCCCAGGGCGGCAAGGTCGTCAAGGTGCTGGTCAAGGAAGGCGACACCGTCTCCGAGGGGGACGACATCGTCGAGCTGGAGGTCGAGGGCGGCGGCGACGCCGAGCCCGAGCAGCCCGCCGAGGCTGCCTCGCAAGCGCCGGCCGAGCCGGCCGCGGAGTCCAAGCCGGCACCGGCCGCCAAGCCCGCGTCCGGCGGCAGCCAGACCGTGGACATCACCGTGCCCGACCTGGGCGGCGCCAGCGACGTCGAGATCATCGAGGTCGCGGTGTCCGAGGGCGACGAGGTGGCCGCCGAGGACACCCTGATCACCCTGGAGTCCGACAAGGCCTCCATGGATGTGCCGAGCCCGCACGCCGGCAAGATCGCCAGCTTCACCGTCAAGGAAGGCGACACCGTCTCCGAGGGCGACGTGATCGGCACCATCCAGATCGCCGGCGGCGGTGACGAGGCGCCGGCCGAGGAAGCCGAGGCCGAGTCCGCCCCCGCCGAGCAGCCGGCCCCGGCCGCCGAGTCCGATCCGGCCGAGCAGGCCAGCGGCGAGCCCGAGCGTCGCGAGGTTCGCGTGCCGGACCTGTCCGGTGCCAGCGACGTGCCGGTGATCGAGATCGCCGCCAGCGTCGGCGACGAGGTGGCCGAGGAAGACCCGCTGATCACGCTGGAGTCCGACAAGGCCTCCATGGACGTGCCGAGCCCGTTCAAGGGCAAGCTGGTCGAGCTGAGCGTCAAGGAAGGCGACACCGTCTCCGAAGGCGACCTGATCGGCTACATCGAGACCGCCGGCGCCGCGCCGAAGGCCGCTCCGCAGCAGCAGAGCGCGCCCAAGGCCGAGGCCCCGGCCAAGGCCGCCGCGCCCGCGAGTGCCCCGGCCAGCGCCGAGAAGCCGCGTGACGGCAAGCGCGTTCACGCCGGTCCGGCGGTGCGCATGCTGGCCCGCGAGTTCGGCGTCGATCTTGCCCTGGTCAAGCCCAGCGGTCCCAAGGAGCGGGTGCTCAAGGAAGACGTCCAGGCCTACGTCAAGCAGGTGATGTCGGGCCAGGCCAAGGCGCCGGCCGCCGCGCCGGCCGCGGCCGAGGGCGGTTCCGGCATTCCGCCGATCCCGGACCAGGACTTCAGCCAGTTCGGCGAGGTGGAAGAGAAGAAGATGGGTCGCCTGATGAAGATGGGCGCCACCAATCTTCATCGCAGCTGGGTCAACATCCCGCATGTCACCCAGTTCGACGAGGCCGACATCACCGAGCTCGAGGCCTTCCGCAAGTCGATGAAGGCCGAGGCCGAGGCGCAGGGCGCCAAGCTCACGCCGCTGCCGTTCCTGATCAAGGCCTGTGCCGTGGCGCTGCAGAAGTTCCCGCAGTTCAACGTCAGCCTGAAGAGCGACGGCGAGACCGTGGTGCAGAAGAAGTACATGCACATCGGCATCGCCGTGGACACCCCGGACGGCCTGATGGTCCCGGTGATCCGCGACGCCGACCAGAAGTCGCTGGTCGACCTGGCCAAGGAGTCCGTGGAGCTGGCCAAGAAGGCGCAGTCGAAGAAGCTCAAGCGCGAGGAGATGACCGGTGGCTGCTTCACCATCTCCAGCCTGGGCTCCATCGGCGGCACCGCCTTCACGCCGATCGTCAACCCGCCGGAAGTCGCCATCCTCGGCGTTTCCAAGGCATCGATGAAGCCGGTCTGGGACGGCGCGGCCTTCCAGCCGCGGCTGACCATGCCGCTGTCGCTCTCCTACGACCACCGGGCGGTCAACGGCGCCGACGCGGCGCGCTTCACCGCCTTCCTCGGCCAGGTGCTGACGGACATCCGTCGCCTGCTGCTCTGATCGAGGACGAGTGAGCCACGACCGACGGCGCCGCAAGGCGCCGTCGGCGTTTCCGGACCGGGAAATACCAAAGTGCTAGTCTCGCCAGTCCCTTGATCTCACGGGGTTTTCTGGCGCGTTCGGGGCCGTCGCGGGCGTGTGTCGCTTGTGTGACGTCGGTCGCCCCGGTATGGTTCGCTATTCTTCATTTTCTCCCCTTTCTGAATCCATCACACTTCCAAGGAGCAGTTCGATGCGAGTGATCCTGTTGGGCGCGCCGGGCGCCGGCAAGGGAACCCAGGCCCAGTTCATCTGCGAGCGCTACGGCATTCCGCAGATTTCCACCGGCGACATGCTGCGTGCCGCGGTCAAGGAAGGCAGCGAGCTGGGCCTCAAGGTCCAGGAGATCATGACCACCGGCGGCCTGGTGTCCGACGACATCATCATCGCCCTGGTCAAGGAGCGCATCGCCCAGCCGGACTGTGTCAACGGCTTCCTGTTCGACGGCTTCCCGCGCACCATTCCCCAGGCCGACGCCATGAAGGAAGCGGGCGTGAAGCTCGATCACGTGCTCGAGATCGCCGTGCCCGACGAGGAAATCGTCAACCGCCTGGCCGGCCGCCGCGTGCACCCGGCCTCCGGCCGCGTCTACCACGTCGACTACAACCCGCCGAAGGAAGAGGGCAAGGACGACGTCACCGGCGAGGCGCTGATCCAGCGCGACGACGACAGCGAAGCCACCGTGCGCAACCGCCTGTCCGTCTATCACGAGCAGACCGCGCCGCTGGTCGACTACTACCAGCAGTGGGCCCAGCAGGAGCCCGACGCCGCGCCGGCCTACCACAAGGTGGAAGGCGTGGGCAGCGTCGACGACATCACCAATCAGGTGATCGCCGCCCTCGAGAGCTGAGAAAAGGCGGATTTGCTACTGCGCTCGACATCTTGATCACCGGCGGTGCTCGAAATCCTCACCTAGTACCCCCTAGGCTCCGGTTTCTGCGCTCCGGCGGTGACCAATCTGTCTTCGCTCGTGACGTAAATCCACGCTTTTCTTCATCCCGGTAACGGCCCGCATTGCGCGGGCCGTTGTCGTATAATGCCCCGACACTTCCCGCACCGTTAGAGACCCATGCCGATCCTGCTGGCCCTGGATGCCTCCTCGAGCGCCTGCTCCGCCGCCCTGCTGCGGCGTCGCGAGGGCGCCGACGACGAGGTGATCTCCCGCTTCGAACTCACTCCCCGAGCCCATACCCGCCGGCTGATGCCGATGGTCGACGAGGTGCTGGCCGAGGCCGGCGTCGCCCCGGCCGAGCTGGACGCGGTGGCCTATGGCCGCGGCCCGGGCTCCTTCACCGGCCTGCGCATCGCCGCCGGCGCCGCCCAGGGGCTGGCCTTCGGCCTCGACCGCCCGCTGCTCGGGGTCTCGACCCTGCAGGCGCTGGCCCTGGGCGCCCATCTCCGCCATCGCTACCGCTACCTGATCACCGCGCTCGACGCGCGCATGGGCGAGATCTACGCCGCCGCCTGGCAGTGCTTCGACGGCCGCGTCGAGTGCCTGGCCGAGGAGGCGGTGCTGCCGCCCGAACGGCTGCGCCTGCCCGAGGCCCAGGCCGATCATGACTGGGTCGGCGTGGGCTCCGGCTGGTCCCTGTGGGACGCCATGCCGGCCGACGTGCAGGCCGGGATGAGCCTGTGCCTGCCCGACCAGGAGGCCGCCGCCGAGGACATGGTGCGCCTGGCCGCCGACGCCTTCGAGGCCGGTGAGGGGCGCCCGGCGGCCGAGGTCCAGCCGGTCTACCTGCGCGACCGGGTCGCCTGGCAGAAGAGCCGATGAGCGCGGTGGCGGCGGACGACGCGGCCCTGGCCGCGCGCTGGGGGCTGCCCGAGGCCGATGCGCTAGCGTCGGGCGAAGCGCCGCCGCTCACGCTCGGCCGCGAGGGCGGCCGGCTGGTGCTGGCCGGCGACGCGAAGGCCTACGGCAAGCCGCTGTCGGTGGACTTCGTCGAGGGCAAGGCGGCCCACCGGCGCCGCTTCGGCGGCGGCCGCGGCCAGCTGATCGCCAAGGCCTGCGGGCTCGGCAAGGGCGTGACGCCCTCGGTGGTGGACGCCACCGCGGGGCTCGGCCGCGATGCCTTCGTGCTTGCGACCCTCGGCGCCGAGGTGCTGATGGTCGAGCGCGTGGCGGCCATCGCCGCCCTGCTCGAGGACGGCCTGGCGCGTGCCATGGCGGACCCCGACACCGCCGAGATCGCCGCCCGGCTGCGGCTGGCCCACGGCGACGCGAGTGGCGAGCTCGCCGACCTGGTGGCGGCGTCCGGCGTCGCGCCCCAGGTGGTCCATCTGGACCCGATGTTTCCCCATCGCGAGAAGTCGGCGCTGGTGAAGAAGGAGATGCGGCTGTTCCGCGAGCTGGCCGGCGACGACGCCGATGCCCCGCGGCTGCTGGAGGCGGCGCTGGACGTGGCCACCCACCGGGTGGTGGTCAAGCGGCCGCGCAAGGCGCCGCCCATCGAGGGTCCCCCGCCGCGCCACGTGCTGGAGGGCAAGACCAGCCGTTACGACCTCTACGTCCACCGTTCCCTCGGCGACTAGCGCTCGCTAGTCGCCCGTGCTCTCTTCCGGGGCGCCGTTCCGGGCGTCGCTACGTCGGGCGGCGACTCTTTCCAGCCGATGGCGCAGCGCCGGATCGAACAGCGTCCGGCCGCGCCGGGCCGCCTCGCGCAGCGACTCGTCGTAGTACAGGCGTTCGTCGCGGATCGTCAGCCAGCCCTCGCGTGCCAGGCTCTCCACCAGGCCGTCGAACAGCCGCGCGTCGAAGAACTCCGGCGCGTCGCGGCCGGTGAGCCGTGCCAGGCGCTCGGCGAGCTGGCGGGCGTGGTTCGCCAGGCCGGCGTGGTCGAAGTGCCCCGGCGCCTCGCCGAGCAGGGCGGCGACCAGCAGGTAGCCGCGTTCCAGCGTCGGGCGGATCAGCCGCCCCAGCATGCGCAGCTGTTCGGCCTCGGCCAGCCCCTCGGCGCGTCGCCATCCCTGTGCCTCCTCGATCAGCAGCCCGGCCTCGGCGAGCTGGGCGAGGGTGGCGTCCAGCGCCGCCTCGAAGTCAGCCGGCGCCTCGATCGACAGCTCGTGTGCCAGCGCCGGCCAGCCCGGCGCCAGCAGCGCCGCCAGGGCGTCGCGGCGATGGCGGCCCTGATGGCGGAAGGCGAAGGCGACGAGCCCGGCCAGCGCGTAGAGGTGCAGCACGTTGTTGCGATACCAGGCCAGGCGGCCGGCCTGGCGCTCGTCGGCGGTGACCAGATCGCCCAGCGGGTGAGGGCGGTAGTCGAGCAGGCCCAGGGCGCGGGCGTGGTCGATCCAGTCGCGGGGCGCGCCGGCGGGCAGGGGATGGCTCTCGTCGCCGGGGCGGGGGCGACGGAGCTCGGCCAGCAGCGCCAGCTGGCGTTCGAGCAGCTCGGCCTCGATGGCCCGGTGGGGCGTGGCCAGCAGCCCGAGGGCGACCAGGTTCACCGGGTTGAGCGTGGCGGCGGCGTTAATGCGCCGCGCCAGGGTCTCGCCCAGCCGCGAGACCGCATCGGCGCGCCAGGCCGGGCGCGGCTCGCCGAGGTCTTCTCGCCAGCCGGGCTGGTGGGCATCGAGGAAGGCGTCGAGGGCCAGCGGCTCGCCGACGTTCACCGTGACCCGCCCGTAGGGCTCGCGCAGCCTGCCGAGCACGCCGAGCAGCCCCAGCGGGGTCTCCTTGCGCTTGGCGCCGCCGGCCAGCTCGCGCTGGTAGCTGGCCTCCTCGAGGATGCGCTCGTAGCCGATGTAGACCGGCACGAACGACAGCGGGCGGCCATCGGCGGGGCGGCGCAGGAAGGAGCCCAGGGTCATGGCCAGCATGCCGGGGCGCGGCGCCAGCAGCCGGCCGCTGCGCGAGCGCCCACCCTCGATGAAGTACTCGAGGCTGTGGCCGCGTGACAGCAGGCGGTGCAGATACTCGTCGAAGACCCGCGCGTAGAGCGGCTGGCCGCGGAAGCTGCGACGCAGGAAGAAGGCGCCGCCGCGGCGCAGCAGCGGGCCGATCACCGGCATGTTCAGGTTGCGGCCGGCGGCGATGTGCGGCGGCATCAGCCCCTGTTCGTAGAGCACGTAGGACAGCAGCAGGTAGTCGATGTGGCTGCGGTGGCAGGGCACATAGACCAGGGTGTGATGCCCGGCCAGCGCCTTGACGCGCTCGATGCCGCGCAGGTCGATGCCGTCATAGATCCGGTGCCACAGCCGGCCGAGCAGGCCGTCGAGGAAGCGCAGCGCCGGATAGCTCATGCTGGCGGCGATCTCGCGGCCGTAGCGATGCGCGCGCCGGCGTAGCCGGCCACGGCTGGCCTCGTCGTCGCCGGCCTGGTGGTCGATCTCGGCCTCGACCGCGGGGCTCGCCGCCACGCCGGCGATCAGGGTGCGGCGATGGGACAGGTCCGGCCCCAGCACCCGCTCGCGCACGCGCCGGAAGTGGACGCGCAGCAGGCGGGCGGTCTTGCGCTCGATGTGGGCGGGATCGCGGCCGTCGGCCAGCTCGGAGAGGCGCAGCGGGGCGCCCAGCTGCACCTCCAGGTCGCGGCCGTTGACCAGCACCGCCAGCAGGCGGCGCAGCCGGCCGGTCAGCCGCCAGTCGTCGGCGGCCAGCAGCTGCCAGATCCCGAAGCGCTTGCCCGGGGAGCGGCCCCAGAACACGCTCACCGGCACCAGCTGCACGTCCTCGCCGCGCTCGATCAGCCGCCGCAGCGGGGTCGGCCGGCGGTGGCGCCGTCGCGGATCGGGCAGGGCCAGCAGGGGAGGCGGTGCGTCATCGCCTCGGGCGCGACGCCCCGCCGTGGGCGGCAGGCCGTCGCGCTCGGTCAGGCACTCGAGCAGCAGGCGGTCGGAGAGCGACGGGCGGGGCAGCACGTAGACGGTCGGCAGCTCGGGATCGAGGCCCAGCGCCTCGGGAGCGGGTTCGCGCCGGCGCACCCGCACCCAGGCGCTAAGCAGTCGGCGCAGCGGGCGCCAGCGGGAGTCGGCCATCCGGTTGCCTGTGTGGTCGCATGTGCGGCCAGTATACGCATGCCGGCGGCGCCGGGTCAGGCGTTGGCGGCGCCGGCTTTTCCCGCCCCGGCAAACGTGCGTCAATGGCCGCCTGTCATCATGGCCAGGGAGGCGTCATGCACGGCATGTGGCGAGAGGGAAACCGGTTCGAGTTGCTGCCCGAGGCGTCGCGCTTCCTGCCGGCCATGTTCGAGGCCGTGGACGGCGCCCGCCACTCGGTGCTGGTCGAGCTCTACCTGATGGAGTCCGGTCGCCTGGCCAGTGCGGTGATCGAGGCACTGAGCCGCGCCGCGGCGCGCGGCGTGACGGTGCTGCTGCTGCTCGACGGCTATGGCGCCATGGGCCTCGACGCCGAGGATCGCCGGCGTCTCGAGTCGGCCGGGGTGGCGCTGCGCTGGTTCAATCCGCTGGGCTGGCATTCGCTGGCCCGCAACCTGACCCGCGACCATCGCAAGCTGGTGGTGGTGGACGGCGAGATCGCCTTCACCGGGGGCTTCGGCGTCGTCGACGAGTTCCTCGAGGCCTGGTACGAGGTGGCCCTGCGCATCCGCGGCCCGGTGGTGGCCGACTGGGTGCGGCTGTTCTCGAGCCTGTGGGACTCGCCAATGAGCCGCGGCGCGGGCGCGCCGGCGCTGGTGCACGGCCTGGCCAACGACGGCTCCGCCAGCGAGGGCTATCGCGGCATGCGCGGACGCGTGGTCTGGGGCCAGGGCTATCGCTACCAGGCGATTCGCCATTCCCTTCAGCAGCGGGTGAGCGGGGCGCAGCGGCGCATCTGGATCTGCACGCCGTATTTCGTGCCGACGCTGAGCCTGCGGCGACGCCTGGTGCGGGCCTCGCGTCGCGGCGTGGAGGTCTGCCTGCTGCTGCCCGGCGCCAGCCATGATCATCCCGGCGTGCGCTATGCCGGCCAGCGCTTCTATGGGCGCATGCTGCGCGCCGGGGTGCGCATCTTCGAGTTCCAGCCGTCGTTCATCCACGCCAAGTTCACCCTGGCCGACGACTGGGTCAGCCTGGGCTCGTGCAACTTCGATCACTGGAGCCTGCAGTGGAACCTGGAGGCCAATCAGGAGGTGGAGGACCCACGGCTGGCCGACGAGGTGGCCGAGCTGTTTCGGCGCAACTTCGCCGCCAGCCGCGAGATCGACGCCGAGGCCTGGGCGCGTCGGCCGCGGCTTCAGCGCCTCAGGGAATGGCTGTACGGGACCCTCGACGGCTGGCTTACCTTGCTGCGCTGAGCCGTTTACTTCTTGCGCTTCGGCTTGCCCTTGTCCTTCCCCTTGCTCTGGCCGGCGGGCTGCTTGCGGCGCGGCTTGGGCTTGGGCGTCTCGGGCGGCACGCGATAGTGCAGGTAGAGGTCGAGCACCAGCTCGGGCAGCTGGGCGGTCAGGCTCTCGAGGCGGTCGCCGTCCTTGGCCAGCTCGGCCATGTCCGGCTCGTCGCCGAACAGCCCGGAGAGCAGCATGAAGGGCAGCAGCAGGGTGGCGGCGGCCTCCTCGTCCTCGGCGAACCAGGCCGGCTCGTCGAGGAACACGCCCTCCATGAAGCCGGCGCACCAGTCGCCGATCGGCGTCTCCTCGGGCGGCACGCCGCCGAGCTCGAGATCGAACGGCAGCTCGGGCAGGCCGCCGCCCTCCAGCACCGAAATGGCGGTGGCGCGCAGCCGCTCCAGCAGCCCCAGCACTTCCTCGCGCTCGGCGTCGTCGGCGAAGGTCGGCTCGCCGTGAAAGAGCTCCGCCACCCAGGTGGCCGGTGGCACGTCGCTGGGCGAGACGGCCAGGGCGACCAGGAAGCCGTGGGCGCCGATCAGATCCAGGGCGTCGGCGTCGACGCCGTCCGACTCGAGAAAGTCGTCCAGGCGGTCCAGGGCCTCGTCGTCGAGGAGCGGCAGGGGCTGGGGCTTGTCGTCTGACATGTCTCTCACTCGCTGGTGTCGGCGGGGCTTTACGCCATCTAAACGGAGCGCCATTCTAGCATCCCATGACGACGCCCGCGCTGCCCGACCCGGACCCGCACTGGCTGGCCGGCCTCGATGTCGAGGCCGGCCGGGCGGCGCTGCGCGAGCGGGTCGAGGCCGCCTACGCGCTGTGTCGCGAGGTGCATCCGGGTCTGCCGCGGCCCGGCGTGTGGCTGGACCTGCGCGGCCGCTCGGCCGGCCAGGCGCATTTCGGCCGCGGCGGGCTGCGCTTCAATCCGGTGCTGTTCGACGAGAATCGCCATGCCTTCCTGGTCGAGGTGGTGCCCCACGAGATGGCCCACTGGCTGGTGCATCACCTGGAGGACGGCCATCGGGCCAAGCCCCATGGCCACGAGTGGCGCACCGTTATGCGCCGGCTGTTCGGGCTCGCGCCCCGCACCACCCATCGTTTCGACACCGGCCGCGCGAGCCCCGCGCCCCATCGCTACCGCTGCGGCTGCCGAGAACATGCCTTCACCGCGCGGCGCCATGCGTTGGCGCGGGCCGGCCGCGCCTATCGCTGTCGACACTGCGCCGAGACCTTGGTCTATCTGGGCCTGGGCTGACCCGGATGAACGGGCTTAACGTACTGTTATAAAAAGAAAAACGTTCATACCAATGTCTAAGGGGAAGGCGCCTCGACGGAAGAGTATGCTGAATTCATCTTAATGGCGCCGGTCGCCGCGATCGGCATCGTCAACCTGAAGGGACCACCCCGAGGACAGAGGCAACTCCATGAGTGATCAACCGCACGTCTATCCGGTACCCGATGACTTCGCCGCCAAGGCCTGGGCCGACAAGGCCACCTACCAGGCCATGTACCAGCGTTCGCTGGACGATCCGGAGGGCTTCTGGGCCGAACAGGCCGAGTGCCTCGACTGGTTCAAGGCGCCAAGCAAGATCAAGCACACCGTCTTCGATCCCCAGGACGTCGACATCCGCTGGTTCGAGGACGGCCGCCTCAACGTCAGCAGCAACTGCCTGGACCGTCACCTCGAGACCCGCGGCGACCAGACGGCGATCATCTGGGAAGGCGACGATCCCGAGGATTCCAAGACCCTGACCTATCGCCAGCTGCATGAGCGCACCTGCCAGCTGGCCAATGCCCTCAAGGGCATGGGCGTGAAGCGCGGCGATACCGTCACCCTCTACATGCCGATGATCCCCGAGGCCGCCATGGCGATGCTGGCCTGCGCCCGCATCGGCGCGGTGCATTCGGTGGTGTTCGGCGGCTTCTCGCCGGACGCCCTGGCCCAGCGGGTCAAGGACGCCGGTTCCCGGGTGGTGATCACCGCCGACGAATCCGTGCGCGGCGGCAAGCAGGTGCCGCTCAAGGACAACGTCGACGCCGCCCTGACCCGCGAGGGCAGCGACGTCTGCGAGAAGGTGCTGGTGGTCCAGCGCACCGGCGGCGAGATCGACTGGCACGAGGGCCGCGACCTGTGGTTCCACGAGCAGGTCGATCCGCAGTCCACCGACTGCCCGGCCGAGGAAATGGGCGCCGAGGACCCGCTGTTCATCCTCTACACCTCGGGCTCCACCGGCGCGCCCAAGGGCCTCAAGCACACCACCGGTGGCTACCTGCTGCACGCGGCCCTGACCCATCGCTACGTGTTCGACTACCACGACGGCGACATCTACTGGTGCACCGCCGATGTGGGCTGGGTGACCGGCCACAGCTACATCGTCTACGGCCCGCTGGCCAACGGCGCCACCACCCTGATGTTCGAGGGCGTGCCGAGCTATCCGACCAACGGCCGCATGGGCGAGATCGTCGACAAGCACCGGGTCAACATCCTCTACACCGCGCCCACCGCGGTGCGTGCGCTGATGGCCCACGGCGACGACGTCATGGATTCCAGCTCCCGCGACAGCCTGCGCCTGCTGGGCTCGGTGGGCGAGCCGATCAATCCCGAGGCCTGGGAGTGGTTCCATCGGGTGATCGGCAACGAGCGCTGTCCGATCGTCGATACCTGGTGGCAGACCGAGACCGGCGGCATCATGATCGCGCCGCTGCCCGGCGCCACCGACCTCAAGCCCGGCTCCGCCACCCTGCCGTTCTTCGGCGTGCAGCCGGCGCTGGTCGACAACGAGGGCAACATCCTCGAGGGCGCCACCGAGGGTAACCTGGTGATGCTCGACGCCTGGCCGGGGCAGGCGCGCTCGATCTGGAACAACCACGAGCGCTTCCTGCAGACCTATTTCAGCACCTACAAGGGCATGTACTTCACCGGCGACGGCTGCCGCCGCGACGAGGACGGCTACTACTGGATCACCGGCCGCGTCGACGACGTGCTCAACGTCTCCGGGCACCGCATGGGCACCGCCGAGATCGAGTCCTCGCTGGTGGCCCACGAGTCGGTGGCCGAGGCCGCCGTGGTCGGCTTCCCCCATGACATCAAGGGGCAGGGCATCTACATCTACGTGACCCTGGCCGACGACGTGGAGCCCAGCGACGAGCTCAAGAAGGCGCTCACCCAGTGGGTGCGCAAGGACATCGGGCCGATCGCCTCGCCGGACGTCATCCAGTGGGCGCCGGGGCTGCCCAAGACCCGCTCGGGCAAGATCATGCGCCGCATCCTGCGCAAGATCGCCGCCAACGAGTGCGACGGCCTGGGCGACACCAGCACCCTGGCCGATCCGTCGGTGGTCGACGACCTGATCGAGCATCGCGCCAACCGCTGAGCTCGGATCAGATCGCCGGACTCGTGGGATGAGACCATCAGCGACAGCGAAGCGCGGGGGCCCGGCCCCCGCGCTTTTTCGTGTGTCGCTCTTCCGCCAGCCGGCAGCCAAAAGAGTGGCTATCCATGAGACGCTGCCTTGATAATGGTGCGATGACACAGGGCGACAGGGGGCCGCGGGGCGCCCTTGAGCACATTGTCATTCCTTTCATGATCAAGGCCGTTCTCCATGTCAGCAGGCAAGTCGGATGCATTCTCAGAGTCTCAGCCAGCCACTTCCTCACCGGTGTCATCATTCGCCTCCGGCGTGGGCGAGAATCGTCCACGCGCCGTGGTGCTGATGTGCCTGTCGGCGATCTCCTTCGCGCTGATGGGGGCGATGGTCAAGCTGAGCGGTGACTTGCCGCTGTTCGAGAAGGTCTTCGTGCGCAACCTCGTCAGCCTGGGCGTCGCCATCGTGATGGTTCGCCTGGCCGGGGCGCGCCTGTTGGGGCATTGGCATCATCAGCCGCTGTTGCTGGCCCGTTCACTGATCGGGCTCGGCGGCGTGATGAGCTTCTTCTATGCCATCGAGCATCTGTTGCTGGCAGATGCAACCATCCTGAACAAGCTTTCGCCGTTCTTCGTGACGCTGTTTGCCGGCCTCTTCCTGGCCGAGCGTCTGGGGGGATGGCGGCTGGTGGGCATGTTGATCGCCTTCGTCGGGGCGGCGCTGGTCATCAAGCCACAGCTGGCGTTCGCGGAAGGGGGGATGGAGGCGCTCCTGCCGGCGCTGGTCGGGCTGGGGTCCGCCATGCTGGCAGGCGGAGCCTACACGCTGATACGGGCGCTGAGAGGGCGTGAGGCGTCCGCGACCATCGTGCTACATTTCTCGCTGGTCTCCAGCATCGCCACCCTGGTGCCGATGCTGATGAATCCGGTGATGCCCAGTGGGCCTCAGGCATTGGCCTTGCTGGGTATCGGGATCTTCGCGGCCGGTGGCCAGATACTGATGACCAAGGCCTATCGCCTGGCGCCCGCGGGGGAAGTGTCGATCTATTCCTATCTGACCATCGTGTTTTCCGCTCTGGCCGGCTGGGCGATCTGGGGCGAAGTGCCGGATGCCGCCAGTCTCGTCGGCTTCCTGCTGATTGCCGGAGTGGCACTGGCCGGCTGGCAGGCGAGTCGCGTTGCGGCAAGGGCGGCCTGAGCCATCCGCAGGATGATGTCAGAATTCACGTGTGCATTGCTCACTCATTGGTGGGCAATCCGTGCGATACTCGTGTTCCCCGAGCGAAACATCAGTAGGTCTCCCGATGGTGGGCTGCTTTGTTAAACGCGCGTTCCGTGGGGTAACATGCCGTTAATAAATACTGCGTCCCGCAGGCGGCGGTCGGCCCCCGCTGCTCTCGGATCCGGAGGAGAATCCATGGCCTTTGCCCAGAAGTTCATCGTCGCCGACGATCATCCGCTGTTTCGCGCGGCCCTGACCCAGGCGCTGCGCCAGGTCGCCCCCCAGGCCGAGATCGTCGAGTCCGATACCATGGAGGCCACCACCGAGGTCGTCACCCGGCATCCGGACGCCGATCTGATCCTGCTCGACCTGCACATGCCCGGTGCCCACGGCTTTTCCGGGCTGATCCAGCTGCGCGGCCAGACGCCGGACATCCCGGTGGCGGTGGTCTCGGGCAGCGACGAGCTGCACGTGGTGCGCCGTGCCATCGACTACGGCGCCTCCGGCTTCATTCCCAAGTCGTCGTCGCTGGCGCTGATCGCCGAGGCGGTGGGCGAGATCCTCGACGGCGAGGTATGGCTGCCCGAGGAGATGGCCGAGGCGCTGGGCGAGGCCGACGAGGAAGAGGCGCGCTTCGCCGAGGCCATCGCCTCGCTGACGCCCCAGCAGTTCCGGGTGCTCAACATGCTCACCGAGGGCCTGCTCAACAAGCAGATCGCCTA
The DNA here is from genome assembly GCF_000265245.1 of Halomonas smyrnensis AAD6. GTDB lineage: Bacteria > Pseudomonadota > Gammaproteobacteria > Pseudomonadales > Halomonadaceae > Halomonas > Halomonas smyrnensis. Next base: position 238,673 of record NZ_AJKS02000001.1, read on the forward strand.
TGAGCTCAACGTCTCCGAGGCCACCATCAAGGCCCACGTCACCGCCATCCTGCGCAAGCTCGGCGTGCACTCCCGCACCCAGGCGGTGATCGCCGCCCAGAAGCTCGAGGTCGAGCCGCCCAAGGTCGAGCAGTCCTGAGCCGCCTCCGTGGTCCGGTCCTGACGAAACGCCGCCCCGCTGATTGCGGGGCGGCGTCGTTTCGGGGCTCGCATGCGTGGCGTCAGTCGTCGGTGCCGGCGGCCTGGCCGAGGAAGCGGCGCATGGCGGCGACCGTCTCGTCGCTGCAGTGATGCTCGATGCCCTCCGAGTCGGCGCGGGCGACCTCCTCCGGCACCCCCAGCCGTCGCAGGGTCGCCAGCACCACCCGGTGGCGGGCGGCGACCCGCTCGGCCATGGCCTCGCCGTCCGGCGTCAGGAAGATGCCGCGATAGGGTCGGGCGATCACCAGGCCGTCGCGGCGTAGCCGGGCCACCACCTTTGAGACGGCGGCGGCGCTGACGCCGAAGCAGGCGGCCAGGTCGCTGGCGCGGGCCTCGCCGTGACGCGCATGCAGGTGGGCGATCTCCTCGACGTAGTCCTCGACCAGCTCGCGCTGGTGGTCCTGGCGCACGCGTTCGAAGGCGGCATGCTTGGGCAGTGCGGGCATGGTGGCTTATCCCTCGCCAAACAGGGTGAAGAACAGCACATAGCCGTTGAGGCCGATGATCAGTACGCAGATCGCGCCGCCGACGACGGTCACCGTGCGGCTGTTGACCAGGTTGCCCATCAGTCGGCGGTTGGCGGTGAAGCACAGCAGCGGGATCAGCGCGAAGGGGATGCCGAAGCTCAGGATCACCTGGCTGGCCACCAGCGCCTTCTGCTCGGAGATGCCCAGCAGGATCACCGCCAGTGCCGGCCCCATGGTGATCAGGCGGCGCAGCCACAGCGGAATGGTGAAGCGCACGAAGCCCTGCATGATCACCTGACCCGAGAGGGTGCCGACGATCGACGAGGACAGCCCGGCGAGCAACAGCGCAAGCCCGAACAGGCGGCTGGCCAGCTCCTGTCCCATCATCGGCGCGAGCAGCCGGTAGCTGTCGCTGATGGTCGCGACGTCGAGCAGCCCCTGGGCGTGGAACACCGAGGCGGCCAGCGCCAGCATGCTCAGGTTGACCAGCCCGGCGATGGCCATGCCGACGATGACGTCGAGCCGGTAGTAGCGCATCAGCCGCCGGCGTTCGCCGTCGTTGCGTGCCTGGATGCGGTTCTGTGACAGCGCCGAGTGCAGATAGATGACATGGGGCATCACCGTGGCGCCGAGGATGCCGGCGGCGAGATAGAGGGCATAGCCGTCGGGGAAGCCGGGCACCAGCAGGCCCTTGAGCAGAGGGGCGGTCTCGGGGGGCGCGAGGATCATCTCCATCAGGAAGCCGCTGGCGATGGCCAGGATCATGGCGCCGATGACGATCTCCATCAGCCGGAAGCCGTGCCGATGCATCAGCAGCGCCGCATAGGTGATCGCCCCGGTCAGCAGCGCGCCCTCCACCAGCGACAGGCCGAACAGCAGGTTGAAGGCCAGGGCGGCGCCGAGGAACTCGGCGAGATCGGTGGCGATGGCGACGATCTCCGCCTGGACCCAGTAGACCCACACCACCGGGCGCGGATAGCGCTCGCGGATCACCTCGGCCAGGTTCTGGCCGGTGGCCAGCCCCAGCCGCGCCGAGAGGGTCTGGATCAGCATCGCCATCAGGTTGGCGCCCAGCACCACCCACAGCAGTGCATAGCCGTAGCGCGAGCCGGCCTCGATGTTGGTGGCGAAGTTGCCGGGGTCGACGTAGGCCACGGCGGCGATCAGCGCCGGCCCGAAGAAGGCCGTCCAGCCCCAGCGGCGGCGCTGGCCGCTGAGGGCGTGGGCCGCCTTGGCCCGAACCGTGTCGTTGGAAATGGCGGGAAGCATCGGCGTGGCTCTTGTTAACCGAGGTTAATAACTGTTCCTCAGGTTAAGGCAGACGCCGTCGCCCGCCCAATAGCGTCTCTGCTCTGGGGCGATCGTCATGGACTATCGCGCCGCGGGGCCGGGCCTTTGATGCCGTGGCGCAGGGCCTCCATCACCACCCGGAAGGCCGCCGTCTGCTGGCGCCGGCTGGGGTAGTAGAGATGATAGCCCTCGAAGGGCTCGGACCCGTCTCCCAGCACCTCCTCGAGCTCGCCGCACGCGGAAGACCGAGATCCATCCGGGCGATATCGTCTACTGCAACTGCGGTCGCCGACGAGGACTATCTCGGCGGCCCGCTCGCGAAGGACCGAGGGGGCGGGAGCGTCGAGCGAGGCGACGAAAAACGCCGGCGGGCCCGTTGATTCGGGCCCGCCGGCGTCGTTTCGTGCCCTCGACTGGCGTGTGGCTCAGCCCTGATGAGAGGCGGCGCGGCTGGCCTGCAGGGTGCGGGTCAGCAGCGCGCGCAGGGCGGCGGGACGCACCGGCTTGAGCAACAGCTGGTAGCCGGCGCGCTTGATCTCCTCGGCGACCTCCTCGGTGCGGTCGGCGGTGATCACGATGCCCGGCACCGCGCCCTCGAGGCGCTCGTCGAGCGCCTCCATGGCCATCAGGCCGGTGACCTCGTTGTCGAGGTGGTAGTCGGCCAGGATCGCATCGGGGTCGGCGTCCAGGTGGCGCAGCACCGACTTGGCGCCGCCGATCGAGGTGGCGGTGAAGACCTCGCAGCCCCAGCCGGACAGCATCGCCTTCATGCCCTCGAGGATCAGCGACTCGTTGTCGATGCACAGGATGCGCTTGCCGGCCAGCTTGTTGCCGGCGCGCTTGGGCCTGGCCTCCTCGCGCTGCTCCTCCTCGCGGGCGGCCACCGTCGGCACGCTGACCGAGAACACGGTGCCGCTGCCCTCCCAGGAGCGGACTCGGATCGGGTGTTCGAGCACGCGGGCCATGCGATCGGCGATGGAGAGCCCCAGGCCCAGCCCCTTCTCGCTTTCCTTGTGGCGCGAGGTCTGATCGAGACGGCGGAACTCCTGGAAGATCTCGGCCTGCTTGGCCTCGGGGATGCCGGGACCGGAGTCCCAGACCTCGATCGACAGCCGCTCGCCCTGGCGCCGGCAGCCCAGCATCACCCGGCCCTCCTGGGTGTAGCGGATGGCGTTGGAGAGGAAGTTCTGCACGATGCGCCTCAGCATCTGGGCGTCGCTGTCGACCCACTGGCGGGTGGGCACCACCACCAGGTCGAGGCCGCGCTCCTCGGCCATCATCTCGAACTCGGCGCGCAGCGGACGGAAGACGTCGGCCAGGGCGAAGTGGCTGCGCCGCGGGGTCAGCGCCCCGGCATCGAGCTTGGAGATGTCGAGCAGGGTGCCGAGCAGCTCCTCGGCGGCCTGCAGCGAGTTGTCGATATGGCCGATGGTGCGGCGCATCTCGTCGGCCTGCATCTCCTGGGACAGCGCCTGGGTGCGCTCGCGCACGCGCTCCTCCAGGCTCTCGTTGGTCTCCTGCAGGGCGATCTCGGCGCGGCGGCGCTCGGTGATGTCCTGGTAGAGGGCGAAGAAGCCCAGGATCGCGCCGCTGTCGCCGAAGTGCGGGGTGTAGGTCACCAGCATGTAGCGGATGCCCTCGGTCAGCGTCAGCGAGACCTCGAAGCTGACCCGCTCGCCGTCCAGGGCGCGCTCGATCCAGGGCGCGCGCTCGCGATGCATGTCCGCCGGCAGCACCTCGTGGAGCGGCTGGCCGATCACCGCGTGGCGATCGATGGAGAAGGCCTGCTCGTAGGCGCGGTTGGTGAAGAGGTAGCGGCAGTCCTTGTCGAAGTAGGCGATCAGCGCCGGCACGTTGTCCGTGTAGATGCGGATGTTGTTCTCCGAGCGGATCAGCGCCTCCTCGGTGCGCTTCTGCTGGGTGATGTCCTGGTAGGTGTAGACGAAGCCGCCGCCGGGCATGGGGTTGCCCTGGACCTCGAGCACGCTGCCGTCCTGGCGGTAGCGCACATAGCGGTGCGGCTGGCCCTCGCGGATGTTGTCGAGCAAGAGCTGCACGTGCTCCTCGGGGTCACCGGGGCCGTATTCGCCGTTGTGGGCGTTGTAGCGGAAGATGCGGTCGATCGGCGCGCCGACCCGGATCAGGTGATCGGGGAAGCGGAACAGCTCCAGATAGCGCTGGTTCCACACCACCAGCCGCAGGTTCTGGTCGACCACGCTGATGCCCTGGTTGATGTTCTCGATGGTGGCCTGCAGCAGGGCGCGGTTGAACTCCAGTACCTGGGAGGCCTCGTCGACGATCGAGATCACGTCGGAGATGCCGATGCCGCGGCCCTGCAGCGCCGAGTTGACCACGATGCGCGCCGAGGAGGCGCCGAGCACCGAGGCCAGGAAGCGCTCGGTGAACTGGATGACGTCGATCGAGGCCCGGGCGTGGTCGTCCAGCGGCGTGCCGGTGCGCCGGGCATAGTCGTCGAAGGCCCGGTCGACCTGGTCGGCGCCGAGGAAGCGCTGGCACAGCACCTTGAGGTCGCCCACCGTGGTGGCGCCGGTCCAGGGGCGGTTGACCGAGGTCTGGCGGGTCTCGACGCTGTCGACGAACAGCGAGGCCTGGATGCGCTCCACCACCCGCTGGGGCGTCATCTGGGAGACGAAGATGTAGCTGACCAGATTGACGCCCAGCGACAGCATCACGCCGTGGGTGAAGCCGTCGCCGACGTTGAGGCCGAACAGCGAGGTGGGCGACAGCCAGCCGATGCCCAGCGGGCCGCCGTCGAGCCAGGCCTGGGGCAGCACGCCGGCGCCGATCATCGCCGGCATCAGCAGGCTGTAGGCCCAGATGGCGAAGCCGGCGTTCATGCCGACGATCACGCCCAGGCGGTTGCCGCGCTTCCAGTAGAGCCCGCCGATCAGCGCCGGCGCGAACTGGCCGGCGGCGGCGAACGACAGCATGCCGATGGAGGCCAGCGAGCTGAAGTCGCCGATCAGGTGATAGGTGCCGTAGGCCAGCGCCAGGATCGCGGCAATGGTGATGCGCCGGGCGCGCAGCACCAGCCGGCCGTAGTCGCGGGCCTTGGTGTCGAACCAGCGCAGGCGGAACAGCGCCGGGATGACGATCTCGTTGGAGATCATGATCGACACCGCCACCGCGGCCACGATCACCATGCCGGTGGCGGCCGAGAAGCCGCCGATGAAGGTCAACAGGGCCAGCCATTCGCTGCCCGCGGCCATCGGCAGGGCCAGCACGTAGCTGTCCGGGGCCACGCTGCCGTCGGCGAACAGGGTCAGGCCGGCGGCGGCCAGCGGCAGCACGAAGAAGGCGAAGGCCGCCAGATAGAGCGGGAACAGCCAGCGGGCCTTGGCGGCGTCGTCGCGGTGGATGTTCTCCACCACCGCGACGTGGAACTGGCGCGGCAGGCACAGGATCGCCAGCATCGCCAGCAGGGTCTGGGCCCAGAAGCTCTGGCCGAAGTCCTGCTGGGCCAGCTGTTGCTGCAGCTCGAGCTGGATGTCGGCGAAGGCCAGCAGATCGCCGAGGCCGTCGAACATGCCCCAGGTGACATAGGCACCGAGCACCAGGAACGCCACCAGCTTGACCAGCGACTCGAAGGCCACGGCGTGGATCAGTCCCTCGTGGTGCTCGGTGGCGTCGGTGTGGCGGGTGCCGAAGAGGATCGCGAACACCGCCATCACCAGCGCCACGTAGAAGGCCGTGTCGCCGAACAGCGGCGCGCGGGTGATGTCCGTGGCGTCGGTCATCATGCTGAAGGAGGTCGACACCGCCTTCAGCTGCAGCACGATGTAGGGCAGGGTGCCGACCAGCGCCACCAGGCTGGCGAAGGCCGCCAGCGACTGGGTCTTGCCGTAGCGCGAGGCGATGAAGTCGGCGATCGAGGTGACGTTCTGGTGCTTGGCGACGCGGATCATCTTGGCCAGCACCGGCCAGAACAGCAGCAGCGTGAGGATCGGCCCGACGAAGATGCTGGCGAACGACCAGCCCGAGGTGGCCGCCTGGCCGACGGCGCCGTGGAAGGTCCAGGAGGTGCAGTAGATCGCCAGCGCCAGGCTGTAGATCACCGGCCGGCGGCGACTGGCGCCGTGGCGGCGGGCCATGCGGTCGCCGCGCCAGGCGATGGCGAACAGCACGGCGATATAGAGCAGTGAAACGGCGATCAGCAGCCAGCCAGCGAACATGGTCATCTCCCTCGGGTTCCCGCCCATTCTAAGGCCCGGTGGAAGGCTGTCCATGTTCGATGGAGGAGGCCGGCGGTCAGCTGGCCGGGGAAAGGACGTCTCAGGCGGCGGAGCAGACCGCCCGGCGTAGCGGGTCACCGTCGTCGAGCCGGCGCAGGGCCTCGGTCTGCGGGCGGCCGCTCGCGTCGTCGAGCGGCACCAGCTCGCCGGAGGCGCAGTTCAGCAGGTGCAGGCGGTGCACCAGCCGGTCGGCGGCGCCCATCTCGAAGCGGTAGAGGATGAACTCGACCAGCGGCTGGTCGTCGGCCCGCGAGCGCGACAGGCCGTCCTCGTCGATCACCGTGAAGGCCGTGGTCAGCGGCACCACATAGGTCCAGGGGCGCCAGAAGGCCGGCCGCTGCTCGCTGGCCACCACCCGGCTGTCGTCGGGCAGCTGGGCCTTTTTGTGGTCGAACCAGGTGTATTCGTGGTGGATCTGGTAGGCGATCATGCCCAGGCCGGCGAAGGCCGGCACGATCCAGCGCGGCAGCCGTCTGGCGGTCAGGGTGCGCAGCAGCAGGGCGATGCCCGCCGCGCCGAGTCCGGCGACGAGCGCCGCGATCAAGTGCCAAATCATCGAGGTCGTCCTGATATGCGTCGGGCTTCCCGAAGGAAGCCCGACATGGAAGAGTGGGCCGGCGCCCCGCGGGCGCCGGAAGGATTATGACTCAGTGGTCGACGGCGGTGCCAGCGCCCTTGGGATAGCGCACGCTCTCGACCAGGTCCTGGATCTCCTGGGGCGGCGCGGCGGTCGCCTTGGAGACGGTGAAGGCCACGGCGAAGTTGATGATCGCACCGACCGCGCCGATGGACAGCGGCGAGATGCCCAGCACCCAGTTCTCCGGGGTGTCCGCCAGGTTGTTGGTGCCCGGGATGAAGAACCAGCCCTTGTAGACGAAGATGTAGGCCAGGGTGAAGACCAGGCCGGTGAGCATGCCGGCGATGGCACCGTGGTTGTTCACCCGCTTGGAGAAGATGCCCATCATCAGCGCCGGGAACAGCGAGGCGGCGGCGATGCCGAAGGCCAGTGCCACCACCTGGGCGGCGAAGCCCGGCGGGTTGGCGCCCAGGTAGGTGGCCACGATGATGGCGACCGTCATCGAGATCCGCGCCGCCATCAGCTCGCCCTTCTCACTGATGCGAGGGTTGATGGCGCCCTTGATCAGGTCGTGGCTGATCGCCGAGGAGATGGCCAGCAGCAGGCCCGCGGCGGTCGACAGCGCGGCCGCGAGACCGCCGGCGGCGATCAGGCCGATGACCCAGCCCGGCAGATTGGCGATCTCGGGGTTGGCCAGCACCAGGATATCGTTGTTGACCGACAGCTCGTTGCCGTTCCAGCCGCGTTGCTCGGCGGTCGAGGCGAAGGCCTCGGTGTCGTTGTAGATCTGGATGCGGCCGTCGTTGTTCTTGTCCTCATACTGGATCAGGCCGGTCTCTTCCCAGGTGCGGATCCATCCGGGGCGCTCCTCGTAGAGGATCGGGTTGGCGGTGGCATCCGCGACGTTCTCGACCTGGCCGCCCATGTCGGGATAGACGGTGGTGGCGATATTGAGGCGCGCCATGGAGGCCACGGCCGGGGCGGTCAGGTACAGCAGGCCGATGAACACCAGGGCCCAGCCGGCGGACCAGCGCGCGTCGGCGACCTTCGGCACGGTGAAGAAGCGGATGATGACGTGGGGCAGACCGGCGGTACCGATCATCAGCGACAGGGTGAACAGCACCATGTTGAGCTTGTTGTCCACGTCCGCCGTGTACTCGTTGAAGCCGAGCGCGGTGACCACCTCGTTGAGCTTGGCCAGCAGCGGCATGCCGGATTCACTGTGCTCGGAGAACAGGCCCAGCGCCGGAATCGGGTTGCCGGTCAGCTCCAGCGAGATGAACACCGCCGGGATGGTATAGGCGATGATCAGCACGATGTACTGGGCCACCTGGGTATAGGTGATGCCCTTCATGCCGCCCAGCACCGAGTAGAAGAAGATCACCACGGCAGCGATGATCAGGCCGGTGGTGGCGTCGACTTCCAGGAAGCGCGAGAAGGCCACGCCGGCGCCGGCCATCTGGCCGATGACGTAGGTCACCGAGGCCACGATCAGGCACACCACCGCGACCATGCGGGCCTGCTTGCTGTAGAAACGGTCGCCGATGAATTCCGGCACCGTGAACTTGCCGAACTTGCGCAGGTAGGGTGCCAGCAGCATGGCCAGCAGCACGTAACCGCCGGTCCAGCCCATCAGGAAGGTGGAGTTGGCGTAGCCGCCGGCGGCGATCAGGCCGGCCATGGAGATGAAGGAGGCCGCGGACATCCAGTCGGCGCCGATGGCCATGCCGTTGGTGATCGGGTGCACCCCGCCGCCGGCGACGTAGAAATCCTTGGTCGACCCCGCCTTCGCCCAGATGGCGATGCCGATGTAGAGGGCGAAGGAGGCACCGACGAACAGTACGTTGATGGCAAATTGACTCATGCTGAGTTACTCCCCGAGCCCGAATTGCTTGTCCAGCCGGTTCATCTTCCAGGCGTAGAAGAAGATCAGGCCGATGAAGGTCAGGATGGAGCCCTGCTGGGCAAACCAGAAACCGAGGTCGGTGCCGCCCACGGCAATGCCCGAGAGCAGCGGGCGCAGCAGGATGGCGCCGCCATAGGAGACGGCTGCCCAGACGACCAGACAGCCGGCGATCAATCGGAGGTTGGCCTTCCAGTAGGCTTCGGCATTGGGGGTCTCTTCAGCCATGATGTTGCTCTCCACTTGTTGTTGGATTCGGGAAGTCGCTCACAGCGTTCATGTGTCGCCACGGTGCCTTCCCGGGGTCTGTCGACCGAACCGCGGCGGCGTGTCGGATGATGAAGTGCCTGTCGAGGAACGGAGCGCTTATCGACGCATTGGCATCACCCGGGGATCATCGACAATGCTGGTCAACAATCCCGAAAAAAACATCGCAGACTTTCGTATCATGAGTGTAAAGCGATCGAAGTGGTTACCACCTTTTTGACGCAAATCAATTTCTTATGTCGGCATTGCGTGTCCAGGCGGTGGCGCCGGACGGCAGGGGTTGGACGATGGTCTATCCATGCATCCGAATGATGACTAGGACCATGACCATGGTCTAACGCCAGGGCCTTCATCGGGCCGATCGAGCGGAGCATGACTTTGGTATAAGAAGAAGGTTAGGCGAGAAGTGTGGCGGCGAATGTCTAACACCATGGTCTAGATTCTGGTAGCGAAAGGGGGTTGCTACTCTGGGTGAAAGCCCTGTCGCTCCCGGTTCGTTCGTCACGCTCCAGGCCTGCCTTCATGCGTACGATCCGGCGGCGGCGATTCCCGGCACGAGGACCCGCTCCCATGGTCGACGTCGATCTCTCCCACGCGCCGTTCAGCCTGCTCGACGAGACCGGGCGGGCGCGCGTGCGCGGCGGGCTCGACCTGGCCTACTTCGATCGCGACGAGATCATCCTCGAGGCCGGGCAGCCCGGCGAGAACGTCTTCCTCATCCACAAGGGCGAGGTCGCCGAGCTGGACACCACCCAGCCCGGCGAGCGTCAGCGCATCGGCCACTACACCGGCGGTGACCTGTTCGGCGCCATCAGCATCCTCAACGGCCAGAGCCGCTACCGCTTCCGCGCCGAGCAGGAATCGCTGTGCTATCTGCTGCCCCGGGCGCTGTTCCTCGAGCTGTGCGCCGCCTATCCCGCCTTCGACGCCTTCTTCCGCCAGCGCCTCGCCGACAAGGCGCGGCTGCTGACCGAGCAGCGCGCGGCCGGCGGGGTGACCATGTCCGGCTTCATGCTGGCCCGCGCCGAGGACTGCATGCGCCCGCCGCGCTGCCTGGCCGGCGAGACGACCATCGCCGAGGCGGTGCGGCGGCTGCATGACGAGGCCGTCGACAGCCTGCTGGTGGAGGGCGAGGACGGGCCGGGCATGGTCACCAAGACCGACCTGCTCGATGCCCTGGTGCTCGAGGGGCTCGGCCAGCAGACGCCGCTGTCGTCGCTGGCGCGGGGCTCGTTGATCACCGCGCGCCCCGATCAGTACCTGTTCGAGGTGCTGGTGCTGATGACCCGGCATCGCATCGAGCGGGTGGTGATCGTCGAGGACGAGGCGCCGGTGGGCGTGGTGGAGCTGACCGACGTGCTCAGCTACTTCTCCAGCCGCAGCCACGTGGTGAGCCTGCAGGTCGAGCAGGCCGGCGACCTGGAACAGCTCGCCGTCGCCAGCCGCCGCACCGCCGAGCTGGCCGGCGCGCTGATGGCCCAGGGGGTCAAGCTGCGCTTCGCCATGGGCCTGCTCGCGGCGCTCAACGGCCGCATCATCCACAAGGCCTGGGGCTTCTCGATGCCCGAGCGGCGGCAGCGCGACAGCTGCCTGATGGTGATGGGCAGCGAGGGGCGCGGCGAGCAGATGCTCAAGACCGACCAGGACAACGGCCTGATCCTCGACGATGGCCTCGACTGGCCGGACTGCATGGAGCGCATGGCCGAGTTCACCGAGACCCTGGTCCGGCTGGGCTACCCGCGCTGCCCGGGCAACATCATGGTCTCCAACCCCGACTGGGTCGGCACCGAGCGCCAGTGGAAGGCGCGCATCGCGCGCTGGGTGGAGGCCCGCGACGGCGACAGCCTGATGAAACTGGCGATCATGCTCGATGCCCATGCCGTGGCCGGCAATCCGGCGCTGCTCGAGCGGGTGAGGGCGGCGCTGTTCGAGGCGGCGTCGAAGGACGAGCTGCTGCTCTCCTATTTCGCCCGTCCGGTGCTGCGCTTCTCCACGCCGCTGACCCTGTTCGGCTCGCTCAAGAAGCCGCAGCACGGCATCGACATCAAGAAGGGCGGCATCTTCCCCATCGTGCACGGCGTGCGGGTCATGGCGCTGGAGCGCGGCATCCTCGCCACCGGGACCCTGGAGCGCCTCGACGCCCTGGCGGCCGACGGCCGGCTCGAGGAGCGCTTCGCCGAGGACCTGGGCGAGGCGCTGTCGCTGTTCACCGAGCTGCGCCTCGAGCAGCAGCTGGCGCGCCTCGCCGGCGATGGCGAAGACGACGGTGGCGAGCCGGACCGGGTGGTGGTGCAGTCGCTGTCGTCGCTGGAGCGCGACCTGCTCCGGGAGGCGCTGCATATCGTCAAGGACTTCAAGCAGCGCCTCTCTCACCGCTATCACCTCGAATACGCCTGATCACGACAAGGAATTCCCCATGCTCAAGACCCTGCGCCGCCTGGTCGACCGTCACCGCCACGCCCATGGCCAGTATGGCTGGCTGTTCCGTCCCTATACCGGGGAGGAGCTGGTAGCGCTGGCCGTGCAGTCGACCGGCGGCGACGTGCGCGGCGCCGAGCCGCTGGCCATCGCCGCGGTGCGGCTGCGCGGCGACCGGGTGCTGACCAGCGAGTCGCTGGAGCTCAGGCTGGCGCGCCCGGAGGGCGTGGACGCCGAGACGCTGCGCCGCCACGGCCTGCGCGGCATCGATCTCGACGACGGCGTGTCGATCGACCAGGCGCTGGCGCGGCTGCTCGACTTCGTCGGCAACCGGCCGCTGGTGGGCTGGCGCCTGGACCGCGATCTGGCGCTGCTCAACCGCCAGCTGCGCGCCCGGTTCGGCTTCGAGCTGCCCAACGCCGGCATCGATCTGGTGCAGCGCTACCAGCGCCATCACCACCATTCGCGGCTCGAGGTGGCGCCGGCCTTCGAGCGGGTCGCCGAGCAGCTCGAGGTGCCGTTGATGGGGCGTCACAGCGTGCTGGGCACCGCCGTGACCACCGCCCTGATGCACCTGCGGCTGGACCGCGATGCGGTGCTCGCCCGTCGCAGCGGCTGAGCGGGCACCACGTCGCCAGTCTCGCGGCAGGGTGGTAGGATAGGCGCCCTTTCCCTTTCCCCGATGCCCTGGCAGCGCCCCGACCATGCAAGATGCCGTGACCTTCGATCCCCGTCCCGCCGATGAGGCCGCTTCGGCCGAGCCGTCGACCCCGTCCGCCGAGGCGCCCGACGCCAAGGCCAAGCGTGAGTTCAACAAGCTGCAGAAACGCCTGCGGCGCCAGGTCGGCAATGCGATCATCGACTTCGACATGATCCGCGAAGGCGACAAGGTGATGGTGTGCCTGTCCGGCGGCAAGGACAGCTACACCATGCTGGAGATTCTCCGGAACCTGCAGCGTAACGCGCCGGTGAACTTCTCGCTGGTGGCGGTGAACCTCGACCAGAAGCAGCCCGGCTTCCCCGAGCACGTGCTGCCCGAGTACCTGGACGGCCTCGGCGTGGACTACCACATCCTCGAGCGCGACACCTACTCGGTGGTCAGGGAGAAGACCCCGGAAGGCAAGACCACCTGTGCGCTCTGCTCGCGGCTGCGCCGCGGCTCCCTCTACGGCTACGCCGAGGAGATCGGGGCCACCAAGATCGCGCTGGGCCATCACCGCGAGGACATCCTCGAGACGTTGTTCCTCAACATGTTCTTCGGCGGCAGCCTCAAGTCGATGCCGCCCAAGCTGCTCTCCGACGACGGCAAGAACATCGTCATCCGCCCGCTGGCCTACTGCCGCGAGGCCGACATCGCCGAATTTTCCGAGCGCATGGCCTTCCCGATCATTCCCTGCAACCTGTGCGGCTCGCAGCCCAACCTGCAGCGTCAGGTGGTCAAGGAGATGCTCGCCGAGTGGGAGGCCAAGCATCCCGGTCGCCTGGAGAGCATGTTCAAGGCGGTCACCAACGTCGCGCCCTCGCAGCTGGCCGACCGCGAGCTGTTCGACTTCGCCGGGCTGGAGGACAAGCAGGCCAAGATGCAGGCCGATCGCATCGACCTGCATAACGAGTGAGTAGCGCCTAGCGGCAAGCGCCCGGCTGCTCAGTAACGGGTGGCAGATGTCGAGGAAGCCGATGAGAAACCCACGGGACGTCGAGTCCTGTGGGTTTCTTCGTTGACGTCAACAATGGCCATGACATCATTCTGCCGCGCTTGGCGCTTGGCGCTTGGCGCTTGGCGCTTGGCGCTTGGCGCTTGGCGCTTGGCGCTTGGCGCTTGGCGCTTGGCGCTTGGCGCTTGGCGCTTGGCGCTTGGCGCTTGGCGCCGTCAGCGGCAGCCCTCTTCCTCTGCCAGCTCGGCCAGGGCGTCCAGGTCGAGGATGTTCACCTCGCGGCCGGACACGGCCACCAGGCCCTGCTGCTGGAAGCGTCCCAGGATGCGGCTGACGGTCTCCACGGCAAGGCCCAGGTAGTTGCCGATGTCGGCCCGGGACATGGAGAGGCGGAAGCTGTAGGCGGAGTAGCCGCGGCGGCGGAAGCGATCGGAGAGGCTGGCGAAGAAGGTGGCCAGGCGCTGGTCGGCGGTCTTGCGCGACAGCAGGCGCATCATGCGGCGGTCGTCGCGCATCTCCTTGCTCATGCTGCGATACAGCTGGGCACGAAGCTCCGGCAGGCGCTCGGAGAGGGCGTCGAGGCGGTCGAACGGAATCTCGCACACGGTGGTGGTCTCGAGCGCGATGACCGAGCCCGGATAGCTCGACTCGTCGATGCCGTCGAGCCCCACCAGTTCGCTGGGCAGGTAGAAGTTGGTCAGCTGATCCGTGCCGCCGCCTTCGCTGGTGACCTGCTTGAGACTGCCGGAGCGCACCGCGTAGACGCTGGTGAAGGGGCTGCCCTGGCGGAACAGCGACTCGCCCTTCTTGAGCGGCGGTCGGCGCCGGATGATGGCATCGAACTCGTCGAGGTCCTCCAGTTCCAGGGCCAGGGGCAGGCACAGGGAACTCAGGCTGCAGGTCCGGCAGCGGGTCTCGTGCAGCAGGGAACGGCGCCGGCCGGCTGCGGTGTCGGGCATGCTGTCCTCCTTGATCGGGGCTTGCCTCCCCCATTATGGCGGATAGCCCCGGTTCGGGCATAGCATCCCTTGGGCGAGTCTCAGGCCAGGCCGGGGCCGGGCGGGCGAGCATGCCGCCAGCGCCCCGAGGCGGTGGCGAGCCGACCGTCGTTCAGCGCCGCCGCGTAGTCCCGGGGCGAGGTGGCGTTGCAGGCCACGGCGTCGGGCAGCCGCGAGATGGCGCCGGTGCCGAGCCCCAGTCGGTCGCGCGCCCGTTCGCGACGCGCCTGGGCGAGGGCATCCTCCAGGGCGGCGCCCCGACGGGCGTAGGAACCGTGTCCCAGTGCCCGGTAGCCGGCCTCGGCCAGGCGTTCGTCGACCCGGGCCAGCAGCGCCGTCGGCAGCGTCGATTCTCCCTCCTGCCAGGCGGGCTCCGGGCGCAGGGAGAGGCGCGGCGGCGTCATGGGCAGCAGCGCGGCGAGCGCGGCGACGGCCTCCCGCGGCGGGATCGTCGGCGCCACGATCAGCACCAGGTTCAGCGAGTGCCAGCCCATGCGCACGGTCTCGTCGAGCAGCGGCTCGACGCGTGACTGCAGGCGGGGCAGGGCGTCCAGGCGGCCGGCCGCGGGCAGGCGCATGATCAGCTTCAGCCGGTTGAAGCCCAGGGCCTCCAGGTGACGCAGGGTGAGCAGATCCGTGGCGCGGGGGTCGAGCTCGACGGTGAAGTCGCGCGGGCGCCCCGGTTCGAAGGGGAAGCGGGAGGCGAGCCGGTCGACGAGGCCGCTCATCTGCGACAGGGTCAGCGAAGGCGGGAGGCCGCTTCCCCAGTGCAGGGCCTCCAGGCGTCGCTCCGGCGCCAGGCAGCGTCGCACCAGCACCATCTCGCGGTCGAGCCGGGCCAGATCGACCTCGAAGGGATCCATGTCCTTGCCGTCGCCGCGGGCATCCACGTCGTGGCGAAGCGGCAGGCGCAGATGCAGCGACAGCGGGCGGGCCTGGGTATTGCTGGCGGTCAGCGCCGCGGCGTAGTCGTCGGCGCCGAAGTCGGCGGGAAGGGTGACGGACATCGCGGAGTTCCGAGCGTTCATGTCGTCAGGCTAGTGCTCGCGGCCCCCAGGGGTGTTGCGCTGGGTCAAACGTGCGGGCGTTAGCGGCTCAATGATGCCCGGCGTGCCCGGCGTGCCCGGCGTGCCCGGCGTGCCCGGCGTCGTGGGCCATCTCCATCGCGCCCGGCCACAGGCCCCACAGCTGCCACAGGGCGAAGCCGATGATCGCCAGCGCCGCCAGGGTGCGGGTGGCCGGATGACGGATCAGGGCGCCGAGCCGTCGCGCGGCCAGGCCGGTAGCGAGCAGCGCCGGCAGGGTGCCGAGCCCGAAGGCGCCCATCAGTGCCGCGCCTCGCAGCGGGTCGGCGCCGGCCAGGCTCCAGGTCAGCATCGAGTAGACCAGCCCGCAGGGCAGCCAGCCCCAGACCGCGCCCAGGGTCACGGCCTGGGGCAGCGTCACCACCGGCATCAGTCGCCGTCCGAGCGGCTCCAGATGGCGCCACAGGCGCCTGCCGAGCGCCTCGACCCCCAGCAGCCCCTTCCACCAGTCGGCGATGTAGAGCGCCATCAGGATCAGCATCACCGCGGCCAGGACCTGGAGCGCCTGGCGGATCCCCGGGGCCAGGCCGACCAGGGTGCCGAGGCCGGCGGCCAGGGCGCCGGCAGCCATGTAGCTGGCGATGCGCCCCAGGTTGTAGCCCAGCAGCAGCCCGCCGAGCCGGGCCGGATGGCGCAGGCTCGGTGGCACGGCGAAGCTCAGGGCGCTCATGATGCCGCCGCACATGCCGATGCAGTGGGCGCCGCCCAGCAGGCCGAAGACGAAGGCCGCGGCCAGCGGCGGAAGATCGAGTCCAGACGGATTCATTCAGGCTTCCTTGTCGTGTTTCCCGGTCGGCGCGTCGGCGTCGTCGTGCCGGCGGGGCGCCTCCCCGGGCGGGTCGTCATCGTCGAACAGGATGCGGTGGGCCGGGCCTTCCAGGTCCTCGAACTGGTCGTGGCGCACGGCCCAGAAGAAGGCCCAGACGGCCAGGCCGAGCAGGATCAGCGACAGCGGGATCAGCAGGTAGAGAATGCTCATGGGGCGTCCTGGGCGGGGGAATCCACGGGAATGTCGGGCAGCGGCCGGCGCGTGAGGCGCAGAGCGTTGGCGACCACCACCAGCGAGCTCGCCGACATGCCCAGCGCCGCCAGCCAGGGGGGCACCCAGCCCAGCGCCGCCGGCGGCAGGGCCAGCAGGTTGTAGGCCAGCGCCCAGCCCAGGTTCTGGCGGATGTTGCGGCGGGTGGCACGGCCGATGTCGACGGCCTCGACCAGGCGCCCGAGGCGCGGGCCGAGCAGCACGGCGTCGGCCCGGGTGCGGGCGAGGTCGGTGGCGCCGTTCATGGCGATGGCGAGGTCGGCCCCGGCCAGCACCGGCACGTCGTTGATGCCGTCGCCGACCATGGCTACCCGCTGGCCGTCGGCCTGGCACTCGCGCAGCCGGGCGAGCTTGTCCTCGGGGCTGGCGCCGGCGCGCCATGCGTCGATGCCCAGCCGCTCGGCCAGCGCCCGGGTAGGCGCCTCGGCGTCGCCGGACAGCAGTTCCACCGCGATGCCCCGCGCCGCCAGCGCGGCGACGGTGGCGGCGGCGTCCTCCCGGGGCCGGTCGCCTAGGGCGAACCAGGCCCGCGGCTGGCCGTCCTCGGCGAGCAGCAGCCAGTGGCCGTTTCCGGCGTCAGTGTCCGGGGGCGCCGGCGGGGCGTCCGGGGCCGCGAAGGCGGGCCGGCCGAGCCGCCAGGGGCGGCCGTCGATGACGCCGGCGAGGCCCCGGCCGGGACGGGCGATGACATCATGGGCGCTGATGCCGGCGCGGCGGTGGGGGCGGAAGGCGCGGGCGATGGGATGCTCGGAGTGGGCCTCCAGGGCCGCGGCCACGGCCGCCAGGCGCTCGGGATCGTCGCCGGAAAGCGCGACCGTGCGCTCTAGCGTCATCTCGCCGCGGGTCAGGGTGCCGGTCTTGTCGAAGATCATCCGGTCGAGGCGCGGCAGGGTCTCCAGGGCGTCGGCGCGGGTCAGCAGCACGCCGCGCCGGTGGAGCCGGCCGTGGGCGGCGGTCAGGGCGGTGGGCGTGGCCAGCGCCAGGGCGCAGGGGCAGCTGACCACCAGCACCGAGAGCGTCACCCAGAAGGCCCGCTCGGGGTCGATGAACGACCAGGCGAGCCCGGTGGTGGCGGCGATCAGCAGCACCTGGAGCACGAAGTGATGCGCCAGCCGGGCGGCCCGGCGCGCGATGCGCGGGCGTTCGGCGAAGGCGCGGTCGGTGAGGTCGAGCAGCTGCGCCGCCCGGGCATCGGGGCCGGCCCGGGTCACGCGCACCGTCAGCGGGCTCTCGACGTTGTGGCTGCCGCCGGTCACGGCGTCGCCCACGCCGCGCGTCACCGGCAGCGCCTCGCCGCTGAGCATCGACTCGTCGAGGCTCGAGGCGCCCTGCTCGATCACGCCGTCGGCGGGCACGCCGTGGCCGGGCCTGACCAGCACCCGGTCGCCGGCGGCCAGCTCGCTGGCGGGCAGGAGGCGCTCCTCGTCGCCCTCGTCGAGGCGGATCGCCGACAGCGGCAGCATCCCGGCCAGGGCGTTGCCGCGGCGCCCGCCGCGTCGCCGGGCGCGGACCTCCAGGAAGCGGCCGGCCAGCAGGAAGAAGGTGAACATGGCCGCGGAGTCGAAGTAGACGTCGCCGTGGCCGACCAGCAGCGCCCAGGTGCTGGCGAAATAGACGCCGGCGATGGCCAGCGACACCGGCACGTCCATGCCCAGCCGGCGGTTGCGCAGGTCGCGCCACGCGCCGCCGAAGAACGGCTGGGCCGAGTAGAGCACCACCGGCGTGGTCAGGGCGAAGGCCAGCCAGTGGAAGAGGGTATCGAAGTCGCCGCCCAGGCCGTCGTCGCCGGACACGTAGAAGGGGATCGAGAACATCGCCACCTGCATCATGCCCACCGCGGCCACGATCAGCCGGCGGATCTGGCGGTGTTCCTCGCGCTGCAGGCGGCGCTGGGCCTCGTCGGGCTCGTAGGGCTGGGCCGGGTAGCCGATGGCGGCCAGCTCGGCGAGCAGCCGCGAGAAGGCGAGGCGCGCCGGATCCCAGGCGACCCGGACCCGATGATGGGCGAGGTTCACGGCGCTGGCGCGAACGCCGTCGAGGGCGTTGAGGCGATGCTCGATCAGCCAGGCGCAGGCCGCGCAGGTGATGCCCTCCACCGCCAGGGTGGCGTGGACGCCGTCGTCGTCCCGGTGCACGAAGCGGGCCTGCAGGCCCGGGTCGTCGAACACCGCCCAGGTCTCGGACTCGGCGGCGCGACGGTCGTCGGGGCGCGCGGGCAGCTCGCTGCGAAAGCGGTAGTAGCCGGCCAGGCCGCCGTCGACGATGGCATGGGCCACCGCCTCGCAGCCAGGACAGCACAGCGGATGCTCGGCGCCGTCGAGGGTCAGGGTCCAGGGCGCGCCCTTGGGCACACTGGCGCCGCAGTGGTAGCAGGCGGCGGTCTCGGCCCTGGCGGCGGTCGGGGCGGTCGCGGTCATGGCGCCGCTCAGACCCCGGGCGCCAGGTCGATGTCGCCGTCGGCGGGGAAGCGGGCCTCGCCGGTGAGTCGCCAGGCGGGTTCGCCGCCGTCGTCGGGCTCCAGGTGCAGATACCAGCGATGCCGCAGGGGCGCCTCGAGCATGGTGACGTAGCGCCCGGCGCGCACGTGCTCGAGGGTCAGCCGGCGGTCGCGCTGGCTCTCGGTGGGGAAGATCAGCGTCAGGGTCAGCCGCTCCGGGCGGGCCTCGCCGGCCAGGTCGATCACCAGGTCGCCGGTGGTCGGATCGGCGCGCAGGGCGGCCGAGAGCCCCAGCGCCCGGGCCTCTTCCTGCTTGGCGATCTGCTGGTTGATGGCCAGGCCTTCCTTGTAATAGTCCTCCGCCACGGTGCCGTCGAAGTAGTGAATCGAGAGCGCCAGGTAGACCAGGCTGAAGGTCACCGAGGCGCCCAGCAGGCCGATCAAAAACCAGGGCCAGAACTGCTTGTACCAGGGCGGGATGGTCTCGTGTTCCGCCGTCATCAGCGGGTCTCTCCTATGAAGCGGCCGTCGCGCTCGAGGCGGATATCGGGATCGTCGATGGCCTCGAGGCGCAGCCGGATCTCGTGGCTGGGGCGTGCCAGGGCGTCGCGCGGTGCGGTGACCTCGACCACCAGCCGGCGCGACTCGCCGGCGGGCACGCTGACCCGGTCGGTGTCGAGGGCCAGGCCCTCGAGGCCCGAGGCCGCGAGGCGGTAGGCGTGGTCCTCGCGGTCCAGGTTGCGCACCGTCAGGGTGTAGACGTTACGGATTCTGCCGTCGTCGGTCATCTGGAACAGCTGCTGGCGACCGCGCTCCACCTCGAAGCCCAGCGGGGTGCGGTCGCCGACCGCCCAGGCGAACAGCCCGATCATCACCAGCAGCACGGCCAGATAGCCGAGCAGGCGCGGGCGCAGCAGGTGCGAGGGCCTGCCCTCGAGGGCGTTCTCGGTGGTATAGCGGATCAGCCCGCGGGGATAGCCCATGCGATCCATGACGCCGTCGCAGGCATCGATGCAGGCCGCGCAGGTGATGCATTCGTACTGCAGGCCGTCGCGGATGTCGATGCCGGTAGGGCAGACCTGCACGCAGAGATCGCAGTCGATGCAGTCGCCGTGGCCGGCCTCGCGAGCCTCGTCATGGTCGAGGCGCCGGCTGCGCGCGCCGCGCGGCTCGCCGCGATCGGCGTCGTAGGAGACGATCAGGGTGTTGGCGTCGAACATCACCGACTGGAAGCGGGCGTAGGGGCACATGTAGATGCACACCTGCTCGCGCAGCCAGCCGGCGTTGAGGTAGGTGAACAGGGTGAAGAAGCCGACCCAGAAGTACGACCAGCCGTGGGCCTCGAGGGCCGGCAGCTGCACCGCCAGCTCGCGGATCGGCGTGAAGTAGCCGACGAAGGTCAGGCCGGTGGCGGCGGCGATGGCCAGCCAGACGACGTGCTTGCCGAGCTTGCGGCGCAGCTTGTCGGCGTCCCAGCCGCGCTTGTCGAGCTTGATGCGGCGGTTGCGCGGGCCCTCGAGGCGGTGCTCGACCCAGATGAACAGGAAGGTCCAGACGCTCTGCGGGCAGGTGTAGCCGCACCACACGCGGCCGGCGAACACGGTGATGAAGAACAGCCCGAAGGCGCAGATGATCAGCAGCCAGGAGAGCAGCATGAACTCCTGGGGATAGAAGGTGGCGGCGAAGAGGTGGAACTCGCGGCCGGGCAGGTCGAACCATACCGCCGGGCGGTCGCCCCAGGGAATCCACGGGATCAGGAAGTAGGCCAGCATCAACGCCCAGTTGGCGCTGCGCCGCAGGCGCTGGAAGACGCCCTTGATCTCGCGCACGTAGAGGTGGCGGCGGCGGGCGTACATCGCCTGGCTGACGGTGTCGCCGGCGTCGGTGATGTCGCGGTGGGGAATCTTGTCGCTCATGGCAGGCTCTCGGCAGGCGGCCTCGCGCGGGAGGATGGCGGCGGGGCGGGGCGCCCCGCCGCCCGGGCTCAGTCGCGGCGGCTGAGGCCGTAGACGTAGGCGGCCACCAGGTGGACCTTGTCCTCGCCGATATAGGCGGCCTGGGCCGGCATGTGGCCGTTGCGGCCGTTGCGCAGGGTCTGGCGGATGGAGGCCTCCAGCGGCTGGCCGGGCCGGCGATACAGCCAGGCGTCGTCGGTCAGGTCGGGGGCTCCCAGGGCCTGGTTGCCGGTGCCGTCGGGAGAGTGACAGGCCGCGCACACCGAGGCGAACACCGCCGCGCCCTGCTCGGCGCGCTGGGCGTCCTCGGCCCGGCCGGACAGCGACAGCACGTGCTGGGTGAGGTTCTCGATGTTGTCCTCGCCGAGCTGCTGCCAGGCCGGCATCAGACCGTTGCGGCCGTTGGTGAGGGTCGCGACGATGGCCTCGGGGGTGCCGCCGTAGAGCCAGGCGTCGTCGGTCAGGTCGGGGAAGCCGTAGCCGCCCTGGGCGTTGGCGCCGTGACAGATCGCGCAGTTGTTGAGAAACAGCCGTTCGGCGACCCGCATGGCCTCGCCGTCCTCGGCCAGCGCCGGGATCGGCACCTGCTGGTACTGCTCGAAGATCGGCGCGTAGCGCTCCTCGGCGCGGGCCACCTCGGCCTCCCACTGGTTCTCCTGGGTCCAGCCCAGCAGCCCGGCGTAGTTGCCGAGGCCGGGATAGAGCACCAGATAGCCCAGGGCGAAGATCACCGTGCCGACGTAGAGCTGGAACCACCAGCGGGGCAGCGGGTTGTCGTATTCCTCGATCTCGTCGGCCGCATGGCCGGTGGTCTCGACGTTGCCCTCGGCATCGGCGGCCTTGTCGGTCTTGCGGTTGGCGAACAGCAGCCAGGCGCTGATGACGATGGTGCCCAGCGTGATGACGATGATCCAGGCGCTCCAGAAGCCGGGCAGGACGTCATTCCAAAGTGAGCTCATGTGTCACGGTCTCCCTGTTCTTGTCGAGCGCGTGCCTGACCGGCGCCGGTGTCGGGGGATGACGGCTCGTCCTCGTCGGCGAAGGGCAGGTTGGCCGCCTCGTCGAAGTCCGGCTTGCGCCGCTTCGAATAGGCCCAGCAGACCAGGCCGATGAAGCCGATCAGCAGCAGGCCGGTGATGATGCCGCGTAGCGTTCCCATGTCCATGTCAGCGCGCGTCCTTCAGCACGGTGCCGAGCTGTTGCAGGTAGGCCACCAGGGCGGTGATCTCGCGCTCGCCGCGGACCTCGTCGCGGGCGCCGGCGATCTGCTCCTCGGTGTAGGGCACGCCCAGGGTGCGCATGGCGCGCATGCGGTTGGCGACTTGCTCACCGTCGAGGACGTTCTCGAACAGCCAGGGATAGGCCGGCATGATCGATTCCGGCACCACGTCGCGCGGGTTGTAGAGGTGCGCGCGGTGCCAGTCGTCGCTGTAGCGGCCGCCGACCCGGGCCAGGTCCGGGCCGGTGCGCTTGGAGCCCCACAGGAAGTTGTGCTCGTAGACCGATTCGCCGGCCACGCTGTAGTGGCCGTAGCGCTCGGTCTCGGCGCGGAAGGGGCGGATCATCTGCGAATGGCAGCCCACGCAGCCCTCGCGGCGGTAGATGTCGCGCCCGGCGAGCTCCAGCGGTTCGAGCGGCTCGAGCCCTTCCACCGGCTCGGTGGTCTGCTTCTGGAAGAACAGCGGCACGACCTCGGCCAGGCCGCCGAAGCTGATCACCACCAGCACCAGCACGGCGAGCAGGCCCACGTTCTTTTCGACGATCTCGTGTCTCATGGCTGTGTTCTCGTTCCCTGTTGGCTCAGGCCGCGGCCTGGGTCTGCGGCCGCTGCAGACTCTGCTGGCGGCGCACGGTCATGAAGACGTTGAAGGCCATGATCAGCATGCCGACCACCCAGCAAAGCCCGCCCACGGTGCGCACGACGTAGCCGGCGCCGCTGGCCTCGACGGATTCGATGAAGGTGTACATCAGGGTGCCGTCGGGGTTCACCGCGCGCCACATCAGGCCCTGCAGGATGCCGTTGACCCACATGGCGGCGATGTAGAGCACGGTGCCGACGGTGGCCAGCCAGAAGTGCACGGCGATCAGCGACACCGAGTACATCTCGGTGCGCCCGTAGAGCCGCGGGATCAGGTGGTACATGGAGCCGATGGTGATCATCGCCACCCAGCCCAGGGCGCCGGCGTGGACGTGGCCGATGGTCCAGTCGGTGTAGTGGGAGAGGGCGTTGACGGTCTTCACCGCCATCATCGGGCCCTCGAAGGTCGACATGCCGTAGAACGACAGCGCCACCACCAGGAAGCGCAGGGTGGGGTCGGTGCGCAGCTTATGCCAGGCGCCGGAGAGGGTCATCATGCCGTTGATCATGCCGCCCCAGGAGGGCGCCAGCAGGATGATCGACATCACCATGCCCAGCGACTGGGCCCAGTTGGGCAGGGCGGTATAGTGCAGGTGGTGAGGGCCGGCCCACATGTAGACCATGATCAGCGCCCAGAAATGGACGATCGACAGCCGGTAGGAGTAGACCGGACGCTCGGCCTGTTTGGGCACGAAGTAGTACATCATGCCCAGGAAGCCGGCGGTCAGGAAGAAGCCCACCGCGTTGTGGCCGTACCACCACTGGGTCATGGCATCGACGGCGCCGGAATACAGCGAGATCGAGTACATGGCCGAGACCGGCAGCGCCGCGCTGTTGACGATGTGCAGCACCGCCACGGTGAGGATGAAGGCGGCGTAGAACCAGTTGGCCACGTAGATGTGCGAGGTGCGGCGCTGCTTGATGGTGCCGAGGAAGACGATGGCGTAGGCGATCCACACCACCGCGAGCAGGATGTCGATCGGCCATTCCAGTTCGGCGTATTCCTTGACCTCGGTGTAGCCCAGCGGCAGCGTGATGACCGCCGAGACGATCACCGCCTGCCAGCCCCAGAAGGTGAAGGCGGCCAATCGGTCCGAGATCAGCCGCGTCTGGCAGGTTCGCTGCACCACATAGTAGGAGGTGGCGAACAGCGCCGAACCGCCGAAGGCGAAGATCACGGCGTTGGTGTGCAGCGGGCGAAGCCGGCCGAAGCTGGTCCAGGGCAGTCCCAGGTTCAGCTCCGGCCAGACCAGCTGGGCGGCGATCGTGACACCGAGGACCATGCCCACGATGCCCCATACCACGGTCATGATCGCGAACTGTCGCACGACCTTGTAGTTGTAGGTGGGGTGTTCCAGTGCTGTGCTCATGTCGGGTTCCATCGAACGCGGTGGAGGGAGTCGCGCTTGGGCAGCAGTCTAGACCAAGGCTTTTGCCCACATGATGATGACGGTCAAGTCGGGGGCGGTCAGGACGCCCAGTGTGAGGCGCCCGACGGGAAGCGTCTTCTTGTACGTTAGGCGAAAAGATTAAATGTATCCAATAAGTGTATACAATGACTGAAGGCGAAAATATTCTCCATCTCGAGGCGCTGGGGCCGCTGGCGATCCGCGGCGAGGCCCGTATCGGTCGCCTGTTGCTGGCGCACGGGGCCGGCGCCGGGCAGGACGCCGACTTCATGCAGCGCCTCCGGCGAGCGCTGGCCGAGCGCGGGGTGCAGACCCTGGCCTTCGAGTTCGCCTACATGCAGCGCATGCGCGAGGAAGGGCGTCGGCGCCCGCCGCCGCGGGTCGATCGCCTGACCGAGGAGTTCGCCGCCTGGCGCGACGCGGTGCAGCGGCGCGAGCCGGGGCCGCTGTGGCTGGGCGGCAAGTCCATGGGCGGTCGAGTGGCCAGCCTGCTGGCGGCCCGCGCCGCCGCCGACGGCCTGGCGCTCTGCGGCTATCCCTTTCATCCGCCGCGCAAGCCCGAGTCGCTGCGCCTCGAGCACTGGCCGAGCCTGAACTGCCCGACCCTGGTGGTGCAGGGCACCCGCGATCCCTTCGGCACTCGCGAGCAGGTGGCCGGCTATGCGCTGCCGGCCTGCGCCGAACTGCACTGGCTGGAGGACGGCGATCATGACTGGAAGCCGCGCCGTGCCTCCGGGCGCGATCAGGCGGCTTTGATCGAGGAGGGCGCGACGGCCATCGCCGCGGCCATGGAGCGTCGGGCCGTCGGCCATCGGTAGCGGCCAAGTGGATGAATGGCCTGGCGTTATCCGCCGACCGTTCGACACGAAGATGAAAAAAACGCGTTGACAATGAACGCAGTTTCCGTAGAATGCAGCGCCATGTGACCGGGGGTGGTTAGCTCAGCTGGGAGAGCACCAGCCTTACAAGCTGGGGGTCACAGGTTCGATCCCTGTACCACCCACCATCGTCGAAGACGGTGGCCGATTGCATCGCAGAAACGAGTGCGGACCGGTAGTTCAGTTGGTTAGAATGCCGGCCTGTCACGCCGGAGGTCGCGGGTTCGAGTCCCGTCCGGTCCGCCAGCGTTTTCTGTACCGCATCATCACTTGCGGACCGGTAGTTCAGTTGGTTAGAATGCCGGCCTGTCACGCCGGAGGTCGCGGGTTCGAGTCCCGTCCGGTCCGCCACGATGACGCACAATCTAAGCAGTACCGCGTGGGCGATTAGCTCAGTTGGTTAGAGCACCAGCCTCACATGCTGGGGGTCACTGGTTCGAGTCCAGTATCGCCCACCACGCGGACCGGTAGTTCAGTTGGTTAGAATGCCGGCCTGTCACGCCGGAGGTCGCGGGTTCGAGTCCCGTCCGGTCCGCCATCTGCTCAGAATTCCCAAGGCCCCGTGGCTCACGCCACGGGGCTTTTCTGTTGTCTGAAGCCTCGATTTTTCGCCATCAACGCTTCGCCTTTCACCGCTCCTTCCCCTGACAAAGCCGACGCGATTTTTGCGCTGCCCGCGAGTCTGTCATACAGTTGTTTTAATTTCTGTCGACGGTCCGAGGGTGCTCGAGCGTGGCTGACTTTCCGAATCTTTTTCGCCCCATCGCACTGGGCCCGCTGCGCCTTCCCAATCGGGTGGTGATGGGCTCTATGCACACCAACCTGGAAGAAATGCCCGGCGGTTTCGAACGCCTGGCCGCCTTCTATGCCGAGCGCGCCCGGGCGGGCGTGTCGCTGATCGTCGGGGGCGGCATCGCGCCCAATGCCGAGGGGGCGGTCTTCGCCGGCGGCGCGACCCTGGAGCGGCCCGAACAGGTGGCCGAACACCGCCGCCTGGTCGAGGCGGTCCACGCCGAGGGCGGCCATATCTGCCTGCAGATCCTGCACGCCGGCCGCTACGCCTACACGGACGCGCCGGTGGCGCCCTCGGCGATCCGGGCGCCGATCAATCCGCGCGAGCCGCGTGCCCTCGGCGCCGACGAGATCGAACGCACCCTGGACGACTACGTCCGATGCGCCCGGCTGGCTCGGGAGGCCGGCTACGACGGCGTCGAGGTCATGGGCTCCGAGGGCTATCTGATCAATCAGTTCGTGTGCCGCCGCACCAATCACCGCGAGGACGAATGGGGCGGTGGCTTCGCCAACCGCATTCGCTTCCCGGTGGAGGCGGTGCGGCGGATTCGCCGGGCTCTGGGGCCCGAGGCGCTGATCCTGTTCCGGCTGTCGATGATCGACCTGGTGGAGGAGGGCAGCACCCATGACGAGGTGGTCGCCCTGGGGCGCGCGGTGGCCGAGGCCGGCGCCGATGCCATCGACGGCGGCATCGGCTGGCACGAGGCAAGGGTGCCGACCATCGTCACCAGCGTGCCGCGGGCGCTGTTCGCCGAGGTCTCGCGGCGCATGCGCGATGAGTTGCCGGTGCCGCTGATCGCCACCAATCGCATCAACATGCCCGGGGTGGCCGAGCGGCTGCTGGCCGACGGCGTGGCGGACATGGTCTCCATGGCGCGCCCCTTCCTGGCCGACTCGGCCTGGGTGGCCAAGGCCCGCGAGGGGCGGAGCGGCGAGATCAACACCTGCATCGCCTGCAACCAGGCCTGTCTCGACCACACCTTCCAGGGCAAGACGACCTCGTGCCTGGTCAATCCGCGGGCCGGTCACGAGACCGAGCTTGCGATCGCGCCGGCCGGCTCGGTCAGGCGCATCGCCGTGGTGGGCGGCGGTCCCGCCGGGCTCGCCGCGGCGGTCACCGCCGCCGAGCGCGGCCATGCGGTCACGCTGTTCGAGCGCCAGGCCGAGCTGGGCGGGCAGTTCAACCATGCCCGGCGGATTCCCGGCAAGGAGGAGTTCGACGAGACGCTGCGCTATTTCCGCACCATGCTCGACCGGCGTGGCGTGAGCGTGCGGCTCGGCGTCGCGCCCGGGCTCCACGAACTTCGCGACTTCGATGAGGTGGTGCTGGCCACCGGCGTGCGGCCGCGGGCCCTCGCGCTGCCGGGCATCGATCACCCGAAGGTGATGGCCTATCCGCTAGCGATTCAGCAGCCGGAGCGGGTGGGGCCGAGGGTGGCGATCATCGGTGCCGGGGGCATCGGCTTCGACGTGGCGGAACTGCTCACCCATGCCGGCCACCCCGCCCTGGACGCCGAGGCCTGGTGCGCCGAGTGGGGCGTGGACCTCTCGGTGGCCTCGCCGGGCGGGCTGCGGGCGCCGATCAGGCCCTCGGTGCCGCGGCGGGTCACCCTGCTGCAGCGCAAGGCGTCGAAGCCCGGTCGCGGGCTCGGCGCTACCACCGGCTGGGTCCATCGTGCCTCGCTGCGCCACCGCGGCGTCGAGATGCTGGCCGGCTGCGAATACGTCGGCATCGACGACGCCGGCCTGCATGTCCGCGTCGACGGCGAGCCGAGGCTGCTCGAGGTCGACAGCGTCGTGGTATGCGTCGGTCAGGAGTCGGTGCGCGACATGCTCGAACCGCTGCGAGCGGCCGGCGTGTCGGTTCATGTCATCGGCGGCGCCGACGAGGCCGCCGAGCTCGATGCCCGGCGCGCCATCGACCAGGGCGTGCGGCTGGCCGCCACGCTCTAGGGAGGGGAGCAGGCCGCGTTCGTTGAAAATCTGTCCCTCTCGGGATGAACCGCTTCGGGTTCGTGGGCTCATAGGGAGTGCAGCCCTGCGTTGAAGGTTCCGGGCACCATCGTCCGGTCGAGCTGGCTACGCTGAAGCTACCGACCCGGCCAGCAGGGCGAGGACCGCCAAGCCGGAGTCCCGGGCTTTAAGGAGGCATCGATGAGCATCTTCGATCATGTGCAGAACCGCTTCGAACGAACCCTGCAGGAGGAAATGAGCCTGCAGGAGTACCTGGAACTCTGCCGTGAGGATCCCTCGGCCTACGCCAGTGCGGCCGAACGAATGCTGGAAGCCATCGGCGAGCCCGAGGTGATCGACACGGCCAAGGATCCTCGCCTGTCGCGTATCTTCTCCAACAAGGTCATCCGCCGCTATCCGGCGTTCTCCGAGTTCTACGGCATGGAGGAGGCGATCGAGCAGATCGTCGCCTACTTCCGGCATGCCGCCCAGGGGCTCGAGGAGAAGAAGCAGATCCTCTACCTGCTCGGCCCGGTCGGCGGCGGCAAGTCGTCGCTGGCCGAGCGGCTCAAGCTGCTGATGGAGCACGTGCCGTTCTACGCCATCAAGGGCTCGCCGGTGCAGGAATCCCCGCTGGCGCTGTTCTCGCCCGAGCACGACGGCGAGCTGCTCGAGAAGGAATACGGCATCCCGCCGCGCTGCCTGAAGAGCGTGATGTCGCCCTGGGCCGCCAAGCGCCTCAAGGAGGCCGGCGGTGACATCAGCCAGTTCCGGGTGGTGCGGCTCTACCCGTCGCGGCTCAATCAGATCGCCATCGCCAAGACCGAGCCCGGCGACGAGAACAACCAGGACATCTCCTCGCTGGTCGGCAAGGTGGATATCCGCCAGCTCGAGCTCTATTCCCAGGACGATCCCGACGCCTACAGCTTCTCCGGCGGCCTGTGCCGGGCCAACCAGGGCCTGATGGAGTTCGTCGAGATGTTCAAGGCGCCGATCAAGGTGCTGCATCCGCTGCTGACCGCCACCCAGGAGGGCAACTACAACCCCACCGAGGGCATGGGCGCGATCCCGTTCGACGGCATCGTGCTGGCGCACTCCAACGAGAGCGAGTGGCAGGCCTTCCGCAACAACCGCAACAACGAGGCCTTCCTCGACCGGGTCTACATCGTCAAGGTGCCCTACTGCCTGCGGGTGACCGAAGAGATCAACATCTACAAGAAGCTGCTCGAGCACTCCTCGCTCAACGAGGCACCCTGCGCGCCGGACACCCTGCGCATGCTGGCCCAGTTCTCGGTGCTCTCGCGGCTCAAGGAGCCGGAGAACTCCAGCGTCTATTCCAAGATGCGGGTCTACGACGGCGAGAACCTCAAGGACACCGATCCCAAGGCCAAGTCGATCCAGGAGTACCGCGACGCGGCCGGGGTCGACGAGGGCATGGACGGGCTCTCCACGCGCTTCGCCTTCAAGATCCTGTCCAAGGTGTTCAACTTCGACAACCACGAGGTGGCGGCCAACCCGGTGCATCTGCTCTACGTGCTCGAGCAGCGCCTCGAGCAGGAGCAGCTGCCCAAGGAGACCTTCGAGCGCTACCTGCGCTTCATCAAGGAGTTCCTGGCGCCGCGCTACGTGGACTTCATCGGCAAGGAGATCCAGACCGCCTATCTCGAGTCCTACTCCGAGTACGGTCAGAACATCTTCGACCGCTACGTCACCTACGCCGACTTCTGGATCCAGGATCAGGAGTATCGCGACCCGGAGACCGGCGAGCTGTTCGACCGTCAGTCCCTCAACGAGGAGCTGGAGAAGATCGAGAAGCCGGCGGGCATCTCCAATCCCAAGGACTTCCGTCACGAGGTGGTCAACTTCGTGCTGCGGGCCCGGGCCCAGAACAACGGCATGAACCCGAGCTGGCAGTCCTACGAGAAGCTGCGTGGGGTGATCGAGCACAAGATGTTCGCCAACACCGAGGAGCTGCTGCCGGTGATCTCCTTCAACGCCAAGGCGTCCACCGCGGACCAGAAGAAGCACGAGGATTTCGTGGCCCGCATGGTCGACCGCGGCTACACCGAGAAGCAGGTGCGCCTGCTCTCCGAGTGGTATCTGCGGGTGCGCAAGTCGCAGTAGCCGTCGAGGTCCGCGCGGGGCGCCGAGGGAGGGCGCCCCGGGTGGACGCAGGGCAGCCCAGGAGGTCCGCATGACCTACTTCATCGACCGTCGTGCCAATGCCAGGCACAAGAGTGCGGTCAATCGCCAGCGTTTCCTCGATCGCTATCGCACCCATATCAAACGGTCCGTCGAGGAAGCGGTCAACCGCCGCTCCATCACCGACATGGAGCGCGGCGAGAAGGTGTCGATTCCCGCCCGCGACATCTCCGAGCCGGTGTTCCAGCACGGGCCCGGCGGCCAGCGCTCGATCATCGCCCCCGGCAACAAGGAGTTCGTCGAGGGCGACCGCCTGCGGCGTCCCGGCGGGGGAGGCGGCGGCGGGTCCGGCGAGGGCAGCGCCTCCAACCAGGGCGAGGGCATGGACGAGTTCGCCTTCACCCTGTCCCGCGAGGAGTTCCTGGACTTCGTCTTCGATGGCCTGGAGCTGCCGCACCTGGAGCGCAAGAACCTGGTGGACCTCGACGAGGTGCGCCCGGTGCGGGCCGGCTTCACCCGCGACGGGGTGCCGGCGAGGATCAACATCGTGCGCTCGATGCGCGAGGCCCATGCCCGGCGCATCGCCATGCGCGGGCCGATTCGTCGGGCCCTACGCGAGGCACAGGAGGCGCTGGAGGCCGAGGAGCGCAAGGATCAGGTGCTGCGCAATCCGGCGCGGATCGCCGAGCTCAAGGCCGAGATCGAGCGGCTCGAGAAGCGCCTCGAGTCGGTGCCCTTCATCGATACCTACGACCTGCGCTACAACAACCTGGTCAACCAGCCACAGCCGTCGAGCAAGGCGGTGATGTTCTGCGTGATGGACGTCTCCGGCTCCATGACCCAGGCCCACAAGGACATCGCCAAGCGCTTCTTCCTGCTGCTCTACCTGTTCCTGGAGCGCAACTACGAGAAGGTCGAGCTGGTCTTCGTGCGTCACCACACCGCCGCCAAGGAGGTCGACGAGGAGGAGTTCTTCTACTCCCGCGAGACCGGCGGCACCATCGTCTCCAGCGCCCTGACCCTGGTCGACGAGATCATCACCGACCGCTATCCGCCGACCCAGTGGAACCTCTACGTGGCCCAGGCCTCGGACGGCGACAACTGGGACGACGACTCCCTGACCTGTCGCGACCAGCTGGCCAACGGCCTGATGCCGCGACTGCAGTACTTCACCTAC
Organism: Halomonas smyrnensis AAD6; assembly: GCF_000265245.1. Taxonomy (GTDB): domain Bacteria; phylum Pseudomonadota; class Gammaproteobacteria; order Pseudomonadales; family Halomonadaceae; genus Halomonas; species Halomonas smyrnensis. The sequence continues at coordinate 269,427 of NZ_AJKS02000001.1, forward strand.
GTGGAGATCACGCCCCACGCGCATCAGGCGCTGTGGGAGGAGTACGAGAAGGTCGAGGCCGAGTATCCCGAGCGCTTCGCCATGCGTCAGATCGTCGAGGCCGGCGACATCTACCCGGTGTTTCGCGACCTGTTCCGGCGGCGCACGGTCCAGTCCTGAGGCCAGGCCAAGGAGGCAGCATGACCGAACGCAAGCCCATCGCCAGTGGCTCCGACTGGAACTTCGAGGTCCTGGAGCGGTTCGAGACGGAGATCGCCCGGCTGGCCGACGAGTATCGGCTGGATACCTATCCCAACCAGATCGAGATCATCACCACCGAGCAGATGATGGACGCCTACGCCAGCGTGGGCATGCCGGTAGGCTATCATCACTGGTCCTTCGGCAAGCAGTTCCTGGCCGTGGAACAGGCCTATCGGCGCGGCCAGATGGGGCTGGCCTACGAGCTGGTCATCAACTCCGATCCCTGCATCGCCTACCTGATGGAGGAGAACACCCTGATGATGCAGGTGCTGGTGATGGCCCACGCCTGCTATGGCCACAACTCCTTCTTCAAGGGCAACTACCTGTTCCGCACCTGGACCGATGCCAGCTCCATCGTCGACTACCTGCTGTTCGCCCGGCGCTACCTGGCCGAGTGCGAGGAGCGCCACGGGGTGACCGCGGTCGAACAGCTGCTCGATGCCTGTCACGCGCTGCAGAACTACGGGGTCGACCGCTACAAGCGTCCCTCGCCGATCTCCGCCGAGGAGGAGGCGCGTCGCCAGCAGGAGCGCTCCGCCTATCTCCAGGCCCAGGTCAATACCCTGTGGAGCACCATTCCCGGGCGTCCGCCCGAGGAGGGGCATCAGGACGTCGGCGACGAGGAGGACCCCCTCGGCCTGCACGCCGGCGGCCGCTATCCCCCCGAGCCCCAGGAGAACCTGCTCTACTTCATCGAGAAGAACGCGCCGCTGCTGGCACCCTGGCAGCGCGAGGTGGTCCGCATCGTGCGCAAGCTGGCGCAGTACTTCTATCCCCAGCGCCAGACCCAGGTGATGAACGAGGGCTGGGCGACCTTCTGGCACTATACCCTGATGAACCGCCTGTATGACGACGGCCTGGTGGACGAGGGGCTGATCCTGGAGTTCCTGCAGTCGCACACCTCGGTGGTCTATCAGCCGGCCTTCGACAGCCCCCACTACAGCGGCATCAATCCCTACGCCCTGGGCTTCGCCATGTTCACCGACCTGCGGCGGATCTGCGAGCATCCCACCGACGAGGATCGGCGCTGGTTCCCGGATATCGCCGGCAGCGACTGGCTCGAGACGCTGCACTTCGCCATGCGCAACTTCAAGGACGAGTCCTTCATCCAGCAGTACCTGTCGCCCAAGGTGATTCGCGACCTGAAGCTGTTCATGGTGCTCGACGACGATCGCGACGAGATGCTCGAGGTGGCCGCCATCCACGACGATCGCGGCTATCAGCGCATTCGCGACGGCCTGGCCGTGCAGTATGCACTGTCGGTGCGCGAGCCCAACATCCAGGTCTGGTCGGCGGACATCCGCGGCGACCGCTCGCTGACCCTGCGTCACGTCCAGGACAGCCGTCGCCCGCTGGCGCGCAGCGTCTACCCGGTGATGCGTCACCTGCACCAGCTGTGGGGCTTCCCGGTGAGGCTCGAGTCGATGGAGGACGACGAGGTCGTGCGTCGCTATCACTGGCCGCTGCCGGAGGACGAGCAGAAGGAGGCGTAAGCGGCCTCCCGAAAGGACGCGGCCCGCACCGGGGAGGTGCGGGCCGCCTGCGTTGGGAAGGCCGGTTCCCGGCCCGGATCAGGCCTTGGCGGTCCAAGACTGGCACCAGCCTTCGGGGGCCACGCTGTTCTGCGGGAACAGCTGGCAGCCCCGGGAGTCGGCCTGGTAGAACATGCAGTTGGCGCAGGTCTCGCCCTCGGCATAGGCCGGATGGTCGCTGGCCTCGGCGGCGGTCTCGACGTAGTTCAGCGCCTTGGCCTGATCGCTCTCGGGGTCCAGGGGCGACAGGTCCTGGGCGAAGCTGCGCGTCGACAGCACGCCGATGCCCAGCGGCAGGGCGGCGAGGCCCAGCAGGCTGTGGCGCATGAAATCACGACGGCTAGGGTTGGCCATGATGGCTCCTCCTGAGGGTCACGGTTGAGGTCGCGCGGCGGCCGGTGGTCCGGCTCTTGGCGTCTCGACCCCGCCCCGGTGCGCGGGCATCCGGCGAGGGTCGGTCTCCTCAGCGTAGCCGAGCCCGGCGGGCGCGACGAGCGGTCGGGCCCCCGTCGGCCGAGGACGCTGTTATACTCGCCGCCGTGAACCGCTTTTCGAGGGAGATTGCTCCATGCAGAATGCCGTCATCCTGATCAACACCGAGAAGGGCCAGGTCAAGTCCGTGGCCGAGCGTCTGGCCGAGGTGGAGGGCATCAGCGAGGTGTTCTCCACCTGCGGACGCTACGACCTGGTCGCCATCGCCCGGACCCGTGACTTCGAGGGCCTGGCGGAGCTGGTGACCGGGCGTCTCAACGACGTCGAGGGCATCCGCGAGACCGAGACCCTCAACGCGCTGCAGGTGCATTCGCGCCACGACCTCGAGACCATGTTCGCGCTGGGCTGGTAAGGCCCGCCGGTGCTGCAACGTCTCTTTTGCCTGCCGTCATGGCGCGGTTCGTTGCGCCGCCTGGGCATCGCCGCGCTGTTCGCGGCGGTGGGCAGCGGGCTCTGGTACATGGAAGAGCGCGAGGTGCGCGAGCGCCTCAGCTGGATGGGCGTGCCGACCTGGGAGCGGCTGACGCCGCTTAGCCTGCATCGGGTGCTGCGCAACGACGGCTTCCTGGTGGGCTGGTCGGACGTGCGCGTCAGTCCGCTGTGGGCCAGCTACGTGCTGAGTGACGATCGCGCGGCCGATGTCGGTGACCGGCCGGGCTTTCGTCGCGACTGGCGCACCCTGTGGCCGGTCACGCCGGACAGCTATTTGCGCAGCGGCTACGATCGCGGCCATCTGGCACCCAACTATGCCATCGCACGGGTGCATGGGCCCGCCGCCCAGTACGACACCTTCCTGATGAGCAACATGGTGCCCCAGCGGCCGGACCTGAATCGTCGGCTCTGGCAGCGCCTGGAGGAAGTGGTGATCGATCGCTTCGTGCCGCGCCACGGCACCCTGCAGGTGATCGACGGGCCGGTCTTCGACGCGGATGTCACCCGGGGCATGCTGCGCCGGGTCGGCCTGGTGGAAGTACCCGAGGCGTTCTACAAGATCCTGGTGGTGCCGGGCGAGCGGCCCATGGCGCTGGCCTTCGTGATGCCGCAGAACGTGCGCGGCGACGAGCCGCTGGATCGCTTCGTGGTCAGCATCGATCACATCGAGGCGCTGACCGGGCTGGATTTCTTCCCGAATCTGCCGGAGGCGGTGGAGCGCGCGCTGGAAGGGCGGGCGAATCCCCGGGGCTGGGGGCTCGAGGCGGTGGCCGATCTGCCGGGGCGCTTCGACTGAGTCGAGGTGGATTGATTCGGCGAAGGTTTGTCTGACGGCTGAACCGGACGTACAGACGCAAAAAAACCGCAACGTATGCGGCCGGAGATATGAAACGATATAGCGATGTGGGGTTGCTCTTTTACGAGGGTATTGCCTCGAGGCTTTGCTCTGTCTGCACAACGCGAATGGTGCCCAGGAGAGGACTTGAACCTCCACGTCCGTAAGGACACTAGCACCTGAAGCTAGCGCGTCTACCAATTCCGCCACCTGGGCGCGTCATGCATATTCGTCGTGTTCCGAGCCATCGCTTGAGCGATGAATGGTGCCCAGGAGAGGACTTGAACCTCCACGTCCGTAAGGACACTAGCACCTGAAGCTAGCGCGTCTACCAATTCCGCCACCTGGGCGAAACACGAGCGAATCGAGCTTTTAAAGAGCGTGATACCTGACGATGCTGCTGACAGTGTATCGAATTGGTGCCCAGAAGAGGACTTGAACCTCCACGTCCGTAAGGACACTAGCACCTGAAGCTAGCGCGTCTACCAATTCCGCCATCTGGGCAAGTGGCGCGTATATTACCGTATATTTTGGCTGATGCAACCCCTTGCGGGTCGGCGAGCGGCTTTTTTTGCGTATCCACCCGCCTGATAGGTCGTCGCATGGTTGGGTGCGACCCTTGGCGACGCTATACTGCGGCCATGACAAGAGACCCTTATTGCATCACTGCATGCCCGCGGCGCGTGAGCGCCACTCTCCTTCCGTCGTCCCCGACCCTGCCAAGGATGCTCTCCGCATGAATCACTGGACGCTCAGCGACGATCTGCACGCCAGCCGCGAGGCCCACAAGTACGACAAGCCGGCGCCCAGCCGCGAATACCTGCTGGCGCGGCTCGAGGAATACGGCAAGCCGATCACCCATGAGGCCATGAGCGAGATGCTGGGCCTCGAGGACGAGGATCTGCAGGAGGCCGTGCGCCGCCGCCTGTCGGCCATGGAGCGCGACGGCCAGGTGCTACGCAATCGTCGTGGCGCCTATGCGCTGATCGACAAGCTCGACCTGATCAAGGGCCGGGTGCTCGGCCACCGCGACGGCATCGGCTTCCTGCTGCGCGACGACGGCAAGAAGCCCGACCTGGTGCTGCCGCCGCGCCAGATGCGCCGCGTGTTCCATAACGACCACGTGCTGGTGCGCATCAGCGGCCGCGACCGCCGCGGCCGCGACGAGGCCACCATCGTCGAGGTGCTGGCGCGCAATACCCAGAACATCGTCGGCGTCTATCGCGAGAACACCCCCGAGTTCGGCGTGCTGATTCCCGAGAATCCGCGCATTGCCCAGGAAATCATCATTCCGCATAACGCCAACGGCGGGGCCCGCGACGGCCAGGTGATCTCGGCCGACATCGTCAAGCAGCCGGCCACCCGCGTGCAGCCGGTGGGCCATGTCACCGAGGTGATGGGCGAGCGGATGGATCCGGGGATGGAGATCGACATCGCCATCCGCAGCTACGAGATCCCGTCCGAGTTTCCGCCGGAGGTGCAGGATCAGATCGCCGGCATGTCCGCCGAGGTCGCCGAGGAAGACAAGGCACACCGCGTCGACCTGCGCCATCTGCCGCTGGTGACCATCGACGACGAGTCCGCCCGCGACTTCGACGACGCCGTCTGCGCCTGGCAGACCAAGTCCGGCAGCTGGAAGCTGCTGGTGGCCATCGCCGACGTCTCCCACTACGTGCGTCCGGGCAGCCCGCTGGATCAGGAGGCGATCAGCCGCGGCAACTCGGTGTACTTCCCGGGCCAGGTCGTGCCGATGCTGCCGGAGCTGTTGTCCAACGGCCTGTGCTCGCTGAACCCGGACGTCGACCGCCTGGCGATGGTCTGCGAGATGAACATCTCCCAGAAGGGCGCCATCAGCCGCTATCGCTTCTATGAGGCGGTGTTCCGCTCCCACGCGCGCCTGACCTACAACAAGGTCGCCTCGATCCTCGACGAGGACGACGAACAGGGCGATGCGCTGCGTGAACAGTACAGCGAGCTGGTCAAGCCGCTGAACGACCTGAACTCCCTCTACAAGGTGCTGCGCGGTGCCCGCGACGAGCGTGGCGCCATCGACTTCGAGACCACCGAGACGGCGATCGTCTTCAACGACGAGCGCAAGATCGAGAAGATCGTGCCGCGCTCGCGCAACGATGCCCACAAGATCATCGAGGAGTGCATGCTGGCGGCCAACGTCGCCACCGCCCGCTTCCTCGACAAGCACGACCTGCCGGCGCTGTACCGCATCCACGAGCGGCCCTCGCCGGAGCGCCTCGACAAGCTGCGGCTGTTCCTCAACGAGCTGGGCCTGACGCTGCCCGGCGGCGACGAGCCGACGCCGCAGGACTACCAGGCCCTGGCCGAGACCATCCGCGGCCGCGAGGACGCCGACATCATCCAGACGGTGATGCTGCGCTCCATGAGTCAGGCGGTCTACTCGCCGCAGAACGAGGGCCACTTCGGCCTGGCCTATCCGGCCTACGCCCACTTCACCTCGCCGATCCGTCGCTACCCCGACCTGATCGTGCACCGGGCGATCCGCTCGGTGATCCGCGGGCCGCGCCAGACCGCGACCGTGCTGCGCGAGGAGGGCGCGCCGGTGGAGCCGCCGAGCAAGTGGTGCCCCTACACCTTCGAGCAGATGCTCGAGCTGGGCGAGCACTGCTCGATGACCGAGCGCCGCGCCGACGACGCCACCCGCGACGTCGAGAGCTGGCTGAAGTGCGAGTTCATGTCCGACAAGCTCGGCGAGACCTACAGCGGCACCATCGCCTCGGTGACCCAGTTCGGCATCTTCGTGCGTCTCGACGAGTTCTTCGTCGAGGGCCTGGTGCACGTCACCTCGCTGCCCTCCGACTACTACCACTACGAAGCCGAGAAGCATCGCCTCAAGGGCGAGCGCAGCGGCATGAGCTATCGCCTCGGCGACGGCGTCTCGGTGCAGGTGGCACGGGTCGACCTGGACGATCGCAAGATCGACTTCGAGCTGGCCGACGACCAGCCCAAGCCGCAGCGCAAGGCGCGCAAGCCGCGTGGCCAGCAGGGCAAGGGCGGCGGTCAGGGCCAGTCCGCGGGCGACGGCGAGAAGAGCGGCGGCAACAAGCGTCGCCGCCGCGGCCCGCGTCGTCGCTGAGGCCGATGCCCGGATGTCGAGAAAAACCGAGATGTCGATGAAAGCGAAGAAGAAGCCCGCGCCGCGGCGCGGGCCCAAGATGCCGAACGGCCTGGATGCCGTCTACGGCGTGCATGCGGTGCGGGCGCTGCTCGATCGGGGCGAAGCCCCGCGCGAGCTGTGGCTGCAGGAAGGGGAGGCCGGCGGCCGTCTCGCTGAGCTGGTCGATCAGGCCCGGGCGCGCGGCGCTCGGGTCAGTGCCCATCCCCGCGACGACCTGGACCGCCTCGCCCAGGGCGCCGCCCATCAGGGCATCGTGGCCTTCTGTCCGCCGCTGGCCTTCGAGGCCGAGGCCGCGCTGTGGCATCGGCTCCAGGGCTGGTCGAACGCCGAGGCGCCGCTGCTGCTGGTGCTCGACGGCGTCACCGACGTGCACAACTTCGGCGCCTGCCTGCGCAGCGCCGACGCCGCCGGCGCCCACGGCGTGGTGGTGCCCAAGGACAAGTCGGCGCCGCTCAACGCCACGGTGCGCAAGGTGGCCTGCGGCGCCGCCGAGAGCGTGCCGGTCTACCAGGTCACCAATCTGGCCCGGGCGCTCGGGAAGCTCAAGGAGCTCGGCGTGTGGGTCACCGGTACCGCCGGCGAGGCCGAGGCGAGCCTGTTCGAGGCCGATCTGGCCGGGCCCACGGCGCTGGTGATGGGGGCCGAGGGCAAGGGCATGCGCCGGCTGACCCGCGAGGCCTGCGACCAGCTGGTCAAGCTGCCCATGGCCGGCAGCGTCTCGAGCCTCAACGTCTCGGTGGCCACCGGCATCGGCCTGTTCGAGGCGGTCCGGCAGCGGGGCGGAGACACTTCGCCAGAGTGAGCGGCGCCGGGGCCAGGCCGACGCGGGGGTTTTTGCCAGGGAAGGCAAAAGTAGCGTACAGGGATGTATTCACAGCGCCCCGCAGAGGCCTGTCGCCGGAGACGCTGCGATCGATGGCTTTGCGCTTGCGCGCCTGGCGCGCACTCTTTAGAATACTGGCGCCCGTTCGTCCGACGAACGGGCATCGTGTATTTCGATAATCACCTCCTTGCTTCCCCTGGGGCCTCACGCCTCTCTGGAAGCTGTCAAACCGCAAGGAGAACCCATGCGTCATTACGAAGTCGTGTTCATGGTCCACCCGGACCAGAGCGAGCAGGTTCCGGCGATGGTCGAGCGCTACACCAGCATCGTCACCGAGAACGGCGGTACCGTGCATCGCCTCGAAGATTGGGGTCGCCGTCACCTGGCCTACCCGATCAACAAGATCCACAAGGCTCACTACGTGCTGATGAACGTCGAGTGCCGCGGCGAGACTCTCGAGGAAATCGAGAACATCTTCCGCTTCAACGACGCCATCATCCGCAGCCTGGTCGTGCGCTGCAAGGAAGCCGTCACCGAGGCTTCCCCGATGATGAAGCCGGCGGAAGAGAAGCGCGCCCGTCGTGACGAGAAGCCGTCACGTCCCGCCCAGTCCGCCTAAGCCACACATCGCACGCTAAGGAGTCTTTCCCATGGCACGCTTTTTCCGTCGCCGCAAGTTCTGCCGTTTCACCGCTGAAGGCGTGAAGCAGATCGATTACAAGGATCTGGACACCCTCAAGGCCTACATCACCGAGACCGGCAAGATCGTTCCCAGCCGCATCACCGGGACCAAGGCCCGTTACCAGCGTCAGCTGTCCACCGCCATCAAGCGGGCTCGCTACCTGGCGCTGCTGCCCTACACCGATAGCCACCAGTAAGACGCAAGCGTGATGCTGCCCGTCGCCCGCTGGATGATGCGCGGTACGCCCCAGGCAGTCGCCGGGGCGGCCGCGGCCACGCTGGTCCCCTGGCTGTTCTGGCTGGGCGCGGCGATCGCCGGACTGGTCACGCTGCGCCGCGGCCTGGCGCCGGCCATGCCGGTGATCATCGCCGCCGCCTTGCCGGCGGGCTGGTGGTGGACCCGGGGCGACGTCATCCCGCTGGCCTGCACCCTGCTGGTCACGCTGATGGCGGTGGTGCTGCGCTCGCGCATGCGCTGGAGCGAAACGCTGGTGGTCGGCGCCCTCGCCGGGGCGGCGATGATCCAGCTGGGCATCTTCCTGCCGCCGGGCGGCACGGGGCCCCTGCTGGAGCAGCTGCGCCAGGGCTCGCCGGAGTTCGCCTCGATGCTCGACGAGCTCTCGCGCCAGGGGCTCGAGACCGAACGGCTCGCCGAGATGCTGATCGGTGGCGTCACCGGGCTCATCGTGCTGCTGGCCTCGGTGGCCTGCCTGGCCCTGGCCAGGAACTGGCAGGCGGGGCTCTACAACCCCGGCGGCTTCCGCGAGGAGTTCCACGCCCTGCGCCTGGCTCCCCGCGAACTGCTGGTGCTGATGGCGTTTCTCGTCATCGGCACGCTGCTGGTGCTGCCCGGCCTCGGCCTGATGCTCTGGGTGCCACTGCTGGTGGCCGGCATCGCGCTGGTGCATGGTGTTATCGGATTGAAGGGAATGAACGGGCTGTGGCTGGTCGCCTTCTATGTGTTGCTGATCACCACCTGGCCCATGATTCTCATCGTGCTGCTTGCGGCCCTTATCGACGCGTTCGTGGATATTCGCGGACGACTCGGCCGCAGCGACTGACAAGAGGTTTACGAGATGGAAGTCATTCTGCTCGACAAGATTGGCAAGCTGGGCGGTCTGGGTGACCAGGTCACCGTCAAGCCCGGTTATGGCCGCAACTACCTGGTGCCCTACGGCCTCGCCGTGCCGGCCACCAAGGACAACATCGAGGCCTTCGAGGCCCAGCGTGCCGAGCTCGAGGCTCAGGCCGCCGAGCGCAAGGCCGAAGCCGAAGCCCGCGCCGAACAGCTCAACGACATCGAGCTGTCTCTGGTCGCCAAGGCCGGCGATGAAGGCAAGCTGTTCGGTTCCATCGGTCCGCGCGACCTGGCCGACGCCATCACCTCCGCTGGCTTCGAGGTAGAGAAGAGCGAAGTCCGCATGCCGGAAGGTCCGATCCGTCAGACCGGCGAATACGACATCGCGCTGCACCTGCACGCCGAAGTCGACGCCACCGTGCGCGTGGTGGTCGTGGCCGAATAAGCCCGACTCCCCCGCGGACGCCAGGGGCGCGAGGAGAAATCCTCGCGCCCTTTTTTGCTTGCCTGCGGCACGTCACTCCGCCTGCTGCGTCAGGCGTCCTTCGAGGTAGAATGTGTCGGCCCATGTTGCGGAGGTGCCTGCCCCAATGAACGAATCCCTCGAGCTCGATCAGGAAACCGCGGCGCTGAAGGTGCCGCCCCACTCGCTGGAGGCCGAACAGTCGGTGCTCGGCGGGCTGATGCTCGACAACCAGGCCTGGGACAGCGTGGCCGACCGGCTGGTGGCCAACGACTTCTATCGCTACGAGCATCGCCTGATCTTCAACGTCATGGCGACGCTGGCCGAGGAGGCGCGCCCGCTGGACGTGGTGACCCTGTCCGAGGCGCTGGAGGGGCGCGATCAGCTCGAGACCGTGGGCGGACTGGCCACGCTGGCGGAGCTGGCGCGCAACACGCCGTCGGCCAGCAACATCCGCGCCTACGCCGATATCGTTCGCGAACGGGCCACCCTGCGCAAGCTGATCCACGCCGCCAATCAGGTCGCCGAGAGCGCCTTCGCACCCCAGGGGCGGCCCGCCGACGAGCTGGTCAACGAGGCCGAGCGGCTGGTGTTCCAGATCAGCGAGGAGCGGCCCAAGGAGGGCGGCCCCGTCGGCATGAGCGACCTGCTGGCCAAGGCGGTGGATCGCATCGACGAGATGTTCAACATGCAGGGCGAGATGACCGGCCTGTCGACCGGCTTCCGCGACCTGGACGACATGACCTCCGGCCTGCAGCCCTCGGACCTGGTGATCGTCGCCGGGCGCCCCTCCATGGGCAAGACCACCTTCGCCATGAACCTGGTCGAGCACGCGGTGATCTCGAGCGACAAGCCGGTGGTGGTGTTCTCCATGGAGATGCCCGGCGAGTCGATCATGCTGCGCATGCTCTCGTCGCTGGGGCGCATCGACCAGACCCGGGTGCGCACCGGCCAGCTCGAGGACGAGGACTGGCCGCGGCTGACCTCGGCGGTCAACCTGCTGAAGGACAAGCAGCTGTTCATCGACGACACCGCGGCGCTGTCGCCCAACGAGATGCGCTCGCGGGTGCGCCGGATCGTGCGCGAACACGGCAACCTGGCGCTGATCATGATCGACTATCTTCAGCTGATGCAGGTGCCGGGCTTCTCCGAGAACCGTACCGGCGAGATCTCGGAGATCTCGCGCTCGCTCAAGGGCCTGGCCAAGGAATTCGGCTGCCCGGTGGTGGCGCTGTCGCAGCTCAACCGCTCGCTGGAGCAGCGCCCCAACAAGCGCCCGGTGATGTCGGACCTGCGCGAGTCCGGCGCCATCGAGCAGGACGCCGACCTGATCGGCTTCGTCTACCGTGACGAGGTCTACAATCCGGATAACCCCGACAACCAGGGGCTGGCCGAATTCATCATCGGCAAGCAGCGTAACGGGCCGATCGGCACGGTGCACATGGCCTTCATCGGCAAGTACACCCGCTTCGAGGACCTGGCGCCCGACAGCTACGGCGACACCTTCGGCGAGTGACCCCTTGAGCGGGGCGTCCGGCGCCGTATAATCCCCACCCCTCGAACAGCAGACACACTGGAGAAGCACCATGGCAGGCGGATTTCAGCGCGGTAATCGGCGTCGTACCCCGAAACTCGAGGCGCGCGGCGAATTGCAGTCCGTGGAACGCGAAGGGCCGTTCAAGGAATGGCTGGGCATGCCGGATCTCTACCGCTATCAGCTGGTGGTGGACGGCGAGGACTACAGCTACCAGACCGAGGACTCGGAGCTGCCGGTGGCGGTCGGCGACCGGGTGGTGTTCCGCTACAAGGAGACCAAGGCCGGCAAGTGGGTCGACCGCAACTCCCTGGGCAAGGCGATCGATCCCTCCGACTACCAGTAACGTCGCCGGACGGCGGGGCGCTCCTCGCCGGGCGGTCCTCGCCGGGCGGAACCCTCGGTGCCCTCCACCGGTCTCAGGGCGAGTCGACAACGTCATCATCATGTCATCCGACCGCATGAGACTGTGTCAGCATTCACCCTGAAAGATCCCGATGGAGGGACCATGGACTTCAACGACCTCAAGGCCTTCGTGGCCCATCACGACAACTTCGAGATTCGCGTGATCAGTCATGCCGGCAGCCGCGTCTATCAGGTCGAGCTGGAAGACATCGAGGGCCAGCGCCATCTGCTGACCCAGCGCGGCAAGCCGATGCTGTTCCGCGCCCTCGACGACGTCTACCTCGAGCTCAAGCGCGCCGGCATCCACCGCGCCTACCTGGTGCAGTACGTGGCGCACGACGAGATGATCGGTCGCGACGCGCACTACCACGACGCGCTCAGCTCGCGTATGCCGCTGGTGTTCTAAGGCGCGCGTCGCTTCTCTCCTCGACCTTCCACTCACCGACTTCTTCTCGGCTTCAGGCCGCCCACCGACTTGCCACCGCGCGCCCCAGCGCGATTCCTCTTCCTCCAGGTGGCATGTTCTCCGCGCTTCTTCCCCGTTTCGTTCCCGACCTTGCCGTCCCGCGCCTGACATCCGGCTCGGCTAGCGCCCGCTCGCGTTCGACCGACGCCGCCAGGCCCGCCATCGCTCGCCCAGCCTGACCCGGTAACGGGCGAAGAGCGCGTAGCCGCGATCGAAGCCCCAGGCGAGTCCCGGCAGCATCGAGACCGCCACCAGGCGTCGATGCCCCAGCACCGCGTAGAGCGCGCGACTGGCGTCCATGCCGACGAACCAGCGGCCGTCGGCGTCGCGCAGGTGCAGGCGCCCCATCATGCGCTCGAACGAGGGTCCCCGGTCGGCGGCGACATCGGCGGTCTGGATATCGACCAGTCGGATCCGGTCGCGGTGCGGATGCTGCTTGAGCCAGGCGATCTCGCGCTGGCAGAAGGGGCAGTGGCCGTCGTGGAAGAGCGTCACCGGCGCGCTGGCACGACGGGGATCCGGTGAGTGCAGGCGCGGCATCAGCAGGTCTCCCGCTCGTCGGAGGGTTCATCGCGGCTGGCGTCGTGATAGCCGGCCCGGTGCACGCCCCGGCCATAGGCCGGTTCGGTCTCGAGCCCGGCCAGGAAGGCCTCGGCCTGGGCCCGCATGGCCGCGCGCTTGTCGTCCGACATGCGATCCAGCGAGCCATAGATCAGCTTCATGCGATGATTGCCCGACAGCGCGTCGCGGTGGGTCTCGAGGAAGCGCCAGTAGAGGCTGTTGAGCGGGCAGGCGTCGTCGCCGACGACCCGCTTCGGGTCGAAGCGGCAGTGCCGGCAATGGTCCGACATGCGATCGATGTACTTGCCCGAGGCGCAGTAGGGCTTGGAGCCCATCAGGCCGCCGTCGCCGTGCAGCACCATGCCCAGGGTGTTGGGCAGCTCCACCCACTCGCAGGCGTCGGCATAGACCGCCAGATACCAGTCGCACAGCGCCGACGGGGCCACGTCGCACAGCAGCGCGAAGTTGCCGGTGACCATCAGCCGCTGGATGTGATGCGCGTAGGCGTTGTCTCGGGTCATCTCGATGGCGCGCCGGAGGCAGCGAAGCTCGGTGGCGCCGCTCCAGTAGAAGGCCGGCAGGCCGCGATTCGCGTCCAGGGCGTTGGCGCGCTTGTAGTCGGGCATGCGCGTCCAGTAGAGGCCGCGCACGTATTCCCGCCAGCCCAGTATCTGGCGAATGAAGCCCTCCACCGAGTTGAGCGGCGCGCGCCCCTCGCGATACTCGCGCTCGGCGCCCTCGCACGCCTCCCGGGGCGAGAGCAGGCCGAGGTTCAGCGCCGCCGACAGCCGCGAGTGGAACAGGAAGGGGGCCTCGTCGCTGATGGCGTCCTGCCAGCGGCCGAAGTCGGGCAGCAGCTCGGCGAGGAAGTGGCGCAGATCGGCCAGCGCCTGGCGCCGGGTCACCGGCCAGTGGAAGCCCGCGAGGTCGCCGAAGTGATCGCCGAAGTGCTCCTCCACCAGCGTCATGACCTCGCGGGTGACGTCATCCCGACGATGACGCGGTGGGGCGGGCACCTCGAGGCGTTCGGGCAGCGGCTCGCGGTTGTCGTGGTCGTAGTTCCAGCGGCCGCCGGCGGGCTCGTCGCCCTCCATCAGCAGGCCGGTGCGCCGGCGCATCTCGCGGTAGAAATACTCCAGCCGCGGCGACTTGCGTCCCTTCTCCCAGGCGGCGAAATCCTCCGGCGTGGCATAGAAGCGATCGTCCTCCATCAGGCGCCAGGGCAGGGCGGCGTGAGCGCGCTCACCCATGGCCTGCCACAGGCGCCACTCGCCGGGGCGCACGGCGCGGATCTCGTCGCACTCGTAGAGCCGCGCCAGGCGCTCGGCCTCGTCGAGCAGCGTCTGGGCGTTGTCCGGGTCGTCCAGGGCGCTGTAGTGCACGCGCAGGCCGCGGTCGCGCAGGTCGGCGGCGAAATGACGCATGGCGGCCAGGATCAGGGCGATCTTCTGCGGGTGATGGGGCACGTAGCGGCCTTCCTCGGCGACCTCGCACAGGGCGATGACCGCCTCCGGGGGGGCCTCACGCAGGCTCGGCAGGTCATGGCTGAGCTGGTCGCCGAGCACCAGGATCAGGGGACGGGACATTGTTCACCATAAGTTGTACAAATAGCTCCAATAGTATAACCATATTTCGCCCGAATGCCCGCAGTGGTAGGCTAGGCCTATCAGTTTCGTCTCATGTCGATCACGGGGAACGCGCGCCATGGCAGCCTTCGAGCACTCATCCGATGCCGAGCAGGACTCACCGGGAGAGGGACGGCTGCGGCACGCGCCCGCCGATCATCCCACGCTGCCTCGGGCGAAGGTCGGCGTGGTGCTGGTCAACCTCGGCACGCCGGATGCCACCGACTACTGGTCGATGCGCCGCTACCTCGGCGAGTTCCTCTCCGATCGCCGGGTCGTCGATTACTCGCGCTGGCTGTGGCAGCCGCTGCTGCAGCTGGTGATCCTCGCCCGTCGGCCGTTCATTTCCGGCGCGGCCTACCGCAGCATCTGGAACCAGGAGCTCGACGAGAGCCCGCTGCTGACCATCACCCGTGAACAGACCGCCAGGGTGGCGGAGCGGCTCGAGGCGGCCTATGGCGACCGGGTCGAGGTGGACTTCTGCATGCGCTACGGCAACCCCTCCACCGACAGCGTGCTGCGCCGCCTCCAGGCGCGCGGTTGCGAGCGCATCCTGTTCTTCCCGCTCTATCCCCAGTACGGCTCGCCGACCACCGCCACCGCCAACGACCAGGCCTTCCGCACCCTGATGCGCCTCAAGTGGCAGCCGGCGATCCGCACCGTGCCCGCCTATTACCGGCATCCGGCCTATCTCGAGGCGCTGTCCGCCTCGGTGCGCGAGGCCTATGAGGCCGCCGAGTCGACCCCGGAGGTGCTGGTGGCCTCCTATCACGGCGTGCCCAAGCGCTACCTCGACGATGGCGATCCCTACTACTGCCACTGCCGTCAGACCACCCGGCTGCTCCAGGAGCGGCTGGCGATGCCCGACGAGGCGATCGAGACCACCTTCCAGTCCAAGTTCGGGCCGGAGGAATGGGTGGGGCCGGCCACCGTCGAGCGCGTCGCCGAGCTGGCCCGCGAGGGGCGCAAGCATATCGCGGTGATCTCGCCGGCCTTCTCCGCCGACTGCGTGGAGACCCTGGAGGAGATCCAGCAGGAGATCCGCGCCGCCTTCCTCGAGGCCGGCGGCGAGACCTTCACCTATGTGCCGTGCCTGAACGCCCGCGAGGATCACGTCGATGCGCTGGAGGCCATCGCCCGTCAGGAGCTCTCGGGCTGGCTGTAGCGCCGCCCCGCGAGGCGTTCGCGCCCTCGTGACATTCGCACAAGAGAAAGGCGGCCCGGTGGGCCGCCTTTCTCGTTGCAGGACGCGTTGCCGAGAGGCGTGTCTCAGTGCCCGTTCGGGCGCTTGTCGAGGGTGATGGGGTCACGCTCGGGGGGAGAGCCGTGGGGCACCGGCGTCTGGCCGACCTCTTCCTCCTGAAGCTCCACGGGATGGCCGCGGGTCTTGTCGACGTACTTGAGCTGCAGGTGCAGGCCGGTCTTGGCCAGCAAGTGAGCGCTTACCGGGGCGGTGATGAACAGGAACAGGGCGATCAGGATTTCCTGCACCACCGGCTCGCTGTCGGCGATGCCGAAGTAGAGCATCGAGGCCACCAGGGTGCAGCCGATGCCCATGGTGGTGGCCTTGGTCGGCCCGTGCAGGCGCATGTAGAAGTCACGCAGGTGCGCCATGCCCAGCGAGCCGATGAAGGCGAAGGCCCCGCCGGCGATCAGCAGCAGCGAGATGACTCCCTCGAGAATCACGTAGAACGTCATGCCGGACCCTCCTATTCGATGATGTCGCCGCGCAGCAGGTACTTGCAGACCGCCACGGTGCTGATGAAACCGAGCATGGCGATCAGCACCGCCGCCTCGAAGTAGGTCTTGGTGCCGAGCCACAGACCGAGCAGCACGATCAGGGCGATGGAGTTCACGTACATGGTGTCCAGCGCCAGGATGCGGTCGGGCAGGCTGGGCCCCACCGTCAGGCGGAAGGTGTTCAGCAGCAGCGCCAGCATCACCAGCGTCAGGCTGATCTTCAGCGCGATGTCTAGCATTCGTAGATCTCCTTGAGCGGGCGCTCGTAGCGTTCGCGGATCTGTTCGATCAGCGCCTCGTCATCCTCCGCGTCCAGGGCGTGGATCAGCAGCGTCTTGCCGTCCATGCGCACGTTGGCCGACACCGTGCCCGGGGTCAGGCTGATGGTGCTGGCCAGTAGGGTGATGGTGAAGCGCTCCTCCAGCATCAGCGGATACTCCACGAAGTGGGGGCGCGAACGCTGACGCGGGTTGAGGATCAGCCAGGCGACCTGGAAGTTGGCGACCACGATGTCGCCCAGCACCCGCAGCACGTAGAGAAGCAGCAGCCCGGGGCGCTTGACGTTGGGCTGCACGTCCCAGAAGCGGTAGGTGAGCAGCGGAATGGCGATGGCCAGGGCGCCGCCCAGCAAGAACTGGCCGAAGGCCAGGCTGCGCACCAGCAGCAGCCACACCACCAGCAGCATCAGCGACAGCATCGGGATCGGCAGCCAGGAACGAGGACGGATCATGAGGCGTCTCCAGCGTCGGGGAGCAGGGTGCGAACCATGGCATCGGGATCGGCCAGCTGCTCGGCGGCGGCCTGGGTGTAGTCGCTGACCGGTCCGGCCAGCGCCACCAGCAGCGGCGAGGTGGCCAGCAGCAGGGACACGCCGATCCAGTGCTGGCGGGGCAGCGGCTCGCCGTCGCGCTCGCCCTTCTGGCTGCGCCAGAACAGGGTCGAGCCGGCCCGCGAGAGGGCGATGATGGCGCCCAGGCCGCTCGCCAGCAGCAGCGGCCACAGCCACGGCTGCTGCTCGGCGCTGGCGGCTTCGAGCAGCAGCGCCTTGCCGATGGCGCCGGACAGCGGCGGCAGGCCGGCCACCGCCACAGCACCGGCCAGGAACAGCATCGAGAGCGCGCCGCCCTGGGTCAGCGGCCGGCCACGGACGATGCGTGTCCCGGCCTTGCCGCGCTGCAGGCCGATCATCTCGGCCAGCAGGAACAGGCCGCCGGTGACCAGGGTGCTGTGCACCAGGTAGTAGAGCAGCGAGGACGTGGCCTCGACCGTGCCCATGCCGACGCCGGCCAGCAGGGTGCCCACCGAGACCAGCACCAGATAGGCCATCAGCAGGCGCAGGTCGCGGGCGGCCAGCACGCCGAGGGTCGCCACGGCCAGGGTCGCCAGCGCCAGCCACCACACCCAGGGCTGCTGCAGGGCGGCCAGGCTGCCGGCCTGCTCGCCGAAGACCAGCGAATAGACCCGCAGGATGGCGTAGATGCCGACCTTGGTCATGATGGCGAACAGCGCCGCCACCGGGGCCGGCGCCGCCGCGTAGGCCCGCGGCAGCCAGAAGTACAGCGGCAGGATGGCGGCCTTGAGGCCGAACACCACCAGCAGCAGCAGGGCGCCGGCGGTCACCAGGCCGCTGCGCTCGGCGGGCAGCTCGGCGATGCGGGCCGCCATGTCGGCCATGTTCAGGGTGCCGGTGGCGCCGTAGAGGGTGCCGACGGCGATCAGGAACAGCGACGAGCCGGCCAGGTTGAGCACCACGTAGTGCACGGCGGCCTGGGTGCGTGACTTGCCGCCGCCGTGCAGCAGCAGGGCGTAGGAGGCCAGCAGCAGCACCTCGAAGAACACGAACAGGTTGAACAGGTCGCCGGTCAGGAAGGCGCCGTTGATGCCCATCAGCTGGAGCTGGAAGAGGCCGTGGAAGTTGCTGCCCTGCTCGTCGTCGCCGCCGCAGGCGAAGATCACGCAGCCCAGGGCCAGCACCGAGGTCAGCATCACCATCAGCGCCGAGAGGCGGTCGAGCACCAGCACGATGCCGAACGGCGGCTGCCAGTCGCCCAGCGCGTAGTAGGCGATCTCGCCGCCGGCGGCCCGGTCGACCAGCAGCGCCGAGACCGCGACCAGCGCCAGGGTGGCCCCGACGCCGAGCCAGCGCTTGGTGCGCGGGCTGCCGTGGCGCGTGCGCAGCAGCAGCACGCCGGCGATCAGCGGCAGCACCACGGGGAGCACGATCAGGTGGGGACTCATCGACGGTTCTCCTCTCGATCGTCGCGACCGCGGCCGCCGTCGACGTGGTCGTTACCCATGTCGCCCCGGGCGCGCATCGCCAGGATCACCGCGAAGGCGGTCATGGCGAAGCCGATGACGATCGCGGTCAGCACCAGCGCCTGGGGCAGCGGGTCGGCGTAGGACGCCTTGCCGTCGACGATGGCGGCGCCATGGGTGGTCAGCCCGCCCATCGAGAACAGGAACAGGTTGACCGCGTAGGACAGCAGGGTCAGTCCCACCACCACGGGGAAGGTCCGTCCCCGCAGGATCAGATAGAGGCCACAGGCGCTGAGCACGCCGGTGGTGATGGCATAGAGGCTTTCCATCAGCGTTTCTCCTTGCCGCTGGAGGTGGTGGAGGAGGCGTCTTCCTTGCCCGGCCGGTGGGGCGTGGTGACCTTGCCGAGGTTGGCCAGGATCATCAGCGTCGCCCCGACCACGGCCAGATAGACGCCGAGGTCGAAGATCATCGCCGTGGCCAGCTCGAAGTCGCCGATCAGCGGCAGATGGAAGTGACCGAAGGACGAGGTCAGGAAGGGGTAGCCGAACAGCCAGCTGCCCACGCCCGTCAGGGTCGCCAGCCCGACGCCGGCGATGGCCACCGGCTGATAGGGGAAGTCGAGGCGCGCCTGGGCCCATTCCACGCCGCGGGCGATCAGCAGCAGGATCAGCGCCACGGCGGTGATCAGGCCGGCGATGAAGCCGCCGCCGGGCAGGTTGTGGCCGCGCAGGAAGATGAAGGCGGACACCAGCAGCGCCAGCGGCAGCAGCGCCTGGGAGATGGTGGTCAGGATCATCGGGTAGCGATCCGGGCACCACAGCCGGCCCTCGGTGTCGCTGTGCGGCATGAACAGGCGTAGGCGATTGAGCAGCTTGAAGATCGCCAGGCCGGCGATGGCCAGCACGGTGATCTCGCCCAGGGTATCGAAGCCGCGGAAGTCGACCAGGATGACGTTGACCACGTTGTGGCCGCCGCCGCCGGAGACGCTGTTGTCGAGGAAGAAGCCCGAGATGCTGGCGTTGTCGCGGGTCAACACCGCGTAGTTGAGACTGGCGATGGTCATGCCGAGGGCGCCGGCCAGGGCGATATCGCGCAGGTTGCGCGGCATCGAGGACTCGCGCGGCGTCTTCTGGGGCAGGAAGAACAGCGCCAGCATCAGCAGGATGATGGTCACCACCTCCACCGAGAGCTGGGTCAGGGCCAGGTCGGGGGCGGAGAAGCGGGCGAAGGTCAGCGAGACCAGCAGCCCCACCATCGACAGCATCAGCAGCGAGATCAGGCGGTAGCGATGGGTGACCACGGTGGCCAGGCCGCTGAAGATCAGCAGCGCCGCGCCGGTGAGCAGGATGCCGTCCACCGCCTGCTCGGGCCGGTCGCCGGCCAGGCTCGGCATCTTGCCGAGGCCGAGCGCGATGAACGCCAGCGAGACCAGCAGCAGCAGGCCCACGTAGCGCTGCAGCGAGGCGTTGTCGAGGCGTGACAGCAGCGACTCCGAGCGGTTCGCCGTGCGCTGCACGGCGGCCTCGAACACCAGTCGCGCGTCCACCGGCTTGAAGCCGCGCAGGAAGCGCCGCAGGTGCGAGTGGGCGGCATAGAGCCCCACGCCGACGAGCAGGGCCACGGCGCTCATCGCCAGCGGCAGGTTGAAGCCGTGCCAGATCGCCAGATGGAAGTCCAGCGGGGCGAGCAGCACCGCGCGGCTGGCCAGGTCGAGCAGGCCACCGGCCAGTGCCGAGGGGAACAGGCCGACCAGCACGCACAGCATGGCCAGCAGCGCCATCGGAGCGCTCATCAGCCGCGGCGGCTCATGGGGCGCCTTGGGCGGCGCCTGCTTCGGCGTCTTGAAGAACACCGCGTGCACCAGGCGCAGCGAGTAGGCCACCGAGAGCACGCCGCCGGCGGTTGCCAGCAGCGGCATCAGCCCGCTCAGGCCACCGAGGACCGGGGTGTTCAGGGTCTCGGCGAACAGCATCTCCTTGGACAGGAAACCGTTGAACAGCGGCACGCCGGCCATGGCCGCGCCGGTGATCGTGGTCAGCACGGCGGTCAGCGGCATGGCGCGGCGCAGCCCGCCGAGGTGCGACAGCTCACGGGTGCCGGTCTCGTGGTCGATGATGCCCGCCCCCATGAACAGCGCCGCCTTGAAGGTGGCGTGGTTGATGATGTGGAACAGCGCCGCCAGCACCGCCATCGGGCTGCCGATGCCCAGCAGCACCGTGATCAGGCCCAGGTGGCTGACGGTGGAGAACGCCAGGATGCCCTTGAGATCGGTCTTCATCAGCGCGAACCAGGCGCCATAGAGCATGGTGGTCATGCCGACCAGCGAGACCGTCAGGGTCCACAGCTCACTGCCGGCCAGCGCCGGGTGCAGCCGCGCCATCAGGAAGATGCCGGCCTTGACCATGGTCGCCGAGTGCAGGTAAGCCGAGACCGGCGTCGGCGCGGCCATGGCGTGGGGCAGCCAGAAGTGGAAGGGGAACTGGGCCGACTTGGCGAAGGCGCCGAGCAGCACCAGTGCCAGGGTCAGCGGGTAGCGCGGATCGGCGAGGATGGTCTCGCCGCTGGCCAGCACGGTGTCCAGCTCGTAGCTGCCGACGATATCGCCGATCAGCAGGAAACCGGCCAGCAGCGCCAGGCCGCCGGCGCCAGTGATCGTCAGCGCCATGCGCGCGCCCTTGCGGGCATCGCTGCGGTGCGACCAGAAACCGATCAGCAGGAAGGACGAGAGGCTGGTCAGTTCCCAGAAGATCCACAGCAGCAGCAGGTTGTCGGACATCGCGATGCCGACCATGGAGGCCATGAACAGGATCAGATAGGCGTAGAAGCGCCCGTAGGGCTCGTCCGGATCCAGATAGTAATGGGCGTAGAGCAGGATCAGCAGCCCGATCCCCAGGATCAGCAGGTTGAACAGCAGCGACAGGCCGTCCAGCCTGAAGGCCAGCTCCAGGCCCAGGGAGGGGATCCAGTCGACGGCGAAGCGCAGCGTCTCGCCGTCGAGCAGGGTGGGGATTTCCGCCAGCATCATCAGCAATGCCAGGGCGGGCAGGGCGGCGGTGGCCAGGGAGCATTCCCGGCGTCTTAGTCCGGCGCCGAAGGCCGGCACCAGCACGCCGAGAAGGGGTAGCAGCGCTATCCACATCAAGGTCATCGATCAGTCATCCTGCTCGGTTGCGTTATGTCGGAGCGTCATCATGCCGAGAGGGCGGCCGCGCGCCAGAGGTCAGGCGCCGCCTCCGTCCCAGGGCCGATCGAGCCCCATGAAGTAGTTGAATCGCAATACCTTACCGTATCGGGCGGCGGCTCGCGCCACCTTGCCTTTCAAAATCGGGCTCTTTAAGGTTGAACCACGTTTTCATCCGGTGGGCCCGCGCGGACGCCAGGGAGGAAGGCTCGATGCAACTGGTGGTGTTGGGAGGTTTCTTGCTCGCCGGGATGGCGCCGCTGCTGCATCGCTGGTTCGGCTCGCGCACCCCGCTGCTGATGGCGGCGCTGCCGGCGGGGATCGCCGCCTGGCTGCTGGCCCAGTGGCCGGCGATCGTCGCCGGTGAGGCCCTGCGCCTGGAATGGGCCTGGGCCCCGGGGCTCGATATCAGCCTGACCTTCCTGATCGACGGCCTGTCGCTGATGTTCGCCCTGCTGATCAGCGTGATCGGCGCCCTGGTGCTGGCCTACAGCGGCGAGTACCTGCGTGGCCATCGCGACCTGCCGCGTTTCCTGGTGGTGATCACCGCCTTCATGATGTCGATGCTGGGCCTGGTGCTGGCCGACAACCTGGTGGCACTGTTCGTCTTCTGGGAACTCACCAGCATCACCTCCTACCTACTGATCGGTTTCAACCATACCGATGCGACGGCCCGCAAGGCCGCCCAGCAGGGCCTGCTGGTGACGGTGGGCGGCGGCCTGGCGCTGCTGGCCGGCTTCGTCATGCTCGCCCAGGCCGGCGACAGCTGGTCCCTGCAGGCGCTGGTCGAACGTGGCGATGCCCTGCGCCAGCATGAGCTCTACACGCCGCTGCTGATCTGTGTCCTGCTGGGGGCCTTCACCAAGTCGGCCCAGTTCCCCTTTCACTTCTGGCTGCCCAATGCCATGGCCGCGCCCAGCCCGGTCTCGGCCTACCTGCACTCGGCGACCATGGTCAAGGCCGGGATCTACCTGCTGGCGCGCCTGCATCCGGCGTTGGGCGGCAGCGAGACCTGGACGCTCACCCTGTCGCTGGTCGGCGCCCTGACCATGGCCACCGGGGCCTTCCTGGCGATCCATCACACCAGCATCAAGAAGCTGCTGGCCTATTCCACGGTGATGGCGCTGGGCACCCTGACCCTGCTGCTGGGCATCGGCACGCCCGGGGCCCTGAGCGCCTTCGTGGTCTTCCTGCTGGCGCACTCGCTCTACAAGGGCGCGCTGTTCCTGATCGCCGGCATCCTCGACCACGAGACCGGCACCAAGGACGTCACCGCCATGGGCGGGCTGCGTCGGGTCATGCCGCTGACCGCCACCCTGTCCGTGGTCGCCGGGCTGTCGCTGGCCGGGCTGCCGCCGCTGCTGGGCTTCGTCGGCAAGGAGCTGATGTTCGCCTCGGTGCTGGACGCCACGGCCTGGCGCTGGCTGCTCCTGGCCCTGGCCTTCCCGGCCGCCTTCCTGACCCTGGCGGTGGCGGCGATCGTCACCCTGCGGCCCTTCTTCGGTGCCCGGCGAGAGACGCCCCGCACGCCCCACGAGCCGCCCTTCGCCATGCTCGCCGGCCCGCTGCTGCTGGCGTCGCTGTCGCTGTGGCTGGGGCTGGCGCCGGGCGGGCTGGACGGCCTGACCAACGCCATCCTGGCGGGCATCGGGGCGCCCGACGCCGGCGTGCACCTGGCGCTGTGGCACGGGGTCAACCTGCCGCTGGTGCTGTCCGTGGCCAGCCTGCTGCTGGGGGCGCTGGTGTATCGCCACTGGGATCGGCTGCGCCTCGCCCTGCGGCGGCTCGACCCGCTGATGGCGCGTGGCCCCGAGGCCGGCTATGCGGCGCTGATGGCGGGCCTGGTGTCGCTGTCGGCCTGGCAGACCCGCTTCCTGCAGAACGGCTACATGCGCAACTACCTGGTGATGACCCTGCTGGTGCTGCTGGGGCTGGTGGGGCATGCCTTCTTCTTCCGTCACGGCCTGGCGATCGAGCTCGGCCTGTCGGTCCACTTCCACGAGGCGGTGGTCGCCGGGCTGATGGTGGCCGGCGCGGTGACCGCCTGCGTGATGCGCGCCCGGCTGGCGGCGGTGGCGGCGGTGGGGGTGATGGGCTTCTCCATCGCCCTGACCTTCGTGCTGTTCAGCGCGCCGGACCTGGCCATCACCCAGCTGCTGGTGGAGACCCTCACCGTGGTGCTGCTGGCGCTGGTGCTGTTCCGCCTGCCGCGCTTCGCGACCCTGTCGACCCCGCTCGAGCGGCTGCGCGATCTGGTGGTGGCGACCCTGACCGGGGGGCTCATCACGCTGCTGATGCTCTCGGTGCTGTCCGGAGAGCGCCTGCCGCGCATCTCCGACTGGATGGTCGCCAACAGCCAGCCGCTGGCGCACGGGCACAACATCGTCAACGTCATCCTGGTGGATTTCCGCGCCCTGGACACCCTGGGCGAGATCTTCGTCCTGGCCCTGGCGGCCGTGGGCGTCTACGCCATGCTGCGGTTCCACGCCGGCGAGTACGAGGCCCGCGACGACGGGCGCACGGGAGGGCCGCCCGATGGTTAAGTCTGGCACCCTGATCCTCAGCGTCGCCGCCCGCCTGCTGCTGCCGCTGCAGCTGCTGTTCTCGGTGTTCCTGCTGCTGCGCGGTCACGACGAGCCCGGCGGGGGCTTCATCGCCGGCCTGGTGGCGGCAGGGGGCTTCGCGCTCTACCTGTTCGCCTTCGGTCGTCACGCCCTGCGCCGGGTGCTGCGGGTCTCGCCGCGCGATCTGGTGGGCGTGGGGCTGCTGCTCGGCGTGAGCTCGACGCTGCCGGCCTGGTGGAGCGGCGAGCCCTTCTTCACCGCCCACTGGTGGACGATCCCGGTGATCGACTTCAAGGCCTCGACGCCGCTGATCTTCGATATCGGCGTCTACCTGGCGGTCGTGGGCGTGGTGCTCACCGCCATCACCGCCCTGGTGGACACCGATCGACACGATGAGGGATAGCCTATGGAACCCCTGATGGCCGTGACCATCGGCGTGCTGTTCGCCACCGCCATCTACATGATGCTGAGGCGCTCCATCGTCAAGCTGGTGATCGGGCTGATGCTGCTGTCCAACGCCGCCAACCTGCTGATCTTCGCCACCGCCGGCATGCGCCGTGGGGCGCCGCCGCTGGTGCCGGAGGGGCTCGCTGCCCCCGAGTCGGCGGTGGCCGATCCGCTGCCCCAGGCGCTGGTGCTGACCGCCATCGTCATCGCCTTCGGCGTGCTGTCGTTCGCGGTGGTGCTGGTGCGGCGCGCCTGGGAGATCGTGCGCGCCGACGACCTTGACCGGATGAAGGATACCGACACGTGACCCCGCAGATCGCGCTCCCCGTCCTCATCCCGCTGTTCGCCGGGGCCCTGTCGCTGGTGTTCTGGCGCTCCCGCACGATGCAGCGCCTGATCGCGTTGGGCGGCACCGTCGGGCTGCTGGCCACCGGCGTCTGGCTGCTGATGACGGTGAGCCGCGACGGCATCCAGGTGATGCAGATGGGCGGCTGGCCGGCGCCCTTCGGCATCAGCCTGGTCGCCGACCTGCTGGGCGCGCTCATGGTCGTGCTGACCGGCATCATCGGCCTGGCGGTGGCGCTCTTCTCGCTGGCCTCGGTCGGCCGTGGGCACCAGGACTACGGCTATTTCCCGCTGATGCACCTGCTGCTGGCCGGCGTGGCCGGGGCCTTCTTGACCGGCGACATCTTCAACCTCTACGTGTGGTTCGAGGTGATGCTGGTGGCGTCCTTCGCGCTGCTGATCCTGGGCAGCGAGAAGCCGCAGATGGAGGGGGCGATCAAGTACGTGACCCTCAATCTGGTGTCGTCGGTGCTGTTCCTGGTCGCCGTGGGCCTGCTGTACGGCATGGTGGGTACCCTCAACATGGCCGACATCGCCCGCCGCCTGACGACCCTGGACGATACCGGCATGGTCGACGTGCTGGCGATGATGTTCATGGTCGCCTTCGGCATCAAGGCGGCGGCCTTCCCGCTGTTCTTCTGGCTGCCGGCCTCGTACCACACGCCGCCGGTCGCGGTCTCGGCGCTGTTCGCCGGCCTGCTGACCAAGGTCGGGGTCTATGCGCTGTTCCGGGTGTTCACGCTGATCTTCCATCACAGCCCCGGCTATACCCACGAGATCCTGCTGTGGGGCGCCGCCCTGACCATGCTGTCCGGTGTCCTGGGGGCGGCGGCGCAGTTCGAGTTCCGGCGCATCCTGTCGTTCCACATCGTCAGCCAGATCGGCTACATGATCCTGGGGCTGGCGCTGTTCACGCCTCTGGCGATCCTCGGCGGGGTGTTCTATATCGCCCACCACATCATCGTGAAGACCAACCTCTTCCTGATCAGCGGCATCGTCCAGCGGCTGCGCGGCAGCTATCGCCTCGAGACGCTGGGTGGCGTCTATCGCCAGCACCCCTGGCTGGCGGTGCTGTTCCTGATATCGGCGCTGTCGCTGGCCGGCATGCCGCCGCTGTCGGGCTTCTTCGCCAAGTTCATCGTGATCCGGGCGGGCCTCGAGGCCGAGGCCTACGGGGTGACGGCGATCGCGCTGCTGGTGGGGCTGCTCACCCTGTACTCGATGATCAAGATCTGGAACGAGGCGTTCTGGAAGGCGCCGCCCGATGACGAGGCCGGGGGCGAGCCCGCCCGGGAGGTCGGGCAGCGCGAACTGTGGCTGATGGGCGCGCCGGCGGTCGGCCTGGCGCTGTGTACCCTGGCGATCGGGCTGCAGCCCGACGCGCTCTATGCGCTGGCCGAGGCCTCCGCGGCGCAGCTGCTGGCGCCCGAGCGTTACATCGAGGCGGTACTCGGCGTGCCGGGAGGGGAGCCATGATCGGCGCGGCCTGGAACCTCATGCTCGGCGTCGCCTGGGTGGTGCTGACCGGCGACTTCAGCGGCGGCAGCCTGTTCGCCGGGCTGGTGTTCGGCTACCTGGTGCTGGCGCTGATCCAGCCCCAGGTGCCGGCGCTGGCCGGTTACGCCCAGCGGCTGCCGCGACTGATCCGCTTCGTCGGCTTCTTCCTCAAGGAGCTGGTGGTCTCCAACCTGCGGGTGTCCTACGACATCATCACGCCGCCCTGGTACATGAAGCCGGGGGTGATCGCGATGCCGCTGAAGGCCCGCACGGAATTCGAGATCGCCTTCGTCGCCAACCTGATCTCGCTGACCCCGGGGACGCTGAGCCTGGACGTCTCCGACGACCGCCGCGTGCTCTACATCCATGCCATGTTCCTCGACGACGAGCCGGCGCTGACCCGCAGCCTGGCCGAGCTCGAGCGGCGTGCCCTGGAACTCTTCCACTGACGAGGGGAGGCCTGTCCCGTGTCGATCGTGATCCTGTTCAGTCTGGCCGTGATGTCGCTGGCCCTGTGCCTGGCGTTCGCGCGCCTGTTCCGGGGGCCGAGCCTGCCGGATCGGGTCGTGGCGCTGGAGCTGTTCTCCTCGATCCTCGTCGGCATCATCGGCGTGGTGGCCATCGCCACCGACGTGGCGATCCTGCTCGACGTGGCCATCGTCATGGCGCTGATGGCCTTCATGGCCACCATCGGCTTCGCCCGGTTCCTCGAGCGGGGAGGGCCGCGAGATGACTGAGGTGCTCACCGCCGCCGGCCTGCTGACCGGCTCCACCTTCATGCTGCTGGCCGCCCTGGGGGTGGTGCGCCTGCCCGATCTGCTGACCCGCCTGCACGCGACCACCAAGGCGGCCACGCTGGGCGTGTCGCTGATCATGCTGTCGGTGGCGGTGCACTTCGCCGAGACGGCGGTGGTGGCCAGGGCCCTGGGGATCATCCTGTTCCTCATGCTGACGGCACCGGTGGCGGCGCATATCATCGGCCGCGCCGGCTACTTCGTCGGCGCCCGGCTGTGGGACGGCACCGTCAAGGACGAGCTTCGCCCCCACTACGATCCGCTGACCCATCGCCTGCGCAGCGGGCGCGAAGAGGACGACGAACCGCCCGCCGCGCCGCCCCACCGCGACTGACTCCCCCGCCCGCAAGACGCGCCTCGCCCCGTCGGGGCGTGTCACCCCGAGACCCGCGACGCCCCCCCCCCAGGTCGGCGAGTCGCTCGCCGCCTTCGGCCCATCCCCCCCGCCTGCCGGCCCGCAGGGTGAATCCTGCCGGCGTCGGCCGTGCCGCTTGCGTTCGCGACCATGGGATATAACATGTACATAAGTTGTACCATTTTTTTTACCCTGTCCATGTCGGGTGAAGCCATGCGTCGCAAGGCCGACCTTCCCTCCAAGCCCTGCCAGTGCTGCGGCCGTCCGTTCCGGTGGCGCCGCAAGTGGGCGCGCTGCTGGGAGGAGGTGCGCTATTGCAGCGACCGCTGCCGCCGCGAGGCCAGACGCCTTTCGCGCAGCGAGGACGGGGCATGAGGAGGCCGTCATGAGCATCGATCTCGTCTGGCTGCGCCAGGACCTGCGCCTGGCCGACAATCCGCTGTTCGCCGCGCCGCTGGGAGAGCACCTGGCCTGCGTCTATGTGCTGGATGAGCGCTGGCTGAAGGAGCGGCGCATCGGCCCGGCACGCCTCGGCTTCCTGTGGCAGAGCCTGATCGAGCTGCGCGGCCGCCTGCTCGCCCGGGGCAGCGACCTGCTGGTGCGGATCGGCGATCCGGCCGAGGAGGTGGCCGCCCTGAGCGCCGAGCTCGGCGCCCGGCGGGTGAGGGTGCGGCGCGATCCCGGCTGGGAGGAGACCCGCGCCGTCGAGCGGCTGGCGCCGCGCCTCGCCGCGGGGTGCGAGCTCGAGCGCCTGGAAGGGGGCATGCTGTTCGCCGCGGACGACCTGCCGCGGCCGGTCGCGGCGCTGCCGCCCGGCTTCTCGGGGTTCCGGCGTCGGCTCGAGGGCGTCACGCCGCAGGGCGCCGGCGCGGAGCCGGTGACGCTGCCGCCCTGGCCGCCCGATGCCTCGCGCGGGCTGCCGCCGCTGCGCTGGATCGACGTGCGGGCGGCCGAGTGGAGCGCCTCGTCCCTCGGCAGCTTCTCCTTCGCCGGCGGTGAGAGCGCCGGCCTGGCGCGGCTGGACGATTACCTGTGGGGCAGCGGCGCGGTGGCGCACTACGCCGAGACCCGCAACGGCCTGGTCGGCGCCGACTTTTCCAGCCGGCTGTCGCCCTGGCTGGCGCTGGGCTGCCTCTCGGCCGCCCAGGTCAACGACGCCCTGGACGACTGGGAGGCGGAGCGCGGCGCCAGCGACTCGAGCCGCTGGCTGCGCTTCGAACTGCTGTGGCGGGAGTATTTCCACTGGGCCGCCTGGCAGGATGGCCGGCGACTCTATGGCGGCGCCACGGCGCCCGGCGGGGGCGAGGACTTCGCGGCCTGGTGCCGCGGCGAGACCGGGCTGCCGTTCGTCGACGCCGGGATGCGCGAGCTGGCCGAGACCGGCTGGCTGTCGAACCGCGCCCGCCAGAACGTGGCCAGCCATCTCGTTCACGACCTGGGCGTCGACTGGCGACTGGGGGCGGCCTGGTTCGAGCGCTGCCTGATCGATCATGACGTCGCCAGCAACTGGGGCAACTGGGGCTATATCGCCGGCCGTGGCCGGCATGCCAGGGCGCATCGCTTCGACGTCCTGGACCAGGCCGAGCGCTACGATCCCTGGGGCGACTACGTGGCCCGCTGGTGCCCCGAGCTCGCCGATCTGCCGCCCGGCAGCGCCCGCCATCGCCCCTGGCAGCACGATCCCGCGGTCTTCCTGCCGCCGCCCTCGCTGGCGACGCCGGCTCGGCGGGACGTCGCGCCATGAACGCCGATCGCGATGACCCGGAGCGGGGCGCCCGCCGCCCCGGCATGAACGGACTCGGCGTCGCCGGGCTGGTGCCGTTCGTCGTGACCCTGCCGGCGGCCTACCTGGCATCGCCGCCGGGGCAGGCCCTCGCCATCCAGGCCTTCCTCGCCTACGGCGCGGTGATCCTGTCCTTTCTCGGCGGGGTGCACTGGGGACTGGCGCTGGCCGGCGCCGGCGGGCCCGAACCCGCGGGCCGCCGCCTGGTCGTGGGCGTGCTGCCGAGCCTGGTCGCCTGGCCGGCGCTGCTGCTCGCGCCGCCGGCCGCCGCCGCGACGCTGCTGGCCGGCTTCGTCGCCCTGCGCCTCTACGAGGCGGGCCCCGGCGCCGCGGGGCTGCCGGGCGACTATCGGCGGCTTCGCACTCGACTGACCGCCGTCGTGGCGGCCTGCCATCTGGCACTGATCGCGAGGCTGCTGCTGCTGGCCTGAACGGGCGTTCTGCGCGATCATCGGGGGCCATTTTCGTCAAGGAACGTCGTCGATGTTGCCCCCGTTACTGCTCCTCGTGCTGCTCTGCGCCGGCCTGGCCGGCTGCCAGGGTCTCACCCCGCCGCGCGCCGAAGCCGCCTCTTCCGCGGCCACTCCCGTTGGCTCTCCCTCGGCCGATGCCGCCGCCACGGCGATGACGGACGAGGCGGCGCCCGCCGTGCGGCCCGAGGCCGTGGGCGACTTCGACGACTGGCGCCGCGACTTCCGCCGCCTGGCGAGCGACGAGGGCCTCGGCGAGGCCGCCCTGGCGCGCATCGACGCGCTGCGCTATCTGCCCCGGGTCATCGAACTGGATCGGCGTCAGCCGGAGTTCGTGCGCCCGATCTGGGAGTACCTCGACGGGGCGGTGTCGACGAACCGGGTGAGCACCGGTCGCGATCGGCTCGTGGCCCATCGCCGCACGGCCGAACGCGCCGAGGAACGCTACGGCGTGCCGGCCGAGGTGCTGGTGGCGATCTGGGGCATCGAGAGCAGCTACGGCGGCTATCAGGGCGAGGTCTCGACCCTCGATGCCCTGGCGACCCTGGCCCATGACGGCCGCCGCCGCGACTTCGCCCGCGGCGAGCTGCTGGCGGCGCTGCGCATCCTCGAGGCCGGCGACGTGCCGGCCGAGCGCATGGTCGGCTCCTGGGCCGGCGCCATGGGCCATCCGCAGTTCCTGCCGTCGAGCTACCTGGCCCACGCGGTTGACGGCGACGGCGACGGCCGCCGCGATATCTGGGGCAGCGTCCCCGATGCCCTGACCTCGATCGCCGCCTATCTCGCCGAGGCCGGCTGGCGCGCCGACGAA
The DNA here is from genome assembly GCF_000265245.1 of Halomonas smyrnensis AAD6. Classification (GTDB taxonomy): domain Bacteria; phylum Pseudomonadota; class Gammaproteobacteria; order Pseudomonadales; family Halomonadaceae; genus Halomonas; species Halomonas smyrnensis. Next base: position 299,991 of record NZ_AJKS02000001.1, read on the forward strand.
CCCTGGGGCCTGGAGGTCGCGCTGCCGGACGACTTCGATTATTCGCTGACGGGCGATACCACCCGCCGCAGCGCCGACGACTGGGCCGCGAGGGGCGTGCGGCCGCGCGCCGGCGAGGCGCTGCCCGCACTGGACGAGGCCGCGCTGATCGCGCCGGCCGGCGCACGGGGGCCGGCCTTCCTGGTCGGCCACAACTTCCGCGTCATTCGCCGCTACAACAACGCCACCAGCTATGCGCTGGCGGTGGCCACGCTGGGCGACGCCATCGACGGGCGTCCCGCGGTCCAGGGCGACTGGCCCCGCGAGGAGCCGGCGCTCAAGCGCACCCAGGTGCTGGAGCTGCAGCGGCGGCTCAACGCCCGCGGCCACGAGGTCGGCGAGGCCGACGGCATCCTCGGGCCCAATACCCGGCGCGGCCTGCGGGCCTTCCAGCGCGAGATCGGCGTGACGCCGGACGGCTTCGCCACCCTGGGGCTGCTGGAGCGGCTGCGGGAGGTGGGCTCATGAGGCGCGCGGCGTGGTGCCTGGCGGCGGCGCTGTGGTCGGGGCTGGTCCTGGCCGAGGCGCCGGATCGCACCGTGGGCTGGGTCGAGCCGGTGACCCTGATGCCCTGGAACCTGCCCTTCGAGGCCAAGCTGGACAGCGGGGCGCTGACCTCGTCGCTGGACGCGCGGGACATCGAGCGCTTCGAGCGCGACGGCGAATCCTGGGTGCGCTTCCGGCTGCATTTCGATGACGAGGACAAGGGCGAGACCTTCGCCATGACCCTCGAGCGGCCGCGGGTGCGGCGCCTGACGGTGCGCGGCGCCGGCGGCACCGACGATCGGCCGGTGGTGCTGATGGATGTGTGCGTGGACGGCGTGCGCTACGAGGAGGAGTTCAGCCTGCGCGACCGCTCGGAGATGACCTACCCGATCCTGCTGGGGCGCCGCACCATCGGCCACCTGGGGCGACTGGACGTGGCCAGCACCCATCTGACCGAGCCCGGCTGCGACGGCGATGCGCCGCGCAAGCCCCATCGGCCGGACGAGGAGGCGTCCGGCGATGACGGGGCGAGCGAAGCGCACGAGGAGAAGGGGGAGGCCGACGGCGCCGAGGCGTCGTCGTCATCGGCCGCCGAGCCCGAGGACGCACCGGCGTCAGAATAACCGCGCCAGCAGGGCGGTGACCGCGGTCTCCACGCGCAGGATGCGCGGGCCCATGTGGACGCCGTGGCAGCCGGCCTCGACCAGCTTCTCCACTTCCCAGGGAATGAAGCCGCCCTCGGGGCCCACCACCAGCAGCGTCGGCGCCTCGACCCCGCGGGGGCAGGCGTCCGGCATGCCGGGATGGGCCAGCAGCCCGCGGCGGCCGGCCAGCAGCCCCGGCAGGTCGTCCTCGACGAAGGGGCGGAAGCCCTTGGCCAGGGTCACGCGCGGCGGGCGGGTGTCCCGGGCCTGCTCCAGGCCCAGCTCCAGATGGCGGCGGATCTTGTCCTCGGACAGCTCCGGCGACTGCCAGTAGCTCTTCTCCACCCGTTTGGTGTTCAGAAGCGTCAGCTCCTTCACCCCGAGCGCGGTCACGTGTTCCAGGGTGCGCGCCAGCATCCGCGGCCGCGGCAGGGCCAGCACCAGATGCACCGGCAGCGGCGCCGGCGGGGCCTGGTCGAGGGCGGAGACGTCGAACACCGCCTCCGTGTCGTTCAGGGTCAAGAGCTCGCCGCGCCCCAGGGCGCCGCCCTCGATGCCCAGCGTCATGGCGTCGCCTTCGCGGGCCCGGTGGACCTCGCGCAGATGGGCGAGCCGTCGCGGGTCGCGCACCCGGGCCAGGCGGTCGTTCTCGATGTCGTCGGGCGAGAGCAGGATCAGGTTCATGGGGCCTCGTGGTGCCGGTATGCCTTGCATGAAGGGTGGGGCGGTGCACAATACCTGCATGAGGAGGCATCCGCCCACCCGATTCGAACCGAGGAGAGCGCCGTGCGCGTGATTCGCAAGTATGCCAACCGCAGGCTCTATGATACCGAACAGAGCCGCTACGTGACCCTCGAGGACCTGCGCAAGCTGATCCTCGACGAGGTGCCCTTCCGGGTCGAGGATGCCAAGAGCGGCGAGGACCTGACCCGCACCATCCTGCTGACCATCATCATCGAGCAGGAGCAGGCCGACGGCGACGCCCAGGTGTTCTCCAACGACCTGCTGGCGCAGTTCATCCGCGTCTACAACATGGCTCAGCCGCTGCCGCTGGCGCGCTACCTGGAGCAGGGCACGCAGCTGATGATGGAGCAGCAGAAGCACCTGCAGGACCAGTGGCAGCAGGCCATGCGCCACACGCCGATGGAGATGATGCGCGAGCTGGCCGAGGAGAACATGCGCTTCTGGCAGCAGAACCTCGGCGGCAAGGGCCGCAAGGACGACGACGAGTCCTGATGGCGTGTCGATGCTCTCGGGGCTGATCCGGCGACAGGTCGCCGAGGGGCGCTGTGAACCCTTCCCTGGGCGCTACTTTTGCCATCCATGGCAAAAACCCCCTCTTTGACCTGCCCCCGGCGCCCCGCGCGGCGCTTCGGTAGGCCGGCGTATCGAAGCTGAAGGCGGCGCCGGCGGCCGCTTTCTGGCATAATGCGGCGACGTTTTTCCCGTGTTATCCCCCTGTAAGTGAGGTAGAGCAGCGGATGAAGGTTCTGATCATCGGCGGCGGTGGCCGCGAACATGCCCTGGCCTGGAAGGTCGCCCAGTCGCCCGAGGTCGAGACCGTCCACGTGGCCCCGGGCAACGCCGGAACCGCCCGCGAGCCGGGGCTCGAGAACGTGGCGATCGGCGCCGAGGACCTGGACGGGCTGGTCGCCTTCGCCCGCGAGCAGGCCATCGACCTGACCATCGTCGGCCCCGAGGCGCCGCTGGTGGTCGGCGTTGTCGACCGCTTCCGCGAGGCCGGCCTGGCGATCTTCGGCCCCACCGCCGGCGCCGCCCAGCTCGAGGGCTCAAAGGCCTTCACCAAGGACTTCCTGGCCCGTCACGCCATTCCGTCCGCCGAGTACCGCACCTTCGTGGCGGTGGAGCCGGCGCTCGAGTACCTCGCCGAGAAGGGCGCGCCGATCGTGATCAAGGCCGACGGCCTGGCCGCCGGCAAGGGCGTGATCGTCGCCATGACCCGGGAAGAGGCCGAGGCCGCGGTCCACGACATGCTCGAGGACAACGCCTTCGGCGACGCCGGCGCCCGGGTGGTGATCGAGGACTTCCTGCAGGGCGAGGAGGCCAGCTTCATCGTCATGGTCGACGGCGAGACGGTGCTGCCGATGGCCACCAGCCAGGACCACAAGCGCGCCTACGACGACGACCAGGGTCCCAACACCGGCGGCATGGGCGCCTACTCGCCGGCGCCGGTGGTCACCGACGAGGTCCATGAGCGGGTGATGGAACGGGTGATCCGTCCCACGGTGCGCGGCATGGCCGAGGAAGGCCATCCCTACACCGGTTTCCTGTATGCCGGCCTGATGATCGATCCCGAGGGCAACCCGCGGGTGATCGAGTACAACTGCCGCTTCGGCGACCCCGAGACCCAGCCGATCATGATGCGCCTGCAGTCCGACCTGGCCGAGCTGTGCCTGGCCGGCGCCCGCGGCGAGCTGGCCGGCCACGCCTGCGAGTGGGATTCCCGCGCCGCGGTAGGCGTGGTGATGGCCGCCGGCGGCTATCCCGGCGGCTATCGCAAGGGCGACGCCATCGAGGGGCTCGACGCCGCCGAGGCCACCGGCAGCAAGGTCTTCCACGCCGGCACCGCCACGGGCGACGACGGCGAGGTGCTGACCGCCGGCGGCCGCGTGCTGTGCGTCACCGCACTGGGCGAGGGCGTCTCCGCGGCCCGCGACCTGGCCTACCGGGGCGTGGCCGAGATCCGCTGGCAGGACGCCTTCCACCGCGGCGACATCGCGCATCGCGCCATCGCCCGGGAAGGCGGCGAGGGCTGAGCCCGCGAGCCCGATCCCCCACGACGTCGCACATTCACCACCAGGAGGCGGCATGGAGCGTGTGAAACTGGAGTTCCCCGAGGCGGACATCCTGCACCGGCACCCGCTGTCGGTGCGCATCACCGACATGAACTACGGCCGGCACCTCGGCCATGACGCCGTGGTGTCGCTGATGCACGAGGCCCGCGTCCATGCCCTGGCCGCCCGCTCGCTCGCCGAGGGCGACATGGCCGGCTATCCGTGCGTGGCGGCCGATCTGGCGGTGCAGTATCAGGCCGAGTCGCGCTGGCCCGAGGCGCTGGAGGTGGACACCGCCATTCCGGCGCCGGGGCGCCGCGCGATCGCCGTCTACCATCGCATCCGGCGGCTCGCCGACGATCGCCCCGTGGCCACGGGGCGCATCAACCTGATGCTGGTGGACCCCGCCACCGGCCGCCCGGTGGCGGTGCCCGACCTCGTGCGCGAGCGTCTCGCGGGGGCGAGCTGATGTCGCGCGAGTATCCGATCATCGCCGTGACCGGCTCCTCCGGGGCCGGCACCACCACGGTCAAGCGTACCTTCGAGCGCATGTTCGCCCGCGAGGACCTGCATGCCGCCTTCGTCGACGGCGACGCCTTCCATCGCTACACCCGTCAGGAGCTGGCGCGGATCTTCCGCGAGGAGCCCGAGCGCAAGGACGAGCTGTCGCACTTCGCCGTGGAGGCCAACCTGCTCGAGGAGCTCGAGGTGCTGTTCCAGGAGTACGGCGAGCACGGCACCGGCACCTATCGGCACTATATCCACGCCGAGGACAAGTCGATGATCGAGGCCGGCTACCAGGTCGGCACCTTCACCGAATGGCAGCCGCTGCCCACCGGCACCGACCTGCTGTTCTACGAGGGGCTGCACGGCGGCCTGGTGACGCCCGAGCACGACATCGCGCGCCACGCCGACCTGCTGGTCGGCGTGGCGCCGACCATGAACCTGGAGTGGATCCAGAAGATCGATCGCGACATGCGCTATCGTGGCTACTCCCAGGAGGCGGTGATCGACACCATCCTGGGGCGCATGGACGACTACGTGCGCTACATCCAGCCGCAGTTCTCGCGTACCCACATCAACTTCCAGCGGGTGCCGACGGTGGATACCTCGAACCCCTTCGAGGTGCAGGACATCCCCGCCGACGCCGAGTCCTTCGTGGTGATCCGCTTCCGCGACCCGGCCACGGTGGACTTCCCCTACCTGCTGGCGATGATCCCCGATGCCTTCATGAGCCGCCCGCACACCCTGGTGGTGCCGGGCTCGCGCATGCCGCTGGCCATGGAGCTGATCCTGGGGCCGCTGGTGCGCCACCTGCTGGCCCAGCGCCGCTTTCGCTGATTCGCTTCGTTTCCCGCTGACGGCATCCGCCGTTCGTCATCCGCCGAGGAGCCCGCCATGGACTGCCTGTTCTGCAAGATCATCAATCGCGAGATTCCCGCCGACATCGTCTACGAAGACGACGAGGTGCTGGCCTTCAACGACATCGATCCCAAGGCACCGACGCATCAGCTGATCGTTCCCAAGCGCCATATCGCCACCCTCAACGACATCGAGGAAGACGATCTGGCGCTGGTGGGGCGGCTGCAGTTCACCGCCGCCAAGCTGGCCAGGCAGGCCGGCTTCGACGAGGACGGCTATCGGGTGGTGATGAACTGCAATGAACAGGGCGGCCAGACCGTCTATCATATTCATATGCACCTGATGGGCGGTCGACGCTTTACCTGGCCGGCTGGGTAGTCGGCGCGCGGCGCCTGCCGCGGCTTGCGGTGTTCGACGCATCAGGTGCAGCTCGCCTCGCTCGATACCGTTTCCTCACGACGCCGCCCGCGGGCGGCGTCGTCGCGTCCGGGGAACTGCCGGCCCCGGGGCGACTCGGTTACAATGGGTCATCATCGATTCAGGGGGTGTCATGAACCGTCAGTATTCCCGTGCCGATCAGCTGGTGCGCCAGGGCGATGCCGTGCTGCGCACCCTGCTGCCGGGCGCCGCCCAGCCCTCGCGCCCGTCGCCCGCCACCCCGGAGGTGCGCGACGATGCCATGGACGAGGCGGAACGCCGCCACGCCGAGGGCCTGATGCGCATCAACCATACCGGCGAGGTGTGCGCCCAGGCGCTCTACCAGGGCCAGGGCCTGACCGCCAAGCTGCCCGAGATCCGCGAGCAGATGGAGGAGGCCGCCCAGGAGGAGATCGATCACCTGGCTTGGTGCCAGTCGCGCCTCGAGGAGCTCGATGGCCACCCCAGCCGCCTCAATCCGCTGTTCTATGCCGCCTCGTTCGGCATGGGCGCGCTGGCCGGGGCGATCGGCGACCGCATCAGCCTCGGTTTCGTGGCCGCCACCGAGGAGCAGGTGGGCCGCCATCTCGACGCCCACATGGACGAGCTGCCGGGTGGCGATCATCGCTCCCGGGCGGTGCTGCGCCAGATGGCCATCGACGAGGCCCATCACGCCGAGCAGGCGCTGGCGGCCGGCGGCGCCCGCTTCCCGGGGCCGGTCAAGGCCGGCATGACGCTGATGTCCAGGGTGATGACCCGATCGGTCTATAAGCTTTAAGCGCCGAGCTACAAGCGCCGAGCTACAAGCGCCGAGCTATAAGCGCCGAGCTACAAGCGCCGAGCTACAAGCGCCGAGCTACAAGCGCCGAGCTACAAGAAAACCCCGAAGGCTTCCGCCTTCGGGGTTTTCTTTTGCGGCGGGCGCTTTCGCGCTGCTGGCTTGCAGCCTGCAGGGGCGGGTCAGTCCATGTTGCGCGAGTAGAAGATCTCCAGCATCTCCTTGCGCAGGCGGCCCTCGATGTCGCGGGCCTCCTCGAAGCTGACGTCGCGGCGGGTGATGCCGAACAGGTAGTTGTCCAGCTCGAAGTCCTTGAGCAGCATCTTGGTGTGGAACATGTTCTCCTGATACACGTTCACGTCCACCATCTGGTAGGCCTGCTTGGTGTCGTCGGCCAGATAGTCCTGGATCGAGGTGATGTCGTGGTCGATGAACAGCTTCTTGCCGTCCACGTCGCGGGTGAAGCCGCGGACCCGGTAATCCATGGTCACGATGTCGGAATCGAAACTGTGGATCAGGTAGTTGAGCGCCTTCAGCGGGCTGATGTGACCGCAGGTGGAGACGTCGATGTCCAGGCGGAAGGTGCTGATGCCGTTGTCCGGATGCGACTCGGGGTAGCTGTGCACCGTGACGTGGCTCTTGTCGAGGTGCGCCACCACGGTTTCCGGCAGCGGGCCCGGGCCGGGCTCCAGCTGCTCGGGGGCGGCCTCTTCCAGCTCGTGCTCGGCGATCAGGATGGTCACGCTGGCCCCGTGCGGCTCGTAGTCCTGGCGCGAGATATTGAGCACGTGGGCGCCGATGATGTTGGTGACATCCTTGAGGATCTGGGTCAGGCGCTCGGCGTTGTAGAGCTCATCGATGTAGTCGATGTAGGCCTTTCGCTGATCCTCTGTCTTCGCGTAACAGATGTCATAGATGTTGAAGCTCAGGGAGCTGGTCAGGTTGTTGAACCCGTGGAGTCGGAGATTGTCGGTCACGTCCGCGCCTCCCAAAAGTGGCAGATGTTGTCATCCCGACGGACGGCGCCGGAACCCCTGGCAATCGAGCGCCGTATTATGCACAGCCCACCGTGGCGGCGCACCCGCCGCCACGGTTTTTTTCCTCGCCGTAAGGGCGATTCATGGAGTGAGGGCTCGCTCACTCCTCGACGATGGTGAAGGAGTGGGTCACCTCCACGCCGCCCTTGGCCAGCATGATCGAGGCGCTGCAGTACTTGTCGGCGGAGAGCTCGACGGCGCGCTTGACCTGCTTCTCCTTGAGCCCCTGGCCGCTCACCGTGAAGTGGATGTGGATCTTGGTGAAGACGCTGGGCACGCTGTCGGCGCGTTCGGCCTCGATGCTGGCCACGCAGTCGGCGACCGGGGCCCGGGACTTCTCGAGGATCTCCAGCACGTCGAAGGAGGTGCAGGCGCCCATGCCCATCAGCAGCATTTCCATCGGGCGCGGGCCGGTGTTGCGGCCGCCGTGGTCGGGCGGGCCGTCGATGACCACGCTGTGGCCGCTGCCGGCCTCGGCAACGAACTGGCGGCCGTCTGTCCATTTGACGCTGGCTTTCATGTGCGGTGTTTCCTTGGTCCAGTGAGAGATGGGAGCAGTGAGAGAGTGGAGTGGCGCCAGCTTAGCAGCTGGCACCGCGCGGCTCAGCCCGAGCGAGCGCGCAGGGCCCGATCCAGGCCCTCGAGGCGGGCCGGGGTGCCGACATCGACCCAGGCGCCGCGATGATGATGGCCGGCGACCCGGCCGTCCGCCATGGCCTCGCGCAGCAGCGGGGCCAGGGCGAAGGCGCCGTCGTCGTGGTCGGCGACCAGCGCCGGGTCGATCAGCGCCAGGCCGGCGTAGGTCAGCCGCGGCTCGCCCTCGGGATGCACTCGACCGGTGGCGTCGAGGTGGAAGTCGCCGGTGGGATGGTGATCGGGGTTGTCCACCAGCACCAGGCGCGCCAGGTCGTCGCCGAGCGGTGGCAGCGCGTCGGGGGCCACATCGCACCAGACGTCGCCGTTGACCAGCCAGAACGGCGCCTCGCCCAGCAGCGGCAGGGCGCGGCGGATGCCGCCGCCGGTCTCCAGCGGGGCCTCCTCGCGGCTCCAGGCGATGGTCACGCCGAACTCGCGGCCGTCGCCCAGCGCCTCGATGATCTGCTCGGCCCGGTAGCTGACGTTGATCACCACCTCGCGGATGCCGGCCGCGGCCAGGCGCTCGAGGTGGTGAACGATCAGCGGCTTGCCGGCCACCGGCAGCAGCGGCTTGGGGCAGTGGTCGGTGAGCGGGCGCATGCGCGTGCCGAGCCCCGCGGCCAGGATCATCGCCCTCATGCCGCGCCCTCCCGGTCGATGCCGGCCTCGTCCAGCTTCGCCGCCATGGCGGGGCGGAAGACGTCGGCGAGCCAGGCCTTGACGGCGTCGTGGCCGTCGAGCTCGGCCAGGGCGTCCTCGAGATGGGCGAGGAAGTGGGGCAGGCGGGCGAGATAGCCGTCGCGATGGTCGCGCAGGGTCAGGCGGCAGAAGATGCCCAGCACCTTGAGCGCACGCTGGGCGGCCATGGCGGCCACCCGGGCGTGGAAGTCGGCCGGCTCGACCTCGGCGCCGAGGCGGCCGTCGGCGATGGCCCGAGCGCGGAAGGCCTCGATCCACTCGGCGCGCCGCGCGGCGTCGAAGCGGCAGTAGCGCCCGTGCAGCAGCGAGATCAGGTCGTAGCCGATGGGGCCCGCCACGGCGTCCTGGAAGTCGATCAGGTAGAGCCCCTCGTCGACCACCATCAGGTTCATGGCGTCGTAGTCGCGATGCACGGTGACCACGGGCTGGTCCAGCGCGGAGGCGATCAGCGCGTCGCGCAGGGCGTCCCAGCCGGGCGGCGGGGCGACGTCGAGCCAGCGCGACAGGCACCACTCGGGGAAGAGGTCGAGCTCGCGGCCGAGCAGGGCGGCGTCGTAGGCCGGCAGCGCGTCCGGGGCGGCACGGTTCTGAAGCTCATGGATGAGCGCCAGGGCGCGCTCGTGCCAGGCCAGGGTGGCCGGCGCGTTCTCGCCGTCGAAGCGGGTCTGCAGCGGCGTGTCGCCGAGATCGTCGAGCTCCAGGAAGCCGGCATCGAGGTCCACGGCATGCAGGTGCGGCACCGGGAGGCCGGCGGCTTCCCAGGCCCGGTCGATGGCCACGAAGGGCGCGCTGTCCTCGCGGTCCGGCGGCGCGTCCATCAGCATGCGCGTGGCGCCGTCGGGCAGGGTCAGCCGATAGTAGCGGCGAAAGCTGGCGTCGCCGGCGGCCAGACGCAGGTCCAGGGCCTGGGGGGCGAGTCCATGGCGCTGCGCGATCCAGCGGCGCAGCGGCGTCTGGCGGGCGAGGGCATCGGCCTCTGGCATCTTCACCTCTCGATGTCCGGTGGCGGGGCGTCGGTTGACGGCCCGGAAGCGTCGCCGCATGCTGAGGCCCGACAGCGTCGGCGTGACAGGGACTCGTCGGCGGGACAGGTCGCATGGGGCCTGTATAATACCGATTCACTCCGCCAAGGACATCGTGGAACATGGCCAATCGACCCTCCCGGACGGCCCTGGCAGGTCTGGCGACCTCGAGCCTGATCATTGCCGTCCCCGTGCTGGCGGCGCCCCCCGAGCCGCTGCCCGCCGATCAACTGGACTGGCAGCCCTGGGGCGCCGACCGGCCGGCCGACGCCGTGTGCCGCGGGCGCTACGTGATGCCCGATTATCGCCTCGCGCCGCCGCCCGAGGGGCAGGTCTCCAGCGAGGCCGACAGCGGCGAATACGGCGCCGAGGGCGAGACCCGGCTCAGCGGCGAGGTGGTGCTGCGCCGCGGCGATACCCAGCTCGAGGCGCCGCGGGTCAATCTGCCGGCGTCCCGCGACCGGGTGCAGGCCGAAGGCCCGGTGGCGCTGCGCGACCGGAACCTGCTGGTGCGCGGCGACGCCGCCGAATTCTCGCTGGAAAGCGATGCGGCAAGCATCGATACCGCCCACTACGTGGCCCACGAACAGCGCCTGCGCGGCGATGCGGTGCGTCTGGCGCGGCTCGAGGACGGCCGCTACCGGCTGCGCGAGGCCAGCTTCACCACCTGCGAGCCCGGCAACGAGCTGTGGCGCCTGGTCGGCAACGACATCCTGCTGGACCGCGAGAGCGGCTTCGGCACCGCCAAGCACGCCCGCCTCGAGGTCGGCCATGTGCCGGTGTTCTACTGGCCCTGGGTGCGCTTCCCCATCGACGACCGCCGCCAGACCGGCTTCCTGTGGCCGACGATCGGTGCGACCGGCAGCGGGCTCGACTATTCCCAGCCCTTCTACTGGAACATCGCCCCCGATCAGGACGCGACCATCACCCCGCGCTGGATCAGCGATCGTGGCCTGCTGATGGGCGGTCAGTATCGCTATCTCTTCCCGTCCGACGCCGGCACCATCGAGGGTGCCTATATCGCCGACGACAAGAGTGCCGGGGACGAGGCCTCGGACTATTCGGACCTCGAGAACGGCGACGAACGCTGGTACCTGGACTTCCGCCATGCCGGCCGTTTCGATGAGCGCACCGACTATCGACTGCGCTACGGCGCGGCCAGTGACGGCGCCTACTTCGACGACTTCGGCCGCGACTTCGCCGAGCAGGACACCGATCACATGTCGCGGCTGGCCCAGCTCGATTACCGTGGCGACGTCTGGCAGCTGCAGGCTAAGGCCCAGGGCTACCAGCAGCTCGACGACCCGCTGGATCAGGACGACAAGCCCTTCTATCGTCTGCCGAGCCTCGATGCCCAGGCGAGCTGGTCCCAGGACGGCGGCTTCTATCAGGAGTGGAGCTCCAACCTGACCTACTTCTGGCGCGACGTGGATACGGACGACGACGGCTGGTATGACTTCAAGGACAGTCGTCGGCAGATCCCGGAACGCGAGGCGGCCAACGGCACCCGGCTCAGGCTGGACCCTGCCGTGGGCTGGCGCTTCGACCAGAGCTGGGGCTACCTCGAGCCCCGCGTCGAGCTGGCCCACCGCTCCTACGACCTGGACTACGACAATCGCGAGACCGATCGCGGCGACACGCCGTCGCTGACCGTGCCGGTGACCTCCGTCGACGGCGGCCTGGTGTTCGAGCGCGACCTGAGCCTCGGCGGCGGCGACTACCGCCAGACCCTGGAGCCGCGGCTCAACTACGCCTACGTGCCGGCCGAGGACCAGACCGACTTCCCGGACTTCGACACCGGCGAGCGCAACTTCTCCTGGAACCAGCTGTGGTCGCCGGACCGCTTCTCCGGCGGCGACCGGGTGGGCGATCTCAATCGCCTGTCCTACGGCGTCGAGAGCCGCCTGCTGGAAGACGAGAGCGGCCGCGAGCGGCTGTCGCTGGGCCTCGGCCAGGCGTTCTACTTCGAGGATCGCCACATCGACATGGACGGCGATCCCGATACCCTGCCGTCGGACGAGGATTCCTACGACTACTACGCCGCCACCCGCGACCGCTCGCCGCTGGTCACGCGCCTGAACTGGCGGCTGAGCGACGAGTGGAGCACGCGCTGGCAGTGGCTCTACGACGATCACCGCTCGCGCACCGAGAGCGCGAGCTGGGATCTGCAGTACCGCTCCGACGCCGGTCACGTGCTCAACCTCGGCTATCGCTGGCAGATCGAGGGCTTCGACGTTTCCGAGGACGACGCCGAAGACAGGCTCGGCTACAACCGTGAGGAGTTCGATGTCTCCGGGGCGCTGAAGATCGGGCCGCAGTTCGACCTGATCGGCCGCTACGTCTACGACAATACCAACGATCGCAGCCTCGAGCAGATGGCGGGTGTGCAGTGGAACGACTGCTGCTATGGTCTGCAGCTGGTGTGGCGCGAGTGGATCGACGACGAGGACACCGCGAACACCATCGACGACGACACCACCGATCGCGGGTTCTTCCTGCGCTTCGTGTTCAAGGGCCTTGGCGGCGTCGGCGGCGAGGCGGCGAGCTACTTCGACGGCGCCGTGCCGGGCTATCGCGGCACCGACTTCAGCGTGCGTTGAGCCGCGGCGACATCCCTGTCCGACGCTCCGTCGCGGCCGCTCGCCGGCCGCGACGAGACATTCGATATTGAACGAGAGGAAACACCGACATGCGCAGCCGACACTTCGCCACCCTGCTGCTGGCCCTGACGCTGGGGGCCGCGCCCCTGACCGGGCTGGCCCAGGCGCGTGAGCCCCTGGACCGTATCGTGGCGGTGGTCAACGACGGCGCCATCATGGCCTCGCAGCTCGAGGATCGCTTCGTCCAGACCAAGCGCCAGCTGAATACCCAGGGCGTCGACCTGCCGCCGGACCGGGTGCTGCGCGAGCAGATCCTCGACCGCCTGGTGGTCGAGGAGATCCAGCTGCAGATGGCCCGCGAGGCCAATCTCAGCGTCGACGACACCGAGCTCAACCGTCAGGTGCGCGCCATCGCCCAGAGCAACAACATGACGCTGGACCAGTTCGCTGATGCCCTGGAGGCCGACGGCCTGTCGCTCGGCGTGGTGCGTGACCAGGTCCGCCGCGAGCTGCTGATGCGCGAGCTCCAGCAGCGTCGCGTCGGCGGCCGGGTCAGCCTCTCCGAGCGCGAGGTCGACCGCTTCATCGAACAGCAGGGCGGCAACATGAGCCGCGACCAGGCGCGCCAGGCGCTGTTCCAGCGCAAGGCCAACGACGAGATGGAAGACTGGGTCCAGGAGATCCGCAGCGACGCCTTCGTCGACGAGCGCCTCGAGCCGAACGCATGAGCGACGCGCCCGTCATCGCCCTGACCACCGGCGAGCCGGCCGGCATCGGCCCCGAGCTCGCGGTGATGCTGGCGACCGACGGCGCCACCGGCGCGGCCCCGGGGCATCGCCGGGTGGCGGTGGGCGACCCCGGACTGATCGCCGAACGGGCCGAGGCCCTGGGGCGGGCGCTCGAGATCGTCGAGCTGGCGCCGGGCGAGCCGGTACCCGAGAGCCGGCCCGGCAGCCTGCACGTGTGGCCGGTGGCGCTCGCCGCCCCGAGCCGGCCCGGGGTGCTCGACGTGCGCAACGGCGACTACGTGCTCGAGACCCTGGACCGCGCCGTCGCCGGCTGCCGGGCGGGCGAGGCCGCGGGGATCGTCACCGCGCCGCTGCACAAGGCGGTGATCCGCGAGGCCGGCCACGCCGACTTCACCGGCCACACCGAATACCTGCGCGACGCCTGCGGCGTCGACGAGGTGGTGATGATGCTCGCCACCGACCGCGCCCTGCACGCCGCCGGCGCCGACTGGCAGGGCCCGCGGGTGCTGCGCGTGGCGCTCGCCACCACCCACCTGCCGCTGCGCGAGGTGAGCGACGCGGTGACGCCCGAGCGGCTGGCGCGCATCCTGCGCCTCCTCGACGCCGACCTGCGCCGCTGGTTCGGCCTGGCCGCGCCGCGCATCGCCGTCTGCGGCCTCAATCCCCACGCCGGGGAGGGCGGCCACCTCGGCCGCGAGGAGCTCGAGGTGATCGCGCCGACGCTCGAGGCGCTGCGTCGCGAGGGCCTGGCCCTTGACGGGCCGCTGCCGGCGGATACCCTGTTCACCCCGCGCCACCTGGCCGAGGCCGACGCCGTGCTGGCGATGTATCATGACCAGGGCCTGCCGGTGCTCAAGTATGCCGGCTTCGGCCGCGCCGCCAACATCACCCTGGGCCTGCCGCTGGTGCGCACCTCGGTGGACCACGGCACCGCCCTCGACCTGGCCGGCAGCGGCCGCGCCGATCCCGGCAGCCTGGCGGTGGCCGAGGCGCTGGCCGCCGACATGGCCCGCCGCGCCGCTCGTGACTGAGCGCGGCATCCCCGATTCGAACAGAAGGACAGACCGCATGGCATCCCGCCCCCAGGGTCATCGCGCCCGCAAGCGCTTCGGCCAGAACTTCCTGCGCGACCCCGGCATCATCTCGCGGCTGGTACGCGCCATCGGCGCCCGCCCCGGCGAGCGACTGGTGGAGATCGGTCCCGGTCAGGGCGCCCTGACCGAGCCGCTGCTGGACGCGGCGGGCGGCCATCTCGAGGTCATCGAGCTCGACCGCGACCTGATTCCCGGGCTGCGCGTGCAGTTCTTCGACCAGCCGGGCTTCGTGATCCACGAGGGCGACGCGCTCAAGTTCGACTTCCGCGAGCTGCGCGGCGAGGGCCCGGCGCTGCGGGTGGTAGGCAACCTGCCCTACAACATCTCCACGCCGCTGATCTCCCATCTGCTTCAGGCCGGCGACGCCGTGGCCGACATGCACTTCATGCTGCAGAAGGAGGTCGTCGACCGCCTGGCGGCGCCGCCCGGCGGCGGCGATCGCGGTCGCCTCTCGGTGCTGGCCCAGTACTACTGCACGGTCGAGTCGCTGTTCATCGTGCCGCCGGAGTCCTTCGTGCCGCGGCCCAAGGTGGACTCGGCCATCGTGCGCCTGACGCCCCGCGCCGAGCGGCCGGACGTCGCCCGCGACGAGACGCTGCTGTTCGAGGTGGTGCGCGAGGCCTTCGCCCAGCGCCGCAAGACGCTGCGCAACAACCTCAAGGGGCGGATCGACGCCGCGGCCCTCGAGGCGCTCGGCATCGAGCCGAGCCGGCGCCCCCAGACCCTGAGCGTGGCGGAGTTCGTGCGCATCGCCAATCACCTGGCCGAGGAGGGCGGCAGCGCATGACGGCAACGGCCCTGGGCGACGAGATCCGCGTGGACGTGGAGCCGGCCTTCCAGGCGGACGAGTCCGCCCCCGAGGAAGAGCGCTTCGTGTTCAGCTATACCATCACCGTGCACAACCACTCCGGCCACAGCATGCAGCTCCTGGCGCGCCACTGGAAGATCACCCAGAGCAGCGGCGAGACCCAGGAGGTGCGCGGCAAGGGCGTGGTCGGCCAGCAGCCGCTGATCGGCCCCGGCCAGACCTTCCGCTACACCAGCCGGGCGATCCTCGATGGGCCGGTGGGCGTGATGGAAGGCGCCTTCACCTGCGTCGACACCGCCACCCAGCGCCCCTTCGAGGTGGCCGTCGCCCCCTTCCGGCTGGCCGGGCCCAACCAGGTGCACTGAGGCGCTCGGCGAGCGCCGGTGCCCCCGATGTTTCAACGAGACCGCGAGGACGCGCCATGACCACCTACGCCGTCGGCGATCTCC
The DNA here is from genome assembly GCF_000265245.1 of Halomonas smyrnensis AAD6. Taxonomy (GTDB): domain Bacteria; phylum Pseudomonadota; class Gammaproteobacteria; order Pseudomonadales; family Halomonadaceae; genus Halomonas; species Halomonas smyrnensis. The sequence goes on from NZ_AJKS02000001.1 coordinate 315,606, forward strand.
AGGGCTGTCACGAGGAATTCGTGGCCCTGCTCGAGCGCCTCGACTTCGATCCGCGCCGCGACCGGCTGTGGCTGGCCGGCGATCTGGTCAACCGCGGCCGCGGCTCGCTGGCCTGTCTGCGCGAGGTCATGGCCCTGGGCGACGCCGCCCGGGTGGTGCTGGGCAATCACGACCTGCACCTGCTGGCGGTGGCCCGCGGCGGTGCGCGGATCAAGCGCAAGGACACCCTCGACGCCATCCTCGCCGCGCCGGATCGCGAGCGCGTGCTCGACTGGCTGCAGAGTCGTCCGCTGGTGGTGCGCGACGGCGAGACCCTGATGAGCCACGCCGGCCTGCCGCCCCAGTGGGCGCTGGAGCGGGCCGAACCGCTGGCCGCCGAGGTGGCCGAGCGGCTCGGCGGCGAGCGTGCCGGCGCCTTCCTCGAACAGATGTACGGCAACGAGCCGGCCCGCTGGCGTGACGACCTGGACGGCCTCGATCGGCTGCGGGCGATCGTCAACACCTTCACCCGCATGCGCTTCATCGCCGCCGACGGCCGCCTGGACTTCAGCGCCAAGGAAGGGCTCGACAGCGCGCCGTCGGGCTTCGCGCCCTGGTTCCAGTATGCCCGCGACGACGATCCGCGGCTGCTCTTCGGCCACTGGGCGGCGCTCGAGGGCGAGACCCCGGGCAGCCGGGTGCGGGCCGAGGCGCTGGATACCGGCTGCGTCTGGGGCGGGGCGCTGACCGCCCTCGACCTTGCGAGCGGCGCCCGCATCAGCGTGCCCAGCCGCCACTGACTCTAGCCCTTCCTTCCTCTTTCGTTCCCTGGAGATCCGATGAGCTTCCAGCACTTGGACATTCCGACCCTGGCCGAATGGCTCGACGCCGGCTCGCCGCTGACCCTGGTCGACATCCGCGACCCGGCGAGCTTCGCCGCCGGCCATATCCCCGGCTGCCGCCACCTGGACAACGACAGCGTCACGGCCCTGCTGGCCGAGGCGCCCCGCGAGACGCCGCTGGTGGTGGTCTGCTACCACGGCCACTCCAGCCAGCAGGCCGCGGCCTGGCTGGCCGGCCAGGGCTTCGAGACGGTCTACAGCCTCGACGGCGGCTTCACCGACTGGCAGCACCGCCTGCCCGAGCGGGTGGAGGCCTGAGCATGGCGACCCGCGACGCCCGCCTCGATGGCCTGACCGTCTATCGGGTCGGCGGCGCCGTGCGCGACGCCCGGCTGGGCTGGCCGGTCACCGACGTCGACTGGGTGGTGGTCGGCGCCACGCCCGAGGCCATGACCCGGCGCGGCTTCCGCGCCGTGGGCCGCGACTTCCCGGTGTTCCTGCATCCGAAGACCCAGGAGGAGTTCGCCCTGGCGCGCACCGAGCGCAAGGCCGGCCACGGCTACACCGGCTTCGAGGTGCACGCCAGCCCCGAGGTCAGCCTGGAGCAGGACCTGGTGCGCCGCGACCTGACCATCAACGCCATGGCCGAGACCCCCGAGGGCGAACTGGTCGACCCCTACGGCGGGCTTCACGATCTCGAGGCCCGGGTGCTGCGCCACGTCTCGCCGGCCTTCGTCGAGGACCCGCTGCGGGTGCTGCGCACGGCGCGTTTCCTGGCCCGCTACGCCGGGCTCGGCTTCGTGATCGCCCCGGCCACCCGCGAGCTGATGCGCCGGCTGGCGGAGAGCGGGGAGCTCGGCCACCTGGTGGCCGAGCGCGTCTGGACCGAGACCGAGAAGGCGCTGGGCGAGCCCTGGCCGGACGTCTACTTCCAGGCCCTGCACGACTGCGGCGCCCTGGCGGCGCTGATGCCGGAGCTGGCGGCGGACGCCGCGGCGCTGGACGAGGCGCTGGGGCGGCTGGCGCGGCTGCCCGAAGACATCGCCGACGAGCAGGCGCCGCACTGGCGCTGGGCGCGGCTGGTCGAGCATCTCGAGGCCGAGGCCCGCGAGCGCCTGGCCGAGCGCCTGAAGCTGCCCCGGTTGCCGCGCCGGCTGGGCGGTCAGGCGGCGGCGACGCGCCGGCTGATCGCCGAGGCGCGGTCGGGCGAGCTGGACGGGGCGCGGGTGATGGCCTGGCTCGATGGCATCAATGCCTGGCGACAGGGCGAGCGGGTGGCCTCGCTGATCAGCCTGGTGAGCATGGAAGACGCGCGTCTGGCCGAGGACCTGGCCGTGGCCTGGCGCCTGGCGGGGCAGATCCTGCCCCGCGGGCTCGTCGAGGAGGGCTATCAGGGCCGCGAGCTGGGCGAGGAACTGGCCCGGCGGCGCCGGGCCGCCATCGATGAGGTGCTGGCGGGCTGAAGCCCGGGTGCCGCGGGCCGGCGCGGCTCAGGCGTCGAGCGGCAGGGACTTCCCGCGCCACGGGAAGTCGGCCGGCCACAGGGCCTGGTCGTCGGCCTCGAAGGCCGCCCACAGCTCGGCGTAGCGCCGGCCGTCCTCGGGATGGCGGGCGTCGGGCAGCAGCTCCGCCAGCGGCTTCAGCACGAAGGCGTGATGACGGATCTCGGCCCGCGGCAGCGCGACGCCGTCGTGCTCGCCGGTCAGTTCGCCGACGGTGAGCAGGTCGACGTCCAGGGTGCGGGGGCTGAACTTGGGGCTGTCGGCGCGGCGGCCGTTGGCGAACTCGAGCCGCTTGCACCAGGCCTGAAGCTCGCCCACCGACCAGTCGCTGTCGAAGGCCGCGACCAGGTTGTAGAAGTTGCGGCCGTCCTCGAAGCCCACCGGTTCGCTCTCGTAGACCCGCGACAGGCGCAGGCCGTCGAAGCGCTCGGCCAGGGCGTCGAGGCAGGCGGTCAGGTGCGTCTCGCGCTCGATGTTGCTGCCGATGCTGACGGTGACCAGGGCCATCAGGTCGCGCTCCGCTCGCCGCGCTCGATGCGCACGCCGACCGCCTTGGCGGCCGGCACCGCGCCCGGCTTGCGCAGGGTCAGGCGCACCCAGGCGATGCCGTACTCCCGACGCAGGGCGTCGACCAGGCGCTCGGCGAAGGTCTCCACCAGCTCGAAGCTGTGTTCGGCGCCGAAGCGGGCGATGCGTTCGCTGATGGCGGCATAGTCGAGGGTCCGGGCGATATCGTCGTCGGCCGCCGCGGGGCGGATGTCGGTGGCCAGCTCCAGATCCAGAACCAGGGTCTGGGTGAGGGTGCGCTCCCAGTCGTAGACGCCGATGACGGTGTCGACCTTCAGCGCTTCGATCAGTACGAGGTCCATCTTGGGCTCTCCGAGCCGTGGCAAGGGGGGCGGCAGTGCCGGATTGGGCGGCGATTGTACGCGAGGCGACCGGTCGGCGACAGCGCCGACGCTGTTCCTGCGGCATCGAGGCTGGCAGAATCGGGGCACTTTCCGCTTGAGGGTCGGCCGTGCTGAGCCAACTCGAACTCGTGCTGCCGCTGATGGCGCTGGGCTATCTCAGTGGCACCTGGCTGGGGGCGATCACGGTGTGTCGCCTGGCCGGCCGCGGCGACCCGCGCCTGGCCGGCTCCGGCAACCCCGGTTTCTCCAACGTGCTGCGCCTGCATGGGCCGCGGCTGGCCCTGGCCACGCTGCTGGTCGATGCGGTCAAGGGCATGCCGGTGCTGTGGCTGGCCATGCTGCTGGCGCTGCCGCCCTGGGGGCAGGGGCTGGTCGGACTCGGCGTGCTGCTCGGCCACAGCTATCCGGCCTGGTATCGCTTCCGCGGCGGCAAGGCGGTGGCCAGCGCCTTCGGCGTGATGCTGGTGCTGACCCCCTGGGTGGCGCTGTGCTGCGCGACCCTGTGGTGCCTGCTGGCCTGGCGGGTGCGCACCGCGGCGGTGGCGTCGCTGGCCAGCGCCGCGCTGGCCCCGCTGGCCGCGATCTGGCTGGCGCCCGACTACGTGCCGGTGGTGATCGGCTTCACGCTGCTGGTGCTGGGGCGTCATGCGCTCAATATCCGCCAGCTGGGGCGCGGCGACGAGCCGGGGTTGTAAGTCGTCAGCGCGAAGAGCGGCGCTTCGCGCCCGGACGCTGGAAGAACACCGCCCCCAGGCGCTGGCCATGGGGGCGGTTTTCGTTGGGCGGTTCCCGGTCGTCAGCCTCCGGCCGGCGGCTCGAGCCCGTCCATCGGCCAGCGCGGCACGGCCTGCATCCGGCCGACCTCGTCGCGCTCTCCCGCCAGCAGTCGCTGCGCGCCGTGACCATAGAAAGCGTGATCATGCGCTGCCAGTTGGCGGCTCGAGCCCGTCCATCGGCCAGCGCGGCACGGCCTGCATCCGGCCGATTTCGTCGCGTTCTCCCGCCAGCAGTCGCTGCGCGCCGTGACCATAGAAAGCGCGATCATGCGCTGCCAGTTGGCGGCTCGAGCCCGTCCATCGGCCAGCGCGGCACGGCTTGCATCCGGCCGATCTCGTCGCGTTCTCCCGCCAGCAGTCGCTGTGCTCCCACATAGGCGATCATCGCCCCGTTGTCGGTGCAGAAGCGTCCGCGCGGATAGAAGACCTCGGCGCTGCGCTTGGCGGCCTCGAGGCCGAGGCGCTCGCGCAGGCGGGCGTTGGCGCTGACGCCGCCGGCCACCACCAGCCGCTTGAGGCCGGTCTGGTCGAGGGCGCGACGGCACTTGATCACCAGGGTGTCGACCACGGCCTCCTCGAAGGCGCGGGCCACGTCGGCGCGGGCGGCGTCATCGAGCTCGCCGTCGGCCTCGAGCCTGCGGATCGCGGTCAGGGTGTGGGTCTTGAGTCCGGAGAAGCTGAAATCCAGCCCCGGGCGGTCGGTCATCGGCCGCGGGAAGCGAAAGCGCGACGGATCGCCGGTCTCGGCCAGGCGCGCCACGGCGGGGCCGCCGGGGTAGTCCAGGCCGAGCATCTTGGCGGCCTTGTCGAAGGCCTCGCCGGCGGCGTCGTCCACCGATTCGCCGAGCAGGCGATAGCGGCCGAGGCCCTCGACCTCGACCAGCTGGGTGTGGCCGCCGGAGACCAGCAGCGCCACGAAGGGAAAGGCGGGCGGGGCATCCTCGAGCATCGGCGCCAGCAGATGGCCCTCCATGTGGTGCACGCCGAGCACCGGAATGTCGAGCGCCCGGGCCATGCCGTGGGCGGTGCTGGCGCCGACCATCAGCGCGCCCACCAGGCCGGGCCCGGCGGTGTAGGCGATGGCGTCCAGCTCGCCGCGGCTCACGCCGGCCTCATCGAGCACGGTCTGGATCAGCGGCAGCAGGCGGCGGGTGTGGTCGCGGCTGGCCAGCTCCGGCACCACACCGCCGTATTCGGCGTGCATGGCGATCTGGCTGTGGAGGGCGTCGGCCGCGAGGCCGCGCTCGGTGTCATAGAGGGCGACGCCGGTCTCGTCGCAGGAGGTCTCGATGCCCAGTACACGCATGGTCATGGCTCGGTACAGCGGAAAGGGCGTCATTCTACGCCTTTTGGTCGTGCCGCGGCAGGGGCGGAGGGCGAAACGGTTTGCATGGCCGTGGTACGACGACTAGAATACTGTGCGCTGCAAGACTGGGTCGTGCGCCCAGGGGCAGGCTCCCTGTTTCTCCCTTCCATCGTTTCGGCCCGCCTCGCGTGGTCGTCGGCGTCAGCGGGACATGGCGAGCGTCCCTGAAGGCGTGCGTTCAAACCGAACTCAAGTTTTTCAAGGTAGGTGAGTGCTTAATGCCTTCTGTTAAAGTACGCGATAACGAGCCGTTTGACGTCGCACTGCGTCGCTTCAAGCGTTCCTGTGAAAAAGCCGGTGTTCTGTCCGAGGTTCGCCGCCGCGAGCAGTACGAGAAGCCGACCGCAGAGCGCAAGCGCAAGGCGGCTGCCGCCGTCAAGCGTCACGCCAAGAAGCTTCAGCGTGAGCGCAAGCGTTTCGAACGGCTCTATTGATCCGTACTTGGGCCGGCCCGCTGGCTAGCGGATCGGCTCGGGAGGAGCGCCAAGCGGCCGCCGTTCGGTGGCCGCTTGTTTTTTCGCCCGTTCTCAGGGGCCTGGCTTTCAAACCCGACTGGATTGCCTGATGGCCGGTCAGATCCCGCAGCGTTTCATCGATGACCTGCTGGCTCGCGTCGACGTGGTCGAGGTGGTCGGCGAGCGGGTCAAGCTCAAGAAGGCCGGACGCAATCATTCCGGTCTCTGTCCCTTCCACCAGGAAAAGTCGCCGTCCTTTACCGTCAGCGCCGACAAGCAGTTCTACCACTGCTTCGGCTGCGGTGCCCACGGTAACGCGCTGCGCTTCCTGATGGAGTACGACAACCTGCGCTTCCCCGAGGCGGTGGAGCATCTCGCCGCCCGGCTGGGGCTCGAGGTGCCGCGCGAGGGCGCCGACGATCCGCGGGCCCAGGCCCGGGAGCGCAAGCGCAAGGAAGGCGTCAACCTGCTCGAGCTCTCGGCGAGCTTCTTCCGCGAGCGCCTGAAGATGCCCGAAGGGCAGGGCGCGCGGGAGTACATCGAGCGGCGCGGGCTGTCGCCGGAAGTCGTGCGCGACTTCGGCATCGGCTATGCCCCGGGCGGCTGGGAGTCGCTCAAGCGGCATCTCGGCGAGCAGGGCGTCGCCGAGCCGGTGCAGATCGAATACGGCCTGCTGGTGCACCGCGAGGACAGCGGGCGCACCTATGATCGCTTCCGCGATCGGGTGATGTTTCCGATCCGCGATATCCGCGGACGCACCATCGCCTTCGGCGGGCGGGTGCTGGGCGATGCCAAGCCCAAGTACCTGAACTCCCCGGAGACACCGGTCTTTCACAAGGGGCGCGAGCTGTACGGCCTCTACGAGGCGCGTCAGGCCAATCCGCGCCTCGAGCGACTGGTGATCGTCGAGGGTTACATGGACGTGGTGGCGCTCGCCCAGTTCGGCATCCGCAATGCGGTGGCCACCCTGGGCACGGCCACCACCGAGGATCATCTCGGACGGCTGTTCCGCATGGTCGACGAGGTGGTGTTCTGCTTCGACGGCGACCGCGCCGGGCGCCAGGCGGCGAGCCGGGCGCTGGAGACGGTGCTGCCGCAGATGATCGACGGCCGCCAGGCGCGCTTCCTGTTCCTGCCCGACGGCGAGGATCCGGATACCCTGGTGCGCCGCGAGGGGGCCGAGGCCTTCAAGGATCGCGTCACCTGTGCCAGTCCGCTGTCGGAGTTCCTCTTCGAGCAGGCCGCCGAAGGGCGCGACCTGGAGCGGCTGGAGGAACGCGAGCGCTTCGCCAGCCGGGTGCTGGGCGCCATCGGCCGGCTGCCCGCCGGGGTGATGAAGTCGCTGCTGCTGACGGAACTCTCGCGTCGCACCGGCGTCGACCAGTCGAGCTTCGAATCGCTGATGTCCCGCGACGAGGCCGTGGTCGACGAGGCGCCGCCCGCGGAAGCGCCGCCGGAGTGGGCGGACTCGGCGCCGCCCCGGGGCGAGGCGCCGGGGCGCGGTCGACCGGCCGCCGGCGCTCAGGCGTCGCTGGGCCAGATGGCCCGGGCGCTGCAGCTGCTGGTGCACGAGCCGACGCTGGTCGAGCGGCTGCCCGAGGATGACGACTGGTGCGACCAGAGCGACCCGGATGCCGGGCTGTGCCGCGAGGTGGTGCGCCTGCTTCGGGCCGGCGGCTACCGCAGTGCCCAGGTGCTGCTGGCCCACTTCCACGGCACGCCGGAGGGCGAGCGCCTGGCGAGCCTGGCGCGCAAGCCGCTGGAGATGCCGCGCGGAGTGCGTGGCACCGAGCTGGATAACTGGGTGGCCTACTTTCAGCGCCACCGGCAGCGGCAGTCGCCGCAGCAGGAGTATGACGCCCTGCTGGCGCGGGAGCGCGCCGGGGAGCGGCTGTCCAAGGAGGAGCGCCAGCGGCTGATGGTGCTGCTGACCGAGCTGAAGGGATGAGGGTTCGCGGTGCGTCGCCAACTGGCGCCGGCCTTGAAATCCCGCCTACCATCACCATATAGATAGCGTCCCCTGAGCGGAACGCAACCAGACACGCTAACACACCTGAATGACCGCGCAAATACGCCGAACTGGCAAAACAGCGGTCTTACCCGCTATACTGTTCGGCTTATCGAGTTTTCTCCGCTTCAGTGCTTCAGGTGCTTCATTCTTCTTCGTCGAGATAGGGTTTCTATGGCTGGAAATGCGCAGCAGCAGTCACGTCTGAAGGAGTTGATCGCGCGCGGCAAGGAACAGGGCTTCCTGACCTATGCCGAGGTCAACGACCATCTTCCCGAGGATATCGCCGACCCCGATCAGGTGGAAGACATCATCGGCATGATCAACGACATGGGTATCAATGTCGTCGAGGAAGCGCCTGATGAAGATACCCTGATGATGGCCGATCACTCCACCGATGAATCGGCTGCCGAAGAGGCCGTGGCGGCCCTGGCGGCGGTGGAGAGCGACGTGGGCCGCACCACCGACCCGGTGCGCATGTACATGCGCGAGATGGGCACGGTCGAGCTGCTGACCCGCGAAGGCGAGATCGAGATCGCCAAGCGCATCGAGGAAGGCACCCGCGAGGTGATGTCGGCCCTGGCCTATCTGCCGGGCGCCGTGGACTCCATCCTCGAGGCCTACGATGCCACCCAGGACGAGGAGGCCCCGGGCCGCCTGTCCGACCTGTTTTCCGGCTTCATCGACCCCGACGAGGGGATCCCCGGCGTCGCCGAGGCGGACGTGCCCGAAGAGCCGGTCGTCGCCGAGGGCGAGGCCAGCGAGGATGACGAGGACGCCGAGGACGAGGACGACAGCGGCGGCGGCCCGGACCCGGAAGAGGCCCGTGCCCGCTTCGAGCAGATCCGCGAGCAGAACGAGTCGGCGCGTCAGGCCATCGACGCCAACGGTCGTGCCTCCGCCCAGGCCCAGGCCGAGCTGGCGCGTCTCGCCGAGCTGTTCTCGCCGATCAAGCTGGTGCCCAAGCACTTCGAGCGTCTGGTCGGTCAGGTGCGCATCAGCGTCGAGCAGATCCGGGCCCAGGAAAAGGCCGTGATGCAGCTGTGCGTCAAGAAGGCCAAGGTGCCGCGCAAGACCTTCATCAAGGCCTTCCCCGGCAACGAGTCGCGCCAGGACTGGCTCGACGACTTCATGGCCGAGCAGACCAAGTACGCCGACAAGCTCGCCGTCTTCAAGGGTGACATCCAGCGCTCCCAGCGCAAGATCGCCTTCGAGGAGGAGATGATCCAGCTGCCGGTGACCGACATCAAGGAGGTCAACCGCCGGCTCTCCATCGGCGAGGCCAAGGCCCGCCGCGCCAAGAAGGAGATGGTCGAGGCCAACCTGCGTCTGGTCATCTCGATCGCCAAGAAGTACACCAACCGCGGCCTGCAGTTCCTGGACCTGATCCAGGAGGGCAACATCGGCCTGATGAAGGCGGTGGACAAGTTCGAGTACCGTCGCGGCTACAAGTTCTCGACCTATGCCACCTGGTGGATCCGTCAGGCGATCACCCGCTCCATCGCCGACCAGGCACGCACCATCCGTATCCCGGTGCACATGATCGAGACGATCAACAAGCTCAACCGCGTCTCCCGCCAGATGCTGCAGGAGATGGGGCGCGAGCCGACCCCGGAAGAGCTGGGCGAGCGCCTCGAGATGCCGGAAGACAAGGTGCGCAAGGTGCTGAAGATCGCCAAGGAGCCGATCTCCATGGAGACGCCCATCGGTGACGACGACGATTCGCACCTGGGCGACTTCATCGAGGACGGCACCATGGTGCTGCCGATCGACTCGGCCACCGGCGAAGGCCTGATCGAGGCCACCCGCAACGTGCTCGGCGGCCTGACCGCCCGCGAGGCGAAGGTGCTGCGCATGCGCTTCGGCATCGACATGAACACCGACCACACCCTCGAGGAGGTCGGCAAGCAGTTCGACGTGACCCGTGAGCGGATCCGTCAGATCGAGGCCAAGGCGCTGCGCAAGCTGCGTCATCCGTCACGCTCCGAGCCGCTGCGCTCCTTCCTCGACGAGTGATCGTCGGGCCGGCCGTGTGCCGGCCTCGGCATGCCCTGCTTGAAATGCCCCGCCTGAAACGACGACGCCCGCGGCCATGGCCGCGGGCGTCGTCGTTTGGGCTGCCGGTCTGGCCCGGTCTGGACCTTACCCCCGGCCCTGAAGCCGCTGCTGCCGCCAGCGGCGCGCCAGCAGCATCAGCTCGATCATGGCGATGCACAGCAGGGTATAGCCGAACAGTTCGGTGACCTCCTCGGCGGCGTCCTTGAACACGCGGATGTACTGCTCGCCGAGGACGGCCTCCCACATTTCGCCGCGCCCGTAGAGGCGCGAAAACACGTAGGTGCCGATGAAGCCCGCGGCGAACAGGCCTCCGGAGAAGGTCGTGGCATAGCGCTCGAGCTCGGCGGTGAAGGCGCGGCCGTTGCGGATCACCACGAACAGGATCGGCAGCACCAGCAGGCTCACCAGGATCTGCCAGGCGCCGTCGAAGACGAACTCGTCGAGCCAGGCATCCTGCTCGCGGATCAGCGAGGCGCCGAGCAGGCCGATGACCAGCAGGGTGAGGTGGGGCAGGCGGTCGTCCAGGCGGCGGGCGACGATCGCCAGGATCGTGCCGGCGAGCAGTAGCAGCGACTGCAGCGATTCGGTGAGGCCGATTTCGGAGAAGCGCACGTTCGGCATGTACGTGGCTTCGAAGAGCACGGCCTGCATCAGGGCGGCCACCAGCAGCATGTAGGCGAAGCCGCGCAGGCACAGGTGTCGGAAGCCGATTCGGTCGGCGGAATGTTCGGGCATGGATGAGGCTTCTATCGGTAGAGATGTTAAGGCGGCTAATTATACGTCTCAAGACGAGGTGTTGTCTGCCACCACCGGATGCCGGGAGGGATGCTGTCGCCGCGCTTCCTCCAGCAGCCAGTCGTGGACCGCGCAGATCCGCCGGTCGTCCAGCGAGCCCGCGGCGTGCACGATGCCGTAGTGCATGCCGGTGGCGACGCGCTGTTCGAAGGGCGCCACCAGGGCGCCGGTGTCCAGCTCGCTGGTGATCAGCGTCTGGCGGGCGATGGCCACGCCCATGCCGGCCAGCGCGGCCTCCATGGTCAGGTGGTTGCGGTTGAAAGTGTAGCCGCGTCGAACGTTGATGTAGGGCGCCTCGGTGGCCTGCAGATAGTGTTCCCATTCGCCATAGTCGTGGCTGCCGCGCCAGGCGGTGACGTCGTGCAGCAGCGGATACCAGGCCAGGTCCTCGGGGCGGCGCAGCGGCGGCCGGCCGCGCATCAGCGAGGGCGCGCAGACCGGGAAGATGGTCTCCTCCATCAGCGGCGTGATCGACATGCCGGGGTAGTGGCCGTCGTTGAGATCCAGTGCCAGGTCGAACTCGCCCTCGCGCAGCGAGATGTTGCTGTCCTCGGAGAGGATGTGCAGTTCGATGTCGGGAAAGCGCGCCTGCAGGCGGGGCAGGCGCGGCATCAGCCACTTGTTGAGGAAGGAGGGCACCACGCGCATGCGGATGATTCCGCTCATCACGCCGCTGCGCAGCCGCTTTACCTCCAGGCCCACCGCCTGATAGGCCTCGTCGACCACCGAGGCCAGCCGCCGGCCCTCTTCGGTCAGCGCCAGGCGACGCGGCAGGCGTCGGAACAGCTTGAACCCGAGGCGCTCCTCGAGCTGCTTGATCTGCTGGCTGACGGCGCCGGTGGTGACGTGCAGTTCCTCCGCCGCGCGGGTGAAGGAGAGGTGGCGCGCGCTGACCGCGAAGACCTTCAGCCAGGCATGGGTCTGGGCGTTGAGGAGTCGGCTCATGGTTTAGTCATTCTATATCGTGGGCGAGATATTCTGGATTGTCGTCATGCCCCAGTGCGGACAACATTAAGGTCCAAGGCAAGCCAAGGCCACCAGGCTTTAGTGTAACTGACAACAAGACGGCGTCGGAACGATCCGGCCCCGCCCGAGGTTCTCCCCATGTCCATCAGCGTCTTCGACTTGTTCAAGATCGGCATCGGCCCTTCCAGCTCCCATACCGTCGGCCCGATGCGCGCAGCCTATGACTTCGTTCAGGAACTGCGTCGCCAGGACCTGCTGGAGCGCGTGGCGCGGGTCGAGGTGCATCTCCACGGGTCGCTGTCGTCCACCGGCCAGGGTCATGGCACCGACCAGGCGACCATCATGGGCCTGATGGGCGAGCGCCCCGAGTCGATCAACCCGGATATCGTCACGCCCTGCATCGAGGAGCTGCTGGAGTCCCAGACCCTGCTGCTCGACGGCCATCTGGCGATTCCCTTCCTGTGGGCGCGTGACCTGCAGTGGCACGACGAGAGCCTGCCCTATCACCCCAACGCCATGACCCTGGTGGCCCACGGCCATTCCCAGGAGCTGTACCGCAACATCTACTACTCCGTGGGCGGCGGCTTCGTGGTCGACGAGGCCCAGGCGGCCAGCGGCGAGCTGGACAGCGATACCACCGCGCTGCCCTACGACTTCAACTCCGCCGGCGAGCTTTTGGCGCTGTGTCGCCTGCATGGCCTGCGCATCAGCGAGCTGATGCTGGAGAACGAGAAGGCCTGGCGCAGCGAGGCCGAGATCCGCGCCGGGCTGTGGCGCATCTGGGAGGCCATGCAGGACTGCGTGCAGAAGGGCTTCGAGGGCGAGGGCGTGCTGCCCGGCGGCCTCAACGTCAAGCGCCGCGCCGGCGCCCTGCATCGCCGCCTCGAGGCCATGGAGGACGACGGCAGCCTGATCGCCTCGACCTTCTCCGCCATGGACTGGGTCAACGTCTTCGCCCTGGCGGTCAACGAGGAAAACGCCGCCGGCGGGCGCATGGTTACCGCGCCGACCAACGGCGCGGCCGGCATCATCCCCGCGGTGCTGCACTACTACATGAAGTTTCAGGCCAGCGCCGACGAGCGCTGCGTGGTCGACTTCCTGCTGACCGCCGGAGCCGTGGGCATCCTGTGCAAGAAGAACGCCTCCATCTCCGGCGCCGAGGTCGGCTGCCAGGGCGAGGTGGGCTCGGCCTGCGCCATGGCCGCCGCCGGCCTCACCGAGGTGCTGGGCGGCACCCCGGGGCAGGTGGAGAACGCCGCCGAGATCGGCCTGGAGCACAACCTGGGCCTGACCTGCGACCCGGTCGGCGGCCTGGTCCAGGTGCCCTGCATCGAGCGCAACGCCATCGCCTCGGTGAAGGCGATCAACGCCACCCAGATGGCCCTGCGCGGCGACGGCGAGCACTTCATCTCGCTGGACAAGGCGATCCGCACCATGCGCGATACCGGCGCCGACATGCAGGAGAAGTACAAGGAAACCTCCAAGGGCGGCCTGGCGGTCAACGCCATCGAATGCTGAACCAGTCTCTTTGTCGGGCGGCGGTTGCCGTCCTTGCTGGCGTGCCACTCGGGTGGCGCGCCTTTTTTTTGCCGGATGCCGGTCAGGCGGCCGCTCAGCCGCGGCGCGCCGGCAGGGTGTCGCCGAGATGGGCGACCAGATAGTCGAGGAAGTGCTGCACCTTGGCCGAGCGGTGGCGGTGTTGGGGGTAGACGGCCCACACCGCGGTGTCGCCGTGGCGATAGGCGTCGAGCACGCTGATCAGCTCGCCCCGGGCCAGGTGCTCCTCGACGTAGTAGTCGGGGAGCTGGGCCAGCCCCAGGCCCTTCAGCGCCGCATCGAGCAGCGCCGGGCCGGAGTTGCCGTTCAGCGGGCCGTCGACGCGGATATCGCGGCGCACGCCGTCGACGTCGAAGCGCCAGTAGTCCCGCGAGCCGACCAGGCAGCGGTGATGCGACAGCTCCGAGAGGCTGTGGGGCTGGGCGATGCGGGTGAAGTAGGCGGGCGCGCCGACCACGTATTCGCGCCGCTCGCACAGGCGCCTGGCGATCAGCGAGGAGTCCTTCAGCCGACCCATGCGGATGGCGATGTCGAAGCCCTCGTCGATGATGTCCACCTGGCGATTGGTGAAGTGCATGCGCGCCTCGAGCCGCGGGTTGGCGCACATGAAGTCATGCACCAGCGGCGCGATGAAGCGTTCGCCGAAGGTGGTGGCGCAGGTCAGGCTCAGCAGGCCGGTGGGCGTGTCCTGCAGTTCCTTGACCGCGGTCTCGGCCTCGCGAAAGCCCTCGAACAGGTGCTGACAGTGCTGGTAGTAGAGCTGCCCCGCCTCGGTGAGGCGAATCCGCCGCGTGGTGCGATAGAGCAGGGTCGTGCCCAGCTGATTCTCCAGCTGGCTGACCAGCCGGCTGACATGGGAGCTCGAGACCTTGAGGCGTTCGGCGGCGGCCTTGAAGGCCCCCAGGCGCACGACTTCGATGAAGGCCTCGACGCGGTCCCAGCGTTGCATGCGGGGTGTCCTCCGGTGGCTGGTGCGCTGGATTGTTGTCATGTGGCAACAATGTCATGCGTTTAATGCAGTTTATCCGAGTATGCGGTCTTGCCTAGACTGTGGGAAGGCCAACCCCATTGAGAGGAGTGAATCATGAAGTCACGCGCCGCCGTTGCCCTGGAAGCGGGCAAGCCGCTCGAGCTGACCGAGATCGACGTCGAGGGCCCGAAGGCCGGCGAGGTGCTGGTACGCATGGCCGCCACCAGCGTCTGCCACACCGATGCCTTCACCCTGTCCGGCGCCGATCCGGAGGGCCTGTTCCCGTCCGTGCTGGGCCACGAGGGGGCCGGCGTCGTCGAGGAAGTGGGCGAGGGGGTCACCGGCCTCAAGCCCGGTGACCACGTCATTCCGCTTTATACCGCCGAATGCGGCAAGTGCAAGTTCTGCCTGTCCGGCAAGACCAACCTGTGCCAGGCGGTCCGCGCCACCCAGGGCAAGGGCGTGATGCCCGACGGCACCAGCCGCTTCTCCCTCGACGGCCAGAAGCTGCACCACTACATGGGCTGCTCCACCTTCAGCGAGTATACCGTGGTGCCCGAGGTGTCCCTGGCCGTGGTCTCCAAGGAAGCGCCGCTGGACAAGATCTGCCTGCTGGGCTGCGGTGTGACCACCGGCATCGGCGCGGTCATGAACACCGCCAAGGTCGAGCCGGGCTCCACCGTGGCCGTGTTCGGCCTGGGCGCCATCGGCCTGGCCGTGATCCAGGGCGCGCAGATGGCCAAGGCCAGTCGCATCATCGCCATCGACGTGAACCCGGAGAAGTTCGAGCTGGCCAAGCAGTTCGGCGCCACCGAATTCGTCAATCCGAAGGACTACAGCGACCCCATCCAGCAGGTCATCGTCGACATGACCGACGGCGGCGTCGACTACTCCTTCGAGTGCATCGGCAACGTCAACGTCATGCGCCAGGCGCTGGAGTGCTGCCACAAGGGCTGGGGCGAATCCGTGATCATCGGCGTCGCCGGCGCCGGCGAGGAGATCTCCACCCGGCCGTTCCAGCTGGTCACCGGCCGGGTCTGGAAAGGCTCCGCCTTCGGCGGCGTCAAGGGCCGCACCGAGCTGCCGGGCTACGTCGATCGCTACATGAAGGGCGAGATCAACATCGACGACTTCATCACCCACGACATGCCGTTCGAGAAGATCAACGAGGCCTTCGAGCTGCTGCACAAGGGCGAGAGCATCCGCACCGTGCTGCACTATTGATACGCGCCCGACCCCGCGCGCAGGGCTAACACGCGCCCGACCGCGCGGGGCTGACACGCGTCCGACCTCGCGCGCAGGACTCGATACCTGCCCGTTGCCGCGCGGGGGATTCGCGCCCGCCGCGCTCGCGGCGGGCGTGAACGATCCGCCTTCGATGTCGGGTGTCGCGAATGCGACGCCCGGCAGCTCTCGAATTCCATGAGGAGTCGCTCATGACCATGACCGAACAGCTCGAACTGGTATCGGCCAACCGCAGCTTCGGCGGCTGGCACAAGCGCTATCGCCATCGCTCCCGGGCGCTGGACTGCGAGATGACCTTCGCGATCTACCTGCCGCCCCAGGCGGAGACCGAGCGGGTGCCGCTGCTGTGGTGGCTGTCGGGGCTGACCTGCACCGACGAGAACTTCATGCAGAAGGCCGGCGCCCAGCGCCTGGCCGCGGAGCTCGGCATCGCCATCGTCTGCCCGGACACCAGCCCCCGCGGGCTGAACCTGCCGGGCGAGGACGACAGCTACGACTTCGGCACCGGCGCGGGCTTCTACGTCAACGCCACCCAGGCGCCGTGGAAGGACCACTACCGGATGTACGACTACGTGGCCGAGGAGCTGCCCTCGGTGGTGCGTCAGCACTTCCCGGTCAACGGCCGCGAGGCCATCAGCGGCCACTCCATGGGCGGTCACGGCGCGCTGATCCTGGCCCTGCGTCGCCCCGGGCACTATCGCTCGGTGTCGGCCTTCGCGCCGGTGGTCAACCCGAGCCAGTGTCCCTGGGGCCGCAAGGCCTTCGGCAACTACCTGGGCGAGGACGTCAGCCAGTGGACCCAGTACGATGCCTGCGAGCTGGTGGCGCGTGGCGCCTCCCGTCAGCCGCTGTTCATCGATCAGGGCGAGGCCGACAATTTCCTCGAGGAGCAGCTTTGCCCCGAGCGCCTGGAAGCGGTGTGCGCCGAGCACGACCATCCGCTGACCCTGCGTCGCCAGCCGGGCTATGACCACAGCTACTTCTTCATCGCCAGCTTCATCGACGATCACCTGCGCTACCACGCCGAGCACCTCCACGCCAAGCACTGAGTCGCGCCAGCCGTGCGCCGATGCGGCTCCGCGAGACGCGGTGCCCCGTGAGGTGCCATGTCGGGCCGCCCTGCGGCCCGCGCCGCGCCGCCTCCTCGCAGGCGGCGCCTGTCGTTCCTGCCTTTCGCGTCCATAGCGACGCCTTCATGCCTATCGGCGACTCATTGTCGCGCTGTACCGGGAAAACGCCTCCCGATAGGCAAATTTGACATGCCAGAAAACGACACAGTCGGTAAATTTCGAGGCGTGCATGCCTGTCCGCGACAGGCGGGCCTCCAGGGCAATGTCCTTGCCTGACTCGACAATAACGATGACAACACCACCGTGCTGGAGTATGGACGATGACAAGCGCTCCTCAGACCTCGCGTCATGCCGCCGGGCCGCAGACGCTCGGTTTCCTGTTGCTGGACAACTTCACCCTCATCTCCCTGGCCTCGGCCATCGAACCCCTGCGCATGGCCAATCAGCTGGCCGGGCGCGAGCTCTACCGCTGGTACACCCTGACCCTGGATGGCGGCCCGGTGCGTGCCAGCGATGGCCTGCAGATCACCCCGGATGCCTCCACCACCGTGCCGCTGGCGCTGGACATGGTGATCGTCTGCGGCGGCGTGGGCCCGCAGCGCAGCGTGCAGCGTGAACACGTCGCCTGGCTGCAGTCCGAGGCGCGCCATTCGCGCCGCCTGGGGGCCGTCTGCACCGGGTCCTGGGCCCTGGCCCGCGCCGGGCTGCTCGACGGCTTCGAGGCCAGCGTGCACTGGGAGTGCCTGGCCGCCATGCAGGAGGCCTTTCCCAAGGTCGCCCTGACCACCCGGCTGTTCTCCATCGACCGCGACCGGGCCACGGCCTCCGGCGGCACGGCGCCGATGGACATGATGCTGACCCTGATCGGCCGCGACCACGGCCGCGAACTGGCCGCCGGCATCTCGGAGATGTTCATCTACGACCGCGTGCGCAACGAGCAGGACCAGCAGCGGGTGCCGCTCAAGCACGTGCTGGGCACCACCCAGCCGCGGCTGCTGGAGATCGTGGCGCTGATGGAGGCCAACCTCGAGGAGCCGATCAGCCTCGACGAGCTGGCCGGCTACGTGAACGTGTCGCGGCGCCAGCTGGAGCGGCTGTTCCAGAAGAACCTGCACTGCTCGCCGTCGCGCTACTACCTCAAGCTGCGCCTGACCCGGGCCCGGCAGCTGCTCAAGCAGACGCCGATGTCGATCATCGAGGTGGCCTCGGCCTGCGGCTTCGTCTCCACGCCGCACTTCTCCAAGTGCTATCGGGAATACTTCGGCATCCCGCCCCGCGACGAGCGTCTGGGCTCCAGCGCCGTCGACCTGGTGCCGGTGCAGCTGGGCCAGGATGCCGCCGTCATGCTACAGTCCGCCTCTTTCGAGTCGGTGCCCGACACGCCGGTGTCCGCGGCCATGAGCGCCCTGGACCAGGCCCGAGGGGAGCCGACCTACGCCAGCGTCAGGCTGAGCTAACGCCTGGCGCCGGGAGGGCGCATCCCCATCCTCGGGGAGTGTGCCCCTGACGGAGTGCCGGGCAGGGAGCGATGGGAAACGGATGGCGATGGCTGGCGCGGGTTCTCGGACTCGCGCTGCTCGGCGGGATCGGGCTGAGCGTACTGGCGGTGCTGATGTTCCGGGTGGTGCCGGTGGGCGGCTCCATGGTGATGCTCGAGCGCAAGGTGCAGGCCTGGCGTGACGGCGATGCGCTGGAGATCCGCCAGGACTGGCGCCCGTGGGGCGAGCTGGCCGACAGCGCCAAGCTGGCGGTGATCGCCGCCGAGGATCAGCGCTTCCCCGACCATCATGGCTTCGACCTGATCGAGCTGCGCCGGGCCGTCGAGGCCAGCCTCAGCGGCGGTGACCTGCGCGGCGCCAGCACCCTCAGTCAGCAGACCGCCAAGAACCTCTTCCTGTGGACCGGTCGCAGCTGGGTGCGCAAGGGCCTGGAGGCCTGGTTCACCCTGCTCATCGAGACGCTCTGGCCCAAGGAGCGCATCCTCGAGGTCTATCTCAACATCGCCGAATGGGACGACGGGGTGTTCGGCCTGGAGGCCGCCTCCCGTCACTACTTCGGTGTTCCGGCGTCGCGTCTGAGCAACGCCCAGGCCAGCCGACTGGCCGCCATCCTGCCCAATCCCCGCGGCTGGAGCGCCTCGCGCCCCAGCGGCTACGTGCTGCAGCGCAGCGCCTGGATCCGCGGCCAGATGCGCAATCTCGGCGGTGCCACCTACCTCGAACGTCTCTGACGCGACACCGAATTCGCGGCGTGTCGCGATCGCGACGGGCGTGACGCTTTTGGAATTTTCCCGGTCGTTTCCAGGCGCCGGGGCCCGCGGGGCGGGGGATATGCTGCCGGCGTGACCATGCGCTATTACGGAGCCCCCAGCCATGACCCCTGCCGAGCTGCACCAGGACGCCATCGTCATCGATGGTCTCGTTATCGCCAAGTGGAACCGCGAGCTGTTCGAGGACATGCGCAAGGGCGGCCTCACCGCCGCCAACTGCACCGTGTCCGTCTGGGAAGGCTTCCAGGCCACCGTCGATAACATCGTCAAGACCGACGCCCTGATGGCCGAGTCCAGCGACCTGGTGCGTCCGGTGCGCACCACCGCGGACATCACCCGGGCCAAGGAAGAGGGCAAGACCGGCATCATCTACGGCTTCCAGAACGCCCATGCCTTCGAGGACCAGATCGGCTACGTCGAGATCTTCAAGAAGCTCGGCGTCGGCATCGTGCAGATGTGCTACAACACCCAGAACCTGGTCGGCACCGGCTGCTACGAGCGCGACGGCGGCCTGTCCGGCTTCGGTCGCGAGATCGTCGCCGAGATGAACCGCGTCGGCATCATGTGCGACCTCTCCCACGTCGGCGAGCACACCTCCCGCGAGGTGATCGAGGCCTCCGAGAAGCCGGTGTGCTACTCCCACTGCCTGCCGTCCGGCCTCAAGGAACACCCCCGCAACAAGTCCGACGAGGAACTCAAGTTCATCGCCGACAACGGCGGCTTCGTCGGCGTGACCATGTTCACCCCCTTCCTGCGCGCCGGCGTCGACGCCACCGTCGACGACTACGTCGAGGCCATCGAGTACGTCATGAACATCGTCGGCGAGGATGCCATCGGCATCGGCACCGACTTCACCCAGGGTCACGACAAGCAGTTCTTCGAGTGGCTGACCCACGACAAGGGCTACGCCCGTCGCCTGACCAACTTCGGCAAGATCATCAACCCCGAGGGCATTCGCACCATCGGCGAATTCCCCAACCTCACCGAGGCGCTGCTGAAGCGCGGCATGAGCGAGCGCCAGGTGCGCAAGATCATGGGTGAGAACTGGGTCAATGTCCTGAAGGACGTCTGGGGCGAGTGAGCCCGGTGCGACGGGCCGCGGCCCGTCGCCCTCCCGACCGCGTCACCGCTCGAAGCCGCTTACGCACAGCCAACAACGCCCGAAGCCGCTCCTGCGAGCCCATTGAAGCCCGATAATAATCAGCAAGATTCGAGGAACAAGATCGTGACCAAGATGGCCCCTGAACTGCCGATCGAAGTGGATGCCGACACCGGTATCTGGACCACCGACGCCCTGCCGATGCTCTACGTGCCGCGTCACTTCTTCATCAACAACCACGTCGCCGTGGAAGAGGCCCTGGGGGCCGAGAAGTACGCCGAGATCCTCTACGATGCCGGCTACAAGAGCGCCTGGCACTGGTGCGAGAAGGAGGCCGAATGCCACGGCCTCGAGGGCGTCGATGTCTTCGAACACTACATGAAGCGCCTCTCTCAGCGCGGCTGGGGGCTGTTCATCACCGAGGACATCGACCTCGACGCCGGCACCTGCCGCGTGCGCCTCGAGCACAGCGCCTTCGTCTATCAGATGGGCAAGGTCGGCCGGAAGATCGAATACATGTTCACCGGCTGGTTCGCCGGCGCCATGGACCAGATCCTCGCCGCCCGCGGCAGCGACTTGCGCACCGTCGCCGAGCAGACCCAGAGCGGCGCCGAAGAAGGCTGCGACGTCGGCGTCTTCGTGACCCGTCCGATCGCCGACATCTCGAACAACGCGCAGGGCTGAGGAGGCATCACCCATGGCATTCGACGCGATCTTCCAGCCGATCGAGATCGGCAACCTCATCATTCGCAACCGCGTGGTCAGCACCGCCCACGCCGAGGTCTACGCGACCGACGGCGGCATGACCACCGACCGCTACGTCAAGTACTACGAAGAGAAGGCCAAGGGCGGCTGCGGCCTGTGCATCTGCGGCGGCTCCTCGGTGGTCTCCATCGACAGCCCGCAGGCCTGGTGGAGCTCGGTGAACCTGTCCACCGACCGCATCATCCCGCACTTCCAGAATCTGGCCGACGCCGTGCACAAGCACGGCGGCAAGATCATGATCCAGATCACCCACATGGGTCGTCGCTCGCGCTGGGACGGCTTCAACTGGTCGACCCTGCTGTCGCCGTCCGGCATCCGCGAGCCGGTGCACCGCTCTACCTGCAAGACCATCGAGGAGGAGGAGATCTGGCGCATCATCGGTGACTTCGCCCAGGCCGCGCGCCGGGCGAAGGAAGGCGGCCTGGACGGCGTCGAGCTGTCCGCCGTGCACCAGCACCTGATCGACCAGTTCTGGAGCCCGCGCGTCAACAAGCGCACCGACCAGTGGGGCGGCAGTTTCGAGAACCGCATGCGCTTCGGCATGGAAGTGCTCAAGGCCGTGCGCGCCGAGGTCGGCGACGACTTCACGGTCGGCCTGCGCATCTGCGGCGACGAGTTCCACCCGGACGGCCTGTCGCACGACGACATGAAGCAGATCGCCGCCTACTACGATGCCACCGGCCAGGTGGACTTCTTCGGCGTGGTCGGCTCGGGCTGCGACACCCACGACACCCTGGCCAACGTCATCCCCAACATGTCCTTCCCGCCGGAGCCGTTCCTGCACCTGGCGGCGGGCATCAAGGAAGTGGTCTCCAAGCCGGTGATCCACGCCCAGAACATCAAGGACCCGAACCAGGCCAGCCGCATCCTCGAGGGGGGCTACGTGGACCTGGTGGGCATGACCCGCGCGCACATCGCCGACCCGCACCTGATCACCAAGATCAAGATGGACCAGGTCGACCAGATCCGGCAGTGCGTCGGCGCCAACTACTGCATCGACCGCCAGTACCAGGGGCTGGACGTGCTGTGCATCCAGAATGCCGCGACCTCCCGCGAGTACATGGGCCTGCCGCACATCATCGAGCCGAGCGAAGGCAGGAAGCGCAAGGTGGTGGTGGTCGGCGGTGGCCCCGGCGGCATGGAGGCGGCCCGCGTGGCCGCCGAGCGTGGCCATGACGTGACCCTGTTCGAGGCCGCCGAGGCCATCGGCGGGCAGATCACCACCGCCGCCAAGGCGCCGCAGCGCGACCAGATCGCCGGCATCACCCGCTGGTACCAGCTCGAGCTGGCCCGCCTCAACGTCGACCAGCGCCTCGGCACCTATGCCGACGAGGCCACCATCAAGGACCTCAAGGCCGACATCGTGGTGCTGGCCACCGGCGGCAAGCCGTACCTGGACCAGCATCCCGAGTGGGGCTACTCCGAGAACCCCGAGGAGAGCCTGATCGTCAGCACCTGGGACGTGCTCAACGGCAAGGTCGAGCCGGGCAAGAACGTGCTGATCTACGACGCCCTGTGCGAGTTCGCCGGCATGTCCGCGGCCGACTACCTGGCCGACAAGGGCGCCAAGGTCGAGATCGTCACCGACGACATCAAGCCCGGTGCGGCGGTCGGCGGCACCACCTTCCCGACCTACTACCGCAGCCTCTACGAGAAGGAGGTGATCATGACCTCCGACCTGATGCTGCATAAGGTCTATCGCGAGGGCGATTCCCTGGTGGCGGTGCTCGAGAACGAGTACACCGGCCAGCAGGAGGAGCGCGTGGTCGATCAGATCGTGGTCGAGAACGGCGTGCGCCCGGACGAGGGGCTCTACTACGCGCTCAAGCAGGAGTCGCGCAACAAGGGCCAGGTGGATCTCGAGGCGCTGTACGACATCAAGCCGCAGCCCTGCCTGAGCGAGGACGGCGACGGCTTCCTGCTGTTCCGTCTGGGCGACTGCACCGCGCCGCGTAACACCCATGCCGCGATCTACGACGCCCTGCGCCTCTGCAAGGACTTTTAACCCCTCGCTGGAAGTCCGAAGCTTGGAGCTGGAAGGAATCCCCGCGCGTTGCGCCCTTTCTTTCAGCTTCCGGCTTGCCGCTTCCGGCTCGCCGATGAGGTGAGCGTCATGCTCGATATCCTATTGCCGATCCTGATCTTCGCCGCGCTGGGCCTGGCGGCGATCGGCGTCGTCCGGCGCGTGCGCCTGTGGCGCCAGGGGCGTCCCTCACCCGTGCCGCTGGTCAAGGGGCTGGCCTCCGTGCCGCGGCGCTACCTGGTCGACCTGCACCATGTGGTGGCCCGCGACAAGGTCATGTCCAACACCCACGTCGCCACCGCCGGCGGCTTCGTCGCCGCGGCCGTGCTGATGGTCCTGGTGCACGGCCTGGGCCTGGCAGAAGGCGTGCTCGGCTGGGGGCTGCTGGCCGCCAGTGCCACCATGTTCGTCGGCAGCTGCTTCGTGGCACGCCGTCGCCGTAATCCGCCGTCCCGGCTCTCCAAGGGCCCGTGGATGCGCCTGCCCAAGAGCCTGATGGCTTTCTCGCTGAGCGTCTTCGCCATCACCCTGCCCGCCGTGGGCCTGCTGCCCGACAACTTTTTCGAAGGGAGCGTCAGCTGGGTGCTGGCGCTGGCGCTGTCCGCCGTGCTGGTCTGGGGCCTGGGCGAGATGGTCTTCGGCATGGCCTGGGGCGGGCCCATGAAGCACGCCTTCGCCGGCGCCCTGCACCTGGCCTTCCACCGTCGCGCCGAGCGCTTCTCCACGAGGGGGGGCGAGGGCAAACGCTCCACCGGCCTCAAGGCCCTGAACCTGGACGACCAGGACGCCACCCTGGGCGTCGAGAAGCCAAGCGACTTCACCTGGAACCAGTTGCTCGGCTTCGACGCCTGCGTGCAGTGCGGCCGCTGTGAGGCGATGTGCCCGGCCTTCGCCGCCGGCCAGCCGCTCAACCCCAAGAAGCTGATCCAGGACATGGTGGTCGGCATGGCCGGCGGCAGCGACGCCAATTACGCCGGCAGCCCCTATCCCGGCCAGCCGGTGGGCGAACACCAGGGCTCGCCCCAGGGCCCGATCGTGGCCCGCGAGGGCAAGGCCCTGGTGGACGCCGAGACCCTGTGGTCCTGCACCACCTGCCGCGCCTGCGTCGAGGAGTGCCCGATGATGATCGAGCACGTCGATGCCATCGTCGACATGCGGCGCTTCCTGACCCTCGAGCACGGCAACACCCCCAACAAGGGCGCCGAGGTGCTCGACAACCTGATCGCCACCGACAACCCGGGCGGCTTCGCGCCCGACGCCCGCATGCACTGGGCCGCCGACCTCGAGCTGCCGCTGATGGCGGATCGCGGCGAGGCCGAGGTGCTGCTGTGGCTGGGTGACGGCGCCTACGACATGCGCAACCAGCGCACCCTGCGCTCGCTGGTCAAGGTGCTGCGCGCCGCCGACGTCGACTTCGCGGTGCTCGGCAACGAGGAGCGCGACAGCGGCGACGTGGCCCGTCGCCTGGGCGATGAAGCGACCTTCCAGAGCCTGGCCAAGCGCAACATCGCCACCCTGTCGAAGTATCGCTTCCAGCGCATCGTCACCTGTGACCCGCACAGCTTCCACGTGCTCGGCAACGAGTACGGCGAGCTGGGCGGCCCCGGGATGCCGGCCCAGTACGAGGTAAGTCACCACAGCACCTACATCGCCGAGCTGTTTGATGCCGGTCGCCTGCACGTCAAGCCCTGGAAGGGCGGCGGCGTGACCTTCCACGATCCCTGCTACCTGGGCCGCTACAACGGCGAGTACGAGGCGCCGCGCAGCGTGCTCAAGGCGCTCGGCATCGAGCTCAAAGAGATGGAGCGCTCCGGCTTCCGCTCCCGCTGCTGCGGCGGTGGCGGCGGCGCGCCGATCACCGACATCCCCGGCGAGCGCCGGATTCCCGACATGCGCATGGGCGACGTGGGCGAGACCGGCGCCGAGCTGGTGGCCGTGGGCTGCCCGCAGTGCACCGCGATGCTCGAGGGCGTGGTCGATGCCACCGCCGAGGTGCGCGACATCGCCGAACTGGTCGCCAGCGCCCTGACCGAGGCGCCCGAGGCGTTCGCCGGCGCGGCCCAGCAATCATCGAACCGGCCCCAGGCCGTGGAGGTGGCGTGATGAGCGATATCGTCCGTCGTGATCCGCGCAAGGCGTGGATCGCCCGTAACCGGCTGCACCCGCAGCATCGGGAAGTCCTGGCCGAGCTTGGACAAAGTGCCGGCCAGGGCGCGACCAGCGAGTGGATGGGACCGGCGGGCATCGTCCGCCGCAATCCGCATGCCGTGGGCTTCATGGGCCCCAACGGCATCAAGCGCATCGACCGCAGCGGCGTCCAGCAGGGCGCCGGTGGCGGCGCGGCCGCCAAGTCGGCCGCCCAGAGCAAGCCGCTGGTCGAGATCGAATCGCCGGCCTTCCTGGTGGCGGTGGTGCCGGACATGGCCGGCGGCCGCCTCTCCGGCCACGACCGCGACCTGCTGGGCCTGGCCCGGCAGCTGGCCGACGCCGATCCGAACGCCCGGGGCGCGGTGCTGGCGGTGGTCTTCGGCGGGTACAACCGCGAGGGGGGCGGCGAGCTGAAAGAGCACGGCTTCGGCGAGGCCGGCGTCGACCGCCTGCTCAGCCTCGACGATCCCCGCTTCGACGGCTTCGCCCCGGAGGCTCGCCTCGGCGCGCTGCTGGCGGTGGAGGAGGCCTGGACGCCGCGCCACTGGCTGGTGCCGGACTCCAGGCTCGGCGGCGCCGACCTGGGCCGCCGCCTGGCGGCGCGGCTCGGCGAGCGCCCGGCCACCGGCGTGTGGCAGCTCGAGCCCGACGCGACTGCCGAGCTCGGCTGGCAGTGCACCGCCCGCGGGGCGGCGGCCACCCTCGACATCCAGCGGCCGCTGCCGCGCATCACCCTCGCACTCGAGGAGTGCGCCGAGCCGGTCGACGACAACCGTCACGCGGCCGAGGCGCTGAGCCTGCCGCAGGAGCTGCCGTCGCCGATCTCGCGCATCGAGGACCTGGGCCAGGTGCCCGTCGATCCGGCGGGCGTGGCGCTGGCCGAGGCCGAGTTCATCCTCTCCGCGGGCAACGGCATCCGCGACTGGGACGGCTACCACACCGCCGCCGAGGTGCTCGGCGCGACCGAGGGCGCGTCCCGCGTGGCGGTCGATGACGGCTTCATGCCGCGCGATCGTCAGGTCGGCGCCACCGGCACCTGGGTCACCGCCCGGGTCTACGTGGCGGTCGGCATCAGCGGCGCCATCCAGCACCTGCAGGGGATCCAGACCTGCGACAAAGTGGTGGCGATCAACATGGATCCCGGCTGCGACATGATCAAGCGGGCCGACCTGGCGGTCATCGGCGACTCGGCCGAGGTGCTCGCGTCGCTGGTGACCATGGTCAAGCAGCAACGAGAGGAGAAGCGCGATGCGGCCTGAAGCCCGAGTCGATGCCTCGCTGGAGATCACCGTACTGGTCTCCGTGGGGCGCCATCCCGTCACCGGTCGCGCGCGTCGCGCCGACCAGGACGCCCGGGCGGTGGAGCTGGCCCGCGGCGTGGCCGACGCCAGCGTCCGGCTGCTGCACGCCGGCGGCAAGGAAGCGGACAGCGAGCCGGCCCTGCGCGGCTACCTGGGCATGGGCTTCGACGCCCTGACCCTGGTCGAGCAGCCCGAGGGCGCCGATGCGCTGCCCGCGCTCGCCGATGCCCTCAACGAGGCGCCGCCGCAGCTGGTGATCACCGGCGAGCGCGCCGAGCAGGGCGAAGGCTCCGGCCTGCTGCCTTATCTGCTGGCCGAGCGCCTGGGCTGGCCGGTGGTCAGCGGTCTGGCGGCGGTGGAAAGCGTCGAGAACGGCGTCGCCACCCTGCTGCAGGCGCTGCCCCGCGGCCAGCGTCGCCGGCTCAAGGTGCGCCTGCCGGCCATCGTCACCGTCGACGGCGCGGCACCGGCACCGCGACAGAGCGCCTACGGCCCGGCCCGTCGCGGCCACCTGGCCGCGGTGCCGGGCAGCGTGACCGTGGACGAGGCCTGGGCGAGCTGGGAGACCCAGCCGGCCCGCAAGCGGCCCAAGCGCCTGAAGATCGTCAAGGCCGCCTCGGCCCGCGACCGCTTCAAGGCCGCGGCCGCCAAGGCCGAGGGCGGCGGGGGCCAGGTGCTCACCGACGTCACCGTGGAAGAGGGCGCCGAGGCGATTCTCAAGCTGTTGAAGGAAGAGGGCGTGCTGCGCTAGCCGCAGCGTCTCTCGCCAGGCACCAAAGCAAAAGCCCCGGTCGATGACCGGGGCTTTTTTCGTGGCGCGATGCGTGACTCAGATCTGCTGGCTGGCGTTGGTGAAGCCCATCAGCGAGATGTTCAGGTCGCGGCGATTGCCGCGCGGGCCGATCAGGCTCAGGGTGGCGTTGCTGCCCCCGCGCAGCTGCTGCATCAGCGACGGCTCCAGCGGCAGGTCGGCGCGGCAGCCCGGCTGGTCGCAGACCTGGTAGGGGAAGGGCACGCCTTCGCCGCCGTCCACGCTGAGCTGCAGGCCCGGCGCCAGGCGCACGCCCAGCGGCAGCAGGAAGGTCATGATCGGCGCCTCGGCCTGGGGCGGCTGGGCGATGATCACGCGCATCACCGGCTGGTCGTCATCCGGGTTGGTGACCAGCTGGGTCATGCTGCACGGGGCGTTCTGGCCGTCGGTGGGGCAGCGCACTTCCCAGCTCTGGTACTGCTCGCTCTCGAAATTGCCGCCCTGGCCCTGGCCGGACATGCTGGTCTGGGCGAGGGCCGAGGAGGCCAGCGGCAGCAGGCACAGCAGGCCGATCAGGCCCGACACGAGTCGTTTGGACATTGGGGTTCTTTCTCCTGACGGTGTGAGACGGGTTTGACGCTCGTGGCCCCGGGCGCCGAGCGGTGCCCGGGCATGGTGCTACCACCATGCCCGGAACCGGCGGCGAGGTCGAGCCCCGGGGGGGCCGGAACGGGGCTCGATAACGCCGACGCCCCCGGCGGGAGGTCCCGGCCGGGGGCATCGAAGGAGAGCGGATCGACGGATCAGGCGGCCCGGGCGGTGCCCAGGGCGCGCTGCTCCTCGCGCAGGCTCTTGACCAGCCCCGCGGCCATCAGCAGCAGCACCAGGGTGAAGGGCAGGCCGGTGGCCACGGCGCCGGCCTGGAGGGCGCCGAGGGCCTTGTCGCCGCCGCCATAGAGCAGCACGCCGGCGATCACGCCTTCCAGGGTGGCCCAGAACACCCGCTGGGTGCGCGGGGCGTCGACCTTGCCGCCGGCGGTGATGTTGTCGATCACCAGCGAGCCGGAGTCCGAGGAGGTGATGAAGAACACCAGCACCAGCACGATGGCCATGGTCGAGGTCAGGGTGGTCAGCGGCAGGTGCTCGAGCATCTGGAACATCGCCAGCGACACCTCGCCGATGCCGTCGGCCAGCGCGCCGACGCCGCCCGCGGACTGGGCCAGGGCGTTGCCGCCGAAGGCGCTCATCCACACGACGGTGACCAGCGTCGGCACCAGCAGCACCGCCATCAGGAATTCCCGCACCGTGCGGCCGCGCGAGACCCGGGCGATGAACATGCCGACGAACGGCGACCAGGAGATCCACCAGGCCCAGTAGAACACGGTCCAGCCGTGGAACCAGGTGTCGTCCTCGCGGCCGATCCAGTTCGACAGCGGCACCAGGTGCGTCAGGTAGGCCACGCCGGTGTCCCACAGGCCGTTGACGAACAGCAGGGTGGAACCGGTGATGACCACGAACGCCAGCAGCAGCAGGGCGATCACCATGTTGATGTTGGAGAACAGCTTGACCCCGCCGTCGATGCCCCGCCACACGGAGAACAGCGCCACCGCGGTGACCGCCACGATGATGGCGAGCTGGGTGCCGAGGGTGTTGGGCACGTCGAACAGGTAGTTGAGGCCGCCGGCGGCCTGGGAGGCGCCGAAGCCCAGCGAGGTGGCCAGGCCGAAGATGGTGGCCAGCACCGCGAGGATGTCCACCAGATGGCCGAACCAGCCGCGGGTGCGCTCGCCGAGCAGCGGCGTGAAGGCCGAACGCAGGGTCAGCGGCAGGCCGCGGTTGTAGGCGAAGAAGGCCAGCGACAGCCCGACCACGCCGTAGATCGCCCAGGGATGGAGGCCCCAGTGGAACATGGTGGCGCCCATGGCGGCGCTGGCGCCTTCCGGGGTGCGGGCGGCGACGTCGAGCGGGGTGCCGTACCAGTCGGTGTAGTAGGCGACCGGCTCGGCCACGCTCCAGAACATCAGGCCGATGCCCATGCCGGCGGCGAACAGCATGCTGAACCAGGACACCAGCGAGTGATCCGGCCGGGCGCCGGGGCCGCCCAGGCGAATGCGGCCCAGCGGCAGCACGATCAGCGCCAGGCACAGCACCACGAACGCGTTGCCGGCGATCATGAACAGCCAGTCGAAGTGCTCGATGGCGAAGCCGCGCGCCGCCCCCAGCTGGGTGTTGGCGGAGTCGGGGTAGACCAGCGCGTAGAGAATGAAGCCGAGAATGGCCAGCGCAGACAGCGGGAACACGGGGTTGTGGAAGTCCAGCCCCATCATCTGCTTGTTGTCCTGTCCGGCCGACAGGACAGGGTCGTCATCGTGAGTCATGCGTATTCCTCGGTTGTTGTTGTGTGCCGCTCCGGGCGGCGCCGACCATTCTTGTCGTCGGGCCGGTTCGAGGAGTGTCGTGAAAGCGACCTGTAGCTGTGCGTCGACAGCAAGTGGCCTCAGGGGGTCGCGGATGGACATGACGAAGCCGCTCGAGGAGCGTTCCGGCCAGGCGAGAGGGGTAGGGTCGGGAGGACGGTCTTGTACCGTGAGTCCACAAAAACCATGAAGGAAGCCAGCCACATGAGTTCTAACAACCGCGGAGTCGTCTACAAGGGCCCGGGCGAGGTCGCCGTCGAGTCCATCGCCTACCCGGAACTCGCCCTCGGCAATCGCAAGTGCGAACACGGCGTGATCCTCAAGGTCGTCACCACCAACATCTGTGGCAGCGACCAGCACATGGTGCGGGGCCGTACCACCGCCCCGGAAGGCCTGGTGCTGGGGCACGAGATCACCGGCATCGTGGTCGAGTGCGGGCGCGACGTTGAATTCCTGAGCCCGGGCGACATGGTGTCGGTGCCGTTCAACATCGCCTGCGGCCGCTGCCGCAACTGCAAGTCGGGCCAGACCGGCATCTGCCTGAACGTCAACCCGTCGCGTCCGGGCGCGGCCTACGGCTACGTCGACATGGGCGGCTGGGTCGGCGGCCAGACCGAATACGTCATGGTCCCCTACGCCGACTTCAACCTGCTGAAGTTCCCGGACGCCGACCAGGCCATGGAGAAGATCAAGGACCTGACGCTTCTGTCCGACATCTTCCCGACCGGCTTCCACGGCTGCGTCACCGCCGGCGTCGGCCCGGGCTCCACCGTCTACATCGCCGGCGCCGGCCCGGTCGGCCTGGCCGCCGCGGTCTCCGCCCAGCTGCTGGGTGCCGCCTGCGTCATCGTCGGCGACATGATCGAGGACCGCCTGGCCCAGGCCCGCAGCTTCGGCTGCGAGACCATCGACCTGACCGAAGACGGCGACATGGCCGACAAGATCGAGGTCATCCTCGGCGAGCGCGAGGTCGATGCCTTCGTCGACTGCGTCGGCTTCGAGGCCCATGCCTGCGGCTGCAACCACGGCCAGGAAGCGCCGGCCGCGGTGCTGAACTCCGCCATGTCGGTGACCCGCGCCGGCGGCCAGATCGGCATCCCCGGCCTGTACGTGACCGAGGACCCGGGCTCTGCCGACGCCGCCGCCCAGCAGGGCAGCCTGAGCATGCGCTTCGGCCTCGGCTGGGCCAAGTCGCACAGCTTCCACACCGGCCAGTGCCCGGTGATGAAGTATCACCGTCCGCTGATGCAGGCGATCCTGTTCGGCAAGGTGAACATCGCCGACGCGGTCAACGTGCAGATGATCACCCTGGACCAGGCGCCGCAGGGCTACGCCGACTTCGATGGCGGTGCGGCCAAGAAATTCGTCATCGACCCGCACGGCAGCGTGGCTGCCTGAGACCTTCGGGAATAGGACCTCCGGGAGCAAGACGCCCGGGATATAGGATGTCGTGGTACGAGGGCGTCTGACTCTCTCCATGACGGCGCCCCTCGGGGCGCCGTCATGCGTTGGGGGGAGAGGTGGGGAGAGCGGCGGCGACGCTCCCGAGGCGACATCGAACAGCAGGCTCGCCGGCATTGCGGCGGTCGCCGCGGAGTGCCAATCTTGGCGCTATCCGGGGGGGCGCCGAGCCCCGCATCGTCACGATCGGCGGCCACCACCGAACCCGAACACCAACAACAGGGGGAACCCGCCATGATGATTGTCGACCTGATCGACGGGGATGACTTCCGCGACCGCCTGGTGGCGCTGGACATTCATGTCCCCAGGGACGCCTGCCCCGAGACCTGTGCCCGTCTGGCGCGGCTCAAGCATGACGAGGCCGGCGTGCCGGGGCTCGAGGCGCTGGTGCGAGAGCTGATGGCCCAGACCGACGTGATGCTGCCCGCGGTGCGCGAGGCCATCGAGCAGCACCTGATGGAGCTGCCGAGCGGAGACGGCGAACCGGCCTGAGGGCCGCGGCCGCTTCCTCGAGCCGTCGAACGAACGCGCCCCGCCCGGAGGTCCGGGCGGGGCGCATTGGTGTCTGGCCGCTCGTGTCGGCGCCGACGCGGCGACGATAGAGAGGGACCCGTCGAGGCGGGTCCTTGCGATGGCGGGCGCGAGCGGGGACGAGATCAGCCGTTGGCGATCTGCAGGTCGGGCCGGCTGTGGCCCAGGTTCTCCAGCATGCGCTCGCTGTACCAGTTGACGAAGTCGATGACGCCATACTCGTAGGTCTCGGAGTACGGGCCCGGCTGGTAGCTCTTGGAGTTGATGCCGCGCTGGTTTTCCTCGGCCAGGCGACGGTCCTGGTCGTTGGTGGCGTCCCACACCTTGCGCATCTGCTCGGGGTGGTAGTCGACGCCTTCCACGGCATCCTTGTGCACCAGCCACTTGGTGGTCACCACCGTCTGCTGCGGGCCGATCGGCATGACCCGGAAGACGAGGGCGTGATCGCCCATGAAGTGGTTCCAGGAGTTCGGCAGGTGCAGGATGCGCAGCGAGCCCAGGTCGGCGCTCTGCAGGTTGCCCATCAGCTTCTGGCAGGCGCGCTTGCCGTCCATGGTCATCGATTCCGCGCCGTCCAGCAGCGGGGTGCGGGTCAGGCGGTTGCGACGATCCAGGCGGGTCAGCTTGTAGGGCACGCACTGGGCTTCCCAGTCGGCCTGCTTGCGCGCGACCAGGTCCTTGTAGGCCGGGGTGGCGCGGGGATCGTCGGTGTCGTCGAACTCCTGCAGGGAGTTGAGCAGCTCCGGGTGGGCGCCGTTGCAGTGGTAGCACTCGCGGTTGTTCTCGAGCACCAGCTTCCAGTTGCACTGCTCGACGATGCTGGATTCCACGGCGACCTTGAGGTTTTCCATGTCGTAGGGCGCCAGGTAGTGGTCCAGCGTCTCGAGGAAACCGTCGATCGCCGGGGCCTCGTCGGCCAGGCTGACGAAGATGAAGCCGCCGCCGGTGCGCACGTGAACCGGCTTGAGGCCGTGATCGGCGAGGTTGAATGCCTGGCCCATCTCGGTGCCGGCGAACAAAAGGCGGCCGTCCAGCTCGTAGGTCCACTGATGGTAGGGGCAGACCAGCTTGGCGACCTTGCCCTTGTCGGTCACGCACAGGCGCGAGCCGCGGTGGCGGCAGACGTTGTGGAAGGCGTGCACTTCACCGTCGTTGCCGCGCACGATCACCACCGGGTTGTCCCCGACCTCCAGGGTCATGAAATTGCCCTTGGCGGGAATCTCGGAGGTCATGCCCGCGAACAGCCACTCCTTCTCGAAGATTTCCTGCATGTCGAGGGCGAACAGCCGCTCGTCGTTGTAGAAGGGCTGAGGCAGCGAGTAGTTGTGCTGACGCTGCTTCAGCATCTCGGCGGTGGCCTCGCGTGCCGGGGCCAGGGGGTCATCCAGGCGGGCAGGTGACAGTGAATCCATGGTGGGACGCTTCCTCATTGCTGGGCTGCTGTGACAGCCTCGGGATTGTTGAAATGCGGGCCAAGGTCTAGCGAATTCACGCCCCGGTGGGGCCGCGGCGGGTGA
Source organism: Halomonas smyrnensis AAD6 (assembly GCF_000265245.1). Lineage (GTDB taxonomy): Bacteria > Pseudomonadota > Gammaproteobacteria > Pseudomonadales > Halomonadaceae > Halomonas > Halomonas smyrnensis. The sequence goes on from NZ_AJKS02000001.1 coordinate 348,388, forward strand.
GGTGAGTTTGAAACAGCGTCAGCGGGGGGGGTTGTCCACCGGCGACGCGTGATGATGCAACAGCGACCAGGGGGGGAGAAGAAATGTCGCACAGGTGGACCTGTCGGGTATGGCCATGTCGCTGACAGGCAAGTGGGGGAGCGCAGGCGTGCGCAGAATTCTGCCAACGGCAGGCGGTGTCTCCGCCGTCGGACCGAGCGCTTCACGCTGCAGCCCCAGGCGACCCCAGGCGATACCATCATGACAATGAACTATCTCAATCCCGTCAATCCCGTCACCACCCAGACCTGGACCAACGGCCGCCACCAGGTGCGTTGCGTCAAGGTGATCCAGGAGACCTGGGATACCCGCACCTTCTGCTTCATGGCCGAGCAGCCGGTGATGTTCTTCTTCAAGCCGGGACAGTTCGTGACCCTGGAGCTGGAGATCGACGGCGAGCAGGTGATGCGCTCCTACACCATCTCCAGCTCCCCGTCGGTGCCCTACAGCTTCTCGATCACCGTCAAGCGCATGCCGGGCGGCGTGGTCTCCAACTGGCTGCACGACAACCTCAAGGTCAACGACGAGCTGGCCGTGCACGGCCCGGTCGGCAAGTTCAACATCATCGACTATCCGGCCGACAAGGTGCTGATGCTGTCCGGCGGCGTGGGCATCACCCCGCTGATGTCGATGGTGCGCTGGCTGTTCGACACCAACGCCACGGTGGACCTGCAGTTCGTGCACAGCTCGCGCACGCCCCAGGACATCATCTTCCACCGCGAGCTGGAGCACATCTTCTCGCGGATCCCCGAGTTCAAGATGCACATCGTCTGTGAGCGCAGCGACGAGCTGGGCGAGGCCTGGTCCGGCTTCCGCGGCTACCTGAGCCAGGCGATGCTGGAGCTGATGGCGCCGGACTTCATGGACCGCGAGATCTTCTGCTGCGGCCCGACGCCGTACATGAACGCGGTCAAGCGCCTGCTCCAGGAAAACGGCTTCGACATGAGCCACTACCACGAGGAGGCCTTCGGCGCCACGCCGCAGGACGTGCAGGAAGACGTCATCGAGAACGTGGAGCAGGCCGAGGCCGAGGCCGAGGAGCTCGACGTTTCCGACATGCTGAGCGTCGAGTTCAGCACCACCGGCAAGAGCGTGCGCATCCAGCCGGGCGAGACCGTGCACACCGCCGCCGCCAAGCTGGGCCTGCATATCCCCAAGGCCTGCGGCATGGGCATCTGCGGCACCTGCCGCGTGGCCGTGACCGAGGGCGAGGTCGAGATGGAGCACAACGGCGGCATCACCGACGAGGACGTCGCCGAGGGCTACATCCTGTCCTGCTGCAGCACGCCCAAGACCAACCTGGTCGTGGACTACTGAGGTGGGTATTTCGAGCTCAAGCCTGAAACGGCATGGCGGCATGGGGCTCTTTCCTGACGGCACCTGCCGCGTGGCCGTGACCGAGGGCGAGGTCGAGATGGAGCACAACGGCGGCATCACCGACGAGGACGTCGCCGAGGGTGACATCCTGTCCTGCGGCAGCACGCCCAAGACCAATCGGGTCGTGGACTACTGAGGCGGGTATTTCGAGCTCAAGCCTGAAACGGCATGGCGGCATGGGGCTCTTTCCTGACGGCACCTGCCGCGTGGCCGTGACCGAGGGCGAGGTCGAGGTCGAGATGGGGCACAACGGCGGCATCACCGACGAGGACGTCGCCGAGGGTGACATCCTGTCCTGCTGCAGCACGCCCAAGACCAATCGGGTCGTGGACTACCAGCACGCCGGACGCCGATGTCGCGGAGGCGAATGTCGTGCGGCACGCCGACAGCCCCGACGCCCGGGTTCGTGGCTTTTCATTTTGCGGCCGTTCAGGTGTTGGCAGGGGGCTCGACGATCCGGCCTCATGAGGCTCGGCGACGCTGGCCTGTCACCGGACCCGCGTTGCGCCCTGTCGTCCCGTGTCGGACACTAGCGGCGATCCGGCGAGAGCGAAGAGTCCCCTTCCCATGCGTCATTCCCACGACAACGAGCCCCTGTCCGTCGGCTTCGTGCTGCTGCGGCGTTTCACCCTGATGCCCTTCGCGGCCTTCGTCGACTGCCTGCGCCTGGCCGCCGACGAGGGCGACCGCTCGCGCCAGCTGCGCTGCCATTGGGTGTTCATGACCAGCGGCGGGCACGACGCCATGTCCAGCTGCGGCGCCGCCATCACGCCCTGCTCGCCGTTTCGCGATCCGCGCGACTTCGACTACATCGTGGTCATCGGCGGCGTGCAGGACGAGCACGACGCGGTGGACGAGGCGGCGCTCCATTACCTGCAGGGCGTGGCCGAGGCCGGCGTGCCGCTGGTGGGGGTATGCACCGGCGTCTTCGCGCTGATTCAGGCGGAGCTGATGAGCGGGCGGCGCTGCTGCGTGAGCTGGTACCACCACGGCGACCTGGCCCACCGCTTCCCCGACATCGAGCCGGTGGCGGACCGGCTGTTCATCGACGACGGCGACCGGCTGACCTGCGCCGGCGGCATCGCCTCGGCGGACCTGGCCGCCTACCTGGTCGAGCGCCACCTGGGCAAGGCCTGGGCGATGAAGAGCCTGCACATCATGCTGATCGACGAGGCGCGACGCGGCGAGCATCCCCAGCCCCAGCCGGTGGTCTTCGACAAGGTGGAGGATCGCCTGGTGCGCCGCGCCATCACCATCATCGAGCAGCACCTGGGCGAGGCGATCACGGTGGACGAGCTGGCGCGGCGGGTGGGCTCGTCGCGGCGCAACATCGAGCGCAAGTTCCGCGAGGAACTGGGCATCGGGCCGCAGAAGTTCGCCCGCGACCTGCGCCTGCGCTACGGGCTGTGGCTCCTGCACTACACCGCCAAGAGCGTCACCGAGATCGGCGAGCGCTGCGGTTTCGCCGACACCGCGCATTTCTCGCGCCACTTCCGCGAGGCCTTCGGCGACACGCCCACCGCCCTGCGCAAGGCCGCGCAGCGCGGCGAGACGCCGGTGGATCCGTTCTTCCTGCATATCGCCTCCCGCGAGGGGGCGAGCGGTCAGGCGTAGCAGGGGGTGGCGCTTTTTGCCGAAAGTCACCCGTTCTATTCTTTAGAGAAGTCACTATAAAACCGTCTTCTACATCGTGATGTCGCAGACATCACGGTGAAGATGTCGCATTCGTTCAATCTCCTTGAGGCGGGTTGTCGTATCTCTGTATGTGAAGGCCCGGGCGGGCCTTCACGACAACGTCATGACAACAACAAGCCATCATAAGGAGAGTTTCCATGTCGTCCTCTCAGGCCGCGAGGCCGGGTCTCGCGCTGGCCCTGCTGCCCATCGTGCTGACGTTCGGCGTGCTGGGCGTTCAGCTGTTCGCGTTCGGGGATTTCACGCCCCACGTGCCGCTGATCATCGGCATCGCCATCACCGCCCTGGTCGGGCGTTATCTCGGGCTGCGCTGGCAGCAGCTGGAAGCGGGCATGCTGCACGTGGTGAGCATCGGCCTGCCCGCGGTGGGCATCCTGATGCTGGTGGGCATGATCACCGGCGTGTGGATCGCCAGCGGCACCGTGCCGACGCTGATCTACTTCGGCCTGGAGCTGCTCAGCCCGCAGGTGTTCCTGGCCGCCGCGGCCCTGCTGTGCGCCGTGGTCTCGGTGTCGCTGGGCACGTCCTGGGGCACCGTAGGCACGGTGGGCCTGGCGCTGATGGGCATCGGCGCCGGCTTCGATATCCCGGCCTACTGGACCGCGGGCGCGGTGGTCTCCGGTGCCTTCTTCGGCGACAAGGTCTCGCCGCTGTCCGATACCACCAACCTGGCCCCCGCCGTGACCGGTGTGAACCTGTTCGATCATATCCGCAACCTGATGCCGACCACGCTGCCGGCGATGGTCATCGCGCTGGTGATCTATCTGCTGGCGGGGCAGGGCCTGGTCGGCGAGGAGGCCGCCTCGCTCGAGCGCATCGCCTCGATCACCCAGGGGCTCTCGCAGCATTTCGAGATCAGCGTGCTGTCGCTGCTGCCGGTGTTGGTGGTGATCGGTCTGGCCGTGATGCGCCTGCCGGCGCTGCCGGTGCTGTTCGTCGGGGTGGTCCTCGGCGGGGCGACGGCCTGGCTGCTGCAGGGCGAGGGGGTAAGCGCGCTGTTCGGCTTCGCCTTCTCGGGCTATGCCATCGACACCGGCGTGGCCGAGATCGACGGCCTGCTCAACCGCGGCGGCCTGCAGTCGATGACCTGGGTGATCACGCTGCTGCTGATCGCGCTGTCGTTCGGCGGCATCCTCGAGCGCACCGGCTGCATGCACGCCATCATCGCGGCCATCATGCGCCGGGTGAAGCGCTTCGGCGGCCTGCAGACCTCGGCCATCGTCAGCTCCATGAGCACCAACCTGGTGGCCGGCGACCCCTACCTGGCGATCACCCTCACCGGGCGCATGTTCGGCCCCGTCTATCGCGGCAAGGGCGTCTCGATGCTCAACCTGTCCCGCGCCACGGAGGAGGGCGGCACCCTGATCTCGCCGCTGATTCCCTGGAACGCCGGCGGCGCCGTGGTGATCACCTCGCTGGGGCTGAGTGTCGCCGACGGCAACATGGGCGACCTGATGTACATCCCGCTGGCCTTCGCCTGCTGGCTGTCGCCGCTGATCGGCGTGCTCTACGCCTGGCTGGGCTGGTTCTCGCCGCGCGCGAGCGAGGCCGAGCAGGCCCGGTGGCAGGCCGACGGCGAGCCGATCATGGCGGTCGAGGAGGGCGATCGTCGTTCCCTCGATGGCGTCGGTTCCAGCGTCGCCGGCTAGGGGCGACGAGGCCATTCAACGGGGCCGGTGCATCTGCACCGGCCCTTTGTATAGGGCATGTAGAAATACAAAATCCGCCGAAAAATTAAATGATTAAAAATCAGTTATTTGAAAAAGCTGGCGGGAATTTGTCGGTAAATCTGTCGCATATATTCAATCTTTGAGCGACGGGCTTGGCTATCAATGTACCCAAGGTGAAACGAGTGAGACCGCGGTGTCTCGTTCAACGAAGATGATGTCGTTTCCAGAACGCCTCGATCGCCGCCTTCTTTTAACGTTGTGACGCTAACCCCAGGGTGATGACGAATGAATGACAACAACCTGACAATGACCGATCCCCAGATCGCTGCCGCCATCGGTGACGAGCTGGCGCGCCAGGAAGCCCACATCGAGCTGATCGCCTCCGAGAACTACGCCAGCCCCCAGGTGATGGCGGCTCAGGGCAGTCAGCTGACCAACAAGTACGCCGAAGGCTACCCGGGCAAGCGCTACTACGGCGGCTGCGAGTACGTCGACGTGGTCGAGCAGCTGGCCATCGATTACGCCAAGGAACTGTTCGGCGCCACCTACGCCAACGTCCAGCCGCACTCCGGCTCCCAGGCCAACGGCGCCGTCTTCCAGGCGCTGGTCACCCCGGGCGACACCGTGCTGGGCATGAGCCTGGACGCCGGCGGTCACCTGACCCACGGCGCCAAGCCGAACTTCTCCGGCAAGCACTACAACGCCGTGCAGTACGGCATCGACGAGAACGGCCGCATCGACTATGAGCAGGTCGCCGAGCTGGCGCGCGAGCACCAGCCGAAGATGATCATCGCCGGCTTCTCCGCCTACTCCCAGATCATCGACTGGGCCAAGTTCCGCGAGATCGCCGACGAGGTGGGTGCCTACCTGCTGGTCGACATGGCCCACATCGCCGGCCTGGTGGCCGCCGGGGTCTACCCGAGCCCGATGTCCCACGCCCACGTGGTCACCACCACCACCCACAAGACCCTGCGTGGCCCGCGTGGTGGCCTGATCCTGTCCGCCGAGGGCAACGCCGACATCGAGAAGAAGCTGCAGTCCGCGGTCTTCCCGGGCATCCAGGGCGGCCCGCTGGAGCACGTCATCGCCGCCAAGGCGATCTGCTTCAAGGAAGCCATGGCGCCCGAGTTCAAGACCTACCAACAGCAGGTGCTGAAGAATGCCAAGGCCATGGCCGGCGTGTTCATCGAGCGCGGCTTCGACATCGTCTCCGGCGGCACCGACGATCACCTGTTCCTGGTCTCGCTGATCAAGCAGGGCGTGACCGGCAAGGACGCGGACGCCGCCCTGGGCCGTTCGCACATCACCGTCAACAAGAATGCCGTGCCGGGCGACCCGCAGAGCCCGTTCGTCACCTCCGGCCTGCGCCTCGGCACGCCGGCCGTGACCACCCGCGGCTTCAGCCAGGCCGACTGCGAGGCCCTGGCCGGCTGGATCTGCGACATCCTCGACGTGCTGGAAAAGCAGGAAGACACCTCCGCCATCGAGGCGGAAGTCCGCGGCAAGGTGGCCGAGCTGTGTGCCCGCCACCCCGTCTATGCCAAGGCCGTCGCCGAACAGGCCGATACCGCCACCGCGTGAGCCCGTTCCCCGCCGGTGAACCGGCGGGGCCCTTGAGGAGTAGACCCCTATGCAACGTTATTCAGGTTTCGGGCTGGTCAAGCACGCGCTGAGCCACCACGAGAACTGGCAGCGCCAGTGGCGCAACCCGACGCCCAAGAAGTCCTACGATGTCATCATCGTCGGCGGCGGCGGCCACGGGCTGGCCACGGCCTATTACCTGGCCAAGCAGCACGGCATCACCAACGTCGCCGTGATCGAGAAGGGCTGGCTGGGCGGCGGCAACACCGCGCGCAACACCACCATCGTGCGTTCCAACTATCTGTGGGACGAGGCGGCGGCGCTCTACGAGCATTCCATGAAACTGTGGGAAGGCCTGTCCCAGGACCTCAACTACAACGTCATGTTCTCCCAGCGCGGCGTGCTCAACCTGGGCCACACCCTGCAGGACATGCGTGACATCCAGCGCCGCGTCAACGCCAACCGCCTGAACGGCGTCGACGGCGAGGTAGTCACCCCGGAGCAGATCAAGGAGATCGAGCCGCTGCTGGACACCTCCAAGCGCGCTCGCTACCCGATCCTCGGCGCCTCCTGGCAGCCCCGCGGCGGCGTGGCCCGTCACGACGCCGTGGCCTGGGGCTTCGCCCGCGGTGCCGACGCCCTGGGCGTGGACATCCTGCAGCAGACCGAGGTCACCGGCTTCAAGATCCGCGACGGCCAGATCTTCGGGGTGCACACCAACCGCGGTGACATCGAGGCCAAGACCGTCGGCTGCGTGACCGCCGGCAACTCCGGCGTGATGGCCAAGATGGCCGGCATCAAGCTGCCGCTGGAATCGCATCCGCTGCAGGCGCTGGTCTCCGAGCCGCTCAAGCCGGTGCTCAACACCGTGACCATGTCCAACCACGTGCACGGCTACGTCAGCCAGTCGGACAAGGGCGACCTGGTCATCGGCGCCGGCATCGACGGCTACAACGGCTACGGCCAGCGCGGCAGCTACCCGACCATCGAGCACACCCTGCAGGCGATCGTCGAGATGTTCCCGATGTTCTCGCGGGTGCGCATGAACCGTCAGTGGGGCGGCATCGTCGACACCTGCCCGGACGCCTGCCCGATCATCTCCAAGACCAAGGTCAAGGGCCTGTACTTCAACTGCGGCTGGGGCACCGGCGGCTTCAAGGCCACGCCGGGCTCGGCCAACGTGTTCGCGGCGAGCCTGGCCAAGGGCGAGATGCATCCGATCGCCGCCCCGTTCTCCATCGACCGCTTCAATACCGGAGCGCTGATCGACGAGCACGGCGCCGCCGGCGTGGCCCACTGATTTCCGCAGAGGAGAGCCGACATGTTCTATATCCATTGCCCCTACTGCGGCGAATACCGCGAGGAAGAGGAATTCCATCCGAAGGGTGAGGCGCACATCGCCCGCCCGGCGGATCCGGAGAACTGCAGCGACGACGAATGGGGCGACTACCTGTTCTTCCGCGACAACCCCCGTGGCATCCACCACGAGCTGTGGGTGCACGCCGTGGGCTGCCGCAAGTTCTTCAACATCACGCGCAACACCGTGAGCTACGAGATCCTCGAGACCTACAAGATGGGCGAGCAGCCGACGTACACCGCCGAGCACCCCGAGGGCCGGCCGTCCGCTGAAGCCGAAACGGCATCGCTTCGTGAAGGAGTCCGCGCATGAGCCAGCCCAACGCTCAAGAGAACCGTCTCGCCCAGGGCGGCCGCATCGACCGCAGCCGTCGGCTGAGCTTCACCTTCAACGGGAAGACGTATCAGGGCCATGCCGGTGACACCCTGGCCTCCGCCCTGCTGGCCAACGGCGTCGACATCGTCAACCGCAGCTTCAAGTACTCGCGTCCCCGCGGCATCTTCGCCGCCGGCGCCGAGGAGCCGAACGCGCTGGTCCAGCTCGGTGTCAGCGAGGCCGGCCAGGTGCCGAACGTGCGCGCCACCCAGCAGGCGCTGTACGACGGCCTGACCGCGCGCAGCACCAACGGCTGGCCGAACGTCCAGCGCGACCTGATGGGCCTGGTCGGCAAGCTGGGCGGTGGCTTCATGCCGCCGGGCTTCTACTACAAGACCTTCATGGCTCCGGCCTCCATGTGGATGACCTACGAGAAGGTCATCCGCAAGGGCGCCGGCCTCGGTCGCAGCCCGCTGGAAAGCGATCCGGACATCTACGATCACATGCACCAGCACTGTGACGTGCTGGTGGTCGGCGCCGGCCCGGCCGGCCTGGCTGCGGCCCTGGCCGCCGCCAGGAGCGGCGCGCGGGTGATCGTCGCCGACGAGCAGGAAGAGATGGGCGGCACGCTGCTCGATTCCCGGGAGCTGCTCGACGATAAGCCGGCCGAGCAGTGGGTCGCCGAGACCGTCGAGGCGCTGTCCAACATGGACAACGTGACCCTGCTGCCGCGCACCACCGCCAACGGCTATCACGATCACAACTTCGTGACCCTGCACGAGCGCCGCACCGAGCACCTGGCCGACACCGCGCCGCTCAAGGATGGCCTGCGTCAGGTCCGCTCGCGCCTGCATCGCGTGCGTGCCGGCCGCGTCGTGCTGGCCACCGGCGCCCACGAGCGTCCGCTGGTCTACGGCAACAACGACGTGCCGGGCAACATGCTGGCCGGCGCCGTCTCCACCTATGTCCGCCGCTACGGCGTGGTGCCGGGCAATAAGCTGGTGCTGTCCGTCAGCAACGATCACGCCTACCGCGCCGCCCTGGACTGGGTCGAGGCCGGCCGTGACGTGGTCGCCATCGCCGACGCCCGGGCCAACCCGGACGGCGAGCTGGTCGAACAGGCCCGCGCCAAGGGCATCCGCATCATCGCCGGCGCCGCGGTCGTCGAGGCCAAGGGCGACGCCCGCGTCAGCGCCGCCCGCATCGCCAAGGTCGACCTCCAGGGCTTCCGCGTGGTCGGTGGCGCCGAGACCCTGAGCTGCGACACCATCGCCAGCTCCGGCGGCTACAGCCCGGTCATCCACCTGGCGTCCCACACCGGCAGCCGTCCGACCTGGAACGAGGAGCTGCTCGGCTTCGTCCCGAACACCGTGAAGGGCGTCGCCGCCGCCGGGGGCGCGCGTGGCGTCTATGCCACCGGCGCGGTGCTGGCCGACGGCGCCGAGGCCGGCCTGGACGCGGCCACCGAGGCCGGCTTCTCCGCCGCCTCCTTGGGCCTGCCCCGGGTCGCCGAGCGCAGTGACGGCGCCGCCGTGGCGCTCTATCAGGTGCCCCACGAGAAGGCGACCCTGCGCGCGCCGAAGCAGTTCGTCGACCTGCAGAACGACGTCACCGCGGCCGGCATCGAAGTGGCCACCCGCGAGGGCTTCGAGTCCATCGAGCACGTCAAGCGCTACACCGCCATGGGCTTCGGTACCGACCAGGGCAAGCTCGGCAACATCAACGGCATGGCCATCGCCGCCCGCGTCCTGGGTCGCTCGATCCCCGAGGTCGGCACCACGGTGTTCCGTCCGAACTACACCCCGGTGACCTTCGGCGCCATCGTCGGCCGCCACTGCGGCGAGCTGTTCGATCCCGAGCGCTACACCGCCATGCATCAGTGGCACGTGGAGCAGGGCGCCGCGTTCGAGGAAGTCGGCCAGTGGATGCGTCCGTGGTACTTCCCGCGCAAGGTCAACGGCAAGACCGAGACCATGCACGAGGCGGTGGCTCGCGAGTGCCTGGCCGTGCGCGAGAAGGTCGGCATCCTCGACGCCTCCACCCTGGGCAAGATCGACATCCAGGGCCCGGACGCGCGTGAGTTCCTGGGGCGCGTCTACACCAACAAGTGGGCCAAGCTGGCTCCCGGCCGCGTCCGCTACGGCCTGATGTGCAAGGACGACGGCATGGTGTTCGACGACGGCACCACCAGCTGCCTCGGCGACAACCACTTCCTGATGACCACCAGCACCGGCGGCGCCGCCACCGTGCTCGAGTGGCTCGAGATCTGGCACCAGACCGAGTGGCCGGAGCTGGACGTCTACTTCAACTCCGTGACCGATCACTGGGCGACCATGACCATCACCGGTCCGGAAGCGCGCAAGCTGATGGAAGAGGTCACCACCGAGGTCGACCTCGACAAGGACAGCTTCAAGTTCATGGACTGGAAGGAAGGCAAGGTGGCCGGCGTGCCGGCGCGCATCTTCCGCATCTCCTTCACCGGTGAGCTGGCCTACGAGATCAACGTCCAGGCCAACTACGCCCTGCACGTCTGGGAGACGCTGTTCGCCCACGGCGACAAGTACGGCCTGACGCCGTACGGCACCGAGACCATGCACGTGCTGCGCGCCGAGAAGGGCTTCATCATCGCCGGTCAGGACACCGACGGCTCGGTGACCCCGGAAGACCTCGGCATGCACTGGGCGATCGGCTACGACAAGCCGTTCTCCTGGATCGGCAAGCGTGCCCTGACGCGGCCGGACACCTCGCGCGAGAACCGCAAGCAGATGGTCGGCCTCAAGCCGAAGGATCCGACGGTGGTGCTGGAGGAGGGCGCGCAGATCGTGCTCGACCCGAACCACTCGATCCCGATGCCGATGGAGGGTCACGTGACCTCCAGCTACTACAGCCCGACCCTGGCATCCGGCTTCGCCCTGGCCGTGGTCAAGGGCGGTCACCAGAAGATGGGCGAGACCGTCTATCTGCCCATGGTCGACGGCCAGGTCCACGAGGCCGAGATCGTCAGCCCCATCTTCCTCGACCCCAAGGGAGAGCGTCAGAATGTCTAACACTGCTGTTGAAACGGTCAGGACCTTCGATACCCGCACCGAGGCCAAGATCCCGGTCGAATCGCCGCTCACCTACAGCTATCGTCGTTCGGGGGCTCCGGCCCCCACCGCCAAGAGCCGGGTGGTGATGCGCGAGAGGGCCTTCCTCGGCCACCTGGTGCTGTGCGGCGGCGCCGTGGTGCTCGACGGCGCGGTGCGCGCGGTGCTCGGCATCTCCCTGCCCGGCGAGCCCCAGGGCCTGGTCCAGGACGACGAGGGCAAGCGCTCGATCCAGTGGGTCTCCCCGGACGAGTGGCTGGTGATCGTGCCCGGCGGCGAGGAGTTCGAGCTCGAGAACCGCCTGCGCGCGGCGCTGGGCGACGCCCACTTCGCGATCAGCAACGTCAGCGGCGGCCAGACCCTGGTCGAGCTCGAGGGCGAGGCCGCCCGCGAGGTGCTGATGAAGTCGGTGGTCTATGACGTCCATCCGAGCCACTTCCCGGTCGGCAAGGGCGTGACCACCATCTTCGCCAAGACCACCGTGGTGCTGCGTCGTCCGAGCGAGGAGCGCTGGGAGCTGGTGGTGCGCCGCAGCTTCGCCGACTATACCTATCGCTGGCTGCTGGATGCCGGCGAGGAATACGCCATCGGCGTCGAGCGCTGAGCGCCCCGCCATCCCGTTGTGCTATCAGGCCGGGGCTTCCCCGGCCTGCTTCGTCAGGAGATTCTCCCATGAGCCACAGCGCCGGCAAGAGCGCCGATACCTGGATTCTCACTGCCCAGTGCCCCAGCCGCCTGGGCACCGTCGACGTGGTGACCCGCTTCCTGAAGGAGAGCCGCTGCTACATCACCGAGCAGCAGTCCTTCGACGACCATCACGGCGAGCGCTTCTTCATCCGCACCGAGTTCCGCCCGCTGGAGCCGGACTTCGATGCCGAGGCCTTCCAGGCCGCCTTCGCCGCCCGCGCCGCCGAGTTCGAGATGGCCTTCGAGCTGACCGCGCCGGACGCTCGGATGCCGGTGGTGATCATGGTGTCCAAGGCGGACCATTGCCTGAACGACCTGCTGTATCGCTATCGCACCGGTCAGCTGCCGATCGAGATTCGCGCGGTGGTCTCCAACCACCCGGACCTCCAGCCGCTGGCCGACTGGCACGGGCTGCCGTACTACCACTTCCCGATCACCGCCGAGACCAAGGCCGAGCAGGAGGCCAGAGTGTGGGAGGTGGTCGAGGAGACCGGCGCCGAGCTGGTGATCCTGGCCCGCTACATGCAGGTGCTCTCCAGCGACATGTGCGAGAAGCTCTCCGGCCGCGCGATCAACATCCATCACTCGCTGCTGCCGGGCTTCAAGGGCGCCAAGCCCTATCACCAGGCCTTCGAGAAGGGCGTCAAGCTGGTCGGCGCCACCGCGCACTACATCAACGACGACCTGGACGAGGGGCCCATCATCACCCAGGGCGTGGAGCCGGTCGGCCACGCCGACGATCCCGAGGATCTGGTGGCCAAGGGCCGCGACATCGAATGCCTGACCCTGGCGCGCGCCGTCGACGCCCACGTGGCACGTCGGGTGTTCCTGCACGGCCGCCGCACGGTGGTGTTCTCGCGCTAACCAAGGCCAAGGGGGCAGGGGCGCCAGATCGAGTGCCCCTGATGCCTGCCGCACGCGCCGTCGACGCCCACGTGGCGCGTCGGGTGTTCCTGCACGGCCGCCGCACGGTGGTGTTCTCGCGCTGATCGTTCGCTGTGATCTCAGGGCCGCTCGCCCGAGCGGCCTTGCACGGCCATCGCTTCCCCGGCGATGGCCGTCGTCTTTTTCCTGCTCCACCGCCTCCCGCTCTGTCCCGTCCTGGCCCCTCGTCACTCGTTCAATAGTCGTAGGGCGGGTGCTTCGCCTGCGCCGCCCCTGAGCGTGAATTGTTATATATAACAGCGTGTTACTTCGTTGTCGGTGCGTATCGTTGAGCGATGTACGTTGAAAGTCGCTGTTGGCCGCGGCCTCCGGGGACACTACGTTTTGATGCGGAAGGTATTTCCAGAGACATGGATCGTGTTGCCCATGTCGTCGGCGTCCCTCGGGCGCCGGCGGCATGGGGTCAAACCAGAACAGACAACAACAAGCCCTCCGTCATCGCGCCGTGCGGGACGGACGCAACACCAACGAGGAGTCCTCGCCATGCAAGACGACCAGCAGCCCAAGCGCACTTCGTCCGATCGCGTCGCGACATCGGGCAGCGGTGCCGGCAATCGTCGCAACTTCCTGAAGGCCGCCGCGATCGGCTCCGCGGCGGCGGTCGCGGCCCCCTGGATCGGCAATGTCCAGGCCCAGCAGGGCATCCGCATCCGCATGCAGTCCTCCTGGCAGCCGGGTACCGTCGGCTATCGCACCTTCGAGTCCTGGGCCAACGGCGTGGCCGAGGCCACCAGCGGTGAGGTCAGCATTGAGCCGTTCCCGGCCGGCGCCGTGGCCGGGGCCTTCGAGGTCGCCGATGCGGTGCGCAACGGCGTGCTCGACGGTCAGAACTGGTTCACCGTCTACTGGCCCGGCAAGATGCCGGCCGGCGTCTTCCTCACCGCCTTCCCCATGGGCCTGTCGCTGCCCCACCAGTGGGACATGATGTTCGGCGCCTACGGCGGCTTCGGCATCGCCAAGGAGCTGTACCGCAAGCAGGGCCAGGAGCTGCTGGGCTATGTCCACCATGACCTCAACCTGATCCACTCCAAGATCCCGCTACGCAGCTTCGACGACTTCGACGGGGTCAAGATCCGCATGCCCGGCGGCATCGTGGCCGAGACCTTCGCCGAGATGGGGGCGCGGACCACGCTGCTGCCCGGTTCCGAGGTCTATCCGGCGCTGGAGAAGGGCACCATCGACGCCGCCGACTTCACCGGGGCGGCGGTCAACTACGAGCTCGGCTTCTGGCAGGTGGCCGACTACATCATCATGGGCCCGCCCTCCACGCCGTGCCTGCACCAGGCGGTCGACCTGATGGACATCTCGGTCAACCGCCGCGTCTATGAGCGCATGTCCTCCCAGACCCAGGATCTGATGCACGACCTGGTGGCGGCCTATTCCCGCGAGCACTATGCGGCGATCCAGAAGGCCAACGCCGAGGCCTGGCCCAAGTACCGCGAGAAGGGCGTCGAGATCATCCACCTCTCCGAGGAGGACGCCGATCGCTTCCGCCAGGTGTCCATTCCGCTGTGGTTCAAGTGGGCCAACAAGGACCCGGATGCCGCGCGCATGTTCCGCGCCCACCTCGACACCATGATGGATCCGGCGGTGGCGCTGATCACCGAGGACGACATCAAGGACTTCGAGCTCAACGTCTGATCCCTCTGATCGACCCGCCGGGGGTTGTGGGCCGAGCGCCGCAGCCCCCGGCCTGCCTGGGTCGCCATGCCCTGATCCTGCATCCCGTCGGCTAGATGATCCGTCGCCATCGCCGGGAAGCGATGGTATCGCGGAGGAGTTTTCATGAATCTCGAGATCAATTTCGTGCTGCCGCACTGGCTCTACTGGTCGGTCCTGTTCTTCCTGCCGCTGCTGGTGATGTGGCTCGTCGACCGCAGCTTCCGGCGCGGCGGGACCATCAGCGGCGGCGACACCGGAGAGATTCCCGGCGAGGCCCCGGTGGAGAGCTACCGGCCCCCGGGCAACGTCTTCACCGCCGTGATCGATCGCATTTCCGGGTTCTTCGGCCGCTACGTGGCCTACTGGGCGCTGATCGCGCCCTTCGTGTTCGCCTATGAAGTGCTGATGCGCTACGCCTTCAATTCGCCGACCAACTGGGCCCACGAGTCTATGACCCTGATGTTCGGCATGCAGTACCTGATCGCCGGGGCCTTCGCCCTGCGCGAAGGCGGGCACGTGCGCGTCGACATCCTCTATCAGCGGGCCAGGCCGGTGAACAAGGCGGCGCTCGATCTGGTGACCTCGGTCTTCTTCTTCATCTTCACTGTCGCGCTGCTGGTGACCGGCTGGAAGTTCTTCTCCCAGGCGGTGAGCGACAAGCTGTTCTTCGGCTCGAGCTACGCCAACGAGACCTCCTTCACCGAATGGGCGATCCAGTTCTATCCGGTGAAGTTCATGCTGTTCTTCGGCGCGCTGCTGCTGCTGCTGCAGGGCATCGCCCAGCTGATCCGCGATTTCCAGGCCTTCCGCCATCATCGTGCCGCCGAGCATCACGGCCGCGGCTTCGCCCACCTGCTGGTGGCGCTGGGGGCGGTGCTGGCCGCCTGGACGCTGTTCGAGATGGTCAACATCGCGGTCACCGACTACCAGAGCCTGGCCGGCAGCCTCGAGAACATCCTCAGCGGGCTGGGCATCGGCGGCCTGACCCTGGTGATGTTCGGCACCCTGATGGTGGTGCTGGTGGCGGGCCTGCCGCTGGCCTTCGTCACCGGCGGTCTGGGGGTGGCCTTCCTCTACCTGGTGGGCGATCAGCACATGCTCAACCTGATGCCGTCGCGCATCTTCCCGATGATGACCAACTACCAGCTGTCGGCCATTCCGCTGTTCATCTTCATGGCCTCGGTGCTGGAGAAGGCCGGGATCATCGAGGAGCTGTTCGATGTCGTCTACAAGTGGATGGGCGGCCTCAAGGCGGGCCTGGCCATCGCCACCATCATCGCCTCCACGCTGCTCGCCGCCATGGTCGGCGTGATCGGCGCCGCGGTGGTGACCATGGGCCTGATCGCCCTGCCGGCGATGCTCAAGCGCCACTACGACCCGGAGATCGCCATCGGCTCGATCATGGCCGGCGGCACCCTGGGCATCCTGATTCCGCCGTCGATCCTGGCGATCATCTACGGCGTCATCGCCCAGCAGTCGGTGGGCGAGCTGTATCTCGGCTCGCTGATTCCCGGCCTGCTGCTGGCCTTCATGTACGGCTTCTACTGCTGGATGCGCGGCACGCTGAACATCAAGGTGGCACCGCCGATGCCGGTGGAGGACCGCGTCGATATGAAGGAGAAGCTGCGCCTGCTGCGCAACATGCTGGCGCCCATCGTGCTGGTGGTGCTGGTGCTGGGCATCATCTTCACCGGTATCGCCACCCCGGTGGAGGCGGCCGGCATCGGCACCTTCGGCGCGCTGGTGGTGGCGGCGCTGCACAAGCGCCTGACCTGGCCCAATCTGCATGCCGCCTGCATGACCACCCTGGTCGCCTCGGCGATGGTGATGTGGATCATCTTCGGCGCCAGCATCTTCGTCGGCTTCTATATCCTGCAGGGCGGCCAGACCTTCGTGCAGGAGCTGATCTCCGGCGCCGGCCTCGGCCCCTACGCGGTGCTGGCGCTGATGATGGTGCTGCTGGTGGCGCTGGGCATGTTCCTGGACTGGGTCGGCATCCTGCTGCTGGCGGTGCCGATCTTCGTGCCGCTGATCAAGGGGCTCTCCTTCGACGGGGTGTTCGGCCTGCCCGGCGTGGCACCCGCCGATGTGTCGCTGTGGTTCGGGGTCATCTACCTGGTGAACATGCAGATGTCCTTCCTCAGCCCGCCGTTCGGCTACGCCCTGTTCTACATCAAGGGGGTGTGTCCGCCGCACATCACCATGGGCCAGATCTTCCGTTCGTCCTTCCCGTTCCTGGGCATCCAGGCGCTGGGGCTGATCCTGGTGATCATGTTCCCGGCACTGGTGACCTGGCTGCCGAATCTCGCCTACGGCTAGGCGACGGCGCAGGCCATCAGCGACGACGCCCCCGATCGGGGGCGTCATCTTTTCAAACTGTTACACGATGGCGGTGAACCCTCGCCGATGATCATCGTCACAGGGGGGCAGCCCACGCATGCATGACAATGTTTTCGGAGGTATCTATGCAACGTATCACCGCCCTGTTCTCCGCCGCCCTGCTCAGTGCCGGCATGATGAGCTCCATGGCGTATGCACAGGACAGCGCCGACGCCACCGCCAGCCAGGGCCAGGCGCAGGCCGCGACCCAGAACTTCTCCGACGCCCAGCTTCAGAAGTTCGCCGACGCCTCCGAGGAAATCGCGGTGATCTCCCAGGATTACACCCAGCAGCTGCAGAATGCCGAGGGTGAGAAGGCCCAGCAGGACGTCCGCCAGGAAGCCAACGACCAGATGGTCGAAGCGGTCCAGGATAGCGGCCTCGAGGTAGAAACCTTCAACGCCATCGGCCAGGCGATCCAGCAGAACCCCGAGCTGATGCAGCGCGTCCAGGGCATGGCGCAGGGCAACGGTGAATCCGCTTCCTGATCCCGTCATCCCGCCACATCCCTGTGCGATGAAAGGCCACCCCTCGGGGTGGCCTTTCTGCGTTTGACCGGCGAGATGACGGCTCTTTACACCGTCCCCGGCGCCTTTCAGACTTGGCTTATCCTCAACGACCGGGTAGGCACTGGGCCATGGATGTGGAACTGCTGGAAATCCGCCAGCATCTCGGGCGCTTCCCGCCCTTCGAGACGCTGTCAGACGAACTGCTCGACGAGGTGGCGAGCAACGTCGAGGTGGCCTATTTCAAGGCCGACACCGACATCCTGACCCTCGACCAGGAGCTCCACGAGCTGTGCTACATCCGTAGCGGCGCGGTGGAGGTCTACCGTCGCGGTGGCGAGCTCTACAACCGCCGAGGCGAGGGCGAGATCTTCGGCCAGTTCAGCCTGCTGCGAAACAACCGGGTCCGCTATCCCGTGCGGGCGATGGAAGACTCGCTGATCTACTTCATTCCCGAGGCGGTCTTCCAGCGTCTCTGCCAGGCCGACGACGACTTCGCCGACTTCGTCGAGCTGCTGCGCCCGCGCCTCGAGAGCGTGGTCGAGGAGCAGAAGAAGAACAACGACATGATGATCACCCGGGTGCGCAAGCTGGTCACGCGCTACCCGCTGATGGTCGATGCCTCGACCACCGTTCAGGAGGCTGCGCGCCAGATCACCGACTTCCAGGCCTCGGCGGTGCTGGTGCTCGACGACCCCGGCGAGGACGACAACCCGCGCTATACCTTCCGCGACATCGAGGAGCGCGCCTGGCAGCTTCGCGGCATCCTCACCGACAGCGACTTCCGCACCCGGGTGGTGGCCGAGGGGCTGTCGCCGGACACGCCGGTCGGCGAGGTGGTGGTCGGCAACGTCATCGCCATCCAGTCCGACGAGTCGGTGCAGGAAGCGATGCTGATCATGCTGCGCCATAACATTCATCACCTGCCGGTGATGTATCGTCGCCGCCCGGTGGGCATCGTGCACCTCTCGGACATCATCCGCTACGAGACCCAGAGCAGCCTTTACCTGGTCAGCAACATCTTCCACCAGCCCAACGCCGAGGGTCTGGCGCGGTTGGCGCCGGACGTCAGTGCGGCCTTCGTGCGCATGGTCGAGGAGGGCGCCGACTCGCGCATGGTGGGCAGTGCCCTGTCGACCATCGGGCGGAGCTTCACCCGTCGGCTGCTGGAACTGGGCGAGGAACGGCTGGGGCCGCCGCCGGTGCCTTACTGCTTCATGGCGCTGGGCTCCATGGCCCGCAACGAGCAGTCGATCGCCACCGATCAGGACAATGCCCTGGTGCTGTCCGACGACTTCGATCCCGAACAGCACGACGCCTACTTCCTCGAGCTGGCCCAGTTCGTCAGCGATGGCCTGGACGCCTGCGGTTATCCCTACTGCAAGGGCGACATCATGGCCACCAACCAGAGCTGGCGGCAGCCCCTGGCCATCTGGAAACGCTATTTCACCGAGTGGATCGAGCACCCCAATCCCGAGCGGCTGCTGCACAGCTCGATCTTCTTCGATCTCGACGCCGTCTATGGGGAAAACGTGCTGGTAGAGCAGCTTCAGGACCTGGTGGCCTACCAGGCCGCGCGGCATCCGCGCTTCCTGGCGGCGATGGCCCGCAACGCGCTGAATCGCACGCCGCCGCTGGGGTTCTTCCGCACCTTCGTGATGGAGAAGGACGGCAAGCACAACAACTCGATCAACCTGAAGCGCCGCGGCACCGCACCGATGGTCGACCTGATCCGGGTGCATGCGCTGGCCTGCGGCTCCAGTGCCCAGAACAGCTTCGACCGGCTCGACGACATCGATCGCACCCAGCTGCTGGCCCCGGGGGTCAGCGATCGCCTGCGCTACGCCCTGGAGTTCCTGTCGATGTCGCGGATTCGTCACCAGGTGATCGACATCCAGCACGACCAGACGCCGGACAACAACATCGAGCCGGAGAACGTCTCGAGCAGTGAGCGTCATCACCTCAAGGATGCCTTCCAGGCGCTGAGCCACGCCCAGAAGTTCCTCAAGTTCCGCTACCCGATGCCCTCGCGGTCCAAATGAGCGAGGTGCACGGATGCTGATGCGTCGCAGGACTCAGATTCCCGACTGGGCGAACTACCTGGCGCGTCGCGCCGAGGCGGCCCAGGATCCGCGACTGGCAAGTTTCTTCGCCGCCGGGGCCCCGACGGCGGAGACGCCGATCGGCGAGGCCCCGCTGGTGGCGCTGGACATGGAGACCACCGGCCTCGATGCTCGGCGCAACTCCATCGTCAGCATCGGCGTGGTGCCCTTTACCCTGGGGCGCATCGCCATGACCGAGCGCCGCTACTGGATCGTGCGCCCGCGGCGCACGCTCCACGCCGAGTCGGTGACCTTCCACCACATCACCCATGCCGACATCGCCCACGCGCCGGAGCTGGACGACATCCTGGAGGACCTGCTCGATGCCCTGGCCGGCCGGCTGGCGGTAGTGCACTACCGGCACATCGAGCGTCCCTTCCTCGACGTGGCCGTCAAGGCGCGGCTGGGGGAGGGCGTGGTCTATCCGATGATCGACACCATGTCGCTCGAGGCGCGCATTCATCGGCAGTCGCTGGTGGCGCGCTTCAAGCGCTGGATCGGTCGGCCGCCGGCCTCCATTCGGCTGTTCGACAGCCGTGCCCGCTACGGGCTGCCGCCCTACCAGGGCCATCATGCGCTGACCGATGCACTGGCGACCGCGGAGCTGCTGCAGGCGCAGATCGCCTACCACTACAGTCCCGAGACCCCGGTGGGCGCGATCTGGAGCTAAGCCTGGTGGGCGGCGATGCCGCGCTTTCCTGAGCACGGCCATCATGCGCCGACCGATGCGCTGGCGGCCGCGGAGTTGCTGCAGGCGCAGATCGCCTACCACGACAGTTCCGAGACCCCGGTGGGCGCGATCTGGAGCTAGGCCTGGTGGGCGGCGATGCCGCGCTTTCCTGAACACGGCCATCCTGCGCCGACCGATGCACTGGCGACCGCGGAGCGGCTGCAGGCGCAGATCGCCCACCACTACAGTCCCGAGACCCCGGTGGGCACGATCTGGAGCTAGGCCTGGTGGGCGGCGATGCCGCGCTTTCCTGAACAGGGCCATCCTGCGCCGACCAGTGCACTGGCGACCGCGGAGCGGCTGCAGGCGCAGATCGCCCACCACTACAGTCCCGAGACTCCGGTGGGCACGATCTGGAGCTGATCCGGGCCGGCGCAAGGCGGCATGGGCACCGGCGAGTCGTTAGTAATCGATGCCGCGCCGCGCCTCCAGGCCGGCATTGAAGGCGTGGCGCACCTCCGTCATCTCGGTGATGGTGTCGGCCATGGCCTGCAGCTCGCGGTGGGCGTTGCGTCCGGTGACGATCACCGTCTGCTCGGCGGGGCGGTTCTGTAGCGCCTGCCGGACCGTGTCGATGTCCAGGTAGCCGAACTTGAGCATGTAGGTGATCTCGTCGAGCACCACCAGGTAGACCCCGGGGTCGGCGAGCATCCGCTCGGCCTCGGCCCACACCTCGCGGCAGGCCTCGGTGTCGCTCTCGCGGTTCTGGGTCTCCCAGGTGAAGCCGGTGGCCATGATCGCCACCTCGAGGTTGGGATCGTCCTCGAGCCGGTCGCGCTCGCCGCACTCCCACTGGCCCTTGATGAACTGCACCACACCGACGCGGTAGCCGTAGCCCAGCGCGCGGGTCACCGTGCCCCAGGCGGCGGTGGTCTTGCCCTTGCCATTGCCGGTGAACACCAGCAGCTGGCCGCGGCGCTCGTCGGCGGCGGCGACCTTCTCGTCGACGCGGGACTTGAGGGTCTGCATGGCCTTGCGGTGGCGCTCGTCGCGTTCGCTCATCTCGGTTCCTGCTCGTGTCGTGGTGGGAAGGGCAGCCTACCCCAGGCGACGGATGGCGTCAGCCGTCGGCGCCGGGGCACTTGAGCCGGCTATGGCGCGTCGCGGTCGCAGACTGAAAAGATTTCATCGCAGACGCCAAAGACAGCGTCATCCATGGTGCCCAGAATCCTCGAGTAGTGTCCCTGGAAGCCTCGTCATGCCCGCGATCCTTCGTCCGGCGGTTGCCGCCGATCTCGCCGCACTCCATGCCCTCGAGCAGCTGGCCTTCAGCGGTGATCGCTTCACCCGGCGCCAGCTCTGGCACCTGCTCAACCGGGCCAACGCCCTGACGCTGCTGGCCGAGGACGCGGCGGGCCGGCTGCTCGGCTATGGCACCCTGCTGTTTCGTCAGGACAGCGTGCGTACCCGGCTGTACTCGTTCTGCGTGCATCCCGAGGCGCGCGGCGAGGGGCTCGGGCGGCGCATGCTCGAAAGGCTGGAGGCCGAGGCCTGGGAGCGGGGCGGTGACTGGCTGGTGCTCGAGGTGCGGGTCGACAATCAGGCGGCGCTGGCGCTCTACCGGGGCACGGGCTTCGCGCCGTGCGACTGGATGGGTGACTACTACGAGGATGGCTGTGCGGCCTGGCGCATGAGCAAGGCGCTGACGCCGCTCGCCGTTGGCACCGAGGCCCGGGCCGGCTAGGCGCCGTGGCTCGTGATGCTTAGAATGGTGGCATCGTTCATCATCGGGAAATCACCATGCCCTCCTTCGATATCGTCTCCGAGTTCGACAAGCACGAGGCGAGCAACGCCGTCGATCAGGCCAACCGCGAGCTGCAGAGCCGCTTCGACTTCAAGGGCGTGACCGCCTCCTTCGCGCTTGAGGGCGAGACCGTGACCCTCGAGGCCGAGGTCGATTTCCAGCTGCGCCAGATGCTCGACATGCTGCGCAACAAGCTGATCGGCCGGGGCATCGATCCGCGCTGCCTGGAGGTCGACGACCCCGAGCTCTCGGGCGTGCGCGCCCGCCAGACCGTGCGCCTCAAGCAGGGCCTCGAACAGAAGGAGGCCAAGGACATCGTCAAGCGCATCAAGGACACCAAGCTCAAGGTCCAGGCCCAGATCCAGGGCGAGAAGGTGCGCGTCACCGGCAAGAAGCGCGACGACCTGCAGCAGGTCATGGCCCTGCTGCGCGGCGAGGATGGCCCCGACCTGGCGCTGCAGTTCGACAACTTCCGCGACTGAGTCCGCCGCTCGCTGTCATCACCCATTGCTGTTGCCCCCATTGGCGATGGCGATTGGCAGCGGGAGAGGGCTTGGGCTTCAATGTATCTGTGCCCTGTCGCCAAAGGAGTGAGCGCCCGATGTCCCACGCGCGCCGCATCGTCTACCTGACCATCGCCGGGATCAGCTTCGCCCTGGGCGTGATCGGCGCCTTCCTGCCGCTGATGCCCACCACCTGCTTCATGCTGGTGGCGGTGTGGGCGGCGTCCAAGGGCTCGCCGCGCTTCGCCGGCTGGATCCGCTCGCACCCGCGCTTCGGTGCCACCATCGTGGCCTGGGAGTCCGAGCGGGCCATCCCTCGCCATGCCAAGTGGACCGCCGGCGTCATGCTGCTGATCTCGATGGTGATCCTGGCCTTCGTCATCGGCGTGCTGTGGCTGAAGCTGGCGCTGATCCTCGGCCTGGGGGCCCTCACCGGCTGGATACTGACCCGGCCGGAGCCGGTCGCCGACGCCTGAGCCGCTGCGGCGCCGCCGAACCGCCCGGGGTTGAGGGCGGCACTTTGAGGTCGAGGCAGAGAGGGCCGTACAATGGTCGGCAATCTTCACAGGAGCCATCCTCGATGTCCGAACCCCAGCCGATCTACCTGAGCGATTATCGTCCCCCCGCCTACCGCGTCACCCACACCGAGCTGACCTTCGATCTCGATCCCGCGGCCACCCGGGTCAAGGCGCGCCTGCACGTGGAGCGCCATCCCGAGCGCGAGGCCGGCGAGCCGCTGGAGCTCGACGGCGAGCAGCTGGCGCTGAAGGCCATCGCCATCGACGGCCAGCCGCTGGGCGACGACGAGTACGCGCTGACCGAGCGCGGCCTGCGCATCGAGCGGGCCCCGGATCGCTTCCTGCTGGATACCGAGGTCGAGATCGCCCCCGAGGCCAACACCGCCCTGGAGGGGCTCTACCAGTCCGGCGGCATGTTCTGCACCCAGTGCGAGGCCGAGGGCTTCCGGCGCATCACCTTCTACCCGGATCGCCCCGACGTCATGGCGACCTTCTCCACCACCGTGATCGGCCGCGCCGACCGCGAGCCGGTGCTGCTGTCCAACGGCAACCCGGTGGAGCGCGGCGAGCTGCCGAACGGTCGTCACTTCGTGACCTGGGAAGACCCGCACCCCAAGCCCTGTTACCTGTTCGCGCTGGTGGCCGGCGATCTCGAGAAGGTCGAGGACCGCTTTACCACCCAGAGCGGCCGCGAGGTGACGCTGCAGATCTGGGTCGAGGAGGAGAACCTCGGCAAGACCGATCACGCCATGGCCTCGCTCAAGCGCGCCATGCGCTGGGACGAGGAGGCCTACGGCCGCGAGTACGATCTCGATCTGTTCATGATCGTGGCGGTCAACGACTTCAACATGGGCGCCATGGAGAACAAGGGGCTCAACATCTTCAACTCGGCGGCGGTGCTGACTCACCCGCACACCGCCACCGATGCCGCCTTCCAGCGTGTCGAGGGCATCGTCGCCCACGAGTACTTCCACAACTGGTCCGGCAACCGCGTGACCTGCCGCGACTGGTTCCAGCTGTCGCTGAAGGAGGGCTTCACCGTCTTCCGCGACCAGACCTTCAGCGCCGACACCAACTCCGCGCCGGTCAAGCGCATCGAGGACGTGTCCTTCTTCCGCACCGCCCAGTTCGCCGAGGATGCCGGCCCCACCGCCCACCCCGTGCGGCCGGACCACTACATCGAGATCGGCAACTTCTACACCCTGACCATCTACGAGAAGGGCGCCGAGATCGTGCGCATGCTGCGCAACCTGGTGGGCGGCGAGGCCTTCCGCCGCGGCAGCGACCTGTACTTCTCGCGCTTCGACGGCCAGGCGGTGACCATCGAGGACTTCGTGGCCTGCATGGCGGAGGCCTCCGGCCAGGACCTCGACCAGTTCATGCGCTGGTACTCCCAGGCCGGCACCCCGGAGATCGATGCCCACGGCGAGTACGACTATGCCAACGGCGCCTATCGCCTGCTGCTGCGTCAGCGCACTCCGGCCACGCCGGGCCAGCCCGACAAGGCGCCGCAGCACATCCCGATCCGCCTGGGCCTGGTCGGCACCAAGAGCGGGCGCGACCTGCGCCTGACCCTGGACGGCGAGACCCTCGGCACCGACGGCGTGATCCACCTGCGCGAGGAAGAGCAGGAGTTCCTGTTCACCGACGTGGAGGAGGCCCCGGTGCCGTCGCTGGCGCGCGGCTTCTCGGCGCCGGTCAAGCTCAACTTCCCCTATTCCCGCGAGGATCTGGCCTTCCTGCAGACCCATGACAGCGACGGCTTCAATCGCTGGGACGCCGGCCAGCGCCTGGCGCTGCTGGCGCTGGACGACCTCATCGCCGCCCACCGCAACGGCGTCGAGAAGGTCATGGATCCACGGGTGGTGGAGGCCTTCCGCGAGCTGCTCAAGCGCCAGACCGACGACAAGGCGGTGCTGGCCGAGATGCTCACGCTGCCCTCCGAGGCCTATATCGCCGAGCAGCAGCCGCTGGTCGACGTGGACGCCATCCACGCCGCCCGCCGGTTCGTGAAGCAGTCGCTGGCCACGGCTCTGCGCGACGACTTCCGGCGCCTCTACGAGGAGAACGTCAGCGACGCGCCCTACGCACCGGAGCCCGAGCAGATCGCCGCGCGCAGCCTCAAGAACGTGGCGCTGTCGTACCTGGTCAGCATCGAGGACGAGGAGGGCATCGAGCTGGCCCGCCGTCAGTTCGAGGCCGACCACAACATGACCGACGTGCGTACCGCCCTGACGCTGCTGGTGCACTCCAGCCGCGACGACTTGGCCGATCCGGCGCTGCGCGCCTTCGGCGAGAAGTGGGCCCACGACCCGCTGGTCATGGACCAGTGGTTCAGCGTCCAGGTCTCGCGCCCGCAGTCCGATGCCCTGGAGCGGGTCAAGTTCCTGATGGATCACCCGGCCTTCTCGCTGACCAATCCCAACAAGGTGCGCGCGCTGATCGGTGCCTTCGCCCAGAACCGGGTCAACTTCCACCGGCTCGACGGCGAGGGCTACAAGCTGCTGGCCGATGTGGTCATCGAGCTCAACCGCCTGAACCCCGAGATCGCCTCGCGGCTGGTGACTCCGCTGACCCGCTGGCGTCGCTTCGACGAGCCCCGTCAGGCGCTCATGAGGGGCGAGCTCGAGCGCATTCGTTCCGAGAAGCTCTCGCCGAACGTGTATGAGGTGATCGAGAAGGCCCTCGCGTAATCGCGACATTCGCTCGCGAGAACGACAAGACGCCGCCCGCAAGGGCGGTGTCTTGGTTTGACCAGCGGTAACGGCAGCGAAGCCTCGTCACGAGACCTTGCCCGAAACGTTGGCGAGCGAAGGCTAGACAAGGCAAAACTCAGCGAGAAGCCGGAGTTTACGAGCTGTAAATGAGGGCTTTGACCGGGCTCGCGCACGAGCTGATTTTTCACGCCGTATAGCCGAGCGCAGACACTTTTCTGGCATGGTCTAGTTGATCAGCCAGCTCAGCACGCTGACGCCCAGCAGCACCCAGATCAGGGTGGCGACCACGGCTCGACGGCGCAGGGCCGAGAAGGCCTTCCACAGCAGCCACAGGCCGAGCACCAGCACCAGCAGGCTGAGCAGGTTGGTGGGAATGCCGAGGCCCCCGGCGACGCCGCCGATCAGGCTGCTGGCGGCGTCGTCCAGGCCGCTCAGGCCGGCGCTGAGCGCATCGACGATGAAGCGGATGACGTGGCCGATGAACTGGCCGATCGCGGTGAGGAAGTCGTTCATGCGCGGGAAATCTCGAGACGAAGGGGCGTCGGGGATGGCGCGACATAGTAGCACGCCCGCCGGGGCGGGCGCGGTGGTTGCTGGCTGTCTAGCCGAGCAGGCTGGTGCGTGAGGTCAGCCCGGCCTCCTCGGCGGCGCTGTCGGCCAGCGCGCGGCCGGCCTCGTCGTAGACGTGGAAGACGGCGCTGGCGCCGAGCTCGCGGATCGGCTCGATCTCCTCGGGGTATTCCACCACCGCGGTGATGCGTCCGGGGAAGTGGCGCGAGCGCAGCTGTCGCAGGGCGGCCAGGTTACCGGCGTGGTGCGGCATGGCCAGCACCACCAGGCGCACCTCGGACGACATCAGCAGCTTGTCCCAGAACTCCGAGTCTACGGCGTCGCCCTCCAGGGCGTTGAAGCCCATGGCGGTGAGCCGTTCGATGCTCTTGGGGTTGCTGTCGATGCCCAGCACCTGCAGGCCATACTCCTTCTGCAGTCGCCGGTAGACGCCCTTGCCGATGCGGCCCATGCCCAGCACCACCGCCTCGGCGTCGCCGACCTCGATGGGACGGTCGCTGGGCGCCAGCTCGTGCTCGTCGATCTCGGGCAGGCGCGGTTCCAGCCAGCGATAGAAGCGCTCGCCGTAGCCGTTGACCACCGCCGAGGCGGCGAAGCTCAGCGCTACCGCCAGCGACAGCACCACCAGGAAACTCTCCGGCAGCCAGCCCTCGGCGGTGGCGATGGCGCCGACGATCAGCCCGAACTCCGAGTAGTTGGTCAGGCTCAGGGCGGTCAGCACCGAGGTGCGGTGGCGCATGCGGAAACGCATGAACACCAGCTGATAGAGCAGGCCCTTGAGCGGCAGTGCCAGCACCAGCAGCAGCGCGGTGCCGAGCAGCTCCCAGCTGGGCATGGCGGTCAGGCCCAGGCTCAGGAAGAAGCCCACCAGCAGCAGTTCCTTGAGGCTGAACATCGAGCGCGCCAGGGCCTGGGCGGCGGGGTGGGGGGCCAGCAGCAGACCGATGATCAGGGCGCCGAGGTCGCCCTTGAGCCCCACCGCCGAGAACAGCGCATAGCCCAGCACCAGCGCCAGCAGCATGCCGAACAGCATCTGCATCTCGCCGTGGCCGAGGCGGTCCAGCAGGGCGCGCAGCGCCGGGGCGAGCGGAATCAGCAGCAGCAGGCCCAGCGTCCAGGGGCTCGGCAGGCTGCCGGTGGAGGCGGTGAGGAAGACGACGGCGAAGATGTCCTGCATGATCAGCACGCCGATGGCCAGTCGGCCGTAGGCGGTCTGGCTCTCGCTGCGCTTTTCCAGCACCTTGACCACGAACACCGTGCTGGAGAACGACAGCGCGAAGCCCAGCAGGGCCAGGGTCGGCCAGCCGGCCTCGGCCAGCAGCGGCAGGCTCAGCCATTTCAGCAGCCCGAGCAGCGCCACCATGGTCAGGCTGGAGATCAGCATGTGCAGGGTGGCCCCGCCCCAGACGTCGCGGCGCAGCAGGGTGCGGATATCGAGCTTGAGGCCGATGCTGAACAACAGCAGGGTGACGCCGACATCGGCCACCAGCTCGAGCAGCGGGGTGGGGGTGAAGCCCAGCGCATTGAGCACGAAGCCGCCGGCCAGGAAGCCCACCAGGGGCGGCAGGCGCAGGCACATGGCGGCGAGGCCGCCTAGAAAGGCCGCCAGGAGAAAGGCCGGTGCGATCATGACAACTCCCTGTATCGCGATGGTCGAGGAAAGGGGCGGGAAGACAGACAGTGTAAGGAAGTCATAGAGTGAATGGGACTCATCCATCGAGCATGCCCGCCGAGCGTGAAGCGGCCATGACGACGATCAAGGAGAAGGAACGTGAGACCATGGCAACGCTGATCCTGAATGGTAAGTCGGCGCAGCTGCCGGCCGTGCGCCAGGCGGTGGGCGCCTGCCGCGAGGCCGGCGCCGCGCTGCGGGTACAGGTCACCTGGGAGGCGGGCGACGCCGAACGCATGGCCGAGCAGGCCGGGCGCGACGGCGTCGACCGGGTGATCGCCGGCGGCGGCGACGGCTCGATCAACGAGGTGGTCAACGGCCTGATGCGCCTGCCGGCAGAGGATCGCCCGGGGCTCGGCCTGATGCCGCTGGGCAGCGCCAACGACCTGGCCTGCGGCCTGGGGCTGTCCCTGGAGCCGGCGGCGGCGCTGCAGGCGGCGCTGTCGCTGCCGCTGCGGCCGGTCGACGTGCCGAGTCTCGACGGCCAGCACTTCCTCAACATGGCCACCGGCGGCTTCGGTGCCGAGATCAGTTCCTCGACGCCCAAGAGCCTCAAGCGGCTGCTCGGCGGCGGGGCCTATTCGCTGATCGGTGCCCTCAAGGCCTGGCAGTACCGTCCCTACCCGGTGCGGCTGCGCTGGGCGGAGGGCGAGCGTGAGGCGTCGCTGTTCGTGCTGGCGCTGGGCAACGGCACCCGCTCCGGCGGCGGTCAGCATCTGACCCCCGAGGCGCGCATCGACGATGGCCTGCTCGACGTGCTGATCCTGCGCGACTTCGCCTCGCTCGGCGACATGGCGCGGATGCGTCGCGAGCTGCAGCGACGCCCCGGGGAAGGCACCTTCGTCGAGACCTTCCGCACCCCCTGGCTCAGCGTCGAGGCGGACACCGACCTGCCGCTGACCCTCGACGGCGAGCCCTGCCATCGCCGCGCCTTTCGGGGCGAGGTCGCGCCGGGAGCGCTGTCGCTGGCGCTGCCGGACGAGTGTCCGCTGCTGTCGACGCCGGTGACTGGCCAGCCGGCGTCGGGCCGGGCATCATGACATGATCCTGGCTCATGGAGGTGCATGCATGTTGACTCCCTTTCATCTCGCCATGCCGGTTCGCGATCTGGCAGAGGCGCGGCGTTTCTACGGCGATCTGCTGGGCTGCCCCGAGGGGCGCAGCAGCGACACCTGGATCGACTTCGACCTCTACGGTCATCAGTTCGTCTGCCATCTCGATCCCTCCCTCGGCGAGTCGCCCAGGGACACGCATCGCAATCCGGTCGACGGGCACGGCGTGCCGGTGCCGCACTTCGGCGTGGTGCTGGAGATGGACGACTGGGAGGCGCTGGTCGACCGGCTGACTCATGCCGGCATTCGCTTCGAGATCGAGCCCTACGTGCGCTTCGCCGGCGAGCCCGGCGAGCAGGCCACCATGTTCTTCCGTGATCCCAGCGGCAATGCCATCGAGTTCAAGGCGTTCCGCGACATCGAAGGCCAGCTGTTCGCGCGCTGAGCCGCGCCTTGCGGCGCCGGGCCCCCTTTGGTGCAATGACACGTGACACCCATCGAAGAGAAGGAAGGCCATGATCCCCTGGAAACCGCTCGTTCTGGCGGTCACGCTTGCCCTGGCAGGCTGCGGCAACGATGAGGGCGAGCCGAGCGACGAGACCGCGCCCGCCGGCGACGCCACGAACCCCGCGCCTGCCGTCGAGGAGGGGAGTGCCTCCCAGGCCGACACCGCGATGCCGAGCCAGGCCGACGGCGCCGACGCGGCATCCGATGCCGACGCGTCCGTCGAGGACGAGGCCACGATGCCGGAGGCCACGGCCGAGGAAGCCGCGCCGGCCGGTGAGCCCGAAACCGCCGACGCCGTGCCCGCGGGCGAGATGGCGCCGCCCTCCGAGCAGGAAACCGAGGCCGAGGTCGAGCAGATCCTGAAGGACACCGAGCGTCGCTTCGAGGAGGCCAAGCAGAACATCGACAGCCAGTACGAGGAGGTCTCGCGGCAGACGCCCGACGAGGCGTCGCTGCCGGAGATGGACGCCACGGACGCGAGCGAGCTGGACGAGGCCCTCGACGCCGAGCCGATGTCGACGGACGGCATCGCGCCGACCYCCGATCCCGAGGTCGAGGCGATCCTCGAGGAGACCGAGCGCCGCTTCGAGGAAGCCAGCCGCCAGATCGACGAGCAGTTCGAGCAGGCCGAGCAGGGCGTGCCGAGCGAGATCCGCGAGTCGACCCGCGCGGAGCAGGAGCGCGTCGCCTCGCCGGACGGCGAGACCGCCGGCGGCGACGCGCCCTGATGCATGAGCGCCCACGAAAAAGGCCCGCCGGAAGGCGGGCCTTTTTCTTGTCGAACCGCCGGCCACACCGGCGGTTCGATCGTCGTGTCGGTCGAGGTTACTCGGCGACGCGAACGTTGGAGGCCTGAAGGCCTTTCTTGCCCTGAGTCACTTCGAAGGAGACCTTCTGGCCGTCCTGCAGGGACTTGAAGCCTTCAGCCTGAATTTCGGAGAAGTGGACAAACAGGTCATCACCGCCGTCTTCCGGAGAGATGAAGCCGTAGCCCTTGGTGTCGTTGAACCACTTGACAGTGCCAGTTGCCATTGTCGATTTYCTTAACAAACTAAATATTGATGCTGGGTCGTATTGGCCGTGAGACCACGGCACGAGCCCGTCTTGCGTGGGCAGACAAAGAAGAAGTGCGCACCGGGTGCATCGAAGGAATCGAAGTACAACTGACGACTTTCTACTTGCTAACCTACGCAGCGGATAGTGCATCAGCACCAGGGTTGCGTCAACATCGTGGCGCAGTGAAACTGGTGCCTCCGCCCGCTAGGTCAATGTAGCCACTCCGTTCCCTGGCGTCCAGCGACCTCAAGGGCATCGACGAGACTTTTCCATGGAACACACACGTATCGCTTCGCAGGATACGCACAGCAAGGTGGTCGGCTATCTGCTTTGGCTGTTCGGCTTCCTCGGTGCGCACCGCTTCTATTACGGCAAGCCGGTCACCGGCACGATCTGGTTCTTCACCCTCGGGCTGCTCGGCATCGGCTGGCTGATCGACCTGTTCCTGATTCCGTCCATGGATCGCCAGGCCGACCTGCGCTTCCAGGCCGGGCCCACCAATTACACCCTGGCCTGGCTGCTGCTGACCTTCCTCGGCGCCTTCGGCGTGCACCGTTTCTACTTGGGCAAGTGGGTCAGCGGGCTGATCTATCTGTGCACCCTGGGACTGTTCGGCCTGGGGGTGCTCTACGACTTCTGGACGCTCAACGACCAGATCTCCATGCGCCACGCCAAGCGCGGCGTGTTCGGCGGGTGAGGGCGACCTGATGTGGTTCGACGCCCAGTTCTGGCCCTTCCTGTTGGCCATCACCCTGCTCAGCATCACCCCCGGCGTGGACACCCTGCTGGTGATCCGCAATACCGCCCGCGGCGGCGTGCGTGACGGCGTGCTGACCAGCCTGGCGATCTGCGCCGGGCTGTTCGTGCATGCCACCGTCTCGGCGCTGGGGATCTCGCTGATCCTGCTGCAGTCGGCCTGGGCCTTCTCCGCGCTCAAGCTGGCCGGCGCCGCCTATCTGGTCTGGCTGGGGATCGCCAGCCTCTGCGAGGCGCGCCGCGGCCAGGGCCTGCCGGTGGCGGCGGTGGACGGCGAGCGCCAGCGGGTGCCGGCCTGGCGGCCGCTGCGCGAGGGGCTGCTGTCCAACGTGCTCAACCCCAAGACGGTGGTCTTCTACATGGCCTTCCTGCCGCAGTTCATCGCCCCGGGCGATCCGGCCCTGGCCAAGTCGCTGTGGCTCGCCGGCGTGCACTTCGTGATCGCCAACGTCTGGCAGATCGCCGTGGTGCTGCTGGTCGGCCGGGCCGGCCGCTGGCTGGCGAGCCCCGTGCTCGCGCGCTGGCTCAACGGTCTCACCGGCGGCGTGCTGGTGGCCTTCGGGGCCAAGCTGGCGCTGACCCGGTCGCCGGCCTAGCGCTGACCCGGGCGCCGACATAGCGCTGACCCACCGGTTCGGCATCGGGCCCTTGAATGAGAAGGCCCGCCATTCGGCGGGCCTTCTCGATGACGGGCCGGGCAGGAACCTCAGCGGCGTGCCAGCAGCGAGCCGTTGTAGTCGTCCTGGCGCTCCGCCGGCGTCAGCATGGCCACGCCGCGGGTGTCGCCGTCGTTGGCCAGGCTCTCGAAGATCACCCGGTAGGCCAGCACCGCTTGCACATAGCGGCGCGTCTCGCGGAAGGGGATCGACTCGACGAACAGGTCGAACTGCTGCGGGGCGTCGCGCAGCCAGCGGTCGACCCGCCCGGGGCCGGCGTTGTAGGCGGCGGTGGCGGCCAGGCGGTTGCCGCGATAGCGCTCGATCATCTCGCCGATATAGGCGCTGCCGAGGCGAATGTTGATCGCGGGCTCGAGCACTCCGAAGCGGCCCGGGTCGGCCATGCCGAGCTTGCGGCTGACCTGGCTGGCGGTACCCGGCATCAGCTGCATCAGGCCGCGGGCGCCGACCGGCGACAGGGCTTCCGGATTGTAGGCGCTCTCGCGCCGGGCGATGCCCATCAGCAGATAGGGGTCGACGTCGTGGCGCCGGCCCCACTGCAGGAAGTCGTCGCGATAGGCCTCGGGGAAGCGCCATTCCAGGGCGTCCCACAGCTGGGCGGCGATGGTGGTCTGGACCAGCCGGGCGGGCCAGTCGCGGCGCGAGGCGTAGTCGGCCATCGCCATGGCCCGGTCGGGGGAGACGCGAGCCGCGGCGGCATACCACTCGCTGTTGGCCAGGCCCGGCTCGCCGATGCGCAGCAGCGCCTCGGTGCGCTGGACCGCCGGCAGGGCGGCGATTTCCTGGCGACGGGCCTCGTCGACCGAGGTGTCGGCCCGGTTCAGGGCGTAGGGCTGGTCGAGGTGGTCGGCGGCGGCGAAGCCATAGAAGCTGCGCTGTTCGGCGGCGCGGGCGTAGGCCGCGTTTGCGCCGTCGTCGCCGAGCTGTTCCAGGGCGCGGGCCTGCCAGTACTGCCAGCGGGCATCGCTGGCCTCTTCGGCGGGCAGGCGATCGGCCCAGGCCAGCACGCCGCCCCAGTCGCGGTCGGCCAGGGCGACCCGGATGCGCAGCACGGTGAGGTCGGTGTCGTCGAGGCGCGGCAGCACGCCGTCGACCCAGTCACGGTTGGGGCCGACGTCGCGCACCAGCGAATAGAAGGCCAGGTCATGCTCGATCTCGTGGCGATGGGCCTCGTCGATGCCGAGCTGCGGCGACAGCCGGCGCCAGGCCGCGAGCGCCGCCTCGGTGTCGGCGCGGGTGTAGTCGTGCATGGCGGCGGCGAACAGCGCGCCGCTGCCGCGGCAGTCCGGTCCGATGCAGCTCGGCACCCGGGTGATCGCCGACAGGTCGTCGTCGAGGCGTTCCAGGGCGGCTCGGGCGCCGGCCCAGTCGTCGCTCAGCTGGCGGCCGAGGTAGCCGACCATGCCGGTTTCGCCGGCCTGCCAGGCCAGGGTGAGACGCTCCCACACCTGCTCCGGGCCGATCTCCCCGCGGGCGCGCAGGGTGTTGAACAGTGGATCGCAGGCGTCCGGCTGCGAGTGGCCGGCCCGCCACAGCGCGCGGCCGCCCTCGGCGGCGGTGGCCGGATCGCTGCCGAGCAGGGCGGCATAGTAGTGGCACTGGCGCGCGGTGCCGCCGGGCTCGCCATCGGCCACCGCCAGCAGGTCCTGGTAGCGGCCGGCCTCGCCGTAGGCCGAGATGGCCTGACCGCGCATCCAGCCGGCCAGCGGCGAGTCGGCGTTGGCGTCGATGAAGGCCTGCACCTCGCGGGTCGTGGCGCCGGGCAGTCGTGCCTTGAGGCGGTGATAATCGACATAGCCGGCCAGCGCGTGGTCGGCGATGGCGGCCCGGTCGATGGCCTGCCAGTCCTTGTCGCGCGCGGCCTGGAGGGCATCGCGCATGGCGTCGTCACCGGACTGGGCCTGGCCGGCGGTCGGCAGGCACAGCAGGGCGGCGGTCAGCAGGGGCTTCCAGGGGATGCGGAACGGGGTGCTGGGCATCGTGTCGCCTCTCGAAGGGGGTGCGTTGAGCGGGTTCCCATGGTCGCCCATGGCGCGGCGCTTGAGTAGTGTCGCTCGGGGCCGACGGCTGGCATTCGGCCGGAACTGTCCTCATTCTGTAGTGGTGAATCCGAGACTCGGCAAGGAGAGCGCCCATGGCCCGCCCCGATGGTTCCCCGCCGCTCACGCGCATCAAGCGACGCGCCGGCGTCTTCCTGCGCATGCGCCGCGCCCTGCGCTGGTTCCCGCCGATGCTGGCCGACGTGGTGCGCGGGCGCTATCGGCCGGTGCCCTGGTCGGCGCTGCTGTGGATGCTGGTCGCCCTGATCTACCTGGTCTCGCCGCTGGATCTGATTCCGGACGTGCTGCTGGTGGTCGGGCTGGCCGATGATGCGATGATCGTCGGCTGGCTGCTGACCCGGGTCGACCGGGCGCTGGAGGACTATCGCGCCTGGCGCGAGAAAGACGGTTGAAAAACCTTCGCCGGTCCCCATATCGACGGTATCCAAGCCATGGGTGGCCTCGCCACCGCCGAACCGTCGACAAGGGGTCCGCAAGAGATGACCACTGCTACTCGTGAAGAGACTCTCGGCTTCCAGACCGAGGTCAAGCAACTGCTGCACCTGATGATCCACTCCCTGTATTCCAACAGGGAGATCTTCCTGCGCGAGCTGATCTCCAACGCCGCCGACGCCTGCGACAAGCTGCGCTACGCCGCGCTGGACAACGACGCCCTCTACGAGGGCGACAGCGAGCTGCGCATCGAGATCGAGCACGACGCCGAGGCCGGCACCGTGACCGTGCGCGACAACGGCATCGGCATGAATCGCGACGAGGTGATCGAGAACCTCGGCACCATCGCCCGCAGCGGCACCGCCGAGTTCCTCAAGCAGCTCTCCGGCGAGCAGCAGAAGGACGCCCGCCTGATCGGCCAGTTCGGCGTCGGCTTCTATTCCGGCTTCATCGTCGCCGACGAGGTCACCGTGCGCACCCGCAAGGCGGGCACCGACCAGGGCGAAGGCGTCGAGTGGCACTCCCGCGGCGAGGGCGAGTTCAGCGTCGCCGACATCGAGCGCGAGGTCCACGGCACCGAGATCGTGCTGCACCTCAAGGAAGACGCCGGCGAGTTCGCCGACGACTTCCGCCTGCAGAACCTGGTGCGCAAGTACTCCGACCACATCGAAGTGCCGGTGCGCATGCCCAAGGTCGAGACCGCCCGCGACGAGGACGGCAACGAGATCGAGGGTAGCGAGACCGTCAGCTGGGAGACCGTCAACGAGGCCACCGCGCTCTGGGTGCGCCCCAAGAGCGAGCTCACCGACGACGAGTACAAGGCCTTCTACAAGCACGTGGCCCACGACTTCAGCGATCCGCTGACCTGGAGCCACAACAAGGTCGAGGGCAAGCTCGAGTACACCAGCCTGCTCTACGTGCCGGGCCGCGCCCCGTTCGATCTCTACGAGCGTGACGGCGCCCGCGGCGTGAAGCTCTACGTGCAGCGCGTCTTCATCATGGACGACGCCGAGCAGTTCCTGCCGCTCTACCTGCGCTTCGTGAAGGGCGTGCTGGACACCCGCGACCTGTCGCTGAACGTCTCCCGCGAGCTGCTGCAGCAGGACCCGCAGGTCGAGAAGATCAAGAGCGCGCTGACCAAGCGTTCCCTCGACATGCTCAAGAAGCTGGCCAAGGATCCCGAGGCCTACCAGACCTTCTGGAACACCTTCGGCAGCGTGCTGAAGGAGGGCCCGGCGGAGGATCACGCCAACCGCGAGAAGATCGCCGGCCTGCTGCGCTTCTCCAGCACCCACACCGACAGCGCCACCCAGGACCAGTCGCTGGCCGACTACATCGGGCGCATGAAGGAAGGGCAGGAGAAGATCTACTACATCGTCGCCGACGGCTTCAACGCGACCAAGAACAGCCCGCACCTGGAGATCTTCCGCAAGAAGGGCATCGAGGTCCTGCTGCTCCACGACCGCATCGACGAGTGGCTGATGAGCCACCTCACCGAGTTCGAGGGCAAGTCGTTCGTCGACGTGGCCAAGGGCGACCTGGACCTCGGCGAGGTCGAGGACGAGGACGAGAAGAAGGCCCAGGAAGAGACCGCCAAGGCCAAGGAAGACTTGGTCAAGCGGGTCAAGGAAGCGCTCGGCGACGAGGTCCAGGAGGTCAAGGTGACCCATCGCCTGACCGACTCCCCGGCCTGTGTGGTGCTGCCCGAGCACGAGATGGGCTACCAGATGCGCCGCATCATGGAAGCCGCCGGCCAGCCGCTGCCCGAGGTCAAGCCGATCCTCGAGCTGAACCCCGAGCACGCCCTGGTGGCGCGCCTCGAGGGCGTCGAGGGCGACGGCTTCGCCGATCTGTCGCGGATCCTGCTCGACCAGGCGATCATCGCCGAGGGCGGCCACCTCGACGACCCGGCGGCCTACGTCAAGCGCCTCAACGCCCTGTTGAGCGCCTGATAGCGCCGCCCGAAGCCCGTGCCGTCCAACGGGGCGGCATCCAGCACGCGCCGATCACCTCCGAGGTGGTCGGCGCGTTTTTTTTCTGCATGCCGGCTGTTGTGGATCGCCGCCTGCCCGTCATCCGGTGCCCGATCGGCCCTGGTCGAGGAGGTGCCGTCGTGCCGCGCCTCGTCGCTTGACCTTTACGTCAACGTTACTATGAAACGGCCGATTTTCAACGACATATCGTTTCCGACAGCGACGCTCCCATGGCCGTCATGCGGGTTGAGATTCCGATCTGGCTGGGCAAGACTGCGGTGTTTTGAAAGTTTCAATAACGCCAAAACGGGAGATCCAACGTGAAGATTGGTGCACCCAAGGAGCATGCCTCCGGGGAGGCGCGTGTCGCCCTGACCCCGGAAAGCGCGCAACAGATCCAGAAGCTGGGACACGAATGCCTGATCGAGAGCGGCGCCGGTGCGGCCGCCGGTTTCGATGACGACGCCTACCGGTCGGTCGGCGTCACCGTCGTCGACGGTGCCGAGGCCCTGTGGAACACCGCCGAGGTGGTGGTCAAGGTCCGCGAGCCCGTCGAGGAGGAGGTCGGCTACCTCGGGAAGGGCAAGACCCTGATCTCGTTCTTCTGGCCGGCCCAGAACGAGCCGCTGCTCGAGCGCTGCCGCGACACCGGCGCCAACGTCATCGCCATGGACATGGTGCCGCGCATCTCGCGGGCCCAGAAGATGGATGCCCTGTCCTCCACCGCCAACATCGCCGGCTATCGCGCGGTGATCGAGGCCGGCAACCAGTTCGGGCGCTTCTTCACCGGCCAGGTGACCGCCGCGGGCAAGGTGCCGCCGGCCAAGGTGCTGATCGTCGGCGCCGGCGTCGCGGGGCTCGCCGCCATCGGCACCGCGACCAGCCTGGGCGCGGTGGTGCGCGCCTTCGACGTGCGCCCCGAAGTGGCCGAGCAGATCGAGTCCATGGGCGCCGAGTTCCTGTTCCTCGACTTCGAGGACAGCCAGGACGGCTCCGGCAGCGGCGGCTATGCGGCGCCGTCGAGCCCCGAGTTCCGCGAGAAACAGCTGGCGCTGTTCCGCGAGCAGGCCCCGGACGTCGACATCGTCATCACCACCGCGCTGATTCCCGGTCGCCCCGCGCCCAAGCTGTGGCTCGAGGACATGGTCAAGGCCATGAAGCCGGGTTCGGTGATCGTCGACCTGGCCGCCGAGAAGGGCGGCAACTGCGACCTGACCGTGCCCGACGAGCGCGTGGTCACCGACAACGGCGTGATCGTGGTCGGCTACACCGACTTCCCGTCGCGCATGGCGACCCAGGCCTCGCTGCTCTACGCCACCAACATCCGCCACATGCTGACCGACCTGACGCCGGAGAAGGATGGCGTCATCGATCACAACATGGACGACGACGTCATCCGCGGCGCCACGGTGGCCTATGAAGGCGACATCACCTTCCCGCCGCCGCCGCCCAAGGTGCAGGCGATCGCCGCGGCCAAGCCCAAGCCGAAGGAGCCGGAGCCCACGCCGGAGGAGAAGAAGGCCGCCGAACACGCCGCCTTCGTCTCCCAGACCAAGCGTCAGGCGACGCTGCTGGGCATCGGCGGCGCGCTGATGCTGCTGCTCGGCCAGGTGGCGCCGGCGTCGTTCATGTCGCACTTCATCGTCTTCGTGCTGGCCTGCTTCGTCGGCTTCCAGGTGATCTGGGGCGTCAGCCACTCGCTGCATACCCCGCTGATGGCCGTGACCAATGCCATCTCCGGGATCATCGTGCTCGGGGCGGTGCTGCAGATCGGCTCGGGGAGTGTCCTGGTGAGCCTGCTCGCCGGCATCTCGGTGCTGATCGCCACCATCAACATCGTGGGGGGCTTCCAGGTCACGCGCCGTATGCTCGCCATGTTCCAGAAGTCCTGAGGCCGGAGATCAAGAGATGTTGAGTCAAGGATTCGTATCCGCCGCCTCGATCGCGGCAAGCGTACTGTTCATCCTCTCGCTGGGGGGCTTGAGCAACCAGGAGAAGGCCAAGCGTGCCGTCTGGTACGGCATCATCGGCATGGGCGTGGCCGTCTTCTTCACCGGCCTCGGGCCGGGCATCGGCGGTTACTGGTGGATGCTGCCGATGATGGCCATCGGCGCCGTCATCGGCGCCTATCTGGCCAAGAAGGTCGAGATGACCGAGATGCCGCAGCTGGTCGCGGCCCTGCACAGCTTCGTCGGCCTGGCCGCGGTGTTCGTCGGCTTCAATGCCGATCTGGAGCGGCGCCGGGTGCTGGCCGCCCAGCTCGCCGAGCAGGGTACCGAGGGCTTCTCCGCCTTCGCCGCCCTGGTGGCGCACAAGACGCCGGCGGAGCTCACCTTCCTGCAGATCGAGGTGGTGCTCGGGGTGTTCATCGGCGCGGTGACCTTCACCGGCTCGGTGATCGCCTTCGGCAAGCTGGCCGGCAAGGTCGACGGCAAGCCGAAGCAGCTGCCCGGCGGCCACCTGCTGAACGCCGCTGCCGCGGCCGCCTCCGTGGGTCTGGCGGTGCTCTACCTCAACGGAGCGGGCGTCTGGACCCTGCTGCTGCTGGCCCTGCTGGCGTTCTTCATCGGCTACCACCTGATCATGGGCATCGGCGGCGCCGACATGCCGGTGGTGGTGTCGATGCTGAACAGCTACTCCGGCTGGGCCGCGGCGGCCATCGGCTTCACGCTGTCCAATGACCTGCTGATCGTCACCGGCGCCCTGGTGGGCTCCTCGGGCGCGATCCTCTCCTACATCATGTGCAAGGCGATGA
Source organism: Halomonas smyrnensis AAD6 (assembly GCF_000265245.1). Classification (GTDB taxonomy): domain Bacteria; phylum Pseudomonadota; class Gammaproteobacteria; order Pseudomonadales; family Halomonadaceae; genus Halomonas; species Halomonas smyrnensis. The sequence continues at coordinate 387,511 of NZ_AJKS02000001.1, forward strand.
ACCGCAACTTCGTCAACGTGATCCTGGGCGGCTTCGGCGGCAGCCAGGGCCCGGCGGCGGAGATCGAGGGCGAGCAGGTCGCCATCGACACCGCCGGTGTGGCCAGCGCGCTGAACGACGCCGACAGCGTGGTCATCGTGCCGGGCTACGGCATGGCGGTGGCCCAGGCGCAGAACGCGGTCAGCGAGCTGACCCGCAAGTTGCGCAGCGCCGGCAAGGAAGTGCGCTTCGGCATCCACCCGGTCGCCGGCCGCCTGCCGGGGCACATGAACGTGCTGCTGGCCGAGGCCAAGGTGCCCTACGACATCGTGCTCGAGATGGACGAGATCAACGACGATTTCGCCAGCACCGACGTGGTGATCGTCATCGGCTCCAACGACATCGTCAATCCGGCCGCCCAGGAAGACCCCAACAGCCCGATCGCCGGCATGCCGGTATTGAAGGTCTGGGAAGCCAAGAACGTGTTCGTCTGCAAGCGTGGTCAGGGCACCGGCTACTCCGGCATCGAGAACCCGCTGTTCTTCAAGGAGAACACGCGGATGCTCTACGGCGATGCCCGGTCGAGCATCGACACCCTGGTGCCGCTGATCGACTGATCGGCTTGTTCGGGCCGCCCCGGTGGCCCGACGCCAGGTGCCAAGACGCCCCCACTGGGGGCGTTTTTCGTTACAATCGCCGGACCATTTCCACTCCCGGGGCGACCATGTCCGACGATCGCAGCAATCCTGATCGCAGCAGCGATGATCGCAGTCAGCGGGTGGCGGTGCTCGGTGGCGGCAGCTTCGGCACCGCGCTCGCCAGCATCGCCGCCGACAACGGCTTCGAGGTGCGCCAGTGGCTGCGCGACCCCGCGTTGGTCGAGCAGATCAACCGCGAGCATCGCAACGGCCGCTACCTGCCTGACTACGCCATCAATCCCGCCGTGAAGGCCTCCAGCGCCTTCGAGGACGTGCTGCCCGGTGCCGGCCTGGTGCTGGTGGCGATTCCGTCACAGGCCTTCCGTCAGGTGGTCCGTCAGGCGCTGCCCTGGCTGACGCCCTCCCAGATACTGGTCAGCACCACCAAGGGCATCCAGGAGGACGGCTTCAAGCTGATGAGTCAGCTGCTCGAGGAAGAGACCGGCTTCGCGCACATCGGCGTGCTCTCCGGCCCCAACCTCGCCACCGAGGTGGCCGAACGTCAGCTGACCGCCACGGTGATCGCCAGCGATGATCCGCTGACCCGCACCCGGGTGCAGACGGCGCTGGGCTGCGACTACTTCCGCGTCTATGCCAGCAACGACCGCTACGGCGTCGAGCTGGGCGGGGCGCTCAAGAACCTCTATGCCATCGCCGCCGGCATGGCCGCGGCGCTGGGCATGGGCGAGAACACCCGCAGCATGCTGATGACCCGAGCGCTGGCCGAGATGAGCCGCTTCGCCGTGTCCCAGGGCGCCAATCCCATGACCTTCCTCGGCCTGGCCGGGGTCGGCGACCTGATCGTCACCTGCTCCTCCAGCCGCTCGCGCAACTACCGGGTCGGCTTCGCGCTCGGCGAGGGCCGCACCCTCGACGAGGCCGTCGAGGCGCTGGGCCAGGTCGCCGAGGGCGTCAACACCGTGCGCCTGGTGCGCGACAAGTCCCGCGCTGAGGGCGTCTACATGCCGATCGCCGAGGGGCTCTACCAGGTGCTGTTCGAGGGCGTGCCCGCGCGCGAGATGGCGCGGCTGCTGATGCGTGGCGAGCAGAGCAGCGACGTGGAGTTCGTGCTCTCGCGCGAGAACGTCCAGCAGGATCATCGCGACACCGGAGGCCCGCATGGCTGAGCCGCTGCTGATCATGCGCCACGGCGAGGCGGGGGCGGGCAGTCCCGATGCCTGCCGTGAGCTGACCGCCCGGGGCCTCGCCGAGGCCGCCCGCATGGGCACCTGGCTGGCCGGGCGTGAGGATCTCGATCTCGCGCGCCTGCGGCTGGCGGCGAGTCCGTATCGACGGGCGCAGCAGACCGCCGAGCGCGTGGGCGAGGCGCTCGGCGTGCCGGTGGAGACGCTGCCCTGTATCACTCCGGATGATCCGCCCCAGGCGGTGGTCGACTGGCTGCTCGAGCAGGACGACGACCGCCCGCTGCTGCTGGTCAGCCACATGCCGCTGGTCGGAGCGTTCACCGGGCTGCTGGTCGAGGGGCGCGGCGATCGCGGCCTCGGCTTTCCCACCGCCGCCGTCGCCGAGCTCGATGCCGAGGTGCGGGCCGCCGGCTGCGCGCGGCTGCGTCGTTTCACGTCACCCGCCGACATCACCTGAGAGAAGGACGCGCCGAACCATGAGCTACATCGTCAACAACCGCATCCACGTGAATCCGGGCTTCGAGGACGAGTTCGAGGCGCGCTTCCGGGCCCGCGCCGGCGAGATCGACAAGCAGCCGGGGTTCGTCGCCATGCGCGTGTTGCGCCCCCAGGGCAACCAGGCCCCCTACGTGGTGGAGACCGAGTGGGAGAGCCAGGCGGCCTTCCGCGCCTGGGTGGGCAGCGACGACTTCAAGCGTGCCCATGCCAACCCGCTGCCGGCGGAGGCCACCGCCGAGGGCGGCGGGATCGAGCAGTTCGAGGTGGTCGAGGGCACCCTGGCCGGCGCCTGCCGCTTTACCGAGCGCGCGATCCGCTAGATGAGGCCCGCGGCGCGCAGGCTGAAGATCCCCAGCGTCACCGTGACGCTGGCCATCAGCGTCGTCATGGCGATGATGTTGGCGGTCAGGGTCTCGTCGTTGCCCATGGCCTTGGCCATCACGAAGGCGGCCGCCGCGGTGGGGCTGGCGAAGAACAGGAACAGCACGCCCAGGGGCGGGCCCGAGAAGCCCGCCAGCACCGCCAGCAGCGTCGCCACGGCGGGTACCACTACCATCTTGGCCAGGCTGGCGCTGACGGTGGTGCGATAGCCCTTCTTGAGTGCGCGGGTGGACAGGGTCGCGCCGATGCAGATCAGCGCCAGGGGCAGGGTCAGCGAGGCGAAGTAGTCGCCGGTGGTGGTCAGCCAGGCGGGCAGCGACACCTCGAGGATGGCGAAGGGCACGCCCGCCAGCACGCCGAGAATCAGCGGGTTGGTGACGATGTTGCGCACGATGTTGGTCCAGTCGACGCCCTTGCCGCCTTCCTCACGGGGCTGGTAGGTGGCCAGCACGATCACCGACAGCACGTTGTAGGTCAGGATCACCACGCCCAGCAGCAGGCCGGCCAGCGACAGCCCGGCGTCGCCGTACATGCCGGCCGCCAGGGCCAGCCCCACGATGCCGCAGTTGCCGCGGAAGGCGCCCTGGACGTAGACGCCGCGCAGCGGCCGCCGCACCCGCAGCAGCGCCCAGCCCCAGCTGCCGGCGAAGCTCAGCAGGGTGGCCAGGGCGAAGAACACCAGCATCCAGGGATCGAGGGTGGCCTCCAGGTCGGCGCCGGCCATGCCGAAGAACAGCAGGGTCGGCAGGGTGCCGCGGAAGACCAGCTTGGAGGCCGTGTTGACGAAGGCCTGGTCGATCCAGTGGAAGCGCTTCAGGCCGATGCCGATGAAGACCATGGCGAACACCGGCAGGGTGATGTTCAGCGTCGAGAGAAAGATGTCGATCAGTGACATGAAGGCGTCCGATGCAGGATAAGACCAGCTCGCTTCAGCGGGCCAGCCACAGGCCGACCACGATGGCGGCGATCACGGTGGCGAAGAACAGGCGGTTGCGCAGGCGGGTATCGCGGGGCGGCTTGTGGGGATTCACGCGGGACTCCGTTGGAGGGGGTGGCCGAAAGACGACTTGGCGGCCCATGGTATTCTCGTTAGCCTGCCATCGCCACTCGCGCCCCGCGCCTCGACACGGATGATGCCATGCGCCGACACGCCCCCGTTGCCCCCTCACCGCTGGTCTTCGCTCATGCCAACGGCTTCCCGGGCCAGAGCTACCGCAGCCTGCTGGCGCCGCTGGCCGAGCGCTTCGACCTCCATCCCCTGGACCGGCTCGGCCACCACCCCGACTTCCCGGTCGGCCACAACTGGCTGGCGCTGCGCGACGAGCTGCTCGAGCATCTCGCCGCATTCGACGAGCCAGTCATCGGCGTCGGCCACTCCATGGGCGGCGTGCTGATGGCCATGGCCGCGGAGCAGGCGCCGGAGCGCTTCCGCTGCGTGGTGATGCTCGACCCGCCGCTGATGCTGGGCTTCGATGCCCTGGCGATGAAGGCGGTCAAGCGCCTGGGGCTGACCGACCGCTTCACGCCGGCGGGCCGCACCGTCGGCCGCCGCGACAGCTGGTCGAGCCCCCAGGCGATGCGCGATTACCTGCGCCGTCGGCGGCTGTTCCGGCACTTCACCGACCAGGCCCTCGACGACTACGTGGAGGGCGGCACCCGCACCCTGGATGACGGCCGCGTGGTGCTGCTGTTCGACCCCGATATCGAGGTGGCGGTGTTCCGTCATCTGCCCGATCACCTGGACGAACTGCCCGATCTGCTGCGGGTGCCGGTGGGCGTGCTGGCCGGCGGCGAGTCCGACCTGCTGACGCCGCACCGCTGCCGGCGGCTGAAGCGTCGCGGCGTGCGCCTGGCCGAGGTGCCGGGCGGCCACATGTTCCCCATGGAGCATCCCGACGCCACCCGGCGTGCCCTGACGACGATGATCGACGAGATGCTGGAGACCACGCCATGACGGCGCCGGAAGCGCTGCGGCTGGCCGACGGCCGCCTCGCCGCCCTGGCCTGGGGAGACGCATCGGCGCCGACCTGGCTGGCGCTGCACGGCTGGCTCGACAACGCCGCCAGCTTCTCGCGGCTCGCCCCGCCGCTGGTCGAGCGCCTGGGCATTCGCCTGGTGGCGATGGACTTTGCCGGCCACGGCCATTCGTCGCCGCCGCCGGGCGGGGCCGACGTGGCGCTCTGGGACTACTGCCACGACGTGCTCGATGTCATGGAGGCCCTGGGCCTCGAGCGGACCACGCTGCTCGGCCACTCCATGGGCGCCGGCGTGGCCTGCCTGCTGGCCGCCGCCATGCCGGAGCGCGTCGCGGCGCTGCGCCTGATCGACGGACTCGGCGTGCTGACCACCGAGGCCGCTGAGGCGCCGACGCAGCTGCGCAAGGGGTTGCGGGCCCATCGGCGGCCGGTGTCGCGGGCGCCGCGCTATCCTGATGAAGAGAGTGCCGTGGCGGCCCGGGTGGCCGGCGGCGTCACCCCGATCGATGCCGAGACCGCCCGCCCGCTGGTGAGGCGCAACCTGGCCGAGGAGGGCGATGGCCATCTTCGCCTGCGCACCGATCCGCGCCTGCTGCGGGCGTCGCCGGTGCGCTTCACGCCCGAGCAGGCGACGGCCATGCTGGCGGCGATCCTCTGTCCGGTGCTCTGCGTGGAGGGGGAGGCGGGGATCCTCGGCGAGCGGGAACGGGCGCAGCGGGCCCGCGCGGCGGTGGGCGACCTGCAGCGGCGCGTGCTGCCGGGCGGGCATCACCTGCACCTGGAACCGGACCGGGTGGCGGCGGTGGCCGAGGCGATCGTGGCCGGCCAGGCGTGACGGGGGGGCGAGCGATGAACGCGAGACGGGAAAGCGAGGGTCGGCGGGTCTCGCTGACGCTGGGCAGCGGCGGCGCCCGGGGCTATGCCCATATCGGCGTGATCGAGGAGCTGGAGGCACGCGGCTACGAGGTGGTGGCGCTGTCGGGGTGCTCCATGGGCGCGCTGGTGGCCGGCGTCTACGCGGCCGGGCAGCTCGATCGCTACAAGGAGTGGGTGTGTCGGCTCGACTACTTCGACGTGCTGCGGCTGGTGGACGTCTCCTGGAGCCCGATGGGGGCCATGAAGGCCAGCAAGGTGATGAGCAAGCTCGACGAACTGATCGGCGATATCCGCCTGGAGGACCTGTCGATCCCGGTGACCACCGTGGCCACCGACCTGATCCGTCAGCGCGAGGTGTGGTTCCAGGACGGCCCGCTGCTCGAGGCGATCCGCGCCTCCATCGCCGTGCCCGGCGTGATCACCCCGGTCCATCGCGGCGACCAGGTGCTGGTCGACGGCGGGCTGCTCAATCCGCTGCCGATCATGCCGACCGTGTCCACCCACGCCGATCTGGTGATGGCGGTCAACGTCACCGCCCAGAGCTCCCAGCCGGTCACCCTGGAGGCGCTGCTGCCGCCGGAGGAGGCGGCCGAGGAGCAGGCCCGCGAGGTGGCGCGGGACAAGGGCGCGGTCGACTTCGGCGGCTGGATGGAGGGCGTGCGCGGTGCCACCCGGCGGCTGTTCGGCAACGGCAGCGAGGGCGAGCCCGCCGATGCCGTGGAGCCTGAGCCGGGGCGCCGCGCCTGGGGGCGGCTGGACATGATCCTGGCGTCCTTCGACATCGCCCAGGCGGCGCTGGCCAAGTACAAGGTGGCGGGCTATCCGCCGGACGTGCTGATCGAGGTGCCGAAGACCGTGTGCGGGGCCTACGAATTCCATCGCGCCGAGGCGCTGATCTCGCTGGGGCGGCACCTGGCCCGGGAAGCGCTCGACCGCCGCGAGCAGGGGCTCGGTCGGGTCTCCGGGCCGGAGGTGGTGGAGGCGCGGCCGCTGTCCGCGGACGACCGCGGCGAGGAGGAATAGCGCCTCAGCGGCCGTCGCGCTGGCGCCTCAGCATCACGTAGACCGCGCCGGTGCCGCCGTCGGCCTCGGTGGCCGAGCAGAAGGCCAGCACGCTGGGCCACTCGCGCAGCCAGGCGTTGACGTGGCTCTTGATCACCGGGTAATCGGCCTGGCCGGTCCAGGCCTTGCCATGCACCACCAGCACGCAGCGGGCGCGGTTGGCGGCGGCATCGGCGAGGAAGGTCTCCAGCTCGGCGCGCGCTTCCTCCAGGGTGTAGCCGTGCAGGTCGAGCCCCGCCTCCCAGGCGAGCTGGCCGCGCTTGAGCTGCTGGCGGTCGCGATAGGGCATGTCCGGCAGGAAGAAATCCAGATACTCCGAGGGGCGCACCGCTTCCACCCGGCCGTCGGAGGTGCGACCGCTGGCGGCGTCCTCGCTGGCCGAGGTGGCCGCCTCTCGCCGCGCCCGGGCGGCCTCGTCGGCGCGCCGGGGGCGCCCCGGGTCGGCTCGGTTGCTCGCGAGCGGACGCACGCCGGCGTCGCTCAGGGCCTGGCGGAAGGCGCTGATCTCGTCGTCGTCGGGGCGGTGGCGGCGTCGGCTCATGGGGGCTCTCTCGAGGCTCTCTGGCGGTGGCAGGGGAAACGAGGCGATGACGACGCGTCGGCCTCGGCGGGCGCGTCGCGAGAGACTCGAGTATACCGGCCCTGACGTGGCTGTGAACCGCCGCCGCGGTTACAATCACGGGCCTTGCCGCTTTCCAACCGTCAACCACAGGATGTCTCGTGGCCGAACCTTCCGCTTCCTCGTCCGCTTCGACCCTGACGCTCTCCGATGAGGCCCTCGCCGAGGGGCTGATCACGCTCAGGGACTGCCTGCGCTGGACCGCCAGCGAGTTTCACCTGGCCGGCCTGCACTACGGGCACGGCACCGACTCCGCCTGGGACGAGGCCGTGGCGCTGACGCTCGGCGCCCTGCACCTGCCGTGGGACGTCGATCCCGGGGTGCAGGATGCCCGCCTGCTGCCCATGGAGCGTGCGCGCATCGTGGCCCTGGTGCGCGAGCGCATCACCAGCCGTCGCCCGCTGCCTTACCTGCTCGGCGAGGCCTTCTTCGCCGGCCTGCCGTTCAGCGTCGACGAGCGGGTGCTGATTCCGCGCTCGCCGATCGCCGAGCTGATCGAGCACGGCTTCGGCGCCTGGTTCCCGATGGAGCCGCCGGCGCGGGTGCTCGACCTGTGCACCGGCTCGGGCTGCATCGGCCTGGCCACCGCCCTGTACCTGGCGACCTGCGAGGTCGACCTGGCCGACATCAGCCCCGAGGCGCTAGCGGTGGCGCGGCAGAACATCGCCCGCCATGACGTCGCCGACCGGGTGCGGGCCGTCGAGTCGGACCTGTTCGCCGGCCTCCAGGGCGAGCGCTACGACCTGATCGTCTCCAACCCGCCCTACGTGGACGCGCGCGATCTGGCCACCATGCCCGCCGAGTTCGGCCACGAGCCGGGCCTGGCGCTGGGCGCCGGCGACGACGGCCTGGACATCGTGCGGCGCATCCTGCGCGAGGCCCGCGACCATCTGACCGACGACGGCGTGCTGATCGTCGAGGTCGGCAACTCCGATCGCCACCTGGAGGCCGCCTTCCCCGAGGTGCCCTTCCTGTGGCTGGAATTCGAGCGCGGCGGCCAGGGCGTGTTTGCCCTCACCGCCGCGGAACTCGACGCCCATGCGGCGTCCTTCAGCTGAGCAGTCAAGAGGCACGCCCATGTCCGGCAATACCTTCGGCAAGTTGTTCACCGTCACCACCTTCGGCGAGAGCCACGGCCCGGCGCTCGGCGCCATCGTCGACGGCTGCCCGCCGGGCCTGCCGCTGACCGAGGAGGACCTGCAGCGCGACCTCGACCGTCGGCGTCCCGGCTCTTCGCGCCATACCACCCAGCGTCAGGAGCTGGACCGGGTGCGCATCCTGTCCGGCGTCTTCGAGGGCGTGACCACCGGCACCTCGATCGGCCTTGTGATCGAGAACACCGACCAGCGCTCCAAGGACTACTCGAAGATCAAGGACCAGTTCCGCCCGGCCCACGCCGACTATACCTACCAGCACAAGTACGGTATCCGCGACTATCGCGGCGGCGGACGCTCCAGCGCCCGCGAGACCGCCATGCGCGTGGCGGCCGGGGCCATCGCCAAGAAGTACCTGGCGAGCCAGGGCATCACCATCCGCGGCTACATGAGCCAGCTCGGCCCCATCGCCATCGACTTCAAGCAGTGGGAGGCCGTCGAGCAGAACCCCTTCTTCTGCCCCGATCCGGACCGGGTGCCTGAGCTCGAGGCCTACATGGACCAGCTGCGTCGCGATCAGGACTCGGTGGGGGCCAAGGTCTCGGTGGTCGCCGAAGGCGTACCGCCGGGGCTCGGCGAGCCGGTGTTCGACCGGCTGGACGCCGAGCTGGCCCACGGGCTGATGAGCATCAACGCGGTCAAGGGCGTGGAGATCGGCGACGGCTTCGCCGCGGTGGCAAGTCGCGGCAGCGAGCATCGCGACGAGATGACCCCGGAGGGCTTTCTCTCCAACCATGCCGGCGGTGTGCTGGGCGGCATCTCCAGCGGCCAGGCGATCGTCGCGCATCTGGCGCTCAAGCCGACCTCCAGCATCACCACGCCGGGGCAGTCCATCGATCTGGACGGCAATCCGGTGGAGGTGGTCACCAAGGGGCGCCACGATCCCTGCGTGGGCATTCGCGCCACGCCGATCGCCGAGGCCATGATGGCCCTGACCCTGCTGGATCATCTGCTGCGCCATCGCGGCCAGAACGCCGACGTCAGCGTGAGCACGCCGCGGCTGTCCTGAGGCCACGACTGCTACACTGATCGGCACAGCCACCCATCTTCGACAAGGCGGTCATATGAAGATCAACGTCGAGTTCGACCTGACCCCGGACGAGTTTCGCCGCGCCCTGGGCCTGCCCGACGTGGAGGCCTTCCAGCAGGAGCTGCTGGCGCGCATCCAGAAGCAGATGGAATCCGGCGTCGAGGGCTACGACCCCATGAGCCTGATGCAGCCCTTCCTGCAGCAGTCGATGTTCCAGCAGCCCGGCTTCCAGCAGGGGCTGTCCCAGGGCCTGGCCAGCTTCGGCAACTACCAGCAGATGATGCTCGACATGCTCAGCAAGGCCGCCGCGGGAAACCGTGGCGGGGAGGGCGGCAGCGCCGGGGGTGACCCGGGCGGTGGTGCCGAGGGTGGCTCGGGCGGCGGAGCCTCGGCCGCCAGCGCCCGCTCCCGGGGCAAGCGCGAGGGCTGATGCCGCGCGCGGCTCGCGCGCTTTTCCAGCGGGACTCGACGCCTGTCATGCGCTTGCAACGGCAGGCGTGCAAGACTAGTCTTTGTGCAGTGCAGCACGGCTTTCGTCAGCATTCCCTCGGGAGGAGCGACCATGCAGGACAAGACGTTCGATGCCTTCAACGAACAGACCCGCCAGTTCTTCGAGCCCATGCGCAAGCTGAACTCGCTGATGCTTCAGAACATGGAGCGCGTCAGCGAGTACCAGATGGAGTCCCTCAAGCGCTACAGCCAGATGGGGACCGAGCGCCTGCGCGACGCCACCGAGATCAACGATGCCGAAAGTCTGCGCGACTTCGGCACCCGCCAGGCCGAGATGATGAACGCGCTCTCCCAGCAGATGCTGGAGGATGCCCGCACGCTCGGCGAGATGAGCCTCAAGTTCAAGGCCGAGCTCGAGCAGCTCTACACCGAATCCGGACAGGCCTTTGCCGAGCAGGCCGGCCAGGCCGCCGAGGCGGCCAAGCCTGCCGCGGCGGCCGCCAAGCCCACGGCGACCGAGAAGCCCGCGGCGGCGGAGAAGCCCGCCGCCGAGAAGCCGGCGCCGGCCAAGTCCACCAGCCAGGCCACGCGCAAGCGCAGCAGCGGCGGTAGCGCCAGCTGATCGTACGACCCGCTATGTGATGGCCACCGCCCCGTGGTGCGAGGGGCGGTGGTCGTGCGTTTATGACAGCGCGACAGGAGGTGTCAATGCAGCCAGGGAGTGAAGCATTCTCGCAGGCCGAACTGGAGGCCTGGAGCGCCCAGATCCAGGCGATCGGCGAGGAGTACAAGGCCCTCCTGGAGGACCTGATTCCGCGGATGGTGCCGGATGACGCGGCCCAGTCCGTCCATGCCCACATGCGCGAGGCCTTCCAGGCCGGGGCGGAATCGCTGATGCAGGATCCGACCCTGCTGTGGGAGACCCAGGCGCGCCTGGTGCAGGACCAGTTCCAGCTGTGGCAGAACGGTATGCGCGCCCTGGCCGGCGAGGCCGTGGAGCCGCTGATCACGCCGGCCAGGGGGGATCGCCGCTTCCAGGACGAGGCCTGGACCAGCGACCCGCACTATCTCGCCATCATGCAGCAGTACCTGCTGTTCTCGCGCTGGGTCGAGGAGCTGATCGAGCGCCTCGACGGGCTGTCCGCCGAGCAGAAACGCAACCTGGCCTTCTACGCGCGCCAGCTGGTCAACGCCATGGCGCCGACCAACTTCGTCTCCACCAATCCCGAGGTCATGCGCCGCACTATCGAGACCCGCGGCGAGAATCTGGTCGAGGGGCTGGCCCGGCTGCGCCAGGACCTGCTGGCCTCCGCCGAGGGGCTGAATGTCACCATGACCGACCGCAGCGCCTTCACCGTGGGCGAGAACATCGCCGTCACGCCGGGCTCGGTGGTGTACGAGAACGAGCTGATCCAGCTGATCCAGTACGCGCCGACCACCGAGCAGACGTTCAAGACGCCGCTTCTGATCGTGCCGCCCTGGATCAACAAGTACTACATCCTCGACCTTCGCCAGGACAACTCCCTGGTCAAGTGGCTGGTGGACCAGGGCCACACCGTGTTCCTGATCTCGTGGCGCAATCCCGGCCCCGAACAGGGTGACCTGACCTGGGCCGACTACATGCAGCTGGGCCCGATCAACGCCATGGAGGCGATCGAGCAGGCCACCGGCGAGAAGTCGGTCAACCTGCTGAGCTATTGCGTCGGCGGCACCCTGGCCGGCTCCACGGTGGCCTACCTGACCAGCACCCGGCGCGGGCGCAAGGTCAAGTCGGCGACCTACATGACCAGCCTGTGGGACTTCCGCGATCCCGGCGAGATCGGTGTCTTCCTCGGCGAGCCGGTGCTCAGCGGCATCGAGGCCAAGCTCGAGCAGGACGGCTACCTGGACGGGCGCATCATGGCCTACTCCTTCAACCTGCTGCGCGAGAACGACCTGTTCTGGTCCTTCTACATCAACAACTACCTCAAGGGCGACATCCCGGCGCCCTTCGACCTGCTGTACTGGAACACCGACGGCACCAACCTGCCGGCGGCCACCCACGGCTGGTATCTGCGCCATCTCTATGCCGAGAACCGCCTGGTCGAGCCCGGCGGCATCGAGCTCGATGGCGTGAAGATCGACCTGCGCAAGATCTCGGTGCCGAGCTACTTCGTCTCCACCCGCGACGATCACATCGCCAAGTGGAACAGCACCTACTACGGGGCCCTGCTGCCCAAGGGGCCGGTGAAGTTCGTGCTGGGCGGGTCCGGCCATATCGCCGGTATCGTTAATCCGCCGCACAAGAACAAGTACGGCTTCTGGACCAACGACGCGCTGCCGCCGACCCCGGAGGAGTGGCTGGAAGGGGCCGAGGCCCACGAAGGCTCGTGGTGGCCGAACTGGCAGGCCTGGATGACCGACAACGGCTACGCCGACGCCGAGAAGATGGTGCCGGCGCGCCAGCCGGGCGACGGCGAGCTGGATATCCTCGAGCCGGCGCCCGGGCGCTTCGTGCGCATGACCATCCCCGAGGTGCTGGGCGAGCCCCAGGCCTGACGCCGCCGCCTTCTGACGCTCGAAACGACGACACCCCGCTGCCTGGCAGCGGGGTGTCGTCGTTCTGGGTTGCTTGGTGGCGTCGAGCCTACGCCTTGCGACGCCTGAGGCCGGGCAGCACCAGCAGCGCGCCGAGCAGCCACACCGGCCAGCTGCCGAGGCGCGAGAAGGGCGTGAGGCCCTGCATCGGCGAGACCTCGCCGGTGAGGGTCGCGACCTCGAACTGCGGCGCACGGTCGATGACCCGGCCCCGGTCATCGATCAGCGCGGTGACGCCGTTGCTGGTGGCACGGATCACCGGACGGCCGTTCTCCAGCGCCCGCAGCCGGGCCATCTGCAGGTGCTGCAGCGGGCCGATGGAGGCGCCGAACCAGGTGTCGTTGGAGACCGTGAGGATCACGTTCGAGCGACGCGCCTGGCGGGCCACCAGGTCGGCGTAGATGATCTCGTAGCAGATGGCGTTGCCGATGCGGGTGCCGGCGGCGTCCAGCGGCGCCTGATGGGCCGGCCCCGGGGTCATGGCCGGCATCGGCAGGTCGAAGAAGGCGATGGCGCCGCGCAGCAGCGGCTCCAGCGGCAGGTACTCGCCGAACGGCACCAGGTGGCGCTTGAGGTAGGTCTCGCCGTCGGCGACGTCGAGCACGCCGTTGTAGTAGCGGTCGTCCTCGCGGGTCAGGATGCCGGTGAGCAGGGTGCTCTGGGGCGGCAGCAGGGTCTGGGCGCGCTCGAGGATCGGCCGGGCCTGGTCGGCGAACATCGGCAGCGCCGCCTCGGGCCAGATTACCAGATCCGGGGCCTCGTCCAGCTCGGCGGTCAGCGACAGATAGGTGTTGGCGGCCTGGCGCTGGCCCTCCGGCGTCCACTTGATCAGCTGGGGCAGGTTGCCCTGCAGCAGGGCGACGCGCAGCGGCTCGCCGGCGGGCGTCGTCCACTGGGTGGGCAACGCCAGCGGCACCAGCCACAGCACCGCCAGCGGCAGGGCGGCCCACCAGCGCCGGCGCAGCAGCGACACGCCGAGCGCCCCGCTGAGGGCCACGATCAGCGACAGCCAATAGACGCCGCCGACCGGCGCCCAGGGTGCCAGCGGCGAGTCCACCTGGCCGCTGCCCAGCAGCAGCCAGGGGAAGCCGGTGAACAGCCAGGTGCGCAGCGCCTCGCCCAGCACCCAGGCGCCGGCGAAGGTCAGCACCGACAGCCGCGGCCCGCACAGGCGCCGGTAGAGGCCCAGGGTGACGGCGAAGAACAGCGACAGGGCGGCGACGAACAGCGCGGTCAGCGCCAGCGCCAGGGGCACGCCGGTATAGCCGTAGTCGTGGATCGAGACATAGACCCAGGACGCGCCGGCGCCGAACAGGCCGAGCCCGTAGCACCAGCCCCGCCAGGCGGCCTGGCGGGCGGAGAGCGATGGCAGCCCGGCATAGAGCAGGCCGGCGGCCACCGGGGCCAGCCACCAGAGATGAAACGGGGCGGCGGAGAGGGTCGTGAGCACGCCGGCGGCGATCGCCGCCAGGGGCCCGAGGAACCGATGAAGGCGAGGGGGCGTCATGGCACCGTCCTTGGTGAAAAAGCCGACGGAAAATGGCCGGGGAAAATCGGTGAGCGGATCAGTCCTCGGCGGACTCCGAGGCCGGCTCGGCTTCCAGCAGGCGGATGCGGCGATTGTCGGCGTTGAGCACGGTGAAGCGCCAGCCGCCGATCTCGGTGTGCTCACCGCGGCCGGGCAGGTGGCCGAAGCGCTGCATCACCAGGCCGCCGAGGGTGTCGAACTCCTCGTCGGAGAAGCGCGTGCCGAAGCGCTCGTTGAAGTCCTCGATGGGGGTCAGGGCACGGATCGCGTAGCGCGACTCGCCGAGGGCGCGGATGTCCTCTTCCTCGTCGGTGTCGTGCTCGTCCTCGATGTCGCCGACGATCTCCTCGAGGATGTCCTCGATGGTGATGATGCCGGCGGTGCCGCCGTATTCGTCCACCACCAGGGCCATGTGGTTGTGGGTGTCGCGGAATTCCTTGAGCAGGCTGTTCAGGCGCTTGGATTCCGGCACGAACATGGCCGGGCGCAGCACCTCCTCGAGCCGGAAGGGGTGGTCGTTGCCCTGGCGCAGCAGCGGCAGCAGGTCCTTGACCAGCAGGATGCCCTTCACCTCGTCGAGATTCTCGCCGACGACCGGGTAGCGCGAGTGGCCGGTCTCGAGGATCAGCGGCAGGTACTCCTCCAGCGGCTGGTCGAGGCCGATGGCGGTGATCTGGGAGCGCGGGATCAGCACCTCGCGCACCTGCTGATCGCTGATGTTCAGGGCGCCCTCGATGATCATCATGGCGTCCTGTTCGAGCTTGAGGCGGGTCGCCGCCTGGCGCAGGAACTCCAGCAGCTCGTCTCGCGAGCTGGGCTCGTCGCTGTCGCTGGACAGCGCGCTGAACAACTTATCGAGCCAGGACCTTTGGCCCTGGCCGGTCGATCGGTCTTCGCTCATGCGTCGGCTCTCTCGTCATCGGGGTCGGAATCGCGATGCGCCGGGCCGGAGGCCCGATAGGGGTCGGCGATGCCGAGGCCGGCGAGGATCTCTCGCTCCAGCGCTTCCATGACCTCGGCTTCGTCGTCCTCGATATGGTCGTAGCCCATCAGGTGCAGGGTGCCGTGAACCACCATATGAGCGTAGTGATCGCCGAGCGCCTTGTCCTGATCGCGGGCCTCGTCGATCACCACCGGATGGCAGATCACCAGATCGCCGAGCAGCGGCAGCGGCACGCCCGGCGGACACTCGAAGGGGAAGGACAGCACGTTGGTGGGCTTGTCCTTGCTGCGGTAGTCGCGGTTGAGCGCCTGGCTCTCCTCGGCGTCGACGAAGCGCACCGTCAGCTCGTGACGTTCCTCGTCGGGCAGCCGGGCCAGCACCGCGCCCACCCAGGCCTCGAGCTCGGCCTGGCTCGGCAGGCCATCGGCGTCGATGGCCCGCTGGCGGTCGACCTCGGCCAGGCTCATTCCTCGTCCTCGCGGCCGTTCTGTCGCTCGAGGCGTTCCTGGCGGATGGCCTCGCGCTCCTGCTCGCGGGCCTCGCGCTTGGCGCGTGCCTGGGCTTCTTCCTCGGCCTCGAACTGGTCGTAGGCCTCGATGATGCGCTGCACCAGGGGGTGGCGGACCACGTCCTTGGCGGCGAAGTGGGTGACGCCGATGCCCGGGGTGCCGCTGAGCACGTCGAGCACCTGGATCAGCCCGGAGGCCTGGCCGCGGGGCAGGTCGACTTGGGTGATGTCGCCGGTGATCACCGCGGTGGAGCCGAAGCCGATGCGGGTCAGGAACATCTTCATCTGCTCGCGGGTGGTGTTCTGGCTCTCGTCGAGGATGATGAAGGCGTTGTTCAGGGTGCGCCCGCGCATGTAGGCCAGCGGCGCGATCTCGATCACCTGGCGCTCGATCAGCTTGGCGACCTGCTCGAAGCCGATCATCTCGTACAGGGCGTCGTAGAGCGGGCGCAGGTAGGGGTCGATCTTCTGCGCCAGGTCGCCGGGCAGGAAGCCGAGCTTCTCGCCGGCCTCGACCGCCGGACGCACCAGCAGGATGCGGCGCACCTGCTGCTGGTTCAGCGCTTCCACCGCGGCGGCGACGGCCAGGTAGGTCTTGCCGGTGCCGGCCGGGCCGATGCCGAAGTTGATATCGTGGTCGCGGATGCTCGAGACGTAGCTCTGCTGGTTGAGCCCGCGGGGCTTGATCAGCGCCTTGGGCGTGCGCAGCAGCACCTCGCCGTCGCCGCTGCCGCCTTCTTCCTCCTCTAGGGCCTCGAGGCCGGATTCCTGCAGGAACAGGTGCACGGTGTCCGGGGTCAGCTCGCCGGCCTCGGTCTCGCGATAGAGGTGCTCGACGACGTTGGAGGCGGCCTTGACCCGGGGGCCGGGGCCGGCCAGCTGGAAGACGTTGCCCCGGTTGCGCAGGGTGACGCCGAGGCGCTCCTCGATCAGCTTGAGGTGCTCGTCCTGCTGGCCGCAGAGGTTGGCCAGGCGCTGGGGATCGTTGGGCTCGAGATTCAGGGTGATGACGCGGTTGGCCGCGGAGGCTGCTGGCTGGCTCAAGACGGGCAAGTCCGTGAGTTGATGGATGTCGGGGTCAGCTTACTGCCCCGGAAGCTACAAGGGCAATGAAGGGGGCTCGGAAACAGGGCGGGGCTGATCCGGCGACAGGCCTTCGAGGAGACGCTGTGAACCCATCCCTGGGCGCTACCGACGCCATCCATGGCGTAGGACCTCCTCTTCGGCCTGTCCCCGGCGCCCCTTGTGCCCGTGCATCAGCCCATCGTGTCGTGCCGGCGTTTAGAAACGCTCCGGCGAGGCCAGATCACCGCGCAGCGAGTTGGGCAGCGCCTCGGTGATCTCCACGTCGACGAAGTAGCCGATCAGCTCGGTGGGGTTCGGCGCGCGGAAGTTGACCACCCGGTTGTTCTCGGTGCGGCCGGACAGCTGGCCCGGGTCCTTCGGCGAGAAGCCGGTGACCAGCACGCGCTGGACGGTGCCCACCATGCGGCGGCTGATCTGCATGGCCTGCTGGTTGATGCGCTCCTGCAGGATCGCCAGGCGCTGCTTCTTGATCGCTTCCGGCGTGTCGTCCTCGAGGCCGGCGGCCGGGGTGCCGGGGCGGGCCGAGTAGACGAAGCTGAAGGACACGTCGAAGCCGATGCGACCGATCAGGTCCATGGTGTTCGCGAAGTCTTCCTCGGTCTCGCCGGGGAAGCCGATGATGAAGTCCGAGGAGAAGCTGATGTCCGGACGCAGCGCACGGATGCGCTCCATCTTGTCCACATACTCCTCGACGGTGTGGCCGCGCTTCATGGCCGCCAGGATGCGGTCGGAGCCGGCCTGCACCGGCAGGTGCAGGTGGCTGACCAGCTCCGGGATCTCGCCGTAGGCCTCGATCAGGCTGTCGGAGAACTCCACCGGGTGCGAGGTGGTGAAGCGGATGCGGTCGATGCCTTCCACCGCCGCCACGCAGGCGATCAGTTCGGCCAGGTCGATCTCCTCGCCGAGCTGGTTCTCGCCGCGGTAGGCGTTGACGTTCTGGCCCAGCAGATTGATCTCGCGCACGCCCTGATCGGCCAGGTGGATGACCTCGTCCATCACCGCCTCGAAGGGCCGCGAGACCTCCTCGCCGCGGGTGTAGGGCACCACGCAGAAGGTGCAGTACTTGGAGCAGCCTTCCATCACCGAGACGAAGGCGGTGGCGCCGTCGGAGTTCGGCTTGGGCAGGTGGTCGAACTTCTCCACCTCGGGGAAGGTCACGTCGACCACCGAGATCTGGTTGTCCTGGCGGGCGTCGAGCATCGACGGCACCCGGTGCAGGGTCTGGGGGCCGAAGACCATGTCGACCTGGGGCGCGCGCTTGCGCAGCGCCTCGCCTTCCTGACTGGCGACGCAGCCGCCCACGCCGATGACCAGATCCGGGTTGGCGTCCTTGAGCTTCTTCCAGCGGCCGAGCTGGTGGAAGACCTTCTCCTGGGCCTTCTCGCGGATCGAGCAGGTGTTGAGCAGGATGACGTCGGCATCGCGCTCGTCGTCGGTGAGCTCCAGCTGGTGGGATTCTCCGAGCAGATCCGCCATGCGCGCGGAATCGTACTCGTTCATCTGGCAGCCATGCGTCTTGATGAAGAGTTTCTTCGCCATAAGAATAGGTCGTGGCGCCTGGGCCCGACGTTGCACCGGTGGATATTCGTTCGCAGGAGAGGCGGCCGGCAGGGCCGTCCGATTGAGAGCGAAGATTATACGCGCCCAGTCGGGACGGGGCCAGAGTGCGCGGAACGCCCGGCGCGCGGGCCTGTGGTACCCTTGGCGGCTTCGGAGGCGCCGGCGAGGTGGTCAGGAAATGACCGAAATGTTGCCGTATCGGCAGCCATGCCGCCTGGCCGCGGGTTTCCAGCGGTTTTCCCGACACTTGTCCACAGATGCTGTGGATGATCCGGAGACGCACTCTCATCTCGGCGGACCGGGCAGGGATGGTCCGGTCACGACCGCCATCGCCGCGAGCGGCGGACACAGAGCCTTGGACAGCCAGGACGACGCATGACGATGCAACGATACAAGACACTGATGACGCTGGGCGCACTGCTCGGGGCCCTGGCCCTGCCGGTGCAGGCCCAGCAGGACGACGCCCAGAACGCCGATGCGCGCTGGGTGTCCGGCGACCTCACCACCTTCGTGCGCAGCGGCCCCACCGACGGCTATCGCATCGTCGGTACCCTGACCGCCGGCGACCCGGTCGAGCTGCTCGAGACCCAGGGCGACTACAGCCGCGTGCGCAGCCAGAGCGGCGACGTGGTCTGGGTGCCCTCGAGCGACCTGCAGGGCGAGCCCAGCGCCAAGGTCCGGCTGCCCGAGCTGGAGGCGCGAGTGGAGGAGCTCTCCGAGGAGCTCTCGGGGATCAATGAGACCTGGGAGAGTCGCATGGCCTCGGTCACCGAGACCCTCGACGTGCGCGAGCAGCGCATCGCCGAACTCGAGCAGCGCAATCAGGCGCTGGCCTCGGAGAGCGAGGACGCCGGTGCCCGGGTGCGCCAGCTGCAGGCGCGCCTGGATACCCAGGAGGAAGACCTGCTGATGCGCTACTTCATGTACGGCGGCGGGGTGGCCGGTGCCGGGCTGCTGGTGGGCCTGATCGTGCCGCACCTGCCGCGTCGTCGCCGCAAGCGCGACCGCTGGTTCTGAGGCCGGCCATGGACAACGAGTGGCTCGCGCGCTGGCGCGAGGGACGCATCGGCTTCCATCGCCACGAGGCCCATCCGGCCTTGGTGCGTTACTGGCCGACGCTGGGCGCGGCACCCGGTACCAAGGTGCTGGTGCCGCTGTGCGGCAAGAGCCTGGACATGCGCTGGCTGGCCGGCGAAGGCTATCCGGTGCTGGGCATCGAGCTGGCCGACGAGGCCATCGAGCAGTTTCTGGCGGAGGGCGAGGGTGAGGTCTCCCGCTATCGGGGCGACGGCTTCGACATCAGCCGCCAGGGCAGCGTGGAGCTGTGGCGCGGCGACTTCTTCCACTTCCATATCGAGGCCGCCGCCGAGCTGGGGGCCTTCTATGATCGGGCGGCGCTGATCGCGCTGCCCGAGGCGACCCGCCAGCGCTACGCCTTCCACCTGGCCCAGCTGCTGCCGCCCGGCAGCCAGGGGCTCCTGATCGGCCTGACCCGAGCCCCCGGGGACGAGGGTGGGCCGCCCTTCAGCGTCGGCGCCGACGAGATTCGCGAGCTGTTCGCCCCCAACTTCGAGGTGGTGCACCTGGAAGAGGGCGAGCCCGAGCCGGGCAGCGGCTTTCGCGAGAGCGTCTGGTCGCTGACGCGCCGCGGCCCTCGGGGCGGCTGATCGCGCCGTTCACCACACGAGCCCGTCGGCGTCGCGCCGGCGGGCCCGCGTTTCCATCGGGGGCGTGGTGACGCAAGCGTGATCAGCGCGCCAGCAGGCCCGCCAGCTCCGGATCGCGAAAGGCGCGGTCCAGGGCATCGGAGAGCAGCTCCTCGATCATCGCCTGGTTGGCCTCGCGATCCGGCTTCACCGCGTATTGCTGGGTGCGGCGCGCGGTGTAGCTGCCGGTGTAAGTGGTGCCGTCGTTCTGGGCCTCGGCCTCCAGCACCGCCGTCAGGCGCACGCTGCCGACCATCGGCGGGGCGTCGCCGCGGCCGTATTCGAGCCGCTTCAGGGTCAGCGTCAGGCCGGGCCGGCCCGGTGCGGCCTCGCCGACCGGCCGGAAGCCCATGTCGCGCACCGCGCGCTCGGCCTCGGCCTGCAGGCGGGGCGTCAGCTCGCCCGGATCGACGATCACCACCGCCGTGGAGCCGGCACTGCCGGAGCGGGTGCCGATTACCGCCTCCTGGCGAGTGTCCCGGGCGGTCACGCTGACCTCTTGGCCCTGACCGGCGGCCGGCACCTGGACGCTGCGCTTGGGATCCGGCGTCAGATAGTGGGGGCCGGCGCAGCCGGCGAGCCCGCTGGTGGCCAGCAGCATCAGGCCGAGGCCGAGAAGGCGTCGAGTCGTCATGGGCGGTCTCCTTGTCGGTCGCAAAGGCCCGAGTATAGCGACTCTTCTCGCGGCGCATCATGTCGATGAACGGCCGTGCCGCCGAGCGGCGGCACGGCCGAGGGATGGGCTAGAGCCCCATCGCCGAAGAGGTGGAACGGCGCGGATCGGCGCCGCCGTAGAAGCGGTCGTCGTCGATCACGATCGACTGAGCGGCGCCCATGGCGGACTGCTGGCTGATGGTGTGGCCTCGGGCCTCGAGCAGCGACAGGGTGTCGGGGCTGAAGCCGGCCTCGACGCGCAGCTCGTCGGGCAGCCACTGGTGGTGCAGGCGCGGGGCGCTCACCGCCGACTGAACGTTCATGTCGTGGTCGATGACGTTCATCAGCACCTGCAGGGTGGTGGTGATGATCCGCGAGCCGCCGGGGCTGCCGGTGACCAGGAAGTTCTCGCCGTCGCGCTTGACGATGGTCGGGGTCATCGACGACAGCATGCGCTTGCCGGGCTCGATCTTGTTGGCCTCGCCGCCGATCAGGCCGTAGGCGTTGGGCACGCCGGGCTTGGCGGAGAAGTCGTCCATCTCGTTGTTGAGCAGGAAGCCCGCGCCGTCCACGACGATGCCAGAGCCGTAGCTGAAGTTGATGGTGTAGGTGTTGGAGACCGCCAGGCCGTCGTCATCGGCGATCGAGAAGTGGGTGGTCTCGTTGGACTCATAGGGCGCCGGGTCGCCGGCGGCGATCTCGTCGCTGGGCGTGGCGCGGTCGATGGCGATCTCGGCGCGCAGCTCGTCGGCGTAGCCTTCGGAGGTCAGCCCCTCGAGCGGCACGTCGACGAAGTCGGTGTCGCCCAGGTACTCGGCGCGGTCGGCATAGGCGCGTTTCATGGCCTCGGCCATCAGGTGCATGGTGTCGGCGGCGCCGAAGCCCAGCTCGTCGATGTCGTAGGCCTCGAGGATATTGAGCATCTGCACGATGTGGGCGCCGCCGGAGGAGGGCGGGCTCATGGCGTAGACGTCGTGGCCGCGGTAGGTGCCGTGGCTGGGTTCGCGGATCTCCGCCTGGTAGCCGGCCAGGTCCTCGCGGGTGATCAGGCCGTCGTGGCGCTCCATCTCGGCGACGATCAGCTCGGCGGTCTCGCCCTCGTAGAACTCCCGTGCCCCCTGCTCGGCGATGCGCTTGAGCGTCGCGGCGAGGTCCGGCTGGCGGAAGGTCTCGCCCACGGCGTAGGGGCTGCCGTCCTGCTTGTAGAACATCGCCTCGGTGGCGTCCCATTTCGTCAGGCGTTCGCCGGCCTCGGCCACGCCGTCGACGAACCGCTGGGGCACCACGAAGCCGTCCTCGGCCAGGCGGATCGCCGGTGCCAGCGCCTCGGCCAGGCTCAGGGTGCCGTACTCCTCGAGGGCCAGCGCCAGGCCGGCCACGGTGCCGGGGACCCCGGCGGCGCGGTGGGTGAAGCGCGACCACTCGGAGACGGCGTTGCCGTCCTCGTCCTGGAACATGGTCTCGGTGGCGGCGGCCGGCGCGGTCTCGCGATAGTCGATGGCGATCACCTCGCCGCTGTCCTCGTCGGAGATCAGCATGAAGCCGCCGCCGCCGATGTTGCCCGAGCGCGGCTGGGTCACCGCCAGGGCGAAGCCGGCGGTGACCGCCGCATCCACGGCGTTGCCGCCGTCGGCGAGCACGTCATGGGCGACCTGCGAGGCCAGGAAGTGGCTGGTGGCCACCATGCCCCGTTCGCCCACCTCGGGGTGGAAGCGCTCGCCCTCGAGGATGGCCGACTGGGCCAGGGCGGCGCTCGGGGCGGCGAGCGCGGCGCTCAAGAGGCCGGTGCCGAGGGCACGGCGCAGCTGGGGGAAAGGCATGGACGCCTCCTTGGTCGTGAACGGCGGAACCTTCACTATTGTCGCCGAACGCCGATGGTGCAAGGCGGTCGCGCGCGTTCCTGTTAGAATGCCGGCCATCATGACCGTGACCCGACAGGACCCCGTTCCCATGAGCGATTCGACGACCGACTTCCAGATTGCCCCCTCGATTCTCTCCGCCGACTTCGCCCGCCTCGGCGCGGAGGTCGACGACGTCCTCGCCTCCGGCGCCGACATCGTGCACTTCGACGTCATGGACAATCATTACGTGCCGAACCTGACCATCGGCCCGATGGTCTGCGAGGCGCTGCGGAAGCACGGCGTGACCGCTCCCATCGACGCCCACCTGATGGTCAAGCCGGTGGATCGGCTGATCGGCGACTTCATCGATGCCGGCGCCAGCTACATCACCTTCCATCCCGAGGCCTCCGAGCACATCGACCGCTCGCTGCAGCTGATCCGCGACGGCGGCTGCAAGGCCGGCCTGGTGTTCAATCCGGCCACGCCGCTGTCCTATCTCGACTACGTGATGGACAAGGTCGACATGGTGCTGCTGATGAGCGTCAACCCGGGCTTCGGCGGCCAGTCGTTCATTCCCGGCACCCTCGACAAGCTGCGCGAGGCGCGCCGGCGTATCGATGCCTCCGGGCGCCCGATCCGCCTGGAGATCGACGGCGGGGTTAAGGTCGACAACATCGCCGAGATCGCCCGCGCCGGCGCCGATACCTTCGTCGCCGGCTCGGCGGTGTTCAAGGCCAGAAACGAGGCCGACCCGAACCGCTACGACGGCGTCATCGCCGACTTCCGCCGCGCCCTGGCCGAGGCCTGAGCGTGACGGACGAGGCCGTCCCTCGCTGGCATCTCTATGTGATCGAGACGGCCGCCGGGGCCCTCTACACCGGCATCACCACCGACGTGACGCGGCGCCTCGGCGAGCATCGCGCGGGGCGGGGCGCCAAGGCGCTGCGTGGCAAGGGGCCTTTGCATCTGGTATATCACGAATGTATTGGTGAACACGGTGAGGCGCTGCGTCGCGAGGCGGCGATGAAGCGCCTCACCGCCGCGGCCAAGCGCCGCTGGCTGGCCGAGCGGCGAGCCATGCAGGCAAGCGGGGAATCCTTCCCCTAGGCTGTGTCGATAGCGTCGGCCGGGTGCCGGCGCGACCTTCGACACGGCCTCAACACGACAGGGAGCGCCTATGGACCTTCAAGGAATCATCGACTTCGTGCAGTTTCAGGGCACCAGCCTGGCCGTCAATCTGGTGGCGGCGCTGGCCATCTTCGTGGTCGGCCGCTGGGTGGTGAAGCTGCTGCATTCGCTCAGCATCAAGGCCATGCAGCGCGGCAAGCTCGACCCGCTGCTGATCAAGTTCCTGGGCAATATCCTCTATGCGCTGCTGATGGTGTTCGTGGTGCTGGCGGCGATCAGCCAGGTCGGCATCCAGACCACCTCGCTGATCGCGGTGATCGGTGCCGCCGGCCTGGCGGTGGGGCTGGCGCTGCAGGGCTCGCTGGCCAACTTCGCCGCCGGCGTGCTGGTGATCATCTTCCGCCCCTACAAGATCGGCGACTACGTGGAGGCCGGCGGCGTGGCCGGCACCATCGACGACGTGCAGATCTTCACCACCGAGCTGAAGACCGCGGACAACCGCAAGATCATCGTGCCCAACGGCCAGATGATGAACGGTGCCATCACCAACTACTCCAGCCACGACACCCGCCGGGTGGACCTGGTGGTCGGCGTCGGCTATGACGATGACATCGACGTCGTGCGCCGGGTGCTGGAGAGCGTGGTGGCCGACGATCCGCGGGTGCTGGCCGACCCCGCGCCCAACATCCGCATGAGCGCCATGGGCGACTCCTCCGTCAGCTGGATCGTGCGCCCCTGGGTCGAGGCCGCGGACTACTGGGACGTCTACTGGGAGATGACCGAGGAGATCAAGCGTCGCTTCGACGCCGAGGGCATCAGCATTCCCTTCCCGCAGCGCGACGTGCACGTCTATCACCATCCCGAGAAGGACGGCGAGGCGAGCCTCGAGCGCTGAGCCTGACGCTCGGAAACGACACGGGCCCCGGCATTTGCCGGGGCCCGTGTCGTTTCAGGCGGTGCTCAATGCCTCAGTGCAGCTTGAGGCGCGGCTTGAGGAACTTGTTGAGACCGTCGACGACGACCATCAGGCCGGTCTTCAGCGCGCCGTGGATCGCCCGCTGGTGCATGCGGTAGAGCGAGGCGTAGAAGAACCGGGCCAGGTGGCCCTCGATGAACAGGCTGCGCGCCGAGGCGCCGCGCATCAGGCTGCCGATGGCGTCGAAGTGGGCCAGCGAGATCAGCGAGCCGCGGTCGCGGAACACGAAGGGCTTGAGCGGCTTGCCGTCCAGCCGGGCGACCAGGTTCCTGTACAGGCGGTCGGCCTGCTGGTGCGCGGCCTGGGCCCGTGGCGGCACCGTGGAGCCGTCCTCCTGGGGGCAGCTGGCGCAGTCGCCGAAGGCGAAGACGTGCTCGTCGTCGAGGCTCTTGAGCGTGGCATCGACCTTGAGCCGATGGTTGCGCTCGGTGGAGAGTCCGAGCTCGGAGAGCAGCGCCGGCGCCTTGATGCCGGCCGCCCAGACGCCGAGGTCGATGTCGATGCGCTCGTCGCCGGCGGTGATGATGGCCTCGTCGTTCACCTCGGTGACCCGGGTGTCGACGTGCACCTTGACCCCCAGGCGCTCCAGCTCGGCGTGCACGGCGCCGCTGATGCGCTCCGGCAGGGCCGGCAGCACCTTGGGCGCGGCTTCGATCAGGTGGACCTCGAGGTGGTCGCTGTCCAGGGTGGTGAAGCCGTAGCTGTTGAGCATTTCGGAGGCGCCGTAGAGCTCGGCGGCCAGCTCCACGCCGGTGGCGCCGGCTCCGACGATGCCCACCACCATCTTCGCCGACGTCTCCTGCGGCGCGCTGTAGCGTAAAAAGGCGTTGAGCATTGACTGACGGAAGAGTTCGGCCTGATGGGGGCTGTCGAGGAAGTGGCAGTGCTCGGCGACGCCGGGGGTGCCGAAGTCGTTGCTGACGCTGCCCAGCGAGAGCACGAGGTCGTCATAGGGCAGGGTGCGGGCGGGGAGAATCTCCTCGCCGTCGTCGTCCAGCACCGGCGCCAGGGTCAGGGTCTGGCCGTCGCGGTCGAGGTCGGTGAGGGTGCCGAGCTGGAACTGATAGCCGTTGGCGCGGGCGTGGCCCTGGTAGGAGATTTCATCGAGGCCGGAATCCAGCGCGCCGGTGGCGACTTCGTGGAGCAGCGGCTTCCAGATGTGGGTGGGGTTGCGATCGACGAGCACGATCTCGGCGCGCTTGCGCTTGCCGAGCTTGCGGCCGAGCCGGGTGACCAGCTCGAGTCCGCCCGCACCTCCGCCGACCACCACGATGCGTGGTAGTGTCATGGAGACTCCTGACTGAATGCGTGGGAACGTGGCAAAGAGTTGCCCGGGTCAGGGCTCAGCCTCGATACGGCGGTCGGGCGTCACGGCGGGTGTCGTCGGCGTCCGGCCGAGGTAGGGGACATGCCCTGCAGTCGGCAACGGCTGGCTCCAGCATAACGCCGCGACCCTGGCCTGCCTATGGGCGACAGGAAATGAGCGGTATTTTCTCGTAATATTACATGCATAATCATGCTTCACTCGCCGATACCGATACGCCCAGGATAAGAGAGAAACGCGCCCATGCACCCCTGTCTGGAAGACATCACGCTGGTCACCTTCGACCTGGACGGCACCCTGGTGGACTCGGTGCCCGACCTCGCCGCGGCGGTGGGTGCCGCCCTGACCGATCTGGGGCTGCCTGCCCCCGGCGAGGACAAGGTGCGCGACTGGGTCGGCAACGGCTCGCGTTCACTGGTGGAGCGCGCGCTGACCGATGCCCTGGGCGAAGCGCCGGCCGAGGCGTTCCTGGGCACCGCCCACGAGGGCTTCCTGGCGTGCTACGGCGAGGCGCCCTGCGCGCGAACTCGCCTGTATCCCGGCGTGCGCGAGGCGCTGGAGGGGCTCTCGGCCAGCGGTCGACGGCTGGTGCTGGTGACCAACAAGCCCGAGGCCTTCATCGCACCGATCCTCGAGGCGACCGGCATCGCCGGGCATTTCTCGCTGTGCCTGGGCGGCGACAGCCTGCCGCGCCGCAAGCCCGACCCGCTGCCGCTGATCCACGCCGCCGAGCGCTTCGACGTGGCCCCCGGCCGCTGCCTGATGGTCGGCGATTCGCGCCACGATATCGCCGCGGGCAGGGCGGCGGGCTTCCGCACCCTGGCCGTGCCGTACGGCTATAACCACGGCGAGCCGGTGGCGGCGAGCGGGCCGGATGCGACGGTTGAATCGCTGGCACAACTCGTTTAATGTAAATCGAGTTGCGCTATAACGATGTAATTATTGATTGTTTTTCGTTATATACGATTCCGCCCTTGCCGATGGAACCCCGCATCATGCCGGCTTTTTCCGTATCCTCGACCGTCTTCCGCCTTCCCCGTGCCACCGGCATGCTCGGCGGCTGGCGATGGTAACGCTCGCTTCCTGACACGGCGCCTTCCGGGGCGACCGTCGCCGCTTCACCGTCGCACACCCTTCATCGAGGATACGGGCCCATGATGACCCCCGAACGCTTCCAGTCCCTGGCCGAGGACGGCTACAACCGCATTCCGGTCACCCGCGAGGTGCTGGCCGATCTCGACACGCCGCTGTCCACCTACCTCAAGCTCGCCGACGTGCCCTGGACCTTCCTGCTGGAGTCCGTGCAGGGCGGCGAGAAGTGGGGCCGCTACTCGATCATCGGCCTGCCGTGCCAGGAGCGCATCGAGGTGCGCGGCTTCCAGGTCACTCACGTCATCGACGGCGAGACGGAGGGCGTGACCGAGGTCGAGGACCCGCTGGCCTGGATCGAGACCTTCCAGGCGCGCTTCAAGGTACCGCGCCTCGACGATCAGCCGCGCTTCGACGGCGGCCTGGTGGGCTACTTCGGCTACGACACCATCCGCTACATCGAGCCGCGCCTGCGCGGGGTGGAGAAGCCCGATCCCATCGGCGTGCCCGACATCCTGCTGATGGTCTGCAACGACCTGGTGGTGTTCGACAACCTGTCCGGGCGCCTGACGCTGTGGACCCACGCCGACCCGGCCGAGCCCGAGGCCTACGAGCGTGCCGTGGCCCGCCTGGCCGCGCTCGAGGAGCAGCTGCGCGGGGCGGTCCTGGACCCCCGCAGCCCCGGCACCGGCGGCCGGGCGGTGGAGGAGGGGCACTTCACCTCCGGCTTCACCGAGGGCGGCTTCAAGTCGGCGGTGGAGACGATCAAGGAATACGTGCTGGCCGGCGACATCATGCAATGCGTGCCCTCCCAGCGGATGTCGATTCCCTATCAGGCGCCGCCGCTGGATCTGTATCGCGCGCTGCGCAGCCTCAACCCTTCGCCCTACATGTTCTACTTCGACCTGGGCGATCATCAGGTGGTGGGCTCCTCGCCGGAGATCCTGACCCGCCTCGAGGAGGGCGAGGTCACCGTGCGGCCGATCGCCGGCACCCGCGTGCGCGGCCGCACCGAGGCGGAGGATCAGGCGCTCGAGGCCGATCTGCTGAACGACCCCAAGGAATGCGCCGAGCACCTGATGCTGATCGACCTGGGGCGCAACGACGTGGGCCGCATCTGCGAGACCGGCTCGGTGACCGTCACCGACAACATGGCCGTCGAGCGCTATTCCCACGTCATGCACATCGTGTCCCAGGTCACCGGCCGGCTACGGCCCGGGCTGACCGCCATGGACGCCCTGCGCGCCACCTTCCCGGCGGGCACGCTCTCCGGGGCGCCGAAGATCCGCGCCATGGAGATCATCGACGAGCTGGAGCCGGTCAAGCGCGGCGTCTATTCCGGGGCCGTGGGCTATCTGTCCTGGCACGGCAACATGGACACCGCCATCGCCATCCGCACCGCGGTGATCAAGGACGGCGAGCTGCACGTCCAGGCGGGCGCCGGCGTGGTGGCCGATTCCGTGCCCGAGATGGAGTGGCAGGAGACGCTCAACAAGGGGCGCGCGCTTTTCCGCGCCGTGGCCATGGCCGAGCACGGCCTGGACAATCTCGAGTAAGGCTCTCTCGAACGCGCGCGAGGCCCCGTCGCTCCGGGGCCCGGGCATCTTGACACGGTCGGCCGCCGGCGAGCACTATGATGACCATGAACGTACCAGATCAGACATTCGGCCCGATGGCGTGGTGGCGCTCCTGAGCGAAGGGGCGGCACGCTTGCGACCGAACGAAATGCCGCCGTCAGGGCGGCATTTTTGTGTCTATTGATCCCTGCACGGCTGGCAGGCCCGACGCGTCGACCCGGGCAAGATGCTGGGTAACAATCACTGGATCACGAATCCAAGCCAAGGAAATCAGGACTCTATCGCCATGTCCGTGCTGATGATCGATAACTACGACAGCTTCACCTTCAACGTCGTGCAGTACCTCGGCGAACTCGGTGCCGAGGTGGTGACCCATCGCAACGATGCCATCACCCTGGAGGAGATCGAGGCGCTGGCGCCGAGCCACCTGGTGGTGTCGCCGGGGCCCTGCACGCCCAACGAGGCGGGCATCTCCATGGAGGCGATCCGCCACTTCGCCGGCTGCCTGCCGATCCTCGGCATCTGCCTCGGCCATCAGGCCATCGGCCAGGTGTTCGGCGGCCGTGTGGGCCGCGCCCCGCAGGTGATGCACGGCAAGACCTCGCGTATCCGCCACCATGGCCTCGGCGTGTTCGAGGGCCTCGAGGATCCGCTGGAGGTCACCCGCTACCATTCGCTGGTGGTGGATCGTGACAGCCTGCCGGACTGCCTGGAGGTCACCTCCTGGACCGACGAGGACGACGTGACCCCGGGCCTGATCATGGGCATGCGCCACCGCGAGCTCGACATCGAAGGCGTCCAGTTCCACCCGGAATCGATCCTGACCCGCCAGGGCCATGAGCTTCTGGCCAACTTTCTCAAGCGTCGCTGAATCGCTGACACTGCCACAAGGAGACGACGGCCATGCAGATGCGGGAAGCCCTCGGTGCCCTGATGCGCCACGAGAACCTGAGCTTCGACCAGACCCATGCGCTGATGACCGCCATCATGACCGGGGAGGCCAGCGACGCCCAGATCGCCGCCTTCCTGATGGGCATGGCGATGAAGGGCGAGACCCCCGAGGAGATCAGCGCCGCCGCCCAGGTGATGCGCGAGCTGATGTCGCCGGTCACGCTGCACGCCGAGAACGTGGTCGACATCGTCGGCACCGGCGGTGACGGGGCCAACCTGTTCAACGTGTCCACCGCCTCGAGCTTCGTCGCCGCCGCCGCCGGCGCCCACGTGGCCAAGCACGGCAACCGCGGCGTGTCATCGTCGTCGGGCAGCGCCGACCTGTTCGCCGTGGCCGGCATCGGCCTCGACCTGGACGCCGACCAGGTGGCGCGCTGCATCGAGGACGTGGGGGTCGGCTTCATGTTCGCCCCCAACCACCATCCCGCCATGCGCCATGCCATCACCGCGCGGCGCGAGATGGGCGTGCGCACCCTGTTCAACATCCTCGGCCCGCTGACCAACCCGGCCGGGGCCCGTAGCCAGCTGCTCGGCGTCTATTCCGCCGAGCTGGTGCCGCTGATGGCCGAGGTGCTCAAGCGCCTCGGCAGCGAGCACGTGCTGGTGGTGTACGCCGAGGACGGCCTCGACGAGATCTCGCTGGCCGCACCGACCAAGGTCGCCGAGCTCAAGGACGGCGAGATCCACGAGTACACCATCGCCCCCGAGGACTTCGGCATCGCCCGCCAGGAGCTCGACGCCCTCAAGGTGAAGACCGCCGAGGGCAGCCTGCGGCTGGTGGAGCAGGCGCTGATCGGCGAGGGCCCGGCGGCGGACATCGTGGCGCTCAACGCCGGCGCGGCGCTGTATGCCGCCGACGTCGCCGATACCCTCAAGGAAGGCGTGGCCCTGGCGCAGGACGCCCAGGACTGCAAGCTGGCCCGTGAGAAGCTCAAGGAGCTGGCCAACTTCACTCGCGTCTTCGCCCAGTAGTCACCCGTCCAGGATCCTTTGATGACCGCATCTACCGCTACTCCGACCATCCTGACCCGCATCCTGGCGCGCAAGGACGCCGAGGTCGCCGAGCGCCGCCAGGCCGTGTCCGAGGACGAGCTGCTGCGCCTGGCCGGCCTGCAGTCCGCGCCGCGCGGCTTCGTGGCCGCCCTCGACGCGCGCATGCGTGACGGCGACCCGGCGGTGATCGCCGAGGTCAAGAAGGCGTCGCCCTCCAAGGGCGTGATCCGCGAGGACTTCCGTCCGGCCGAGATCGCCGCCAGCTATGCCGCGGGCGGGGCCGCCTGCCTGTCGGTGCTCACCGACGCCGACTTCTTCCAGGGCCATGAGGACTTCCTGGTCGAGGCCCGGGAGGCCTGCTCGCTGCCGGTGATCCGCAAGGACTTCATCACCCACGGCTATCAGGTCAGCGAGGCGCGGGCCATCGGCGCCGACTGCATCCTGCTGATCGTCGCCGCCCTGGACGACGCCCGGCTGGCCGACCTGCACCGCCAGGCCACCGAGCTCGGCATGGACGTGCTGGTCGAGGTCCACGATGCCGCCGAGCTGGAGCGCGCCCTGGCGCTGGACCTGGCGCTGGTCGGCATCAACAACCGCGACCTGCACACCTTCGCGACCCGGCTCGAGACCACCCTGGACCTGCTGCCGCGCATCCCCGCCGGCGTCACCGTGGTCACCGAGTCCGGCATCCACAGCCGCAACGACGTGCTGCGCATGCGCGAGCACGACGTCCACGGCTTCCTGGTGGGCGAGGCCTTCATGCGCGAGGAGGATCCAGGCGAGGCGCTGCGCCGCCTGTTCTACTAGGCAACGTCTGAACAGTGTCTGCGCTCGGCTATACGGTGTTAAAAATCAGCTCAAAGTCCTCATTTACACCTCGTAAACTCCGGCTTTTCGCTGATTTTTGCCTTGTCTAGCCTTCGCTCGCCGACTTTTCAGAAGGCCTAGTCAATTCACCGTCATGCCTCACGCAACGACGCCCCCGGCGAGCCATCGCCGGGGGCGTCGTCGTTCCAGAGTGTGCCGCTGCGTCAGTGGCGGTGCCGGGACAGGGTGGCGGAGGGCGATTCGCCGAACAGCCGGCGGTAGTCCCGAGCGAACTGCCCCAGATGGTAGAAGCCCCAGTCGGCGGCCGCCTGGCTCACCGTGGTCTCGGCCTCGGGCTCGCACAGGCGACGGCGCACCCGGTTGAGGCGCGTCAGGCGCAGGAACTGGATGGGGCTGACGCCGAGGATGCTGGTGAAGCTGTAGCGCAGGGTGCGCTGGCTGACGTGGGCGATCTCGCACAGTTCCTCGAGGCTGACCGGCGGCGTCGCGCCGCTCTCCAGGTGGTCGCGGACGCGATCCACGACCCGGCGGCGGTGGCGATAGCTGGGCGGGCGCTCGGTGTTGGGCGTCTCCTCGCGCAGGATATCCTGCAGCGCCAGGCCGAGGATGTCCTGATGCACCCGGGGCTCGAGTCCTTCGCCCTCGAGGCCCAGCAGGCGCTCGATCAGGAAGGTCGTGGCCTGGCGCGTCTGGCGCGGCAGCTGCAGGCGCATCAGCCGCTCCGGGTCGGCGTCCAGCAGCGGGCGCGCCGCCGCGCCGCATGCCCTGGCCAGCCACTCGCGGCCGACCACCAGCCCGTAGATGCCGAACGCATCCGGGGTGACCAGCTCGAAGTCGTGGCCGCCGGGCTGGCACATGATCTCCCGCTCGCCGACCCGGTGGCCGTTGATGCGGCAGTCGCCGGCGGCGGCGGGGATGCCGATCCACAGCGAGTCCGGCCAGACGTTGCACTGCTGGCCCAGCGCATGGCTGGTGTATTCCTTGAACACCTGCATCGCCGGCAGGTGGATCTCGTCGATGCGGCCATAGAAGCCGCCCTGGCCGAACTGGTCGTACTCCTGGGACCAGTCGGTCAGGTTGTGGGCGTGTTCGTTGGCGTCCCATGCCTCCCACATGCACTTCCTTGGTGCACGCTCGGTGGTTCGACCCTCTGATGGCACGCGTCGTCACTCCTTCTGCCCCGGTCCTGGCGGTGATACGTAGGGCAAGATGTTGTTTCAATTTAATTATTCTGTTTTTGCCGGAAAACGATAACGCCCGCGAAGCGTCGTCGATAGGCTTTTAGAAAGCAAGTTCCGTTCCGGCGCCTCGCGGCGGCCCGAACGCTCGACCAGGAGACGCTCATGGCCCAAGCCTATCACCATACGCTGGGAAGCCGGCACTATCGCTTCGACAGTCTCGCCGAGCTGATGGCCAAGGCCACGCCGGCCCGCTCCGGCGACCGGCTGGCCGGGGTCATCGCCGATTCCGCCGAGGAGCGGGTGGTGGCCCAGATGGCGCTGGCGGAGCTGCCGCTCTCGACCTTCCTCGAGGACCATCTGGTGCCCTACGGCGAGGACGAGATCACCCGCCTGATCGTCGATACCCACGACGCCGATGCCTTCGCGCCGATTCGCCATCTGACGGTGGGTGACTTCCGCAACTGGCTGCTGAGCGATCTCGCCACGCCTGAGACGATCGCCCGGGCGCGTGCCGGCATCACCCCGGAGATGGCCGCCGCGGTGAGCAAGATCATGCGCAACCAGGACCTCATTCTCGTCGCCCGCAAGTGCCGGGTGACCACCGCCTTTCGCAACACCATCGGCCTGCCCGGGCGGCTCTCCACCCGGCTGCAGCCCAATCACCCCACCGACGACGCCACCGGCATCGCCGCCAGCCTTCTCGACGGCCTGCTGTACGGCAACGGCGACGCGGTGCTCGGCATCAATCCGGCCACCGACAACGTCGCCCAGAGCATCAAGCTGATGACGCTGATGGACGAGGTGATCCAGAAGTATTCGATTCCCACCCAGTCCTGCGTGCTGACCCACGTCACCAACACCCTGGAGGCGATCGAGCAGGGCGCCCCCGTGGACCTGGTGTTCCAGTCCATCGGCGGCACCCAGGCCACCAACGAGAGCTTCGGCTTCGATCTCGCTACCCTCGGCGAGGCGCGGGATGCCGCCCGCAGCCTCAAGCGCGGCACCGTGGGCGACAACGTCATGTACTTCGAGACCGGGCAGGGCAGCTCGCTGTCCGCCAACGCCCATCACGGCCTCGATCAGCAGACCTGCGAGGCCCGCGCCTATGCCGTGGCCCGCCACTTCGAGCCGCTGCTGGTCAACACCGTGGTCGGCTTCATCGGCCCCGAGTACCTGTTCGACGGCAAGCAGATCATCCGCGCCGGCCTCGAGGATCACTTCTGCGCCAAGCTGCTCGGCGTGCCCATGGGCTGCGACATCTGCTACACCAACCACGCCGATGCCGACCAGAACGACATGGACAATCTGCTGACGCTGCTGGGCGCGGCGGGCTGCACCTTCATCATGGGCATCCCCGGATCCGACGACATCATGCTCAACTATCAGACCACCTCCTTCCACGACGCCCTCTACGCGCGCCGGGTGCTCGACCTGTCACCGGCCCCGGAGTTCGAACGCTGGCTCGACGAGATGGCGATCTTCGAGGACGTGGCCCGCCACCGCCCCAGCGGCCGGCTGCCCGACGCCTTCGCCCGTCCGCTGAGCCGCCTGCCCGAGGGAGGTGTCCGATGAGCGATGCGACTCCCACCCACGGCGTCACCGACAACCCCTGGCATCGGCTGCGCGAGTTCACCGACGCGCGCATCGGCCTCGGCCGCGCCGGCACCAGCCTGCCCACCCGGCGTTCGCTGGAGTTCCAGCTGGCCCATGCCCGCGCCCAGGACGCCGTGCATCTGCCGCTGGACGTCGAGGCGCTGTGCCGCGACCTCGACGGCCTGAAGACCGGCCGGCCGATCCATCGCCTGCACAGCCGGGCGGCCGACCGCGAGACCTACCTGCAGCGTCCTGACCTGGGACGACGCCTCGACGAGGCCTCCCGCGAGCGGCTGGCCGAGGCCGACGAGGCGCCGCGTCCCGCCGTCGACCTGGCCATCGCCGTGGTCGACGGGCTGTCGTCGCTGGCCGTGCAGCAGAACGCGCCGCCCTTCCTCGAGGCGCTGACCCAGGCACTGGCCGAGGCCGACCAGGACTGGTCGCTGGCGCCGCTGACGGTGGTCGAGCAGGGTCGGGTGGCGATCGGCGACGAGATCGGCGAGGGCCTCAACGCCCGCGCCGTGCTGGTGCTGATCGGCGAGCGTCCGGGGCTCAGCTCGCCGGACAGCCTCGGCCTCTACCTGACCTGGGGACCGCGGATCGGGCTGAACGATGCCGCCCGCAACTGCATCTCCAACGTGCGCCCGGCGGGCTTCGTCTTCGACGAGGCCAGCCGCCGGCTGATGTACCTGCTGCGCGAGGCGCGGGCCAAGGGCCTGTCCGGCGTGCAGCTCAAGGATCGTACCCAGGACGACGTCATCGAGTCCTCGGGCGGCGTCCAGAACTTCCTGATCTCCTGATACCGGCGGGTGTCGCACCCGCCATGCTCCATCGCGACCTCCAACGACATTGCATAACAACAGCGCAAAGGTGACTCGATGAACGACGCGAACCTGGACCAGGACTACCTGGCCAAACGACAGCTGAAGAAGGGCAGCGCCGGCTGGCTGCTGCTGGCCGGCCTCGGCGTGTCCTACGTGATCTCCGGCGATTTCGCCGGTTGGAACTTCGGCATCGCCGAGGCGGGCTGGGGCGGCTTCGTCATCGCCGCCGGCCTGATGGGGCTGATGTACTTCGCCCTGGTGCTGTCGCTGGCCGAGATGTCGGCGGCGATTCCCGCCGCCGGTGGCGGCTACAGCTTCGCCCGCCAGGCCATGGGGCCGGCCGGCGGCTACCTGACCGGGCTGGCGGTGCTGATCGAATATGCCCTGGCGCCGGCGGCCATCGTCATCTTCATCGGTGCCGCGGTGGAAGAGCTGCTGGGGCTCAACGGCCCCGCGGTCTATGCGCTGTTCTACGCGGTGTTCATCGGCATTCACCTGACCGGTGCCGGCGAGGCGCTCAAGGTGATGATGGTGATCAGCGGCCTGGCGGTGTTCGCCATCCTGGCCACCGCCCTGGCGCTGTTCGGCGTCTTCGATGCGCGCAACCTGTTCGACATCGCGCCCACCGACGCCGCCGGCGCCAGCGCCTTCCTGCCCTTCGGCTGGGCCGGGGTGTGGGCCGCGCTGCCGTTCGGCATGTGGCTGTTCCTGGCGGTGGAGGGCGTGCCGCTGGCCGCCGAGGAAGCCAAGAATCCGGCCCGTGACGTGCCCCGCGGCATCATCGGCGCGATGCTGTTCCTGCTGGTCACGGCGGTGCTGGTGGTGGTGCTGCTGGCAGGGGCCGCCGGGGCCGGCGCCATCGGCGCAAGCGGCGTGCCGCTGGTCGATGCACTCAAGGCCGCCGATCATCCGACGCTGGCCACCCTGGTCAACGTGCTGGGCCTGGCCGGGCTGGTCGCCTCCTTCTTCTCGATCATCTACGGCTACAGCCGCCTGGTGTTCGCCCTGTCGCGGGCCGGCTATCTGCCGAAGATGCTGTCGCTGACCAGCCGTCGCAAGGCGCCGACCTGGGCGCTGGTGGTGCCGGGCGTGTTCGGCTTCCTGGTCTCGCTGAGCGGCGAAGGCGACCTGATCCTGGGCATGGCCGTGGTCGGCGCCACTGTGTCCTACGCGCTGATGGCGCTGAGCCATATCCTGCTGCGCCTGAAGCGTCCGGAGCTGGCGCGCCCCTACAGGACGCCCGGTGGCATCCTGACCTCCGGGGTGGCGCTGGTGCTGTCGCTGGTGGCGCTGTCCGGCGTGTACGCCTTCGATCCGCGGGCCTTCATCTACACCCTGGGGCTGTTCGCGGTCGGCGCGGCCTACTTCTTCCTGTACAGCAGGAACACCCTGGTGGCGAAGACCGCCGACGAGGAGTTCGCCCTGGTGGCGGACGCCGAGGAGAGCCTCGAGGCCAGCCCTGCCGGCTGAGCGTGAGGACCCGCCGCCAACGCAACGGGGCCGCCCAGATGGGCGGCCCCGTTGCGTGGTGGGCAGCAGAGACGATGGCGCCTAGATCGGACTCGCCACCGTCTGCAGCGAGTGCCTGGGCGAGTCGGCATAGACCAGGCTGATCAGGGTGTCGCCGCGCTTGGGCGACAGGCCGGTCTCGCCGGTCGCAATCCTGAGTCGTCCGCTCGGGCCGATGCACAGCATCGGCAGCCAGCGACCGGCGTGGGCCTGGCGCTGCGGCTCCATGCGGAACTTCTCGCCGCAGCGCTCCAGGCGCACCTCGCCGCCTTCCGCCACCAGGCGCGACAGCTTGGCGAAGGTCACGTCGCGGCCGAACAGCAGCGGCAGGTGATCCAGCGCCTGGCCCTGGGGGCGGTTGCCGCGCCGGCCCTCGTCCACCGCCAGGCGGAAGACCCGGTCACGGCCCAGCAGGTGCTCGAAGTGCAGCGCCGCCAGGTCGTTGAGCTCGCGGTACGGCGAGAGCGGCAGCAGATAGCCGATGCCGCTGAGCTCCAGGTGCTGGGCGGCATGCTCGGAGAGCGGGTCACCGTAGTAGGTGGTCAGGCCCTCGTTGCGGGCCAGCTGGATGGCGTCCCAGCTGCTGTCGGCCAGCACCACGCTGACGCCGGCGTCGCGCAGGGTGCAGGCCAGCTGACGCGCCACGGCGTTGGCGCCGATGATCAGTACGCCGTTCGGGGAGGGGCGCTGAACGCCCAGCCAGCGGGCCAGGGGGCGCGACAGCAGGCTCTGGCTGACCACGGTGCTGATGATCACCAGGAAGGTCACCGGCACCAGCATCTCGGCGCCGGGCATGCCTTCCTCTTCGAGGCGCAGGGCGAACAGCGAGGCCACGGCGGCGGCCACGATGCCGCGCGGCGAGATGAACGCCAGCAGCGCCTTCTCGCGCCACGCCAGGCCGCTGCCCAGGGTGCACAGCCAGACGGACAGCGGCCGGGCGACGGCCACCAGCACCAGCAGGAAGACCCAGGCCGGCCAGTTCAGCAGCGCCAGCTGTTCCACGGTCAGCCGTGCGGCGAGCAGCAGGAACAGCCCCGAGATCAGCAGCACCGAGAGGGTTTCCTTGAACTCGATGATGGGGCGGGTGGGCACGCCGCGCATGTTGGCCATCCACACGCCCATCACCGTCACCGTCAGCAGGCCCGACTCGTGGAACAGCTGGTTGGACACGGTGAACAGCGTCAGCATCAGCATCAGGGTGCCGAAGCTGTGCAGCTGGTGGGGCAGCCAGTGGTGGCGGAGCATGAGGCCCCAGCAGTAGCCGCCGGCGATGCCCAGACCGAAGCCGATCAGCGCCGTCTGGCCGAACAGCGCCAGGGTATGGGTGGCCGCCTCGCCGCCGGCGCCCAGGGCCACGAACTCGTAGACCAGCACCGCGCCGATGGCGCCCATGGGATCGATCAGGATGCCTTCCCAGCGCAGGATCTGGGTCAGGTGCTCGCGGGCGCGAAGCGTTTGCAGCATCGGCAGGATCACCGTGGGACCGGTGACCACCAGCAGCGCACCCAGCACGCTGGCCATCTCCCAGGAGAGGCCCAGCAGCAGCCGTGCCGCGACCGTGGCGATGACGCCGGTGATCAGCGCGCCCCAGGTCACCAGCCGGCGCACCGTGCGGCCGTGGCCGCCCAGCTCGCGGAAGTTCAGCGTCAGGCTGCCCTCGAACAGGATCACTGCCACCGCCAGCGACACCAGCGGGAACAGCAGTTCGTCGAACAGCGCATCGGGGCTCAGCAGGCCCGTGACCGGGCCGGCGGCGATGCCGGCGACCAGCAGCGTCAGGATGGCGGGCAGCTTCAGCTGCCAGGCGAGCCATTGGCAGATCAGCGCCAGCAGGCCGATCATCGCCAGGTCGAAACCGGCATGCTCCATGGTCGTTCGCTCTCTCGTCAGGGTTGGGGTAAAGGGCGCGCAGACTAGCGCTGCCGACCCCGACATGCAATCGATGGAAGCGATGAATCACGTCGATAACGCGTCATCGTCGGAAAAGCCACGGCAGCAGCGTCAGTATGGCGCCGATCAGCAGCATGCCGGTGAGGGGAACGTAGAAGTGGGTGTGGCCGCGGCGGATCAGGATATCGCCGGCAGCTGCCCCAGGGGCAGCCGGCCGAGCCAGGGCCACGGCAGCCCGGCGGCGACCGGCAGCAGGCCGATGACGATCGGCGTGCGTGACATGATCTCGCCTCCGGGCCGGGGTGAGGTGCGGCCGCGCTCAGGTGGCCCGCTTGAGCGCGGTAAGAAGCCCCTGCAGCGGATGGGGCAGGGCGGCATCCGAGAGCCGCCTGGCCTGGCTGCGGCAGGAGTAGCCGCTGGCCAGCAGCCGTCCGGCGTTGGCCGGGTCCTCGACCTTGGGCTGCCAGGACTGGGCGTAGATGGTCTTCGAGGTCTCGAGGTTGCGCGCCTCGTGACCATAGGTGCCGGACATGCCGCAGCAGCCGGTGGCGACCACCTCGAGCTCGAGGCCGAAGGCGGCGAACAGCCGCTGCCAGGCCCTGGGCGTGCCCGGGGCATTGGTCTTCTCGGTGCAGTGGGCGAGCAGCCGGTAGCCGGGGTCGTCGAGGCGGGCGCCCTGCGGCGCCAGCTCGGGCGCTCGCTCTGCCAACCGCTCACTCAGCCATTCGGGCAGCAGCTGCACCTCGGGCACGGCCTCGGCGCCCAGCGCCTTCACGTATTCCTGGCGGTAGGTCAGGGTCATCGCCGGGTCGATGCCGACCAGCGGCACGCCGGCCTCGGCCAGCGTCCGCAGGCGCTCGGCCTGCTTCTCGGCGGTGCGCTCGAAGGCGCCGAGGAAGCCCTGCACGTGCAGCGGCTTGCCGTTGGGCGCGAAGGGCGCGACGAACACCCGCACGTCGAGGCGCTCGAGCAGCTCGACCACGTCCATCACCAGCCGGGACTCGAAGTGGCTGGTGAAGGCGTCCTGCACCAGCACCACGCTGTTGGCCTTCTGAGCCGCGGTGAGTCGGCCAAGCGTGGTCGGCGTGGCCTCGGGCACGCCCCAGGCCTCGAGCTGCTTGTCGAGGCGCGCCCGGGACAACCGGGGGCTGTCGACCATGCCCACGGGGCCTGCCAGCAGGCGGCTGATCCAGCGGTTGCCCAGGGCGGCGTTGTAGAGCGGCGCGACGCGGGACAGCGCCGGCATCATGAACTCCAGCCCGCCGATCAGGTAGTCGCGGGGCGGACGCAGGTAGCGGCCGTGATAGACCTCGAGGAACTGCGAGCGGAAGGTCGGCACGCTGACCTTCACCGGGCACTGGCCGGCGCAGGACTTGCAGGCCAGGCAGCCCGCCATGGCGTCGTAGACCTCGTGGGAGAAGTCGTCCTCGCCGCGGCGTTTGGCCAGGGTGTTCTTCAGCTTGCCGGGGAAGGCCTTGAGCGCGCCCCAGGCGCCGCCGCGTCGGGCGTCGCGCGAGGCCTCGAGCACGTCGACGCCGGCCTCGCCCTGCAGGCGCAGCCATTCACGCATCAGGCTGGCGCGGCCCTTGGGCGAATGGATGCGCTGGCGGGTGGCCTTCCACGACGGGCACATGGCGTCGTCGGGGTCGTAGTTGTAGCAGGCGCCGTTGCCGTTGCAGTAGACGGCGTCGCCGTGGGCCTGCCAGACCCGCTCGTCGATCCGGCGGTCGTGCTGGCCGCGGGTCGGCACCCCGTCGATGGCCAGCAGGCCCGGGTCGACCCATTTCACGGCCTGCTCGTCGTCGTCCGGCGTTTCGTTCTCTTCGAAAGGCGTCGCGATCTTGCCCGGATTAAGCTGGTTATGCGGGTCGAAGGCGCCCTTGAGCCGCTGCAGGCTCGGGTAGAGCGGGCCGAAGAAGGCCGGGGCGTACTCCGAGCGCACGCCCTTGCCGTGCTCGCCCCACAGCAGGCCGCCGTATTTCTGCGTCAGCGCGGCGACCTCGTCGGAGATCTCGCGGATCATCGCCTCCTGGGCCGGGTCCTTCATGTCCAGCGCCGGGCGCACGTGCAGCACGCCGGCGTCGACGTGGCCGAACATGCCGTAGGCCAGGCCGCGGGCGTCGAGCAGGGCGCGGAACTCGGCGATGTAATCGGCCAGCTGCTCCGGCGGCACCGCGGTGTCCTCGACGAAGGGCAGCGGGCGCTTCTCGCCCTGGACGTTGCCGAGCAGGCCCACGGCGCGCTTGCGCATGCCGTAGACCCGGGTGATCGCCGCGCGGCCCACGGCCTGGGTGTAGCCCAGGCGGGTGACGCTGTCGTCCTGGGCGAGGTGCTCGCAGAAGGCCGCGACCCGCTCACTCAGGCGCTCGGGATCGTCGTCGTTGAACTCGACCAGGTTGATGCCGTGGGTCGGCGTGTCGCCGGTGTCAGGAAAGAACTCGCCGACGCTGTCCCACACGAAGTCCTGCTGGGCCAGGCCCAGCACCTTGTCGTCCACCGTCTCGATGGACGTTGGAGAGGCGGAGCTCGCCATCAGCGCCTTGGCGTCGCGCAGGGCGTCCATGAAGCCGGCGTAGCGCACGTTGACCAGGGTCGAATGCTTCGGGATCGGCAGCACGTTGAGCACCGCCTCGCTGGTGAAGGCCAGCGAGCCCTCGGCGCCGCACAGCACGCTGTTGAGGTCGAACTTGCCGTCCTCGGTGCGCAGATGGGCGAGATCGTAGCCGGTCAGGCAGCGGTTGAGCGGCGGGAAGGTGTCGCGGATGCGCTCGCGCTCGGTGTCGATGATCTCGCGGGCCATGCGATGCACCCGGCCCACGGCGTCGTCGCGCTGGCACAGCGCCTCGAGCTCGTCGTCGTCCACCGGGCGGGTGACCAGGCGCTCGCCGCCGAGCAGCACGCTGTCGAGTTCGAGCACATGGTCGCGGGTCTTGCCGTACTCGCAGCTGCCCTGGCCGCTGGCATCGGTGGCGATCATGCCACCGAGGGTGGCGCGGTTGGAGGTGGAGAGCTCGGGGGCGAAGAACAGCCCGTGGGGCTTGAGCGCGGCATTGAGCTGGTCCTTGACCACGCCGGCCTGGACGCGCACCCGGCGCGCCTCGACGTCGATGTCGAGGATGGCGTTCATGTGCTTGGAGACGTCGACCACCAGGCCGTCGGTCAGCGACTGGCCGTTGGTGCCGGTGCCGCCGCCGCGCGGGGCGAGCGCCACCCGGCGGAACTCGTCGCGAGCGGCCAGCCGGGCCAGGCGCTCGAGATCCTCGGCGTTGCTGGGATAGATCACCGCCTGGGGCAGGCGCTGGTAGATCGAGTTGTCGGTGGCCAGCACCGTGCGGTTGGCGTAGTCGGGGGCGATCTCGCCCTCGAAGCCGGCGTCCTTCAGGGCCTCGAGAAAGTGCAGGTAGGGGGCGTCGGAACGGTCGGAGGCGCTGAGGCGCCCGGTGTCCAGTCTGGCGATCATGGCGTTTTTCGGTCGCTGTCGCTGCCGCGCACGGCAGGGGAGAAGGAATCCCCTACTGTACCGCGACGGGCCGCGACACGCATCCTGGCGCGTGGCGCCGGGGCGGGCTTTTGCCTACAATGGCCGCCTTGCGTTTGTTGATTTCACCGACTGCGACGGACCGGATTCCATGCTCGATCCCAAACTGCTGCGCGGCGACCTCGAGATGGTCGCCCAACGACTGGCCACCCGGGGCTTTGCCCTCGATACCGCTCGTCTCGCCGACCTCGAATCCCGGCGCCGGGAGCTTCAGGCCGAGACCGAGCGCCTGCAGAACGAGCGCAACACCCGGTCCAAGGCGATCGGCAAGGCCAAGGCCGCCGGCGAGGACATCCAGCCGCTGCTCGACGAGGTCAGCGATCTGGGCGAGCGCCTGGATGCCGCCAAGGCGCGCCTGGCCGAGCTGCAGGCCGAGTGGGACGAGCAGATCAGTGGCCTGCCGAACCTGCCCCACGAGAGTGTCCCTCAGGGCGACAGCGAAGACGACAACGTCGAGCTGCACCGCTGGGGCACGCCGCGCGGCTTCGACTTCGAGGTCCGTGACCACGTCGATCTGGGCGCCCGGACCGGCCAGCTCGACTTCGATCTGGCGTCCAAGCTGACCGGCGCCCGCTTCGCGGTGATGCGCGGCACCATCGCCCGCCTGCACCGCGCCCTCACGCAGTTCATGCTCGACAAGCAGACCCTCGAGCACGGCTACGAGGAGTGCTACGTCCCCTACATGGTCAACGATGACTCGCTGTACGGGACCGGCCAGCTGCCCAAGTTCGGTGAGGACCTGTTCCGCCTTGAGGACGAGCGCGGCTATCGCCTGATCCCCACCGCCGAGGTGCCGCTGACCAACTTCGCCCGCGACGAGATCCTTGAGCACAAGCGGCTGCCGATGCGCCTGACCGCGCACACGCCGTGTTTCCGCAGCGAGGCCGGCTCCCACGGCCGCGATACCCGCGGCATGATCCGCCAGCACCAGTTCGACAAGGTCGAGATGGTGCAGCTGGTCGAGCCCGAGACCAGCTACGACACCCTGGAGGAGATGCGCGGCCACGCCGAGGCGCTGCTGCAGGCGCTGGAGCTGCCATACCGCGTGGTGACCCTGTGCACCGGCGACATGGGCTTCGGTGCCGCCAAGACCTACGACCTGGAGGTCTGGCTGCCGAGCCAGGACACCTACCGCGAGATCTCCTCGGTCTCCAACTGCGAGGACTTCCAGGCGCGCCGCATGCAGGCCCGCTTCCGTCATCCCGACGAGAAGAAGCCGCGGCTGCTGCACACCCTCAACGGCTCCGGCCTGGCCGTGGGCCGCTGCCTGATCGCGGTGATGGAGAACCATCAGAACGCCGACGGCTCGATCACGGTGCCCGAGGCGCTGCGGCCCTACCTGGGTGGCGTCGAGACGGTTAACGTCTAAGCGCCGAGCTAGAAGGTAAGCGCCGAGCGACAAGAAACCCCGAGGGTTGAGCCTTCGGGGTTTTCTTTTGCTTCAGGCGATTTCAGGCTGTCGACCTGCAGCTTGCAGCTTGCAGCTTGCAGCTTGCAGCTTGCAGCTTGCAGCTTGCAGCTTGCTCCTTACGCCTCACTCCTCACCCTGTGGCCCCTCGATCTCCCAGCTGACGCTGACCGCGGCGTCGATGGAGAGGGTGCCGGGGCGGTACTCGGTGGCGCCGCCGCTTTCCCGGGCGTCGGCACTCATCGCCATCATTCGCGGCTGAAAGACCGGCGCCTGGTTCTCGCTGACCGACAGCACGTCGCCCAGCGTGACGTCGAGGGTGCCGGCCATCAGCTCGGCCTTGTGTTTCGCGCGCTGAAGGGCCTGGCTCAGGGCCTCGTCGGTGGCCGCGTCGCGATCGGCGAGGTCGTAGGTGACGCCGTCGAGGGCGTCGACGCCGGCCTCGGTCAGGGCGTCGAGAATCGTCGGCAGGCGGTCGAGCTCGTGGATCTCGACTTTCATGGGCCGTTCGAGGCGGGTGCGCGCGAGCGTCTCGGTCTCGCCGTCGGGGCCGCTGGATTCGCGAATCCTCTCGGGCTGCACGCGCAGCGAGCCGGCGCTGATGGCGTCGCGCTCGACGCCGGCCCCCTCGAGCGCCTGAATCAGCGTGGCGGCGCGCTCCTCGAGCTGGCTGCGGGCCTGGCTCAGCGCCAGGGCGTCGCCGCCGCTGGCGTCGCGCTGGGCGATCGCCGGCGTGCGCTCCCACAGCCGGGCGTTGAGCGTGGCCTGGTCCGGCACCACCTCGAGTTCGGCGCGGGCCTGGACGTCGAGGCGATGCGGCGCGGGCTGGCCATTGGCCGCGGCGGCCATCGGCAGCGTGGCAAGGGTCAGGGCGAGCAGGCCGCCGGACAGGCGGGCACCAGGGCGAAGCGAATGGCGGTCGAGGCGCATGACGTCTTCCTTGTTGGCGAGGGATTCGTCCGCTTTGAGCCGTCAGACGCG
Organism: Halomonas smyrnensis AAD6; assembly: GCF_000265245.1. GTDB lineage: Bacteria > Pseudomonadota > Gammaproteobacteria > Pseudomonadales > Halomonadaceae > Halomonas > Halomonas smyrnensis. Next base: position 431,572 of record NZ_AJKS02000001.1, read on the forward strand.
CCCGGGTTCCTGAGCGCCGGCCGATTCCTTCGAGCTTGCACGATGGCGCCACCGCGCCGCGTTGTGTGGCGGGGCGTCAGGCGTCATGATGGCGGTCCTTTCAATGGTGGAGTGGGCGGCATGGCGGCACCCGAGAACGATACCCCGAGCAGTATCCCTCTCAATCTGACGCTGGCGCTGGCTGCCCTGGTGGTGATCGTCGCCGGCATGCGGTTGGGGTCCAGCCTGCTGGTACCGTTGCTGCTGTCGCTGTTCATCGCCGTGGTCTGTACCGGGCCGGTGCACTGGCTGAACCGGCTGGGCCTCGGCCTGCGGCTCTCGGTCTGGCTGACGCTGGTGGTGATCGGCGGGCTGATCTCGCTGCTGGGCCTGCTGCTGGTCAACAGCGTCGGCACCTTCGTCGATGCCCTGCCGGGCATCGAGGAGAAGCTCAATCAGTATTACCTGAGCCTGCTCGATGGCCTGGCTAGCCTGGGGCTGGCCATCGACACCGATCGCCTGGCCGAGCTGATCGACGCCCAGCAGCTCGGCGACTGGCTGCCGACGGTGCTCGGCCAGGTCGGCAACCTGATGATGCAGAGCGTGGTGGTGGCGCTGCTGGTGATGTTCCTGATGTTCGAGACGCTGAACTTCCGCGACAAGGTCTCCCGGGCGCTGGTCAACCCGGCGCCCAGCCTGCGTCGCTTCCAGGAGTTCAGCCTGACCCTGAAGCGCTATCTGGCGGTGAAGACGGTGATCAGCCTGGCCACCGGGGCGCTGATCTGGTTGGCCTGCAGGCTGATCGGTGTGGAGTTCCCGCTGCTGTGGGCGGTGCTGGCCTTCTCCCTCAACTATATCCCCAACATCGGCTCGGCCATCGCCGCGGTGCCGCCGGTGATGCTGCTGCTGGTGTCGCCGGAGGGCGGGGTGGTCAAGGCGGTGATGCTCAGCGGGGCCTATCTGGGCGTGAACTTCGTGCTCGGCAACCTGGTCGAGCCGCGGGTCATGGGGCGTGCCCTGGGGCTTTCCACCTTCGTGGCCTTCCTGTCGCTGGTGGTGTGGGGCTGGATCTTCGGCGCGGTGGGCATGCTGCTGTCGGTGGTGCTGACCATGACCCTGAAGATCGCCCTGGACAGCCATCCCCAGACGCGCTGGATCGCCCACCTGCTGGGATCGGGCAGCGCGCCTCTCGAGACCGCCAATCGTCCTCCCTCCGAGCGTCGTCAGGGCAAGAGCCGGGACCGCGGCGACGACTGACCCCAGACGACGACGCCCCGGCCGGAGCCGGGGCGTCGTGGAGACCGCAGCCTGGGTCGATCGATCAGGCGTTCTGGTCGATGAACTGGGTCAGCTGGGACTTGGACTGGGCGCCGACCAGAGAGGCGACCTTGGCGCCTGACTTGAACAGCATCACGGTGGGCACGCCGCGAACGCCCTGTTCGGCGGCGATTTCCGGGGCGTCATCCACGTTGATGCTGACGATCTTGAGGCTGCCGTCGCGTTCCTCGGCGACCTCGTCGACCACCGGTGCCATGACCTTGCAGGGGCCGCACCAGGGGGCCCAGAACTTCAGCAGCACCGGGGTGTCGGCGTTGAGCACTTCCTGCTCGAAGTTGGCATTGGTGACATCGACGTTGTTGGCCATGGGGATTCTCCAATTACTGCATTGCGCATCATGCGCGGATGGTCTGGGCATGCTCTCGGGCATGCTGGGTGGCTCGATGTTAGCGGTCGGTTAGGATGCTGGCAAATCCCGCGTTTCAGCGTGGTGCCTCGTCCCCGGGCGTGTGTCGGTGGGTCTGCTATGCTATAAAGTAATTATGGATGATATTCTTATTTCACAATGGTCTTTACGCGGCCGGGCGAGCCAGGGGGAGAGGCAGGCATGAAGCTTCAGCAGCTGAGATATATCTGGGAAGTCTCGCGTCACAATCTCAACGTCTCGGCCACCGCCCAGAGTCTCTATACCTCGCAGCCGGGCATTTCCAAGCAGATCCGCCTGCTCGAGGACGAGCTGGGCGTGGAGATCTTCGCCCGCAGCGGCAAGCATCTGACCCGGGTCACCCCGGCGGGGCAGGCGATCATCGACCTGGCCGGCCAGGTACTGCGCCTCACCGAGAATATCAAGCACGTCGCCCAGGAGCATAGCGACGAGCGGCGTGGCAGCCTGTCCATCTCCACCACCCATACCCAGGCGCGCTACGCGCTGCCGCCGGTGATCCGCGATTTCACCCGCAAGTATCCCGACGTCGCCCTGCACATGCAGCAGGGCACGCCCAAGCAGATCGCCCAGATGGTCAGCGAAGGGCAGGCCGATTTCGCCATCTGCACCGAGTCGCTGGAGCTGTTCAACGACCTGGTGCTGCTGCCCTGCTATCGCTGGAACCGCTGCCTGCTGGTGCCCCGCGATCATCCGCTGGCGGCGCTGGAGTCGCTGACCCTGGAAGCGCTGGCCGAGTACCCGCTGGTGACCTACGTGTTCGGCTTCACCGGCCGCTCGCAGCTCGACGATGCCTTCCGTGCCGAGGGGCTGACGCCCAATGTGGTACTGACCGCCGCCGACGCCGACGTCATCAAGACCTATGTGCGACTGGGCATGGGCGTGGGCATCGTCGCCCACATGGCGGTGGATCCGGAGCTCGATGGCGATCTGGTGGCGCTGGATGCCAGCCACCTGTTCGAGAGCTCCACCACCAAGATCGCCATCCGACGCGGCACCTTCATGCGCAGCTTCATGTACGACTTCCTGCAGGGCTTCGCCGATCATCTGGATCGCGAGCTGGTCGATGCCGCCCTGGCCGCCGGGCCGCGTCACGAGCAGGCGCTGTTCGACGACATCGAGCTGCCGGTGCGCTGAGGGCAGGCTTCCTTGCCGCTTGAGCTCAAGGGCCGAGCCGCGCGTCGGCTGTCCGGCGGAGGCGCGGAGGCCGGCCCTTCACCAGGGCCACGCACCGGTCGGGGGCGTTCGGTCCAATAAAGCGCCGGCGCCCGTCCAGATGGACGGGCGCCGGCGTTGGCGTTCACGGTCGGCTCAGTGCTGCAGGTGCAGGCCGCACTCGCGCTTCTCTTCCACCTTGGTGGGGTCGAAGTAGTCGAACTCGTTGGGCAGGCCGTGGGCTTCCAGGTACTGGTACATGTCGCGGGCGCTCCAGTGCAGCAGCGGGGCGATCTTCAGCAGGCCGTCGGCGTTGCGGCTGACCGGGTCCATCTTGGCGCGCTCCGGGGTGTCCTCGGCGCGCAGCGCGGTGAACCAGACGTCCGGGGCCATCTCGCTCAGGGCACGATGGAACGGCTCGAGCTTGACCTCTTCGGTGAAGGCCTCGTGGCGCGGGTCGTCGATGCCCGGCATGGGGCCCTCGACGGCCTCGCGGTGCGCCCGGGTGCGACGCGGAATGTAGCTGACCAGGTTGAGGCCGAGCTGCTTCACCACCGCATCGGCGAAGCGATAGGTGGCTTCGGTGTTGTAGCCGTGGTCCATCCATACCACCGGGATGTCCGGGCGCACCTGGCTGACCATGTGCAGGATCACCGCCTCGAAGGGGCGGAAGTTGGTGGTGACGATCGGTCGGGCCCCCTGTTCCAGGGCCCAGCGGATCAGGGCCTCGGGGTCCTGGCCCAGGTCGCGATTGATGGCGTCGAGTTGCGGCTCCATGAGCGCCTCCCAGAATGATGGTGTTCTCGTTGACGCTACCCTAGCAGAGCCGCCATGAGCGGCCCCAATACCGATTGCTTGGGTGTTTATTCCGCTAAGAATTAAAGGCGGATTTCTTTATTCCATGACGGCTTGTTCCGGCGGGGTGGGCGAGGGCTTCTCGGGAGGCGTCAGTCGGGGTCGCTCAGCGCCGCCATCAGATGGCGGATCTTGTCCAGGGTCTCGGTATATTCCGCCTCGCCCTCGGAGTCCGCCACCAGGCCGCCGCCGCCCCACAGGTGCAGCCGGCCGCGGTCGGCCACGGCGGTGCGGATGGCGATGGAGGTGTCCATGTGGCCGCGCACGTCGACGTAGCCGAGGCTGCCGCAGTAGGCGCTGCGCGCCGAGGGTTCCAGCTCGTCGATGATCTGCATGGCGCGCACCTTGGGGGCCCCAGTGATCGAGCCGCCGGGGAAGGCGGCGGCCAGCAGCGCCAGGGGCGAGTGCTGCTCGGCCAGCTCGCCGGTCACCACGCTGACCAGGTGATGGACGTTGGCGTAGCTTTCCAGCCCGCACAGCTGGGGCACTCGCACCGTGCCGGGGCGGCATACCCGCCCCAGATCGTTGCGCAGCAGGTCGACGATCATCACGTTCTCGGCGCGATCCTTGACGCTCGCCGTGAGCTCCTCCTCCAGCCCGCGGTCCTCTTCCGGCGTGGCGCCCCGCGGCCGGGTGCCCTTGATCGGGCGCGTTTCCACCTGGCCCTCGGCGCAGTGCAAGAAGCGCTCCGGCGACATCGACAGGATCGCCTGCTGGCCCCATTCGAGGAAGCCGGAGAAGGGCGTTGGCGTGGCCTGGCGCAGGCGGCGATAGGCCGTCCACAGGTCGCCCTCGTAGGGCGCGCTGAAGCGCTGGGCGAGATTGATCTGGTAGCAGTCCCCGGCGCGGATGTAGCGCTGCACGGCGTCGAAGCGGGCCAGGTAGTCGTCGCGGCTCATCTCCGCCGCGAACTCGCCGGTCAGCCGGAACCCGCCGTCGTGGGCCTGGGGAGCGTCTCGAGCGTCGGCCGCCGCGTCCAGCCAGCTCAGCACCTCGGTGCGGCGTTCCGGCGTGGCGACCAGCCAGGCCTCCCGGCGGTCGTGATCCTGGATCAGCGCCCAGTCATAGAGGCCGACCCGGGCCGCCGGCAGCTCGGCCGCGGGGCGGGCACTGCCGGGAATCGGCTCCAGGCAGCGGCCGAGGTCGTAGCTCCAGTAGCCGATCAGTCCGCCGAGGAAGGGCAGTTCGCTGGCGGGCACGTCGCGCGGCAGCCGCTCGAGCAGGGCTCGCTGGGCGTCGAAGGGCGCCAGGTCCGTGGGCGCATCATCGCCGTGGCAGCGGCCCTCGGCGTCGACCTCCAGCACGCTCAGGGGGTCGCAGGAGAGAATGTCGTAGCGGCCACCCGGGGCGGCGGGGCGGCCGCTGTCGAGCAGCACGGCGCCGGGACGATGGCGCAGGGCGGCGAAGGCGGCCAGGGGAGCGTCCCGATAGGGATGGGGGGTGATCTCGAGTGGTGATGTCATCGATGCGGTTTCCCTCGTCAGGCGGCACATTCTAGGCGCCACGAGGGGCTTTGTCCCGTCGCCGCATGGTCGCTCGACGACGGGGTGTCCCTGCCGGCGTCGTTGGACGGGGCGACGCGCCGGGTTGTTTACAACCAAAGGGGGATAGGTGCGATCATGGCGCGTATTGACCCCTGAGACGGCACTGGCTAGAGTGCCTACATCCCTTGATTGTCGACAATTAACATGACCAACGCCCAGACACCATCGGTTCAGACGCCCGAGGTCCGCACCCTGGCGGAGCGCGTCTTCCAGCAGCTGCAGGACGCCATCGTCCGCGGTGAGCTGGCGCCGGGCAGCAAGATCACCGAACCCGGCCTGTCGAGTACCTACGGCATTTCCCGTGGGCCCTTGCGCGAGGCGATGCGTCGCCTCGAGGCGCACCGGCTGATCGAACGGGTGCCGCACGTGGGGGCTCGGGTGGTGAAGCTCTCGATTCAGGAGCTGCTCGAGCTGTTCGACGTGCGCGAGGCGCTGGAAAGCATGGCGGCGCGGATCGCCGCCGAGCACATGACGCCCGAGGAGATCGCCGGGCTGCGCGAGGTGCTGGCGCTTCACGAGCGGCAGAGCGACCTGAGCCGCGGCGAGGCCTACTATCAGCGCGAGGGCGACCTGGACTTCCACTACCGCATCGTCCAGGGCAGCCACAACAGGATGCTGATGGGCATGCTGTGCGATGACCTCTACTACCTGGTGCGGCTGTATCGCACCCAGTTCAGCGCCAGCGGCTCGCGTCCCCAGCGGGCCTTCGTCGAGCACCACCGCATCGTCGATGCCATCGAGGCCGGCGACGCCGAGCTCGCCGAGCTGCTGATGCGGCGCCACGTCAGCGCCTCGCGGGAGAACGTCGTCGAGCGCTACGCCGCCGTCCTCGAACAGGAACAGGAGGCCGCTGACCAGGCCTCCGCCACCGACCGGAGAAACCCATGACCCAAGCGACGCCCGGCGCCCGTTTCCGCGCCGCCCTCGAGGCCAGTCGGCCGCTGCCGATCGTCGGCACCATCAATGCCTACACCGCGATGATGGCAGAACGCGTCGGCCATCAGGCGATCTACCTGTCCGGCGGCGGGGTGGCCAACGCCTCCTTCGGCCTGCCGGACCTCGGCATGACCACCATGAATGACGTGGTCGAGGACGCCCATCGCATCTGCGGCGCCACCGACCTGCCGCTGCTGGTGGACATCGACACCGGCTGGGGCGGCGCCTTCAACATCGCCCGCACGGTGAAGGAGATGCAGCGTGCCGGCGTCGCCGCCGTGCATCTGGAGGACCAGGTGGCCCAGAAGCGCTGCGGTCATCGACCCAACAAGGCCATCGTCTCCCAGCAGGAGATGGTCGACCGCATCAAGGCCGCCGCCGATGCGCGCCTCGATCCCGACTTCTACCTGATCGCCCGCACCGATGCCTTCCAGAAGGAAGGGCTCGAGGCCGCCATCGAGCGTGCCAACGCCTGCATCGAGGCGGGCGCCGATGCCATCTTCGCCGAGGCCGTGCATACGCTGGACGACTACCGCGCCTTCTGCGAGCGCCTCGACGCGCCGATACTGGCCAACATCACCGAGTTCGGCGCCACCCCGCTGTTCACCCAGCAGGAGCTCGCCGAGGTCGGCTGCCGCATGGTGCTCTATCCGCTGTCGGCCTTCCGCGCCATGAACGCCGCGGCGCTCAGGGTCTATCAGAGCATTCACGATCAGGGCCACCAGCGCGACGTGGTGGACCAGATGCAGACCCGCGAGGAGCTCTACGACTTCCTCAACTACCACGACTTCGAGCGCAAGCTCGATGCGCTCTTTGCCGACAAGGGCGAGGACGCATAAGCGCGTCCCGAACCGTCTTCCAACAACAACACCACGCCAAGCTCACGCAGCAAGAGGAGAGACACCATGGCAGACAAACCGATCGGCGGCGCCGGCCTGCGCGGTCAGAGCGCCGGCTCCACCGCCCTGTGCACCGTCGGCAAGAGCGGTGCCGGCCTGACCTACCGTGGCTTCGACATCAGCGAACTCGCCGACAAGGCGCGCTTCGAGGAAGTGGCCTACCTGCTGCTCAAGGGCAAGCTGCCCAACCGGGAAGAGCTCGATGCCTACATCGCCAAGCTCCAGGGCCTGCGCGGCCTGCCGCCGGCGCTGAAGGCCGTGCTCGAGCAGATTCCGGCCGATGCCCACCCCATGGACGTGATGCGCACCGGCGCCTCGATGCTCGGCAACCTCGAGACCGAGGAGAGCTTCGATCAGCAGCAGGACGTCGCCGACCGCCTGCTGGCGGCGCTGCCTTCGATCATCTGCTACTGGTATCGCTTCAGCCACGATGGCGTGCGTATCGAGACCGAGACCGACGACGCGTCCGTGGGCGGGCACTTCCTGCACCTGCTGCGCGGCGAGCCGGCCTCCGAGCTGCACGCCCGGGTGATGAACGTCTCGCTGATCCTCTACGCCGAGCACGAGTTCAACGCCTCGACCTTCACCGCGCGGGTCTGTGCCTCGACCCTCTCCGACATGCATTCCTGCGTGACCGGGGCCATTGGCTCGCTGCGCGGCCCGCTGCACGGCGGCGCCAACGAGGCCGCCATGGCGATGATCGAGCATTGGCAGTCGCCGGAGGAGGCCGAGCGCGAGATCCTCGGCATGCTCTCCCGCCGCGACAAGATCATGGGCTTCGGCCATGCGATCTATCGCGAGTCCGATCCGCGCAACGCCATCATCAAGAAGTGGTCGAAGCAGCTGGCCGAAGATGTGGGCGACAGCGTGCTCTATCCGGTCTCCGAGCGCGTCGAGGCGGTGATGTGGCGCGAGAAGAAGCTGTTCTGCAACGCCGACTTCTTCCACGCCAGCGCCTATCACTTCATGGGTATTCCCACCAAGCTGTTCACCCCGATCTTCGTCTGCTCGCGGGTCACCGGCTGGTGCGCCCACGTCTTCGAGCAGCGCGAGAACAATCGCATCATCCGCCCGAGCGCCGACTACACCGGGCCGGAGCATAGCGAGTGGGTGCCGATCGAGGAGCGAGACTGACGCTTCAGTTCGATGCCCGGCATGAGCATCGCCGGGGACAAGTCTGCGCGAGGGCGCTGTGAACCCATCCCTGGGCGCTACCGACGCCATCCATGGCGTAGGACCCTCGCTTCGCCTTGTCCCCGGCTTCACTGCTGCTTCCGGCGCGTCCTTTCCTGTCCACGACCCGATCCGAGGGTGGCCACGCCATGAATACCGATTACCGCAAGCCCCTGCCCGGCACCGGGCTGGACTACTTCGATACCCGCGAGGCGGTCGAGGCGATTCGCCCCGGCGCCTACGATACCCTGACCTACACCGCCCGAGTGCTGGCCGAGCAGCTGGTTCGCCGCTGCGAGCCGGGCCTGCGCGACGCCGCCCTCGAGCAGATCATCGACGGCAAGCGCGACCTGGACTTCCCCTGGTACCCGGCCCGCGTGGTCTGTCACGACATCCTCGGCCAGACGGCGCTGGTCGATCTGGCCGGACTGCGCGACGCCATCGCCGAGCGCGGCGGCGACCCGGCCAAGGTCAATCCGGTGGTGCCGACCCAGCTGATCGTCGACCACTCCCTGGCCGTGGAGCATGCCGGCTTCGAGCAGGACGCCTTCGAGCAGAACCGGGCGGTGGAGGATCGCCGCAACGAGGATCGCTTCGACTTCATCGACTGGACGCGCACCGCCTTCGAGAACGTCGACGTCATTCCCGCCGGCAACGGCATCATGCACCAGATCAACCTGGAGAAGATGTCGCCGGTGGTGCAGGCGCGCCCCGATGAGAATGGAAAGCGCATCGCCTTCCCGGATACCTGCGTCGGCACCGACAGCCACACCCCGCATATCGACTGCCTGGGGGTGATCGCCATCGGCGTCGGCGGCCTCGAGGCCGAGACCGTGATGCTGGGCCGCCCCTCGATGATGCGCCTGCCCGACATCGTCGGCGTGCGGCTGACCGGCAAGCGCAAGCCCGGCATCACCGCCACCGATATCGTGCTGGCGATCACCGAGTTCCTGCGCAACGAACGGGTGGTGGGGGCCTATCTGGAGTTCTTCGGCGAGGGGGCGGCGAGCCTGACCATCGGCGACCGTGCCACCATCTCCAACATGACGCCGGAGTACGGTGCCTCCGCGGCGATGTTCTACATCGACGACCAGACCCTCGACTACCTCAAGATCACCGGGCGCGAGCCCGAGCAGGTCGAGCTGGTCGAGACCTACGCCAAGCAGGCCGGCCTGTGGGCGGACGACCTGGCCGGCGCCGAGTACGAGCGGGTGCTGGAATTCGACCTGTCGACCGTGGAGCGCAACCTGGCCGGCCCCTCCAACCCGCATCGCCGCCTGCCGACCAGCGCGCTGCACGACCGCGGCGTCGCGGTCGATTACGCGAAGGCGCAGCAGGAAGAGCGCGAGGGACTGATGCCCGATGGCGCGGTGATCATCGCCGCCATCACCAGCTGCACCAATACCTCCAATCCGCGCAACGTGGTGGCCGCCGGCCTGCTGGCGAAGAAGGCCAACGCGCTGGGCCTCGTGCGCAAGCCCTGGGTGAAGTCGTCCTTCGCGCCGGGGTCCAAGGTCGCACGCCTCTACCTGGAAGAGGCCGGCCTGCTGCCGGAGCTCGAGAGGCTCGGCTTCGGCATCGTCGCCTACGCCTGCACCACCTGTAACGGCATGTCCGGTGCCCTGGACCCGAAGATCCAGCAGGAGATCATCGACCGCGATCTCTATTCCACCGCCGTGCTGTCCGGCAACCGCAACTTCGACGGGCGCATTCATCCCTATGCCAAGCAGGCCTTCCTGGCCTCGCCGCCGTTGGTGGTGGCCTACGCCATCGCCGGCACGGTGCGCTTCGATATCGAGCAGGATGCCTTGGGCTTCGATCCCGACGGCCAGCCGATCACCCTCAAGGACCTGTGGCCCTCGGACGAGGAGATCGACGCCATCGTCGGCGAGTACGTCAAGCCCGAGCAGTTCCGGGAGGTCTATATCCCGATGTTCGATCTCGATGCGGTGGAGGCCGCCGAGAGCCCGCTCTACGACTGGCGCCCGCAGAGCACCTATATCCGCCGGCCGCCCTACTGGGAAGGCACCATGGCCGCCGAGCGCGGGCTCAAGGGCATGCGGCCGCTGGCGATCCTGCCGGACAACATCACCACCGACCATCTGTCGCCGTCCAACGCCATCATGGCCGACAGCGCCGCCGGCGAGTATCTGGCGAAGATGGGCCTGCCGGAAGAGGACTTCAATTCCTACGCCACCCACCGCGGTGACCATCTCACCGCCCAGCGCGCGACGCTGGCCAATCCCAAGCTGTTCAACGAGATGGTGCGCGACGAAGCGGGTGAGGTGATCCAGGGCTCGCTGGCGCGGATCGAGCCGGAAGGGAAGGTCACCCGCATGTGGGAGGCCATCGAGGCCTACATGGCGCGTCGTCAGCCGCTGATCATCATCGCCGGCGCCGACTATGGCCAGGGTTCGTCGCGGGACTGGGCGGCCAAGGGCGTGGCGCTCGCCGGCGTGGAGGCGATCGTCGCCGAGGGCTTCGAGCGCATCCACCGCACCAATCTCATCGGCATGGGCGTGATGCCGCTGCAGTTCGAGCCCGGCACGACCCGTCATACGCTGGCGCTCGACGGCACCGAGACCTACGACGTGGAGGGCGACCCCGCTCCGGGCGCGATGCTGACGCTGGTGATCCACCGCAAGAGTGGGGGCACGGAGCGGGTGCCGGTGATCTGCCGCCTGGATACCGCCGAGGAGGTCTCCATCTACAAGGCGGGCGGCGTGCTGCAGCGCTTCGCCGAGGACTTCCTAGAAGGGGAAGAGAGCGAGGAGGCGACCCACGCATGACCCAGATTCGCATTCCCGCCACCTATTTGCGTGGCGGCACCAGCAAGGGCGTGTTCTTCTGCCTGGACGACCTGCCCGAGGCCGCTCGTGCGCCCGGGGCGGCCCGCGATGCGCTGCTGCTGCGGGTGATCGGCAGCCCCGATCCCTATGGCAAGCAGATCGACGGCATGGGCGGGGCCACCTCCAGCACCAGCAAGACGGTGATCCTGTCGAAGAGCGAGCGCCCGGATCACGACGTCGACTATCTGTTCGGCCAGGTGTCCATCGACGCTCCCTTCGTCGACTGGAGCGGCAACTGCGGCAATCTCTCGTCGGCCGTGGGGCCCTTCGCCATCGCCAGCGGTCTGGTCGACCCCGAGCGCCTGCCGCGGGACGGCATCGCCGAGGTGCGCATCTGGCAGGCCAACATCGGCAAGACCATTGTCGGCCACGTCCCAATGCGGGACGGTGAGGTCCTGGAGACCGGCGACTTCGAACTCGATGGCGTCACCTTCCCGGCCGCCGAGGTGGCGGTGGATTTCATGGATCCCGCGGACGGGGAGGGCGCCATGTTCCCTACCGGCAACGTGGTCGATGAGCTCGAGGTGCCGGGCATCGGCACCCTGCAGGCGACCCTGGTCGACGCCGGCATTCCGACCGTCTTCGTCGAGGCGGCGGCCATCGGCTATACCGGCACCGAACTGCAGGAGGCGATCAACAATGACCCCGAGGCGCTCGCGCGCCTCGAGGCGATTCGCACCCAGGGCGCGCTGCGTATGGGGTTGATCGCCCGAGCCGAGGAAGCGGCTCAGCGACAGCACACGCCCAAGGTGGCCTTCGTGGCGCCGCCGGCCGACTATCTCGCCTCCAGCGGCAAGACCGTGGCCGCCGAGGATATCGACCTGCTGGTGAGGGCGATGTCCATGGGCAAGCTGCATCACGCCATGATGGGTACCGCCGCGGTGGCCATCGCCAGCGCGGCCGCCGTGCCGGGCACCCTGGTCAGCAAGGCCGCCGGCGGCGGCGAGCGTACCTCGGTGTGCTTCGGTCACCCCTCCGGCACGCTGCGGGTGGGGGCAGAGGCCCGCAAGGCCGCCAGCGGCTGGACGGCGCTCAAGGCCACCATGAGTCGAAGCGCGCGGGTGCTAATGGAAGGCTTCGTTCGGGTGCCTGAAGACAGCTTCTAGGGCGGCGGGGCAGGGCGATGCCGAAACGGCATGGGCATCGTCTTGGTCCGCACGGTCGGCCGGACTATATTTGTATAGAGGGCTTGCGTGACCCCGGGAGAATCCGTAAAGTACGCATCCGCTGCCGGCGACGGGCAACGTTGCAGGCGGTGATGAGTGGCAGAAGCGCTTGTTTTTCTTGAGATTTTTCGGCGGTTGTCGGAAACGCTCGATTGACAAGGCCAGCGGAATCGGTAGAATGCCCGCCACTCGCTACGGTAGCCCGCTGAGGGCTCGATCGGATGTCGCTTCACGCTGTTGTCGCGATGGTCGGTCATCCGCTTCGCTCTCTCGAGAGCTTGAAGATCACTGGTTGACACGACGCGCCGATCACGTAGAATACGCCTTCCTTGCGAGGCACTGGCCAAGCGGCCGGGAACGCAAGATGCTCTCCCCAACACGAGTCGAGCGGCTCTTAACAATCGATCAGATAATTCATGT